>NZ_JBFDUZ010000001.1:1200000-2400000 GCF_040719145.1 Paenibacillus sp. JQZ6Y-1
TTCGAGGCTGTTTTGGATTTGCTGTATGGTTTCTACTGGCATTTTTGTTGCGCTTCATGCTCGGGATTCTAGTGAATCCCGTGAGCGCAGCCAAAAAGCCACCATCCACAGGAAATAGCGGACAATCTGCAGCGGTACAACAGGCTTCACAGGAAGATCAGGATCGTGGGAACCGCCTGGATATTACTTCTCCTGATCAGGACAACGAACTGAACGATTTGCTGACACCGAAGCCGGATAATACCGGAGGACAGGAAGGATTTGCCCCTCTTGATCCGCCCAAACTGGTTTCAACCAAGCAACAAGATCCGGAGGAGCTGGCGAAGGCCG
The DNA here is from genome assembly GCF_040719145.1 of Paenibacillus sp. JQZ6Y-1. Lineage (NCBI taxonomy): Bacteria > Bacillati > Bacillota > Bacilli > Caryophanales > Paenibacillaceae > Paenibacillus > Paenibacillus kandeliae. Next base: position 1,200,331 of record NZ_JBFDUZ010000001.1, read on the forward strand.
TACGCCACCTGACACAAAAGTAAGGAGGGTGAAAGCAATTGAGCGAGCAAAAAGGAAGCCACTTGAACCATATCGAGCTGTGGGTGCAGTGGAAAGAGCATGGTAATGTGGAAGCAAAAAAACGCTTGATCGAAAATTATCTTGGCACCGTGGAATATGTGTCCAGCCGCCTTGCGATCGGTCTCCCGAAAAATGTTTCCAAGGACGATTTGATGAGTAACGGAGTGATGGGTCTAATTGACGCCATTGAAAAATTCGATTATAAACGCGGTTTGCAATTCGAAACGTATGCCTCCTGGCGTGTGCGTGGAGCGATACTGGACGGATTGAGACAAGGAGATTGGGTTCCCCGCTCTGTACGCGAAAAAGCGCGCAAGATTGAAGATGCTTACCAGCAATTGGAACAGAAATATTTACGTTCTGTATCCGATGCAGAAATTAGTGAATTTTTGGATGTAAGTGAGCGTGAATTTCAGACTATGCTGCAAGATGTAGCAGTTATGACAATCACATCGCTAGAAGATCCTATTCGCGAAGAAGAATCGGAAACTCGCATGTCATTGATTGTAGATGAAAAAGCGAAAAACCCCGATCGTAGTGTAAATGATTTTGTACTCAAGGAATTGCTGATGAAGGGCATTGAGAAGCTTACCGAAAAAGAAAGAACGGTTGTGTCACTGCTGTACTATGAAGACCTTTCACTCAGTGAAATTGCGGAAGTTATGTCACTGTCTCCGTCTCGCATCTCGCAATTGCATTCCAAGGCGATTCTTCGTCTCCGGGGAGCACTGGACAAACAAAGAGGTCTGTTAATGCAGGATATGTAACGCCGTTTGTGAAAGGGGAAAAAGGCGTGACCTCTCAATTAACGCTCGACGAATATGTAAAAGTAAGTTTTTCGAATGACAAGTCGGCTGCTTATCTGGCATTTCAGACGTTTGATGAACAGTTTGCATGCACGGCTGAACAACTGGAGGGATTTTTGCGTACGCAAGGAATCACCTATGGCATCAAAATGGAAGAACTGGTCAAGCTGGCATCGCAGCCAGAACTGTATCAGACCGAGACCATCGAAGTTGCGCGCGGTACCGCACCGGTACCGGGCATCGACGGTTACATCCACCATGCGATAGCGATCGATTCCGAAAATAGGGGACCACTGGAAGCCGAAGATGGCAGCGTGGACTACAAAGAAATTTTACGTTTGAATAATGCGCTTCGCGGTCAGCTGATCGCCGAAAAGGTTGATCCACAGCCTGGTGAGCCGGGCATTGATGTAGCGGGAGAGCGAATCCCCTACAAGCCCGGTAAAGAAGCGCGTTTCAAGCTTGGCAAAAACATTGTACTTAATCCGGAGCAGACAGCCATTTATGCAGCCATTGACGGTGTGGTATCGCGTACGGACAACGATAAGATCAATGTCTTTCCCGTGTATGAAGTGAACGGCGATATTGATTATCATACCGGCAATATTGATTTTGTCGGTACGGTGGTCATTCGCGGCAATGTGCTTTCCAATTTCCGTGTACGGGCATCCGGGGATATTCGGGTGGTTGGTGGAGTGGAAGGTGCCGAACTGGAAGCAGGCGGCTCGATTGAGATCACCGGCGGTATTATCGGTTATAACAAAGGGCTGGTCAAAGCAGCAGTCAATGTCAAAACCGGTTTTATTCAGGAAGGCAATGTACAGGCTGGTGAATCAGTCATCGTCTCACAAAGCATCATGCACTCTCATATCCAAGCAGGAGAAAGTATCCGCTGTGACGGTCCCAAAGGGCTGATTGTTGGCGGACAACTGCAAGCGGGTGAAATGGTCGTTGGTCGTACCATCGGCAATACCGCTTTTACCGTAACCGAAATTGAGGTTGGCGTTCTGCCGGAACTGCGTAATCAGCTTGTCGTGCTGCGGAAGGAACTCAAAACACATAACGAAAATCTCGACAAAACCGAGAAAGCTTTAACCCTTCTGGATCAACTGGCATCTGTCGGACAGCTGGGACCGGACAAAATGGCATTGCGAATCAAATTGTCGGCTACCAAAAAGAGCCAACTGCGTGAGCGCGATGACATCAAAGATAGCGTACTAGAGATTGAACGGCGACTGGAGGAATCCGGTAAAGCCAAAATCGAGGTCATGCATACGATTTATGGTGGATCTAAGCTGGTCATCGGACGCTATACGAAGTATATTAAAGATACGGCACAACGAGTAAGCTTTGTGTTCCAAGACGGAGACATTACGATGGTGGCGAATCATTAATTTCAAATAAGGTGGGTGTTGGTAATGGGCATGAGAGCTGTGGAATTACAAATTGCGGTACCGCGTACAAGTGAAGCTGGCAAAATTCAACAGGAACATCTGATGCGTCCATCCATTGAGCAGTCGATTCTGGCTGATCGTACCCTTGAGCAGGCGGAGCGAATGAGAACCCGTAGTGATGGCGTCAAGCAATCGGCGGATGCGTCGATTCATGATGGTCATCCGGGCGAGCAGCATGCTCAGCAACAGCATCATCAGCAGCTAGAAGACGAAACGCAACCTGCTCCTGCCGAGCATCCATACAAAGGCAAACATATCGACCTGTCCTTTTAAAAGACAGGTTTTGTTTGCGATATTATGACATATTGATTTAGGGTGAGCTAACTATGGGTGATTTGCCTTCATGGGTATATATCGTATTGCTGGGAGCACTCGCCGTTGTCTACGGTATGGTGCTGCCACGCAAGAACAAGAGCCAGCCGGAAGAAACGGTCGCCACTGCCACAGTTGAAAAGGTAGAGGATACGCTGGAGCATTACATGACCGAGATTGAAAAGGAAAACGAAGAGATTATTGATCTCGTTTCAAAAATTAAGCAGGAATCATCTGCCAAGCAAATCGCTCTGCAAGAGCAGGTTAGCGAAATGCGTCAGCGGCTGATGGAACTAGAGCAACGTGCGGCTACTGCGGCTGTCCAGCCGATAGCAGCAGCTCCTATGATGCCTGCTGCCGTTCCAGCTCCACCAACGGACATGAACGGTCTGAATCGTCAGGGAGAAGAGCTGATGAAGTCGGCAGCACGAATGATGCAGGAACAGCAGCAGGCAGATAACGAGCCGGAGTTGCCCCAACAGGAGCGGATTCAGGATCGTTACCCTGAGCTGTTCAAACTGCATGACAATGGCAAGTCGGTTGATACGATAGCCAAAACGGTTGGTTTGCAGCGCGGAGAAGTGCTGCTGATCCTGCAGCTTGCCAAACAGGAGGAACAATCGTGATCAAAAATCGTTCATTTATGATTGGCATTGGTGTCGGTATTATCGTTGGTGCCATTTTATTGCAGCTTGTGAATATCGGCAAAGGACAAACGATGCTGAATGGCATGCAGTTGACTCCAGAACAGATTCAACAGGCAGCACAGGCTCAAAATATGCAGATTTATAGCTCAGATGAGCAGGTGTACAATAAAGAGCAGTGGCAGGAATTGCAAAAGCAGGAGGCAACCAAAAAAGCCCAATCGCAAAAGCAATCTGATACGACGGAACCGACGAGTACCGACCCGGAAGCACCAACCAGTCCAGAGCAGCCGGATAGCTCATCGAGCAATTCCATCAGCTCTACAACGGCTCCCGAACAGCCGCAATCTTCATCTGTTAGCTCGACGACCGATCCAAGTGAGCCAAAGTCCTCATCAACGTCTTCGGCAACAGATTCGGAGCAACCTACATCGTCAGCTGCAAGTACAAGCAGTACATCAAATAAGACAGCGACTACTCAGCCATCCAAGGCTGCCACGCCGTCTACCGTACAGTTCAGCATTAGCGGTGGTGAGATGCTAAGCGATGTTGCCTATAACCTAAAAAAGCAAGGTCTGATCAGCAGCCAAAGCGATTTTGTTAGTCGTGCCTCGGAATTGAATGCCAACAAGCATTTGCAAATTGGCAATTATCAGATTAATGCTGGCGATAGCTATGACAAAATCATTAAAGAAATTACCGGACAGCCATCCTCCTGATGTGCATATTGCACAACAGCCAGGGTGGCTGTTTTAGTATAAAAAAAGTGGGAAATGAATGACAAAATATTGAGGTTGCAACCAACAAGATATTTATGATATATTAACTAATGGTGTTAAAACACACGCATTCCGATTTCGAGCAGAGGTGCTTTTCGTATGAAAAGTTTTGCCGGAAGATGAAGGATGCGGAGGCACACAAAAAACCAAAACATTAGGAGGAACACAAACATGGCAGTTATTTCCATGAAACAGCTTCTCGAAGCTGGGGTACATTTCGGTCACCAAACTCGTCGTTGGAACCCTAAAATGGACCGTTACATCTTCACTGAAAGAAACGGTATCTACATCATTGACCTGCAAAAAACGGTTAAAAAAGTTGACGAAGCTTACAACTTTGTAAAATCCGTTGCAGCTGACGGCGGTACAATCCTGTTCGTTGGTACAAAAAAGCAAGCTCAAGATTCCGTTAAGGAAGAAGCTGAGCGCGCTGGTCAATTCTACATCAACCAACGTTGGTTGGGTGGTACACTGACTAACTTTGAAACAATTCAAAAACGTATCAACCGTCTGAAAGAACTGGAAAAATGGGAAGAAGACGGTACTTTCGAAGTACTTCCTAAAAAAGAAGTTATCTTGCTTCGCAAAGAAAAAGATCGTCTGCAAAAATTCCTGGGCGGTATCAAAAACATGAGAGGCCTGCCTAGCGCCCTGTTCATCATCGATCCTCGTAAAGAGCGTATCGCTGTTGCAGAAGCACGCAAACTGGGTATCCCAATCGTAGGTATCGTTGATACTAACTGCGATCCAGACGAAATCGACTATGTAATTCCAGGTAACGACGACGCGATCCGCGCTGTTAAACTGTTGACTGGAAAAATGGCTGATGCAGTCATCGAAGCTAACCAAGGCGAACAAACAACTGCATAATTGCCGCTGACGCGTCGATATAGCAATGAATGCTTTCTAAAATAAAAGGGTGGTTGGCAGGTGTAAACCTTTCACTGCCCTTTTTTTAAGGTAATCGGGAATTTTATTTCCTGATGAAATATGGTAAGCTTCTACTGGATATGGTTGGAGCGGCGGCTGTGATGCCGTCAGCAACGCACGATTTGCAACAATCGGAGCGTTTTGCACACAGGTACTTAACTTAAACTTTTGACTATATGGAGGTCACACTAATGGCAGTTAACGCAAGCGCAGTAAAAGAGCTTCGTGAAAAAACAGGCGCAGGTATGCTGGATTGCAAAAAAGCGCTGGAAGAAACAAACGGCGATATCTCGAAAGCAATCGACGTACTTCGTGAAAAAGGTCTGTCCGCAGCAGCAAACAAAGCTGGTCGTGCAGCAACAGAAGGTACAGTTGAATCTTACATCCACGCTGGCGGACGTATCGGCGTACTGGTAGAAATCAACTGTGAAACTGACTTCGTTGGTAAAACAGATCAATTTAAAGACTTCGCTCGCGACATCGCTATGCAAATCGCAGCAGCAAGCCCGCTGTATGTTCGTCGTGAAGAAGTACCTGCTGAAGCGATCGAGAAAGAAAAAGAGATCCTGAAAGCACAAGCTCTGAACGAAGGCAAACCAGAGAAAATCGTTGAAAAAATGGTTGAAGGTCGCATCAACAAGTACTACGAAGAGTACTGCCTGATGGAGCAATCCTTCGTTAAAGATCCAGACAAAACAATCAGCCAACTGCTGAACGAAAAAATCAGCACAATCGGCGAAAACATCTCGATCCGTCGCTTCGCTCGTTTCGAGCTGGGTGAAGGTCTGGAGAAAAAAGAAGATAACTTTGTTGAAGAAGTTATGGCACAGGTTAAACGCTAATCTTCCAACCGGAAGATGGACATACCGGAAAACGATTCGGAAATACAAACAAGGGAGGGGACACAAACTGTGTTCCTTCTTTTGTAAAATCGTTTAATTACGGCAACCTTAAAACGGCACATTCGGCGATAGGTAACCGATGTTCCGCGATCATAACTAAATTTACAAAGTGGAGGGTATGCATTTGAATAAGCCTGTATTTAAAAGAGTGGTCTTAAAAGTCAGCGGTGAGTCGTTGTCGGGAACGGCTGGGTACGGTATTGAAGCCAGCACGATTTCTTCCATTGCCGAACAGATCAAAGAAGTTGTCGCATTGGGTGTGGAGGTTGCAGTCGTATGCGGCGGCGGTAATATCTGGCGTGGGATTGCGGGCAGCCAAGGCGGCATTGACCGTGCAACGGCTGACTATATGGGTATGCTGGCCACTGTGATGAACTCGCTGGCACTGCAAGACGCACTGGAGCAAATCGAGGTGCCTACGCGTGTACAGACTTCTATCGCGATGCAGCAGATTGCTGAGCCATACATCCGCCGGAGAGCGATCCGTCATCTGGAAAAGGGACGCGTCGTGATCTTTGCGGCAGGAACAGGCAATCCATTCTTCTCCACAGATACAACAGCAGCACTGCGTGCAGCTGAAATCGAAGCAGAAGTAATTTTGATGGCGAAAAACAAAGTCGATGGTGTCTACTCGGCAGATCCGTTCAAAGACCCAACGGCACAAAAATTCGAACAGCTTACATACCTCGAGGTGCTGAACCAGAATCTGGGCGTTATGGATTCAACCGCATCTTCGCTGTGTATGGATAACAATATTCCATTGATTGTGTTTGCAATTACCGAACAAGGCAATATCAAACGCGTTGTACTTGGTGAAAAAATCGGAACCATTGTTAAAGGGAGTGTAGACTAATGCCTCAAGGAATTAAGAAAAGCGCTGAAGAACGCATGCAAAAAGCGATCCAAGCACTGGGTCGCGATCTGTCGACACTGCGTGCAGGTCGCGCAACACCATCCATTCTGGATCGTGTACAGGTGGAATACTATGGAGCACTGACACCGGTAAACCAGCTGGCAAACATTACAACACCAGACCCGCGCACACTGATCATTCAGCCATGGGATAAAACATCGCTGAGCGATATTGAGCGCTCCATTATGAAATCGGATCTCGGTCTGACACCTGCGAACGATGGTAACATCATTCGCTTGTCCATTCCAGCACTGACGGAAGAACGCCGCGCCGAACTGGTCAAACTGACCAAAAAATTCGGTGAGGAATCCAAAGTGGCAATCCGTAACATTCGCCGTGATGCGAATGATGATATCAAAAAACTTGAAAAAACAGATATCTCTGAAGATGAATCGCGTGGTCATCAGGAAGATGTACAAAAGCTGACTGATCGCTTCATCAAGGAAGTCGACAACGTACTTGCTGCGAAAGAAAAAGAGATTATGGAAGTGTAAGAGACTTGCGACCCCTCCGAACGGTGGGGTTTGTCTCTTTTCACACTGTATGGAGGAAAAACGATGTTCAAGCGTGTTCGCTCGTGGTTGGATAAAGACGAACAACAGCATACCAGCGAGCTCTCGCCGGATAATGTTCCCCATCATATCGCCGTTATTATGGACGGAAACGGTCGTTGGGCGAAAAGTCACGGTATGCCTCGTGTCATCGGACACCAGAACGGCATGAAAGCCGTTAAACGGGCCACTATGGCCGCCGACGAACTTGGAGTTAAATATTTGACGATGTATGCCTTCTCCACGGAAAACTGGAAACGGCCGAAAGACGAAGTCGATTTTCTGATGAAGCTGCCTGCTGAATTTGTGGCAACGGAGCTGGATGAGCTAGTTGAGCGCAATGTACAGGTACGCCTAATGGGCGATAAAAGCATTCTGCCTTCCTACACGCTGGAACCGCTGGAAAAAGCGATGCGTGATACGGAACACAATACCGGTCTTGTGCTGACATTTGCCTTAAATTATGGCAGTCGAATCGAGATTACCGAAGGCGTCAAGCAGATGGTACATGCCGTTCAGGAAGGCAAGCTGTCTGTCGATGACATTACACCGGATACATTCGGTCAGGTACTGCAATCATCTGGATTGCCCGATCCCGATCTGTTAATTCGGACAAGCGGGGAGCTACGTCTCAGCAACTTTATGCTGTGGCAGCTAGCTTACAGTGAATTGTGGTTTACACCGATTTACTGGCCGGAATTTGGCAAAGAACATATGATCGAAGCAGTAGCGGAATATCAGCGCAGAATACGCAGATATGGCGGGCTGTAAGCCGTACTCACGGCGATACCCCTGTTGTTTCGGATGGAGGATAAATTGTGAAAGAGCGGATAATCACTGGTATCATAGCCGCAATCGTATATCTGGGACTTTGTCTCTTTGGAGGGTATGCGTATCAAACCCTTTTATTGGTGATGGCGCTTGTCGGATTTTATGAATTTACAACGATGACAAAGGCGGCTCCGTTTGGAGCACCGGCGGTGATCGGTTACATTAGTGTCGCATATATGCTGTTTCCCTGGACACTAATGGATCTGACACCGCCATTGTCGGTTGATCATATGATATGGATCGTCATGCTGCTACTGCTGTCGATTACGGTGATTACCAAAAACCAGCAGGACATCAAGCTGATGGCGTTGCTGTTTATCGGTGCATTTTATATCGGCACCGGTTTTTCCTATATTGCCGAGACGAGGCAAGCACCAGACGGTCACGGTTTGTTCTGGACCTTTATGCTGCTTTGTTCCATCTGGGCCAGCGATATTGGAGCGTATTTCACAGGGAAGGCGCTTGGCAAAAACAAACTCTGGCCTTCGATTAGCCCGAACAAAACGATAGAGGGTGCAGTGGGCGGTATCTTTTTTGCCATGCTTGCAGCGGTCGCCTTCTCGATCATATCACCGACGCTATTTCATATTGGCAATGCGCTCTTGATTGGCCTGGCGGCAGCTGTTATCGGACAAATGGGCGATTTGATTCAATCTGCTTACAAGCGTGTGTATGGCATCAAGGATTCCGGTAAAATCCTGCCTGGTCATGGTGGTATTTTGGATCGTTGTGATAGCTGGCTGATGGTATTCCCGTTTGTGCATATTCTAATGCTTATGCCTTTCTGATCATTTGCAACAATACAGGTACTCAAGACGGAGGCTATAATGAAAAAGATCGCGATTCTTGGTTCAACTGGCTCGATTGGTACCCAAACGCTAGATGTGGTACGTGCTCATGCAGATCAATTCAAAGTGGAAAGTCTGGCAGCTGGCAGCAACGTGGAACTGGTTGTAGAACAGGCGCTCGAATTCCAACCGAAGCTGGTATCTGTTTCCACAAAAGAACTGGCGGAACAGGTGCGTGAACGATTACCACAATCCATACATGTACATTATGGAGAGCAGGGATTGATCGAAGCTGCCGCTCATAATGATGCGGATACCGTCGTTACAGCAGTGATGGGTAGTATGGGTCTACCATCGACATTGGCAGCGATTGACGCAGGCAAAACGATCGGTCTTGCTAACAAGGAGACGTTGGTTACTGCCGGTCATATCGTGACCGAACGCGCTCGCAGCAAAGCGGTAGCCATTTTGCCAATTGATAGCGAGCATTCGGCGCTATTTCAATGTCTTAACGGTGAGCCGCGAGAGCGTATTACTGAACTGACATTGACAGCATCCGGCGGTTCGTTCCGCGACCGTACGCGGGATCAATTGCGTGACGTGACCGTCGCCGATGCGCTCAAGCATCCAAACTGGTCGATGGGCTCCAAAATTACAATTGATTCAGCGACAATGGCAAACAAAGGGCTGGAAGTAATCGAAGCGCATTGGCTGTTTGGCATGACATACGACCAAATCTCGGTTGTATTGCATCCTGAAAGTATCATTCATTCGTTTGTGGAATTTGCTGATACAAGCATTATTGCGCAGCTAGGCAATCCTGATATGCGTGTGCCGATTCAATATGCACTCACCTATCCAGATCGTCAGCCATCTCCATCCACCCGATTGTCGCTCGCTAAGGTCGGTCAATTGAATTTCCGTGATATGGATTACGAACGTTTCCCATGTTTGCGCATGGCGTTTGAAAGTGGACGTGCAGGTGGAACGGCTCCGACAGTATTCAATGCTGCAAACGAAGTTGCTGTTTCCCGTTTTTTGAAGGGAGAGATTTCGTTTTTGAATATTGAAGATATTATTGAGGATGCGCTCCAGCATCATGATGTCATCTCATCGCCTGATCTGGAAACGATCCAGCAGGTAGATGCTGAGGTTCGCCAGCGCGCTGTCACCGCATTTGCCTAATAGTACGGCTGTCTCTGATTGTCAAAAGGACCGTGTGGATTATCTCTGTCTATTATGGAAAAGATTTCATGTATTCCTATACCGCCGCTTGTAAGTGAGCGAACAAAAGTGATAATCTAATGGAGTACGAACACTCTGGTCGTACAGACTTCGGTCGCAAGCATATGAAGGAGGATTTGGCAATTTGGAGACACTTCAAGTAGTTATTATGACGGTACTCATGTTTTTCGTTATTGTTACGGTGCATGAATGGGGACACTATTTTTTCGCCAAACGTGCCGGAGTACTCGTACGCGAATTTGCAATAGGATTCGGTCCCAAGCTGTTTTCATATAAAAAGGACGAAACCGTATTTACACTCAGACTGCTACCGTTTGGTGGCTATGCACGGATGGCAGGCGAAGACCCAGAGCTGGCAGAGATTCAGCCCGGACAGACCATTGCCGTACGGATGGCAGACAATCAGGTCAAATCCATCTTCGTGGATCAGTTGGACAATCGCCGCAATGTGATTCGCGGCGAAGTACAATCGATCGATCTGGTGGATGACTTGAAAATCGTGATGAACGTCGATAGGGAAGTGCAGACATTTGATGTGCACCCGCAAGCGATGATGACGGTCAAAGGGCAAGAGATTCAGATTGCTCCGCGTAATCGTCACTTCAACAGCGCTTCGGTTGGACAGCGCGCTTTGTCCATTTTTGCGGGTCCAGCGATGAACTTTATTTTGGCATTTGTGCTCTGTTTGATTTTCGTCCGTATGACGGGTGTGCCGGTAGATAATCCTACAGGCGTTGTACTCGGTCAAGTGACTGAATCATCGGCAGGCGCAGCAGCAGGATTGCAAAAAGGTGATATCGTTGAACAGATCAACGGTACAGCGATCGGCGGTGACTCCGCTAAAATGATCCAGCTGATTGAGCAATCGCCGAACAAAGCGATGGAATGGAAAATCGATCGTGGCGGTCAGGAGCAAATGTTGTCGGTCACACCAAAAGCGGATGCTAGTGCTGGGAATGTAGGTAAAGTCGGTGTAGCCGTTTCTGCACAGACACGTCCGGCTTCGTTCACCGAAACCTTTACGCAAGCAGGGCATCAATTTGTCGATATGAGCACAGCGATTTTGACAGGGCTCAAAAAATTGGTGTTTGGGCAATTTGCCATCAATGATCTGGCTGGACCAGTAGGTACGATTGATATGACGGCGCAAGTAGCACGTCAAGGTCTAGCAAGTATGATCTTGTGGACAGCCTTAATCAGTACCAACCTAGGGATCTTCAATTTGCTGCCGATTCCGGCGTTGGATGGAAGCCGACTGATCTTTATCTTTGTAGAATGGATTCGTCGGAAACCGATTGAGCCAAGCAAAGAAGGTTTGGTGCATGTCATCGGCTTTGCGATGCTGTTCCTGTTAATGATCGCCGTAACATACAATGATATTCTGCGTTTGATCAAAGGATAAAAATATACCAATTTATGCAACAAACATGACAGCCAGACCCGGCATATCCACATATGTCTGTTGGTCTGGCTGTCGTCTGCCATCTATTATTTTGCGGAAGCACGAGAGCGTAGAAGCCGTATGCAGCAATGGATTGCGGCGAAGAAGTCACATTTTCTACTATGCTCTTTTGCTTCTTTGCGTGAAATGATTCAAAAAAACGAGTCAGTCATGCTACAATAGATGAACAGACAGAACCGCATGCAGTAGCTGGCAGCCGTTCTGAACCAACACCAATACAGCAGCCGTTTCGGCGGGTGCTCATCTTAATAATGGTTACTTACGGGAGGATATCCACTTTTATGTCGAACGAAAAGCAGGACAAACAATTTGTAACAGAAATCACGCCACAGAGTGAAGACTTTTCACGCTGGTATATTGACGTGATCAAAAAAGCCGAACTGATGGACTATTCCCCAGTGCGCGGCTGTATCGTATTCCGTCCAGACGGATACGAAATTTGGGAGCATATTCAGCGTGATCTGGATCGTCGTTTCAAAGAAACCGGTCATCGCAATGCGTATTTCCCACTGTTTATCCCAGAAAGCTTTTTTGAAAAAGAAAAAGAACACGTGGAGGGCTTCAACCCAGAGCTGCCGTGGGTAACAGAAGCGGGTGGTGATCCGCTGGAAGAGCGTCTGGCGATTCGCCCAACGTCCGAAACGATGTTTGGACATATGTATTCCCGTTGGATTCAATCGTACCGCGATCTGCCAGTACTGATTAACCAGTGGGCAAACGTAGTGCGTTGGGAGAAGCGTACGCTGCCATTCCTACGTACAAGTGAATTCCTGTGGCAAGAAGGTCATACGGCGCACGAAACTGCCGAAGAAGCACTGGAAGAAACAATGAAAATGCTGGATGTGTACACTGAGTTTGTAGAAGAATTCTTGGCTATTCCTGTCATTAAAGGTCAAAAGAGTCCATCCGAGAAGTTTGCCGGTGCAAAAGCTACATACTCCATCGAAGCGATGATGAAGGACGGACGCGCTGTACAAGCAGGAACTTCTCACTATATGGGTACCAATTTTGCCGAAGCCTTTGATATTCAATTCCTGAGCCGTGAAAATACACAGGAATTTGCGCATACGACATCTTGGGGTGTGAGTACGCGTCTGATCGGTTCGTTGATCATGGTACACGGCGACGACCGTGGTCTGGCGCTGCCACCAAAAGTAGCACCAAAACAAGTCATGATCATTCCAATTGGTCCTCCAAAAACACGCGATGTGGTCGTAGGACGTGCGGACGAGCTGTTCGCTGAATTGAAAAAAGCTGGCGTACGCGTAGGGATCGACGATCGTGCCGATGTTCGCCCAGGTTGGAAATTCAACGAATACGAAATGCGCGGTATTCCTGTTCGTCTGGAAGTAGGACCACGCGATATTGAAAATGGCGTATGTGTACTCGTATCCCGCATTAGCGGCGAGAAAAAGCAAGTACCACTCGACAATATCGTTGAAGAAGTACAAAGCATGCTGGAGCAGGTACAGCAGGAAATGTACAATCGTGCCCTGTCCTTCCGTGAGGAGAACATGCACGTAGTCGATACACTCGACGAAATGAAGACCATCATGGAAGAGAAGCGTGGCTTCTTTATCGCTGGTTGGGATGGTACCGATGAAACGGAGCGTAAGGTGAAAGAAGAAACTGGCGCAACGATTCGTAATATTCCGTTCCAGTTGGATGTACAAAAAGAAAAATGTCTCGTAACAGGTCAACCAGCGAAGCATACTGTCGTATTCGCACGCGCATACTAATTCTTCAATTTGGTAATAGAGCGTTGTTATCAAAACAAGGCACACAGCATAATTAAGAATAGCAATTATACGCCTGATTGAGCTTTATAATCTGGCAGCAAAGCATAACTCAAGCAGGCAAGCTTCCAGCAAACGGAGTGGACATGAGTCCGGCACCGATGTATACGGAAGCTTGCTGCTTTTTTCAAAGGGGGACCTCATGAGCGCAAGCGGGGAAAAAAGACAACGTTTTGAGCTGTTGATGCAGCAGGCACAGGTGCCTGCAGGTCTGATGGAGCCCTATTTTGCGGATGGGATCATCGAGCGGGTGGAAATCAGCCGCAGCAACAAAGAGTGGAAACTGATTATCGCCAAAGATACACTGGTGCCTTCACCGACCTATCGTACCTTTTGCCGTCATATTCAGGATAAGATGAACCATATTGCCAAAATACGCTTTTTATTTCAATATAACGAACAGATTGATCACGTACAGGTCGTCGAAGAATATTGGACATTGTTTTTGGAATGGGTACAGCGTCAGATTCCATCGGTAAATGGATGGATGACTCGCGCCAAATTTGCTCTTAACGATGATGTGCTGACATTGACGATGACCGATCAGATGGCACTAGAGCTAGCGAAGAAAAAGCAGATTGATCAAGCAATCGTCAAATTTTACGACGAGTACTTTAATATACAGCTGCGCATCAAGATTGAAGTGGGCGAGAACTCCACGGAAGCAGTACAGGCATTCCATGAGCAGCGTCGTCAGGAAGAACTGCTGGAGATCGAACGTCTGATGACCAGCGTTGAATCCGAGCTGGAAGAAGAGCTGGATGAGGATGGCGAACCGGTACGCTTGCAGGTCGGCTACGAGATCAAAGACCCAGCTATGCCGCTACAGGAATTGCAGGACGAGGAGAAAAAGGTTGTCGTGCAAGGTACAATCTTCGGTCTCGACAGCAAAGAACTGCGTAACGGCAGTACGCTGTTTACGTTCTTCATTACCGACTTTACCGATTCTCTGCAAATGAAGATGTTTGCCAAAACAAAAGAAGATCTTAAAATCATGAGTCTGCTGGCAAATGGCAAATGGGTCAAAGCACGCGGACGCGTGGAATACGACCGATTTATGCAAATTCCAGAACTGGCAATGATCCCGTCCGATCTGAGCGAGATCAAATCGCCACCGGGACGCAAAGATGATGCTGAAGAGAAGCGGGTTGAATTCCATCTGCATACCACGATGAGTACGATGGATGGGATCACACCGATTGATAGATATGTAAAAACAGCTGCTGATTGGGGACATCCGGCGATTGCTGTAACCGATCATGGTGGTGTGCAATGTTACCCAGAAGCAGCAAAAGCAGCCAAAAAGCACGGCGTTAAGCTGCTGTACGGATTGGAAGCCAATGTAGTGAATGATGCGACCGCGATTGTATTGGAGCCACAGCCGCGAGACCTGCGTACATCCACTTACATCGTATTCGATATCGAGACCACCGGTCTGTCGATCACGCAGAACAAGATTATTGAGATTGCGGCGGTCAAGATGGTGGAAGGGAAAGAATTGGATCGCTATGCGACCTTTGTTGATCCGCATGA
Source organism: Paenibacillus sp. JQZ6Y-1 (assembly GCF_040719145.1). NCBI lineage: Bacteria > Bacillati > Bacillota > Bacilli > Caryophanales > Paenibacillaceae > Paenibacillus > Paenibacillus kandeliae. The sequence goes on from NZ_JBFDUZ010000001.1 coordinate 1,215,337, forward strand.
ACGTATTCCATACAATATCCAGCAGCTGACCAATATTACCGATGAAATGGTACGCGGTGCACCGGAGATTGATCAGGTCATTCGTGAATTTGTAGAATTTGCTGGCGATGGGATTCTAGTTGCCCATAACGCACGCTTTGATATTGGATTTATCCAAGCAACATTGAAAAATCACGATCTACCAGAAATGACGAATCCCGTACTGGATACGCTGGAATTGGCACGTTTGCTACATCCAACACTGAAAAATCACCGATTGAATACACTCGCATCCAAATACAAAGTTGCATTGGAAAGTCATCACCGTGCGATTGACGATACGATTGCGTTGGGTGGCATTCTGTTCGGCTTACTGAAGGATGCGGAGCAGGAGCGCCGTTTGACACAATTGGATCGACTGAACGATTTTGTCGGTCAGGATCTATCCAATGCTCGTCCATTCCACTGTACGATTTATGCACTGAATGAAAAAGGCAAAAAGAACCTGTTTAAGCTGGTGTCGCTATCGCATACCGAATACTTCAAACGTGTACCGCGTATTCCGAAGTCTGTACTGACTCAGTATCGCGAAGGTCTGGTAGTATTGTCCGGTTGCGAAAAAGGCGAGTTCTTTGAAACCGTACTGAACAAAACACAGGAAGAAGCGGAAGAAGTCGCACAGTATTATGACGTGCTCGAAATCCAACCGATGACGATGTATATGCATCTGGTGGATAAAGGTCTAGTCGGCACACCGCGCGAATTGGAGATCGCCCTGCAAAAAATTTGCGAAATCGGCGAGAAGCTGGACAAGCCGGTAGTAGCGACAGGTAATGTGCATTATTTGGAACCGCGTGAGAAGATTTTCCGCGATATTACCATCAACGGGATTACTGGATTTAGCCCGCTCAAGGATCAGCGCAAGCCGGAAGCCCATTTCCGTACAACCAAGGAAATGCTGGAAGAGTTTACGTTCCTCGGCGAAGATAAGGCATATGAAGTAGTCGTGACCAATACGCAAGCACTGGCAGAACGCTTTGAGGTGTACCCGTTGTTCCCAGAGAAGCTGTTCACACCCGATCTGGAAGGCGCAGACGAAGAAATCCGTAATACCTGCTACAGCACCGCGCGTTCTATCTATGGTGAGGATTTGCCAGAGGTGATTATCGCTCGTCTGGAAAAGGAATTGGAGCCGATTATCAAGTACGGCTTCTCTGCCAACTATCTTATTTCCGAGAAACTGGTGAAAAAGTCAAACGAAGACGGCTATCTGGTCGGTTCGCGGGGCTCGGTTGGTTCGTCTATCGTAGCAACCTTCCTTGGCATTTCCGAAGTTAATCCGTTGCCAGCGCATTACATTTGCATCAATAAGGAATGCAAGCATAGCGAATGGTTCCTTGATGGTAGCGTACCAAGTGGATTTGACCTTCCCAAAAAAGAATGCCCGAATTGTGGCGGCGAGCTAAAAGGCGAAGGTCAGGATATTCCGTTTGAAACGTTCCTTGGCTTTAAAGGGGATAAGGTTCCCGATATTGATCTTAACTTCTCTGGTGATTATCAGCCGATTGCGCATAATTATACTAAAGTATTGTTTGGCGAGAAAAACGTATTCCGTGCCGGAACCATCGGTACAGTAGCGGAGAAAACCGCATACGGATTTGCCAAAAAGTACGAAGAACTGCATCAGAAAAAATGGCGCGGTGCCGAGCTGAGTCGTCTGGCAGCAGGCTGTACTGGCGTTAAACGTAGTACCGGACAGCATCCCGGCGGTATCGTCGTTGTACCGGATTATATCGATGTCGAAGATGTCACACCAGTTCAATATCCGGCGGATGATGTAAATGCCGAGTGGAAGACCACGCACTTTGATTATCACGCCTTTGAAGCCAACTTGCTCAAGCTTGATATTCTCGGACATGATGATCCGACGATGATGCGGATGCTGCAAGATTTAACAGGAGTAGACCCGACGACAATTCCGATGAATGATCCGAAGGTTATGAGTATGTTCAACTCCACCGAAGCGCTTGGCATTTCACCGCATCAGTTGCGTAGTCCAGTAGCAACCTATGGTGTACCGGAAATGGGTACCAAATTCGTACGTCAGATGCTTGTGGAATCGCAACCGTCCAGCTTTGCCGATTTGCTGCAAATTTCCGGTCTGTCTCACGGAACGGGCGTATGGCTTGGCAACGCGCAGGAATTGATCAAAAATAACACCTGTACGATCAAAACGGTAATTGGCTGTCGTGACGATATTATGTTGTTCTTGATTTATAAAGCGGGCATGGATGCGAGTCTGGCGTTTAAAATCACGGAGAGCGTGCGTAAAGGTAAAGGTCTGACGCCGGAATGGATCGACGAGATGAAGAAATGTAAAGTGCCACAATGGTACATTGATTCCTGTCTCAAAATCCAGTACATGTTCCCGAAAGCCCATGCCTCGGCGTATGTTATCTCTGCCGTGCGTACGGCTTACTTCAAGCTGTATCATCCGATTGAATATTATGCGACGTACTTCACAGTGCGGGCGGAAGATTTTGATATTGATCTGTGCTGTCAGGGATATGAAGCAATCTATCGCAAGATCGAAGAGATTGAGCAGCTTGGCTTCCAAGCGTCGCCGAAGGAAAAAGCGATGCTGTCGATTTTGGAGATGGCGCTGGAGATGACGGCACGCGGCTTTACCTTTAAACCACTCGATCTGTATCGCTCACACGCAACCTCCTTTACCGTAGATGGCAAAAGTCTGATTCCGCCGTTCTCCGCTGTACAGGGTATCGGTGACAATGCAGCGCGCAATATCGCTGCGTCACGTGAGCATGGCGAGTTTCTGTCGATTGAGGATTTCCAACAGAAATCCAAAGCGAGTAAAACGATCGTTGAGCTGATGACCCAGATGGGCTGCTTCCGCGGTTTGCCGGAAAGTAATCAGCTGTCTCTATTCTAAGTTTGACGTGGTAATAACGTTGTGGAACAAACGGTAGTGCTTGCTGTAGTACGATAAGCAATGATGTCATGTACCGTATCGTTAGATTGTTGTAAAAGGCATGCAGGTCAAGGCGAATTACTTGTCACCACTGCGGGATTATGGTATAATTTTTGAGAGTGAAGAAAGAAATAACCGTCCTGTAAAGAGTGGGGAAACCCACTCTTTACTGTTTGGTATGAGGCTGTCAGCTTATATTCACATCAGACCGCACTGCAAAAGATCGAACCGAGAGCGCTTTATCTGGTTCGATTTTCTTTAAGCTGGGACGGTTTGCGGATACGACAGCCTGCAAGGACATAACAGGATTCTAAGGTGATGGAGGGTTGGATTGTTTGAGCACACCAAAGATTAAAACGACCGTCGAGGAAATGGTGCAGCCATTTTTGGAGGAACATGGATTTGAGCTGGTCGATGTGGAATACGTAAAAGAAGGCAAAAATTTCTTTCTGCGCGTGTTTGTAGATAAAGAAGGCGGCATCGATATTGATGATTGTGGCCGGATCAGCGAGTATATGAGTGAACAACTGGATAGTCATGATCCGATCAAGGACCCTTATTTTCTGGAAGTTTCTTCCCCGGGTGCGGAGCGTCCGCTCAAAAAAGAGAGCGACGTGACCAAAGCGGTTGGCAAGGATGTATTCGTGACGACCTACGAGCCGGTGGATGGTCTGAAGGAGTTTGAAGGACGCCTGCTGTCATTTGACGATGGTGAACTGCTGATCGAAGCGGGTAAGAAACGCTTTACGATTGCATACGCAAAAGTAGCCAGCGCCAGACTGGCAATCATTTTTTAAACGGTGGTTTTTTGAAAGGGGGATCTTGAAGGTCATGAGTATGGATTTTATTGAGGCAATGAACGAGCTGGAACGTGAGAAAGGGATTAGTAAAGACGTGCTATTTGAGGCGATTGAAGCTGCCCTGATTTCCAGTTACAAACGTAATTTTAATACAGCGCAAAATGTGCGCGTGGATATGAACCGCAATACCGGCGCTATCAAGGTATTTGCCCGCAAGATGGTTGTGGAAGAAGTACTGGATGAGCGTACCGAGATTTCAGTAGGTTCTGCACGCGAGATCAACCCACACTTCCAATTGGAAGACGTGGCAGAGATCGAAGTGACACCACGCGATTTTGGACGTATTGCTGCCCAAACAGCGAAGCAGGTTGTTACTCAGCGTATCCGTGAAGCGGAACGCGGTTTGATCTACAACGCATTTATTGATAAGGAAGAAGATATCGTTACTGGTATCGTACAGCGTCAAGATGCGCGCAATATCTATGTAGACCTTGGCAAAGTCGAAGCGGTGCTGCCGCTGACTGAGCTGATGCCGAACGAGAAGTTCAACATGAACGAGCGTATCAAAGCCTACATCACCAAAGTAGAAAACACAACCAAAGGTCCTCAGATCGTGCTGTCACGCACACATCCGGGTCTGCTCAAGCGTCTATTTGAGCTGGAAGTGCCAGAAATCTTTGATGGCGTAGTTGAGATTCGTTCCGTTGCACGCGAAGCTGGCTTCCGTTCCAAAATCGCCGTTTACTCCCGCAATACGGAAGTAGATCCGGTCGGTTCTTGCGTAGGTCCTCGCGGTGTGCGTGTACAGACTATCGTTAATGAGCTGCGCGGCGAGAAAATCGATATCGTGCGCTATTCTGAAAGCGTGGAAGAGTATGTTGCTAACGCACTCAGCCCTTCCAAAGTGCTGGAAGTACAAGTATTTGAAGAAGAAAAGATGGCTCGCGTCATCGTGCCGGATTATCAGCTGTCGCTGGCAATCGGTATCAAAGGTCAAAATGCCCGTCTGGCAGCTAAGCTGACCAGCTGGAAAATCGATATTAAGAGCGAGACCCAGGCAGAGGAAGAATTTGGACGTCCGAGAGAAATGGGCGAAGAAATGCATCAGGATTCCGTATCGGTCGACTAAACCTTCCCGTTTTATGCCTGACCGGATCGACCTAATGATTCCTACGTCGAATGAACAGCATCAAGCTGCTTGATTCGGCGGCTGGACTATAGGGCAATCCGATGCTTGAAAGGGGTTGGTTATCAAATGAAGACGAAGAAGATACCGCTGCGCAAGTGTGTTGCCTGCCAGCAAATGATGCCGAAGAAAAGTCTGGTGCGGATCGTTCGCACGCCGGAAGATCAAGTAGAGATTGATTTGACCGGTAAAAAATCAGGTCGTGGCGCGTATGTTTGTGCCACGCAAGCTTGCTTCCAGCTGGCACAGAAAAGCCGCGCGTTTGATCGCGCGCTCAAAGTGCCGGTAAGCCAAGATATTTATGAACGGCTTGCCAGCGAATTTAGCAGCGTAGAAAGCCAATTCAGTTCAGTGCAGGAGAGAGACGCTAATGAATAACGAACTATCCCTACTCGGACTTGCCATGCGTGCCGGAAAAGTACTTTCCGGGGACGAGCTTGTACTGAAGGCCATTCGTTCCCGTGAAGCTACGCTCGTAATCCTCGCTGGTGATGCTTCCGCCAATACGCAGAAAAAATTCCGCGATAAGTGCAGCAGTTATCAAATCCCACTGTTGGTCGGTTACGACCGCGACAGTCTGGGAACCAGTATCGGAAAAGAAGGTCGTGTCGTGATCGCACTGACCGATCAAGGTTTCGCAGGGCTTCTCCGTAAACGAATAGGGAATTCGTCGGAGGTGGAATATATTGAGTACACAGGAGCAGAAGGATAAACTGAGAGTTTATGAATATGCGAAATCTCTCAATATGAGCAGCAAAGAAATCATTACGATCTTGAAAAAGCTGAATGTACCGGTCAACAATCATATGAGCGTCATGGAAGATGGCGCCGTAGGCAAAGTGGAACAGTTTTTTAAAAACATCAAGTCGAACGCTGCTGCCGATCGGCAGAGCAGCGAAACGAATAAATCGGCGGACGCTTCGGCGACGTACGAAAAAAATGAAAAGCAGGTAGGTATGGATATAAAAACTCAGAACAACTCATCCAATGGGAATAACAGATCCCAAAGCGGTTCCAGCAACTCAGGTAATCGCTCTAACTCGTCGTCCAGTCAAAGTAACGGTAACCGTAGCACACAAAGCTCCAACCAATCGGGTAACCGTAGCAATTCTCAAGGCGGAGGAAACCGTCAGCCAAGCGCTGCTTCCCGTCCGCAATCCGGTTCTTCTTCGCAGAACCGTCAGCCTTCGGGTTCGGTAAGAACGTCCCAAGGTGGCAATTCTTCTAGCGACAATCGCAACAGTGGCGGTAACAGCAGCCGTGGTGGTAATAGCGGCGGTGGCAATCGCAACAACAATAACAGCAACCGTGGCGGTAGCGGCGGTGGTAACCGTTATGGCAACAACAATGGTAACCGCAACAACAGCCGCGGTGGCAAAGGTCGCGGTGGCAGAAACTTCAACAACAACCAACCGCCACGTGAGAAAATCGATAATACACCGAAGAAAATCATCGTTCGTGGTGAGATGACTGTCGGTGAAACAGCCAAATTGCTGCACAAAGATGCTTCCGAAGTAATCAAGAAGCTGATCAGCAGTGGTGTAATGGCAACCATCAACCAAGAGCTTGATCTGGAAACGATTCAACTGATCGCCGACGATTACGGCGTTGAAGTAGAAATCAAAATCCCAGTTGAAGACGACCGTTTTGAAACGGTGGAAGAAGTGGATGATGAAGCCGATCTGAAATCCCGTCCTCCGGTTGTTACCATCATGGGTCACGTCGATCATGGTAAAACAACATTGCTGGATGCGATTCGTTCCGCTAACGTAACAGGCGGCGAAGCAGGCGGTATCACGCAGCACATCGGTGCATACCAAGTCGAAATCAACAAAAAGAAAATTACATTCCTGGATACACCGGGTCACGAAGCATTTACCGCTATGCGTGCTCGTGGTGCACAGGTAACCGATATTACGATCATCGTGGTTGCAGCTGATGACGGCGTTATGCCACAAACCGTAGAGGCGATTAACCACGCCAAAGCGGCAGGTCTGCCAATCATCGTAGCAGTTAACAAAATTGACAAACCAGGTGCAAACCCGGATAAAGTCAAACAAGAACTGACCGAGTATGAACTGGTACCGGAAGAGTGGGGCGGCGATACGATCTTCGTAAACGTATCGGCAAAACAGCGTATGGGTCTGGAAGACCTGCTGGAAATGATCCTGCTGGTAGCAGAAGTGAACGACTACAAAGCGAATCCGAATAAACGTGCCCGTGGTGCGGTTATCGAGGCTGAGCTGGATAAAGGTCGCGGTCCAGTAGCACGTATTCTGGTACAACACGGTACACTGAAAGTCGGTGACGCATTTGTTGCCGGTAACTGTTTCGGACGTATCCGCGCTATGGTAAATGATAAAGGACGCCGTCTCAAAGAAGCTGGTCCTTCTACACCGGTCGAAATCACTGGTTTGACAGAAGTTCCACAAGCAGGCGATCCGTTTATGGTATTCGAAGACGAGCGTAAAGCACGTTCGATTGCTGACAAACGCGCAATCACACATCGTCAGTCCGAGCTGGGTGCCAATACCCGCGTAACGCTGGATGATCTATTCCAGCATATCAAAGACGGCGAAATCAAAGATCTGAACGTCATCATCAAAGGCGACGTACAGGGTTCGGTCGAAGCTCTCAAAGGCTCGCTCGAAAAAATCGAGGTGGAAGGCGTTCGCGTCAAAATTATCCACCGTGGCGTAGGTGCCATCAACGAATCCGATATCATTCTGGCAGCAGCATCTAGTGCCATCATTATCGGTTTCAACGTTCGCCCAGATGTTCAGGCGAAACAAACAGCAGAGCAGGAGCAGGTGGACATTCGTCTGCACCGCGTCATCTACAACGCTATCGAAGAAATCGAGCAAGCGATGAAAGGGATGCTGGATCCAGAGTACAAAGAAGTGGTTATCGGTCACGCCGAAGTGCGTAATACCTTCAAAATCAGCCGTGTTGGTACGATTGCAGGCTGCATGGTTACTTCCGGTAAAATCACCCGTTCTGCGGAAGCACGCTTGATCCGCGACGGCATCGTTATTTTCGAAGGTAAGATCGATTCCCTCAAACGCTTCAAAGATGATGCCAAAGAAGTGGCACAAGGCTACGAGTGCGGTATCACGCTGGACGGCTACAATGATATGAAGGACAACGATACAATCGAAGCCTTCATCATGGAAGCTGTAGAGCGCAAATAACGAGGTGAAAAACAATGGCTAAGATTAGAACAGGACGTGTAGGCGAGCAGATCAAAAAAGAACTGAGCCTACTAATCCAAAATGAACTCAAAGACCCACGTATCGGTTTTGTGACCGTTACTGGCGTCGATGTAACCAATGACCTGTCACAAGCTGAGGTTTACCTCAGCGTGATGGGTGATGAAGAACAAAAAAAAGGTTCACTCAAAGGAATTGAAAAAGCATCCGGTTTCCTGCGCTCCGAGCTAGGCAAGCGCATCCGGTTGCGTCATACGCCTGAACTGCTGTTCAAATTTGACGAATCGATTGCTTACGGCAATCGCATCGACGAATTGATCAATCAGATTCATCGCGATGATTCCGGCAAAGACGAGTAAACCTCAAAGGAGACGGCAATGCAGACCTATGAACAGTCTCTTCTTGATGCAAAAGCATTCGTAGAAGAGCATGATAATTTTCTGGTGGTTTCGCATGTTCAGCCGGACGGAGACGCAGTCAGTTCCACGGTAGCCGTGGGCTGGCTGCTGTCTTGTCTCGGCAAACAATTTACCCTTGTTAACGAAGGTCCGATCCCAAAACGGATGCAGTATTTGACCTTATCCGGTGAAATTATCAATTTACTGGAAGACGGTGGCAAGCGGGAATATCAACATATCATCTGTGTCGACTGCGCGGATTTTAAGCGTGTCGGTCTGGTGAAAGACTGGATGTCGGAATCGGCGTCCATGTTGAACATAGATCATCATCCAACCAATGACCGCTATGGTGCTGTCAATGTCGTCAAGGATGACGCTGCTGCAACCGCTGAGGTTTTGTTTGACTGGATCAATCTCTTTGATGTGGAATGGACCAAAGAAGCAGCAGAAGCGATTTATACGGGTCTGCTGACGGATACAGGTGGATTCCGCTATTCAAGCACATCGCCTAAAGTGATGGAGATTGCTTCCCGATTACTAGAGCTTGGTGTCAAAGGACCCGATCTGGCGGAAACGCTACTAGAAGAAGTAACGTTGCCCCAGGTGAAAGTACTGGGTCTGGCATTGTCCACGCTAGAGCTGGAGGAGAATGGCCGGATTGCGCATGTGTATGTGACACCGGAGCATATGATTCAAGCAGGTGCGGAGAATGAGGATCTAGAAGGCATCGTCAATTATCCACGTAATATTCAGGGTGTTGAGGTCGGTATTTTCTTCAAAGTCATTGACGATCATGCAGTCAAAGCGAGTCTGCGCTCTGCTGGTAGAATTGATGTGGCGGCGGTTGCTCAGCATTTTGGCGGTGGCGGGCATATCAAGGCGGCAGGCTGTCGTCTCGAAGGCAGCTTGGAGCAGGTTAAGCAGCAGGTCGTGTCATATATAAAGGAGCTTTTATGAACGAGTTTGATGGTGTATTGGCAATACACAAGCCGGCAGGCTTCACTTCCCACGATGTCGTGGCGAAGGTCCGCCGATTGGTGCGTATGAAGCGAATTGGTCATACGGGTACGTTAGACCCAGCGGTTACGGGTGTATTGCCGCTTTGTTTGGGCCGTTCCACTCGAATTGTAGAGTACTTGCAGGAGATGCCCAAGGAATATGTCGCTGTACTTCGTTTTGGCATAGCGACAGATACCGAGGATCTGACAGGCGAGATTACCGAACAGGTAGAGAAGGTGGAATTGCAAGAGCAGCAGGTGCGTGAGGTGCTGAAAGGATTGACTGGTACCATCTCGCAGGTGCCGCCGATGTACTCCGCTGTCAAAATCGACGGCAAGCGTCTGTATGAGCTAGCACGCGAAGGCAAAACGGTGGAGCGCAAAGCGCGCGAAGTGCAGATTCATGAGTTGGAAATGATCGGCTGGACACCGGGCGATCATCCAGAAGTATCGTTCCGGGTGCTCTGCTCCAAAGGTACGTATATCCGTACGCTTTGCGTCGACATTGGTCGTGCGTTAGGGGTACCGTCGACGATGGTGCAGCTGGTACGCACACAGTCAGCAGGCATTACACTGGACAAATGTGTTACATTTGAACAGATTGAAGAGCTGATGGAGCAGGGTGCATTGGAGCAGTATCTAATTCCACCGGATCAAGCGATGTCAGCGTTGCCTGGATATACTGTAGATGCAGCCGTTTATAAGCATACGTTGCAGGGCAAGCATATCGCTCTGAACTATATTGCACCACGGGAATCGCAGTCAGTGCAACAGGAGCAGTCATCGCAAGATGAGCAAGCATTATCAGTAGATGCCTCTGCAGATGATGAAAGTATCATAGCGGCACAGCTGCTCAAGCTGTATGCGCCGGATGGTACATTTATTGGTATTTTTCAACGCGATGATCAGGCAGCCAAGATTGTGCCGGTCAAAGTATTTTTACCCTGACCTCTTACGACCAGCTTGAGTAAACACATTCATTTGTAGAAATGCGGGTGATATCACAGTGAATATAGTAAGGTTGGCTTATCCATGGCCGGAAGACGGCATTCCGCACGCAGCAGGCCCGCAGGTGATGGTGATCGGTCAGTTTGACGGTGTTCATCTCGGACATGCTAGTGTGATCGATTATGGCATCCGGCTGGCAAGGCGGCTTGGCATTTCCGCTTCCGTCATGACCTTTGATCCGAATCCGAAGGAAGTGCTTGGCAAAGGCGATTATGAAGGCTATTTGACCCCGCTTGCCATCAAGGAAGAAATACTGCGCGGCATGGGTGTAGATACACTCTATGTAGCGGAGTTCAACCATGCGTTTGCAACCGTGACACCAGAGCAGTTTTATGAACAAATGCTGGTGCCGCTACAGGTGCAGACCGCTGTCGTTGGATTTGATTTTCATTTTGGTCACCGTGGTGCCGGCACACCGGAATTGCTACGGGAACTAGGCCAGGATACGCTGTCGGTGGAAACTGTACCTGCCTTTTTGTTGGAAGATAGCAAAGTTAGCAGCTCGGCGATTCGCCGTGCCTTGCGTGATGGTGATGTTGCTCATGCGGCATTGCTGCTCGGACGCCCGTACCAGATTCGCGGTACGGTAGTGGACGGGGATAAACGAGGGCGTACGATCGGTTTCCCAACAGCCAATTTACAGCTAAATGAAAAATACGTCGTTCCTCGTCCGGGTGTATATGCGGTACGAGTCATGGCAGATGGAGCGTGGCGCCCGAGCGTAATGAATATCGGCTTCAAGCCGACCTTCCAAACGGGGGAGAAACGTCCAAGCTTTGAAGCGCATATTCTGGACTTCCAAGGTGATCTGTACGGTCAACAATTAGCGGTAGAACTCGTTGATTATATCCGCGATGAGCGCAAATTCGGCTCCATTGACGAACTGGTAACTCAGATCACCGCGGATGCACAAACGGCGCGTCAGATTCTTTCATAACGGCATTGCTATTTGCAATCCCTATGTGTTATACTGATCAACGTTGCTGTTTCTGATATCAGCAACATAACCTTGGCTTGGTTATTCGGTCTCACCGCCGATATCGAGGCCAATGGCGATTATTTATGAAATTTTAAGGAGGTGAATAGGATGGCATTAACTCAAGAGCGTAAGCAACAACTGATCGAGGAGTACAGAACTCACGAGTCCGATACAGGATCACCGGAGGTACAAGTCGCTATCCTGACGCAAAACATCTTGAACCTGCAGGATCATTTCCGCAGCCACAAAAAGGATCATCATTCCCGTCGTGGTCTGTTGAAAATGGTAGGTCAACGTCGTAAGCTTCTGGCTTACATCAAGAAAAATGATGTTAAACGTTACAGCGCACTGATCGAACGTCTCGGTCTGCGTCGCTAAAACTAAAATGCAATTCCAAAGCAGCCTGGTTGTTCAGCCGTATGGTCTTTTCGGAGCCAACGGCGGCGGCCGGGTTGCTTTTTGTAAGTACACATATTTTTCCGGTTGATATTCTCGGAAGGGAATTGAGACTTGATTATAGAATAGTAGGATGACCTAAAAAGGAGGAATTTCATGGAACAGCGAGTTGAAATGCAGCTCGGAGGCAGAACCCTCGTACTGGAAACTGGCCGTCTGGCCAAGCAGGCAAACGCAGCAGTAATGGTGCGTTACGGCGATACGTCTGTACTCTGTACGGTAACGGCGTCTTCCGAGCCCAAAGATCTGGACTTTTTCCCTCTTACCGTAAACTACGAAGAAAAGCTGTATGCCGTAGGTAAAATTCCCGGTGGATTTATTAAACGTGAAGGCAGACCGAGCGAGAAAGCGATTCTGGCAAGCCGTCTGACCGACCGTCCGATCCGCCCATTGTTCCCGGAAGGCTTCCGGAATGATGTACAGGTTGCCAACTATGTAATGAGTGTAGAGCAAGACTGCGAGCCGCAAATTGCTGCGATGATCGGTACGTCTGCTGCACTGAGCATTTCCGATGTGCCGTTTGATGGTCCAATCGGTGGTGTAGCGGTTGGTCGTGTAGATGGCGAGTTTGTCATCAACCCGACGATTGCTCAACAAGAAGTAAGCGAAATGTATCTGGTTGTTGCCGGTACACGCAATGCGATTATGATGGTGGAAGCAGAAGCAAATGAGCTGCCAGAGGATATCATGCTGGAAGCAATCATGTTTGGTCATGCTGAAATCCAAAATATCGTTACGACGATTGAGCAACTGGTACAAGTCGCAGGCAAGCCGAAAATGGCAGTGAAACTGCACACCGTGAACAGTGATGTAAACAGTGCTGTTCGTGCATTCGCAGAAGCACGTCTGGTAGACGCGCTGAAAATTGCTGAGAAGCAAGCACGTCAGGATGCTATCGATGTAGTAAACAACGATGCGGTTGCTCATTTTGAACAACAATACGCGGAAACGCCTGAATACATGGATGATGTAAAAGAAGTGCTGCACGATATCGTTAAAGAAGAAGTGCGCCGTCTGATCACCCATGATAAAGTACGTCCAGATGGACGTAAGCTTGAAGAGATTCGTCCAATCGAATGTGATGCGAAACTGCTGCCAAGAACGCACGGTTCCGGTCTATTCACACGTGGACAAACACAAGTACTTAGTATTTGTACACTTGGTGCGCTTGGTGATGTGCAGATTCTGGATGGTATTGCACCAGAAGAATCCAAACGCTTCATGCACCATTATAACTTCCCGCCATTCAGTGTCGGTGAAGCACGTCCGCTTCGTCCTCCGGGTCGTCGCGAAATCGGTCACGGTGCACTCGGTGAGCGCGCAATGTCCAAAGTTATCCCTTCGGAAAAAGAATTCCCGTACACCATCCGTGTCGTTTCCGAAGTACTGGAATCCAACGGTTCCACTTCTCAAGCAAGTATCTGCGCCAGCATTCTGGCAATGATGGATGCAGGCGTACCGATCAAAGCACCGGTAGCCGGTATTGCGATGGGTCTGATCAAAGATGGCGATCATGTATCCATCCTGAGCGATATTCAAGGTATGGAAGATCACCTCGGCGATATGGACTTTAAAGTAGCCGGTACAGCTGAAGGTGTAACTGCTATCCAAATGGATATCAAAATCAACGGCATCGACCGTCAAATTTTGTCCGAAGCACTGTCTCAGGCGCGCGAAGGCCGTCTGCACATTCTCGGCAAAATGAACGCTTTGATGGACAAACCGAGAACAAGCCTGTCTCAATATGCTCCGAAAATCGTGATCATCAACATCAACCCGGATAAAATCCGTGATGTTATCGGTCCCGGCGGTAAAATCATCAACAAAATCATTGATGAAACTGGCGTGAAAATCGATATCGAGCAAGACGGTCGCGTATTCATCGGTTCTTCCGACGAAGAAATGATCAAAAAAGCACAAAAAATGATCGAAGATCTCGTACGCGAAGTCGTTGTTGGCGAAACGTACCTAGGTAAAGTAAAACGGATCGAGAAATTTGGCGCATTCGTAGAACTGATTCCTGGTAAAGACGGTCTCGTTCACATTTCCCAGCTGTCTAACGAGCGTGTGGCAAAAGTGGAAGACGTTGTAGCTATTGGCGATATGATCACGGTGAAAGTAACTGAGATCGATGGTCAAGGTCGCGTAAACCTGTCCCGCAAAGTACTGCTGACTGCAGAAGCAGGCGAAAAAGCAAACTCCTAATCCTTGATGTGTCCGTCAGGACGCTAGAGTGTTGGCAGAATGCTGCCTGTTAATTTCATAGCTAGATGAGTAAAAGAGCCAGAGTCTGTTTCTGACTCTTTTTTTCATTTCTACGTGTATTTCCTGCTTCTGCCAAAATCATGATACGATTGTCATCTGCTGTCAGCGTAGAATACGAAAATACAGTCCATCGTAGAGCAACGTGCGATATAGATTATGATCATTTTTTTGTATTATAAAAACAAGTTTTTGCAGTGGATGACAGTTTCTTTCTATAATAAGCAATCGGAAGGAAAGGCAATACGTAGTTATAATCCTACTCATCACCAGATAAGGAAGATCAGATAGGCAGCTGCATCATGTGATATCCAAGATGCAGGTAGAGCCAAATCGAATATTATGTTAGGATAGGAATGCATTTATCAATGAGGGGGCCAGTCAATGGAACGGATACAATTGAATAATGGTCTGCGGATCGTTATGGAAAAGATGCCGACTTTCCGTTCTGTCACATTCGGAATCTGGATCAAAACCGGTTCTCGTAACGAAAGTCTGGTGACAAACGGAATTTCGCATTTTATTGAGCATATGCTGTTCAAAGGCACCAAACGCTTTGATGCCAAAAAGATCGCTGAAATTTTCGACGGCATCGGCGGTAATGTCAATGCCTTTACAAGCAAGGAATATACATGCTTCTATGCCAAAGTGCTGGATGAGCATCTGGAGATTGCGCTGGATATTTTATCCGATATGTTTTTCAATTCTCTATTGGATGCCGACGAGCTGGCACGGGAGAAAAATGTCATTCTAGAGGAAATTTCCATGTATGAAGATGATCCCGACGATCTGGTGCATGATCTGGTGACTGTTGCTTCGTATGGCAATCACCCGCTTGCTTATCCGATTCTTGGGACGTCTGAGCGTCTAGCGCCGATGGGACCAGATCAACTTCGGTTATTTATGAAGGATCGTTATACAATTGAAAATACTGTGATCAGCATTGCTGGTCATATCGACGATAGTGTCGTACCGCTGCTGGAAAAATATTTTGGTGGTTTTGATATTCACGGTAGTGAACAGGAACTGACTGCACCGACCTTCAAAGGTGAACTTGCCTTTCACAAAAAGAAAACTGAACAAAATCATATCTGCATCAACTTCCCAGGTGGTAAAATAGATGATCCGAGATACTACGCTATGGTGCTGCTCAACAATGCACTGGGCGGCGGCATGAGCTCGCGTTTATTTCAGGAAATCCGTGAGAAGCGTGGTCTAGCGTACTCCGTCTATTCTTACTATACTGCACATGCAGATAGCGGACTGTTTACGATCTATGCTGGTACAGCGCCGAAGCAGACACAGGACGTATTCGAGCTGACCCACAACCTGCTGCATGATCTGAAGGTGAATGGCTTAACCGAGTACGAATTGGAGCAAGGCAAGCAGCAGCTCAAGGGTAGCCTGATTCTTGGATTGGAAAGCACAAGCAGCATGATGAATCGTCTGGGCAAAAACGAAATTATGCTAGGACAGCATGATACAGTTGACGAGACGATCCGCTATATCGAAGAGGTGCAAATGGAGGATATCCGTTCTGTCATCGACGATATGTTTGCGGAGCCGTATGCGCTGGCAATGGTAGGCGCATCGGATAAAAGCATTGCACATGTAAGGAGAGATGAACTTGTCCACTAATGCCTTTACTATCGAAATTATGACCCTTGCAAACCACGAAGGTCTGGAGCTGCCGCGCAAAATGTCCGAGCAGGCTTCTGGCTATGATCTGTATGCAGCGGTTGATGCACCGATTACACTGCAACCCGGCGAACGCATGCTAGTACCGACAGGTCTAGCGCTGGCAATGCCGGGCGGACTAGAAGCACAGATTCGTCCACGCAGCGGTCTTGCATTGAAACATGGAATCACCTCGCTCAATACACCAGGTACGATTGACGCAGACTATCGTGGTGAGATCAAAGTACTGCTGATCAATCATGGTCAAGAGCCGTTTGAGATTACACGCGGTGAACGTATTGCGCAGATGGTATTCCAAATCGTACCCGAAACGCATTTGGTACAAGTACAGGAATTATCAGAAACCGTACGCGGAGCTGGCGGATTCGGTCATACGGGTACCAAATAATACGCTATATTATAGCTAGAAAAGACGCTGCGATACCATATCCCATTATCAGCAAAGCGTCAGTGCTTTAAAACTTTTCTGCAAAACAGTTGAAAGATATGACAGGGAATGATATTATTTCTACAATTATTGCAGGATACTGAAATTTATTTCCGGCACTATTCGCCGGGCGGTCAGGGTCTGCGGTGGTCGTAATAGACCGCCGTTTCAGTCTTTGTACAGATGCCCTGCAAAATCGAAGGGGAGAGAGATGCTAGATGTCTAATCAATTCTTTAATGTGGCTGTCGTTGGAGCGACAGGAGCAGTAGGACAACAGATTGTAAGATTGCTGGAGGAACGCGATTTTCCGGTGAAAACGCTGAAGCTTCTGTCTTCCGCGCGCTCGGCTGGTAAAAAGGTGCTGTTCAAAGGGCAGGAAGTGACGGTAGAAGAAGCAACGCCGGATAGCTTTGCTGGTGTAGACATTGCGCTGTTCAGTGCTGGTGGTGACATCAGTAAGGCACTGGCACCGCATGCTGTTCGTCATGGCGCAGTTTGTATCGACAATACGAACGCTTACCGTATGGACCCGGATACACCGCTGATTGTACCGGAAGTTAATGCGGAACGCATTGCCGATCACAAAGGCATTATCGCGAATCCAAACTGTTCCACCATTCAAATGGTAGCTGCTCTGAAGCCACTGTATGACCGTTATGGTATCGAACGCATCATCGCCTCGACCTATCAGGCGGTATCCGGTGCGGGCAACCAGGCGATCGAAGAATTGAAGCGTCAAAGCCAATCTGCGCTAGCGGGTGAAGATGTACAACCAGACATTCTTCCGGTTGGCTCTCTGCCAGTGAAGCACCAAATCGCTTTCAACGCGATTCCGCAAATTGATAAATTTCAGGACAACGGCTATACACTGGAAGAGATGAAAATGGTTCGGGAAACGAAGAAAATCATGGAAGATGATGACATCAAAGTCACCACTACATGTGTACGTATCCCAGTTGTGTATGGACACTCGGAGTCCGTATACGTTGAATTAAAACAGGACTTTGATCTGGACGAAGTAAAACAGCTTCTCCAATCTGCACCGGGCGTAACGCTGGTGGATGATCCGGCTAATCAAGCCTATCCACTCGCAACGGATGCAGCCGGCAAAAACGATGTGTTCGTAGGCCGTCTGCGCCGCGATCTGGGCGATTCCCGTGGCTTGAACATGTGGATCGTATCGGATAACCTGCTCAAAGGCGCAGCATGGAATGCGGTTCAAATCGCCGAGATCATCGCCGCAAAAACAGCAGCAGTTAGCAGCTAACGGAGGCGTATGGTCATGACGACCTTATTACAAAAAACATCAAACATACTGGTACAAAAATTTGGCGGCACATCGCTCTCAAGCCCTGAAGCGCGACAGCATGTGCTGCGGCATATCAAACGCGAGCTTGCCCGGCAGGTCAAGCTCGTTGTTGTGGTATCCGCAATGGGACGCAGTGGCGACCCATACGCTACCGATACATTACTGGATAGCACCGCTCACAATGGCAGTGTGCCATCTGCACGCGAACGCGATCTGCTGATGGGTTGCGGAGAGATCATTTCTGCTGTCAATCTAAGTGGTATGCTGCATGCCGAGGGCATTCCGGCTGTTGCGTTAACCGGCGCACAGGCAGGTTTTATCACCGATGATAATTTTGGCAACGCGCGTATTCTGGCGATTCGTCCAGAGCGTGTACTGCAAGAACTGGAAGAAGGTAAGGTTGTCATCGTAACTGGCTTCCAAGGTCAAACCGAAAATGGCGATCTGACCACATTGGGACGCGGAGGCAGTGACACGTCGGCAACGGCGCTTGGCGCAGCTTTGCATGCAGGCATGGTGGATATCTATACCGACGTTGAAGGAATTCTGACTGCTGATCCGCGTATTGTCGAGGATGCTAAGCCGCTTGCTTACGTGAGCTATGCCGAAATTTGCAATATGGCTCATCAAGGAGCCAAAGTCATTCATCCACGCGCCGTTGAGATTGCGATGCAGGCGCAGGTGCCAGTACGTGTTCGTTCCACCTTTGCCGAAAGCGAAGGCACGCTGGTTACTCAGCCGGAGCAATTCGTTGATTCGCCGGGTGGTGTGATTGACCGCTTTGTTACTGGTATTACCTACATGAACAATGTAACGCAGATTACAGTTAATCAGCAGGACGGCGTGGAAAACCTCCAGCTTAAAGTATTCCAGTCGATGGCCGAAAACCGCATCAGCGTCGATTTTATTAATGTAACGCCTTACGGGGCGGTCTATACGGTATTGGATTATGAAGCAGAACGGGCAATGGAATTGCTTCGGGATATGGGTCTGCAACCAAGCAGCGTATCCGGATGTGCAAAAGTGTCAGTCGTTGGTGGCGGCATCAACGGTGTACCGGGGATTATGGCGCGAATCGTCGCTGCATTGACCGGTCAAGGCATCACTATCCTTCAGTCTGCCGACTCCAATACAACTATCTGGGTGCTGGTGAAAAAGGAAGATATGGTACAGGCAGTCCGTGCCCTCCACAACCAGTTTGAACTGCACCTATAATCTGCCCAATTTCTGCGGGAACTATCCCGTATTGAAGGAGGAAAAACATTGGTAGACTTTGGAAGACTGATTACGGCAATGGTGACTCCCTTTACTGATCAGGACGAGATCGACTGGGATGCAACAGCCCGTTTAATTGATTATCTGATTGAAGAACAAAAGTCCGAATCCCTTGTTATTTGCGGAACGACCGGTGAATCGCCGACACTGACTGATGAGGAGAAGCTGGAAATGTTCCGCTTCTCCGTCAAACATGCCGCTGGCAGATGCAAAATTATCGCTGGTACAGGTAGCAACAATACCAAGCATTCGATCCATTTGACCCGCGAGGCTTCCAAGCTCGGGGTGGATGGTCTGCTGCTGGTCGTGCCGTATTACAACAAGCCGAATCAGGCAGGTTTGTATGAGCACTTCAAAGCCATTGCAGCTGCAACCGAACTGCCGATTATTGTGTACAATGTTCCGGGGCGTACGGTAACCTGTATGTCTGCGGAAACAACAATCAAACTGGCACAGATCAGCAATATTGTTGCGACGAAGGAATGTGCATCGATTGATCAAGTGACTGAGATCGCCGCTGGGGCGCCAGAAGGCTTCCGTATTTATTCCGGTGAGGATGCAACGGGCTTTGCGGCTGTAACGGTAGGTGCATACGGTATTATCAGCGTAGCGAGCCATGTCGTAGGTCAAACGATGTCCGATATGATCAATCTCTATGTGAATGGTCAGGTAGAACAAGCGGCACGTATTAATCAAAAGCTATTGCCATTGTTCAAAGGACTGTTTTCCTGCCCTGATCCGCTGCCAAACCCGTCTGCGGTCAAATATGCGCTATGTATTCGCGGCTATGGCAATGGGGATGTACGTCTACCTCTGATGCCACCATCAGATGCACAGAAGAAATTTATCGAAGCCTTGCTGTAATATCCATTACGAATCAGCTCAAGATCAGTAGACGTTGTACACAACTGGCTGAATAGCTAGTGCATAATGATGTATAACAATACACTGTATTGAAGCATTGCGGCAAAGCGTTATTAGCTGCATAATGTGAAACCAGTCTATTCTCGAAGTGTTGCAGCTTCGTATGGATAGGTATTCCCTGATTCCAATTATTTTGATAACGATTATCCAAGCACAGCCTATAAAAAGGGCTGTGCTTTTTATTTTATACGGCAGATCCGGTAAAGGGCAGTACATAAAGGGTAAGAAGAGGACGAGAGCACATGCCGAAGCAAACAGACAGACCGGCATGTAGAGGTTGAGCATAGAGAGATTATATGTAGGGATTAGATGTGGAGAAGTTCATCATACACTGAGGAGTGAATGCCCATGAAATCGCAAGCAGTACCTGTTGATTACTCATCGCCCACGTATTTGGAGAAAATGGATGCCTGCTGGCGGGCTGCCAATTATTTGTCAATTGGTCAGATTTATTTGAAGGATAATCCACTGCTGCGTAGACCATTGCAACAAAATGACTTGAAAATTCATCCGATCGGACACTGGGGAACCGTGCCGGGACAGAATTTTATTTATACGCATTTGAATCGAGTGATTAATAAATATGATCTTAACATGTTTTACATTGAGGGTCCCGGACATGGTGGTCAGGTGATGGTATCCAATGCGTATCTGGAAGGCAGTTATACGGAGATTTATCCAGAAATCACTTGTGATGAACAGGGTATGCAGCGACTGTTCCGCCAGTTTTCATTTCCCGGTGGCGTTGCTTCCCATGCTGCTCCAGAAACGCCGGGTTCCATTCATGAAGGCGGCGAATTGGGATATTCGTTATCTCATGCGGTCGGTGCCATTCTAGATCATCCCGATCTGATTGCTGCTGTTGTGATCGGCGATGGGGAAGCGGAGACGGGTCCACTCGCAGCTTCATGGTTTTCTAACCGTTTTATTAACCCAGTGACTGATGGTGCAGTGCTGCCTATTTTGCATCTAAATGGCTTCAAAATCAGCAATCCTACCATTCTGGCGCGTCAGAGTGATGAGGAGCTGCATGCTTATTTTACCGGAATGGGCTGGGAGCCGATCTTTGTTGAAGGCGATGATCCACAGCAGATGCACCCAGCGATGGCTGGAGCATTGGATCATATCATAGAGCGGATTCAGCATATTCAGCACAATGCTCGCCATAACAATGATCTTCAACGTCCGCGTTGGCCGCTGCTTATTTTCCGTAGTCCCAAAGGTTGGACAGGTCCAAAAGAGTGGGATGGCAAAGTGATCGAAGGCTCATTTCGGGCGCATCAGGTGCCAATGCCTGCGGATCAAGCGCATATGCAGTATGCTCCCGAATTAACGTCTTGGATGCAGAGCTATCGACCAGAAGAATGCTTTGATGAGCAGGGGAGATTGCGTGCAGAGCTGGCGGACATTCTGCCGAAGGGTCAAAAGCGGATGAGTATGAATCCAGTCACTAACGGCGGTCTGCTCACTAAGGATTTGAAGCTACCGTCGCTTGCAGAGCATCAGCTATCTATCACGCAGCCGGGAGTGGAGCAAGCACAGGACATGGAGGTTCTGGCGCAGTATGTTCGGGATCTGATTGTGCTGAATCGGGACGAACGTCATTTTCGTATTTTCGGACCGGATGAAACGATGTCCAATCGGTTGACGCCTGTATTTGAAGTGACAGAGCGACGCTGGATGGCACCCATTCATCCACAAACAGATGAGCATCTGGCGCATGATGGATTTGTGATTGATTCGCAGTTATCTGAGCATCAGGCGGAGGGAATGCTGGAAGGGTATCTGCTGAGTGGGCGACATGGCTTTTTTGCCAGCTATGAGTCGTTTTTGCGCATTGTTGATTCTATGATTACCCAGCATTTCAAATGGTTGCGCAAATCAAGTGTATTGGATTGGCGTGCCGATATTCCATCGCTGAATCTGATCGCCTCATCAACCGTATTTCAGCAGGATCACAACGGCTATACTCATCAAGACCCCGGTATTTTGGGACATTTGGCAGACAAGCGGCATGATCTAGTACGCGAATATTTGCCTGCGGATGCGAATACCTTACTGGCAGTATTTGAAAAGGTTGCGAATGATCGCGGTAAGATCAACCTAATCATTACGTCCAAGCATCCACGTCTGCAATGGTTCACGCCGACAGAGGCAGCGGAGCTGGTGGAGCGAGGGATGAGCATCGTTCCATGGGCAAGTACAGCAGCACCGAATGAAGAGCCGGATCTTGTCATTGCTGCTGCGGGTACGGAACCCATGACCGAAGCGTTGGCGGCGGTTTCGATTCTGCATGAGTATTTGCCAGATCTGAACATCCGTTTTGTGAGCGTGGTCGATCTGCTGCGTTTGCGCATTCAGGACCGCGATCCGCGCGGCTTGTCAGAGCAGGACTGCATATCTTATTTTACAGGGAATAAGCCGGTACTGTTTGCTTTTCACGGGTATGAGGGATTGATTCGCGACCTGTTCTTCGATCATCCGAACCGCAACATTCATATTCATGGGTATAGAGAAAATGGCGATATTACAACGCCATTTGATATGAGAGTGCGGAATGAGCTGGATCGCTTCAGTTTGGTCAAGGCGGCGTTACGTAGCTTGCCAGAGCATGATGACCACAACACATTCATTACGAGCATGGACGAGATGCTGAAGAAGCATAATGAGTATATACGCTCCGAAGGCACCGACCTACCAGAAGTAGAGCAGTGGCGCTGGTCTGGCTTAACATGACGAGGTATCTCTCAGCAGAGCGAACGCCTAGCTACCAACAGAACGAAGGTAGGGCTATCCATCTATTGAGAAATTAAATACCTGCAAACAAAGTGGATAAGCGGGATAGAAAGTGAGCGTTTAGAATTACGGAGAGTTTCAAGAGACAGAGAAAATAGGAATTGTTTTGCACAAGCTCATGTGATATACCATAGACCATGCACAAGGTTGTCTTTTCCTTAAAACTACAGATGATGATCATATCCTTGCTCACTCATACGCGGATACAAGCAAACGTATCCAGCAGCAGTCACTGCTTATGCCAGTCACTGTTTATAAGGACAGATGCTTCAAACGTATATTACAAGGGAACAGCACGACCTTGTGTTTTATTGTGTTATCGTCTGTCGGGATTTACTGCGTGTTGGTATATCAGGTTTAACAGGGAAGCAATTCGGGTACTAAGCATTGATGTGCTACGAACAAGATCGGATGCAAGGCATAACAATCTATCAAACCCCATAAGCACGAATATACTACATTCACCAGCGTGAATATTTATACATATAATTGCAAAATGAGCACAGTTTTATCCGTTATCACCTGAAGCGTGTGCTGCACAACAGGTGATGAATAGCCTTCCTACATAACCGGTTTTCCTTGCTATGAAAGGGGTTTATTGCTTATGTTACCGCGGGTTTCAAACATGACTTGTGTTTTTGTTTTTTTATCATGTATAATATTCTCAAGTGACTGGGTGCGGTATAAAAAAGTAATAAAAGTTTGCGAATAGAATTCTTTGTCAGGCAGAGTGTTCGTGACATTCGTAAACGATGCAAGAATATGAAATTTCCGGATGGTGGTTTCTTGCATACTTTAACTGGTACAGGACCGGTTTGTATTGTTATAGCCAACATTTGCAGTTGATTTTGTAAATTATTACCATGCTATTGTAGAACACAAATTCTTTTTGTTTATAAATATTAAAACGGCGTCCAACATTATAGGAGGTATAGTTCCATTGTCCAAAAAAAACACAAATAACGAAAAACTGACGATCTTTGCTTTGGGCGGCGTCGGTGAAATTGGTAAAAACATGTATGTCATCCAATACGGAAATGACATTGTCGTAGTAGACTCAGGACTCAAATTCCCTGAGGAAGATATGCTGGGGATCGATATGGTCATTCCAGATATTTCCTACCTGACAGAAAATCGCGATAAAGTACGCGGTATTCTGCTGACACACGGCCATGAAGACCACATCGGCGGCCTGCCATACGTTCTGAAACATCTCAATGTACCGGTATACGGTACTCGCCTGACTATGGGTCTGGTAGAGAATAAACTGAAAGAAGCCAATCTGCTTGGCGAAACAAAACGAATCATCATTCATGAAGATTCCGAAGTGAAACTGGGTAACACCATCACAGCCACCTTCTTCCGAACCAATCACAGTATTCCAGATTCCGTGGGTGTCTGCCTGGCTACACCGGAAGGCAACGTTGTTCATACAGGTGACTTCAAATTTGACCATACACCGGTTAATAATGAATTTGCTAATCTGCAACGTATGGCTGAGATCGGTGCCAAAGGCGTACTGGCACTGTTGTCTGACAGTACAAACGCTGACCGCCCAGGCTACACACCTTCTGAGAAAACCGTTGGCATCGTGATGGAAGACATCTTCCGCAAAGCGACGCAACGTGTAGTCGTAGCGACATTTGCATCCAACGTTCACCGCATTCAGCAAGTTGTAAATGCTGCTGCTGCAACCGGTCGCAAAATTACCGTTATCGGTCGCAGTATGGTTAACGTAGTAGGAATTGCTAGCGATCTCGGTTATCTGGATATTCCAGATGGCATGCTGATCGAACCAGAAGAAGTAAACAAAATGTCCGCTGACCGTGTCGTTATCCTGTCGACAGGTAGCCAAGGCGAGCCAATGTCCGCCTTAACGCGCATGGCACGCTCTACACACCGTAAGGTGGATATCCTGCCAGGTGATAGTGTAATTATCGCGGCAACGCCGGTACCGGGTAACGAGAAATATATCGGTCGTACGATCGACGAATTGTTCCGTCTCGGCGCTAACGTATACTACAGTGGTGCAAACCCTGGCGTACACGTTTCCGGTCACGGTTCGCAAGAAGAGCTGAAACTGATGCTGAACCTGATGAAACCTAAATATTTCATCCCGATTCACGGTGAATACCGGATGCAGCGTAGACATGCGATGCTGGGTGAAGCAACAGGCGTAGATCCGAACAACATCTTTATCGTAGACATCGGTGACACAGTTGAGATCGTTAACGGTGCTGCACGCAAAGCCGGTAAAGTCACTTCCGGTAACGTGCTGATCGATGGTCTGGGTGTCGGCGATGTAGGTAACATCGTACTGCGCGATCGCAAATTGCTGTCTCAAGACGGTATCATGGTCGTAGTCGTAACCCTGAGCAAACAAAATGGCCAGATCGTATCCGGTCCGGACATCATCTCCCGTGGTTTTGTCTATGTGCGCGAATCCGAAGGTCTGCTGGATGAAGCAAACCGCATCGTAACAAGCACATTGCAACGTCTGATGAGTGAGAACGTTAACGAGTGGGCTTCCCTGAAAACTAGCGTCAAAGACGCGCTCGGACGTTTCCTGTACGAACAGACACGCCGCAGACCGATGATCCTGCCGATCATTATGGAAGTGTAAGCACATGTCATTGTGCTTTTTGAATAAAAAGTAAGGGCAACCAGTCGCCCCTGCTTCTCCGCATGGTATATTGGACGGTCCCATGCGGGGAGCAGGGGTTTTGTCGTTTCAAAACGCAAACAAATGTACGGCATCTGCGGTTGGAGTATGCTATAATAACACATCGGAGGTGGTAACAGGTGGCTAAGCCGAAAACAGCCCAGAAGCCCAGAACGACAACCAAAACAACCCGGAAGTCCGCGCCATCTGCTGCGCGGAAACCGGCGCAAAGTGCCAAGCGCAAATCGTCTACTGGACGTAAGCGCAAAAGCAATAAGGCACCTGCTTTGAGTATATTAAAATATGAAATTTACGGGATTATCCTGATTACCTTATCGGTTATTGCATTGTCCAGACAGGCTGCTGTTGGACATTTTCTGTATTACATAACTGCGTTTATTTTAGGCAAAGTGTACTTTGTTCTGCCGCTGGTAGGAATGTACATTGGTCTGATGACAATGCTTCGTCAACGCTGGAATCATGGCTGGAACAGTCGCATGAGCGGGCTTGTATTGCTTGTCTTTACAATGACATTAGGAAGTGTGATGCTTCATGTACCGGCAGAACAGCTCAGCTCCTTGCCAGCACGACAGGAGGCAGGTGGTTATATCGGCGCTGTACAGACATGGATGCTAACGATGCTATTCGGTGTCATCGGTACAAAGCTAATTGCCGGAGTCATGTTGATGATCAGTCTGATGCTCATTACGCAAAAGTCTGTGGTGGAAGTTGCTGATTACGGACGCAATATCCTTTCCGGCGCAGGTGCGGCTGTCGGACGACAATGGCAGTCTTCGCGTGAAGCGGTAGCAGAGCGTCGTCGGGAACGTGAATTGGAACTGGCGGAAGCTGAGGAACTTGCTGCACAGGAGCCAGAGACGTATGAGGAAGAGTACGAAGAGGGGCAGGCACGTCAAGGCTTGCTTGGCTGGTTACGCAAGTCTCGTGCCAATCAGGAGGAAGAGGAGACAGAAGCCGAAGAAACGGTATATGCAGCTCTGCCAGAGCGCTCAACGACCCCGTCGCGCCGTCGTTCCAAATCCAAAACGAGTCTCCCTGCGGAAGATTCCGTGGTGGCTTCAACAAGCGCGCAGCCTCGTTCTATGTATATTGCGGATGAAGACGATCTGTGGGATAATGCGCCAGCGACAGGTACACTTGCAGCGAAGGCTGGAGATACTGTAGGTTCAGCTGAGGCTGTGGCTGCTTATACTGAAGGTGTTGAGCGCGATGCTGTACCAGATCGCACACCGATTATTCGAGATTTCTTTGAACAGATTCGTTCGGAGCGCTCAGATCAGCCAGAGCGTGAATACGGGGAGTCGGATGAGGTTAGTTCTACTGATTCCATTCATGATTATCCGTTAGTCGACAGTTATTCTGAGCATACAGATCAAGATCAGATTCCTTCTGATGTTATAAGTGATTCTATATCATCTGAATCGGCTCATTTGGCATCTAATCTTGAAGGGGCTGTAGAATCTGCACAGAATGATGCCAATATCGCATCTTCTTCTGATGCAAGTGCAGCGGCTGAAGGCGATCAGCAAGCAGCTACGCCGCCTCCACCGCCGCCTAAGCCGTATCGATTGCCACCATACAGTCTGCTTGCGAAACCGAAAGTAAGCAGTAATGCAGCTGATCAGAATGACTATATGGTAATCGCACGTAAGCTGGAAACGACACTAGAGAGCTTTGGCGTTCGTGCGAAAGTGCTGGAAGTCGTACGAGGTCCAGCGGTAACACGATATGAAATTCAACCAGATGTCGGTGTCAAAGTTAGCCGCATTGTGGGCTTGACCGATGATATTGCGTTAGCACTTGCTGCCAAGGATATTCGAATGGAAGCCCCGATTCCCGGTAAATCAGCGATCGGTATTGAGGTGCCGAACAATGAAGTGGCAATGGTTACAATGCGCGAAGTCATGGAAACGCAGATTTTCAATGATTCCGAAGCCAAGCTGTCTATCGCCTTTGGTCGGGATATTGCGGGACAGACGATTATCGGCAATCTGGCAAAAATGCCCCATCTGCTCGTAGCTGGTGCGACCGGTTCAGGTAAATCGGTCTGTATCAATGGTATCATCACCAGTATTCTGTACAAAGCCAAACCAGACGAAGTCAAATTCCTAATGGTCGATCCGAAAATGGTCGAATTGAATATTTATAATGGAATTCCTCATTTGCTTGCTCCCGTTGTGACCGATCCACGCCGCGCTTCGCTGGCATTGAAAAAGATCGTGGTCGAGATGGAAAAGCGGTACGATCTATTTTCCAAATCGGGTACACGCAATATGGAAGGCTACAATAATCTGATGAAAGACAATCCAGATGCGATTCTGCCTTATATCGTCGTCATTGTCGATGAGTTGGCGGATCTGATGATGGTTGCGGCAGGAGATGTAGAGGATGCGATTGCACGCTTGGCACAAATGGCGCGTGCTGCTGGTATTCACCTTATCATTGCGACCCAGCGTCCGTCCGTCGATGTAATTACCGGCGTAATCAAAGCGAATATTCCATCCCGTATCGCCTTTGGTGTATCATCTCAGATTGATTCCCGTACCATTCTTGATATGGGCGGCGCGGAAAAGCTGCTCGGCCGCGGCGATATGCTGTTTATGCCGATGGGCGCATCCAAGCCTGTGCGTGTACAGGGTGCTTTTATGTCTGATCAGGAAGTTGAGACGATTGTCGACTACTGCCGCAGTCAAGGCGAAGCCCAGTACAATGAGGATATTGTACCGGAAATCGACGATTCGGCTGCTGCTATGGATGAGCAAAAAGACGAGCTGTTTGATCAGGCGGTCCAAATTGTTGTCGAAGCCAAGCAAGCATCGGTTTCGCTATTGCAGCGCCGGATGCGAGTAGGGTATACACGTGCGGCACGGCTGATCGATTCGCTGGAGGCGCATGGTATTGTTGGTCCTTACGAAGGTAGTAAGCCACGCGAGGTGCTGGTTTCGCCAGAGCAGTATCACCAGATCGGCACAGGTAGTTAAGCTGGATATTACTTGCGCATAGTCATACGTATAGAAAAACGTATATAAAGCTATAAAATCAAGAAAAAAGCGGATCAGCTCGTATAGGCTGATCCGCTTTTTATTTGATCATTTGTAGTTCGTGTTATCCAAGCATTCTATTATGCAAACACCCTGTCTATCACCGTATCAACGATTAGTTGTAACGTTTCAGGATGCTGGATTTGTTATTGCTATCATAAACAAAGCCGTAGATCGTTTTGCCAAGGTTGTTGTAAGCTGCATCAATATCAGCAGCAATACTGCTCAGCAGGCTTGTTGTTTGATAGTCAGTGAGTGAATTCCAGTCGCTTTTGTTTGCATACACGCGGAACACGATGGACTCGTCGTTATCGTTGCTCAGCTCAATGCTCAGCTTGATATTGCGGTACGTACCATAGTTCGTGTTCAGATCTTTCTGCACGTTAGACAGATCGATATTAGCACTCAGTACGACGCTATCGCTATTGTTGACAGTGAAGCCAACCAGTTTCGTAGAGTTTTTGTTATATACCGTACCACTTACGCTAGCATCTTTGAAAGTGCTGTTGTTCAGAATGTCATCGACAACATCCTGCAACAGGTTTTTGCGGTTCGTCGTGGACAGATCGTTCCAGTTGGATTCATTTACACGAATCGTTACTTTAACCGAAGATTTGGTGCCAGTCAGCTCGATCGCTGCGCCAGTACCTCTGTAGTCGCCATAACTGTTATTCAGTGTGCGCTGCAATTTGGTCAATTCGGTGCTGACATTGGTACTGCTGTTGGAGTTGCTGTCAGCCAATTGATTTTTCAAGCTGGTGATCTGGGAATTCAGATCGGTTACTTGTGCTTGCAGTTGCGTAATCGTTGAATCTTTGGTAGAGCTTTGGGTTGTGGCATTGTTCAGCTGCAATTGCAGACTTTGAATTTGCGCATTCAATGAATCAACCGTCGATTGTGGAACTTGAGCAGTGGTGTCGACGATCGTTACACTTTTATCTGCATTGTTCCATGTTACCTTTTTGCCTACAGCATCGCCAAGGACACGCAGCGGTACATACGTTGTACCGTTGATCATAAATGGCTCTTGATTGGCAGCTACAGTCACCTGCTGGTTGTTGTACAGCACTTTGATATTGGCATACACCGCTTTGAGTTGCTTGGTTGCATCCGAAGCGTATGTACTGTTGGCAAAAATAGTTCCAGACAAAGCCAGAGCGGACACGGCAGTGATGATTACAGGTTTTTTATTCAGTTTCATGTTCGTTCATCAGACTCCTTTTTAATAAATTTGGATAGCGGACGACCCGTCTGATTATCCTATGTATTTAGACGTGTCCCGAGCAGAAATGTTTCGCTTCATTTTCCCGCGGGTACCAATTTTGTGATAATGAAGACCTAATTGGCCCCGGAGATTCGATTCTAACATAAAACCTTCGCGGAAAAAAATCAGCTTTGTCATCAGTATCATAATGTCATGATTGTGAATATGGATATTTACGACCAAAGAAGCAGTCAAATGAACCTTTGCTGTATTTTCATGCTGTTACATTGCTTGTGCGGATTCGAATGTTATACAATGATACGTAAAGCATCTTTGATATCCATGTATGTCCATGTACATGATTCGATATACACAAATTGATCTGGATAAAGGAGTTTTGACATTGAACAGTACTGGTTTTGAGCACGGCGAAATCAATGGAATCCGCGTGCACGTCCTGCCGACGACACGTTTTAAAACATTCGCGATCTCTCTGTATTTGGGAGTACCGCTCGCTGAAGATACCGTTACACCGACCGCACTTATTCCTTTTATCTTGCGCCGGGGCAGTGAAACGTACCCGGAAACAACCCAATTTCGTGAAGCGCTGGAAGATATGTATGGCGCTGGTTTCGGTATTGATGTATACAAAAAGGGCGATTACCAGTTGGTGCAGCTACGTATGGATACGATCAATGATTCCTTTGTTAGCAGCAATGAGCCATTGCTGGCGCGTAGTTTGACCTTTATCGGAGATACACTGACCCGTCCAGCTTTGGAAAACGGTGTCTTCCGTAACAAATATGTACAGGCAGAACGCGAAAATGTTCGCAAACGTCTGGAATCGGTCATTGACGATAAAATCCGCTATGCAGCAGAGCGCTGTATTCAGGAAATGTGCAAAGACGAACCGTATCGTTTGAATCCATTGGGTCGTCTGGATGCTCTGGATGAATGGGATAGCAAAGGGCTGCACGATTGGTATCGTCAGTGGTTAGCTTCCTGCAATCTTGATCTGTATGTCGTGGGTGATACATCGCTGAGTGAAGTGATCGAATTGGTAGGACGTACCTTCCATATTCATCGCACAGACGAAACCGCTGTGTACACACCAGCCATTCCACGTCCGGCTGTAGCCGAAGTTCGGCAGATTACGGAACGGATGGAGGTAAGTCAGGGCAAGCTGAATATGGGACTTCGCACGCCGATAACCTATAGCGACGAGCGCTATGCCTCGGCATTAGTGGCAAATGGTGTTCTAGGAGGCTTCCCGCATTCCAAGCTGTTTATGAATGTACGTGAAAAAGAAAGCCTCGCCTACTATGTTGCTTCGCGCTTTGATCCGTACAAAGGGATTACGACAATCCAATCGGGGATCGAGCTGGAAAACTTCAACAAAGCACTCGATATTATCCGTCAGCAATTGTCGATATTGCAGGATGGACAAATTACCGAATCTGAGATCGCACAGACCAAAGCGCTTCTGCGTAATGATTTCTTAGAATCGCGTGATTCAGCATATCAGATGATCGGACATGATTTTAACGGACGATTTTCCGATAAAGAGCGTCCAGTAGAGGAGTTGCTAGAACAAATCGAAGCTGTAACAGCGGACGAAATTCAAGCAGCAGCACAAGTGCTTGAACTGGACACCATCTATTTCCTGACTGCGCAAAAGGAGGCTTAATTTATGGAAAGCATACGTTACGATGAATTGCAGGAAACGTTATATCATGAAAAGCTGAATAATGGACTGGAAATATATGTGCTGCCAAAAGAAGGCTTTCAAAAAACCTATGCCACCTATGCAACGCGTTATGGCTCGGTAGACAACCATTTTCAAGTAGAAGGTGAGAATGAAGTAAAAGTACCGGACGGCATTGCTCATTTTCTGGAACACAAAATGTTTGAAGAACCAGATGGGGTAGACGTATTTTCCAAATTTTCTGCCAAAGGTGCATCAGCGAACGCCTTTACCAGCTTTGACCAGACAGTGTATCTGTTCTCGGCAACCGAGCAGATTGAAGATAATGTGGAGACACTGTTAAATTATGTGCAGAATCCATATTTTACTGAGGAAAATGTAAACAAGGAAAAAGGCATCATCGGTCAGGAAATCCAGATGTATAGCGATAATCCAGACTGGCGTGTATACTTCGGACTGATCGAAGCGATGTATCAGAAAAATCCGGTGCGTATCGATATCGCAGGTACGATTGAGTCGATCAGCGAAATTACAAAGGATACCCTATATACGTGCTATAACACTTTTTATCATCCGTCTAATATGATGCTGTTCGTTGTAGGTGGAGTGAATCCAGAAGCAATCATTGAGCAGGTACGCCGCAATCAGGATGCCAAAAACATTCAGCCGCAGGGACCGATCAGCCGTTACTTTGAAACGGAACCTCATGCTGTCGGTGAAACTTGGCATGAAGTGAAGCTGCCCGTATCCCAACCGAAGTTCCTGATGGGCTTTAAAGAGACCGAAATCGGTTTTGGCGGTGAAGAATTGCAGCGTCGTAATCTGACAACCAAGCTGGCGTTGGATCTGCTGCTTGGCACAAGTACGACCTTGTATCAAAAGCTGTACGATGAAGATCTGATTTCGGATGATTTTGGATATGATTATAGCAATACAGCGGAATATGCGTATTCGATGATTGGCGGCGATACGAAGGACCCTGAATTGCTCGTGAAGCGTTTAAAAGAAGAGATCAATGCCATTGTGCAAACAGGCTTTAGCCAAGATGCGTTTGACCGTGCGATTCGTAAGCGGATCGGTAATTATCTGCGTGCGCTGAATTCGCCGGAAAGTATTGCGCATGAGTTTACGCGCAGTCGTTTCAAAAATAGTGATTTCTTTGCTGTATTGCCTGTATACGAATCGCTTACATTGGAAGAAGTCAATCAGCGTCTGCGTGATCATATTAATTGGGACCAACTGGCTGTATCGGTCGTTGTTAATCCATGAGCTCACCCATTCAGGGCGGCAGCAAGCCGTTTGCAGAGATGAATGTATTGATTACTGGCGGCAGTCGCGGAATCGGCGCCGCCATTGCTCGGCGATTTGCGATGGCAGGTATGAATGTGATTATTCATTATCGTCAGTCGCATGAGCAGGCGAATGAAGTGGCTCGTGCTTGCCTCGATTATGGGGTACGCGTATTAACGGTGTCGGCGGATTTGCGAGATGTGGAGCAGATTCGTCGTATGCACGACAAGCTGGAGCAGCATGGACTAGAACCGGATATCTTAGTCAATAATGCGGGCATGTCACATTACGGCATGCTGGCAGATTTGACGGAGAGTGATTTTGACGATATCATGGCAACCAATCTGAAAGCTGTCTTTTTCTGCTCGCAGGTGTTTATGCCGTATATGATTCGGCAGCAATATGGACGAATAATTAACGTATCCAGCGTATGGGGCATGACCGGTGCTTCATGTGAAGTGCTATATTCTGCAAGTAAAGGTGGAGTGAATGCTTTTACCAAAGCCCTTGCCAAAGAGCTGGCGCCTTCTGGTGTGACCGTTAATGCGATTGCCCCAGGTGCGGTACGTACCGAGATGATTTCCCATTTGCAGCAGGATGAGATTCGTATGCTGGAAGATGATATTCCCGCCGGACGTATTGCCGAACCGGATGAGATTGCGTCGATGGTGTACTTTTTGTCCTTGCCAGAATCTGGCTATATGACGGGACAGGTGGTTAGTCCGAACGGCGGCTGGGTAACGTAACGGAGAGCTGCTTCATGTTCATTCCTTCAAACAGAAGCTTCGGTACCTCGGTGTACAGTGAAGCTTCTATTCATTGTAGTCAGTGAATGATACACAGTGTTGTATTGCGAGTAAGGCATGTGCAGAGGCAAGCGGATCGTCATTGCCAACCATAATGATCCGGTTAAAAAGTTGTTTTCTTTCGCTTCTTGCCTTTCTATATCATTTTATATATCATTAACATGTTAAAGACGTGAAGTTCGCAGCAGGCTGAAGTCATGTACATGATCAGCCGCTTTTTATTATATGGCTGCTAGTCAGCCCTTCATGCAGTACATTTATGATGAGTGAAATCACATATATGAAATGCCCGCGCGGATGCGTCCGCATGATAACGGGAGGAAAGGTTCGAGGTGAACGTGGAAGCAAAACAGGTGAATCCGGAAGCAAAACAATGGTATTTGGAGTACAGGATACATAAAAACCGTCCTGGCTTACTTGGGGATGTGGCGT
This sequence comes from Paenibacillus sp. JQZ6Y-1, assembly GCF_040719145.1. Classification (NCBI taxonomy): domain Bacteria; kingdom Bacillati; phylum Bacillota; class Bacilli; order Caryophanales; family Paenibacillaceae; genus Paenibacillus; species Paenibacillus kandeliae. The sequence goes on from NZ_JBFDUZ010000001.1 coordinate 1,249,192, forward strand.
CTCTGCTTGGTATGCTTAACGTCAATATTCGCACCATCAACGGGGTGGAAGGCAAAACGCGTGGTATGCTGCTTGAATCCGACGATGATGAGAAAATCGTACTGCTCGGCGATATGCTGGCAAAAGTGACCAACATTACGATCACGGCGCTGCGTCAACCGAAGCTAGTCGATATTCTGGCTGTACGTCATGGTCGTTATATCGAACGCGATTCTGACGACAAAAAGACATTTCGCTTTACACGCGATGAACTCGGTCTCTTGGTCGATTTTCTCGGTGAAGTGTTCAAACGCGAAGGTAATCAGATTATCGGTCTGCGCGGAATGCCGCGCGTCGGTAAAACAGAGTCGATCATTGCGGGTAGTGTATGTGCGATGAAGCGCTGGACATTTGTCTCGTCTACACTGCTGCGTCAAACTGTACGCAGTCAGTTGTCCGAAGAGGAAATGAGTCATGGCAATGTGTTTATTATCGACGGTATCGTAAGTACGATCCGATCCAATGAACGCCATTATCAGCTGCTACAGGATATTATGCAGATGCCGAGTACGAAGGTAATCGAGCATCCCGATATCTTTGTACGGGAATCGGATTATGATTATAGCGATTTCGACATTATTATCGAATTGCGCAACAATCCAGATGAAGAGATCGTCTATGATACATTCACGGAAACGTACACAGATGATATCTAACATGACCAATAAAGCTCTGTCTTTATGTGATAAAACAATCTAATCAGGAGGTAATCGTATGTCAGATCTGGGTCGCCAGTTACGGGACGCCCGCCTTGCACGGGGTTTATCGCTCGATGACGTGCAAGAAATGACCAAAATACGCAAGCGCTACTTGGAGGCCATCGAAGCGGGTGATTTCAAGGTGCTTCCCGGAAGTTTTTACGTTCGGGCTTTTATCAAAACTTATGCAGAGGCTGTCGGCATTAGCCCGGATGAGCTGCTGCAGGAACATCAGGATGTAGTGCCGGAGCCAGAACCAGAGCCAGTTATGGAACCAGTCGCTCAACCGCGTAGAGCAGCACGACGCAATGCGGCAGCAGCAGGACGCAGTGGCAAACTGCTGTCTACCATTTTGATGTGGGTATTCCCAATTTTGATCCTTGTGCTGGTATGGATTTTTGTTATTAATCAAAATTCCTCACCAAACATTAACGAAAGTGCGAGCGGTCAACAGGAGCAGCCTAACAATACATCCGGTACAACGACACCACCAGCAACAGGTGGAAACGGCGGTACTACGCAAACGCCATCCGGTGCAGGTACAGAACAAAATGGTGAATCCACAGGTACAACGGAGAATCCAGAAAGCACAGGTACAACCGAAGGAACCGATCCAGAAGCGACGAATGGCGAAACGCCGACAACGGAAACAGGTACAACGGATGCTTCGTCCACGCCAGTTGTTAGCGAAAGTGGCAAAGAAGGACGCAATACGATTTTCAACGTGAACTATACTGGTTCTGACACATTGAAAGTAAATATTGCAGCCACAGGACAAAGCTGGCTAGAAGTGTACAAATCTGCTGATTCCAGTGGGGAGCGTCTGTTCTTCAACAATACGGAAAGTGGACAAAACCTGTCTTACGATCTGACGGATTCCGGTCTGTACATCAAATCCGGTAATTCGAGAGCAACCAACATTACGATCAATGGTCAGCCGATCACAGATGGTAAAGCAACTTCTCGTATCGTACTAAAACTGGTAAAAGAAGCACCGACAACGGATGCAACTTCCGGTACAACCGATGCGACAGGTACGACCGACGGTACGTCCACATCCACGGACAGCACGGAAGGTACAACCACTGACTCGACATCCAGCAGCAACTGATAACAATCGCAAAAGGACATCCCTTATCTCCGCTGCGGCGGAACCGGATGTCCTTTTGCGAGTTCATATCCTTTCTGCAATGGATATATTCCTATACACATATGGTTAATAACCATAGACGAGTAAGAGTTGCGCATCATAGCATTATCAGAATGTACTCATCAGTATCACCGCTATCGCATTAGACTTGCACACCAATATCACCTATAATTTGACTAAAGGGGGAGACTTCTGTGGCTTCTGAAAATTCATTTGATATCGTATCCAAAATGGATATGCAGGAAATGACCAACGCAATCACTCAAACGGAAAAGGAAATTGGTAGCCGTTTTGATTTTAAAGGCAGCAAAAGTACACTGACACTGGAAAAGGAAACGCTAGTACTGGTGTCGGATGATGATTACAAATTGGGCGCGCTGATCGATGTGTTACAATCCAAAATGGTCAAACGCGGTCTGCCGATCAAAAATATCGAGTACGAAAAAGTCGAACCTGCTTCGATGGGGACAGTTCGTCAACGCCTCAAACTGAAACAGGGTATTGATCAAGAGAATGCGAAAAAAATCAATATTTTGATTCGTGATTCGAAACTAAAAGTGAAAAGCCAGATTCAGGGCGATCAAATCCGCGTCACTGGCAAAAATCGTGATGATCTGCAAGCCATTATGCAATTGCTCCGTAAAGCGGATCTGCCGCTCGATCTTCAATTTACAAACCTGAAATAACAATGGCATGTAACGGTTTTGTTACAGGGCGGATGGAGGCTGCACGTTGATGTTGATAAACAAAATACGGTCGGGCGCAGGTACATATAAGCGGCTGAACCATGGTGCTGGAATCAGCGTAGGAGGTACACTGTGAATCTGCCAAACCAAATCACGATGGCCCGCATTGCGCTTGTGCCGGTCATGATGCTGTTCTTGCTGGTGAATTTTCCTTTTGGCGAGCAGACGCTGCATATCGGCAGTTCTTTTCAGGTGAGCTACAATGATCTGATTGCGGCATTCATTTTCATTGTTGCCGCAAGTACGGATGGGATTGACGGGCATATTGCGCGTAGTCGCAATCTGGTGACCAATCTAGGTAAGCTGCTGGACCCATTGGCAGATAAGCTGCTCGTATCGGCAGCGCTGATCTCGCTTGTGTCGCTCGGTAAATGTGCAGCGTGGATGGCAATCATTATCATCTTCCGCGAATTTGCTATTACCGGTCTGCGTCAGATTGCACTGTTGGAAGGCTCTGTCGTTGCCGCAAGCAACTGGGGCAAAGCAAAAACCATCACTCAGATCGTGGCAATTATCGCGCTGATGATTAACAATTTCCCATTTGCATTCATTGGTTTTCCATTTGCCGATATCGCGATCTGGGTAGCTACATTAATTACCTTGTATTCCGGTATCGATTATTTCCTCAAAAATAAAAAATTGCTTCATTTTCACAATTCCTGATTAATGGTGAGCATAAGCTTCCAGCCGATGACAACATGGTCTGTCAACAGATCGTTGTCATCTGCACCAGGAAATGAGAAGAAGCAGCAGTGAAGGCAATAGGGAGCGCTCTATTGTCTTTTTCTGTGATATATTTCCGCATTATATTCATCTAAGGGAGGATACAATCATGAAAGCCGTCAAAGCAGAAATTATCGCCGTTGGTACTGAGCTACTGCTCGGTCAAATTACAAATACGAATGCGCAATACCTGTCTCAGCAACTGTCCTATTTGGGCATTGATGTGTACTACCAGACCGTTGTGGGAGATAATTTGAATCGATTGAAGCAGGCAATCGAGCTGGCAAGCAGCCGTGCGGATGTGGTCGTATTTTCCGGCGGAATTGGTCCCACACAGGATGATCTGACCAAAGATGCGTTGGGTGAAGTACTAGGACGTTCCCTGCACATTTATCCAGAAGCGATGCAAAAAATCGAGAAGTTCTTTGAGGGACGCGATAAGCCAATGACGGAAAATAATCGCCGTCAGGCAATCATTCTGGAGCACAGCCACCCACTTGACAACGAAGTCGGTCTTGCCGTGGGTATTGCTATCAGTCAGGACGATAAGCATTATGTTGTACTGCCAGGTCCACCGAAGGAATTGAAGCCGATGTTCGAGCAGCAAGCGGTGCCTTGGCTGCTGACAAATGTATTGTCCGGTGAATACCCGATCTATTCCAAAATGCTGAAATTTGCAGGTATTGGTGAGTCGGCACTGGAGGATGCGCTACTGGATTTGATTAGTGCTCAAACCGATCCAACGATTGCGCCTTATGCCAAGGAAGCCGAGGTGACGATTCGTCTCACAACCAAAGCACCGGATGAGAAGCAGGCGATGGAAAAACTGAAGGCGATGGAGGCGGTCATTCGGGATCGTCTGCCAGATCATATGTATGCTGATCAGGACATTCGTATTGAGCAGCAGATTTTGCAGATGATGACAGGTATGAAATTGACGCTGGCAGCGGCAGAAAGCTGCACGGGCGGTCTAATTATGGAAAATCTCACCAGAGTACCGGGCAGTGCGCTCGTCTTCATGGGTGGGATCGTATCGTACTCCAACGAAATGAAGGAGCAACTGCTTCAAATTCCGCATGAGTTGCTGGAAGGCGAGAATGCGCCAGGAGCAGTGAGCGAAGAAGTGGCAGAATTGATGGCGCAGGAAGCGCGTAAGATTCTGGATACTGATTTTGCCGTTGCCGTAACCGGAGTGGCAGGTCCAGGCTCATCCGAGCGCAAGCCGGTCGGTCTCGTATATGTAGCGCTTGCCGAACGTAATCGCGATACCCAAGTGTGGCAGCTGAATTTAAAAGGCAACCGCGAAGCAATTCGCATCCGTTCAGCGAAGAGTATCATGTATCGGCTCTGGCTTCGCCTCAAAGAGCTTCAGGAGGAACAGCTTGGCTTGACAGGTCAAAGAGGATAAACGTCCATTACAGACAGTCTACGGGCTTGCAGATCCTATATAGCTATGCTATGATCACTCTAGCCGGAAGAACCGCAGCAAACCTTTGCTGCGGTTTTTTGTTTCATATGGGATAAAAACATGTAATTCTTACATAACGGCCGCACAAAACAGTTCAAAAAAGTTGCCATTTTGTATTGCGTTCACAATTTACAAAATTTGGTATATAACGAATGGAGGGCTGCAAAAAGACGAATATATGTTCGAAAAAAGCTTGGCAAAATGCGAAAATTGCAGTATAATTAGTTTATAAACATTGAGAAGGATGTGAGCTGATTGTCAGATCGTCGTGCTGCGCTGGATATGGCGCTTCGTCAAATAGAGAAACAATTCGGTAAAGGTTCCGTTATGAAACTCGGGGAATCTACGCATATGCAAGTTGAAGTTGTACCAAGTGGATCGATTGCTCTGGATATTGCTTTGGGAACAGGCGGAATGCCAAGAGGTCGGATCGTTGAAATATATGGACCTGAATCTTCAGGTAAAACTACCGTTGCTCTGCACGCTGTTGCAGAAGTACAAAAAGCTGGCGGTCAAGCAGCATTTATTGATGCTGAGCACGCGCTGGACCCGCAATATGCTAAAAACCTGGGCGTAAACATCGATGAGCTGCTGCTTTCCCAACCGGATACGGGTGAACAAGGTCTGGAAATCGCTGAAGCTCTCGTACGCAGTGGTGCAGTCGACATTATCGTTATCGACTCTGTAGCGGCACTGGTGCCAAAAGCAGAGATCGAAGGCGAAATGGGTGATTCCCACGTCGGTTTGCAAGCACGTCTGATGTCGCAGGCATTGCGCAAACTGTCTGGTGCAATCAGCAAATCGAAAACAATTACAATCTTCATCAACCAGCTGCGTGAAAAAGTCGGCGTTATGTTCGGTAACCCGGAAACAACACCAGGCGGTCGTGCCTTGAAGTTCTACTCTACGGTACGTCTTGATGTGCGTCGTATTGAAGCTATCAAAAACGGTAACGATATCGTCGGTAACCGTACACGTATCAAAGTTGTGAAAAACAAAGTGGCACCTCCATTTAAACAAGCAGAGATCGACATCATGTATGGTGAAGGTATCTCCAAAGAAGGTAGCTTGATCGATATCGGTACGGAAAAAGATATCGTTAATAAAAGTGGTGCTTGGTATTCGTATGATGGCGAACGTATGGGTCAAGGTAGAGAGAATGCGAAGCAGTTCCTGAAAGAAAATCCGCAAATCTCCCTCGTGATCGAAAACAGAATTCGCGAACTGAGCAACCTGAGTACGTTGGTGGAATCTCCTTCGGATGATCAAAAACGCAAAGAAGAACTCGAAGAACAAGAACTGTTCTCGGAAGCAACTGAGTAATGTAGTCATTGCAGGTTCTGTTATCTGGATATTTCGGATAGAGCAAATCAATACAGCCAATCACCGGTTTGTGCCAGCATTCCGGTGATGTTAAGCGCCTGTAACGTATATTACGTTCAGGCGCTTTTTGATATGCAAGAGATAGGCAAGTCAATCTGCATTGGAGAAGGGAACTACAACGATGAATAACTTTAGATCTTTTCGCAAATCATCCCGCAAGTCTTCTCGTTCACAGCAAGCTGAAACGAATGAACAACCCAATGACTGGGAATCAGAAGAAGAAGAACTCGATCAAAAAGCGGATCGATTGGACGATTTTCCCGATAATGGTGAATTGGAGATCATTTCCGTTGAGCCGGTACGCTGGCCAAGGTTTCATTATCGGTTAACGTTTGGCGAGTTGAACCTAATCGTGCATGAAGATGTAATGATCAAATATCGTATGCTCAAAGGCTATTCATTTACAAAAGATGCCTTGCAGGAAATTATGGCAGCGAACGAACTACAGGCAGCGTATGCGTCCTCTGTCAATTATCTGAGCTATCGTTCACGAACACGTACAGAAGTAGCACGCAAATTGCGAGAAAAAGAATACGAGAGCCATGTAATCGAAGCGACACTAGAACGGTTAGAGCAAGAAAAGCTAATCGACGATGGATTATTTGCTCAGCAATGGGCAAAACAGCGTGTGCGTACACAGAAAAAAGGCAAAGTGTGGATTAGACAAGAACTTCGGCAAAAAGGTGTAGATCAGGAGCAAATTGAACAAGCGCTTGGTGATATTGACGAGGATGAAGAATTGAACAGTGCTGTCCTTATGGCGCAGAAGAAATGGAATAGTACATCCGGTCAGTGGCTGGATAAAAAACGTAAAACGATGGCGTATTTAATGCGTCGTGGATATTCCTCTGATCTGATTCGTCGTGCGTTAGCTCAAGTGGAGCAGAAGCAAGATGAAGATGAGGAAGAGTAATACCGTTATAACCAAAGGAAATACATGCAAAAGGCAATGAGAGGTACTTTCAACAATATAGGTCATTCATTTATAGCTTACTCATATACTATTCCTATTCTATTAGCATCAAGTGTCTGATTTGGAACAAAATCTGCATTTTGAACACGATATAACAAAAGGGAACTGGACAACTATTGTCCAATATTAAAGAAAGTAAGCTGTTTTGCACACTGGGGCGGATTCATAATGTTGTTATCTTTGTGCAGATAGTAAAAATCGGAGCAACACAATAATAACGAAATCAACTGTTTTTGCTTTTACAGCGGCATATATACGTTGTTACAAAGCAAGTGTACAGACAGAAATGCCAATTGCTTGACAATGTCTTTTGGCAAATAATAAAATGGATGTGTACAGTTTGTCATTTTTGCGTCATTTTTAGCTTATTGACACCCGGTGATGCAATGCAGACAGACTGTTGCACAAAGGCTTGAACAATGAAAATGTTTATCTCCCTTGAACAGGGAATTGGCACATGTACCCGCATGGGCGATGAAAGAGATTGTAAAGGGATGAAGCATTGCATTACCAATCAACAATGGTGGTAGTTCCCAAGGAATACCTTGGAGGAATCAGCGAGGAGGTGAACAGAATGGGTTATCTCTGGATCATAATTCTCGTTGTTGCCGCATTATTCTTTGGGTTCGTGATCGGATATTTTATTCGCAAATCTCTTGCAGAAGCTAAAATTTCCAGTGCAGAAACTGCTGCCGCGCAAATCGTGGAAAATGCAAAAAAAGAAGCAGAAGCACTGAAAAAAGAAACAGTTCTGGAAGCAAAAGACGAAATCCACAAATTCAGAGCTGAAGCTGAAAAAGACATTCGTGAACGTCGGAATGAAAATCAACGGCTGGAAAGACGATTGTTGCAAAAGGAAGAGTCGCTGGATAAAAAGCTGGAATCACTGGAACGCAAAGAAGAACAAGTGGCTAACAAAGAGAAACGTATCGAAGAGACACAGCAACAAATCGAACAGCTCTATAGCAGCCAAGTAGCAGAATTGGAGCGTATCTCCAATCTGACCATGGAAGATGCACGCAGCATTATCCTGAGCAATGTTGAGCAGGAAGTGCGTCATGAGACTGCACAATTAATCAAAGATATCGAACAACAGGCGAAAAACGAAGCGGACAAAAAGTCGCGTGAAATCATCACACTTGCGATTCAGCGTTGTGCGGCGGATCACGTGGCAGAGACAACCGTTTCTGTTGTCACCTTGCCTAATGAAGAGATGAAAGGCCGGATTATCGGTCGTGAAGGCCGTAACATCCGGGCACTGGAAACATTGACAGGTATCGATCTGATCATCGATGATACACCGGAAGCGGTTATTCTATCTGGCTTTGATCCGATTCGTCGTGAAATTGCTCGTACTGCACTGGAGAAACTGGTGGCTGACGGACGTATTCACCCGGCACGTATCGAAGAAATGGTGGACAAATCCCGCCGCGAAGTGGACGAGCGTATCCGCGAATACGGAGAGCAATCCACATTCGAAGTTGGTGTACACGGTTTACATCCAGACCTGATCAAAATTCTGGGACGACTCAAATTCCGTACCAGTTATGGTCAAAACGTGCTGAAGCACTCCATGGAGGTCGCTTACCTTACTGGTTTGATGGCCGCTGAACTGGGTCAAGACATTACGCTTGCTAAACGCGCAGGTTTGCTGCACGATATTGGTAAAGCGCTTGACCACGAAGTGGAAGGTTCTCACGTAGAGATCGGTGTCGAACTGGCGAAGAAATACAAAGAGCATCCGGTCGTTATCAACAGTATCGCGTCTCACCACGGCGATACCGAGGCGACTTCGATTATCGCGATGCTGGTTGGCGCTGCGGACGCATTGTCTGCTGCTAGACCAGGAGCGAGACGCGAGACGCTGGAAACGTACATCCGTCGTCTGGAAAAGCTCGAGGAAATCTCGGAATCGTTCGATGGCGTCGAAAAATCGTATGCGATTCAAGCCGGACGCGAAATTCGCGTTATGGTTCAACCGGATAAGATTGATGATGCAGACAGTTTCCGACTGGCACGTGACATCACGAAAACGATTGAGAATGAACTGGATTATCCAGGGCATATCAAAGTTACCGTTATCCGTGAAACACGGGCGGTCGATTACGCAAAATAAAGAAGCTGCGAAAAGTGACCTGGATAACGGGTCACTTTTTGCATATGAAGACGGAGGAGAATCATCATTAAAGTCATTTTTATTGGAGATATTGTTGGTAGTACAGGACGCAGAGCGATTAAAGCAAGCCTTCCAAGGTTAAAATCAAAGTATAACCCGGATATCATCATAGCGAACGCGGAGAATTCGGCTTCTGGCAGAGGTTTGACACGTAAGATTGCCAATGAGCTGTTTGAGCAAGGCATTCACGGGATTACGATGGGGAACCATACATGGGATAATAAAGAAATTTTCGATTTTATTGATGATGAGCAGCGCATGGTTCGTCCAGCGAATTTCCCTCCTGATACACCGGGACGTGGATACACCATTATCAAAAATGGTGGCAAGCAGCTGGCAATCATCAATTTGCAGGGTCGCACCTTCTTGCCTGCGATTGACTGTCCGTTCCGCAAAGTGGACGAGATCATGGATGAGCTGAAAGGCAAAACCAACGCGATTCTGGTCGATTTTCATGCGGAAGCAACGTCTGAGAAAATCGCGATGGGCTGGCATCTAGAAGGACGTGCGTCGATGGTCGTTGGTACCCATACTCACGTTCAAAGTAATGACGATACTATTCTGCCTGGCGGTACGGCTTATCAGACGGATGTAGGTATGGTCGGTTCGCGTGAAGGTGTGCTTGGCATGGAGAAGGAAGCAGTACTGTATAAGTTCCAAACCCAGCTTCCTGCACGTTTTCAAGTCTGTGAGGGCAAATGGCATTTTCATGCGGTATTCGTAGACATTGACGATCAGACGGGCAAAGCGAAAAAAATCGAAAAAATACGCATGTACGAAGACGAATGGCATATGGATTAATTATAATGGATGCTGGGATCAACAGAACTCTTTGTGATCCCACCTTGCAGCGAGCGGTATTAGCGTCGCTGTAGAGGGCATTCTTGTATGATGATCTTTCGTTCAACAACGGCGCCCCATCATCCTGGCGAAGAGAATAGACAATATAATGATTCGGACAATATGCGGTCTGAAAATATATTTGTCCATTACGCAATGTTCAGCTCAAAAAAAGAAGGAAACGAAAACAAATCCTCGAATACTAACTAGACGCAATTCCGATCATTTTTGAAGCTAAGCCATCATTCATTCCTAGGGGAGGTACTTAACATGGAAGTATTAAAAGTGTCAGCAAAATCCAACCCGAACTCAGTTGCAGGCGCCCTGGCAGGGGTGTTGCGCGAGCGCGGCGCTGCCGAGCTTCAAGCCATCGGAGCGGGTGCATTGAACCAAGCGATCAAAGCTGTAGCTATTGCCAGAGGATTTGTAGCACCAAGTGGAGTTGACCTGATTTGCATTCCTGCCTTTACCGATATTGTGATTGATGGAGAAGACAGAACAGCCATGAAGCTCATCGTGGAGCCACGGTAAGGATGCGCTGAAAAGGTAGAAATGAGTAAAATATGTGACCTGCATGCCTTTTTACTGAAAGCGTGCAGGTCTTTTTGCTGAATCGGTTTTCATTTTCATAGCAAAAGATGTATAATAATATTGTATGTGTAATAGCGTTTGTGGACTTGTTCCTATACGGGGAATGGCTTGTTGCCGATGGCATAATGTAGCATTCCCATATGGATAATATGCGTCTTATTTTCTGATGAGCATGAAGTACGTGTATTTTGTTACAAGCGTATACAGAATAGCTAAGGAGTGATATTCAATGAGTAAAATCGTATCTGTAGGCGTATCTGCTCGCCATATTCACCTGTCTCAAGAGCATGTGGAGATTCTGTTCGGTGCTGGTTATCAACTGACTGAATTCAAACCACTGTCCCAACCAGGTCAATTTGCTGCCAATGAAACAGTAGAGGTTGTTGGTTCCAAAGGTTCTTTCCCTAAAGTTCGTATTCTGGGTCCTGCACGTTCTGCAACTCAACTGGAAGTTTCCATGACTGATTCGTTTGCGATCGGTGTAAAAGCACCTGTACGTGAATCTGGTCATACAGAAGGTACACCAGGTATCTTGCTCAAAGGACCAGCTGGTGAAGTGCAAATCGAGGAAGGCGTTATCGTGGCTGCACGTCACATTCACTTCCATACTTCTGATGCTGAAAAATGGGGCATCAAAGATCAGGACAAACTGAATGTTCGTCTGTCTGGCGAGCGTGGCATTGTTCTGCAAAACGTAATTGCACGTGTATCCGATTCGTTTGCACTGGATATGCACATTGATACAGATGAGGCAAATGCTGCTGGTGCACGCACTGGCGACACTGCTGAAATCATCGACTAAGCAGTATAGAAACTATCATTTGCAAGCTCAGGATCGCTACGTATGGATCTGTGACGCTTGCTTGATGATAATGAAATAGCACAAGCCAAAGCCGAAATGCGGTGTGATTCGCAACAGGGAGAATGTGAGTTCTGTCCTGTTGCTGATTCATGCAGCGTTTCGGCTTTTTGTTATGTTGAGGGTATTTGCTAGTTATGATGCTGAAACTGCACCAAAATACATGAATAACTTTGCTGATTCCAAAGTAATATTCTGCTACTATAAGACATATCCATTAGAGTCTATACAGCGTAATTTATACAACGTAATCCATATAACGTAATTCATGAACATTCGTTACCCATCACAACGATTCATTTCATTTGCAGGAGGGAAAATGATGAATTATCGTATCAGTTTGACATTGCTGCTGTTTCTGTTGATGAGCTACCTACCCGTATATGATCAGGCGGATGCTGGGTCTGCGCTGAATGAGCCGAAATTGTTCAAAAAGCTGGATCAGCTGAGCAGTGAGCAAATCATTCTCGTAATCGCTGATCGGCAAAGCTCCATCACTGGCAGACTATATGTATACGAAAAGCAAGAGAGTGGCTGGAAGCGTCAGCTTGGTCCCATCTCCGTCGTATTGGGCAACAAAGGGCTTGGTAAAACCAAAGAGGGCGATGGTAAAACGCCGCTGGGTACGTATACACTTGGTACTGCATTTGGCAGTAGTAATCAAGCACCGATAGGACTCAAAACCGATTATCGAACAGCGGGAGAGGACGATTATTGGATCGATACGCCGGGTTCACCGGACTATAACAGCTGGGTTGCATATGAAGGCAATCCGAAAGAACGCTGGTCTTCATTTGAACGATTGAATAATCCGTTATACCAGTATGCGATGGTGATCAATTACAATATTGATCCAGTTGTTTCTGGAAAAGGCAGTGCGATTTTTATGCACATCTGGCGTGCATCGAATAAACCGACGGAAGGCTGTATTGCGATGTCTCAGGACAATTTGCTACGCGTGATGAAAATCATTGATCCAGAGTTGAATCCGAAGATTCGGATCGGTGTAGGCTCGCAGATATATTAAATATAGACCGAGATAAGCGAATATATGATGTATAGGAATGGAAGGCATAGGGACAGCAGTTGGAGATTCCTTGCTTTTTATATAGATAGTGCCATGCTATAATTACAGGTGATGCTTTTTTGTTCATTTGGTTGTTGATGTTGATAACAATACAATTCACATATCTAATGATGATCGAGGTGCAGCGTATTTACCAGCAAGGTCCGCAGGTAAATTACAGAGTGAAACAGACGTACATAACACTCTGAAGCAGCGCTGCAAACGATACATTCTGGAAATGTTTATGGTGGGGGAGTGACAGCATAGCATGTCAAAACAAACAAAAGATTATTCCAAGTACTTTGACTTTTCCGATGCGAAGGTGATCTCGGAAGACGAAAATGGCAAAAAAATCCGTATCCGCGGACGCGATATTCATATTGTTTCCGAGCCGAATCAGCGCGAAGAAAAGAAGCGCGGCAAGCAGGACGTACAGGTTATGTACGAAAATGCGGTTCCTGAGGAGCTGCGTCATATTGGCATTGGCAAGCATTATCTTGTCTATACATTTGGCTGCCAGATGAATGAGCATGATTCCGAAACGATTAAGGGTATGCTAGAGCAAATGGGCTATCAGGCAACCGAAAGTCGCGACGAAGCCGATATTATTTTACTCAATACATGCGCCATTCGTGAAAATGCGGAAGATCGTGTATTTGGTGAGCTGGGTCATCTGAAAACGCTGAAGCTGGAGCGTCCGGGCTTATTGCTTGGTGTTTGTGGCTGTATGGCGCAGGAGGAAGGCGTGGTCAATCGAATCATGCAGCGGCATAATTTTGTTGATATGATCTTTGGCACGCACAATATCCACCGTCTGCCGCAGCTGGTACAAGGTGCATTATTCAGCAAGGAGATGGTCGTCGAGGTTTGGTCCAAGGAAGGCGACATCGTTGAGAATCTGCCGAAAAAACGTCAGGGTATGCGCGGCTGGGTAAATATTATGTATGGCTGCGATAAATTCTGTACGTATTGCATCGTGCCATATACGCGCGGGAAAGAGCGCAGTCGTTTGCCACAGGATGTCATTGCGGAAGTGCGCGAGCTGGCACGTCAGGGCTTCAAAGAGATTACATTGCTAGGACAGAACGTGAATGCGTATGGCAAAGATCTGGAAGGCATGAATTATACATTTGGTGATTTGATGGACGATATTTCCAAAATCGATATTCCACGTGTCCGCTTTACCACCTCGCATCCGCGCGATTTTGATGATCGTCTGGTTGAAGTGCTGGCGCAGGGCGGCAATCTGGTGGAGCATATCCATCTGCCTGTTCAATCCGGTAGTAGTGAAGTGCTGAAAAAGATGAGCCGGAAATATAGCCGCGAGCATTATCTGGAACTGGTGGATAAAATCTATGCTTCTATTCCAAATGCCGTGCTGACAACCGATATTATTGTTGGTTTCCCCGGCGAAACAGACGAGCAGTTTGAAGAAACGCTGTCGCTGGTTCGCGAGGTAGGCTTTGACTCTGCGTATACGTTTATTTATTCCCCGCGTGAAGGCACGCCTGCCGCATCCATGGAGGATAATGTGCCGATGGAAGTGAAAAAGCAGCGCTTGCAGCGTTTAAATGATACAATAAAGCAGTACAGCCGCATCGGTAGCGAGAAGTTTCTCGGTCAGGTGGTGGAAGTACTGGTGGAAGGCGCGAGTAAAAACAATGAGCATGTGCTTGCAGGACGTACACGTTCGAACAAGCTGGTTCACTTTGAAGGTGCTGACCATTTGATCGGTGAATTTGTACATGTACAGATTACCGATTACAAAACATTTTACATCAAAGGCGAGCTGGTGGCAGAACCTGCAGCCATAAGCTGATTGCAGAGCGTTCTGCTGATATAGCCGTCTTTCTTGAAGGGAGATACTGCCCATGCAGCAGGAGCATAACGAACATCAGCAGGGACCGGTACATGCCATTCCTGATCTGGATACAAGCGGATTGCATATTCGCGAAGATATTATGGCGAAGACGAATCAGCTAGCATCGCTTATTTCTGAAAGTGAAGAAGTGGTGCATTTTCAAAAGGCGGAGCAGATGATTCAATCGCATGAACGAGTGCAAAGTCTGATTTCGCAAATTAAGAAAAAGCAAAAGGAAGTTGTTGCTTTTGAATCGATGCGTAATCAGAAAATGGTTGCTAGCATTGAAGCGGAAATGGAAGCATTGCAGCAGGAGATGGACGATATTCCGCTGATCTCGGATTACCAGCAATCGCAGGTAGAGATTAATGATCTGCTGCAAATGGTCATGTCCGCCATCTATAACACGGTATCGGAAAAGATCCATGTAGAAAGCGGTAAGGATTCACCGCCACCGTCCTGCGGAGATTAAACCATTCTGTGACTGCATAAGATAGTAGCGCAGAATAGGTTGGTACAACCATAGGAAGCATTAAACCTGTTTAGCATTCTCCTGTGGTACACAGACCAGTGATAAGCAAGGACGCGGATATATCATCCGCGTCTTTTTTGCGACATATGTGGGCTTGTAATGAGAAATTGTTGACTACGATCATCGAAAATGACCTTGATCTTATACTGCTGAATGGTTTTGAGAACAGTTTGCTTGATAGGGGCTGCATCGCCTTTGCCGACTGCATGTTATATAATAAAACACATAATGAATATTCTGCCGCAGCATGCGGACAAACAAGACAGAAAGAAGTGGACCGTATGGAATCTTCGTCTTATGACCGTGCACCGGTGTCGATACGGGAACATCAGCAGGGAGAAGAATTGCCCATATCGCTGCTCCTGCTAGCTGATCCAGATGAGATCGCCATTGGACGTTATATGAAGTATTGTCGCTGGTGGCTGGCGGAATATGAGGGGCTGACGGTGGGCGCTTGTGGTGCATTACAACGCGGTGGTGGAGAATGGGAGCTTATGAATATAGCCGTGCTGCCGGATTACGAGGGTCAGGGAATCGGCAGCCGTTTACTCAAGCATGTTCTGGAAGCGCTTGAGGAAGCAGGCGGCAATGAAATTACCGTTTGTACTGGGAATTCCAGCATCGGTCCGCTTGCCTTTTATCAGAAGCTTGGGTTCCGTATTACAGGTGTGGACACCGATTATTTTGTTCGGCAGTATGGCGAGCGCATTGTAGAGAATGGCATTGAGTGCCGTGACCGTATTTTATTGAATCGTCGTCTGGCATCTCCTTCCAGTCGGAGCACGCGACCATCCTTACTACCGGGATTTCAGGCAGGCGTCTATATTCGGATTGCTCAGGTACGCGATTCTGGTCCATTGATTCGAATGAAAAAGAAGCTGGATGCGCAAACGACATACATGCTGCTAGAGCCGGGCGAGCGAACGATGACGGAGCCGGAGCAGCGGGATATGATCCGTTATGCATTACGTAGTGCGAACTCCAATATCTTTCTGGCAGAATACGAAGGACAGATCATTGGCTATCTGGAAGCGATGGGCGGCAAGGTAGTGCGGAATCGACACACCATCTATATCGTGGTCGGCGTATTGCAGGAATATGCCAACCGTGGCGTCGGTCGTCGTCTTTTTCATACGATGCTGCACTGGGCAGAGGATCGCGGTGTACACCGGATCGAGCTGACTGTGCAATCGGTGAATCTGCGGGGCTTGCATCTGTATCGCTCGCTAGGCTTTCGCATTGAGGGGATTCAGAAGGACGCGCTACTGGTAAACCATCAATATGTGGACTTGATCCAGATGAGTTTGTTGTTGTAGTTGGCAAGTTGGTTTACAAGCTGTGAGGGATGTAGAAATGACATGAAGATATCTGCTGGATGTCTGGCGCAACTATGGGCGTAACGGAACCAACAATCATAATGAAATCATACTCAACAAAGAAAACGGAGGAACGCCCGATGACAGAATGGGATGACGTATTACAAGCAAGTGAGCAAATGTACTGGGGATTGCTGGGCTGCCGCCTAGTGGAAAGTCACCACGAATATATCAAAATCGGACTGACTGCTACAGCAAGCCATCTCAATCATATGCACATTGTCCATGGTGGGGTAATGATGTCTATGATGGATCAAGCGATGGGGATGATGGCGATGGCGGTGCAAGGTGGTCAGCCGTGTGTAACGACCAATATGAATACACATTTTGTACAATCCATGAGCGAGGGTGAGCTGTTTGCTAGTGCACGCGTTATTCATCAGGCAGGTCGCACAATGACGCTGCAGGCGGAGATTACGAACAGCGAAGGAGCAACCGGAGCCATTGCTACCGCTACCTTTATCGCTACTCGCAGCAAATAAAGATTGACCTTACTTTATTAATAGTTCATAATGATATTATCAAAAAGATAAAATGAACAGTGGTGATAAAAAATGACGGACAACAACAAACAGCATACGTATGATGTTAAAAAGTACCGTACACCGGATGGTGCGCCCGCCGATATCGTCATGTTTACCCTGACCAAAAAGGAGCGCAAAACGTTCACCAAAACCTTGCCTTTACGCGAATTAAAGGTCATGTTGATTCGCCGCCGTTCGTGGCCCTTTGCTGGTAAATGGGCATTGCCGGGCGGATTTTCACGCGATAACGAGTCGCTATTTGAAGCCGCTCAGCGTGAGCTAAAGGAAGAAACAGGCGTCGATGCACGACATTTGGAATATCTCGGCGTGTACAGCAAGCCCGGACGCGATCCGCGCGGCTGGATTATCTCGCATGCTTTTTTCGCATTGGTGGAAGAAGAGGTGCTGGAAAAGCGTCGTGCTGCTGATGACGCAGAGGAAGTCGGTTTATTTACGATTGAGGAAGCGTTAGACAAGCTGGAGCTTGGATTTGACCATCATGATATTATTCGCGATGCCTATATGCGGATTCAGGAGCAAATGCTCAGTACGGTAATTGCCAAAAAGTTTCTACCGCCGGAATTTACACTTAGTGAGCTATATCAGGTGATCAAGGCAGTTGTGCCGGATTTTGAAGAGCCGAATTTTATTCGTAAAATCACGTCGACTCGCAGCCGCAAAGGTATTATCGAGGAAGTGCGTGACGACGAAGGCAATCCGCTCAGCTCTAACCAATATTCTCAACGACCAGCACAGCTGTATCGGTTCACTGGTCTGATCCCGCGTTTATCCATTTATTCGTAAGGGGGATGTATAATGAAAGCACTGATCGTGATTGATTATACGAATGATTTTGTGGATGGTAAGCTGCCGGTAGGACAGCCGGGGATCGAGATTGAGAATCGGATTGTGGATGTGACGAATCAATTTGTGGAGCAGGGCGATTGGGTAGTGATGGCAGTTGATCTGCATGATGAGCAAGATTCCCTTCATCCCGAAGCCTCATTGTTCCCGCCGCATAATATTCGTGGCACCGTAGGACGAGAGCTGTATGGCAGACTGAAGCAGGTGTATGAGCAGCATCAACAGCAGATCTACTGGATGGATAAGACGCGTTATAGCGCCTTTGCCGGTACGGATTTGGAGATGCAGCTGCGTGCGCGTGGCATTACTGAGTTACATCTGATCGGAGTCTGTACGGATATCTGTGTTCTGCATACCGCTGTGGATGCGTACAATAAAGGATTCACTACAACGGTGCATGAAGATGCGGTTGCTAGCTTCAATCCGGCAGGGCATGAATGGGCGTTACAGCATTTTAAAGGTACACTTGGCGCAAATGTGGTTAAAGGATAATCATTGCATTGTTTGCAGCATCCTGTAGCCGGAAATGTGACTGCGTTCACAATTTCGGCTGCAGCGGTATTATCATTAAAGAGGTGAAGTCACGATGAGACAGTATGGACTAGCGTTACATACAGACAAATATCAGATCAATATGATGTACGCTCACTGGGTAAATGGTACACACAATCGACGTGCCGTCTTTGAAGCGTATTTCCGCAAATTGCCGTTCGGTAATGGATATGCCGTATTTGCTGGGTTGGAGCGGATTGTGAATTATATCAACAATCTGACCTTTCATGAGGACGAGATTGCGTTTCTGGCGGAGCAAGAGGAGCAGTATGATGCTCGTTTTCTGGATGAATTAAGACAGTTCCGTTTTCACGGTAATCTGTATGCGATGCAGGAAGGCGCGGTCGTGTTTGCGGATGAGCCGCTGCTGCGTGTAGAAGGAACGATCATGGAAGCGCAGCTGGTAGAAACGGCACTGCTGAACTTTATGAACTATCAGACATTGATTGCGACGAAGGCGTCTCGTATCAAGCAGGTGGCTGGCGACGATATTTTGCTGGAATTCGGTACGCGTCGTGCGCAGGAAGCGGATGCAGCCATTTGGGGCGCTCGTGCTGCTTATATCGCTGGTTTCCACGGTACATCCAACGTGCTTGCAGGTGCCAAATTCGGTATTCCCGCTAAAGGGACACACGCACATGCGTGGGTACAGAGCTTTGGCAATGAACAGGAAGCATTTGACCGATATGCGGCAGCACTGCCAGATGGTGTAACCTTACTGGTCGATACGTTTGATACGTTAGGCAGCGGTGTACCACACGCGATCAAAACTGCCAAAGAATTAGAAGCTCGCGGTAAGAAGATGAGCGCGATTCGTCTGGATAGCGGTGACTTGTCCTATCTATCGATTCAAGCGCGCAAAATGCTGGATGATGCTGGTCTGCCGTATGTGAAGATCGTCGCATCGAATGATCTGGATGAAAATACGATTCTGGATCTGAAATCTCAAGGTGCGCGCATTGATACATGGGGCGTAGGAACACAGCTCATTACCGCTTCGGATCAACCATCGCTAGGTGGCGTATACAAACTGGTAGAGTGTGAGATCGACGGGGAAATGCAGCCTGTAATCAAAATCTCGGCTAACCCAGAAAAAGTGACGACACCGGGTAGCAAGGACGTATACCGGATTATCAGTACAGGTAGCGGCAAAGCGATTGCTGACTATATCTGTTTCCCGAATGAATCCGAGCCGCGCGAAGGCAAACGACTCAAGCTGTTCAATCCACTGCATCCGTATATCCGTAAATATGTATCGGATTATGAAGCGGTAGCGCTGCTACAGCCGATCTTCGTGGAAGGCAAACAGGTGTATGAATTGCCTTCGCTGCAAGACATTCGTACGTATCATGTAAGCCAGCTGGATCAATTCTGGCCGGAATATTTGCGCAAGCTGAATCCAGAAATTTATCGTGTGAATATCAGTCCGAAGGCATGGGATATGAAGCAACGATTGATCGCCGAGCACCTGCCGCCAGAAGAATTATAGGAGATGGCAGATCGACCTGAACCTAGGAATAAGAGATCAATCGGTATCGGATGATTTTTGTAAATATTTAAAGTGATATATGAGAACAATGATGAATGTGCGCTTTTGCAATAGAAGCTCTGTTTGGCAGCATACACCGAATGATGGTGAATATGCAGTCATACAGGGCTTTTTTGCTACATATAGGGGGGACATCAATCGTTGCACAGGAAGAATGAGATTCAAAATAGTAATGAAAACTTGCAATAATCATAGTTTCTATCAATGATATGTATAAGAATGATAGGTTTCAAACAGTTCAAGGCGTTTACAAATAAGTGTAATACGAATTACGATACATGCAGGACACAGAGCTATAAGCACTACCATCAAAAATGCGCGAAAGAAGGCTGTTAATGATGAAAGCTTTTTATTTGGATCAAGATGGATCACTGCGAACAGCACTACGTGGTAAAGATGTACTGGCTAATGCGATTTTGAACAAAGGCGTCGCTTTTACAGAAGAGGAACGAGATGAGCTGCATTTGAACGGGATTTTGCCACCGACGATCCTGACATTGGAGCAACAAATGAATCGAGTATATGAACAGATCAAAAATGAACCGAGTGATCTGCGCAAAAATATTATGCTGAATGACCTGTCCAACCGCAATGCGGTGTTATATTATCGGCTGTTAAGTGAGCATCTCAGCGAATTGCTGCCGATTGTGTACACACCGACGGTGGGCCAAGCGATTCAGGAGTACAGCCAGCATTATCACACACCGGGTGGTGTCTATCTGTCGATTGATAATCTGGATGGTATTGAAGAAGCTTTTCATAACAGTGGCGTACAGCCGGGTGAGATTGATCTGATCGTTGCAACGGATGCGGAAAGCATTCTCGGGATAGGTGACTGGGGTGTGGGTGGTATTAATATCGCGATTGGAAAGCTGGCTGTATATACCGCGGCGGCTGGCATTAACCCCGGACGCGTGCTGCCCGTTGTGCTGGATGCGGGAACGAACAACAAAAAGTTGCTGGAAGACCCGCTCTATATCGGTAATCGGCATGAACGGATTCGCGGGGAGCGGTATGAGAAGCTGATTGATCGTTATGTGGACGTAGCACGCAAGCTCTTTCCAGATGCTTTGCTGCACTGGGAAGACTTTGGCAATGTCAATGCTCGTCATATTATTAACCAATACGGCGATCAATTTCTGACCTTTAACGATGATATTCAGGGGACAGGCGCGGTGACACTGGCAGCGATCATTTCCGGTGTTCAGGTTAGCGGTACGCCGTTACAAGATCAGCGCATTCTGGTGTTTGGTCCGGGTGCCGCAGGCATTGGGAACGCGGATCAGATTCGCGATGCGATGATCAAAACAGGCTTGTCGGAGCAGGAGGCGGAGCAGCGCTTCTGGGCATATGATTATCGCGGCTTGCTGACGAATCAAACGGAAGGTGTGCTCGATTTTCAAAAGCCTTATCTGCGTAACAGCGATGAAGTGAAGGATTGGGATACCGATACAGATGGTAATATCAGTCTGCTGGAAGTCATTCGGCAGGTGAAGCCAACGATTTTGCTTGGCACCTCTGGTGTGAAGGGTGCATTCAGCGAAGAGATTGTGAAGGAGATGGCGAAGCATGTGGAGCGTCCAATCATTATGCCAATGTCCAATCCAACCTCGCTCGCAGAAGCAGTGCCATCGGATTTACTGAAATGGACAGATGGTAAGGTATTGATTGCGACAGGCAGTCCATTTCCATCGGTAGAATACAATGGAGTGACTTATGATATTGGGCAGGCGAACAACGCATTTATTTTCCCCGGTTTGGGATTAGGAGCTATCGTCACCAAAGCGAACGTATTCACGAAAGGCATGTTCACTGCTGCCGCAAATGCGGTTGCTCATGCGGTTGATTCATCCAAACCGGGCGCATCCTTACTGCCTCACGTCAAAGGGCTGCATCAGGTATCGCATGATGTAGCAGTCGCTGTAGCGAAAGCCGCTATTCATGATCAGGTAGCTCGATATGTGCCAGATGATGTAGAGCAGGCGGTTCAGGATGCAGCATGGAAGCCCGCTTATCGGAAGGTACGTGCCGCCGCAGCTGAGGAGATTGTAAAGCAGGAGCAGCAAACGGAACAGCAAGTTTCATTTGAATAACCAATAACTGTCTGCATAGTGGAGAAAGTCGGGTAATAACAGGGGAATGAGAATACAAAGATGTGTATCTACACTTGATACCCATGCACTACCAAGAAAGCTACAAATAACGCAATAGCATACATGGTATTAGCAAATGAGCAGTTTGCCTTGGTGTAACATCGAGAGCGAGCTGTTCATTTGTGCGGTTAGTGAGTGGCAGGAGCAATAGGATGGATGCTGTAACAATAAGATACGGAAAGGATGGGGAGCATACACTTATGAAGCAGGATACAGAAGCAGCTTCGGTAAAAACGTCTACCAATACCAATGAGTCATCTGCAAGTTCACCGTCGCATGACAATCGCAATCGGTGGATCAAGCTGGCAGCGCTCGTTGTGGTAGCATTGATCATTTGGTTCATTCCAACACCAGAAGGCTTGAAGCCAGAAGCATGGCATTTGTTTGCCATTTTTGTTAGTACGATTTTGGGATTTATTTTGAAGCCGCTGCCGATGGGCGGTATTGCGGTGCTGGGTATGACGGCATTATCGCTCACGCATACGCTGACCATTTCTCAAACGTTGAACGGGTTTGGCAATTCGACGATCTGGCTGATCGTGATTGCCTTCTTCATTTCGCGCGGATTTATTAAAACGGGGCTTGGCGCGCGTATTGCCTATCTATTCGTGAACAAATTTGGTCGCAAAACGTTGGGCTTGTCATATTCGCTGCTAGCGAGCGATTTGATCCTGTCACCTGCGATTCCGAGTAATACAGCGCGTGCAGGCGGAGTCATTTATCCGATTATTTTGTCCTTGGCAGAATCGTTCGGCTCCAAGCCGAGTGATGGAACGCAGCGCAAAATTGGCTCATTTCTAATCTTTACGAGCTTTCAGGGGAATCTGGTTACATCGGCGATGTTTATGACCGCTATGGCAGCCAATCCGATGATTGCTGGATTCGCGAGTAGTGTTGCTGGAGTTAGTTTGACATGGACAGGCTGGATGGTCGCCGCGATTGTACCGGGGCTGGTGACGTTGATCGTATTGCCGTTATTCCTGTATAAAGTCTATCCGCCAGAAGTTAAAGAAACGTCTGGCGCGTCGGAGATGGCAGCAGGGAAGCTGCGAGAGATGGGACGCTTGAAGC
Source organism: Paenibacillus sp. JQZ6Y-1 (assembly GCF_040719145.1). Taxonomy (NCBI): domain Bacteria; kingdom Bacillati; phylum Bacillota; class Bacilli; order Caryophanales; family Paenibacillaceae; genus Paenibacillus; species Paenibacillus kandeliae. Next base: position 1,272,386 of record NZ_JBFDUZ010000001.1, read on the forward strand.
CTGCCGAGATTAGCATGCTGTGTGTGTTTGTACTCGTACTTATTCTGTGGATTGCTGGCGATCATCTGCATATTGATGCTACCACTACAGCGCTGATCGGTTTGTCCGTGCTGTTAATTACGCGCGTACTCACATGGGATGATATTAAAAAGGAGCAGGGCGCATGGGATACGCTCGTCTGGTTCGCAGCGCTCGTCATGATGGCAGGGTATTTGAACGAGCTAGGCATGGTCGGTTGGTTCAGTGACAAGATTGGACATTCGGTCAGCGCTTTGCCATGGTCGCTGGCATTGATTATTCTGGCACTGGTATACTATTATAGTCATTACTTTTTTGCGAGTGCCACTGCACATATTAGTGCCATGTATAGTGCTTTTCTGGCGGTGATCTTAACGGTGGGCACGCCGCCGATGCTAGCGGTGCTCATTTTGGCATTTTTCAGCAATCTGTTCGGATCGACGACGCATTATGGAGCAGGAGCAGCACCGGTATTTTTCGGCTCCGGTTATGTGAGTCAGAACAAATGGTGGAGTCTTGGCTTTATGATCTCGATCCTTCATATTGTCATCTGGTTCGTTGTAGGGGGATTATGGTGGAAGCTGCTAGGATTGTGGTGAAAACAGACGGCATCCGCAGCTATACGTCTGTCTGTGAATAAAGTTATGGCAGCGTACTGTGCACATACAGTACGCTGCACATACAGCATGATGAAAGAGAGGATGATACTTGATGGAACAAACATTTAGAGCTTATATGCTGGAACAGAACGGTGAAGACGTACAAGGAAGGATTCGCGAGTTAACCGTAGATCAACTACCACCGGGTAATGTAACAATCAAAGTTCATTATTCGGATGTCAATTATAAAGACGGATTGGCAAGTACGGCGAATGGCAAAGTGGTGAATGACTATCCATTTATCCCCGGTATTGATTTGTCCGGCGAAGTGGTGGAGTCGGAGGACGAGCATTTTCAACCCGGCGATCTGGTCTTATGTACGGGCTATAAGCTGGGTGTCAGTCATTATGGTGGATATAGTGAATATGCACGCGTGCCAGGCGAGTGGCTGGTTCGTTTACCAGAAGGCTTGTCCTTAAAAGAAGTCATGATGATCGGAACAGCGGGCTTTACCGCAGGCATGTCGGTGGAGGCATTGATTCATGCTGGTATTCAGCCGCAGGATGGACCGATTCTCGTTACGGGTGCAACGGGCGGAGTAGGCACGATGGCAATCTCTATTCTGAGCCGTCTCGGTTATGAGGTGTATGCGTCGTCGGGCAAGCCAGAGCAAGCGCAATGGCTCCAAGATCTGGGTGCACGCGAAGTGATCGCTCGTGCCGATAGCGAGCAGCCAATCAAGGGTGCACTGGGCAAATCGCAATGGGCTGGTATTGTGGATGCAACTGGTGGTGCTGCGCTAGGCGAACGCTTGAAGACGGTCAAATATCGCGGGGCGGTAGCTGTTTCTGGCAATACGGCAGGCGCGAAGTTCGAGAGTAGTGTATTTCCATTTATTTTACGAGGGGTACAGCTGATCGGGATTGACTCAGTAGCCTGTCCATCTGAATTGCGCCAACGCATCTGGCAGCATCTAGGCAGTGATTGGAAGCCGGAAACCGCGCTGTCGATGGGTGTGACGGAATACAGTCTGGAGCAGATTCCGCAGGCATTGGAAACGATACTTGCTGGACGCGCAGTTGGACGCCAATTGATCGTTATTGCACCGTAATAGTTTGCGTCTGGTAATAGCGCAATTTATTTTGTACATGGAAAGCGTGTCTGCAACTAGGGCTTGCCCTATCTTCTGTGTAGCTTCCAGTCAAAAGAAAAGTGGCTAATCTCATACATGAATCCTAAAAAGGAATCTCAAAACAGTAGTTGCAAAAGCGTATCATCAAAAACGTATTCTTAAGAAAAAAACGTATGCCTGAGAAAGAAGGCATACGTTTTTTTGCGTTACTTTTTACGGATTTCCCGAATGACATGACCGATCTCCGGCAAAATAATCCGTTCCATCGCTAGCTTCACAGCGCCACGCGAACCCGGCATTGAGAAAATGGCAGTCGCGCCCATCGTACCTGCAATGGCACGACTCAGGATTGCCGCCGAACCGATATCCTCGGTAAAGCTCAAATAGCGGAAAATCTCACCAAAGCCGGGCAATTCCTTATTTAACAGACTTTGTACCGCTTCATACGTTACATCGCGAGGTGCAATACCTGTGCCGCCAGTCAGCAAAATCGCATCCACTTCCGTACGTTCGGCATAATCATGCAGTAGCTCTCGAATCTGATTGTAATCATCACGAACAATTTGATAATACACTACTTCATGACCGTGCTGACGCAGCAATGATTGAATCAGCTGCCCGCCGGTATCGGTTTCGGTGGTGCGGGTATCAGAGACGGTAAGCACCATACATTTCACAGTATCTGGTGCTTCTGCCCGATGTTCATCTACAGAACGCATACAATTCACTCCTTGCATTCACAGGCTTGAGTGCCTGACATGAATAATTTGAGATGATTTCAATATGAACGATTCCATCTTAACACAATCCCAGTTGATCGCAAAAAAACGCATAGGCTCACGATCCCTTCGATCTTCATACTGCATTAAGTGAAGAGCTGGATAACTATGATGTTGCTTATGCTACGTACATAAGCAAGTGTACATATAGGATTTGACGACCGAATGATTTATAATAGAGAGATGATTATACGCGCTATCTTCATGATGGCGGACAGAACGGAGAGATGAGAGATGACGGTACCGATTTATATTTTGTCCGGCTTTCTAGGCAGTGGCAAGACGACATTACTGCAACAGATGCTGGAAAATTGGAAGGCTGAAGGCAAGACGCCTGCGGTCGTTATGAACGAGATTGGCGATGTGAATCTGGATGGCATGATGCTGGGCGAGGATGTAGCGATGGCAGAGCTGTTAAGCGGCTGTATCTGCTGCTCGAATCGTGCAGATTTGGGCATGGAGCTATACAATCTGATCCAAACCGGCGAACCGGATGTGATTGTGATTGAAGCATCCGGCGTTGCCAATCCGGTTGAAATTCTAGATGCAGTGACAGAAATCTCGCTGTACCACCGGATGGAGCTGCGTAATCTGATCACTGTTGTTGATGCTGCTCACCTGTGGGAATTGTATGAACAGCAGCAGGGCAAGACGTATCGACTGATGCAGGAGCAGATCCGTGCCGCTTCTGTACTCATTGTCAACAAAAGTGATTTGTTAGAGTCAGAACGTCTAGAGAAGGTAGAGCAAATCGCGCGTGGCTGGAATCCATACGCGCCGATGTATGTGACCGTGCGCTGCGAGCTGGATCGCTATTTGTATGAGCAAGCGGGTCATGCACTGGCTGGGGAACATCATGTAACCGCAGCAGAGGGAAATGCGTCGATCGCTGAGGAGCAAGTTCATAGCGCTCACCACGATCAGAATGAACAATTGCATCGCAAGCATGATCATCAGCACCATGAGGATCATCACACGCATACCCATGCGCCGCATCATTCGCATGAGCATGTAATGGTGTACACGCATTACTTTGAACAGCCGATTAACAGTGAAGCCTTTGAAGCGCTTATTGCCAATCTACCGACTGAGGTTTACCGTGCCAAAGGAATTCTGACATTCAATGATACGAATAGCCGCTTTCTTTTCCAATACGCGTACCGGCAAAGCGACTTTATGAAGATCACTCCACAAAAGCCGGTACCGGATGTGGCGGTATTTATTGGAGAACATTTCGATAAACGCCATATTCAGGAATTATTGCTGACATTGGAGCGACAGGAACATGAAGCTTAACTAGTTACAAAGTTTCAATATAAGGGACAGGCGGTTAATAGTTCAATAACAACCCGGTGCCTGAACCAGGTGCCCAGGATAAGCTGGATGTTCAAGCAGGGTATTGATCTGAACTATTAGGAGGTTAATTATACAATGACAACCACAAACCAGTACCGCCCTTATATCGAAGCTTGTGTAGAAGCGATGAATGCTTGTAATCTGTCGTATGTATCCAATTTGAAGCAATATGATTTGGAAAAGCTATGTGACTGCATTCGCGTCAATCGTGACTGTGCGGAGATTTGCTCCTTTACTATTCAAGCGTTGAGTCAAGGAAATGCGTTCTCTACACAATTGGCTGAACTGTGTGCCAAAGCTTGCGAAGCGTGCATCAACGAGTGCTCGCGCCATGAGCAAACGCATTGCCAAGAATGTGTAGAAGCATGCCGCAAATGCGCAGAAATGTGCTACGAGCTGGCAGGCGTAACAGCAATGGCATAAACATCCGTCATAAGCTACATACGGCGGAAGTATGACGAGCGGAACCCGCTGTGGACGGCGAACCTTCGATCAAACCTGTAGATGTATCAATATAATATAAGTAAGCCGCTATATCTTTTTTCGACATTATCGTCTGTCCAATGATGATTACAAGAGAGAAGGTATGGCGGCTTTTTAACGTTATGTTTAGTTTTGCTCATTGATGGCATTCTGAGGTTTTGAGCAAATGTAGTCTTGCCAGCCCGACATGGGCGCGCTATAATACAGCTTAATATCTATGACATGAACTGTTATTTACGGTACATGCAAGATCGTTATGCACAATGATCATATTCATCCATCCATGATTGGGAGAGTAGACAGCTTATTGGTTTGAAAAGCGAGCCGGGTTGGTGGAAGCCGGTAAAACGATAACTGTTGAAGCGCACCCCGGAGATGATTTTCCGAAAGCATAGTCGTAATATACTGTTGACGAGCTATGTGCATAGGTGAATCCGGTTGACCCCGTTATCGGTATACAAGTGACAGATGAAAACAATAAATCTGTACATAGAGTGGCACCACGGGAATGACCATCATATGGCTCTCGTCTCTACGTATGCGTCCAGCATATGTAGGAGACGAGAGCCTTTTTGCATTGGATATTGAAGTGCAACAAGTAGCTCCATACATATTCACCTATGCAGTAACATAACGAGGAGGTCTTTCTGATGATAACAACAGACATATTCAAGCAGCAGGCGGTACAGATTCTGTTACCGCTGGTAGAAGAGGAGGAGTCATCTCTGTACTCCATGCTGGAAACACCGCCATCACCCGAATTGGGCGATCTGGCTTTTCCATGCTTTGCACTCGCGAAAAGCTGGCGGCGTGCACCGCAGCAAATTGCTATGCAGCTGGCACAGCAGATCAATGACCATATTCAGTCTTCGCATGATGCTCCTCCCATTCAGATTGATGCCGCAGGACCGTATGTGAATTGGAGATGGGAGCGGCAGCATCTTGGAGCGGAATTGCTACAATCGCTAGCCGAACCACAGTATACTCAGCTAACGATAGGACAAGGGCAGCGTATAATTCTCGATATGTCGTCACCTAATATTGCCAAGCCGTTTGGGGTGGGACATCTGCGCTCCACTGTGATTGGCGCAGCGCTGCATCGGCTGTACACCGCCGCAGGATATGAGGTAATACGGGTAAATCATATCGGTGATTGGGGTACACAGTTTGGTAAGCAGATTACAGCACATCTGCGCTGGCATGATCCGGTACAAGCGGCAGCTGATCCGATTGGCGAAGCGCTGCGCGTATATATCAAATTTCATGACGAAGTAGAGAATCATCCAGAACTAGAAGACGAAGCGCGTGACTGGTTCCGGCGCTTGGAGCACGGGGATACAGAGGCGCTAGAGCTATGGCATTATTTTGTCAAAGTGAGTATGGCATCGCTAGATTTGATGTATCAACGGTTGAATGTGGAGTTTGATGAGGTATTGGGCGAGAGCTTTTACAATGATAAAATGCCTGCTGTTGTGCAGCAGCTGCAGGATGCTCATCTGCTAGAAGAGAGCGATGGCGCACAGGTCGTACGATTGGATGAATACGACATGCCGCCATGTCTGATTTTAAAATCGGATGGCACAACTATTTATCCGACGCGTGATCTGGCGACGGCGATCTATCGCAAGCAGGTGATGCGTGGCGATCGTCTAGTGTATGTGGTCGGAGGTGAGCAGACCTTGCATTTCCGACAAGTGTTCGCGGTACTTGGTAAAATGGGCTACGAGTGGGCGAGCGATTGCATCCATGTATCTTTCGGCTTGATGAAAATTAACGGCAAAAAGATGTCCACCCGTAAAGGCAAAGTGGTCTTTCTAGAGCAGGTGCTGGATGATGCTGTACAGCGGGCAAACGATATTATTAACGAGAAAAATCCGCAGCTGCCGCAGCGTGAACAAGTAGCACGTCAGATCGGAATCGGAGCAGTGATTTTCAATGATCTAAAAAATTATCGGCAAAATGAGATCGATTTTGCGCCAGAAGCGGCTGTTAGCTTTGAAGGGGAAACAGGACCATATGTTCAATATGTGCATGCGCGCATTCAAAGTATCCTACGTCGCGCGCAATCGCAGCAACAGACAGAGAGTGTTCCGGCTGCATTCCTGTCATCCTCGGTGGAACATGAGAGTTGGAGTGATGCAGCATGGGAGCTGATTTGCCATTTGGGACGGTATCGGCAGACGCTGGAACGGGCAGTACAGCAGCATGAGCCATCAGTAATCGCACGGTATGCGTTGCAAACCGCACGGTTGTTTAATCAATTTTATAGTCGTGATCGAATTGTGGATGCTGCACCAAGTGAACGTGCTGTTCGTCTGAAGTTAACGGAACTGACGGGGCGGTATGTGAAGGAGATGCTATATCTGCTTGGCATGGAAGCTCCAGATCAAATGTAGAAGAACTGCAACCATTTGGGTACTTGTCCCGTCTGTGAGATTGAAGGTTCGGTACAATTGCATGTGCAAATACAGGGAACGCGTGAACAACCTCATGTCAGCGCCAAACTGTATCGGTCCGCACAGTTGCAGCATCGCAGGTCTGACCGCTTGCCTCTTCAAGTGCTGTACCAATTCGCCGGAACCTGAATCTCAAAGCATATCATGACGGAGGGATTACTCATGTGGAATTATAAACAAACAACAATCGCGGCGCTGGCTCTGTCTTGCGTAATTGCAGGAGGTACCATGACTTCAGCAGCAGCATTTTCCGATGTAACAGGTGATAATAACCAAAAGATCGTAAGTTCATTGCAGGAAAAAGGCATCATTAACGGCGTAACAGCAACCCAGTTCAAACCGAATCAAACGCTGACGCAGGCGCAGGCGATCCAAATCTTGACCAAAGCATTTGAATTGAAAAAGAACGGAGCGGAAGTATTGCCGTCAGCAGGTCAGCCTTGGTATTCCGCAGCAGTTGAGGCTGCCAAAGCCAACAGCTTGTCTATTCCGTCCAATATTCAGGCTACTGAAAAGGTGAATCGTGAGGATTTCGCACTGTGGCTGTATGAGGCGATCAACACAACTGGTACGTATCCAGCAACCAAAATGTTCGTTGTGTTTGAAGATCAGGACAAAATTGACACCAAAGCCTCCAATGCTATCCAAACGCTAGTGAATATGAATGTGATTCCACGCGACACCGTTGGCAAAGCCTTTAATCCGCAAAAAGCCATTACTCGTATGGATGCAGCAACATGGGTAAGCAGCGCGGTAGATATGATCGAACGCGCCAATAATACGGACAATGAAAACAACGACGGTAGCGGTACAACAACGCCACCAGCGGATGGATCGGAGGGATCGCAAATGGGTTATGATCCGCAATTGAGCGTGAAATCCACTGCGGATGGCAAGCAAAAAGTAACCTTGACCGTACAACTGCCAAACCCAGGCTACAACTTGAAGATCGACAAAGTGAATCTGACTGACGACAAAAAAGCAGTGATTTCTTACTCACTGACTCAGCCTCAACCGGGTATGATGTATCCGCAGGTGATCAGTGAAGGCACAGCCGATACGATTATTCCGGCAGGCTATACACCTGAATTGGCTGACAAGTAAGATGGATCAGTAGATAATTTAACTGCTAGTTCTGACATAGAAATGATCAGGAAACAGGAAACAAAAATAGTAGTATCTCATGTCTGTGCTATACCTTCGGGTAGGTGCAGACATTTTATTTTCAATGAGAAAGAGTTTACAATAAAAGAGGCGACGTATAATGGAAGTCATATCCATTCAGTACGTGTATATGTATGGACTACCTCTAGAATACAATGACAAGATACATATAACTGTAAAGGAGTGAGAGCAAGATGAAGAATCTAAATGATTTTTTGGAAAGCCCGGTGTACACTGCCTTGCTAAAACAATTGCAAACGCATGATGCGACATTGCATTTCATAGACAACAACTCAATCTATGGTTTTTATCTGATGCAAAGCTTCAAGCACTTGCACTTCACGTTACATGGGTACCAAGGCGATATTCCCAATGAACGACAGGCAATCCAGTGGTTTGTGGAGCTGCTACAGCAGGAGGAAGCGGCGATTCTTGCTTATATTCACATGCGCATGGAGTTGAACAAAACACTAGAAGATAATGCAGATGGAGAATTTGCCGAAGGAGAGGAATTGGATGAGGGTGATCGTTCGGAGGTGGTCGAGGTTCTGGGCTATGCACCATCGGCACCTGCTGATTTTATGATCGAATATTTCCTGCTGCAATATCATGATCATCTGCTGACAGATTATTTTAAAAAGAACCGTATTCCCGGTCCCGTCAAATTTGCAAGACAGTTGAAAAAGCAATTCGCTATATTGCAGACGAAGCAAAACGGATGGGCTGCTGAAACGAAGTAGCATTTGATTTACATCAAATACAGATGTACCTTCAAACCTGTATATGCGATGTCGCATACTCTAAAATTAAAATGATAAAAGCAGCCATCCGGTAGAATCTACCGCGATGGCTGCTTTGCATTATTTGCTGAATATGAACTTGCTAGAGGTGATTGATTGTGTTCGGTTGGCGTTCATACTTTCAACAATCGAACAATCGCTTATAGTGGAATGTACTTAGAGTTTTTTCGATTCCACTTCAATCGGCTTTTCGGTGACTTTTTCTGTTTCATACAGATTGGAGCTTTTCTTCAGCCAGTCGAACAGGTGAGTCACTACTACCTTCAATACAGCATAACCCGGAACTGCCAACAGAATACCTACGACGCCAAACAGATTACCAGCTGTCAAAATAACGAAAATGATCGTAATCGGATGAACCTTGAGCGATTTACCCATAATCTGCGGCGAAATCAGTTTCCCCTCGATTAGCTGAACAGCGGTCCAAACAGCGATCATTTTGAGCAGCATGACTGGGGAAGTGACCAATGCCACAACCAGCGCCGGAGTAATAGCAATTGCTGGACCGAGATAAGGCACAATACTTGTAAAGGAAGCGATAATCGCTAGCACAAGCGAATAATCCAGACCGATAATATTGTAGCCAATATACAGCAGACAGCCGATACAGAAGCTGACGATGATCTGACCGCGAATATAGGAGCTGATTTTGCTGTTCATTTCCGACATGACTTCGGATGTTTGACCACGCAGACCAACTGGAATGAATTGCAGTACATAAGGCACCAGACGTTTACCATCTTTTAATAAATAGAACAGAATAAATGGTACCGTCACAATAGAGAGTACAATTTCAGTCAATGTACCAAGGAATCCACCAATACCGGAGAAGGTATGCAGGAAGCCCGAAGCTCCACTGCTGAACAGTGCGCCCCAACGATTGGATAGCGTCTGTAACAGCTCCTGCGGATTGATGTTAAGCGATTGCTGAATTTGTTGAAGAATATCGCCGCCCAGCCATTTCTGGATTTGCGTAGATGCTTGCTCATACAGCGTCGGAATATTACTTACCAGCTCTTGAATTTGGCGCTGGATCACGGGAATGACCAAGCTAATGATCAACACGATAATACCGATAATAAGAATGTAAAGCAAAATTATGGAATAAATACGTTTTACTTTATGTTTTTCCAGAAAATCAATAAGGGGATTAAATAGATAGAACAAAATACCGCTTAAAATAATCGGTAAAATGACCGTTTTGACGAGCACGATAAACGGCGTGAACACATACGGAATCTTCGAAAGCAAAAAGATATTCAACGAAATCAATACAAGTACAAGCAAAAAAATAACAAAGCGATTGTTCAAAAAGAACAGCTTGAATCGTTCGCTCCACAGTCGGGCTCGTTCCATGAGCAGCTTCATCCCCTTTGGTGTGCATGGTCTATGATTGGTGATGTATTCTAATTCTTTCTACATTCTAGCATAGCGGGTGTGAAAGGATAGAGCAAGTGAGCAATAATGACAAAAATACAAGTTTAAGGTAGACAATGCAGGAAAAAAGGTCTAAATTAAATATTGGTTCCAAAGTCTTGAATTTTGCTTAGTCTGTGACTTAGATCACACCGCTTTTTGTTCATATTTGCTAAAATTTAAATTAATAAGATTCTGAATGAAAAAATATAACTGCATGAGGTGTGTTGTATGAAACTATCCCTTGGTTCGAAGCTGGTGGCAAGCTTTATTGCCGTATCTGTCATTACCTATGGTACAAGCGCTTTCTTTATTTTCTATTTGAAGTCGTATCTGGCTTCGACCATGGCGGATTGGATGTATGTGTCCATTATTCTGCTGCTAGGCATTATGTGGAGCGGTATTCTTGGTTATGTCATTTCTCGCTTTTTAACCCGTCCGATTGTTGCATTGTCCCGTATTGCGGAAAAGGTATCTGCCGGTGATCTGACCGTTGATATTCCTGATCGTCGTGAAGAGGATGAGATCAAAGTACTGAATGATGCTTTCCGTATGATGGTGTTCAATATCAAAGGCATCGTGAATGACATTGTCCACAACACCAGCACCACTTCGCAAAATGCAGATTGTTTAAGCGGTTCCATTACGGAAGCTGCCCAGCAGATCGAGTCCTTATCTGCAATTGCTGACGAGATTTATACGGGCGTACAGCAGCAGCGCGCTTCCAGTGAAACCTCGCTGCAAACTGCGCAGCATATGATGAGCTCGTTCCGTGAAATGAAAGATAAATCGTCCCATATGCTAAAGTTGTCCACGACTATGGATCAATCGGTTCAATCCACACGCGACATCTTTGCTTCCTTAAAATCAGGCATGGACACCTTATCTAGTTCCCAAAACGAAGCAGAGCAAACCGTTCGCCTACTCGACAATCAAGCATCCGATATTGGTGCTGTCAGCGGTACTGTCAAAGATCTCGCCGAGCAAACACATCTGTTAGCACTGAACGCTTCCATTGAAGCCGCTCATGCTGGTGAACATGGAGCTGGATTCGCGGTGGTTGCTTCCGAAATCCGCAAGCTTGCTGAGCAAAGTAATGATTCTGCTCAACGCATTCAATCGCTGATCGGTGCTGTGCAATCGCAAATTCACGCAACCGTAGAGCTGATTCATAATCAGAATGAACTGGTACAACGAGAGACGACACATACGTCGCGCGTAGAAGAAACGCTGAATCAGTTTGCGGGGATCGTTGACGAGTTTATGTCTGCCGTGCAATTGATGGAAGGCTCAATTTCTGAACAAAATGACCGTGTCGAGCTGACGTACAGCCATGTGCAGCAAATTCGCGAAATGGCAGACAAATTCTACGAAGGTGCACGCCAAATCTCTACTGCCACGCATGAGGAAACAGCCATCATGCAAGAAATTTCGTCTTCCTCTGACGAACTGAGCAGCATGACAACAAGCTTGTTGGAGAAAACGAAAGTATTTACTGCCTGATTCAGTGACAGTATGACAATAGCAAGACCATGTAGAAATAAAGAAAGACGTGAAAAATCAGACCTATATGCAAGAATAACAGCCACAGTCTGCTTCTACACACCTTCATGAATGTACTCATAATAAACAGATAAAGAAACTCAAAAAAGAATGACCAAACACAAAATCCCCTTGCTGATCCAGCGTAGTACACGCAGAATGCAAGGGGATTTGCTTGTTAATAACAAGTCTTCCGGCAGGAGCGATAAACAGGGCTTCAATGAAATGCCGGTTAGACGGGTATAACTACGACAAAGCTATGATAAGGCTACGGTAAAGCTAGTGTAAAGCTATCGTAAAGCTACGATGAAGCTATATTATTACTAGTAGTTGCTTATATGGAAAACTAGGCAAAACGGTATAGTTATGATATGCAATACTGCCGCTGCTGTTTATCAGACAGGGCTATGATATAGGAAAAGCTAGTAGGATTATGATATGTCTGACTCCACATTCCAGGTATGTTGCTAATAGAATGCGGTATAAGATAATGCTATCCAGCAGCAGCCTTGTAACTGTTGAACAGCCAAGGGCTGCAATGCTGGTCAATTGGATCTATATGCTCCTGCCTGCTTGCCAGACTTGTCAGCCCTGTTTATAACATGGGAAGAAAGCTGGATATTTCGATTATATGGAGTGTCTAGTAGTAGATATGTCATTGCGATTAGGTTGTGCGCAAGCCAGCAGGAATAGGTGCTTCGCGATCCTGAGGCTGTTCTGTGCCATCCAGAATCGCATTGGAGCCGATACCTGTTTGCATACGGTACATTTGACGATACCGTCCGTCGATCTCCATCAGTTCATCATGTGAACCGCGTTCTACAATTTCGCCGCGATGCAGCACTAGAATCTGATCTGCACTGCGGATGGTGGAGAGGCGGTGCGCCACGATAAAGGTAGTGCGTCCGCGCTTCAGCACTTCCAATGCGGACTGAATCAATGCTTCCGTCTCGGTATCAATATTCGCCGTTGCTTCATCCAGAATCAGAATCGCTGGATCATAAGCAAGCGCACGGGCAAAGGAGATCAATTGACGCTGACCAGCAGATAAGGTACTGCCTTTCTCCACCACTGGCTCGTCAAAGCCCTTCGGTAGATCGGACAGAATCTGCTCGGCACCTACATCACGAAGCGCCTGTTCCAGTCGTTCGCGACTAATCTGTTCATTGTCCAGACTGACATTAGAAGCAATCGTACCAGTAAACAGATACGGATCTTGTAGCACAATACCCATATGCTGGCGAATCCACTGTTTTGGCAGCTCGCGAATATTTTGCCCGTCAATCGTAATGGTGCCTTGCTGTGGATCGTAGAAACGGAACAGCAGATTGATAATCGAGCTTTTACCGGAACCGGTATGACCGACCAGTGCGACCGTTTGACCCTGCTTGGCTTCAAAGTCGATATGCTTGAGCACTGGGTCTTTTTTGTAGGCAAAGGTCACATCGTGAAACCGTACATCGCCTTTATAACGCGGCATCGAGCCGTCGGTAACGTTTTCGCCTTCCTCATCCAGCAGCTCGAATACACGTCCTGCCGATACCATTGACAGATCAAGTGCAGCCAATTGATTGACCATACCCGTCATCGGTTGGAACAACCGTCCCAGCACATCGACAAATGCGTATAGCACACCAAGCGAGATGGCACTGTCAAAGCTACCAAGGGAAGCCGAACCGAAATACCACAGCACCAGTGCAAAGGTTAAGTTCCGCAGCACGTTAACCAGATTGAACGAAGTCAGAGAGTTCAGACGCAGCATTTTGTTTTGGAAAAATTGATAATCATTGTTCAACTTTTCAAACTCATCCTGTGTCTGCTTTTGCTTACGGAAAATCCGAATGATCGACATACCTTGAATCGATTCATTGATAATCGCATTGATTTCGCTCAAGCGGGAGCGGATGATGCGATTATATTTGGTTGCTACTTTGCGATATAGCATAATCCACAGTATTAACAGCGGAACCAAGAATAGACAAACCATGCCTAGTCGGAAATCCAGAATAAAGAGAGCGATATACACACCGAGCATGTATACAGCACCAGAGCTGAAATTCGATAATACGGCGACGAATAGATCTTTCACCGCTTCCGTATCATTCGTTACACGCGATACCACTTTACCAGCAGGCAGATTGTCAAAGAAAGGCACTGGTAAACGTTGAATGTGTGCGTACAGATCAATACGCAGCTCTTGAATGACTTTATTGGCAGACGACTGCATCCAGTACGTTTTACCAAACTCGGTTACAATCGTAATCAGCAAGAAGACAAAGTATAATCCAACTAGCTGATAAATGCCCGGCAGCTCTGGCTGATAAAAGCCGAACAGCTCTGTCGCGGAGAGTACCACTGCCGGATATACCGCCTGTTCTCCCTGCGCATTGCGGATCGTTAGCGTACCATCATCGAATGTCTTTTCACCGGTAAGGTTATCCATCGGACCTTCGACAAAGTAGAAGGAGGTTCCACTTTGTACAACATGAGCTTCCAGCCCTTTCTTTTCTCCGTCGCTCCAAAATCCTTGGCGTTTGTAATACGCGCCTTTATATTCGGCAGCGTGCGGATCACTCGCAGTCGTCTGATAAAAAGGCTGTTCAATAGCGAACATATGATTATCAATAATATTTTTAGCGATAAATGGACCTGCTAGCTCGGCACCTACGCCGATAACCAGCATGATCAGAGCGACAATAAATGTCTTTTTGGAGCGTAAGGCGTATTGATACAATCGCCTTGTAATGGTTTTATTGTCCAGCCGCGTCATCGGCTGTTCGTGCAAGTCTTGTGTCTCCAAAATTAAGACACCTCCTCATCCAAGGAATCGCTCACTTGCTGACGCTCATATTGCTCATGATACCAGCCCTTAGCAGCGAGCAGCTCGGCATGCGTTCCTTCTTCAATAATGCTTCCTCTGTCCAGCACCACGATATGATCGGCATGCTCTACCGCGGATAACCGGTGAGTCGCGATCAGCGTCGTTTTGCCAGCACGTTCTGTACGGATATTTTCAATAATGCGTGCTTCGGTTCGAGCATCGACCGCAGACAGCGCATCATCCAGTATTAAAATAGGGGGTTCAGCGATAAACGCACGCGCCAGCGATACCCGTTGCTTTTGTCCACCTGATAGGGCGACACCACGCTCACCGACAATCGTATCCAGACCTTCGGGGAACGTATGCAGATCCGTATCAAAGGCAGCCGTACGAATTGCAGCCATAACATCCTCATCCGAAGCATCTGATTTACCGAAGCGGATATTATTACGTACGCTGCGGGAAAACAAGATTTGCTCCTGCGGTACATAACCAAGCCAGCTGTGCAGCTGATCTTTGGCGATATGTTGAATCGGTACACCGCCAATTTTCAATTCGCCACTGCCTGTTGGATATTCATGCAGCAGTTGCTTGAGTAGCGTAGATTTGCCACTGCCGGTACGTCCGACAACGCCAAGTGTTTCGCCTGCTTGGATACGCAGCGATACCTGCTGTAGATTGTCGACCGTCGAAGTCGGATAGCGGAAGACGACGTTATCAAATTCAATCTGATCGGGATTCTCTACATGTACCGGTTCAGTAATATCCTCTACATCCGGTTTGACCGCCAGTGTCTCGTTGACACGATCCAGCGAGGCATTACCGCGCTGCATAATATTGATCAATTCACCAATTGCGAACATCGGCCAGATCATCATGCCAAGATAAATATTGAAGGAAACCAGATCGCCCAGCGTCAGTTGATTATGGAACACCAGATATACGCCGTAGCCCAAACCGATAATATAACTCAGTCCAACAAACAAACGAATCGTTGGCTCGAATAGTCCATCTACTAGAGCAACAGCTAAGTTTTTACGATATACATCGTTTGTAATATCGGCGAAACGTTTCTCATCTTGACGCTCCTGTACATAAGCACGAATCACACGTACGCCAGCGATTGATTCCAATACTTGGTCGTTCATATCGCCAAACGCATCTTGTGCCAGGGTGTAGCGAGAATGGACAACTTTGCCGTAGATCGCCATCGAAATCGCGATAAACGGTAATGGCAAGATAGCCGCCAGCGTCAATTTCCAGCTGATTAGAAAGCCCATCGCCAGCAAAACGGTCAGCAGATATACAGTAGAGTCGGTCAGCGTCAGCATTCCGAATCCAACCGTCACTGCAACCGAGCGCAAATCGTTGGTTGCCCGCGCCATCAAATCGCCAGTACGACTCCGTTCAAAAAAGGGAGGCGTCATGCGCAGCAGATGAGCCATAAAGCGAGTGCGTAGCAACCGCTCCACTAGGTTGGAGCCGCCGAACAAACTGTGCATCCATACATAGGTGATGCCATAAATAATGACCACGATTAATGCAATCGCACCTGTGTAATACATTAGAGCTTGAAACGTAATCGTACCGGAGGAAATGCGGTCAATCGCATCGCCAAGCAATTTTGGTGGTGCCAATTCGAACACACCTACAATTGCCAGCATAATAATACCGAGCAGATAACGTTTTCGTTCTCGACTAAAAAACCAGCCGAGATTTTTTAAAACAGCAAACATAGATTCACTACCTTTCCGTTGCATCGCTTTTCAATGCAGGATACTCATCCTTGTATTCAACAACTGCATAGCTCAAAAAGTGGAGCCATCCCACGTATTCTTTTCCCAAATTCCCTGTAGTAGCCAAAAAAAAGACAAGTCGTGTGCAATATGCAAACGACTTGTCCTGTGTAGGTGTCATTAAGCGCACGGTGATGAACAACCGCGCGGATCTTATCATCCATTATGGATACTTGTCAGGGGTAATCTAACGTTCAATTACCGAGGAAAAGAATATCCATCTGCCGGGTTGCTCCAGTGTTCAGTTGTTGGATTGGTTGGTCATCATTGCCTAGGTTATGTACAATCATCAGTTGGTACATCATGGAGGTCCCCTTTCTTCAATCGACTTGGATAGTAGCAGATGGTAATAACTTGAAACTATTACTGCCCTGCGTCTGATTGTAGCACTGTGATTTTTGACTTGTCAACGAATTTATTCAATATTTCTTCACAAAATATTCATGTGATGATGAATTTAATATCCAAATGCGTAAATTTAGTTTACATAAACAAAAATCATATTTGAAATTATGTAATCTAAAAATGCGTGTAACAGAGTATTGTGAATACAAGCTGTATAAGGTAGCTACATACCATGTTAACTATTGAAAATTCATGTAAAACATTGACTTTTCCAGCCGGATTTTTGTATCCAGCAGGCGACCCATAAGATATGTATTCATTTTATGGGAACAATAAGCCATTATGACGTTTCAGAGTAGGTCATGGTATAATAACGACACAGCACGGGTAATAACTACACAAGTGCAATTTAGAATGAGGGAAAGGCGGGATTTATTATGAGCATCGCAGTATCCAATGAAGCAGCACAATGGTACAAAAAAGAGCTTGATTTGCAGGAAGGCGATCATATTCGTTTCTATGCACGCTATAGTAGCAACAGCGATATTCACCCGGGATTTTCGCTGGGTATTTCCGTAGAACCGCCGGTCAGTCCGGGTCTGGAACAGGAAGCGGAAGGCATCCAATTTTATATGGAATCTCAAGATTTGTGGTATTTGAACGGGTACAAGCTGAATGTAGAGTATGTCGATCAGGAAGACGATATCCGTTATGCGTATGTGCCGGAATCGCAGAACTCCTGAATAACAATAGCAGATCATCAATAGATTATGATATGGATAGCTGCCATTCTATACGAATTGCCTATACTATATTCTAAGGAAATCATAAGTATATTTTTAGACGGGCTTAAGCTGCCCGTCATTTTTTATTCATGAAAGTCGTCTACGATTCATTGTATCAACCAGAAGGGAATGTGATAGTTATGACAACACTGGTAATGGTCATGTGGATGATGGTAAGTGTAGTATTCGCAACAGCAGCAGTTTATTTTACGAAGCAAAACATACTGCGTGGACGCTATGCAGTACTGTGGCTCTCGACTAGCTTCTCAATGTTGGGATTGTCGATATTGAGTTTGTATAGTACAGGGTTGAATGTATGAGGTGGAGCAAAGCGGAAAGTAGAAAACGAACAACATATGATGGGAAGCATGATCTGAGATAAGCAGCTTTGTAAGGCATACTAGCCGATAAAAAGCTGCTTATGGTATTGGGTGATTGGAACCATCATGTGTTATACATACAGATATAGAAAGAAAAGAACCTTCACCGACAATGCGGCGAAGGTTCTTTTGCATAATTACACAGGCGAAATTCCTTCCAGTGCATACGAGAAATCTTCGATATCGTATACCTGTACAGGTACTTTCGCGTCGATCAGACGCTGGATCATCTCGAACTGGTCGGTCAGCATAGGAGCTTCCTTTTTCAGAGAAGAGAGGATCAGTTCCGTTTCGATCGGGTCAAATGTTTCGCCGTAGTGGGCATTATCGAGCGCATTGACGACCGATAGCTGTACCTGATCGCTGAAGACAATACCTGAGCTTTGCGACCACGGCATTTGCAGACAACGCTGAATTTTCTTTTTGTTCAGCGGTTCTTCCAGATAGCGAATAAGCTCTTGAATGCGGTCGCGTACTTCGCGGTCTTCGATCGGGCTATTCATGAGCGGCTCGGTGCTCTCCGCAAATTCGTACAGTTCCATAATGGTCGTGTACGGCACAATATAAGTGACCGGTTTATCCGGGTTAAGTAACTGGCCATAAATGGCAATCATTACTGCTTCGATGACAAACGCCTGGGACATGGGAAATCCTCCTGGAAATGCATACGTGTATACATAGTTGAATGTCAGCCTACATGGAAAGGCTGATATGGGAAGTATACCATATCCTGCGGTTGGCGATAACCGTCAACTTCATATACCTATCCGCGCCTGCTATTGCTGGAGTGAGCATACATCCAGAATAACGAAAGATAGCTGTACAGAATACCGTCTGCACAGCTATCGTGTATTGAAGGGATCGCATAACATTCATCTTCTCCTGCCACGTCATTGTTCGCCCGATAGCATGGAGGAATCGGTACAGGAATGATGTCGCAACCAATCCATCGTCAGTTAGTTATGATCTACCGATTAGCAGTGACAGTAAGCCAGCTGCAATCAATGGACCGACTGGTACACCTTTGAAAAAGGCGACTCCAAGCAGCGTACCAATCAACAGCCCTGCTACAACGGTCGGTTGGTTGGTCATCAGTATCGTCCCGCGTCCGCCCAGATACGCCACGAACAGACCGATCCCGACGGCGGCAAGTGATTTCCAGCTTAGAAACGAATGCAAAATCACATCCATTGAGATTCTGCCGCTGGCAAGCGGCGTCATGACACCAATCGTCAAAATGGTAATCCCAATCGTCAGACCATACTTTTCGAGCCAAGGAAAAGCCTGATTCCAGCCGAGTACACGAATCAGCAGCAGAACCAGCATAGCGATGGTGACGGTTGTATTTTTACCGACAATTCCAAGCCCTGCCATGATTAGCAGGACAAGAGCAGGCATGTCGATAGCACCCATAGGTATTCACCCTTTCCGATTAGGATGTTCCGGCATCATTAGGAGTTAGCAACGATATGCTTGGCGATCAATGCACCATGACGGCGTCCGGTTTCGATAAATACTTCGTTAGCATTGCGACCGGAAGCAATCACACCAGCTACGTACAAGCCTTCGATATTGGTTTCCATCGTATCCGGGTCAAAGCGAGGCTTGTCCATATCGTCGCTCATCGTTACACCCATAGAGGTAATAAGCTTGCGATCAGGGCGGAAGCCGGTCATCGCCAGCACAAAGTCATTGTGCAGCATTTCTACTTTGCCATCATTATGCGTTAGTTGAACTTCCGAATCATGAATTTCAGTGACACGTGCATTCAAATGAAGAGCGATTTTACCCTTCATAACTAGACTTTCGAAGATTGGACGTACCCACGATTTGATATTGGCGGATAGATCATTGCCACGATACACCATATCGACTTTAGCACCAACGCGTACGATTTCTAGCGCCGCATCCACTGCGGAGTTACTGCCCCCAATAATGGCTACCCGCATACCAGTATACGGATGCGCTTCGCGGAAATAATGTGTCACTTTGTCCAAATCTTCACCCGGAATACCTAGATAATTCGGATGGTCAAAATAACCAGTGGAAATAATGACTTTACGTGCTTCATACGTATGTTGCTGCCCTTGACGGTTCACCGTATGCAGAGAGAACGTACCATTGTCATGGCGCTCAATACCGGTTGCTTCTGTATATGGCTGAATATTCAGCTTGTAATGCTCCGCAGCCCGGCGATAGTAAGCCAGCGCTTCATGTCGGAACGGTTTTTCGTTAGGAGATGGAAATGGCAAATCTCCAATTTCCAGTAATTCTGCTGTACTGAAAAACTGCATATTGGTCGGGTATAAGAAAATCGAGTGCACCACATTGTATTTCTCAATCAATAACGTCTTCAAACCGAGGCGCTCACATTCAATCGCTGCGGATAAGCCGCATGGACCGGCGCCAACAATAATAACATCTTGCATCACAGGGTCATTCTCCTTCCGTTTCCTCAAAATCTGTCTATAAACACGCTACGTTTTATCATACCATATTTGACGATAAACGGCAGAACTCTAACACGTGGCGTTACATGAAACAATGGGAGCCATGAAGAGAAGGAATATGTTCATGCCAGATGATACGATAGGGCTAGAGATTACGCTGAGTTGCTTTAGTAGGACAGAACTATTTTGTCATAAACGCTCATGAATTTGTAAAATCGTGCATCATTTATTGTAAAATGCGGTATAGTTATAGTAAGGAAAGTAGAAATGGACTATTCCTTTTTCATTTAACTGAAAACGTTTTCTGTCATGTCCCTTGTACACCCACTCTCAGGGAGGAGAGATTGTGATGTCTATACTGGAACGCTTGAAAGGCAGAAGCAAAAAGACCAATAACAGCATGCCATCGGTTCATGTAACAATGGACGAATTGCGCAGTGCAGTCTTGCAGTTTGAACGTGATATGGGCGATGGTATTAATCGTACGGTACTCATGCAGGAGGATGGAACGATTGACTTGTCCAGATTGAATCGTTATCTGGGTGGACAGTGTGATCAGAAGTTTTATCTGTCTCGTGAGACATTCGAGCTGTTTGAAGAACAGGAGCGCCATATTCCGTATCATCTGGATCGTGTACAATGGGCGGTGGACGATTATGCCAGTGAAACTGGGAAAATGCCAGTGATCGAGGATTCGCCACACTTTGAGGTGGATTGCCGCAAGCTGTATCAGCAGCGCTACCTGCACGAAATTCCTGACTTCCGCGTGTTTGTTACCGATCAGGAGATGATGGTAACACATCGTGAGCCTGCGATTTTACCGGAGAGCAAAGCACAGAGAGATAAAAGTTATGTGCTATTGTAAGGCTTAAACTGAGAATACAGATGAATTCCTTAACCCGGCTGTGATGCAGTCGGGTTTTTGATGTCTATCCATAGATGCTATAGTCGGTATAATAGGCTATAGCGTTGGAATGAATCAATAGCAATTGCAAAGACAGGAGACTACCATGACACAAATCCCAATTCAAGCAGTGATTTTCGATCTGGACAATACATTAATGGACCGAGATTATACCTTTCGCGCCTTTTCCGAACGACTGATTCGCGATTATCTCGGTCATCTAAATGATGAACATGTGCGCGACATTATCGGATATATGCGTATTGCCGATGCAGATGGGTATCGGGATAAGCGTGGATTTTTTGAGGAGTTGGTGGAGCGTTTACCGTGGTCAGAGAAGCCTGACGCAGATGAACTATTCGCGTATTATAATGAGCATTATATGAAGGAAGCGCGTCTGATGGATCATGCGCTGGAAGCGATTCAAGCTTGTCGGGAACAAGGATATAAGCTGGGGATGCTGACCAATGGGCGGTACGAAGTACAGTTTGGCAAGGTGAAGCATCTAGGGTTGGAATCGTACTTTGATGTCATTTTGACTTCAGGCGAAGCGGGGATCAATAAGCCCGACAAGCGCATTTATGAGATGATACTGGAACGATTGGGTACGAGCGGAGAAGAGACGGTGTTTGTAGGCGATCATCCAGAGAATGACATCTGGGGCGCGGCGCAGGTGGGAATGCGAGGGATTTTCCTACGGCGCAGTTTTGAGTGGGATGATCGTCTGGGATTGGAGCCGTGGAAGCGGATTGAACAGTTGGATGAGTTGGAAGCGATTTGGAAGCAATTTTAGATGGAAATGAGACTAGAGTGTTCATCTGAAACAGGGTGAACACTCTTCTTTTTATAAAGATGATAGGGAGATTTCAATAAAACACTTGCCACAAATCCAAATTCATTATATATTGTTGATACATCAACGTTGATGTATCAACAATATATGAGGTATTACATTCCGTATTGCCCGTATACAAAGGAGAATAACGATGACAAAGACAGCTCTAGTTACTGGTGGCAACAAAGGTATCGGGTATGAGATTGCTAAGTATTTATTGAAGGATGGATATCGCGTTCTGGTAGGGGCGCGTGATCAGCAGCGTGGTGAGAAGGCAGTAGGGGAGCTAAAAGCATTTGGAGATGCTCATCTTATATTGCTAGATGTGGCTAATTTACAAAGTATTGACCTTGCAGTGAGTAGTATTATTGATAACTATAGCGATCTATCTCTGTTAATTAACAATGCAGGTATTCCGGGTGATATGCATAAGTTAGGCTGGGAATTTAATGTAGAGGAACTTAAAGCTACGTATGATGTTAACTTTATCGGACCGTTTGCTCTGTCCAAGGGATTGCTTCCTTTATTGATTAAGAACAAGGGTACCATTCAAAATATTACCATTCCTATTGAGCCGCTGACGCATTTTAATGCTTTTGCTTATGCAACGTCGAAAGCTCCGCTGAATGTGATGACCAAGTCTTGGGGAATGAGCTTTGAGCATGATCATATTCCTGTTCAGATTTTAGCTGTACTTCCAGGTGCGGTATCAACTGACTTGAATGGGAATATGACAGGTGACTTTGTCAAAACACCTGTTGAAGCTGCTGAGTTTATCGTGAGTTATCTGACTGACGGACAAAATCATAATGGACAGATTATTAATTACGATGGCACTTCAGTAATATATGGATAATGAATCGTTCTATAGCGCTGAACAGAGATCCCTTTAGACGCTATGGATCGAGCCCCTCTTTCTACTTAGAAAGAGGGTTTTCCAGTTTGAAATAACAAAATGAGAATGACTAAACGAAGATGTATGTTCGTTATAATGGTATATCGTCATATTACAGAATGCTTGTAAAAAAATAGTATAAGTTGTATATTGGCTAATACATTGCAAGCTGTTTATAACCTATTATGCATACGAAAGATGTGATGGTTTTGAGTCAGGATTGGTCACAAAAATCCCAATTGTTATACCAGATGTACCGTGTAAACAATGCTATTAATACGACATTTGATGCTTATATTAGTCTTAGCCAATCTCGTTTTGAAATACTCGCGTTAATATACCAAGAGATCGAAATTAGTCAGGGTGATTTGCAAAAGCGGGTAACTCTGGACAAGGCCGCAGTTGCCAGACACCTCAAGCAGCTGGAGGAGCAACAGTTGGTTGTACGCCGCAAAAAAAACGGTGACAACCGAATGATTTGGGTGCAATTGACCGATCTGGGCAAAGCATCGATTGAAGCATCGCAAAAGGAAAAAGAGTATTTTGCGAATGAGTTATTGCATCAGATTAGCGATAGAGAATTGGATACATTTCAAAACATATTAATGAAATTGGATGGAAATATTGCACGAATGATAAGAGATAACGAATAATCCCAAACATTGATGTGCTAGCAATAGCTCATTTTAAACGATGACTGGTATTCCCAACATACATTGGGAGTCCAGTCATTTTTCATTTTATATAGCTAGTGACCTATATATAGAAGTAGACATGTACACCTGTTTCAATACCTTCGGATGGAATAGATGACAGAACGATCAGCGATTGTAAATCTGACGTAAAGCATTTTAGCTGCATCACAAACGAACACAGGAGACGTATAGCCCTATTTTGGCAATTCATAAACCTTTCCAGATCACGCTATTATTAATCTCAATGTACGATGCCAAGTGCAATGTAAGCGTTATACAGATGAGATTTTATACTAGTACATGCTAATTGCATGTATTAGTAGAGACAGAAATTTCCTTTACACAAAAATAAATTGCGGTGCATGTGGAGCTAATAAACGATCTTTATACTCGGAGATGCAAGAGGTTGAGACGTCTAGACAACTTTACGAGATTGAATGAAGGGAATCCGGGTAGGAAGGATGGAGTCATGGGCTGGTATGTGCGTTCGCTTGGTACGAGAAAAGTATTGGAATTTGTTGTATTGATTGTGTTTGTTGTGTTTTTTTTAGGACCGCTGCTGAATTTGCTGTTGCTGGCAGTGTCGGGCAAGTGGCAATATCCAGCTGCGCTGCCGCAGAGCTGGTCGCTGGAATGGTGGCAATTTGTACTGTCTCAGGACGATGTGCTGGAATCGATCTCGCTCTCGTTTCTGATTGCAGTGGTCGTGACGATTTGCTCGATTATCGTCTGTATTCCGGCTGCATATGCGTTTGCGCGTATCGCTTTTCCGTTGAGTCGTTGGTTTTTGTTTTCGTTCTTATTGACGCACGCTTTTCCGAAAATGGGGCTGTATGTATCGATTGCGGTGCTGTTTTACAAATTTGGACTGATGAATACGTTTGTCGGTATTGTGCTGATCCATATGGTGAACACGTTAATGTATATGACATGGATTCCAGCGTCGTCCTTTCGTAGTGTGCATCGGGCACAGGAGGAATCGGCACGAGATGCCGGTGCTGGACCGTTGCGTGTATTTTGGAAAATCACATTGCCGATGGCATTTCCGGGCATTATGGTCGCATCGATTTTTACTTTTTTGGCATCGCTTGATGAGGCGCAGGGTACATTGCTTGTTGGTATACCGGATTATAAGACAATGCCGATTATTATGTATTCGATCATTGCGGATTATCCAAGCACGACGGGGGCGGTATTCTCTGTTATTTTGACGCTGCCGACCATCCTCTTGCTGCTTGCAGCACGCCGATTTGTCAGTGCAGATGTGCTGGCAGGTGGTTTTCAGGTGAAGTAAGATGCTGATCCGTAGCAGATATGAATACAGGTCAAGCTGAGCTGTAGCTATTCATACTGGGCTGTATAGGTTCGTGATGAATGCAAGACGAGAGGGAACAGGAGGAACGGCAATGACACAACCACAATTATCGATTCGGCAACTCAGCAAACGATTCAAAACTGGCGATGGCGTTAGCGATATAACGCTGGATGTGCAGCCGGGCGAGATGGTTACGTTGCTTGGACCATCTGGCTGTGGCAAGACGACAGTGCTGCGCTCCATCGGCGGATTTTTGGAACCGGACAGCGGCGATATTCTGATTCGCGGTCAAAGCGTATTAAAGCTACCACCCGAAAAAAGACCGACTGCCATGGTATTCCAAAGTTATAATCTGTGGCCACATATGACGGTGTATGACAATCTCGCATTTGGTCTACATATTCGCAAGTATAAAAAGGCAGAGATTCAGCGTAAGGTAACCGATGCGCTGGAATTGGTGCAGCTCGCGCCAGCTGCGCGCAAATATCCGGCAGAGCTGTCTGGTGGACAGCAGCAGCGGGTAGCGCTCGCACGTGCATTACTGCTGGAGCCGGATGTATTGCTGCTGGATGAACCTTTTTCTGCATTGGATGCTAAGCTTCGGATGGAGATGCGGGAGGAGCTGCGCGACATTCAAATGCGTACGGGCATGACAATGGTGTTTGTTACTCATGATCAGGAGGAGGCATTGTCAATCTCAGATCGCATCGTGGTAATGCACGCCGGACAGATTGAGCAATTGTCCACGCCGCAGGATATTTATGATCGTCCGCAATCGTTGTTTGTCGCTAGCTTTATCGGGCGCATCAATCTGATTCCTGCCGTTAGCGATGGTACACATATCCGCTTGCAGTCACTGGAGCTTGAGCCGCAGGCAGGTCAATCGGTATTGCCCGGACCATGCACCATTGCGGTCAGACCAGAGGATGTATATTTGACCGATGATTTGAACGGTCTTTCCGGTACCATTCGTCAGGTGATGGTGTTAGGGCATTATGCTGAAGTATCCATTATGTGCGAGGAATGGGTCGTGAAAATGTTCGTTCCCCGCGAGCATGCGATTCATTTGCAAAACGGACACACGATCAAGTTGGGTTTTCGTAAATGGATTGCGTTTGTAGGAGAACAACAGGGCATATTGGTTAGTCATCGGGCAGGGGTATCCGAAGCTGCTTCCGTATGAGCATGCCGCTTTTATAAGAATGGTCATTTCTCAATATTCGAGGAGGAAACAACGTGTTCACAAAAACCAAATGGAGTTCCCTGTTATTGATCGTGCTCAGTATCGCTCTGCTGGCAGGTTGCAGCGGTAAATCGGGTTCAGAGGCAGCAAGTGCAAATAGTAGCGGCACAACTGAGATTTCGCTGTATACTGGTGGATCGCTGAACGTGAAAGAACTATGGGAGACGCTCATTCCAGAATTTGAAAAAGCCAACCCGACGATCAAGGTCAAGCTAGTCTATTTGCCATCCGGTACAGGCGGTCAGTCTGCGGTTGATCGTTTGCTAGCAGCCAAGCAGAGTGGACAGCAAAGTGTTGATGTCGATCTGTATGAAGGTAGTTTGGACGATATTACTCGTGGCAACAGCCAAGGCATTTGGGCGAAGCTGGATAACTCAGCTGTACCGAATCTGTCCAATGTGGATAACAACGCACTGAAGCAGGCGAATGATCTGGCGGTTCCGTATCGCGCCTCTTCGGTTGTACTTGCCTACGATAGTTCCCGTGTGAGCACACCACCGAAAACGGCGGATGAATTGTACAACTGGATTCGTCAGCATCCGGGTCGATTTGCTTATAATGATCCGGCTACGGGTGGCGCTGGTAGCTCGTTTGTGAATACGGCAATTTACAATTTCCTTCCTGCGGATGCAATGAACAGCAGTGATCCGTCTATGATGCAACAATGGGATCAAGGCTTCAATCTGCTAAAAGAACTCGGTCCATCTATGTACCAAAATGGCGTCTATCCGAAGAAAAATCAGGGCACACTGGATCTGCTGGCAAGTGGCGAGGTGGATATGATTCCGGCTTGGTCCGATATGGCATTGGAGCAGCTGAACAAGCAACTGCTGCCGTCTACTGTGAAGCTGGCACAGATCGATCCTCCGTTCACCGGTGGTCCGTCCTACCTGATGATGCCCGAAATGTCCACCAAAAAAGAAGCAGCTGAGAAGCTGTTGAACTATGTGCTGACACCAGAAGCACAGACGATTGTAGTCAATAAAATGTATGGGTATCCCGGCATTCAATGGAATCTGATGCCGAAAGAGCTGCAAAGCAAGTTTGCTAGTGTATCCGGTGGCTACCGTCAGTTCAATAGCGGCGAGCTACAGCAGGAAATCAACAAACGCTGGCAGAGCGAAGTGGCGGGACAATAACCGATGAGTCCATCAATCAAGAGAGGGATGCTGGGGCTTGCCCTAGTTATCCCTTCCTTTCTCATACTGTTCGTTGTTGTCATATTGCCTATTCTGTATGCGGTAAAGGAAAGCTTGATTGATCAGATCAGTGGCGAATTTGGATTAGGTAACTATATCCGTATGTTTACCGAACCGGCGATGCGCACCAATATTGTGTATACGCTCCATGTTACGTTGGTATCGACAGTTATTGCACTGCTCGTTAGCTATGCACTTGCGGTGTATTTACGCTTTGGCAAAGGCTGGATGGCGCGCTGGATCAATCGGTTGTATTTTATCCCCATGTTCGTGCCGGGCGTTATTGCTACCTATGGATTAATTACGCTATATGGTAATCATGGCTGGATGGCAA
Source organism: Paenibacillus sp. JQZ6Y-1 (assembly GCF_040719145.1). NCBI lineage: Bacteria > Bacillati > Bacillota > Bacilli > Caryophanales > Paenibacillaceae > Paenibacillus > Paenibacillus kandeliae. The sequence goes on from NZ_JBFDUZ010000001.1 coordinate 1,300,128, forward strand.
GACTACTGCTGCTAGTTGGCATCGATCAATTTCCAAAAATTATATATAGCTATAGCGGTCTGCTACTTGCCAATCTGTGGTTTAATATTCCGTTTGCGACGATGCTGCTTAGCTCCGCGCTCGCTGCTGTGCCGAATACAGTGGTGGAAAGTGCGCGAGATGCAGGGGCAAGTAGTCTACAATTGTTTTTCTGTTTTATTTTGCCCCTATCCTATAAGACGATGTGGGTGGCGCTGACGTTTATTTTTATGGGCATTATTGGTAGCTTTACCGCTCCGTTTCTGATTGGCGCCAACTCACCACAGGTGCTGGGTGTAGCGATGCAGCAGGTGTTTTCCAACTATCAGGAAACACATACAGCAAGCGCGATGGCAGTATTTATGTTCTTGCTGTGCTCAGTAATGGGTTACTTTTATATCCGTACGATGGGACAAGACATGGATAAGCAGGCATAAGCCATGTAGTGGGCTAAGGTCATACAAGGAGTGAGCGGCATATGGATCGACATAACGAATCGATAACAACTCAGAATGATGGGGAAAATCTAAGGGTGCAAGATGGCGAACTACAGGTATACTCCGTTACGGGCGAGCCAGATAGTCTGGAGGATGGACGGATCGTTGTGGATGCTGTCGTGGATGACAAGCAGTGTTTGCGTTTGCGATTTCGGCTGGAACAGGCTGGGTTTGCGGTCATTGCACTGGAGGCGGCAGCTGACAGTGATTGGCAGGAGAAGGGGCGCGAATCGGTTGTCGTAAGGCTTGATTTGGATGGGAATGATCAGCAGGATGTGATCCTCTTTTACGGAGAGCGAGATTTGGATTATGTTCGGCTGCTTGGCTACTTGCCTGCCGGAGATCATGTCGTCACATTGAAGTTTCAGCGCGAGATGACGCCTGCGGGAGCAACCCGCGCGGTAATCAGACGAGCCGGTGTATATCATATTGGTGATGATCAGCCATTGGCGACCGTTTACCGGCATACGCCTATTCTGTACGGACGTCGGCTTACGCATCCGTACGAGAGTACGTTTACCGATACTCCCCTGATGCTGATGTATTCGCTGGAACAGCGGCAGGAACGAACGCTGATTGAATATCATCTCGTATTCAGTCATGAGGATGAAGGTACGCCGTCCGGTCTATTGATGAGCAAATGGGGACGCACGACCGACATCGAATGGGTGCAGCGATTGGAATTGGACTGTGATGGACACGTACTTCGTCATACGTATCAAGGACCGCATCATGTGGAAACTGCATTTGCCGGTAAGCACGATTGTGGCGGTCATCCCGTACTCCAAGCGGCGACCGCCAATGGTAATTTTACCGATGAGCCGATATCCGACTATCGCTATATGCTGCCGCCGCTTGTACGCTGGGATCGTGAAGTTCAGCCACGGGAACATGTGATGGTGCGCTACCCATTTATCCATCAGGTGAGCAATTGGGAAATGAATCGGCAGTATGAGCTTGAGCAGCCTGTAGATCGCCATTCCTGGAAGCTGGCGGATCAGCGGCATTATTTGTTTATACATGGATGGAAGCAGTACACAGATACGGTAGTGGGCAGCCAAGAGATGGAAGTGCCGATGGATGCCGTCACTGGCGAAAATATCTCGCTGCTGCGTCAGACGTGCATCGATTATCAGCTTCGATTAAAAGGAGATCAGGAGTGGCTGTCATCCAGCTATTTTGATCTGCGTATGGGCGATTTTCGTGCGGCATATGAAGGTCCTTATCCGGGTTTTGCGACAACAATCAAAACCGATATTCATTTGAACATAAGTGATATTGAAGCAATTCGTGTGGTGCTGCTGCCCGGTGGTCTGGATGAGGTCAGTATTGGGAAGATGTACGCGTATACGCTGGATGAGCAATATCGACCTGTTGCAGGTATTACAGTAGAGCAATCGGTGATCGTCACGACAGCTGAACCGACTGCTCTGGTGTGGACATGTGAGCCGGACTCAACAGATGAGTAGCAGAAAGGAGTGCCTGACATGAATATACTATATGAAGCTTCCGGCACAGTACATCCTACAAGCGCCCAAAGCCATATCACATATCGCTTTATGGTACAGGAACCGGTGGAAAAGTTGCACATTCAGTTCCGCTACGAACCGAAGCATCTACAGGACGAACAGGCGGCAGAGCTGCTGATTAACCGCGCCATGCAGCAATATGGGTATGAACCGCAACAGCCAACCGCTTGGCGTAAATATGCCCCTTTGCAAAATCTCTTGACCCTTTCCTTGGATGACCCGGAACGTCATCGGGGACAAGCGCATCGTATGGACCCTGTGCAGCAGCATCTATTGACTGAGCATGAAGCATCGCCGGGGTTTTGGTGTGGTCTTAACCCCGCAGGATTGTGGAGCATCACCATTAGTTTACATGCGGTGGTTACGCCGCAATGTCATTACACACTTTGCATTGCAGAAGGGGAATGAGGATGACATTACGCTGGATACCTGCGGAGCTGCATACCCATACATTTCACAGCGATGGCTCGCAGTCATTGGAAGAACTGGCACAGTCGGCTAAACAAGCAGGCATTGATGTGATTGCCTTGACCGATCATAATACGCAATCTGGTTTTATGGATCGGAATAGAGTGGAGACAAGTACCGGAGTGCGCGTGATCGCTGGCATGGAGTGGACAACGTTTTACGGACATATGGTAACACTTGGGCTTCAGCAATATGTGGATTGGAGAGCGGTTGGTCAACGAGATATTGAAAAAGGTATTGCTCAGGTTCATCAGGCAGGAGGGATTGCCGGTATTGTGCATCCGTTTCGGATCGGCAGTCCGATTTGCACTGGTTGCTACTGGGAGTATCCTGTTCACGATTGGAGCCAGATTGATTATATAGAGGTATGGTCCACATTGATGCCATTTGTGAAGCAGGATAGTCAGCGTGCATTTGCATTATGGACTTCCCTATTAAATGAAGGGCATCGTCTGGCAGCGACGAGCGGACGAGACTGGCATCGTACATTGCCGGAGGATGCACCTGCGGCGATTACGTATATCGGATTGGAGCCTGCTGTGGAAGTACAAGACATACACATGGCAGAATATACAAATATAGTTGGAAATCAGAATGGTGCTGATATGCAGAACGGAGCTTACCAGCACAATGGAGCTTATGAGCAGAACGGATCTCATGAGCAGACAGAAATGAATCCTTCTCATCTATCGAATGATCGGAATAAAATTCATGATTGGCATGTTGCTGCTCAGCGAACATTCGCCCAGCTACAGGATGATCGCCAATATATTGATGCTATTCGCTCCGGTAGATTGTCCGTTACGATGGGACCGATGCTGGATCTATATGCTGTTGTGCCTAGACAGGATACGGATAGACAACAATCTCTGTCCGCTGTGAAGAACTTGGATAGCGACGTATCTGTTGGCTCATCGTTATCATCGTTACCGGAAATCTCATCTGACGAACAGCGAATCTATCGTATGGGAGATACGATTGATTGTCCTAACGAACGGCTGGATCTTTATATGCAACTGGATCGAAGCACTCGTCGCTCTCATTACGAGCTGACTGCACAGCAGCTCCGCGTTGTTGTTATGAGTGATAAGGGGATACTTGCTGAGACGAAGCTGGATTCGGAGCAGCTATGGCAGGAATGGAATGTAGAAGTGAACAAGCCGATGCGCTGGCTGCGCGCAGAGTTATATGGCTATTTTGGCGGTGTTTCTGGAATGCTGGCGTTTACCAATGCCATCTATATCGATTAGATTTTTACCAAACGTCCTTATATATTACAAAATACGTTGCTGCGCTTATGCACTATCAGCACAACGATCTCATTATTGGATAGAAATGGAAAGGATGACGTCGATTTCATGTCGGTCAAACAGCACTATATCAAATCACAGATTGAACGCTGGATTCAGCAGGAGGAGATGGATGCAGGCGATCGCCTTCCTTCCGAATCCGAGCTGGCAGGTCAGTTCCATGTTTGTCGCACTACCGTACGTGGAGCGATTCGACTATTAAAAGAAGAAGGCAAGCTGTTCGTCAAACATGGGAGCGGCACCTACATTACCCGCTCGTTGCAGAAGATCCCAAGCTCCCTTGATCGGCTATACAGCATTGGAGATATGATTCGATCAGCAGGGCTGATTGAGGAGCAACGCTTACAATATATTCGCAGAATGGATGCGCCGACCGAGGTGGCATTCCATCTGGAATTGGAAGAGCACGAGCGTGTGATCGTGCTAGAACGAAGCCGAATGGCGAATCAGGAACCGGTTGCTCATTCGATCAACTATATTCCGGTGGAGCTGGCAGGCAATACATTCCACGAGCAATATTTCCAAGGTTCGCTGTTTCAGCATTTGGAGCGTGAGGCAGGCATTCATATTGTGAGTGCAGATTCGCAAATCATTGTTCCTGCGTCCAACGATCCGCATTGTCGCAAGCTTGCTGTGCATCCTGAAGCGACCGTGCTGCTGATGAAACAGACACATTATGATGAAATGAATCGCCGTGTGCTGTATTCCCTTGATTATGTACGCAGTGATATTTTCACGTTTTGGATTCGGCGTATGCGCTGAATTTGTACAAGAAGATATACGGAAGAGACAATTTCGTACATAATATAGGGATGACATAACAAGCACAAGGAGGGCTAGATGATGAATATCGAAACTACGGCTATCTATATGCAGCCCTTACGAGAGGAGCATGCAGAGGCACTACTCCGTTTGCGATTAGACAATCGGGAGTATATGCAAAAGTATGAACCGGTGCGCGCTGATTCGTATTGGACGCTAGAGACACAGCAGGCAATGCTTCAACAAGGGGAGCAAAGCTTTTTGGAAGGAACAGGGTATGTGTTTGGCATATTTCAATCGCATACTGGACAGTTGATTGGGCGTATCGAGTTGAGCGGTGTGGCGAGAGGACCTTTTCAAAATGCGTCTGTCGGCTACTTTGTTGATCGCCAGCAGCATGGACAGGGATATGCTACAGCTGCTCTAGATTGGGTAAAGGAATATGCGTTTCGCGAAGCGGGTTTGCATCGTCTGCAGGCAGGCGTGATGCCTTGGAACAAGCCATCCCAGCGTGTGCTGGAAAAAGTGGGATTTCGTCGCGAGGGGCTAGCAGAACGCTACTTATGTATTAACGGCAAATGGGAAGATCATATCCTGTATGCGATAACCGCAGAAGAGTCTATGAATCGGTAAGTAGTAGCCTGAAGTAAGCGATAGACTATGTATAACTGATTATAATATGCGCGTCTTATATTAATAGCCATCCTTGGACAGCACCTATTGGGCTTGTCTGAGGATGGCTATTGGTGTGTTTGGCTATATTCAGTCTGTAAAGTCATTGGCGATCGCTTTACCTAAATGATCCTTGATTAAACAGGGCAACAACCGTTTGCCCTTTCCCTTACATGTGGAAAAGCAATTCAATTCTTTTCGTCCGCAGGATCATGCTCAATCTTACCAGTCAGCTCCAACGCGTTGTACAGCATAACCGCTGCCTCCGCACGCGTAATCGGAACATCTGGGCGGAAGTTCCCTTCTGCATCTACTTGGGCAATATCGCTGTCAATTATCTGCGACAGCACATCCCGCTGATAATCATTCAGTGAGCCAGCATCTGTGATCTTTACAGAGTTGTCCTGTAAAGCACCTGTTGCGCCGCCAGATTCATGAATATCTGGGTCAAGCTGCTCAACACCTTGCCACAGCAGCGATGCAAACTGCACCCGACTCATTGTTGCATCAGTATTGATATTTTGTGCGAGTTCCAATCCGTTCAACTGAGCAATCATCATATCGGTGCTATACCACGCATGATCGTCCATGTCGGTAAAATAATCGCTCGCTTTGGGAGCTTTGATAAACCGTAGATGGTCGATATTCAAATGTAGCCCTTTCACCAAAAAGGCAATTCCTTGTGCGTTAGTCAATGGTGCGTCCGGTTGAAATTCATTTCCGGTAATTCCGGCAATGATGTCATGGGTTTTCAAGTATTGTATCTCCTCTCTGCCGTTGGTCTGGTCCAGATCGTCAAAAGCAAGAGCATTGCCCGGCGCGGCAATCAGCAGCGCACCGGTGAGTCCGATTATCCATTTACGAATACACATCACACTCACTCCATTCTGATCGTTATAGATCTGAAGACGTTATGCGATTAGCGATTGTAGTGATTTTAGTGTAATTGAAATTCCAATTCCTGTATATATGGAAACAGAGAAGAGGAATTTTTTGATTTTTTTGGTCACAACGGTTAAGTTATATATTAGGGTGTTTCGCAAAAGTACGTGCTGTCATGCAGATCAATCATTCATCTGCGATAACAGCCATCACGGAGTTGGTAGAACAAAAATAGGTAACTTATTGGAGGAGAACACTATGGCTAATCCATCTCAACGTTTGCTCGTATTTGCGGGCTCTTATGCAGAAGCTGCCGATCCTGGCGTGTATGCGTATGAATTTAATGAACAAACTGGTGAACTGACAGCAACCGATTCCTTTTCCGGTATTCAGAATCCGACCTTCCTGAATGTAGATGCAGCGTCCAAGCGTCTGTATACACTCGGTGAAACAGTATCCGAAACGGGTGCTAAAGGCAAAGGCGGCGAAGCAGCTGCATTTGCGATCGACGAAGCTACAGGTAAACTAGAGCTGCTGAACCGTGTGAGAACAATTGACGGTCCACCATGCCATATCCAACGTTCCGACGACAACCGCTATCTGACGATGGTCAGCTACCACGGTGGTATGGTCGGTCTAATTTCGCTAAAAGAAGATGGAAGTGTAGGGGAACTGCTGGACGTGCATCAGCATGAAGGGCACAGCGTCGATCCGCAAAATCAGGATCGTCCGCATCCACACTCTACCTTTTTCGATCCATCTGGCAAATATCTGATCGTACAGGATCTGGGTCTAGATCGCGTACGTACTTACGAAGTAAAACCAGAATCCAACGAGCTGAAATTCACAGTCGATGTAGCGGCTACACCGGGCGCAGGTCCACGTCACCTCGTATTCCATCCAAATGGTACATTTGCATTTGTGATCAACGAGCTGAATTCGACAGTCACCTCGTATCGCTATGAAGCGGGTGTATTGAACGAAATCCAGACGATTCCAACATTGCCTGCTGATTATGATGGCGCTAACGGTTGTGCAGAGATTGCTATTTCTGAGGATGGACGTTATCTGTATGGCTCCAACCGTGGTCATGACAGCATCGTACAGTATGCAGTGAACGGCGAGACTGGCGAACTGACACTGGTGCAGCATGTATCGACCGAAGGTGGTCATCCACGTCACTTCTCCCTGCTGCCAGGTGGTAAATACGCGCTTGTCGCTAACCGCGATGGCAACAACATCGTTGTATTTGCCATCGATAGTGAGAGCGGCAAGCTGACCTATACTGGCAAAAGTGTAGAAGTGTCCAAACCGGTATGCGTATGGGGCGCTTATTTCTAAGCGATTGCCCAAGTCATCACATGCTTGTGATAAAACGGTAACCTATGCTCGTATTCAAGAACGCAACTGTATGATAAACAAGCATGCAGAGGATGAATAGATGGTTGTAGGTTCAACATGTTCGCACATGAGAACCAGATCGCTACCTCATCCAAACACAATGCAGTATACAATGTAATGTAGTGCTAGATTTGTACAATACATGATAAAATCGCCTTGCCAACCAGCATGTATAGCAGCCATGAATCTGTAGATAGATTACCGATCATTATGGTTCTGTGTATGCTAGTGAAGCAAGGCGGTTTTTGTTTGATGAGATGTAAATGTTACCTTCCTGTTTCATTTCCGATTGTAGAGGTAAAAGAACAGTAATACGGTTCGCCGGCAATGCCGGATATTCAGCAAGAGACCGAATCCGCAAAGGAGATGGAAATCATGACAGAACCGCGCAAAAATGACAAAGTACAGAATCAGGCAGGCAAACGCGATAATGCAGAGCAATACCCGACTGAAAACGAAAGTCTATTCGACCGCTTCGAGTCCGAACAAACCGTCGACTCCATTCCGATGGAGGATCTGAAGCTGGAGCGCCAGGAGGAAAAGGACGGCGAAGCGACCAAACGCTCTTCTTCCAGTCAGAATGCGTACCCAGAAGGCGAATCCAAGGATGATTCGGATATTGTTCGCTAATGCAATAGCATGGATAATCATAACAGCAGCATAGTTAAGGAACAGCGACGCATCTTTGGCTCGCTGTTCCTTTTACAGATGAGTATAGCCGGGAAAGGTGATACGAACGCATATGGCATTTGGAATCAATAGAACAGAATTACAGGCTTGGAAGCGTCAGGTGGAGGCAGGAGAGATCGCCTTTTTGACGCATTACTGGATTGATGACCGCTTTCCAGATATTCATAGTGTTACAAAAGTAGGCTGCAATGATCTGCAGCGGCTACGCCAATGGTGCGAGTCCTACGGATTAAATCCGCGCTACATTCATCATCGGGAACACTATCCTCATTTTGATCTGCTTGGGCGTGAACAGGTGCGTATTTTACAGGCAGAAGGATTGCAGGATCATATTGTGCGTTTTCGGTTAATCGAATAAGATGAGTTTCGTTTGAGGATAGATCATGCCGTGATGGGGCAGTAAGACACCATACTAAGCGGCAGCGATTGATCCATTTCACAACATATTCAGCAGCATGATCATCAGATTCGGCTTGTTTCATCCATTTTTTTACATACAATACACAGGTGTAAGCATCAGGAGTAAGAATGAACAGCGAGATCTAGATCACCCGTTACATCACGATTTCCGCCTAACACCGCCATGTAATCCACTGTTTCAGGAAACATCCTTCGACAAAATAACAAAAATTTTTCAAAACCAGTTGAAATCGGTTACACGCAGCGCTATAATAGCGTTGTAGAAACGTTTCGACAAATGAGCAGAATTTAAGATTCTGTCTAGCAGCCGCCATACTGACTATTTTTGAAGTCGATAAGGGTAAATTTGTTGTTTTGAGCTAAAAATCACAAATTAAAAGTTGCTTTTTCTATTCCAAACTGTATTTTCCAAATAAATACAGATGTACATTTTAGTCTTAAATCGAAACGTTTCGATATGTTGAAACCATTTTCAAGGAACAGAGGTGAGCAGAGATGGGGGCAACGATCAAGGACGTAGCCGCTCTGGCGGGTGTGGCGGTATCGACAGCGTCTTATGCGCTGAATGGAATCGGCCGTGTGAGTACGAAGACACGGGACAGAGTGTTAGAGGCTGCCCGTGAACTGAACTATCAGAAGAACGGAATTGCTTCCGATCTGAAGCGCTCCCGCACCAATACGATTGCTTTGCTACTGAGTGATTTGTCCGGTCCGTATTATTCCAGTCTGATCAAAGGTGTACAGGAAGTCAGCCTGAACAATGGCTATGATCTAATTGCCTGTAGCTCGATTGGTGGGGACACATCGACAGCCGTAAAGTTTATCAAGGAAAAGCGGGTGGACGGAGCTATTATTCTTGCGCATAACATTCCAGATCGAACGATTATGGAATCCGCGCGCGAAGGCTTCCCGATCGTCATGTTGGATCGTCGGTTAGAGCATGAGAGCCTCTGTTATGTCGAAGCGGATCATGAGAAAGGCGGCTTACTTGCTACCAATTATCTGATCGAGAATGGCCATCGCCGTATCGCCTTTGTATCTGGCCCGGCGAGCAGCAAGCATAACAAGGACCGGTACAACGGGTTTTCACAGGCGATGCAGCAGCATGGTTTGACGATTGAACCGCGCTGGAATCTGGTTGGTAACTTTACCGAAGAAGGCGGGTATCGCGCAGTCAAGCTAATGATTGCACAGGGTGATCTGCCGGAGGCAGTATTTTTCGCCAATGATGAGATGGCGCTAGGCGGCATTACGGCGCTAAGCGAAGCAGGGCTTCGGGTACCAGAGGACATTTCGGTTGTCGGCTTCGATGATATTGTTCAGGCTCGTTTCCTAACGCCTGCGCTTACCACGGTACGACAGCCAGATTATGAAGTTGGCGCACTTGCTGTGCATCTGATTTTCCAGATTTTAAAAGGGGAATCGGTTGCAAAGCACTACACACTAGATACTGAACTCGTCATTCGTGGCACAGTCCGAATGAACTGAAAAAGAGGTGTACCTGATGAAAAAATGGTGGAAACCGGCGGTGTCGGGTCTGTTGATCTTTTCCTTTCTGCTTGCTGGATGTTCCGGCGGCAAGGAGCAGACTACAACCTCCGACGGCAAACGAATACTGAAAGTATGGGGCATGGGCGCGGAAGGTACTGCATTAGCACAGATGGCACCGGATTTTGAAGCAAAAAACCCGGACATCAAGGTGGAAGTGCAATCCATCCCATGGGACAACGCACATGACAAGCTGTTGACGGCAGTTGCTTCGCAAAGCGGACCCGATGTTGTGCAGATGGGTATGAGCTGGATACCAGAATTTGCGGATGCTGGCGCACTGCAAGATTTGTCCTCCTATGTGGACAAATATCCGAATTTGAAAGCGGATAATTATTTTAAAGGTGCGCGTACCAAGATGACCTATAATGACAAACTGGTCGGCATTCCATGGTATATCGATACACGCGTATTGTTTTACCGCAAAGATCTGTTGCAGCAGGCTGGATATGATAAGGCTCCCCAAACATGGGACGAGCTGAAAGATGCAGCGACCAAGCTGGCAGCACGCGGTAACGGAAATTACGGTATCCTGCTGGATAGTAAGGATCAACTGTTTACCCTTCCATTTGCATGGGAGAATGGTAGTGAAGTGATTGACAGCAACAACCAAGCGCAATTGAACCAGCCTCCTTATGTGGAGACGATTCAATATTTAAGTAGCTTTTTCAAGGAAGGTATTGCTCCAACCCAAAGTGATATGCAGCTGATTCCGTCATTCGGTGAAGGCATTCTGCCAATGTTCATTAGCGGTCCTTGGACTGTGAACCAGATCAAAACCGAATTGCCAGAACTGAAGCCAGATCAATGGGGAACAGCAATTATTCCTGCTAAGGAGCAGGGTGGTGAAAGCGCATCCGTACTTGGTGGTTCCAATCTGTCTGTGTTCAGCAGTTCCAAAAACACCGAGGACGCTGTGAAGTTCATCTCTTATCTGAATGATCCAGATACTCAGGTGAAATGGTATGAGCTGACGCAGGATTTACCATCCACGACCAAAGCTTGGGATGACAAAGCCTTCCAAGACAGCCCGAATATCCAAACATTCCGTACCCAAATGGATACGGCGCGCTCCACACCATCGGTCAAAGAGTGGGAAACGATTGCAAAACAGATTTCCGACGCATTCGACCAAATCGTTGTTGGTGGCGAGGATATTCAAAAGCAGTTGGATCAATTGAATGAGCAAGCCAATTCTACGCTTCAAAGTGGCAATTAAACCTGTCGTCTCGTCACACTGCACCACATGTAATGAATTGAAAAGGGGGGTCTGATGCTCTGTTGTCATGATGGACACAGGCATCGACCACAGGAAGCAAATTTCATCGTCTCATCGTTTGATTGTGTGTACCGGCGAAGATTTTGCCGTACGTCCTGATTCCGCGCTTATTCGTAATCCGAACGGCATCTTTGCTGCAATTTTTCATCCAAATATAAATAAAGAGGTGGCCCAATGGCTAAATTATGGAAATCCACGATTGTATGTATGCTCGTATTTTCACTCATACTGGCTGGATGCGGTAAAGAAGAGACAACAACCGCGGATGGAAAACGGATTTTGAAAGTGTGGGGCATGGGCGGTGAAGGCGGATCGTTACCAAATATGGTCGAGGCATTTGAAAAAGCAAACCCGGACATTGACGTACAGGTACAGCAAATTCCTTGGGATTCCGCGCATGACAAGCTGCTGACTGCCGTTGCTTCCAAAAACGGCCCTGACGTAATCCAAATGGGGATGACATGGATTCCCGAATTTGCAAATGCAGGCGCATTGCTGGATCTGACTTCGTATGTGGATAAATATCCGAACCTGAAAGAAGATAACTTCTTTGAAGGCGCACGCGAAACGATGAAGTACGATAACAAGCTGATCGCTATTCCATGGTACATGGAAACACGCGTCCTTTACTATCGTACCGATCTACTGAAAGAAGTAGGCTACGATCAAGCACCCAAAACATGGGATGAGCTGAAAGATGCAGCCGACAAGCTGGCAGCACGCGGCAATGGCAACTACGGTATTCTGCTGGATAACCAAGATGCTGCATTCACTCTGCCATTTGCTTGGGAAAATGGTAGTGAAGTGATCGGTAGCGACAACAAAGCACAATTTAACCAACAGCCTTATATTGAAGCAGTACAATACCTGACAAGCTTCTACAAAGACGGTGCAGCTCCAACGCAGAGCGATATGCAGCTGCTACCAGCATTCGGTCAAGGAATCATCCCTATGTTCTTCAGCGGTCCATGGTCGATCAACCAAATTCACGAAACCGTACCACAAATTGATGGCAAATGGGCAACAGCTGTGATCCCTGCCAAAGAAGAGGGCGGCAAAAGTGCATCCGTACTGGGCGGTTCTAACTGGAGCGTATTCAGCAGTGCAGCCAACAAAGACGATGCTGTGAAATTCGTATCGTTCATGAGTGATCCTGCGAACCAGATCGAATACTACAAACTGTCCAAAGACCTTCCATCTACTCTGAAAGCATGGGATGACAAAGCGCTGGATGGCGAGCAAATCAGCACCTTCCGCGATCAAATGGAAACATCCCGTCCATCTCCATTCGTACCACAATGGGAAGCAGTTGGTCAGCTGATCAAAGCGGCACTGCAACAAATTGTTGTGGGTGGAACCGATGTGAAGACACAAATGGAAGATCTAAATACTCAAGCTGACGCATTGCTGCAAAAATAAGCATTGCTTGATCAAGCCAAACAAGGTACAGAACGACGCTCCCGCGCTGTGCATGCAGCCGGGAGATGCCGTTCCACCGGAAGACCATCTTCCGTAAAGGAGGGAACAGAATATGCAAAAGGCCTGGCAGTCGTTGGGCAAGTACAAGTATCCGTACCTGTTCATTGCACCGACGTTAATCATTCTTTTTATTTTCTCATTCATACCGATTCTGGTTGCTGTATTTATCAGCTTTACCAATATGAATCTGGCAGGGCTAGCTGACTGGTCCAATATTGAATTCAACGGCGTACAGAACTTTGTCCAGTTATTCGGTGATGCGGTATTCCGCAAATCCATGTTCAATACGTTGATCTATGTCGTCGTTGGTGTTCCGCTCGTTGTTATCGTCTCGATGGCGATTGCGATTTTGATCAATCAAGGTACGAGCTGGATTTTCAAAACGTTCCGCGTCATTTACTACATGCCGTCCATTACGAATATCGTAGCGATTGCCGTGATCTGGGGCTATCTGTACAACTCCCAATACGGTCTGATCAACCATATGTTGGAAGCGATCGGTATCTCTCCCGTACGCTGGCTACAAGATCCAACCATTGCCAAGTTTTCTTTGATCATTATGGCAGTATGGAAAGCAATCGGTTTGAACATGATCATCTTCTTAGCGGCATTGCAAGGCATTCCGCGCACGTACTATGAAGCTGCACAAATTGATGGTGCAAGCCGCTGGCAACAGCTGATGCGCATTACGGTTCCTCTGCTCGGATTTGCCACATTCTTCGTATCGATCACTACGCTGATCGGTTGGATTCAATTCTTCGAAGAACCGCTCGTTATGACGAAGGGTGATCCGCTGAATGGTACAACATCGATGGCGCTGTTTATTTACCAAACTGGTTTCCAACGCAGTGATTTCGGTTATGCAGCAGCAGGCTCAATCGTGTTGTTCGTGATTATTATTCTCGTTACTCTAATTCAATTCAAAGCACGCAAAAAAGACAGCGATGTCGAATATTGATATCCGAACAGCCTGAATGAGCTGATACCGGAGCACACTGTGAGAGGAGGTTCCGTTATGGATCTTCGCATAAAACCTGTTTATAAAGGCATTATCATTGTCGCGCTACTGATCGGTGCGATCGCCATGTGTATTCCTTTTGTATGGATGATCCTGTCATCGTTCAAGCCGGAGAGTGAGGTTACATCGCTGACTCCTAGCTTTTGGCCACAAGCGCCAACGCTGCACAACTTTGAACGATTGTTTACGGAAATGAACTTCCAAAAATATCTGGTCAATACGTTGATCATTGTATTCTTCTCGTTTATTGGCTTGTTTCTGAATGCGGCAGCTGGTTATGCGTTTGCCAAATTTGAGTTCCCGGGCCGTAACGTTCTGTATTATCTCGTACTGGGTACGATGATGATTCCATCCCAAGTAACGATGATTCCGGTATACCTGATTTTGAATGAAATGCATTTGACCAATACGATGGCAGGGATTGTGCTGCCGGGTATGGTGAACGCGTTTGGTATTTTCTTATTCCGTCAGTTTATGACAAGTATCCCGAACGATCTGATCGAAGCATCGCGTCTGGATGGAGCGGGGGAGATTCGTACCTTCTTCCAGCTAATTATTCCGATTGCGAAACCGATCTTTGCTGTACAAGGGATTCTGACCTTTATCGGCGGCTGGAATAGCTTCCTGTGGCCGTTGATCGTAGCGAATGACGAGAGCCTGTACACGTTGTCCGTCGGTCTGCAATTGCTGAAAGGTCAATACGGTGGTGACTTTGCCATTCAAATGGCGGGTGCATCATTTATGGTTATTCCGATTCTGATCATCTTCATTTTCGCTCAGCGTCATATTATCGAAGGATATACCATTTCCGGTATGAAATAAGCTTTCGTCTTATCTGTTTGAAGCAATGATGTGTAAACAAAACACCCACCTACAGAGATACAGAAATTTATACACTACGGAGGGATTCAGTATGTCTACTGTACAAAACCAGCAACACAAAGCACCTAACGATGCACTTTTCCAAAATGAATACGGCTATTTCACAGCGAACGGACGCGAATATGTCATCACTAACCCGCGTACACCGCGTCCGTGGAGCAATATTATCAGTAACGGCGATTATTCCTTTATGGTTTCCCAAGCAGGCGGCGGCGCATCATGGCGCGGAAATGCTGGTCAGAACCGAATCACTCGTTTGTTCCAAGATGTGATCAAGGATTCATGGGGCAAATTCGTATATCTGCGTGATCGCAGCTCTGGACAGTATTGGTCAGCAGCATGGAAGCCGGTCATGGCAGAGTTTGAAGAATACGAAGTACGTCACGGTATCGGCTACAGTGTATTCACTCAGCAGGTGAATGGTATCCGTAGCGAAATGACAGTATTCGTGGCACCGGATGCACCACTCGAATTGATAAAGTTAAAAATTACCAATAACAGCGAACAGACGCGCGAGCTGGATGCGACTACGTATTTTGAATGGGCACCGGGCTTTGCGCCGGATGAACATCGCGAATTCCACAAAATCTTTATGAATTCCGAATACCGTGAAGATCTGAACGCGATTCAATTGGAAAAATACCTGTGGGGCTTCCCAGATGAGAAAGGACGCAGCAATAACGTAAGCTGGCCTTATACTGCATTCCACGCAGCAAGCGAAAAGCCAACTTCCTATGATGCAGACAAAGAATCATTTGTCGGTATGTATGGGGAGGAAGCACGTCCGCAAGCGATGCAGGATAAGGAATTGGCAGGTCATACAGGACGGTTTGGCGATGCGGCGGCTTCACTGCGCGTAGCGTTCAAGCTGGAGCCGGGCGCTTCTCATACGGTTGTATTTACCATCGGTGCTGCGGAGCATGAGAAGGAAGATGCTGCTGCACTGATTCAAGAATATACAAGCGTAGAAGCAGCGGATCGTACGCTGGCAAGAGTGCATGAATTCTGGAGTGAGCTGATTGATCAGGAAGAGATTCAAACGCCTGACCCAGCGATGAATATTATGACCAACGTCTGGTTGAAATATCAATCCATTTCTTGTCGCCTATGGGGCAAAACGGCATATTATCAAGTGAGTGCGGGTTACGGTTATCGTGACCAATTGCAGGATTCACAGATCTTCCTGACCAGCAAGCCAGAATTGATGCGTAAGCAGATTCTGATGCACGCGTCCCAGCAATTCCAAGAAGGCGATGTGCTGCACTGGTGGTTCACGATCAAAGGCGGCGGTCCACGCACACGCTGTTCGGATGACCTGCTGTGGCTGCCGTTCATTCTCGATCCGTATCTGAAAGAAACACAGGATTATGATATTCTCGACGAAGTAACACCATTCCTCGATGGCGGCGAAGCGAACGTATACGAGCACTGCAAACGTGCGATTGAGAAAACGTTCAAACGTTTCAGCCCACGCGGTGTACCACTGATGGGTGAGCATGACTGGAACGATGGACTGAGCGCGATCGGTTACGACTGGAAAGGCGAAAGCTTCTGGGTCGGCGAGTTCCTGTACATGATTCTAGGCAGCTTTGCACCGGTTGCCGCTAAACGTGGCGATCAAGCATTCGCTGATAAAATGCTGGACGTACAAAGCAGTCTGAAAAAGGCGCTCAACGAGCACGGCTGGGATGGCGAATGGTACTTGCAGGCGACAACCGATGATGGTCTCAAAGTCGGTTCCAAAGAAAACGAAGAGGGTCAGATTTTCCTCAATCCGCAAATCTGGGCAGTTATTTCCGGTGTAGCGGACGAGGAGCGTGGTCAGCAGGCAATGGAAAGCGTCAGCAAGCATCTGCTGCGTGATTACGGCTCACTGCTGCTGTATCCGGCTTATACGAAGGTACGCCGCGACATCGGTTATATCACACGCTATGCACCGGGTCTGCGCGAAAATGGCGGTGTCTATACACACGCTGCGACATGGGCAGTGTGGGCGTATACGCTGGCTGGTCAACCAGAAAAAGCATACGAAGCGTACAGCAAAATTTGTCCGCCTAACCGTTCTCACGAGCCAAACAGCTATGTGGGCGAACCGTATGTAACACCGGGTAACTCTGACGGTCCAATCTCGCCGAACTATGGTCGTGGCGGCTGGACTTGGTATACCGGTTCTTCTCAATGGCTGCAACGCATGGCAACCAACTGGATTCTGGGCGTACGCGCAGAGAATGAAGGTCTGCTGATTGATCCTAGTATTCCGTCGGAATGGCCGGAATTCAGCTACCGTCGTAACTTCCGCGGCGCTACCTATCTGATCCATGTGGATAACAGCGCGGGTGTATCGCGTGGCGTGAAGTCCATTACTGTGGACGGCAAAGCGATCGAAGGCAATATTCTGCCTGATTTCAAAGATGGCAAAGAGCATGAAGTGAAAGTGGTATTGGGGTAAACGGGAACGGATATAATAGCCTAATGTGATCAGACATGTACTCATGTCGTATTGCATGGGGAAGACAGAATAGAGGATGCGGGATGCACAACATTTCACATCCAATCCTCTGTCACGGAGGAGCATGGCTGCTAAGATAGACAGCCATGCTTTTTTCGTTTTCCTATCCATCGCAAGAATGGATTGTTTAATGGCGGAGGAATGTAATATAATTTCAAAAAGCAATCTGGATTAAAGGAGACGTGAGGGATAGCGATGACATGGTATATCAAGCATTTTAACGAGTTGAATACGACAGAACTGTATTGCATATTGAAGGAACGCACGGATATTTTTGTAGTGGAGCAGAATTGCCCATATCCCGAAGTGGATGGTAAAGATATCCATTGCTATCATCTGTTCAAATGGGAGGATGAGCAGATCGTAGCGTATGCGCGTTTACTGCCGCCAGGCATCGCTTATACGCAGGCATCCATCGGTCGTGTTATCGTAAAAGCATCCCATCGAGGACAAGGGCTTGCCGGCGATTTGTTTGCACGAGCGATTCACTACATTCAGCAGCAATTGAACGAAACGGAAATCAAAATTCAAGCGCAGGAGTATTTGTGTACTTTTTACGGTTCTTACGGTTTTGAGCCGATCTCGGAATCGTATTTGGAGGACGGCATTCCGCATGTCGATATGCTGCTGACCAAGCGTCTGGAGCCAATGAAGGTATCTTAGAAGATGTATATAAAGCTAGAAGCGGATACAAGGTTAGAAGTGTATGTACAGTCAATTGGTATTTTGAAAACATAAAAAAGCCGCTCATCGAAAGCTGAATGAGCGGCTTTTTTATGTTTTCATCTTTTTGATCAAACTCCAATTCCCAATCTATAAACCATGGACACAATTATGATGCAATAGACAAAAATAGCGAACACAGACACAATTTGGACTTATCCAAAACAAGCCATCCAAAATACGACCAGAACTGTAAATATAAACATAGTGCTGCAACTGGTTAGATTTGGACAAAATAGCTAAAAATTAAAATTGGAAATTCGTAACTCACTGGTGTAGAATGGGAAATGTAAACAGGATCACAGAAGAAGCAAGGGGGCATGAACAGCTCAGTATTACTTCGGAATATGCTCAATGTTACAGACAAATGGCAGACGAACGATTTGTTTCCATTGGATTTTTTTGTACCGCACTCAAATTCATTGATAATCGGGCTAAAAAACCCAAATTATTCTTTATGTACACCAAAGAAAACGTTTTCTTAATGCAGGGTCGCTTTTCCTCGCTTATGGTCCCATTTTAGGCTATTTTGTGATTAATAAGATAGAGGTATAATGAAAAGTGTTGCAATTCCGTCACAAAAATATTCACAAAAAATTCAAGACGGAGGGAATCCTCGATGACAATCGACGAATCGAACAGACCATCGTTATGGCAATCGTATTATGGACCCAATCTGGGGTACGTACAGGAGCAGTATGAAAAGTACAAACAAGATCCTCAATCGGTAGATGAGGGGTACCGTGAGCTTTTTGAACGTCATGGGGAACCAGTAGCTCCGGCAGCGTCCATTTCTGACACGACACGTGAAAGTGGGACAAGTACGCCGGGCAAAGTAGACACCAATCTGTTAAAGAAAGCGGTTGCAGCAGAACGGCTGGTATGGAACATCCGTACATACGGGCATCTAGCAGCAGATATTGATCCGCTTGGACTCAGCACACCGTCCGATGTACGTCTGCTTGATCCAGAGCAGTATGGTCTCGGTCAGCGCGATCTGGCGCAGCTTCCTGCATCCTTGATCTGGGAAAATGCACCGGATGAAGCGAAGGACGGCTGGGAAGCGATTCAGATTTTGCGTAAAAAGTATACCGGTCCACTGGCATACGAATTTTCGCATGTGCATGATGAGCAGGAGCGTAACTGGCTGAACCGCCAGGTAGAAACAAACTCCGCCTCCCAAACCCTCACCAACGAAGAACGTGTGGAGCTTCTGCACCGTCTCGTGGAAGTGGAACAATTTGAAGAATTCCTGCATAAAACATTTGTAGGACAAAAGCGTTTTTCCATTGAAGGAAATGACGCGCTCGTACCGATGCTGGATACGATCGTGCGCATCGCTGCGCGCGGTGGCGCTCGTCACGTACTGATGGGTATGGCTCACCGTGGTCGCCTGAATGTACTGGCACACGTGCTGAACAAGCCGTACGCCAAAATTTTCTCTGAATTCCATCATTCTCCGAACAAGGACATGATTCCATCGGAAGGCTCGATGGGCATCAACTTTGGCTGGACGGGGGATGTTAAATACCATCTGGGTGCTCGCTACTCTATGAGCAGTGAGAGTCAAAGCTACGACACCCGCCTGACACTGGCGAACAACCCAAGTCACTTGGAGTACGTGAACCCAGTCGTGGAAGGCTTCACACGCGCGGCGCAGGATGATCGCAGTGAGAAGGGCTATCCGCGTCAGGATAAGGACAAAGCAGCAGCGATCATTATGCACGGTGACGCGGCATTCGCCGGTGAAGGCATCGTGGCGGAGACGCTGAACTTTAACCAACTGCCGGGCTTCCAGAACGGCGGTACGATTCACATTATCGTGAACAACCGTCTCGGATTCACAACCGACAGCAAGGACTCCCGTTCTACGCATTATGCGAGTGACCTGGCAAAAGGTTATGAGATTCCGGTTGTACACGTGAACGCTGATGATCCCGAAGCATGTATTCGTGCAGCTGAGCTGGCGATGCAATACCGTAACCTGTTCAAAAAAGATTTCCTGATCGATCTGATCGGTTATCGTCGTTACGGCCATAACGAAGCGGATGATCCAGAAACAACGCAACCGCTCATGTATGGCAAAGTGAAAAACCATCTGCGTGTCGCTTCGATCTACGGCAAACGCTTGGCGGAGCGTAGCGTAACGCAAAGCGATAAATACGAAGATTTCAAAAATGAAGTACAGGATCAGCTGAAAACCATCTATGACGAAGTGAAGCAGAACGAAACGCAAAGCGCATTTGGACCGGTCAATCCGGCAGGCGAAGGTGCTGAACAAGCATCTAACCAAACTGCTGTACCAGCGCCACTGCTGAACCAAATCAATGAAGGTTTGCTGACTTGGCCGGAAAACTTCAGCGTGTATCCGAAGCTACAGCGTATTCTGGAACGTCGCCGCAATGCACTGACTCCAGAAGGTCGCGTCGATTGGGGACATGCCGAGACACTGGCATTTGCATCCATTCTGGCAGAAGGCAAGCCGATTCGTATTACTGGACAGGATGCGGAGCGTGCAACCTTTGCACATCGTAACCTTGTACTGCATGATGCGAAGACTGGCGAAGAATTCTGCCCACTACATCGTTTGCCGGAAGCGAAAGCATCATTTGCCATTCATAACAGCCCGCTGTCTGAAGCTGCTGTGATCGGTTTTGAATACGGCTACAATGTATATGCACCAGAGACGCTAGTCATCTGGGAAGCTCAGTACGGCGACTTCGTGAATGCGGGTCAGGTACTGATCGACCAATTCATCTCCGCTGGACGCAGCAAATGGACACAGAAATCCAGTCTCGTTATGCTGCTGCCGCATGGTTATGAAGGTATGGGTCCAGAGCACTCCAGCGCACGTCCAGAGCGTTTCTTGCAGCTGGCGGCTGAAGATAACTTTACCGTGGCGAATCTGACCTCTGCTTCTCAGTACTTCCACCTTCTGCGTCGTCAAGCGCTTAGCACAGAAACGGAAGAAGCACGTCCGCTCATCGTTGTTGCACCGAAAAGTCTGATCCGTAACCAACGTGTAACGGTTCCGGCTGTCGAACTGAGCGAAGGTAGCTTCCGTCCGATTCTGGAACAAACCGGTCTGGGTGGGAACAAAGATGCGGTTGAACGCGTCCTGCTATGTACTGGTAAAGTAGCAATCGATCTGGAAGAGGCGCTAGAGAAGGAAAAGGATACCGATTTCTCTTGGCTGCATATTATCCGTGTAGAGCAGCTGTATCCGTTCCCGAAAGAAGAAATCACCAAGGTGCTGTCTGGCTTCAAAAACCTACAGGAAATCATCTGGGTACAGGAAGAGCCACAAAACATGGGTTACTGGACATACACCGAATCCAGACTGCGTGCGCTGTCTAACGGCATTGACGTCAGCTATATCGGTCGTCCAGAACGTTCTAGCCCGGCAAGCGGCTACCAGCACGTTCACGCTATTGAGCAACAACGCATCCTGACATCAGCACTCAAACCAAATTCGTTGAAAAACATATCCCTTGGGAGGTAACAGCTGTGAGCGAAATTAAAGTACCGGAAATGGGCGAATCAATCACCGAAGGAACCGTATCAAAATGGGTTGTGAAAGAAGGGGATACGGTCAGCCAGGGCGATGTTCTACTGGAATTGGAAACAGACAAAGTTAATCTGGAAATTAGTGCCGAAGAAGATGGCGTGATTGAATCGATCACCCGTCAGGAAGGCGAAACGGTACAGGTTGGTGAATCGGTTGGCGTGATCGGCGCTGGCACAGGCGCTCCTAAAGCGCCAGCAGCACCACCTGCTACACCAGAAGCGCCACCAGCAAAAGCGGAAGCACCTGCTGCATCGGCTCCTGCCAATGAGCAAGCACGTGAATCCAAAACCGATTTGGCTGCGGCGGCAACGGCTGGCAAACCGGATAGCGATACGATTGCAACACCGGCAGCACGTAAGCTTGCACGTGAGCGTGGTATTGATCTGAATGCGGTACAGGGCAACGACCCAATCGGTCGTGTCAAACATGACGATGTACGCAAGCATGACGACAAGCCGACGAACCTCGGCGCACCACCAAGCAAACCAGCTCCACCAGCACCTAAAGCACCAGCAGCGGATAGCAATCCTGCGAAACCTGCGGATGTTGTACCGATGTCCCGCCGTCGTCGCACGATTGCGAATCGTCTGGTAGAAGCACAGCACAATGCAGCGATGCTGACTACATTCAACGAAGTCGATATGACTGCGATTCTGGATGTACGTAAACGCCGCAAAGACAAATTCAAGGAAAAGCATGATGTGGGCCTCGGCTTCATGTCCTTCTTTACCAAAGCAGTTGTCGGTGCGCTGAAAGCTTATCCGATGGTCAACTCCGAGATTAGCGGCGATGATGTCATCATCAAAAAGTATTATGACATCGGTATTGCCGTATCTGCGAAAGAAGGTCTGGTTGTACCAGTCGTTCGCGATGCAGACCGTCTAGGCTTTGCAGGTATTGAAAAAGAAATCGCCAACCTCGCTTCCAAAGCGCGTAATAACAGCCTGGCATTGTCCGAGCTGCAAGGCGGTACTTTTACCATCACTAACGGTGGTGTATTCGGTTCCCTGCTGTCCACACCAATCTTGAACGCACCACAGGTCGGTATTCTGGGTATGCACAAAATCCAGCTGCGTCCAGTGGCGATTGATGAGACACGTATGGAAAACCGTCCAATGATGTACATCGCTCTGTCGTATGATCACCGGATCATTGATGGCAGCGAAGCAGTAAGCTTCCTCGTGAAAGTAAAAGAATTGCTGGAAGATCCAGAAACACTGCTGATCGAAGGCTAATCATATCGAATGGTACTTCCATCAACATGGCATCGTAAGTTCATGCTGATGGAAACCACGACAAAGCGTGAACGTCAAAAGAGCTTCTCCTTTATTGGAGAAGCTCTTTTAGTTATATTCATCAGCAGATGCAGTAGAAGAGACAAGGATCTGATGCAAACGACAATACTTTCATACAAGAATAGTCACGCTACAATTCCCGTTTACAAAACCGCAAAGTTTGAATAGGTTCAATAGTACAGGTCTACGTAGGAGTCGTCTACGACATCTTATACCTATATACTGTTGAAACCGACGATTTTATACTTTACGAGTAGGCGGCGTCTGATTAGCACGACGCTGTTTTGCCAGCTGGTTAGATTCTTGATTTACTGCCTTCAATAGACTAATTGCCATCATGACAATTACGAAGGAGAACGGCAGTGCAGCAATGATCATAGTGTTTTGCAAAGCCTGTAATCCACCGGAATATAGCAATACTAGCGCAATAGCCGTCAGCAGCAAGCCCCAGATCACTTTCAGGAGATTGCTCGGATTTTGCGAACCGTTTGTTGTCATCATACCAAGTACGAAGGTACCGGAATCCGCCGATGTAATAAAGAAAATCCCGATAAGTGCAATTGCCAGTAGCGAGATGGCAGAAGCAAATGGAAATGTAGACAGCATACCGAAAAGCGATTGCTCTGTGGTGAGCGCAGAGATTAATTTGGTGCCGCTACGTTCCAGTGCAATCGCAGAGCCGCCAAATACAGAGAACCAGATAAAGCTAATAATCGAAGGTGCTAACAGTACATAGGCGACGAATTCGCGGATGGTACGCCCTTTGGAGACACGAGCAATAAAGATACCTACAAACGGCGACCAAGCAATCCACCATGCCCAATAGAAGATTGTCCATGTATTAATCCACTCGCGATTTTGCGAATTGAGCGGAGCTAGACGGAAGCTCATATTGATGAAGTTTTGCAAGTATTTGCCGATGGTATCGGTAAACAGATTCAGTGTAAACAGCGTAGGTCCCAAAATAAATACGAGCAGCATCAGCGCGCCTGCCAGAACCATATTCACATTACTGAGAATACGAATCCCTTTATCCAGCCCGCTCAGTGCAGATGCGAGGAACATAACGGTCACGATAATAATGATAATAAACTGACTTACAAAGCTGGATGGCATCCCATAGAGGAATGACAATCCGCCATTAATTTGTACAGCACCAAATCCTAGTGAGGTCGATACCCCGATCACAGTAGCCAAAACAGCGATCACATCAATTGCTTTGCCGAATTTGCCGCTTGCATACTTGCCCAGAATCGGCGTTAGTGTGACACTAATCAAGCCTGCGCTGCCGCGTCTGAACATGAAATATGCAAGCGACAAGCCGACCAGACCATAGACTGCCCACGCATGAATCCCCCAATGGAAAAAGGTATACTGCATCGCATCACGAACCGCTTCGGTTGTACCCGTTTCTCCAGTAGGCGATTGCAGCGCATAGTGGCTAATCGGCTCAGCTGTTCCATAGAATACTAGACCAATCCCAACGCCTGCACTGAATAGCATAGCTACCCAAGTAGGACGGGAAAATTCCGGCTTGTCTTCCGGTTTGCCAAGCTTGATTTTACCGACAGGGCTGATCATCAGATACAGACAGATCGCAACAAATGCGGTCACAATAATCAAGTAATACCAGCCAAACGTATTGGTAATAAAGGCTTCCGTCGAAGCGGTAACATCTTCAAAAGCTTGCGGAGCAATAACGCCCACGAGAACCAGAAGCAGCAAAATAGCTGCCGATACATAAAATACAACAGTTGTTTGTTTCATGGGTGTGTAACAGCTCCTCATCGTAATTGGCATGCAGAACGTATTCATAAACTAAGTAGAAGGATGAATAACTGCGGGTATATTCTATAAAAATGAATATACAGCCAGAATGTAGTACGTATGTCTTGAATCAATACTCTTGTTCTGTTGCCAGCTTGCCAGCTGCAAAACGCGACTTCCAGTATACCGAAATCAAAATGTCATTGCAAAACATAACACAACCTATTCCTTCACAGGAAGGATGAGTAGCGACTATACCCATTTCAAAAGGCATAATGTACTCAACTTTTACCTGTTGTTTCCAGAAGTGCATACAAGCGATACTATTAAATAAGCAATCATGCGGTATAATAAACAAGATGAAACCGTTTTATATTGAAATCCCAATCACAGATGGATATTAACCCGTAAGGAGGCTACATAGATGGTAATTGACGACAAAAGTTATGACATTAAGGGATTAAGCTATATCATCCGCTGTGCGAAA
Organism: Paenibacillus sp. JQZ6Y-1; assembly: GCF_040719145.1. NCBI lineage: Bacteria > Bacillati > Bacillota > Bacilli > Caryophanales > Paenibacillaceae > Paenibacillus > Paenibacillus kandeliae. Next base: position 1,325,332 of record NZ_JBFDUZ010000001.1, read on the forward strand.
CCGGACGATGCAGAAAGTCTGGCAGAGGTGCGCCTACAAATTGACGGTGAAACGGAAAACATGGATCGCCGCCGTGGAGAAGCATATATGGAGCCGGATGGATTTGCAGCACTGATTCAAAATGATCTGGACAATCCAACCAATCTGTTTCTAGTGGCGGAAGCCAATGGACGCATTGTGGGGTATTCTCGCTGCGAAGGCAGTCCACTTAGTCGGATGGCGCATAAGGTGGAATTTGGTGTTGGTGTCATCCGAGACTACTGGGGACATGGAATCGGCAGACAGCTGCTGGATCGCTCTGTGGAGTGGTCGGATGAGACTGGTATTCAGAAAATGACGCTGCATGTGATCGAAACCAATGTCAAAGCAATTGATATGTACAAAAAGGTCGGCTTTGAGATTGAAGGGGTATTGAAGCGTGATCGACTGCTGGCAGACGGTAATTATTACAATACCATCGCGATGGGACGCTTTAGATTGTAATTTTTTTCTGTTGAACATATGATTTTTGAATACATGGTTGGCAGCTTTATTATGTTTCTTATGGGACTTCAATACAATACAGTGTTAATAGATGCAATATCAATACCATATACCTATCTTAACCAGCCGTATGATGAATGTCATACGGCTGGTTTTTTCATGAAAATAATATGAATTTCATAAGACGGCAAGCAAGGTATGATTAGACCCAAAGGGGTATGGTTAAATGTAGACATATAAGATGACTGATAATGAGGATGTTTTGGTGGACAAGAAGATCGTAATGTATCAACAGTTCATCATTATCTATTCATTCGTACTATTCGGTACATACAGAAAGACAGGAGTGGTAACATGAGTACGATTCAACCAGATCAACATGATGAAGCAAGTCGCAAAGCATTTTTGCGCAAAATCATTCTTATTTCTACGCTAGGTGGTCTGTTATTTGGCTACGATACGGGTGTCATTAACGGTGCGCTGCCGTTTATGTCCGCACCGGATCAGCTCAATCTGACCTCATTGACGGAAGGTATGGTAACCAGTTCCTTGCTGCTTGGTGCTGCATTTGGTGCAGTACTAGGTGGACGACTGGCAGATGCAATTGGACGTAGACAAAGTATTCGCTATTTGGCGGTATTGTTTTTCTGTGCGACCATCGGTTCTGCACTGGCGCCGAATGTGCCAGTGATGGTCATTTGCCGACTGATTCTCGGTTTGGCGGTTGGTGGTGCATCGGTTACCGTGCCATCGTATCTGGCGGAGATTGCTCCAGCCAATCAACGCGGCGGGATCGTGACGCGCAATGAGCTGATGATCGTTAGCGGTCAGCTACTCGCGTTCATATTTAACGCGATTCTCGGTACAACGCTTGGTCACAATGGGCATATCTGGCGTTATATGCTGGCAATGGCATCAATTCCGGCAGTATTCCTTTTCATCGGTATGTTCCGCGTACCGGAAAGCCCGCGTTGGCTCGTGACACAAGATGAACCGAAACGAGCATTGCGCATTTTGAAGCGGATGCGCAGTATAAAGCAAGCAACACGCGAATTAAAAGAAATCAAAACGAATGCGGAAGTAGAAGAAGATACAGAACAGGCAGGGTTCCGCGATCTAGCTACACCGTGGATTCGTCGGATCGTCCTAATTGGTATCGGAATCGGGGTCGTACAGCAGATTACAGGTGTAAACTCCATTATGTATTACGGAACGGAAATTTTACGTCAATCCGGTTTTGGAACCAATGCGGCGCTGATCGGGAATATTGCCAATGGCGTAATCTCGGTAGCGGCAACCTTCCTCGGTATGTGGCTGGTCGGTCGCGTCGGTCGTCGTCCTATGCTGCTTACTGGTCTGATCGGTACAACGACAGCATTGCTGCTGATTGCCATCTTCTCCAATGCACTAATCGGTACGGCAGCACTGCCGTATGTGATTCTCGGACTAACGGTTACGTTCCTTGCATTCCAGCAAGGGGCTGTATCACCTGTCACATGGTTAATGCTGTCTGAAGTATTTCCACAGCGCCTGCGTGGTTTCGGTATGGGAGTTAGTGTATTTTGCAGCTGGATGGTGAACTTTTCCGTCGGCTTGCTGTTCCCGATCTTGACCGGTAGCATTGGGATGTCGTGGACATTCTATGTATTCGTAGCGCTTGGTGTGATCGCAATTGGTTTTATCCTCAAATTCCTGCCAGAAACGAAAGGGCTGACGTTGGAGCAGGTCGAACAAAAATTCCGTGCCTTTGGAGATGACGCCGCTGCTGCGGTAAATAACAACAAGGATGGAAATGCTGCTCTAAAAGGGTAAGCCCAACGATTCTATATTACTGAGTTGGAATATAGGAACGTTATTGCATGAATAGACTGCTATAATTGATAGCATAAGCATCATATCCATGTACAAACAGAAAGGGACAAATCTTGATGTCGTTATGACAGAAAGGGTTTGTCCCTTTTTGATATGTTTAGGGAAAAAGTAAGAAGGGTATTGAACGTTACGGCGTGCATAGCCTTTGTTGTTGTTGAGATGCTGATATGGCATCAGTATGAACATGCACAATGACGATCTGGCTGATTACAAGGATGTTTTATATGTAACGTCTAAGCGGAATGGCGTATCGCTATCCGCTATACGCAAGTCCATTTTATCGTGCAGGAAGGAAAGGAGATTGTACAGAATGAGACAGCAAGTACGCATTGGCACTACCGATCTACTCGTAACACCGATTGGACTTGGCACTAACAAGGTTGGTGGTCATAATCTGTTCCCAAACCTGAATGACGAAGAGGGGAAAGCTATCGTTCGTGAAGCGCTGGATCTCGGAATCAACTTCTTGGATACCGCGTATATCTACGGACCAGAGCATTCCGAACGACTGATTGGCGAAGTATTAAAAGAAACCGGGAAACGTGATAGTGTGATACTCGCTACCAAGGGTGCGCATAAGATTGGCGATGATGGTAAAACGACCATCGACAACTCTCCAGCATTTCTGCGGGAACAAGTCGAGAATAGCTTAAAGCGTCTGCAAACCGATCATATTGATCTATACTATATTCATTTTCCAGATGAGCATACGCCCAAAGACGAAGCAGTTGGCGAATTGAAAAAGCTGAAGGATGAAGGCAAGATTGGTTCGATTGGCGTATCTAACTTCTCGTTGGAGCAGCTCAAGCAAGCGAATATTCATGGTGACGTAGATGTACTGCAATCTAACTATAATTTGCTGGAACGCGAAGTAGAAGAGGAGTATTTCCCTTATTTAATCGAAAATAAAATCTCCTTTGTTCCTTATTTCCCATTAGCCTCCGGTCTGCTCGGCGGCAAATATAATAAGGATACTCAGCTGAGTGATAGCCAAAAGAAAAAGCCGCTGTTCAAAGACGGTAATTATGAAAAGAATCTGGCGAAGATACAACATCTGCATCAAATCGCCAAAGATTTGAACAGCGAGGTTGCCAATGTTGTACTGGCTTGGTACCTAACACGCGAGCCGATTGATGTGGTCATTCCGGGTACTAAGGACAAACACCAGCTGCATAATAACCTCAAAACACTGGATGTGAAGCTATCACCAGAACAGATCCAGCATATCGACGAGGTATTCGCACCACAGCCTCAAGGCGCCAATCAATCCTAAGCATACAGACAGCAGACATTCGTACAGCTGTACGGATATGCTGAAATACAAAATGTAAAATGAAAAAATCAGATCCAAAGGATCGAAATAGTGAAGTCGGTGCTGGACCATCCAAGGTTCCACCGACTTTTTCTATATCAATTTTGAATATCCATACCTATAAATTAAAATTTCAATATATGAAAAATTCATAATAGAAACCATAGCCGTACCTTGTTCCTTGATTCGAATCTCATCCTACGAACGGGTATAATAAGAAAAGCTACACAGCAAGAAATACTCAGTAAAAAGAACAGCTATCGAGCAAAGCAATCATCAGAAAATGGTAGGTGAACACAGTATGAACAAGTCCAATACGCATGTCCGGCATACTCAGCCATCCGATGCCGATCCGCATCCAGCTTCCCTTTCCAAACAAAATCATCGCAAATCCATGTATCGTCAGAGTATGAAATGGCGTATGCTGTATGCGATAGCCGCTCTGCTAACGATGGTGCTTGGTCTGGCATCACGTCGCTATGATTATCTGCTTCCAACATGGTTGGCGGAACAGGCAGGGGATGCGTTATGGGCAGGAATGATTTATTGGGGGCTGCGTCTATTGACGGTGCCTCGTCGTATAGGGATTGCACTGCTAGGGGCGTTGTTTTTCAGCTATGGGATCGAATGTAGTCAGTTGTATCAGGCAGAGTGGATCAACGCTATTCGCGCCACGACACTTGGCGCACTGGTGCTGGGACATGGATTTCTAGTAGCGGATTTGTTTCGGTACACCGCAGGCGTTTTATGTATGTACATAATCGATATCCTCATCATGAAGAAGCAACAGCAACGTATATTTCATTTATAATCCATCGATAGACAGGAGAGTAGAACATGACACAAAGACCGGATTTTGACAGTGAACATCAGGAAGAAGTTCCTGATCCTATGCAGCAAGAGAATGAGGGTGTGCGCCGTCAAGGAGTAGCAATCGCGCCACCACCGCAGCTACAGCATGAGCTTGATGGCGAGCAAGGCTCGTTTATTTTAAAGCTGCGGGTCGATCTGTGCTGGGAACCGCAACATTTATTAACGTTGTTGAAACAAATGTATGAATATATCATCTCTGTCGATAGCGCTGCTCAATTGAATCGCAAGACAGCAGGGGAGCTATGGTTTGTGATTCATTTTATTCAAAATTGGTCATCTCACGAAGCATTCCGTCATGCGAACCCATATCCAGACGATTATTACCGCGATGTGTATGAGCTGCTATTTATGCTGGGCGATTGGTACTTTACTGGCGAATGTCCATTTACAAATCCCGGTTCCATGCTGGACGAGATTCGGAGTTTGGAACAGGGGAATGGATAATAGTCTGCGCAAGATCGTTGCTGTACAGTGCGGATAGCAGCAACGATCAATGCGAAGCTGCGGCATGTACAATCTCCTCCATCGTAACCATATACAGGCGATTATCATTGTATATGACCAAGGAATCACCACGAAAGTCAGAACATATCATTTGCAAGGTATGACCAGTTTCGTCCATCAATTGGATGGATTGACCTTTGCTAAGGATGTTAGGTTTGTTCGTCTTCTTGAGTATCAATGATCCATGCTTGTCATATCCGCCGTCAAATAAGAAGTGGTATCCATCTGTGCAAAATCCGTAGGAGCCTGACACATTGGGCTGTACCATATCTATATGCGGCTGGGAGAGGCTACCGCTGATACGACCTAGCATAAAGTCTGTGTAGTAGTAAAACCAGATTTCTTTATCGTTTATGACATTTAACGCATAGCAATCCACAATATCAACTTTATCGTTGCTGTATAGCTTTTCACCATGCGCATCCCAAGCGATCAGCCCATTCGCACCAACAGGATGTTTCCAACCATGATTGCCGAATATACCTTCATCAAAATAACTTGTCCAAATGGTTCCGCTTTTGGTAACCTGTACCTGCTGAATACCATCGCCTAAGAGGAACTCGCGAACTAGCTGACCGTTCCAATGGAAGACGGCGGCATTTCGATCATAACGATCCTGTCCATAATAATGACAGCGTGCGCCAACAAGCAGCAATTCATCATGCAATGGCTGAATATAATGGTAATTGAAATGCTGATTGGGTAAAGTTACCTGTTGCTGTATGATGCCGTCTGCAATTTGTAATACCTGATAGGTATAATCGTTTTTTAATACAGAAGGCACAAACATTCCATTGATTCGGGATGGCAACTCATCGATCAGCAATACATAAATATAGCCATCAGCGCCCATTTGTACCGAAACAATCTGGAATCCAGACATAGACTCTCCCATATCAATGATGGGCTGAAGCTGAACATTGGTATTTGTAGAGCGCGAAGAAGAACGGGACATACCAAAACCTCCAATGTAAATAGTAGTAGATGATTACAGCACTAAAAAAGGATAAACTACAAAACGAAGTCAGATGTCGTGGCTGTCTGTCAATCGTTCAGAGTTTATCCTTATCATGCCTGTTCCTACAAAGAAGCAACAGGGTAAAAGTATGGCAAGTTTAGCATGATCTACAAACCGTTAATCATTCAAATCTTTTTATACTTAGTAAGCAGTAAGCAGTAAGCAGTAAGCAGTAAGCAGTAAGCAGTAAGCAGTAAGCAGTAAGCAGTAAGCAGTAAGCAGTGGAGTATGGAAGGTAAGGAGGTATGTTCTGTACGTTTCCTAACTCTACTGCTGCTGAATCTGCTCCCACAGCTGGCTATTCACATACTGCGATTGTCCAGTAACATCTTCGCCAAACCAGTCAGGTGCGGTGTAAGCATGAAATTGCTCTTCACTATCAAATTCGATCTCAATCGTAATAAGCCCTTGCTGTACCGTATTATGATAAATATCCAGATCGTACGTATGACCATCCAGCTGTACTTTATGCCGCGTTTTTTTCAAAGGAGTGACGTGTAAGCGCGAAGTCAGCTGCTCATACAGTTCACTGCCGATCTGAAATTCTGTTTCATCGCGGGAGATGCCAGAGCCAGCTTTATGCGTCATCGTAAAGGTTTCTTCGCCATGACTGAGCAGTCTGCGGACGCGCAGCGATTCCTTTTCCGTAGAAGCAAGATACGTCTGATCAATCTCCTGTGTGCGCGTAATTGTAAGATCATCTGGGTATCCGGTAAGCAGATATTTGCGTTCAATTTCCTTAGCCATAGTAAAAGTTAGCCTCCTGTAAAGTGTAGTAAAATTGCTAATAGAGCTGATGAAATGGCAGAAGATAGTGTGTATTGATTTGCAATGTACCCTTACGTGTAATTATAATACTATACAATTCTAACTTTGCCGAATGATGAACATACATACTAGACGAGGTGATGATCTTGAGACTTGCAGAAGCATTGATTGTACGATCTGATCTGCAGAAGCGTATAGAACAGGTCAAAGTGCGCTTGAATCTAAATGCAAAAATTCAAGAAGGAGAACAACCCGCTGAGCAGCCAGCCGAGCTGTTGCGTGAATTGCAGGAGCTGTTGAACCAACTCGGTTCGTTGATTCGTCGGATTAATCGTACCAATGCGCAGACGCTAGTCGACGATCAGCGCACATTGGCAGATGCACTGGCAGAGCGAGATATATTATCTCTACATCGCAATGCGTTGTCCGAGTTGGTTCAGTCGGCAAGTGTACGGCAGGATCGGTTTACCCGTTCTGAGATCAAATTCTTCGCTACGGTTGATATTGCCGCCTTACAGCGTCAGTTAGATCAACTTGCTAAGGACTATCGTCAACTGGATACGCGTATACAGGAGCTGAACTGGTTAACCGATCTGATCGAGGAATAACATATCGATTGAGAAGAAGATATTCCGCAAGCAGGTAGCGACCTATAATGAAGCGAGCACGAAACCGCCAACTGGTTAAGTTGGAAGTGAAGGGAGATGAGGGGCCATCTCGGGGTGCGAATCCCTATTTACAATTCAGCCTTGTAAAGTGACAAGCGTACACATGACACATACCATTTACTACCGTGTGCTGGTCATTCAGGTCGTGAGGGCGGGTTTGGGGTTTTGCGGAAGATTAGAGATTTATCTATATTTGGTGTACAATACATAATAGGTATTCATTGAGAATGATTATCAAGGAGGAATATCCATGTCTATATCTGAAGCAATTCGTAATCGTCGCTCGGTTGGTAAAGTAAAACCTGATACGATTCCGCATGAACAGATTCAGCAGATTTTGGAAGCAGGCATTTGGGCACCGAATCACCGTTTGACGGAGCCTTGGAAGTTTTTCGTATTGGAAGGAGACGGTCGCTACAAATTGGGCGATGCGCTCGCCAATGTTGCGCGCGCTCAAGGCGCAGATGATGAGAAAGCCGCTTCCGCTCGCAGCAAGGTAGAACGCGCTCCCATCATTATCGCGGTAGCAGTAGAACCAGTCGACAATGCAAAGATTATTGAGCTGGAAGAATACGGTGCTGTCTTTGCAGCGATTCAAAACATGTTGCTGGAAATTCATGAGCTTGGTCTTGGCGCCGTTTGGAGAAGTGGCGAACCTTGCTATCACCAAGAAATGAACAAAGCCTTCGGTTTGAGCGAAAAAGGTAAAATGCTGGGCTTTATCTATCTAGGCGTGCCTGAACGTACCGATCTTACCAGCAAACGCACACCATTTGCCGAGAAAACCGAATGGATTAGCGAATACAACGGTTGATGTTAAGCAGGTTGGTATAGAAGCATCATTTTAGCAGCATATAAAATGCAATAAGCATGTATCTAAACAGGTAGTCATCTACAGGGTGACTACCTGTTTTTTGTTATATAGAACGGATTGCTTCAAGCGGTGAAGTGATTGTATAGTCATACAGCCTGTAGATATGTTGCCTGCACATCGCGATCTCTCTATATCCCATACACCCTTATCTCTCTACATCCTACATCGCCATATCCGAGGCAGCCCGCCAAAGTTTATTCTCTACATTCTCATATGATAAAATACACACAAAAGGAGGAATCGTTATGAAACTTCATCTACCTACATGCCCCAACTGCCATCATCAGTATACATGGAAGGAGGCTTGGCGACTGGCGTATGACGAAGGACCGTCAAATCGTCCTGTTCACAACCGCATGTGCCTAAAATGTTGTGCCGATCTGTACCCAACAAGCAAAACACGTACACGTTTGTTCAAGGTGGCAATCAGTATACAGCTTGTGCTGTTCTTGATCATGCTATTATGTCATGCCTCGAATACAGTCTTATTATGTTTGCCGATCCTTTATGGTATGACAGTATATGGTATTCGTCCGTTTATTTATCGGTATCAGCAGCATGAGGAATCATTGTTCCGGCTATAACAGTCAGATGATGCAGCCGGATGCAGCTAGCGAGCGGTAGTACAGTCAGAGCATCATGCAACTCGAGTACCCACCAGTTACAGCTTTATTCGGTATACATACGCGGATACGAATCTTTATTGAGAAGAAAGTAAATACCAACAGACTATAATAGGCAAAATGTAGCTTGGAACCGCTTGTTCACTCGAAAATCATAATCTCTGGTTAACCAGCGCCGCCGTTTATGGTAAGATGGGACACGACAATATTCCATGAAACGGAACGGAGAATCAGCATCATGACAGATAACCAGCGCTCCAGCAAAGGGAGCCTTAACCATAAATCTCAATCCCAATCGTCCACACAGGGCAAAGCACGCAAACCTAAACCATCGTCCGGCAGCAATCCCAACTCCAAGGCGGCATATTCTGCTAAGCGTTCCAATACGACGGCACCGCGTTCGGAACAGAGTACGTCTTCATCCCGTCCACAGTCTAGTAACGGTAAGTCGACTGCACAACCATTTAACAAAAAAAAGTCCAGCCCTAAACCAGCTAACAATAGTCAACGGCAAAGCAGCACATTGGCGCAGCATAAAAACAAACCATCTCATAAGCCCGTCAACCGTGACAATGCCGAGGAATTGCATGCTGGCGACAACATCGTCGTCACGATCAAACGCCTTGGTATCAATGGCGAGGGCGTAGGCTACTATCGCCGCAAAGCGGTCTTTATCGAAGGCGCATTGCCAGACGAAGTGGTTAAAGCAAGTGTTACAGAAACACAGCCCAAATTCATCAAGGCGACTATAACTGGCATTGAGAAAAGATCCAAGCAACGCGTGGAACCGCCATGTCCGGTATTCAACGTTTGCGGTGGTTGTCAGATTCAGCATCTGTCCTACGAAGGTCAATTGCAGGCGAAGACAGATATTGTCCGCGAAGCATTTAACCGATACACCGAACTTGGTCAGGTGAAAATCAAGCCCATGCTTGGTATGGAACATCCGTGGGCATACCGCAACAAAGCTCAATTGCAAACCGGACGCGACAGTCAGGAGCATATTATCGCAGGCTTGTATGAAATGAACAGCCATGACATTGTTGATATTAGTGGCTGTCCGATCCAGCACCCGAAGGTGAACAGCACGATTGAAACGGTCAAAGCCGCACTGGAAGAGCTGCACATTCCACTTCACAAAGACAACGGTGGGCGCGATGGTGTGCGTACGATTGTCGTACGCTATGGCTTCCAATCCAATCAACTGCAAATCACATTGATTACAACCAGCACACGTCTGCCACGTCAGGATGATCTGATCCGCAATCTACGTCTAGCATTGCCAGAAGTGACCGGAATCTCAATCAACGTCAACAACAAGAAAACATCGCTTATTTTCGGTGATCATACCGCAACCGTATGGGGACAGGATACGATGCTGGAATCGCTGGGCGATCTGGAATTTGCTCTGTCGCCGCGTGCCTTTTTCCAATTGAATCCACAGCAGACGGTAAAGCTGTACGAATCGGTTCGCGCTGCTGCTGGATTGACTGGCAAAGAAACGGTGGTGGATGCTTATTGTGGTACAGGAACCATCGGATTATGGCTCGCTCCGTATGCTAAGGAAGTACACGGCATCGAAACGATTGCCGAAGCCGTAGAGGATGCAAAGCAGAACGCCAGCCGCAATGGACGCAACAATGCCACATTCCATGTTGGCAAAGCAGAAGAGCTACTGCCGCGCTGGGTGAAAAAGGGAATGACCCCCGATGTGATCATCGCCGACCCGCCGCGTACGGGGCTGGATCGTCAGTTTTTGGATACGGTGCTGAGAACAAAGCCGAAACGGATGGTCTATGTATCATGCAATCCGTCTACTTTGGCAAAGGACTGTAAAGTATTGTTGGATGGCGGGTATGAGATTCAGTGGGTGCAGCCGGTGGATATGTTCCCGCAGACGAGTCATGTAGAAGCTGTGACACTCCTAGTGAGAAGCAATAAAGAATAACTGACTAGAAATAATAGAGAATAAATAGACAGAGATCCGAGAATAGATACAATTCTCGGATCTTTTTATTTTGTTTAATGGTAATCTGTTGGAGGGAGCCTATTCCTATTACATAGTTTGAAAGGAGTGTTGTTTATGCACTATGAGCAGGTGGCAGGTTGTCCGTTTCTATTATCATTCATTAGGAGTATGTTATGAATCTTATCGAACGACTGCGAACCGCCTTACAACATTATGAATTGGATCTTACCAATCTGAACATCGTAAAAGGACTTTATTCCAACCACTGGCATGGCGATGTGCATGTCCAGATTAGCATTGATGATAAACGATATGCTGCAAGATTTATAGGTGATCAGCGATATGAAGCCGATGCTTTTATAGATCTATCGAACGAAGTGTTGCAGGAGCAGATTCGGTTTTGCCATTTTCTCATACATGCAGGCATTCCATTTATGAAGCCCATACCGACCATTCAGCAAGAGTTTTTGGTAGTAGTACATATCGAAGGGGAAGTGTGGCGCTTTTTACTTTTTGAATGGATGGAAGGGCAGCATCTAACCGATGGCGATGTGTCTGTTGCGCAAGCATTCGGTAGGTTTGCGCGCAAGCTACATGATCTATCAGCTGGATTTGAAACGAATACGTTTCCGCAGCACTCTCATTTGAAAGGGTATCAAGAATTTTACAGTAGGATTGTGGAATGTGCGGATGCCTACGTATGTTCACCTAAGACAAGCGACTTGTTAAAAAGCTATTTCCAGCGTATAGAGCATCATATGCAACAATCAAGCACACAGATGTATGACTTCATCGTTCAGTCTGATCTCAATCCGCTAAATATTCTTTGGAATGGCAATACACAGATTGTTGGAATTGTTGATTTTGAATCAATCACCTATACCGATCGACTAGAAGGATTGGCATGGCTGATCAAATGGTATTCAAGAACAGACGGTATTGCTTCGCATGTTATGTCACCGGCGCTTGCGCAAGCTGTATTACAAGGATACGATGCTAGTGAAAGTCTGAATTCAAACGACATAACGAGATTGCGATCGTTAGTATGGTTAACTGGTTGTTTGAATTGGAATTTTACACATAAGACGATAGAATTAATGAACAATAGGGAAGAGCAGCGGTTATATACACACCTCATCCAATACATGGAGCGTGGAGAAAACTTGCTTGCACTATTTTGAAGGTTGATGATTTGGATCTAAAGTAAAAGAAGCATCGTCGATATGAAAGATAACCATAATCATTCAAAGGGAGAAAACCATCATCAACGGATGCAATGATCAGAACGATCAAAATCATCCGTAAAGGAACGATATCATGAACACTACCAATAAGAAGAAAATACGCGGCTGGAAGCGTAGAGTAAAACAGATTGAACAATGGAAACAACGCTACTTACAGCTGGATATGGACTATATCGCTTCCTACCATCGCGATTATGTAAAACTGTGGATTGATCCGTTTTATCGGTTGGAGCGGAGCAATCCGCCCGTATGGTATGTGCGTTTGCTTCTCGCGGCGATGATGGAGGTGTATCACAACTGGGATCAACAGATGAAGCAATTGAACGAGCCGTATGATTTGAACATCTGGCTGTATCATCCTCATTTTATACATTCACAAATTGTGGTGGCTTGTCGGAATAAGCTACATTTTTACGATCAGACCTTTGAGCGTACTGCTACGCCAATCGATCTACCGCAGCAATATGCGACGATTGCAGGAACAGGTGATTTTACATGGGAGTCCTGTATCGATACTCACTATGAATCGCTGCTGGATTTGCAGCATTACATCAAGTTGGGATTGAGGCAGTCGGAAGAGATTGCGAAGATTCAAGCCAAAGCGTATCGAGAAGAAGCCATCACCTCGCATGGACAAGCGGATACGCTCTATCATATTCAACTAGGGCATGTGTGGATGGGTAAACGAAAGGAATCCCAAAAGGGCTGAAGCGGATGTTCTATTGCAATATAGATGCTGACTTTAACGGGAGATAACCCATTTGAACTAAAGGAGTGACTAACATGAACCGATATCGTTGTCCATGCTGCGGATATCTCACATTGGATGAATCAAGCAGTTGGGAGATTTGTTATTTATGCGATTGGGAGGATGACGGACAGGATGATCCTCATGCTGATCAAGTCCGAGGTGGCGCCAATGGCGATTATTCCTTAACAGAAGCTCGGCAACATTTCCAAAGCCATTATACGATGTATCGCCAACCTCGATATGATGCTCTTTCGCAGGATGGTGCAGAGGAAGTCGCGATCAAACAAGCCATTATGCTGGAAATGGATCAATGGAAGAATGGTAATGATTGCGATGATCAGTGGAAGCGAATCATTGCATTGGAGAATACGTTGGCACAGCTCAATGAGCAACGAATGGAACGCTATAGCGCGAATATAGAACAACATCAGGAAACCCTTCAAATGCTACAATCAAGCGATCCTAAGCAAATGGTCGATGGCTTGCTGGCGCTGTCTTTACATGCCCCCGATGGAGCCTTTGCGCAACATATGATGTTGCGGTATGTACAGCACGATAATGAAAATGTACGTGGCATTGCGATCCTCGGTTTGGGACATATCGCACGTATTCACGGTACGGTTGATAAGGAACGCGTACTGCCGATTGTAGAACAAGCGTTGCAGGATCGTAGTGAATTTGTACGCGGTCATGCGGATGCAGCGATGGATGATATCCAGTTGTTCTGTAAATAATATTCTCAATAAGAAACATATTACATATTGATGCGTCTGTAATAGGAGAATCACATCGTATTCTACATACAAAGGAGCATGGATATGAATAAACGGTTTTTCGCTGTTTTAATGATTTTGTTGCTAAGTCTGGGCGCTTCTCTTCCTGCACAGGCAGCGCCAGTTACCCCTCATTTGCAAATAGACGGCATCGACGTGACCTCTATTGCCAAACCAGAATGGAAACACAATCATATGATGGTACCTCTGCGCATGATTGTTGAAAGTCTGGGTGGCAGTGTTCAGCAAAGCAAAGATGGAATTTTAATCACACAAGCAAGCCATATCGTGAGAGTAACACCCGGTCGTACATCTGCTATGATCAATGGCAAAACCATTCGATTGGATGGGGCCCCTTATATCCACAAGGGCTCTACGTATGTTCCGCTGCGCTTTGTAGCAGAGACGATGGGAGCAAGTGTAAGCTACACTAGCGGCAACATCGTAATCACCAGCAAGCCGCTTCAGATTGGTAAGTCCACGATTAAAGCTACCCAATTTGAATATCATATGACCATGGGCGGAGTAGTCGAGCAGGTATACGGCAATGCCTACACCAGACAGCTGTATAATATTCTCGTTTCCAATAAAGGCAAACAGGTGCAAGAACCGGACGATTATTCTTGGCAGAACACAATCGATATACCGGGCTCATACTACAAAAACATACAGTATGATTTTCTGGATGCTAAAGGCAAAACGGTCGCTCGATACGATACGTATTATCTGATTACCAAAATGGGTACCGATCCGTCGAAAGAGTACCCAGATCGATTGATTCATGATGTAACTGCTGACCGCTGGTATGTGATGAAGCATGATGTTGTTGACCCGACCCAGATCCAGTTGAATCGCGCCGAGAACAATGGGTTTATCGTCATTATTAGTAATACAGTCGTATAATTGGCAAGACAAACAGCCTCTTTTCCAAATGGACAAGGGGCTGTTTGTTGTAGAGAAGATTAAGCTTTGCGATATAAATCGTATCGTATCAATCATCCAAAATAATGCCATAACGTACTTCTTCCTTTTCAATCGTGAAGCCTACCGATTGATACAGCGATAGAGCATTGTCATTATCGGTTAGTGCGGTTAGTCCGACTGTATGCAATCCATGCTGTTGTAAATACATAAGTGCTTCGGTCAACAAATACCGGGCGATGCCGCGTTGTCGCCAATCTGGGCGTACCCATACATCCTCGATCACGCCCTCTTCCTCTTCCTTCCAAACCATCAGACCTCCGATTGGCTCTCCTTCATAACGGATAACCATACACGTCCAAAATGGCTGCTGTCGATTGTCATTCAATTGCTGTAAGCCGATAGGCGCTTCTGGCCAAATATCTAGATCGATCTCCAAATAGTGCTCTTGCTCCGCTGGCGTTTCCATTAGCCAATGACCGAATACCAAGTCTTCCGGCAATGACAAGGGTAAGATGGGCGAAGACAAGGAACGGGTCATATGAAACTGACTGTTTAGATACTGATAATCGTTTTGCTGAAAAAACGTAGTGTTGGCACTCTCTGTAGCATAGTTGCCGATACAGAGCATGGTTTGATATGTAGCGGGTAGTGTAGCTTTTAATTGTCTGGCTCGATGGAGCAAAGGCTGGTATAGCTGATGAAGCAATGAATGATCAGATTGGTATTCAGCAGCAGCTTTCAGGTTGAGATAGATGGAATGCCGATGTTCGCTTGCTGAACCGGATGTAATGATACTAACAATGCTGACTTGACCTTTGGCAATCATAGTACCATTGGCAAATGCACCATATACATTTTCCCAGTTCGTTGGCTCGCCAATCCACCAGAATACAGTATCCCCAGATTGCATAATATCTTCGTATAGCTTGCCCAGCAGGGGTAGGTCGTCTTCCTGAAACGTTCGAATGATCATGTTATCGTAGGTTATATTCAATCCAAAACTCCTTTCGGTGATATGGGAATAGTGTAATGTAACATAGTAAAGGATTCAAATTTAACCTAAATTGGGATGAGTTGTATTCCGAAATTGGCTGATATATTCGTTCATTCTTGGTTGCTGTATTGCAAGACAAATGAACTCTTATTGCATAGTGTGATATAATGGATAATCTATTCCATACATAAAGGAGCACTGCCATGATTGTTGCGGTTATGTTTATTATTGGCATAGTATCGTACTTATTTATGTTTAATTTTATCGAAATATTCAGAAAAGCGCTGAATAGTAAAGGGAACTCGACAGCGGAATCGTCTGATCGTTTTCAATCCGCAAGTGCCAGTATATTTTTTGCTCTACTGGTTATAGCGATTTGTACCATTCCTATGCTTTCTCTATAAAAGACCGTATACTTCAGGGCGGAAAGGAAGATAGACATGGATTATTTTATGACAGACATTCATGGTGACTATACCGCTATGCGTACCCTGTTAGAACAGCCGCATGTGGATTGGTCGCATGACAGGCTGGTGCTGGGCGGGGATATGATCAATCGCGGTCCACAGAGTGCAGAGGTATTGCAGTATATCTATCAATTGCAACAGCAGTATCCCAAGCAGATCACCGTCCTATGCGGTAATCATGAGCAAATGCTGTTGGATTATTATCGTCAGGATGATCCGTTCTGGCTACGCTTTGGTGGCAAGGAAACATTAAAAGGGCTACAAGCGCTATACTCTCCTGCCTATATTTTGCAATTGGTAGATTGGATCGAGCAGCTGCCTATCGTCCATGAAGATGAGAACTATGTCTATACACATTCCGGTTTGGATGTGCAGCGTGCGCTGAGTGAGCAGACGAGGGATATTTTATGGATGACGGAAGCGGATTTGTATCATTGTGATGCGGCAGCCTTATTGCAATTGACAGCGAATCGTCCGATTGTGCATGGTCATACACCGATCGAACGTATTTATTTTGATTCGGTGCGGCTGAATTGTGATCTGGGCAGTCAGACGTACCCTATTGAGGAAGCGCGAGGGGTAGCATTGGTGAATGTGACGGATATGAATTACCAAGTCTATCGTCCATTTTCAGGCAACATGGAGGAGCATCGTATTCTGAGTTATGAAGCTGAGAGAGACTAGTAGGGAGTTCGGGAGAGAGCGTTGAGCATATCAATATTGCGAAGGCAGTGTATCATTATAATGAGAAGATGTATGTAATCGAGAGTACAGTTTATTTTACAAAATTGATATTCTGATGACGCAATGGATCATCTTCTTTTAATATTTATCCGGCAAAATGAATGTAGGATCAATAATTTAACTAGCAATAGATATCCATGTGAATAATATTCATTCATTCGCTGTACATGATAATACATTTATATGGGCTTTAGTATAAATATTCAATGCAATGGTGAATGGACATGGCTGTTGAGTGAGAAGGGCTGGCATGTCAGTCGCTACGGAGCAATATGGTATCGCCTAGCAATAAAGCAAGCAGCAGCATTTCATGATAGCATTCTGTGCAAACAAATGGTGTACAGCTTTTAAGATCAAGATCATGATTCGTCGAATAGGATGTATAAATATTCGTTTTTTAAAATCAAATAGGTAGCAAATGAAAATCTTGCGAGTTTACCCACACCATTTACTGTACTAAAGCTTGGAAAACATAGCATTCACGCGCATTTCAGAGGATTACTAAGAAAATATGGACTAAAATCTGGCGAATAACGAAATTTGTCGATTTTTATTGATTTACTGCGATCAGTTATGTATAATCAACGTTGGCGTTTTTGATTGGCAGGTGAGACTTTGGACCTGCTGATCTCGTTGATCAGGCGTAACCCTGATGATTCAAGCAAAACGAAACGGACTTTAAGGAGGTCAATATTTTGGGAAAAGCGTTAATTATCGGCGCCGGCGGCGTGGCTAGTGTGGTCGTGCACAAATGTGTTCAGAACCCTGATGTATTCGAGGAAATCTGCATCGCAAGCCGTACAGTTGAAAAATGTGAAGCTTTGAAAAATAAATTGGACGGAGGGAAGACCAAGATTAGTACCGCGCAGCTGGACGCCGACAACACGGATGAAATCATCGCTCTGATCGAGAACTTCCGTCCAGACGTTGTTATCAACGTTGCGCTTCCGTACCAGGATTTGACCATTATGGACGCATGTTTGGCGACCAAGACTCACTACCTGGATACAGCAAACTACGAACCGCCTGAAACGGCAAAATTCGAGTACAGCTGGCAGTGGGCTTATAAACAGAAATTTGAAGAAGCAGGCATCATGGCGCTGCTGGGTTGCGGCTTTGACCCAGGCGTAACGGGTGTATTCTCCGCATATGCAGTAAAACACTATTTCGATGAGATTCACACAATCGATATTGTGGATGCCAATGCTGGTGATCACGGGTATCCGTTCGCAACCAACTTTAACCCAGAGATCAACATCCGCGAAATTACAGCAAACGGTCGTTACTACGAAAACGGCGAATGGATCGAAACACCTCCACTGTCGGAGAAAAAAGTATACGATCTGCCAGAAATCGGACCAAAAGATATCTACCTGCTGTATCATGAAGAGCTGGAGTCCCTGGCGAAAAACATTCCGGGCATCAAAAAAATTCGCTTCTGGATGACATTCTCGCAAAACTACCTGACTCACCTGAAAGTTCTGGAAAATGTAGGCATGACTTCGATCGAGCCGATCAACTTTGAAGGCAAAGAAATCATTCCACTGCAATTCCTGAAAGCGATCCTGCCTGACCCGGCATCGCTCGGACCAAGAACCAAAGGTAAAACGAATATCGGTATCATCGCTCAAGGCACCAAAAACGGCGAAGATAAAACCTACTATGTATATAACGTATGTGATCACCAAGAGTGTTACCGTGAAGTCGGTTCCCAGGCGATCTCTTACACTACTGGCGTTCCAGCCATGATCGGCGCTATGCTGATGATGAAGGGGGAATGGATGAAACCGGGCGTATACAACGTAGAGGAAATGAACCCGGATCCATTCATGGAGCAACTGAACAAACAAGGTCTGCCTTGGCAAGAAGATTTCTCGCCAACGCTGCTTGACTAAGTCAGGATAAAGGACACGTACATGACCGATAACCTGAAACCCATTGACTATAGCGCGGTTC
This sequence comes from Paenibacillus sp. JQZ6Y-1, assembly GCF_040719145.1. NCBI lineage: Bacteria > Bacillati > Bacillota > Bacilli > Caryophanales > Paenibacillaceae > Paenibacillus > Paenibacillus kandeliae. Next base: position 1,344,149 of record NZ_JBFDUZ010000001.1, read on the forward strand.
CCTCTCCAAGCTATGTCGTAGACGAACGCTTGCTTGTTAAAAACCTAGAAATTCTTGATTCCGTACAGCAACGTACCGGTGCGCATATCTTGCTTGCCCAAAAAGGCTTCTCGATGCATGCTCTGTATCCGCTTGTTGGTCAATACCTGAAAGGTGTAACGTCCAGTTCTCTATTCGAGGCACGCCTCGGTTATGAGAAAATGGGTAAGGAAACGCATGTATATGCACCGGCTTATGTCGATGCGGAATTCGATGAGATCATGCAGTACAGTGATCATATCGTCTTCAACTCGTTCTCCCAATGGCACCGTTTCAAGGATCGCGTGCAAAACGCGGGCAAACCAATCAGCTGCGGTATTCGCATCAATCCAGAGTACTCTGAGATTGAAGTGCCGCTGTATGATCCGTGTTACAACAATTCCCGTATGGGTACTACACTGGACAATTTCAATCCAGATGATCTGGATGGCATTGACGGTCTGCATTTCCATACGATGTGCGAACAGGATTCCGACACATTGGAGCGTACGCTGCAAGTGGTAGAAGAGAAGTTCGGCAAATATATGCACGATATGAAATGGGTAAACTTCGGCGGTGGACACCATATCACCCGTGAGGGCTATGATCTGGAAACCTTGTGCCGCTGCATTACGCATATCAAAGAAACGTACAATGTGGAAGTATACTTGGAGCCGGGCGAAGCAATCGCACTGAATGCCGGTTACCTTGTAGCTACTGTGCTGGATACGATGAAGAATGGCATGGATATCGCCATTCTGGATACATCCGCCGAGTGCCATATGCCGGACGTACTGGCAATGCCGTATCGTCCGCATATTATTGGCTCTGGCAAAGCGGGTGAGCATCCGTATACGTACCGTCTGGGCGGTTTGACTTGTCTGGCGGGCGACATCATCGGTGACTATTCGTTCCCTGAGCCATTGCAGCCGGGCGACCGTCTTGTCTTTACCGATATGGCGATCTATAGCATGGTGAAAAACCATATGTTCAACGGTGTCAATCTGCCGTCCATCGTTAGCTATAATGATGAAGAAGGCATCCGTGTTATCCGCGAATTCAAATTCGAGGATTTCAGCGGTCGTCTGTCCTAAGATTGGACTAGGCTAGCTACGATTCAAACGAAATCATCGTTAACGCATCACAACTACAGATACAACGTAACTCGCCGTACACATCGTATGGTGTAACAAGCGAAAGGCTTCCTTTACCGAATGGTAGAGGTTGCCTTTCGCTTTTTTGATATGCTATAAAAAATTGCCGCATGATTGCAACAATAGCACGGCAGAAAATGTGTATATAACAGGAGTGTATTTGGCTTTTCTCCCTATCTATTTGCTTTGGATGAGAACGTGGCAAGTGGGGAATGGAAACAACAAATCCTTTTCTTTGCAACAAACAGGGATATGTTATGCTAATAATGAACAATGGATGCGAAACGCTGGGAGGTCTTGATTTGTTGAGTACAATACAGATAATGGAGAATCGGATACAGGATGGGATGCGGTATATGCAGTCACTGATTATATGGCTGACGGGTATGCTTCGTTTGTCCATCCGCACGGAGGAGAATCCGACCGAGGTTGTGGACATGGAGCGCCGAGCAGCCGTGACCGCGGAACAGGAGCGCGAGCTTGCCAATCAACGGGCGGAGCAGATGTTAGAGCAATATGGCAATTCGATTTTGCGATTGGCATATTCGTATATGCACAGTCTATCGGATGCGGAGGATGTATTGCAGGATACGTTGATTCAGTATATGCGCTCTGCACCGCCATCGTTTAATGGAGCTTCTCATGAAAAGGCATGGCTACTGCGTGTAGCAATCAATCAATGCAAAAATCGACTGCGCTACAATCAGCGTCGTCAGACCACAGAGCTGGATGAAGGGCTGATTGCTGACGAAGAAGAGGATTTGCGTTTTGTATGGGAGGCAGTTACCCGACTGCCGCAGATGTATAGCGAGGTGATGCATCTGTTTTATGAGGAGGGCTACCCGACAGCTAAGATTGCAGAGATTCTAGGTAAAAAGGAGACGACAATACGCTCCTTATTGCATCGAGCACGGGAAAAGCTCAAGCTCATTTTGAAGGAGGAATACGATTTTGCCGAATAAATACAACAAGGTGATGAGCAGAGTGGAAGTAACACCGGAGATGCATGAACGCATCATGAATAATATTCGCAAAGCCGATCTGAATATAAAAGATAAACCAGCGCAGCCTAACCGTCGACTGGCACGCTACCGTAAATATGCGTTTGCAGCTGCCACCCTGTTGGTATTACTAGGCGGTGTACTGATTGCTTATCAAAATCAAAATCATCAAACCGAATCCACTCCGTCGGTTGCAACAACGATGCCTTCCGATTCGCGTACTGGTGTAGATAAACAGATGGCACCACAGAGCGATATGCAGATGGAAAGTAAGCGCCATAATGTAGAAAACGCTCCAGAGGAATCATCGCTTCGTTCGACGGAGAGTAGCGACGAGCCCAAAATGAATACATTTGATGCGAGTCAGGTGCAGACGCTTCAACAGCTGCAAGATCAATTGGGCTTTAAAGTGAAAACGGTGCATGTTCTTCCATTCGAAGGCGGTCAGCCGATGTATACAGCGATTAGCGGAACACTTGCTCAGATTCAGTACACCAATAATGATGGCACAGATATGCTAACATTCCGCATGTCTGCTGAATCGGAAGATAACAGCGGAGATTATGCAGACTATGCTGATACTGACACGGTGCAGATCAATGGGCTTGATGTGATCTTCAAAGGCAGCAAAGACCAATATCAGCTCGCTGCATGGCAGCAGAATGGATACTCGTATTCGATCAAGCTGATCAACGGTGTTAGCAAGCACAAACTGCAAGACATTGTACAATCGGTACAATAATTAGTTTCGGATAGAAGTAATTGAACAACAAATGAATGCAAAAATGAATGTGAATATGAGAAAGCCGGAGCATCCCGTAGATGGGAACTCCGGCTTTTTTGTATACTATGCAAACTGTGTCTATACCGTAAGGTTTATTTATGGACGATCCGCTTGTGGAGGTTGCGTCAAGTCGACGGTTTCGTTCAATCCGGGCTCAGAACGCGGATCGGAGTTTTTGCCGACGGCTTTTTTCAGCAAATGAGAGATCATTTTGGTGGCGCTACCGCTTTCCCAGTATTCTGCTGTTTCGGTATGGATTTTGATCAATACCAGATTCGGGTCATCGTATGATACGTCCAGAATCGTTTCATACAGCTTGTTCCACAATTCCTTTTTGCGCTCCAAATCCTCGACGAACTCGGCTTTACCGCTAATGGATACATACGATTTGCCTGCATACGCTAGATTTACACGCGGATCGGCGAGAAGCTCACTATACTTGGCAGTATCCTTTTTACTCAAAAACCATAGATCACCATCAAACTCAATATCCTGTGTCTTCATCGGACGAGATACCAGTCGATCTCCCGAAATAGTTGTGAGCATAGCGGTATCAATATCCTTAATAAGATCGCGAACCGTCTCGACTGCCTCTGCGTGAGTAGTTGCTGAATGTGTCATAATAAAAACCACCTTTCTATGGATGATGTCTCCTATTAGCTTCAATCTGTAATCCATTAAACGTGAAGTCGGATAATGAAAACATAAGCTGCTAGCATACAGTTATACAGCAGATCAAATTTTTATGCTTTCCTGTATGAATTTTCAGCAATTTTTCATGTTCAGCCTTTATAATGGGTCTGCGATCGATCAAATCGAACGATAGAGAGAGATTGATCTTGCCCCATTGATCACATCATGGATGCTCTACCATTGTCTTTGCATATGAAAAGGGATATAGCGGACAAGACACATACATTACCGCAAAGGGGTTTTTGCATGCAGTCGTTTATTCAGAGGTTTTTTTATGGATTACTTATTTTCTTTGTGGCACTGTTTATCGTATCGTGCTTTTTTGTGCGTGCGGAATATATTTATGCCGTGTATGCGGATAATCCGCTGTTGGAGAGTCAACGGTTATATATGTTTATACCGCTGATTATCGTGATGCTGCTGCTCAGTGTTGTATTGTACCGACTTTGCCTAAAGCTGAATGCTTATCGAGCCAAGACGGTAATTCCGCTTGTGCTCATTGGTTCCTTTTTGCTTCAGTTGGCAATTATTTTTATTTTCCCTCGTCAGCCGACGGATGATTCTCAGACCGTACTAGGATTGGCGATGAATATGCTGTATAACGGGGATTACTCTACCTTTGAACCGGGTGGTTATCTGCATATGTTCCCATTTAACTATTCCATTGTGCTGTATTTGGAAGCATTGCTGGCAATCTTCCCTGATAACTATCTGGTGATCAAAATTTTCAACATTCTGTTTATGCTGCTCACCACGCTAATGATCTATTTGATCTACAAGCAGATCAATCCGGGTGTACAGCGCAAGGATTACGGTGTTCTCGTTTTTGCAGCGACCTTTATTCCGGCGCTCTTTATGAACAATCTGATCTACAACGATGTGATCGGTACAGCGCTATTAACAACCGCTTTTTATTTTGGTATCAAGTTTATAAAGCAGCATCGTATTCGCGATATTCTTGTTACGGCTGTGCTGCTGGCAGTGGGCAACTATTTCCGCAGTATCGGCATTATTTTCCTACTGGCGATTGTAATTACGATGCTGCTTCGACTGCGTAGTATTGGTGTGAAAAAGGTGATTCTGTCTATTTGCATCATGGGAGCATTGTTCAGCACACCAGCATTGGCGCAAAATGCACTGCTGCAAGCTACAGGTAAAGTGCAGGGTTCAGTTACTGCTAATTCCGCCCCGATCTATATGTGGCTAAATATGGGGATCAATCTAGAGCGCTTCGGCTTCTGGGACAATATGGCGAGCTATCAGATTTATCAGCGCCAAGCGAATTACAACAAGGCAGAGAGTAGTGAGCTGTTCAAGCAGTCGATTGAGCAAAAGCTATCGGATGCAAGCTTTGGCGAGCTGGCAGAAATGTATTACAAAAAGCTGATCTGGACGTGGACGGAAGGCACGTATCAGCTGGAGCGTTACGGGATTGGTAGCGATAATAGTGCTTCAGGTGGACAGCGAAATATGGGCATTATGGGCAGCTATAGCTATACCAATGTGATAACGGATCTGTTTACTGGTAATTCTGGTTATCGTACGGGTACACTTTGGATTGCGTATACGATCAGCTTCTTGATGTACTGCTTTGCACTGGTACGTCTGATCGGCAGCTTCCGCGCGAAACGGTATGAAGAAGTGTCACTGGTCTTGGTGCTGCTGGGCTTTATCGGATTTTATCTATTATGGGAAATCAAATCCCGTTATCTGTTCCCTGTGTATCCGTTGCTGATTCTGCTATCATATATGGGCTTCCGCGATGTATTCAGCTGGGCACAACACAAACAAGGTCTGAAATGGCTGACTGGCGGAAACCAACATGGAGGTGAAGCATAATGAACCATAAGGGATCACATACTCCATCTCACCCTCATTCACCTTTATCACATGTCAAAAAGAAACGTGGTAACAAAGCGTATGCAGCATCGGTGATGACGGTGCTACTGGGCAGTGCATTACTGCTGAGTGCGTGTAATCCAATTACGGCGCAGCATATTAGCTTAAACGCTTCTGCTGGTTCCGGCGTAGGCGCTGGCATGATGCGTGGTGGTATGGATGGCGGACGTAATGCAGGGATGCGCGGCATGATGAATGCAGATGCCATCGGTAGAGTCGTCTCTGTGAGCGGTAGTACAATCAAAGTAGAGCTGATGGAATCCACACGTAGCAGTAAACGCAGCGAAGCAGCAAATACAGGTACGAGTACAACTGATACTACAGGTGCATCGACTGGTGCAGGCGCAGCTGCCGGAACTGGCAATGGAGCTGCGCAGGGAATAGGCAACGGCTCGCGTTCAAGTGAATTTGGAGGCACAAGCGCTTCCGACTACACAACAACCGGCGAGCAGAAAACCATTACGCTGGCAACCAATGTCCAGATTTCCGAAATATCCAGCTTGATGCGTCAAGGTGGGAATGCTGGCGGATTTGGCGGTGGTGCACCAGCAGGCATGGGTGGCATGGCGACGGGAAGCCCTGATGCAAACACAGGTAACCGAGCAGACACCGGAAATATAGGTGGCGCAGGCAAGCCAGCGGGCGGTGCAACCGGCACGATGAGCACGCCAAACGGCAACTCTGAAATGAAGGCTTCTGATCTACAAGCTGGCGATATTGTGATGATCTGGTATAAAGACGATACACAAACGGCAGAGCGCATTACGATTTTGCCAACAGAATAATAGACAGTAAAAAGGCAGCAGACCGGAGATAAGGTTTGCTGCCTTTTTGTTGAATGTATATGCGAAATATCAAATTCGTTTTTACGTCTTTTTAGGCAGGAGTTTTATGATAAGAAAATTACGATAGGATTATGGCGCAATAGAAGCGATTGGACTGATTTTCTATCATTTATGGATAAAGCGCTTTATTCTATCCTGTCACAATTCGTTCAAAAAGTCCGTTTGTCACGGACATGATCTGTTCTGCACATACATTCAATAAGTCTGTCCCTTAGCATCGGCATGGCTCATATGCAGATAAAGAATCGTTGTTTTTACCAAAATGGGCGAAACAATGTATTTTACATATGTTTACATAAGCATAAGGAATGAGATAGAGCTGATATATCAATAAAAAAGATAAGCAGTATATCGTTGCTTCATGCGTATTCCACTTTAGAATGTACGTATCCACTGGACAATGTATGCGTTAATTATACATTGCATCGTTTTCGCTGTGCTGCAAACTATTGAAATCACATAACCTTTACATTACAATGTCACAATGAAACTCTTCACTACGTTAATGCGTTTTATCGTTTAAGAGCAAGTAGCTTGAATAAAGGGGAGCTTGTTGTGGAAGCAAAAGCAGGAGAACAAAAGCAACTAAGTAGAGGTTTGAAATCGCGCCATATCGAATTGATTGCACTTGGGGGAACAATTGGCGTCGGTTTGTTTATGGGATCATCCAGTACAATCCAATGGGCAGGACCATCGGTATTGCTGGCGTATTTGCTTGCAGGAATCATTATGCTGTTTGTCATGCGGATTATGGGGGAAATGCTGATTGTGCAGCCGGTGACAGGTTCATTTGCCACCTTTGCCCATCGGTATATTGGTCCGCTAGCAGGTTTTGTGACGGCATGGAGCTATTGGTTTTTATGGGTGACAGTCGGAATGGCGGAGGTCACAGCCATCGGGATTTACGTCAATTATTGGTTCGCTGATATTCCACAGTGGCTGCCTGCCCTAGCAGGTGTAGCGGTTATTGCGGCAGCGAATCTGGCGGCAGTTAAGTTTTATGGTGAGTTTGAATTCTGGTTTGCGATGATTAAAATTGTAGCCATCGTGTTCATGCTTATTCTCGGTACGGCGATGATTTTCTTCGGACTGGGCAATGGCGGTGTACCGATTGGTTTGTCGAATTTGTACAGTCATGGCGGATTTTTTGCTGGCGGATTAAAGGGTTTTTTATTTGCGCTATGTATTGTCACGGCGGCTTATCAAGGGATCGAGATGATCGGGATTACTGCTGGTGAAGCTGAGAATCCAAAGGAAACATTGCGCAAATCGATTAAAAATATTATCTGGCGTATTCTGATTTTCTACGCAGGTGCGATCTTTGTCATCGTGACGATTTATCCGTGGAATGAAGTGGGACAAAATGGTAGTCCGTTTGTATTGACCTTTGCCAAGGTTGGTATTGTAGCGGCAGCTGGTATTATCAATTTTGTTGTACTCACAGCAGCAATGTCCGGTTGCAACAGCGGGATTTATAGTGCGGGTCGGATGCTGTATACACTGGCGCAAAATGGACAAGCACCTAAATTCTTCGCTCGTGTTGCTAAGAATAGTGGCGTACCGCGCAACAGTATCATTACAACGATTGCGTTACTATTAATCGGTGTATTATTTAACTATCTATTTCCTGATTCCAAGCTGTTCCTGTACATTTACAGTGCCAGCATTTTGCCGGGAATGGTGCCGTGGTTTGCGTTGGCGATCAGTCAGTTCAAATTCCGCCGCCAGAATCGGGAAGCGGTCAAAGGTCACACATTCAAATCGCTCTTTTTCCCGGTTAGCAATTATATTGTGATTATCTATCTTGCCTGTGTGCTGGTAGGAATGTGCTTTAACCCAGATACCCGTGTTCCACTGATTGTAGGAGCGGTATTTATTGCAATCGTCATTATCGGCTATTTCGTGTTCCGTATTGATAAAGGCGAACAGATAAAGGAGCAAGCGAAGGTAGAAAAGCTGGGCAGTGAACAGCTGAACTCGTAAATATTGCATGTACAGAGATGTAGATAACATTTAACCTTTATGTATGCCATTTTATTCTTAATCAACAGACAAACAGACAGATTCCTTGAGATAGTGGGAATCTGTCTGTTTTTGTGTGGTACTCATATAAGTCATGAACCCGTCGATCCATGAACACATCGCCGTTCTAGTTTTCTGATTGTTTTGGCATATTACGTATCATTCAAACGGCAATTTTGATAAGCTAAGGAGTAGGTTGTGCACAGAGGGAATTGGTTCGATCCATAGAAAGAACGATTCAAGCTTGCCGCCTTATTTTGCATATTCAGGAGAAGTGTTCATGAACAATTATAAATTAACGATTCAGTATGACGGCAACCGGTATAAAGGTTGGCAGCGTCTAGGGGATAGCGACAGTACCATTCAAGGCAAAATTGAAAAAGCGATTTCCGTCCTAACTGGCGAGCAGATTGAGATGATTGGTTCTAGCCGTACAGATGCCGGTGTGCACGCGCTGTATCAAGTGGCGAATTTTAAAACATCGCAGCCGTTGACTACAGAGCGAGTGATGAGTTTTCTTAATCACTATTTGCCACCGGATATTAGTATTATTCAAGTGGAGCAGGTAGACGAGCGATTTCATTCGCGTTTTCATGCTACCGATAAAACATACGTGTATAAAATATGGAATCGGGAATACAGCCAGCCATTTTTACGCAAATACAGCATGCACGTAGTCAAGCCGTTACAGGTGGACAAGATGAAAGAAGCGGCTGCACATTTTCTTGGTGAGCATGATTTTACGGCATATGCCAATGCGAAGTCGAAGAAAAAAGACTCCGTCCGCACCATTTATCATCTAGATCTGATCGAACAAGACGGTATGCTGGAAATACGTGTAACGGGAAATGGATTCCTGTATAACATGGTTCGCAAAATCGTCGGAACGCTTATTGCTGTTGGTTTGGGTGAAAAACAGCCAGACGATATCCCGAATATTATCGCATCCAAAGATCGTGCCCAAACGGGCGGAATGGCAGATGCCGAAGGGCTGTATTTGGAGCATATTCGATTTAAAGATCAGGGGTAATTGGCAATAAATAAGCAGCTTGAAGATGTAATCATTAGCAGTATGTATTTAAGGAATAACGACGATATAGCAAAAAAATTACTACATGACATATACTGAATAAATCCCGTAATTGCGGGATCTACATAGAGCGTTAATGAGCTGTACTGCATGAATAAGAGATGTGGATGTTAGTAGCTGGATGTAAGCTTACTATGGAAAAGATGCTAAGTGAATTGCGGAAGAACGGGGAAGATATTGATTATTCGATAACGTAATCATTGGATGAAATGGAGAACTCCTAATGAATGAAATAGTAAGAATAGATCCAATCGACAATCAATTCATGATTGGTATGTATGGTGGCTTGGATATGATTAAATTCAAACGGGATTATCGCGATTCTTTTTATGGTATAGAAGCTTGCTTATTTGAGAAAAAAGATGATATGGACCAATTGCGTGAGCTTGCTGTTCAGAATGGAATGAAGATCGGGGTTCATTTCCCACTACGCGCCCATACATATCCTTTTCGAGATGCCCCCATACTGGCAAAGTGCCAACAAATGCGCGATGACGCGTATAAGGCAGTTGCACAGGAATTGGAGTATCTATCTACTTATCGACCTACTTATGTATTGTTTCATTATCCAAAACCGGTCATTCTGGATAGTCATGTAGATTGGAGTATCTGGACATTTGGCGATTCTAGTGAATATGAATACTCAAACGATACTTCAATCGCTATCATTCGGCAGCTCAGCCAAGAGTGGTTTGAATGGATTCAGAAGCAAGCTAAACGCTATGATTTTATCCCAGTAATGGAATTGGATACATGGAGCAGTTGGTTTTATAAGGAACGTTGGTTTCTTGATTTATTGGATACATACTGTGATATACGGATTTGTCTGGATATGCAGCGTCTTTATTTGCAGCAGCGGATAGATCCTGATTTTGATGTACTGAGAATCATTCGTCAGCTTGCTCCCTATACATATAGCATTCATGTATCCAATATGCAGTGCTCTGTAAATGGAGAGATATTAAACAGGCACTATCCTGTGCTGCCTGAACAAAGCACAGCTGCAGGATGGGCACCGATTGCGGAGTACTTGAAAACCATATTCAACATAAATGGTAATGTAAAGATCATGTTCGAACATCGCTCCGAACTCATTTCCGAGACTGAACTTGAGCGTTGTTATTCGTATCTTCGAGACATCATTCAATCCACGAAAAAGTAAGCGTATATGCTATGATCATTTGATCATCTAAAGCAATAGCGGTAGCCAGTCAAATATTGCTGGCTACCACTATTGCTTTACAAATCTTTTAAAATTCCAGACTATCAATAATCTTGCGGAAATACGCAATTCCATTCAGATTCACAAGTTCTCTGCCATACGCATTCAGAAAATAATCGTCATACGCATCGGTATCCAGATTATAGTGGAGCGACCACAATCCCCATGCCAGATCGTAATGCAGGTCGCCGATTCCGCCGTCACCAATATCAATGAAGCCAGATAACGTCATATCATCGTGCATGATCACATTGGGCAAGCAATAATCGCCATGAATCCATACGTGATCTATCGGCTGATAGAGGGGTGTTTGTTGCAATTCGGTCTGTACAGACAGCGAGGCTTCTTTTAAAATCTCTTGACTGCGATGAGGATATGGACAGTTATCGATAGGTATAGCATGCAGTTTGCGCAAATGATGTCCCATCGCCATAGCAAGCTGCTCAGGTTGTTGCAGAAATGTCCCTGCAACTCCATCGTTTCCCTGTACTGCTGCTGTGAGCAAATAATCATGCTGTGCTGTTGTCGTGTAAGCAATTACTTCAGGTGATAATTGATACGCATTCAAGCATACATTGATCTGATATTCGCGCTCCAGTTTACCCGGAGACATGATTTTCAGAAACATAGATGATGTTCCTTGAAATAGTAGGGTTCTTGCTTCCGAAGACGAACTGCTGTCGTGCACAATAGCATCCTGCTCCAAATGTTGAACAATAACTGGGGGTAACGTTGTCATATCAAAATCGATTTTTGTTCGTTTCATTATGTAGTCTCCTGTCGTTCATTGGGTATATGACTTGCATATGATCTACTATCTTGCTAGGTATCTCTTAACAGCTTAATTCATTTATAAAGGAGCATCAACCATGAACAATGATCGTGTTATTCTTGTGCAGCATCGTAAGCTCAAAAGTCAGCGGCTTATTTTGCGCTGGGTGGAGCTGAGCGATGCGCCTGATTTGTTTGAGGTCGTATCGGATCAGGAGACGACCCGCTTTTTGTTTCCGCCGCATGACAATGTGCAGCAAACGGAGCGTATGATTGCAAATTATTATATGGAAGAGCCGCAGGGCAAATATGCAGTTGTATTAAAGGAAACAGGTAAAGTGATTGGCACCTTTGAATTTCGAGTACATGCTCATAATCGTAGCGGCGAAATTGGCTTTACGCTAGGCAGTCGCTATTGGGGACATGGTTATATGACGGAAGCGGGCAAGCTGATTTTGGAGCTGGCATTCCGTGAATTGAAGTTAGAACGCGTCTATGCAATGCACGATACGACCAATCCAGCATCGGGACGATTGATGCAGCGTCTTGGTATGACGCTGGAAGGTATATTACGGCATGAACGGATGGATAGTAATCGTTGGGTGGACAGTGCGCATTATTCGATTTTGCAGCATGAGTATATACAGTTGGACGAAAATTCCACAAGTTGAAGACGCTGGGCATAGGCAAAAAACATTTAGCAACCAGAGCCCAAAGCAGGTTTAGAACCCTACAAATCCGTTTAATAAGACTCAATCACTTAACAATGAAAGGCTATATAGCCGAAAGGAAGCGAGACTTATGAACGAAAATCGTAATGTTGATGTAGACAAAAGAGAAGTGCGCGTAGAGCGTAAATCGGATTCTGGAATGGTTGCATCGACGTTTATTAAATATGCAGCATACATTATTATTTTAGGGCTGGTATTGTGGTTCCTGATCAAATATCTGCTGCCAATGTTCCAGTAATATAGTTGATGATTGGAGCCTGTAGAGTAGATGTCAGGAACGGCTGAGATTCTGCATCTCTTCGATAGTTCTTCGAATTTGTTTTATGCTAAATAGCTTCATTCCTGATTATGTTGATCGAACAGGAATGAGGCTTTTTGCTGTTGGTGAGTTGTGGAATAACAGGATAGGCATTTAATATGATTTTGAATATCACGCAGAATGTTCCATTTTTTAAATTAGGACGTTTTCAAGAATAAGGTTGGTTTAAAGGTTGTGTGTACAGGTTACATAATGAGAGTTGGGACAGATGATAAACAGCAAGATACTTACATCCATTCAGAGGAGGAAATCAATCATGGCAGACCTGTACACCATGCAAGATCCGACGAAACAATTTCCCAAGGCAGGACCGGAGTTGAAGCAACAGCAGGAGGAACCAGGCCTGCAAACGAAGATGAATCCTATCCCGGATTCCGGTGAAGAAACATACCGTGGCACCGGCAGACTGACCGGACGCAAAGCTCTTGTCACCGGCGCAGATAGCGGTATCGGACGTGCGGCAGCGATTGCTTATGCACGCGAAGGCGCAGACGTAGTCATCGCCTATTTACCAGAAGAGGAAGAAGATGCACAACAAGTCATCAAGCTGATCGAAGCGGAAGGTCGCAAAGCGGTAGCTGTACCGGGCGATCTGAAGGATGAGCAATATTGTGTGCAACTGATCGAAACGACAGTCAAAGAGTTGGGTGGTATCGACATTCTGGCGAACGTTGCCGGTAAACAGCAACACGTCAAAGATATTGCCGATCTGACTACCGAGCAATTTGACCATACCTTCAAAACGAACGTTTACTCGCTATTCTGGCTCTGTAAAGCAGCCATCAAACATATGAAGCCAGGTAGCAGCATTATTAATACATCCTCCATTCAGGCATACAGCCCATCGGAGATTCTGCTGGATTATGCAACAACCAAATCCGCGATCAATACATTCAGCAAAGCACTGGCACAACAAGTGGGACCGAAAGGTATCCGTGTTAACGTAGTCGCTCCGGGTCCAGTATGGACACCGCTGCAAATCGTTGGCGGTCAACCACAAGAAGCATTGCCTGAGTTTGGTGAGCAAACTCCGCTCGGTCGTCCGGGTCAACCGGTCGAAATGGCTCCAGCATACGTATTCCTAGCAAGTCAGGAATCCAGCTATGTTAGCGGTGAAACGCTGAATGCCAATGGCGGTATGCCAACTCCATAAGTAATAACGCGTCATTCTCATCAACAACAAACAGTTAGTAGAAAAAAGATAAGCCCGGATATAGAGCGACATATGTTGTCTATATCCGGGCTTTTTAATGCTGAATTGCTTATTGGATTTTGAATGTCTGCTACTCTTTGGTCCCTAAAATATCGGTATTGGGCGGTACATACCCCATTTGACGCGCGAGAGCCATCACTTGCCCTTTATGATGGAATTCATGAGTGATGGTATGCAGCAGTAATTTACTTGGTGTCATAGAGATAGGTTCCCCTTGATCTCTCCATGGAATGCTTCGCTGAATCGGTTCATCCATGACATGAGCATATTCTAATAGAACTTGGTCTACATAACGATCCACTTGCGTAAAGCGGGCTTGGATGTCTTTCAAATCGAAGGATAAGCGTTGTTCGTTAGAGGTAATGGGGGTTTTTGTTTGTAGCAATATATAAGAGCCAAGCCAAGCATGATAACAATCTGCGATATGAACCAGCGTATCTCTAATACTTGGAGAACCCTGTTCATGATAGCGAGTGAAATCGTCTGGATGTAGTTCCTTGCAGAAATCAAGCAGGATGGCTCGGGTCTGTTTGACCCATTGATATTCGTTGGAATGCACGAGATCTCCTCCAATATGTAAATATTCCTTATATTCCAGCACATTTCTTTCTTACGCGCCAACACCGTTATTCCTTATAGACCAACACAATCATAGCTTCTGTTCGATGATAACGTATGTTTTCGGATATGTACAAGTTATTGTGTAGGTGAATGGTACTTCAGCAATATCCAAACGAGTAGCAAAATAGGCAAAACTCATATATCTATAGTGATCAACCATTACCTATCCCTTTTTGTCAGATGTACAGTTGCAGTGCTGGTAGCGGATAGGTATATAATGGAAACGTTGGGGTAGTATTGTTCAGCTGAGGTTGGTTGTATATGGTTTTGATGATGTAGATGGTCAATGTTCTCACTGGCGACGGTATGTAAAAGAGCAGGAATTTTGAAGAAGCAATGGAAGCGGGCAGAGTAAGTTGCACAGAGTGATACAAAATACGTGTCATATGAAGGAGTAGATGCTTATGACGGAGCTGTATATCATTCGTCATTGTCAGGCGACTGGGCAGGAGGCAGAAGCGGAATTGACCGACATCGGCAAGCTACAGGCGATTGAACTAGCTGATTCTCTACAATCCGTCGGTATTGATTATATTGTCACCAGTACGTATGAACGTGCGCGCTGTACGATTGAGCCATTGGCACAGCGAATTGGGTTACCCGTAAATGAAGATGAGCGATTGATCGAGCGTGTATTATGCGGCAATTCTCACCAGAATTGGCGCGAGATGCTGCGGCGCACGTATGATGAACCGGAGCTATGTTACGAAGGCGGCGAATCGAGTTGTGCTGCTGTGGAGAGAGCTTTGCAAGTAGTGCAATCTATATTGTCCGCGTCGTATGAGCGTCCAGCGCTAGTTTCACATGGCAATTTGATCTCGCTACTGCTAAGGCATTACGAGTCTTCCTTCGGTTTTGCAGAATGGGAGCGTTTGTCGAATCCCGATGTGTATGTAATCAAGATGCAACCAGAGCATACGGTGATCGAAAGGGTATGGGTTTGATTTACATATAACACTATGCTAAGGTATTGTTGTTACGAATCATAATCTACTAATACATCATATACAAGGAGGAAGTTTAATGAGTACAGAATCCTTATTCCAACCTTTTCATAGTGAAAAATTAAATCTGAGCAACCGAATCGTGATGGCACCAATGACCCGCGGTTTCTCTCCGGGCAATGTACCGGGTGAGGATGTAGCGGAATACTATCGTCGCCGCGCAGCTGGTGGCGTCGGACTCATTGTAACGGAAGGAACTGGCATCAATCATCCCTCCTCAATCAGTGGCGCCAGCATCCCTGTTTTCCACGGCGAAGCAGCGCTGGCAGGCTGGAAAAAAGTCGTTGAAGCTGTACATGCAGAAGGCGGCAAAATCGCTCCACAGCTCTGGCACGTTGGTATGGCGCGGAAACAGGGCGATGAGCCGAATCCCGAAGTAGCACCAGTCGGACCATCTGGTCTTAATTTGCAAGGGGAGGAAAAGGGCGTACCGCTTAGTGAAGTGGAGATCGATGATCTGATTCAAGCCTATGCCCAAGCAGCCTCGGATGCGAAGAAAGTTGGCTTTGACGCAATTGAGCTGCATGGCGCGCACGGTTATCTGATTGACCAATTCTTATGGGAGCGTACAAATCGCCGTACGGATCGCTTTGGCGGTGATTTGGTTGGGCGTGCTACCTTTGCGATTGAGATAGTAAAAGCCTGCCGTGCAGCCGTAGGCGAAGATTTCCCAATCATTTTCCGTTTCTCTCAATGGAAAATGTCTGATTACACAGCGAAGCTGGCAGAAACACCGGAGCAATTGAAGGAGCTGCTGCAACCATTGGCAGATGCAGGCGTGGATATTTTCCATGCGTCTACGCGTCGTTTCTGGGTGCCGGAATTTGAAGGCTCCGATCTCAATCTCGCAGGCTGGACGCAAAAGCTGACTGGCAAACCGACAATCTCGGTCGGTTCGGTTGGACTCAAAGCTGAATTCACACCGGGGCAAAATCAGCCAGTGGAAGATGATCCAACCGCACATCTAGACGAGCTGATTACTCATCTGGATAAAGGTGAATTCGATCTGATCGCTATTGGGCGTGCGCTGATTAGTGATGCCGAGTGGCCAAACAAAGTCCGCGATCAACGCACTACAGATATTCAGACGTTTAGCAAAGAGGATTTGCAATCGCTGGTCTGAACTAGCTGGAATGTGTAGGTTTCAGTGATCGTGTAGATCTAAGCTGATCATATAGAACTTACTTGGTGTAATACCTCTAATAGTATGTTTAGTATCAAAGATTTCATTCGTTTGCCATCCAAGTAGTATCTGCATTGGTGCTTTGTGGTATACAAGAGCGGTTGGGATATGATCCTGACCGCTCTTTACTGTATACACCTTTTTAATAGTATGTATCTTTTCAATATATGTCTTTTTAGTATGGATGGATCAATATTGATTCCTTGCAGGGAGAGAGAAATGAAGAGTGAAATGTCTACAATTTAATCGTCTACTAAAGATTAGATGATTAATAAATAGACCATGTGGTAATACAACAGAGTACAGACATTACAAATTTGCATATAAAGTTACCTATTCACTCATACTTATACTCAACAGGAGGAATACATCATGACACAAAAATTACAGCAAACTGTAGCACTCGTTACTGGAGCAAGCAGTGGTATTGGCGAAGCGACAGCGAAGACTCTTGCCGCGCAAGGCGCATCTGTAGCTCTGGTGGCTCGTCGTCGGGATCGTTTGGAAAAGCTGGCTTCTGAGATTGAAGCCGCAGGCGGTAAGGCGCTGGTGATTGAAGCGGACATTACCGAACAGAAGCAGGCAGAGCAAGCGGTACAGCAAGCTGTAGAGCATTATGGTCGGCTGGATACAGTAGTCAACAATGCGGGAGTGATGCTGCTTGGACCAGCACAGGACGCACCGCTGGAGGAATGGGAGCGTATGGTGTCGATCAATATTAACGGGCTGCTGTATGTATCTCATGCTGCACTGCCGCATTTGGTAAAAGCAGCCGCTTCCTCAGAGCGTAATGTTGCCGACTTGGTCAATATTAGCTCCGTTGCTGGACGTAAAACGATGGCAGGCGGCGCTGTTTACAATCTAACCAAATTTGGTGTCGCTGCCTTTACCGATGCGCTTCGCCAGGAAACAGCTGGACAAAGTGTACGTGTGTCTGCTGTCGAGCCGGGTGCGGTAGCTACGGAATTGAGCAATCATATGCGCGATGAAGTACGTGAACAGAGTATGAAAGCATTCAGCGATATAGAGACGCTGGAAGCGCAGGATATTGCAGAGGCGATTGAATATATCGTTACTCGTCCACGCCGTGTCGCAGTGAATGAGGTACTGATCCGACCTACAGATCAAGCGTTGTAAGCTGAGCGGAAGTAGCAGATGAGCGATTTCACTGCCTGATGCATAAATAGCTTGAATGACAAAGTCGTAGTGCTTAATCTATGAAGTGCAAAGAAAACCACATGCGCATATCCTTTCTAGGGATACGCGCATGTGGTTTTTACATATATATATGCAATCATTTACTCAAACCCAAGACATGGGACTTTGTAGGCTCTTATAACGTAACAAGCTGTCGATTGTGTATCCATCTGCCCGCAACCAGCGAAGCAGAGAGTATTGAGAAGAGGATGCTTCATTTTCAACCATGAACAACAAAGAGATGAGCAATGATCCATTCCTCTTCCAAGGATACAAAGCCTGTCATAGAGGTGTATGACGTATGAGAAGTACAAGTCGCCCCAAAACGATAACCTTTTCATTCTATCCATTTCTATATGTCAATTTGTACTAAGACAGACGTTGTGATTTCTGTATAGAGGTATGCACAAGCGCTGGAATATAGTAGTGTTTAACCTGTATTTTCCAAATAAACGTTAAAGGAGACTATTATGCCGAAACCATGGAGTCGCTGTTTTGTTCCTTTTCTTGCTATGATTCTTGCCTTCACGTCAGTATTCTCCAGTTATGCCCATGCGGAAGTACAGAAGGATGCGGTAAACCAGCAAGCGCTTGATCGTGCCAAAGAGGTTGCATCGATGACAGAGGAGGAAAGGCAGCAAGAGCTGGGCAGTATTCCAGATCTGGAATCCAAGCAAGCTGCCCTGTCTGAGTCGCTTGTATATCAATCCAATACCGGTAAAATTGTAATCAATCAGGTAAAGGCGAAGCAATTGTATTCGTTCTCTGAACAAGAATTGAAAGGATATAGCGCTTTTCTAAGTAGTCTTACTCCTGATGAAACGCATGATTTATTGAAGGCGTATGGAGTGGATGTGTCGACAGCAGCTCCAATAGAGGGGAACGTCGTCACTCCTCAGATCGCTCCTATCATCTGGATTGGTATCATTGCGATTGGCGTTATCGCTGGCGGAGTCATCTTCAGTGCCCTTTATTTTAATCATCAGCAAAAAATGACCTTAATCAATCGTTGTTATGACGAAGGCGGTACTCCGAAGATCGATAGTCGCGATCAGAGTGGACTCAACGGAACAACCAACAGTGGTGCAGCAGAAGGTGCAAACGGATACAAATTTGAATGTATTAAATAATATTGTACTACCGATATGATCGAACGATCACTATGATCAAACGGGAGGGATACTCATATGGGACTGACGATATTGATGTACAGTCTGGCTGTGCTGGTTGTGGGCGTGATTGCGCTCGCCTTTTATACGACGGTACAAACGTATAAATTAAAACAGCGTGAATTGGAATTGCAGCGCATGGAGCTGCAAAGCAAAGGAACAACGGGCGAGAATATGGCAGGCTCAACATCCTAAGCTAACGACTGCCAAACCGATATCATATGCTGTTATTGGATAAAAGAACGAGAGGAACATGAAAGCCAAGCAAAGCTGAACTAGAGGATGTGATAGATATGATCGTAGAATGGATGTACTATTTGCTTGCTCTTCTTGTGATCGTTGTGATTGTACTTGCTTTCTATCATACAATTCAGCATTTCAAAGCCAAACACCGACAGTTGGACGAACGGGAAGTGCAATTGCGGCAAAGGACGAAATAGGATTCAACCATCAGCAAAACACTCTGTCTGAATCGACAGAGTGTTTTTTGTGCTCGTGCTGAGGTGACTACATACCATTAAACGTTAAGCCTGTGATTCTGCGAGTTTAGCTTGATTTGCTAGCGAGGAACGCTCACTCCGAGGCTTATCAAAATTGCCGTAGCGCTCTTGTACAAGCAGGAAAGCGACACTACCAAGCAGACAGGGAATCGCGAAGAACATAAATGCTTTTTGCGGAGCGATATTGGTCGCCAGCAGTAAGCCAATCAGTACGGGAGCCAGAATCGCACCAATTCGTCCAACTCCTACGCTCACTCCAACTCCTGTAGCACGGATTTCGCGCGGATAAAATTCGGAAATGTATGGATTGATCAAGTTTTGCGTTCCGACCGTACAAGCACCGCCCAACGCAATTAGTATATATAACAGAGCAGTATTGGATGTCAGACTCAAGCAAACGAAGCAAATGGAACCAAGTAAGAAGTAGGTCACCAGTACGGTACGATGCCCTACTTTTTCTACCAGATAGCCACCTAGCAGTGAACCGCCAATCTGTCCAACTGCGAGTACAAGCACGAAGGAAAGGCTTGAGGTGATGCCATAGCCGGAGCCTTGCATGATTTTCGGCAGCCATGTGTTAAGTCCGTAGATCATCAGCAGACAGCTGAATACCGCTACCCAGAAAGCAAATGTGCTTAATGCCCGGTTATGGATAAACAGCTTTTTGACTGGTGCACCTTCAGCGCGCTTCTGTACAGCTTCATATTCAAAATCGTCCTGTGCTGTATAATTACCCTGCGGGTGAATTTGATTCAAAATGCCTGCCACGGCTGCGCCCTGCTTGCGCACAATATGATAGGACAATGATTCCGGGAACTGCTTCCAGAAGAAAGGAAGTGTGAACAGCGGAATGATTCCAAGCCAGTACAGAAAGCGCCAGCCCAGATGCTCCATTAGATACATGCCGACCAGTGAAGCAGCAATACTACCGATCGAATATCCGCAATACATAATCGCTACAGTTAGCGCCCGATTTTTCTTCGGTGAATATTCGGTCATGAGTGAGATAACGGCAGGCATCAAGCCGCCCATACCAATCCCTGCGATAAAGCGCATGACTGTAAACACCTGTGCATTGGGAGCAAGCCCTGCAAGTAGGGAGAAGACGCTGAATAGTAACATACAGATCGCGAGAACTTTTTTGCGACCGATCACATCGGACAATGCGCTCAATACAAATGCGCCTATCATCATCCCGACTAGTGTATAACTACCGATAGCACCTGCTGCTACGGGCGTCAAACCGTAATCCTGCATCATTAACGGCAAGCCAATGCCGTAAGTAGCAATATCGAATCCGTCAAATCCTATCGCAAAAAAGCACCATACAAAGACGAGCAAATGAAATCGATGAAATCGGCTATCTGCGATCACCTGATGAGGTAGTACGTTGCGCATAATAAATCCCCTTTTTGTCTCTATTGTATAGGCGTAATCATATCATGCGCAGAATGAGTGACGGTAACTGTTAATCCTGATAGTTGGCTATAGCATGAGACTATGCCTATGTTTCCGATCTGGCGATATGCTCTGATGTGATGATGTACTCAAATATGATGATATCACCTTGAACGTTTTGGACTATACGGGATTTTGGCATAAAGGTATCTGAATCATCTGAGCAATACAGGCGGCATGATATAATGAAAGGATAAACGGATGTATAGGGTGACAATAACTGTGCACGTTATCTCATTTCATCTATCCATGTACTACAACTATGGATCGGTATACCCATGATCGCTTGGTCATGTACCGATCTACCATTTACTAATTTATAATCAGGATAATCCTATCCAAGTCTACGAACGAGGTCATGTCAATGAATATTACAATCAATAATGAAACTGTCCACTGTCATGTGGAATACTCCAAACGCAAAAAAGTAGCTATTCAGCTTGATCCGAATGGGTTGCTTACTGTCAAAGCACCGAATGGCACATCAGAGGAGGAGATTATTCGTCTCGTTGAGCGTAATGCCAAGCCTATTTTGGATTATCTGCACAAGCTGGCAGACCGTCAGCCGTTACCAGAAACGAGAACCTATGCCGAAGCCGAGGATACCTTTATGTATCTAGGTAAGGAGCAACCGTTGCAGTCGCTAATCTCGCTGGAGGATGCAGACGAAGAGGAGCTGCGCATTCGCCTGAAAAAGTTTTATTTTACGAGCTGCAAAAAGATTATTCTGGAACGAATGCAGCCATACATGAAGCAGCTCAAAGTGAAACCCAAAAGTGTAGATATCGTGGAATCGACCACTCGCTGGGGAAGCTGTAGTTATGATAAAAAGCTGACCTTCAACTATCGACTGGCGATGGCGCCTATTGAGGTAATTGATTATGTGATTGTGCATGAGCTGTGTCATCTGCTGCATATGAATCATGATCGTTCCTTTTGGCGCAAGGTGGGCGGATTGATGCCGGATTATAAGGATAAGGAAGAATATTTGGCACGGTATGGGCGCTATATGAGTCTTTGATTGGAGCGAAGTCAGGATATTAGCTTCACTAGCAGGACAAGGGGCTTTTGGAGAGCATCGTATAGTTTCGATGTGTATCAATATATCGTCTCTACATTGCCATCTATCTGTTCAAGAGCGGACTTCTGTGACAATGAGAAGATGGACGGGTAATTATGATAGGTTGCCTAATACAGGATTCATCATTCATTGTCACCGATGCTGTATATGCAGTATGTAGTAGGTACACGCAGCATCTACACGCCATCGGTGTATAAACAGGAGGGAACAGGTATGAAAAAGGTCATGAATCGTGCGGAAGATATGGTATTGGAAATGGCAAAGGGCATGGTGCTCTCGCATCCTGAATTGGAGCTTATCCCCAAATATAAAATCATCAAGAAAAAGCAGACCAATCCTAATAAGGTAGCGCTGATCAGTGGCGGTGGTAGCGGGCACGAGCCAGCGCACGCGGGCTATATCGGTGAAGGCATGCTGGACGCAGCGGTATGTGGCGATATATTTGCTTCTCCATCGCAAATTCAAGTGTATCAAGCTATCAAAGCAACTGCCGGTGAAAAAGGTGCTCTGCTGATTATCAAAAACTATAGCGGCGATATGATGAACTTCAAAAATGCTGCCCATCTCGCAGAGGAAGACGGTATTCAGGTCGATTACGTCAAGGTGGACGACGATATTGCTGTTGAGGACAGTCTGTACACAGTCGGTCGCCGCGGCGTAGCAGGAACGGTGCTTGTACATAAAATCGCTGGTGCTGCTGCCGAGGAGGGACGTGATCTGCAAGCAGTCAAGGCTGTAGCGGAAAAAGCAGCTGCTCATGTGCGCAGCATCGGTTTTGCATTGACCTCATGTACGGTGCCTGCCAAAGGTTCACCGACCTTTGAACTGGGCGAGCAGGAAATGGAATACGGTGTCGGCATTCATGGTGAACCGGGTATTGAACGTATCCCTACTGCGAGCGCACAGGAACTCGCAAAACGGATGGTTAACGATCTGCTACGTGATATGAAGCTGGAATCAGGCGCTGAGATTGCCTTGCTAATTAACGGTTTCGGAGCGACTCCGTTGCAGGAGCTATATTTGTTTAACCATGATGTTATTCGCGAACTGGCGGAGCGTGGGATTATCATCCATCGTACGTTTGTTGGCAATTATATGACCAGTATTGATATGGCAGGCTTGTCCGTTACCTTTATGAAGCTGGACGATGAATTGAAGACACTATTATCTCGTCCAAGCGATACGCCAGGCTTTAAGGTAGCTGGTCCGGTTGCATCAGTGAGTTACAGTGAAGCTGCGGAGGAGCTGGCAGAGGATCGTCCTGTATCCTATAAAGTAGAGACAGAGATCACAGCTGCTGAGGTCAAACGCGATCAACTGACGTTAGATAATCTGATCTATCTGGTGGATCATATGAGCGAGATTATTATCGACAATGAAGTACCGTTCTGCGATCTGGATTCGCATGCGGGCGATGGCGATTTTGGTATGAGTGTAGCCAAGGGCTTCCGGCAGTTGAAGCGTGAGTGGAAAGATATTCTGACAGAAGATGATTTGACAATCGGTAGCTTTTTGCATCATGTATCGCTGGTTATTATGGAATCATGCGGTGGAGCATCCGGTCCGATCTGGGGCTCGGCATTCCGTGCAGCGGGTCGTGCAGCTGGCAAGCATACCGTGGTCAATGTCAGCCAGTTTGCCGAGATGCTGCAAGCGGCGGTAGAAGGAATTCAGTCTACCGGTGAACGATCCTTCGGTCGCGGTGCGGTCGTCGGCGACAAAACGCTGATTGATGCGCTTGTTCCATGCGCAGATAATTGGACCCAAAGTGCACAGAATGGCGATGACATGCGTACCGCTTTCCAAAAAGGAGCCGAAGCAGCGGTACGCGGTGCGGAAAGCACCAAAGACATCGTAGCTCGAATGGGTCGTGCGGGAGCAGTTGGCGAACGCAGTCTGGGTTACCCGGATGCTGGTGCACACGCACTGGGTGTTATCTTTACCGCGTTGTCAGAAGGATTACGTTAAGTGTAGGAAGGAAAGCGTGATCAATTTCCTCGTTCTGGGACATTATCCAGACTGATGCAGCAAAAGCAGATAAAATCGCGTTTTTCGCCGATTTTTGTTGTCAAAACCTTTGGAATTCCTTACGATGATGGTAACGGAAACTTATACTGGAATGAAGAAACATCATAGACTATGTGGATCGGAAAGTAGTATAGGCTTTATTTCTGAACATCTCGGATTGAAAGGACCATGCCAATGAACGCTTTGTTCATGGATTTTTTGACTATTCAGCTGCCTACCTACTTTTTTCTTTATATGGCGATTACTCTGCTGTATCGCAATCGTAAAAGCATGATTAACCGCATCGCTGCGCTGTTGATGATGGCGCTGCTGTTGTACTTTTTGTTTGAATATTTGAAGACCTCGTTGCTGCCGGAATATCAGATGCAGCTGGTGCTGTACGGAAGCTCGCCTGCACTGCTGCTATTTGTTTCTACATTGGTGCATCTGAGTATACTGATGGGCGATCAGATCACCCGTCCTTTGCGTAAATGGTTGCCCATAGTATACGCATCACCGTATACGTTGTGGTTGTACTTTTTGCTGTTTTGGGATCATCAAAAGCTGTACAACGTGCATGTGACTGATGGGCGTAGCCCGCTCCATCCAACCTATTTGCTGGTGTCGATTGCGTTTATTATCGGTTACATCTTCCTATCGGTACTGCTGCTGGCGTATAGCTGGCTGCGTTCGAGAGAACAACGTCGTAAAAGAATTTATCGTTCGCTGCTGCTGAACGATTTTCAGCTGTTTGGTACATTTGCGTTGATTACTGTTTTGCTGCAAAGCGGTGTCATTATTACGCGTGTTTCGATGATCTTTTATTTTATCGGTTATCTGGTCTGGGCGATGCGGCTGCGTCATCTGATTGGCAAGTATAATATTATGCCGGATTATCGGAAGCTGTTTCAAATTTTGTTCGAGTCGGCGCCTAATGCGATTTTGCTACTGGATCTGAAGGGCAATGTCAAAGAAATGAATCCGCGCGCCCAGCAATGGTTTTCAGACATACCGATGGAACAAATCTCCACGCAGTTTGAATTGGAGAATGGGCAACATTTACAGCAAATGCTGTCTTCGCAGACCGATCAGCGACCAAATGGTCAGCATCTGGAAATGCGTATACAAAATCAGGGACAGACTCATCTGGATATGATTGGTGGCATCGACCTGATCACCGGAGCGAATGAAGATTTATTTGTGCTACATCTGACCGATGTAACATCACTCAAGGAAACCGAGCGGCGACTGATTCAATCGGAGCAAAATTATAAGCATAGTGCTCAGCATGATGTATTGACCGGATTATATAATCGGGCGGCAGTTGAAGAGCAATTGCAGCTGAAAATGGATCATCAGGAACGCTTCGCACTGGTTATGGTTGACCTGAATCATTTTAAACCGATTAACGATACGTATGGACATGTGGTCGGTGATCAGTATTTACAATATGTTGCTCAACTGCTACGTACTCTGGCGCAAAAGCCGGGTGATCTAATCGGTCGCATTGGTGGCGATGAATTTGTGTTGCTACTAGCTTACCCAGAACATGTTGATATTTCGCAGATGGTGCACACCCGACTATCCTTACTGGATAACAAAATCTTCTCTCAGGATGATATAGAAATTCCAGTTTCCTTTGCTGCCGGACTGAGCATCTACCCACAGGATGCGGCTGATATAATCGGCTTGCTGCGATATGCAGATCAGCAGATGTACAATCGCAAACGACAAAATCGCTTCGATCCTATATTGCAAGTCAATGAGTGATCCTAGCCTTTCATAATATATACAGACAAAATATACAAACAAATGCCAACTCTCATCATTCAGATGAAGGTTGGCATTTTTGCCTTGAAACAGCAATGGGTAACATACGAAGCTTACAACATATACATAGTCGATTTGTCCATTTTCATAGTAAATTGCTATAACAATCTCTACTGTATACGTATCGTCAATAAACGACAAAAACATTAAAAATAGGTATTAAAATCCATTTATTCGATACAGATAACAATCACTTTTCGATACATATGTACAAATTTTAATAATAAGATTGACACATGACACCGTGTCACATATAATTCTTTATGTAACTTTTGACAACAAATTGTGCCTGCCTACATCTGATGGAATGCCCTGCTTGCAGGAGCCAGTCCTGATCGTCATCATCAACCGGAGGTTGCGGGAGGCAGTGGAGTGAATGTATGCCTACAAAAACCTTTTTTAATTTGCCGGAGGAAAAGCGGCAAAATTTGATGAATGCGGCGATGCGTGAGTTTTCTAGAGCTTCGCTGGCGGATGCGTCGATTGCAAATATCATAAAGGATGCTTGCATTCCGCGCGGCAGTTTTTATCAGTACTTTGAAGACAAGGCGGATTTGTTTTTTTACATTTTGGAGGAGCACAGCGCCAGTAACCGTGATCTGATGATGTCATTAGCGGTTAAGCATCAAGGCGATCTGTTCGCCTCATCGGCGGAGTTTTTCCAATCCACGCTGCATCGGTTTATACACAATGAGCACCGCGATTTTGCAAGGAACATTTTCCTCAATATGAACTACAAGATTGAGTACAAGCTAATTTTGGATGTGAAAAATCCCACCACTCGTCAGCGAATTAGTGAATTTTACCGCAGTTATATGGGATTGATCGATACGAGCGGGCTCAATATTCGTAGTGAACAGGAATTGTTTCATCTTATCAAAATCTTGCGCGCGATCATTATCCAGAATTTTATCCAGTTTTTTGCTGGGGAAGCGGAGGAACAAGAAGTGATCCGCAACTTCACACTGGAGCTGGAGCTGCTGCAACGAGGTTTGTACACCCCTGTGGACAATTAACAATGTAAGGAGCGAAGATTTCGCACACCGGCATGAGATCCGGGGCATTCAACTGCCATGTGTGTGCACACAGTTCCTTGCTTTTTTTGTGCGCGGTATTGTCTTGAAATCAAGAAATTAGTATTACAGTATGTATTGTTTTTACCAAATTATAATAACTGCAGAGGTGGAGTACGTTGAAAAGAAAGATTATTTTGTCGATCCTGATTGTGCTGCTGGTCGTCAGTGGCGGCACCATCGGTTATTACTACTGGTACCAGAGCGCCCATTATGTGAAAAGCGACGATGCTCGCATTACGGCTGACCAGTACAAAGTGATGCCACAAATCACCGCAGAAATTGACCATATTGATGTGGAAGAAGGCGATGTGCTGACACGCAACGAGCCGATTGCCGAACAAAATGTATCGGGTCTCGATTCTAGCGTTATCAGCAAATCCGTTCTGCGCGCGCCAATCAATGGCACAGTGATCAAAGTATATTCCAAAGAACATGAAATTGCTTCTCCAAGCTCGGCGGTAGCGGTTATGGCGGACATGAACAATTTGTACGTATCGACCAATATCGAAGAAACGGATATTAACCGCATCAAACCGGGCGAACTGGTAGACGTGACGCTCGATGCTGGCGGCGATCAAGTTATTCAAGGGAAAGTACGCAAAGTCGGTGAAGCATCTAACTCCGTATTTGCTGTTATTGCTGCAACCAACACCAGTGGTAACTTTAACAAAGTCACCCAGCGTATTCCGGTTGAAGTTGCCCTGAATGTACCAAAAGGCATGACACTGATTCCGGGTACGAACGTGGAAGTGAAAATCCACACATCTTAATGAAAGGAGGGGTCGATGGTGGCTTCCGAAATTAATGCCGCTGCTCCTCCGGTCGATTCGCCGCGTGAGAAATGGTTCGCCTTTTTCGCGATTGTGCTGGGCGCCTTTGTGGCGATCCTTAATAACAGTTTGATCAACGTGGCGATTCCTCAGTTGACTACCGATCTGGGTTCAACCACATCGCGTATTCAATGGGTAATCACCGGTTATACACTGGCCTCCGGTATCATTGTTCCGATTACAGGCTTTATGGAACAACGTATCGGTTACAAAAAGTTTCTGATTGCGGCGTTGAGCTTGTTTACGCTCGGTACCGTATTTTGTATTTTTGCTTGGAGCGATAGCTCGCTGATTGCAGCTCGTATCGTCGCAGGTCTTGGCGGCGGTGTGATTATGCCGCTCAGTATGACGATTGTATATAAAATCATCCCGCGCGAACAAATCGGTATGGCGCTGGGGATCTGGGGGATTGCTGCCATGGCAGCACCTGCGATTGGTCCAACGCTCAGCGGTTATTTGATTGAATGGTTTGATTGGCGCTTCCTATTTATCGTCTGTGTACCTGTTGCACTGTTTGCGATTCTGATGGTCGTCCTGCTAATCAAGGAACCGCCCAAAGGAGAAAGAGTCAAATTCGACTCGCTCGGCTTTATATTGGCGGCTACCTGTGCAGGTACACTGCTGTATGCACTATCCAGTGGTTCGACCGATGGCTGGGGCTCATTCAAGATTGTCGGTTTATTCTTCATCGCCTTCTGGGCGCTTGTATTCCTAATCTTCGTGGAAAGTGGACAGGAGAATCCGGTTATCGATATCTCGCTGTTCAAAAATTATAAATTTGCAATTAGTGTAGTTACGTCAAGTTTCGTTATGATGGGGCTGTACGGTGGTACATTCCTATCGCCGCTGTTCCTGCAAAATATTCAAGCCGTATCGCCGGTACACACAGGTATTATCTTGTTGCCACAAGCGATTGCGATGGCGGTTATGATGCCATTTGCAGGTAAGCTGTTTGATAAAATCGGCATCGTGCCGATCGGTCTGGTCGGTCTGACATTGACCAGTGTGATGACATATCATCTGCATACGCTCACTCCGCAGACGCCGCATTTGTGGCTGCAAATTGTGCTGATGTTCCGCGGTATGGGTATCGGGATTTGTATGATGCCGCTCTCAACTGTCGGTATGAACGCCGTGCCAAGGGAGAAAGTCGGTAAAGCATCGACCGCGTCGAATCTGGTGCGAACGATTGCAGGTTCGATGGCAATCGCCATTCTGACCTTCCTCATGCAGAACCGGACAGCGCTGCACAGTCAGCAGATTTCCGAATCGATTACACCAGACGCAGCACAAACATTCCAATCTATGCTTGGTAGTTCATGGACATCGACCGTATCTGGTCTGATTACATTGGACGCGTACTCACGCGGGATTGCTGATACGTTCCTTGTATCGTCCATTCCGCTGTTCTGCTCGATTCCGTTCGTCTTCCTGTTCATCAGTAGACGCAAACATAAACAACTGCAGGAAACGAAGGTCTAAATACTGCCTGAATCCTCCTGCGATCTTCATTACAGAAAGAAAGGGACCATGCAATGAAAATGAAAAAATGGGAAGTTACCGCCGGTGCCTTGCTGCTCAGCACCGTGATGCTCGCTGGTTGTTCCACAGCGAACAATGATGCAGCTCAGGAAATGAGTGTTAATGTTAAGGTTGCCAGCGCTCAAAAAGGTCTAATCGGTCAAGGCGATATTTATACCGGTACGGTTACGCCATCCGAAACAGTCAATATTATGCCAAAAATCTCCGGTAAAGTATCTTCGGTATCGGTGGATGTAGGTAGTGAAGTGAAAAAAGGGCAGGTCTTATTGAAGCTCGAAGATAACGATCTGCGCAACGATCTGTCGATCGCCAAATCGAATGTGGATGCAGCCGCAGCGGGTGTGAACAGCGCTCGCGATTCCCGTGAATCTGGGCTCGTATCTGCCAATTCTGGCGTAGTTAGCTCGAAGAACGGTATCATTTCATCCAAAAGTTCTATCACGCAAGCCAAAGGCAATATCAACTCTGCGCAAGGAGCAGTAAATCAAGCGCAAACAGCAGCGAAGCAAGCACAAACAGCAGTATCCAGCGCTGACAACTCGATCAAACAAGCGAAAGAAGCACTGGACAGCGCACAGAAAACACTGACTCGTACCCAATCGCTGTTTGACAATTCCTTAGCGACACAAGCTGATCTGGAAAAAGCACAAGCTGCACAAGTTAGCGCCCAAACAGCATACGATAATGCTGTTAACGCGAAAGCCAATGCTCAAGATCAACTGGCAGGTACACAAAAATCGCTGGAAACAGCGCAAAAAGCACTGTCAACTGCACAGGAAGCCTACAGCAATGCGACAAGCAGCTATGAAAATGCAAACTCCGGTTATAGCAACGCCCAGCGTCAGGCAGAAGTTGCACAGAGCACCGCAGGTGTGGAAGCTAGTCAGCAAAAACTGAATCAAGCGCAATTGAATGTACAGATTGCTCAGGATACATTGGGAGATACCATCGTTAAATCTCCTATTAACGGCATCATTACTACCAAAAATGCCGAGGTCGGCGAGATGGCTGGTCCTTCTGCAGCTTCACTCGTGATTGCTGATCTGAGTACAGTGAATATGCTGATCTATGTACCTGCGAATGAAATCAATCAGGTCAAAGCCGGTGATCAAGTACAGGTGCGTGTCACTTCATCCGATATCGTAACTAGCGGTAAAGTGAAAAACATCAATCCGATGGATGCGAGCGGTAACGGATATCCAGTACAAATTACAGTTTCCAATACCGATGGTAAACTGAAATCCGGTATGCTAGCAGACATCAGCTTTGTAGGCAAAGATGCCAAACAAGGTCTGATCGTACCAAGCAAAGCCGTACAAACCGATGGCGACAAGCATTATGTATACGTCGTTACGAACGGTCATGCTGTCCGCAAGGAAGTAAAAGTAGGAACAGCATCCGGTTCGCAAGTATTGATTACCAGTGGATTGAAAGGCGGCGAGAAGGTCGCTGAGAACAATCTGGCACTACTTGGTGACAATACGCCGGTAACAACTTCGCAATATTGATTCACCATATAAAATGACAGTCGATCTAAAATGATAGTCGATGTCTAACCAGCTTTCGCAACCATAGCGAAAGCTGGTTTTTTTATCATTTAATATGGATTCATATGTTGCTAACATAACCATTTACCATTATCATCAGTGTCAAAACAGCAGATAACGAGCCATTGTCAAAAAGAGTTTGATTTTCATTCAGGATTACTTTACATTCATGGCGTATGATCAATAAGATATAACCTAGCAGCTGAGAAAATGTCCCATTTTTTGTAAAATTATTATCTAGTTAAGGAATTAAGGGAAAATACCGATATAATGAGAAAGAAAGCGACCATGTAAGCGAGGAGAGTACAGGATGTTGTTTTCCGTTACACGTCAAGCCAAAAGATACAAATTGTCCACCGTCATGTGTGGATTAGCGTTTTGTACCTTTTTCTTCATTTTGGCTGCCTGTTTGGCCATTGGCTATGTTAGTCAAAAGCAGTCGGTTGAACAACAGACGCTGCAGCTGAATGAGATTCATGCTAAGGAACTAAGTCGGATTACGCAAAGCTTGATTTACTCTATGCAATCGTCACTTGCCGTAACAAGCCGATACATAATGTCACAACCAAACAACGACACTTCGGCCATGCAACAACAACTGGATTATTTTCGCAAATCAAATGGTTATTTTAATGCAGTGCTGATTATGAATGAGCAGGGGGATGCTCAGTATTCATCTCCGAAAGGTTTGTACAATCGGCAAACACCGCCGATCAATGAACAGACAGAGAAAGCACTGTTAAAACGCAAGGCTTACATTTCCATGCCGTACAGCGATCAAAATGGTCGACTCGTCATTATGATGGGGCATCCCATGTACACCCAAGATGGGCGCTACCAAGGAATGTTAGCTGGCGTGTTGTATCTGGAAGAAAGTAATCGTCTCAATGAACTGCTGGATGAAGGCAGCAAAAAAGAAGACGGATCGTATTTCTACGTCGTCGATAACAAAGCAAATATCATCTACCACCCGATGAAATCTCGCATCGGGAAAAGGGCAATCGGTAATACCATTATGAAGGAGTTACAGGATGGTCGAAGCGGTCACCAGCGTACCGCGAATATAAGTCATGTAGAAGTACTCGCTGGATATGCTACGGTGCCTGGTATTCGCTGGGGCATTGTATTTCAGACACCGTCACAAAACACAGCTATCTTTTCTGCACAGTTGGTAGAGAATATGTTGTTTTATCTTGTACCTATTATTATATTGCTGCTGATGATTATCTATCATCTGGCAGTACAGTTATCGCATCCGCTCAATTCACTTGCCGATTATGCGCGTAGTATTGGTACCGAAGAGGGAAATGGCATTCCACCCTTGCACGCGGGTTGGAATTATGAAGCGCACGAGCTGCATCAAGCGATTATGGTACTCGAGCAGCAAACCCGGGAAAAAGAGCGTAGGCTTCAAAAGGAAGCTCATTATGATGCGCTGACCGGAGTATTAAATCGTCGAGCACTGGTGTCCATTATGCAAAATTGGATTGGGAACCGGTATCGTTTTGCCGTTATGATGTTGGATATTGATCATTTCAAGTCCATCAACGATACGTATGGTCATTCCATGGGGGATGATATGTTAAAAGGGATGGCAGATGTTATTGCGGAACAGATTCATGCTGAAGATCTATGCTTCCGGTATGGTGGAGAGGAATTTGTGGTTTTACTGTATGAAACGGATGAAGAACAAGGGAAAGCGGTGGGTGAACGTATTCGTGAAGCAGCAGAGCAGTGTCCAACACCGTTCAATCGTGCGATTACCGTCTCACTTGGTATGACGGTGTATACAGGCGGAGATGAAAACTTGGAGGAATTGCTGGAACAAGCTGATCAGGCATTATATGACGCAAAAAACACCGGCAGAAACAAAATGGTCGTCTACGAAAATGAGACAGCCATTTCAGCCGGTGATTAATGAACGAGCAATGTTTTTGCGCGTTTGATGGTCCAATATGGAAAAGTAAAGGAGCCTTGCTCCGTACGAATAATAAAGAAATTAGGATTATCATGTGCTTCGCAGGTGCCAATGTAGGTTTCACCGCTGATCAGATGCACATGCATCGGTGTCTGGTTGTAAATGGCTTCTTGAATGGCTGGATTCACTTTAACATTCTCCTTACACATTGAAGTCGATCGCCTATAAGGCAATATTAGCAAAAAGTGCGACAAAATTCTACATTTTTCATCATCAACAAACATTATTACCCTGTTTATTACCCGTTCATGGGGATAATAAACAGGGTTTACTAAATTTTAACTATTTATTTTTACATATAATTAACAGAGTCTGAGATTTCCGCTAATTCCCGTATAGAGTGAGCATCATGGTTAATTAGCTAATTGTATTAAATAAATAATGATGTAATACATATTACCACTTTTACATGAAGTGGTAATAAAGTCATATACAGCATTCGTGTTCTACTTAGCAGTTCAATGGAAAATAAAAAAAGGTATTGAAAATACATAGATGTCTATATATAATGAATGTATGCCTAAATATTACGCAACCTCTATGATTAGCAAAATCCGCGATGAACTGAATCGAATGATTATATCTGAATTGGAGCAGCATGGTGTGGAGGGCATTGTACCTTCCCATGGCGATATTCTCGTTTTTCTATATCAGAAAAATGGATTGTCGGTCAAAGAGCTGGCGCAAAAGATTCATCGCAAACAGCCAACTGTCACTGTACTGGTAGACAAGCTTGCTCGACTGGGTTATGTGGAGCGGGTCAAGAGTGAGGAGGATAGCCGCATTACGTTGATTCATCTAACGGATCAAGGGCGTGAATTGGAGCCATTGTTTCATCAGATTTCTCATACTGTGAATGCAGCGGTGTACGATGGGTTCACAGAACAACAGCAAGAACAACTGGAACAGATGCTACAAGTAATCTTGAATCGGGTTTCGGAGCAATAAGCAGTCACAGCTTATTGCAATCGAAATTTTTTTGCGGTAATACATAGATGTCTATGTTTATATCAATCTATCGTCTATGTTCATGTAATAACTGGGCTTTCCATCGTATATTGTATGATCGGGTACATTAGAACCTATAGTGATCCATCCATACCTATACGATTCTGATTGCTCTGCCATGCAGTTATTGTAATCATAAATAGATCTGGAGGAATTTACTATGAAACATTTGATCGTTTACGCGCATTCCAATGCACAAAGTCTGAACCATTCCATTCTTCAAACGACGGTACATGCGCTTGAGCAACAAGGTCATGAAGTAACGGTACGTGATCTGTATGCACTTGGCTTCCAGCCGGTATTTACGCCGGAAGATAGCGCTGCGATGCGTGCAGGACAAACACCAATCGATATTCAAACGGAGCAAGATTATATTCGTGATGCAGATGTGATTACTTTTATTTATCCTGTATGGTGGACTGGCTTGCCAGCGATTCTGAAGGGCTATGTGGATCGTGTATTTGCTTATGGTTTTGCCTATGCTTCCGACGAGAACGGTATCGTACAAATGTTAACAGGCAAACAAGGTCTGATCATTCATACTCACGGTACGCCCAAAGAAGTATATGAGCGTATTGGTATGACAGATGGAATGAAAATGACATCCGATACGGGGATCTTTGGCTTTGTAGGTATCGAATCAGTGGGTCATCTGTCTTTTGGCAGTATTGGGTATCTGGATGAAGCAGGTTATCAGGATATTTTGAATGAAGTGAATTCTAAAGTGACAGCATGGTTCCCGCGCGTATAATGTACGGCTGATGTATAAGATACGTAGTGGACAGCTAGGAATGAGAGACGCAGGACGTTTCGAGACAAGCGGGCATGTAGATCAGAACATTGCTGCATGTAGTATCTATGCTATGTTTGGATGCCTATGCTGATCCTATCGTAAAGATGCACTAGGTTAAGCTGTATTATGAAAGTCTGTGTTTTCCGAATGGAGAACGCAGACTTTTTTTGATGATATGACAACGAATATAAGGCTATATAGTGAAAGGATCGGTTCATAATAGCAAACTTGAGACAAGCGGTTTGCGAATAGATGAGCATACGGTATACTCAAACGGTGTACAGCCTGCCTTCAATAATCTGTTATTACATCATGATGAGCAGGCAACATTGCGCATGTATTGATCTTAATCTTAAAGGAGCGGCATATGAACACTTCTGTTATACATACATTACCATCTCATCGCGATTATATTTTGCTTAGTTTGCCGCTGATTGTATCGACGATCACCACTCCGCTGCTTGGATTGGTGGATACAGCAGTGGTCGGGCATTTATTTGATCCGGCTTATCTAGGTGGAACGGCGATTGGAACTCTTATTTTTAATACGATGTATTGGCTGTTTGGCTTTTTACGGGTTAGTACATCTGGCTTTGCTGCACAGGCTCGCGGCAAGAACGATGTGCTGGAGGGTGTGGCAGATCTGATTCGTCCGCTAATGATTGCTTTGGGAATCGGCTTGATCTTTATAGCGTTGCAGGTACCGATTGTACGTTCATCGTTATGGTTAATGCAACCGACTGATGAAGTGGCACACTGGGCATCGGTGTATTTCCATATTCGCATTTGGGGTGCACCGCTGACGCTGCTTAATTATGTGCTGATCGGTTGGTTAATGGGCATGGCGCATATTCGGCAAACGCTCATTACGCAGATTTCGATGAATGTAGTGAATATGCTACTCGCGATCTGGTTTGTACAAGGATTACACTGGGGCGTAGCCGGTGTGGCAGCAGCAACCTTGTTTGCCGAGGCGCTGGCGTTGCTCCTTGGATTATGGTTTGTATGGCGCTCACCGTATATGGAGTTAGTCGGTCTGAAATGGAAAGGCTTGTTTAGCTGGAATCGTCTGCGTCCGATGTTTCGCGCTAACAGTGATCTGCTAGTACGCACGATCTGTTTGCTAACGATGTTTAATATGTTTACAGCGCAAAGTACGTCATTTGGACCAGAGCTACTGGCAGCCAATTCGATCCTGCTGCAAATTCATTATGTGATGGCGTATTTCTTCGATGGGCTTGCCAACGCAAGTTCGATTTATGCTGGACGAGCAAAAGGAGCGCAAAGCCTGCCGTTATTGCAGCGTAGTTTGCGATTATCTTGGGTGTGGACAAGTGTGGTAGCATTGCTGCTAACGCTAATCTATGCACTCGGACGAGAAGCGTTTATTGGTTTGTTCACGGATAATCAGGCGGTATCAGGGCTGGCAATGCAGTATCAGGGCTGGCTGTTATTGTTTCCCCTTAGTACGGGATTTGGGCTTGTATTTTACGGTGTGTTTACCGGAATGACGCTGACGGCGCCGATTCGTAATTCGATGCTGCTGTCCATTGTGTTATTTATCGGTAGTTGTCTGGTGCTAATTCCGTTATATGGTAATCATGGACTGTGGATTTGCTTTATTTTGTTCGGATTGGGGCGTTCGTTATTTTTGTTGCTGTATGTGCCTGGATTGGAAAAGCGGGCGCACTTGCAGGTAGAATAAAGGAACAGCCAAACTATAGCAAAAGTCTTACTTTAGGGTAATAAATAAGGACGATCTTCCCATTTTGCTGCTGTGACTACATAGAAGCAGAATGGGTGTGTTATTATGGGAACATATGATCCTGTTCAATGAGGGGGATGTACATGGCAATGGAGATGATCAAGCCGCCTGCAGAGGTATTATATGCACGCGAGCTACAAGCATTACAGCAGGAGGATACAGGCAAGCGTCCGCCTAACTGGCTATTATCACCGGCATACATACGAGATTTTATTATTGGTCGTCAGCGTCCGGCAGAGCTGGATGGAGAGATGATCGAGATTACACGCAAATTTTATGGAAATGATATTTTGATTGAACGCGCAATTGTCACGCTTGCTGGTAACCGAGGATTAATGCTAGTGGGTGAGCCAGGCACAGCTAAGACGATGCTGAGTGAGCTACTATCAGCAGCGATCTGTGGTAGCAGCACGAATACAATTCAAGGAACAGCCGGTACGACGGAAGATATGATCAAATATTCGTGGAATTATGCGATGTTGCTAGATAAAGGACCGTCTGAGCAGGCATTGGTTCCTTCTCCGCTGTATCACGGGATGAAGCATGGCGTGCTGACTCGTTTTGAAGAGATAACCCGTTGCCCATCCGAGGCGCAGGACAGTCTGATCAGTATTTTGAGTGATAAAGTGCTGAATATTCCAGAGCTGGACGGGGGTGTCCTCTTTGCCAAGCCGGGCTTTAATGTGATCGGTACAGCGAATATTCGTGATAAAGGGGTAAACGAGATGAGCAGCGCCTTGAAGCGCCGCTTTAACTTTGAAACGATTCGTCCGATTTCAAATGTGAAAATGGAAGCTCAGATTATTGAAAACCAGGCACATAATCTGCTACTGCATAGTGGTATCGACATTCCGATAGATCGCGATGTAGTGGAACTGCTAGCAACGACTTTTATGGAGCTGCGCACAGGCAAGACGCGTGAAGGCTACAAAATCGACATGCCACAGTCCGTGATGAGCACGGCAGAAGCGGTATCAGTCTATGTACAGAGTGCGATGACTTCGTATTATTATGAGAATGGCGCCGTTTCGATGGATCGTTTAGTGCAGAATATGCTCGGTACTGCTGCTAAGGAGGATGAAAAGGATCTGGGTGCGCTAAAAACCTATTTCTCCCGGGTAGTAAAAGAACGAGCGCGAGATAGTGCATTATGGTCAGCTTATTATGAAGCGAAGCAATGGATTCGTTGATCAAAGAGAGGTGAGCGCAGATGGGCGACAGAATGCAGAGGAGCAGTACGAATGTCTCTATAAATTTGGACGATACGGCAACGAGTCATGATCAAAGTATGAAGCAAAGACCTGCTGACGATCTAGACAGCAACATGGATGCAGACACGCAGCGATTGACTGATGTGAATCAGGATGATTTGAAGCATATCTTTGCAGAGCATGTCTTCGGTATGCAAAATTCAGTATTGTATGTTTCAATTCGGCATCATAGCCCAGGCTGCTCCTACCATCTGTTGCAAACCATCGCCCGCTATCAGCCGGAGATTATATTGATTGAAGGACCAGAAGCTGGCGATGCGCTCATTCCGGTGCTGGCTGACCCTGATACGGTCACGCCAGTCAGCTTGTATTATACGTATGAGCAGGGAGAGGAGCGCGCTGCTTTTTATTTTCCATTATTAGACTACTCGCCAGAGTATGTAGCGATTGGCGAGGCGGCGCGGCTTGGTATTCCGGCGAAATTTATTGATCGTAATTATCGCCGCCGTCCAACTGCACAGACCGACTCTGATGGAGAAGCCTCTGTTTCGTATCAGGATGAACATTTACTGACAGGCTCTACCTTTATTCAGACCTTATGCCGCAAGCTGAATTGTCGCAGCTTTGACGAGCTGTGGGATCGTTGGTTTGAGAGCGGAGCGGCGAATATAGATACCTTTCAATATATGCAGGATGTGTTTGTATACTGCACCTTATCTCGTCTTTGCTATTCAACCTCTCAATTGGAGCAGGATGAAACGCTATCTCGTGAACGTCGTATGCTGCATCATATTCAGACTGCACAAGCGCAATACAACAAAGTTCTGGTACTAACCGGCGGATTTCATACATATGGATTAATACAACACAATATTGCAGATAACGCGACTGTATCTGCTTCGCCGGACCCTATCGTACCATCTATCGATACGGAAAGTAGAAGCAAAAAAAATCGTGTGCCAGAGATGCGCGAACAGATATACCCGATGGTATATACCTTTCAGGAAGCAGACAGGCTGAATGGATATGCAAGCGGTATGCCGTATGTAGCGTATTATGATCAGCTATGGAAGCACATGAAAAACAATACGACACATCCTGCGGCACAGAGCGCTATTTTGACGCTATCACGATTAGCGAAAGCATTGCGCAGGGAACAGGAAGCGGTCTCAACAAGTGATGCGATTGAAGCATACAGTTTATTTCAGGGATTAGCTATGCTGCGCGGACGACAGGAAGGCGGAGTATATGAGCTGCTGGACAGTGTGACTTCATGTTTTATCAAAGGCGAGCGCACCTTAGTATCAGACCGTCCGCTAGAGCAGCTAGAGATTCTATTAACCGGTGATCGGATTGGTGAAGTCGCGAAGAATCCATTTGCGGTGCCGATTGTAGAGGATTTTAAGCGTCAGGCGGCAGCATGTACATTACAGCTTGGCACGACAGGACAACATAAAAAGGTACTGGATCTGTATACGCGCCCACAGCATCGGCGAATTAGTCGTTTGCTGCATATCATGGAATTTCTAGGAACGGGGCTGGCGATACGCCAATCAGGACCGGATTGGATTACTTACAAAAACATCAATCTGATGCGCGAAACATGGACCTATTCGTATTCGTCCTACACAGAAGCGCGTTTGATTGAAAATTCCATTCACGGTGGAACACTGGCAATTGCAGCTACAAGACGTGCTGAGCAAGAAGTAGATGCGTTATCGAAGCATGACAGTGGAGCAACAGCAGAATGGCTGCTGCGTGCACTATTGATGGGATTGGAGGACACTGCCACCAAGCTGGTGGAGCAGACCCGTCAGGCGCTACGGCAGGATGGTAGCTTTTTATCCTTGTGCCGAGCGCTAAGTATGCTTGAGCGTATTCATGAGCATCGTCGATTGTTAGGACTGCGGGAACAGGATCAGGTGCTGCCAGAGCTGTTGCAGGAAGCGTATCATCAGGCGGTATCGGCTATCGATACACTTCAACAGGTGCATTCTGATGATCATAGCAAAGTAGTACAGGCGCTCAAGCAATTGTATATGCTGTCGCAAATCGAAACGGCTACGTTTCCGGCTGAACCGCTACATGATCGCTTGTCTGAGCTGATGGATCAGACTACACTAGCTCCGGCGCTCGAAGGTGTTAGTGTCGCAATTCTATCGCGCAGTGGATATTTGCCAGAGCATGAGATTACTGAACGGGCGCGTGCTTATATGCAAGGAACGCCAGAGCAGGTGAAGCATACCGCCGCTTATTTGCAAGGTGTATTTGCTGCTGCGAGGGATGCGTTCCTATATGAGCCTGCGTTGCTATCATCGTTAAATCAGCTGTTGTCCCAATTGCCACATGATGATTTTGTACAGATGATTCCAGAGCTGCGATTGGCATTTACCTTCTTCACCCCTGCGGAAATGCAGATCATTGCTGGTAACGTTGCGAATTTGTATACCGTATCTACAGCAGAGTTGGAGCGACCGGGACTGGATGAAGCAATTTTGCAGCGCACCTCTGCATTGGATCAGGCGATACGGCAAGAAATGGAGCGATGGCGATTATGAGCGATCACGATCAACGCAATAGGGAAACGGAACATGCCAAATTACAACGTCAAACCTTGAATCGCTGGCGCTTACTATTGGGCGAAGCAGCGGAGGAGCCGCTAAGTGAATCGGGGCAATACGATGCCCAGCAATTTGATTACCGAGAGATGGATGAAGTGCTTGGATATTTGTATGACCGCGAATATGGTGAGGAGCAGGGGTATCGAGAGCGTACAGGCGGACGTGGATCGTCCCAGCTGACCGTTCCCGGCTGGCTGGATCATATGCGACGTCTATTTCCCAAAGATACCGCTGAGATTCTGGAAAAGCAGGCATTGGATCGTTACGGGCTGAGCGAATTGTTATTTGATAAAAACGTATTGGAATCGCTGGAACCGAATATGACTTTGCTCAAACATATTATGCAATTCAAGGGTCGTATGAAGGGCGAAGTGCTGCATAGCGCCAGAGAAATTGTGCGTCGTGTAGTAGAGCAACTGCGCAAGCAGCTAGAGCAGGATATTCGCAGCAGTATTATCGGCAAACGCAGTCGGTATCAGAGCAGCAATGTACGCTCGCTTCGCAATCTGAATATCAAGAAAACGATTGAACGTAATCTGAAGAACTATGATCGTCGTCAGCGGCGGTTTATCGTGGATCGACTGTACTTTGATGGTAATATTCGTTCGCATAACCGTTGGAATATTGTCATCGCCGTCGATGAGAGTGGTAGTATGCTGGATTCCGTTATTTATAGTGCAGTCATGGCGAGTATCTTTTCCCAATTGGATACGCTTCGTACGAATCTGCTAATCTTCGATACGCAGGTCGTCGATCTGAGCGGTCAATTGGAAGATCCGGTCGATCTGCTGATGAGTGTACAGCTAGGTGGCGGGACACATATTGCCAAAGCGCTTCGCTATGGTGAAACGCTCATACAAGATCCTGCCCGCACAATCTTTATTCTAGTGAGTGATCTAGAGGAAGGATATCCGATGCAGCATATGTATGCCGCCTGTCACGATATTATGGAAGCTGGTAGTCGATTGATTGTATTGCCAGCATTGAATTTTGAAGGAACGGCAGTGTATAACCGTCATGCGGCGCGTCGTTTGACAGATATGGGCGCACAGGTTGCCGCTATAACGCCGAATCGTTTAGCAGAGTGGATTGGTCAAATTATTCATTAAGTAATCCTAATACCTTCTGAATATAGGAAAGGGGAATAGATGATGTTAAACCAAACTTCAATTGATCCGTTGTTAGAGAAATTTGCTCGTCATTGCTCGGAGGAATATTCCAAAACGACCGACCGCAAGCAGGAGATTCTGGATTATATTACGGGTGCAACAGATACGATGCCCGATATGATGAAGCATTCCAATCAGTACGCCTATCAGACATTTGAAGCGCTAAACAAGTTATCTAAAAAAGAACGTAATGATGCCTTTTATCGTGCCGCTTCGCTTGTTTTACATACATCCAACACGTGGGATGGATATTATTATAACAATTGGTACGTATTTGAATTGTGTATGAATAGCAGTATGACTCCGCTTACGCTAGGCAGTCGTACGCAATCGTGGGAAAAGGCAGAGCAGGAAGGGCGCTCTGCGCTGCAAGCGCTTGTCCGATATGCAGGTCAAGACATTGTCGAAAAAGGTATCGATTTTTTATTGTCTAATAGCGATCTAAAACAGCCGTCAAACGCACTTAAAACGAAAGGTAATCAAGTTGCCCGTATTGATTATGCGGTGCAATTATTACTATTGCTGCATCTCTATCGTGCATGGGATGAGAAGCATGTAGAGAAAATCACCAAGCAGCTACCGCCGCTATTGCAATATGTACTATGGCAAGACAGCAAAAAGCTGGATCGTGAATTGCAGCAGATGTTACAAACGGTACTGCCTGTGCGGTTGACTCAGTACATTATGGCTTCCGATCTCGATCTCGATGCCGATTTTCTGCAAAACCAGCGCGAAGCAGAATGGAAACATCGTTTTCCTTCAACAAAACCATCCAAACAAACGATCAAAAGTGAACTTGTTTATCGCGAACTGGTGTATGTGCATACTGCGTTCTTTTACATTTTGACGCTGCATGGCGGCAAATCCAATCTATTGAAGCAGCCAGATCAGATTGCACAGCAGCTACTGAATACCATTCGTAGCTTGCATGAAGCTCTACCGCTGGAAACCAGACAATATTTAACCCTGCTGTCCAACCGTAAAGAGGATGTATCGACATTGGTAGACGGCATCGTCTCGTTGGAGCAGCCGTATGGTTTGATTGAATTGATCCGTAATGAGCTTAATAATTACTCTACCTTATGGAATCATGTGCGCAATGCGATCACTGCGAATCCTCAGGTCAGTGAGCATGCGATGGCGATTTCGCGCAATGCAGCTACGCGCGCTTTGATCTTCAAGGTGCTGCTGGATGCGGGTCATGTGCAATCACCCAATGCACAGGCACAGTTGGAGCAGCTTGTGCTGCAAACGCTCGAAGATCGACTGGACAGCAACAAGTCAGGGCAAACGCTGGCAAGCTATTTAAAAGGAGAATTGAGTCTAGCCGATATACACAACAATCAAAATGTACGTACGCTGTGGATCAATGATCACCGCAATTCAAAAGCAAGTCAGATTTTGCTCGTCATTTCCTATCTGCCAGTACACTCGGAGCTATTTCGCCGGTTCCTGATTGCTATTACCCAACCGGATATTCCATTGCTGAATATACTGTCGACCCTGTATCGCGCACCGTTTTTTGAAAGCTCTGACGTGCTGAAGACGTACAGTGACGATCCAGAGGTGAATACGGATGAATTGCTGACAAATGTATTGCAATTACAGGGACGTCCAGAATATTACTATGTATCGGTACCAATCTCGGAATATACATCCATCGTACAGACATACATCCCCCAAAGCTTGCAGCAGTACAGCAAGCTACCGCTTGATGGACGTACGTTGGTATTAGAAACGCTCTATGAGGCACAGGAACAGTTGGACCTCAAGCAGCAAGCGGAAGCGCTGCGTCTTGGTCTGGGTGATTCATCCAAAAAAATCAATGGGCTGGCGCGCTCACAGTTTGCTCGTCGCGTAGATGATGAATTGTACACTGCCGTTTATAGTCAAGAGAAAAAGGCTTCAGTCAAAGAATGGATTTTGGATTCGCTGCGTCATCTAGACAATGCTAGTGATCTCTATACCGAGCTGCTGAAAAAGGAAAAATCGCAAGGTTTCCGCGATTTGATCGAGGTACTTATCCATACAGCGGATCAGCCGCCAGAGGTCGCACATGCTGCCATTGCGGCAAAAACAGATGCGAAAAAACTGAGCCGTATTCAATGGTTACCCATCGACATGTTACCGCAGCTGCAACGACCGGATGGTACGCCGCTGGATGATCAGATTAAGCGTTATTTGCTGCTGCAATCCCTTGATTTTACAACATCGCCGAACGAGCGCCTGCATGAAGTAAAGGACTATGCTTCCAAGCAATCGTTAGCTGATTTTGCCTTGGAACTGGTGCAGCTATGGTTGCAGCAGGGAGCACCTGCTAAAGAGAAGTGGACGCTATATCTGGCAGCTTTATTCGGTGATCGACGTCTGATCAATATGCTCGGGAGTCAGATCAAGGATTGGTCTGAAAATAGCC
Organism: Paenibacillus sp. JQZ6Y-1; assembly: GCF_040719145.1. Lineage (NCBI taxonomy): Bacteria > Bacillati > Bacillota > Bacilli > Caryophanales > Paenibacillaceae > Paenibacillus > Paenibacillus kandeliae. Next base: position 1,387,917 of record NZ_JBFDUZ010000001.1, read on the forward strand.
GTGGGGCGATCGCTGCCGAAGCTGTGCGTGTTCTCGCTTATCTGAATGATACTGCCGCCTTGATGCTAATTGAACAGTTGTCTCGTACGATCAAAAACCGTCAGGTCAAAACTGCTGCTGCCGAATCTTTACATTTGGCTGCGGAAAATATGAATCTAACGCCAGAGCAGTTGGCAGACCGTCTAGTTACTACACTGGGTCTGGACAGCAAGGGCGAATTGGAATTGAGCTATGGCGAGCGTGCATTTACGGTGAAGGTAAATAGCGATCTGCAACTGAGTGTGATCAATCAGGAAAATGGCAAAATCGTCAAAAGTCTGCCTGCCGCTGCTCAGAAGGCTGACGAGACTCTGGTGAAGCAGTCCAAGTCTACCTTTACCCAATTGAAAAAAGACCTCAAAACCATGGTTACCTTGCAGGCACAGCGTCTGGAGGAATCGTTATCCAAACGTCGTCTATGGACAACGGATGAATGGACCGATTTGTTTGTGCAAAACATCATCATGCGTCAGTTTGCGGTTAGTCTCATCTGGGGCGTATATACAAATGATACGCTGACGACAACATTCCGCTATATGGATGACGGTACATTCAACACGGTCGATGAGGATGAATACGAGCTGGAGCAGGGTGGACAGATCGGTCTCGTACATCCGCTGGAATTGGAACCACAACTACTGGCAGATTGGAAGACACAACTGGAAGATTACGAAGTGGTACAGCCATTTACCCAATTGGAGCGTCGCACTTATTTGCCGGAGGATGAGGAGCTACAGCGCCGCGAATGGACGGGTGTACCCAAAGGGGAATATTCGCCGACTGGTTTCCCCAAAGCATTGGAGCGTTATGGATGGTTCAAAGGAGAGGCGCAGGATGGAGGCTTCTACGACGAACTATACAAGCAGTATGATCATCTGATTGCCGAATTGCGATTTAGCGGAACGAGCATTTCGTACTATGAAGGTATGGACGACATTTCACTGGAAGAATTACGCTTTTACAAAAATGACGAGCGGGGTCAACGTCATCACTACTATTCTCCAGAAAAAGCAGCACTGCTAGTAGACGTACCGGATCGTGTATTTAGCGAAACGGTGTATGATATACTGCGTGCAGCAGGCGAAGTGGATTGATCTCAGCTCGCTTGAATTTTAACTGTACATCGATTGCTCAACCCAATCTCGGCGGAGGTAAATACACGTATGGAACCCTTTGAAAGCCGATTCCAGCAGTTCCTTGCTGGCTGTACTGAAGATTATTTGATTCGTTATGCGAATAAAGGATTGTATAATCGTGCACAAAAAGATATGGATAAAGGTATCACAGTGGACTATGAATGGACAGACAATGAGCGAGTACAAGCGACGTTAAGCGATGGCATTGTAGTTCAGCTGTCTTATCAAATAGAGCAATGTGAATGTAGCTGCCCAGCTGAACAGCTATGCAAACATATATTAATTGCTATTCTGTACCATCAACGCCACCATCAGATCGGTACTGGTACTGGTACTGATTCAGATGTGGGGATGATAGAAAGGGATATAAACGAAGAATCTCCCGTGTATTCGGATAACGTCCCTGCGTCTGAAACTTTAGCTGAACAGCATAGTAAACATAGTCATAGCCAAGCGAATTCAGAAGAGTCAGCCCTCACAGAGCGGTTCCGTTGGTTGCTGGATACTCCACTTTCCCAGTTACTACAGTCATTTACAACCGCTCAACTGGAAGAAGCGGAATTTAGACTTGCACGTCCACAAGGTATTGAACTACTCTATGACACTTTGCTAACCGTGAGGCTGATCGATTATGGAGTGGAGGTTTCTTTTCGCAATGACCCTCACGCTGATCCTGCTCAGGCGTTATGTACAGTGAAAGGAAAGGACGCTCTGTTATACAAATTGGAAGCATTGCTTCGGTATCGTCAGCATCAAGGCTTGCAGGATCAGCCTATGTTGGAACAGCACATGTATAGCTTTGCATCACATCCGCAAGTCATGAAGGAATGCCGTGAATTGTTCGGTGAATGGCTACAAACAGGGTTGGCACGACTGCCACAGACGATGACGGCACGACTAGAAACGCTGGCGGTTGCTGCGCATAGTGAAGCATTGCCGAATTTGGAAAGTATGCTGCGTGGAATTCAAGGCGAGTTGGAGTTGTTTTTTGCCCGCCATGTGCGGTTTAATATGAGTATTTTGCTGAATCGGTTAACCTCGGCTTATTTGACATTAGAAGCATGGGAGCAGGAGCAATCTCCGGCGCGACGTGCTGAATTGGCAGGCAGCTTCCGTAGCAAATATTACCGTATACCGATACTGGAATTGTATGGAATCGGAGCGGAGCCGTGGGAGACACTTTCCGGTTATAAAGGCATTACGTATTATTTGTACAGTCTGACTGATCGGCAAATCTACACCTACAGCGATACGCGTCCGGTCTATTATGAAGCCAATTCATTTCAGTACCAGTCGCAGTATAATCAATCCTGTCCGTGGCGAGCCAATTTGCCATTACGACAACTGAGTCAAGAGCAGTGGATCTTTCGCGGGATCAAGGCGAATCGAGATTATCGCCTGTCTGCTAGTGATAGTAGCGGGATGGAACAACAACCTCGACATGCGGTAGAAGAGGTGGATTTTGGCGCTTATACGCTATCCTCAGTAGAACAGCTGCATCATACGCTACAGCCTTCCTTGTTTGGTGAGAAGAAAATGTCGTTGCATATGCTGCAACTTTCATCCATACAGTCTGTGCAGTTTGATCGTCTAACCCAGACTACGATCATTACAGCGCAAACGCCTGCTGAAGAATCGGTGTCCTTGATCATTCCAGATCATCCTGAATGGCGTACCATGGTGCAGGAATTGGAACGCAGCACGTCTTTTCGTAGCCTGATTGATTGTTACGCATTGGTGCAGAGTGATGGGGTGAATTTGTATCCGGTTAGTTTTTTACAACAGGATCGTTTGATTAACTTAAAGCTGGATGGCGCACACTCATGAAAAGTGTATGAACAAAAGGGAGGCGGCACCATTGAATATCGCTGAACAATTGCTGTCTGATCTGAATCATTGGCTGCACGGCGTATTGCTGCGTGGTGTCAATCAATTGCCCGTGGAAGAACTAGCGCAATTGGAATCGATGGAGCAGATCGCTTCTTCGCTGGGCATGGATACACTAGCAGAGCTGCTTCATCAACAGCAAGATCAAATGCGTAATTATCTACTGCATGCTGGTGAACAGCAGGCTGTGATGGCAGTGTTTTTTCGGTTAAGTGCATATGCACGCATGGCAGAAGGCTCATTCACATCGTAAGCATCAATGTTGTGTATGGATGAATCCTATTGTTATACAAACAATATGCGATATGAATACTATCATTATAAAAAGCCGGAACATAGCAGATGGAGTGGATTCCATCTGTCGTGTTCCGGCTTTTTTGTAGGATAATCTGTCTGCCTATCAGCAATATTACTCGCGAAATGCTTCATCCTCTACCTGCTCAGATTCTTCCACCTGCACATCGCCATAACGAGCCAATGCCCGCAGAGCCGTCTCGCGCATACGGCGTTTTAGATGATCACCTTCTACCACTTTGACTCGTTTGCCGAGAAAGCGCAGACGATTTAGCACATATTCACTTTCGCTCCCAGTAAAATGAACATGAATCCAGTATGTATGCAGCTGCTCATCAAACTCTACTTTTTTATCAAAACAGGAAAAGGCGTGCAAAATCCGTGTCAATTCCTCGTTGTAAATAGGCAATACCTGTACGACCGCTTCATGACGATCGATCTGTACAAAATGATCCATTCGTTCGCTTGCCGTTGTGTACGTTTTGGGTGAAATCTCATGCTGCTCTACCGATTGTACATGCGCTAGCCGCGTAATCATCGGAGCGAAGCGGCTTAGATTGAACCAGTATAAGTACCATTCGCGGCGTGCCATCGAATACTCCAATCGCCACGGAATGCCCGGCTGTGGTGCAATCGGTTCGCCATGTTTGTTGCATCGACCTAGCATCATGCCTTGACGACTACGCATGATACGGCGCAATATACGTAGCCAAGGAAGGTAACTTTGACCGTCAGTCGTGCCTGCTTTTTCAATTAAAGCATGCTGCAATACAGGCGGCTCATCGTCCAATGTACATTGCTCCAAACGAGCGCGCGTTTCTGGATCAAAAGCATGTTCCGCTGCTGGATGAGACAGCATCATACGCAGCCATGAACGCTCCTGCGAAGTAAGAGTATATAGATCATTTTCTTCCAGTCGTGATGAGAGCTGGTAGCTGAATATTTTCTCAAACAGATTCATAGTAATCCAGCAACTCCTTCCATTCCTCAATCAATGATTGGCGTAATCCTGCGGGTTCAAGTACCTCACAGCTTGAGCCGAAGCTACGGAGCCATGGACGAATCTCGACCCAGCCATTCACTACAATCTCAAATATAAAGCTATGCTCATATTCCTCTGTAATACGACCCCATTGTCCCTGCATCATCACCCGTTCACGAATAAAATCATTAGCAGGGAATACAGGTTTGAAAAAGCGTACTTTTACCGTAAGCGGTTGTCCGGTATCGACGAGCCAGCTGTACTGCATTTTCTGACGTATGTGCTGTAGTCGTTGTTCAAACAGTTCCGTATCCGCTGTTTGCTCGCCATTCAGATCGACCATGCCATCCATGCGGAATTTGGCGATACGTCCGCCTTCCAGTGTGCCAATGACATACCAGCGTCCGTATTGATGATCGTAAACAACCTGAAGCGGCAGCATGTGCTGACGAAACGGCTGCTGATCTGGGGCAAACAATGGGTTCGTATGCTGTGCCGCATAGGATCGTTTTCGACTGGGCGAATAGTATTGAAACGAAACATATCGCTGTTCGCGAATCATACGTAGTAGCGTGTACAGATGAGCTTCATCCAAGATGCGCGCGTCATAATGATACCGATAACCGAATGGCTCTAATAGCGATTCGTCCCATTGCTCTGTGGGAATCGTTGCTTTGAGTGCTTTTTTAAGATTATCGCGCAGCAAATAGCCTTGTACCGACGGAATGCGTGTATTTGCCATCACATCTACAAATTCATACAGCTCGATCAATTCCTCTTGCGATAAACAATCAGTCAGCTCATGATTCAGGCGATACCGATACGGTCGCCCTCCCGGCTGTCGACGAATGACGCCAATATCCTCTAGATAGCGCAGATCGGAACGAATCGTTTTCTCATCCGGTGGGGCAAAATCATATTCTGCTAATTGCTCGTCACACGCGTCCAGCAGCTCGGCGGCTGTTTTATCCTGTTGCTTGAGCGAGGATAACAAAATTGGCAAGCGGCGGCTTTCCGATTCCTTCATAGATTTGGCGCGAAATAAAAACATTAACACTGGCTCCGCCGAATCAGCATATCGGTAGCTGAACAGATCAGTCAGATCATTCTCACCATTCACTTCTTTTAAACGCCGAATTGTTTTATCAAATGTATGTACAGAAATACCTAGACGTCCTGCAAACTGCTGACGATCAAACGCTCCACCCGTCAGCGCCAACAAACGTAAAAACTGAATTTCTTTATCAAAGCTCTCTCTTGCCATCTTCATGTTCCTCCCTTGCTAGTAACCCTGTACAGCATATTGTAGCAAAGGACATCTCAATTAGAAACTGACAAAGGCGCATCTTACAATATCTCTATCTTACCTATGTAAAAACACAAACAAATTCGACTTCGCCATACTTTCGCCCTGTTGACGCTTCTATTTATATGCGAAGATAAGGACATCAAAGAAACGCCATGCACCACACAAAAGTAACACACATAAGAGTGCATAACCAAGTAACACCAAGTAACACCAAGTAACACAGCAAATTTAATATCCGAGGCGCCTGAAAGGGTTACTTCGACTGTTAATCGACTGGTCGCCGGTTCGAGTCCGGCTTCCGCCGTTCATGGCGGAATAGCTCAGATGGTAGAGCGGTAATGGACCTTTTCACCTATTTCCTCGGATATGCTTTTTGCTTAGATTGACTGTAGTAATAGAACATAGCACGTTGCTACACACCGCGCGTGCAGATTTGTATAGCATAGAAGACAACGTATAGAAGTAGAAGTAAAAGTAGAAGTAAAAGTGGAACTAAAAGTGGAACTAAAAGTAGAACTAAAAGTAGAACTAAAAGTAGAACTAAAAGGAAAAGTAGCACAACTGTACTTGCGATCCTAAACCAAGTACAACGGTGACCTGTCATTGGGCAGGCACCGCACATTTTCAACCAATTAAGAATATATATACTGTCCGAGGCGCCAGAAAGGGCTACTTCGATTTGAATTCGACCTTTATAGGCAGGCTGATCTACGTCAGTATGACCTAGCGCCTTTTCTCCCTTTCCTCGGATTCATTACATATAATAAATGATTCACGGTACATAATAGATCTACGATCATCCTATAAACCCATCAATGTGGAACATATAACCTGTGTAGTTAAACATACATACTTTTTAGAAGGAGGCATTCATTATGAGCCGTGCCAAAAAAATGCTGGATCTCAAACCATCCAAGCCAATCATCAATCGCGAAGCTTATCTTGCTTACAATCGTAGTGTAGAGGAAGAATATGTGCAGCTGCTGTTGACGAACACATTTGCTAATACGTTTTATGCGGACAGCCGAGAGCTGATCAACGAAGCGCATGGTATTCATGAATTAATGCTGGAGCTAAACCCTGAATTTATGGCGCGTGCGTTAGTGTATGCACGTGACAAAGGTTTTATGCGTCTGCAACCTCTGTACGGACTGGCGCTATTATCTGCTGCTCAACCTACCTTATTTGCTCAAGCATTTCCGCATGTCGTAAAAATACCGTCCGATTTGGCAGACTTTATGACCATCTTACGCGGTCAAGGTCGTGGTCAGGGCGGTCGTGCGGTCAAACGACAGGTTGCCGCTTTTTTATCCGGTATGAGTGAGTACTGGGCGCTCAAATACAATGGACGTGGACGTGGTTTTTCGCTAGGTGATGCTGTGGCAACGACTCATCCGAAGCCGCGCAATGCCCAGCAGCAAGCGTTATACCGATATGTACGCGGGCATGAAACCGATTTGACAGCTTTACCGCAATTGGAAGCCTTAGAAAAGCTCAAGCTAGCAAAGAATGATCAGGAACGTATTCATTGGATTCAACAAGGGAAATTGCCTTATGAGACAGTGACCAGCGTGCTACAGCCGAGTGCTGCGGTGTGGGAAGAGTTGATGAAGCAGATGCCTGCCTTTGCGCTGCTGCGTCATCTGAATACACTGGATCGTCAAGGTGTATTCGGCGGTCAGGTGAAGGACGGCAAAATGCAGTTGAACAAATATGGGAAGCGCGTATGGAAGAAAGGAATCCATGTCGAGAAAGTGAAAAAGAAAAATCTGAACTATGTCATCGAGCGACTAACCGATACCGAAGCGTTGAGCAAATCGCGCATTCTGCCATTTCGCTTTGTGAAGGCTTTTCATGAGGTGGAAAATGAAGCTTTGCGTCAGCCGTTAGAACAGGCGGTAGAGCTAACGTTTGCCAATCTGCCCGATCTGCCAGGACGAACTGCGATTTTTCTGGATATTTCCGGTTCGATGACAGGGGAATATTTGCAGACGGGTTCTGTCTTTGCATTGGCTTTATACAAAAAGACAAACGGCAATTCGTTGTTCTGGTTATTCGATACGTTTGTACAAGACGCCAAACCTTCGCGCGAGGAGTCGATCATGACGCAGGCGGCGCGTATTCATACACGCGGCGGTACGAATACGGGTGCACCAGTACGCAAGCTGATTAACGATGACGAGGTAGTAGATCAGATCATTATGATTACCGACGAGCAGCAAAATCATGGTAGTGCATTTTACAAAGAGCTACAAACATATCGTCATCAGATCAACCGCAATGCCAAAGCATTTATTATTGATATTGCGCCGTACCGTAACGCAATGGTGCCGCCAGAGGATATGCGAACCTTTTACATTTACGGTTGGAGCGATCTAGTATTATCCTTTATTTCGCGGACAGTCAAGGGCTACTCCGGTATGGTGCAGCATATTGAACAGTTGCAACTGGATGCGGCAGATCATGCTTAAGTCGACAGCGATATATTATCTAGTAAACACGTAAACCAATGCTAATATGCAAAAGAACGCATCAATGGATGATGCGTTCTTTTGCATGAATGATAGGATGCTACACACATGCTATATAGTATTGTAGCTATGAGCATATTCAACTTACGCTACATAGCACTATAGCCATAACTTCATCAAGAAGTCGTACCTGTTACCGTACTGCCGTTTTTGGTGATTTTGTACGTGACGGTTTCGCCGCTCCAGAAGTAGAATTTCAGATTGACGACACCATCCTGCGTTTCATTGAAAAATGCTGGTTGTAGCTTGATTGTGTTGCCACTGTAATTCGGGCTAAATGTTGTCTCGAATTCTTTGTACGAAGTCCAGTTTTGTGGACCGGCATTGCCGCCAGACGCGTAGGTGGCTTCCATTGTTGCCAACTGATCGCCGTTAAATTGAGTTGGGATACTGAACGAGCTAGTCGTTCCCTGTGCATTGCTCAATGTTGGTGTGCTGTACAGCACCACTTTAAATTTCCAATCGACGCCTTTGTTAAATTTGGCAGTCAGTGTAGCGGTTGTTCCCAGTTTGCCGGAGGATACCAGTTTGGTCAGTTGTGCTGCTTTGATCGTCAGCACATTACCACTAATATCATAATCTGTGCCTTTTTGCAGAACCGTACTGCCTGCGCTTAGGGAAGAGAAGGAGTTGCCGTTCAGATTCAGGTTGATGCTACGATCCTGAATAGTAGAGCCTTTTTTGACATGAATCAGATCGCTATCTGCCGTAGCAGAACGAGTAGACCAGCTTGTTTTGATCATATTGAATAGTTCAGGATCGGACCATGTGAAGGCGGTACGGCTGAAATGCTGACCGTTATCCCATAGCATGGTAGCGATCTTTTTTTGCTTGGTGTAATAACCGATATACTCGAAGAACTTCAGCTTTTCGCCTTGCTCGATCACGCCGGTGCTTTTGTCAAAGCCCAGCAAACCATATTCACCGAGAATGACTGGAATGCCTTTGGCGGTAAACGTGTTGTATACATTATCAAATGTAGTCGTAATATCCTGCTGCACTTCATTGTTGAATTTGGTATAACCAGCAATATTCACACTGAATGGCCAGAAGCCGTAATAGTGAACGGTAGCGATAATATTACTGTCACCCAGCTTGGAGATGGTATTGTACAGCGCCGTCATCCGTGTCTGGGTTGGGGAAGCCTCCAATGTGGATAGAACGAGTGGACGGGTAGCATTTTGCGCGCCGGAAGCACGGACAATCTTGTGAAACGAAACATTCAGCTCGTCCAGCAATTGCTGCTGCTTGGTTTCATCGGTTGTACCGCCATCGGTGAAGCGCGGCTCGTTTACGCTTTCAAATGACAGCTTGGAGGATGTGTTTTTGAAGCGATCCGCGATTTGTTTCCATGCTGCATTATAGCGTGCTAGTACGGTATCGTGCTGAGATTCCATTTTGCTAATCCAAACCCAAGAATCATGATGCACGTTGATCATCACGTACAGATTCTCATTCAGCGCCCAATTCACTACTTCCTCGACACGATTCAGATACGTCGGATCGATAGTATAGTTGGGGGCGGCACCGATATGGGAATCCCAGGTGACCGGAATACGGATACTTTTGTAGCCTTGAGCGGCAATCTGCTTGATCAGTGCTTGCGTTACCTTTGGATTGCCCCAAGCAGTTTCATCTGCACCGACCGAATCAAGAGAGTTCCCCAGATTCCAGCCGGGCTGCATCGCATCGACATATGATTGCATACTGACAGTGGCGGCTTTCGGTTGAACCGGAGCCTGTTCTTCACTGCTAGCAGCATAAGAAAAAGAAGGCAGTAGCGATACCAATAGGGCAGCAGCCATCGTGAAGGAGAGAAGCGATTTGGACCTGCGTTTTGTCATAATATTCTCCTTTATGTGTGTAATTTAAATATTGAAAGCGCTTTCTGATTTATAAATTATCATAGTCGATGTTTAAAAAACACCGTCATAATTGCATCTAAAATCATATGGAAATTAGTGATTTTCTAATAAAAAGATAAATATATAATATATGGGAAATTTGAGTAGTCATTAAAGGAAGTGAAGACAGGGAGATGCCATCGATGCAGTTACAGGCAGAAAGAATATCGCTCAATAATATACAAAAAACCGACAGTCTGTAGACATTCCATATGCCTACCGAGATCGTCGGTTGTTTCTGTACGTATGAATGTATGTCCTGTACCTGCATGCTGATAATTACAAAAAAAGTACCATTAATTCTTCATCATGATACGTATTGCCAATCTTGAGTGCACGCCAGTCCTTACCATATGCCTCAAATCCGAGTGCCATATATAATCGCTTGGCAGGCTCATTATGCGCCATCACCGATAAATATAGCTGCTCAATCACACCGGTACGACGCGCTGCTGCAATCGCTTCTTCCATTAGACGACGACCGATTCCTGATCCTCGCTGCTCCGGTTTCACATACATCGCTACAATATTAGCACGATGACTGAGTTTGGTTCTGCTTTGCGGCATTAATGTTACGGAGCCGATTAGTTCTTGTTCCAACCATGCACCAAGCGTAATGCGCTCTTCGGTGCCGAGCCGACGAGCGAAGCGGTCAAGCGGCCATGCTTGTTCTTCCTCATAACTAGAAGCAAACGCTTCCGGGTATTGCTCCAGTGCCTCTAAGCGAAGCTGACGGTATGCTTCCGCATGGCTGGCATCTAGGGGATGGATATTCATTATGATCCTCCTTTGGTCCGTTACAGGTAGTATGTATCAACCAATCTTGTCTATTATAGCCTGATGACAGGCAGTTGTCTGTGTACATTTACCAATTATTCACGGTATCGATGTAAATGGGATGATTATACTAGCAAGTATAATCTCCAAATACCCTGTTGCTCATACGCTAACAGGGTATTTGGAGATGTATGAATGAATACATCCTATTCAATTGCTTACTTTACTTGTATCCTAAAGGTTTATTGGAAAATTCCTGCTTTTTGAGACGTTGCCTTGATACCGTTAGCATCATTGACGACTGTATTGCCAAAAGTAGTCAGTGACCCATTAGGACCAGTAGCCAGATCAAGATAACTCAGATCGCTATTGTTACCATACCAAGACCAAGCGAGCCAGCCGACCCCTTTTTGCTGACCGTAGCGCATGATCGCTTGTTCATCCACATCGCCATTCGTATGTTGACCACCAAATTCGCCAATGATCAACGGCAGCCCTTTGTTCAGTACAGCTTCCATATTGGATTTAACAATCGCATCGGTACCACCTGCATACTCGTACATATGGATTGAGAAGATCGTATTTTTGAGACTATCGGCGGCAAAGACGCTTTGACCATAATCAACGATTGATTGTGGATATTGTCCCCAACCCGCAGCGTCAACGATCAATGTATTTTTGATTCCAGCGTTACGTAGCTTTGGAATGGCTTGCTTGTACCCGTCTGCCCAAGCGCTGCCGTTCCATGTACCGTACCATTCGTTGGCAATATTAACGATCACGCGATCTTCCTTGCCGATCAGCGCATCTTTAATACTGATCCAATAATTAACGGCGGCATCCAACGACGCATAATCGTCTTTGCCAGTCGCATCATGAACCTCCAGTACAGCGATCATTTTGTTCTGATTAACGAGCGAGATGATAGTTTTGACCGAATTGACATCGTCCTTGGTGTATTGAACGCCGTTGGAGAGCACAATACGTACAGTATTGGCGCCTGTTTTGGCAATAGCAGGGATAGCGGTATTCAGATCATTTTTGAACCATGTATGCGCATGATTGACTCCACGCATAACAAACGGCTTACCTGTCGAATCATATAATTTGGTACCGCTTACATAAAAGCCTGAAGCAGCGGAAGCTCCGCCAGCCCACCCAGCTAAACTATACATCACTAACATGGAGACCAGGGTGAACAGTAATCCCTTGCTTAATCGCTTCTTCATACATCTACCTCCGGTTTGTTTTATTTATTTTAACCTGCTAGAGCGCTGTACATGCACGAATCAAACAGGCTGGCCAGCCACACGCCTTTGCAAAGTCAAAATCAAAAGGAAAACAGCAGTGTTTATGGTGAGTTACAAAAGTTGAATCGTAGCTAATCGTACTTAGTCGGGAAATAATACCTATAGAACGGTATAGTTTCGTTGCCTATGTCGCTCCGCGGATCGGATGCCATTCGATAATAGTGGGAATCCGACCGAACCGCCACCCGCCTAGCACTGTTGCCGTGCAGTCGGAAGGAGGCAGTCAGATTCGGAAAAAAGGAAATGTGATTATACTAGCGATTGCACGGAATCGCGAACGATAATATTGCCTTGTACCAGCACCCGACCAAACCGGGTTTCTGGTGTACGAATTTTTTTGAGCATAGATTGTACAGCCGTCGATGCCATGTGATGAATATCAACTTCTACGGTGGTGAGATGAGGCTCGGATAAGGTCGCGTATATATCATTATCAAAGCCGACAATGGAGCAGTCTGTGGGTACACGATAACCACTTGCTTGCAGTTTTTGCAACAGCAAATGAGCCACCTGATCACAGTTGCATACAAACGCAGACGGCATCTGCTTCGGAAGCTCAAGCTCCACAAAGCTTCCTTGCTCATCCCGATCTTTTACAATCCATTCCGGCTTCAACTCCAGACGATGCTCCAGCAGCGATTTGTAATAGCCGAGGAAGCGGTCCTGAATACTACTTGTCGAATAGAGATTGCCTACATAAGCGATATCCCGATGACCCTGTCGAATGAGTGTGTTGGTCAGCTCATAAGCACCGTAAAAGTTATCGGTAATGATCGCATCAATCTCCGAATGTTCATCGTAAAAGTCGAGAAACATCTTAGGCAGTTCAATCGGCTCGATAATCTCGATATATTCCTTGCTCACCTGACCGAGCATAATGAAGCCGTCGACCTTTTGCTCATGATAGATGCGAGGGAGGTTCAGATTCTCCTCGTCATGATGACTTAAAATGTGCAGAATGCCGTAGTAGTTGTGCTGCTGTAGCGCAACAGCAATTTCTTGATACAGACGTAGGTAAAAGGTTTGCGTCGTATCAGTAAAACGCTCAGGAATAATCACGCCCACATTGTAAGTAAGACCTTCCCGCATCGATTTGGCTACCGAATTGATCCGGTAGCCCATTTCCCATGCAGCTAGCTTGATTTTTTCCTTGAGTTCGTCGCTAACTCCATCTTTATCATTCAATGCTTTGGATACGGTAACACTGCTAACGCCCATCTTCAGGGCAATATCGCGCATGGTGATATTTTTATTCATCTCTCATCTCCTGGGCTTCTCTAGGTTCACTGCTGTCCGCAGCCAGTCACGGCTACTGCTTCCCAAGGGATAGCATAGTATGCCTTTTGACGCATGCGATAGTAACAACAGTATAACGGTTCGTTATCCAGTAATAAAGAGATGGCGACCGCTGAGACGGCAAGTGACCTATTCGGCAGGAGTGAGAGTGGAAGATAGTAGCTTTTCATTTTGCTCGATCAATGCGCCGCGCTGCTTGGCACAATCAAGGGAACGCAGCGGATCGGCAGGCGTGTGGAACGCATAGTCTACCAAGCGGTCGATTGTCGTTGTCGCTACATGAATACGTGTATCACTGGACGCATAGTAAATAAATACCTCGCCTCGCTCGTTCACAACAGCACCATTACAGAAAATGACATTGGATACATCGCCTACACGTTCTGCATCGTAAGGCGCGATAAAATGCCCACCCGGCTTGGCGATAATCTCGGCAGGATTATCCAGACTGGTTACAAATACATACAACACATAGCGCAGCCCAGCTGCCGTATTGCGTACACCGTGCGCAATATGAATCCAACCACGCTCAGTTTTGATCGGAGCGGGACCTTGTCCATTTTTGGCTTCATAGACGGTATGATAACGGCGTTCATCAATGACGGTTTCGCTATCAATGATCGGCTGGGTAATGTCTTCACAATAACCAAAGGCAATGCCGCCGCCAGAACCGGTCGAAATAAAGCCATCCTGCGGACGAGTATAAAAGGCATATTTGCCATGTACAAACTCTGGATGCAGCACCACGTTACGCTGCTGCGGGGAAGAAGTGCGAATATTAGGCAACCGTTCCCATGTCTTGAGATCACGAGTGCGTACAAGCCCCGCCTGTGCCACCGCACTCGATGTATCGTGTGCCAGAGCGGAGGGGTCCTTCTGCTCCGAGCAGTAAATGCCATAGATCCAGCCATCTTCATGCTTCACAAGCCGCATATCATACATATTCGTTTCGTTCGGATCTACATCGTCCCAAGTCAGCGGCTTACCGACAAAGCGGAAGTTGTCGATCCCATTATCGCTCTCTGCTAGGGCAAAGAAGGATTTGCGATCCAGCCCTTCCGTACGAGAAACAAGAATGTATTTGCCATCATGGTAGATAGCCCCCGGATTGAGCGCGGCATTGACCCCAAGACGCTCCAAGAATAATGGATTTGTCGCTTGATCTAGATCAAAGCGCCAGTGCACAGGCACATGATGGCGAGTCAGCACGGGATAACGATAGCGCTCATAGATTCCATTGTAAAATGTTGAATCCACCTCATTGCGGCGTTGTAGCAGTTCGTTTTGTCTAGCTGCAAGGGCAGCATATTGCTCATGAATCATTGCTTGTTCATCCTCTCTATAAGTTCTATGCAAAAGCGGCTGTTATGATATGGACATTTCCACATTCCAGCAATCTCGCGTGTTCCCGGGTGCCCATCGTCATCGACAGACCAGAACCATTCGCCACCGGGGCGGGAATCGATCAGATGCGTTCGTGTGTATGTCCACAATCCGGCAACTGTATCCAGAAAGCGTGCATCGCCGGTACGCTGGTACGCATTGTAAAAGCCAACCATCGCTTCTGCCTGCACCCACCAGATACGCGTTGTATCGATATGATCTTGTTCCTGCTCATTCATTAGCGATCCATCCGCTTGTATCGCACACTCAGCTACACCGTTAGCCAGCCCTTCGATCATTTCGATATAGGATGGCTCGTGACAATCAATCGCGCTCATCGCATCATCAATGAGCCAGCTAGCTTCAATATCATGACCAAAGGAAGTCAAATCAAGCAGTGACTTCCAATCCCGATCAAAAAATACATGCAGTCGATGCTTAACTGGATCATACATCCGTTGCCGCAAAATGAGCAGTAGTCGCTTTAGTGCATCCTGTACACGTTGGTCTGGCCAGACACGATACAATGTCGTATACGCTTCCAATACATGGATATGCGTATTCATCGTAATATCCGCCATCACGCCATTCTCGCTCAGCATCTCATTCGGTTGCTGCTGCCAGCGGCGATCGAACTCCTCACGATAAGCGCCTAATTCGGCGTCGTAACCAATGCTTTCAATCAGATGAAATAGTGCTATTGCTTGTTCCAACGCTGCGGGAACAGCAGTTGCGCGGTAATATTCACTCAGAGCGTAGATGGCGAATGCCTGATTGTATACATGCTTGCGTGTATCCAATGGTTTACCCGTATGATTTACCGACCAGTAGATGCCCTGATGCTCTGAATCGGTAAGCGCAACACTTAAAAAACGGTACGCATGATGTGCATGGACTGCAATATCTTCATTTCCCGTGACTCGGTACGCTGCTGCAAACGACCATAATAACCGTGCTGTGGCAATGCCACCCTTGGGCTGATCATGTCGCTGCTCTAATTCATAATTCACTTCGCCATAATACCCACCATACTGTTCATCCTTCAGATTCATCCAAAAGGGAAGGATATGCTCCAGCCATTCCTGTCTGATTTCCTCGTGCAATTGCTCCATTGATAGTGTCGTCACACATACACCTTCTTCATAACTTTATCGATTACTTTATATTTCAATATAATAACATCTCAAAGCGAAAGTCAATTGGAAAATAACGAACTCATTTGTCTATTGTCATGATTCTATATATAAAATAGATATTGACTAGAAAGCGTTATCATTATAGAATCCATTTGTAACCTAATCGATTAGGTTAAATTAAGTAAAGGAATAAGGGAGGGGGATTATTATGAACTTGCGCAAATGGATGACGGGTGCGATCGCATCGGTGCTGGCTATATCCCTGCTCAGTGGATGTGGGAGCAGTGGATCGGAAGCCGGTAATGATCCAAATCAACTGTCAGGTGAGATTACTGTAATTACACAGCGTACAGACATCGTGGATACAGTGTTTCAGGATTACGCCAAGGAGTTTGAAAAATTATACCCAGATGTCAAAGTGAATTTTGAAGCGTTGTCTGATTATGAAGGTCAGATCAAGGTACGGATGAGCACGAAGGATTATGGCGATGTGCTGCTGATTCCGACTAGCATTCCCATTAAGGATATTCCAGACTTTTTTGAGCCGCTCGGTTCCTATGATGAGATGAAGGATAAGTATACAGGCATCGAAGAGCGTATGGTTGATAATCAAGTGTATGGTATCCCGGTTGCTATTACATATTCGGGAATCATTTATAACAAAGCCGTATTTAAACAAGCGGGTATTACCACGATTCCGAAAACAACGGAGCAATTCATCAATGCTTTGCAGCAGGTGAAGCAGAACACACAGGCAGTGCCTCTGTATACGAACTACGCTTCTGGCTGGGCATTGACACAGTGGGAATCCGATCTTACAACAGTCGCGGGTGACCCGGATTATGTGAATATCAAACAACCTGCTTCGGATAATAACTTTGTGGCTGGTCAACCGCATTACGATCTGTACAAAGTCATGTACGATGCAGCGAAAAATGGTCTGATTGAAAAGGACCCAACCACTACCGATTGGGAAACGTCCAAAGCCGATCTTGCTAGCGGCAAAATTGCCACGATGGTACTTGGTTCTTGGGCAATTGATCAGGTGAAAGGGCTTGCTACCAACAAAGACGATATTGGGTTTATGCCGTTCCCTACTAATGCTTCCAAGGTGATCGTGCCGCTCGCTGCCGATTACAATTTGGCGATCAATGTGAATAGTGAAAACAAAGCAGCTGCACGCGCATGGGTGGACTGGTTTACCAACAAATCGAATTACGCGGTGGAGCAGGCTGGCAGTATCAGCCCTGCCAAAGGTGCAGAACTTCCTACGATCTTAAAGGATTATGAAAAGGATGGGGTCGAGTTCCAAACGATCACCCCAGCGAAAGCTGGCGAAGAAGGTCTTGTCGACAAGATTGATAAAGAAGGCGAAATCGGTTTATGGCAGCCTGACTTCAAAAAACGCATCATTGAAGCAGCAATCGGTAATACGAATGAATCGTATGATGACATTATGAAATCGCTGAATGAGGCATGGACCAAAGCCAGAGCGGCAGTTGCCCAATAAACGGCTATTGATAGCGGAGCATGGCGGAAAGGACGTGAGATGCTTTTCCGTTCTTTCTGTCCGCTTCTGCATGCACATGTGAGCCAAGCTGGAGGGAATCGAGTTGAAATTTTCCAATCTTAGTTATGCCAATCAGCGCAAGGTGATTATTGTTGGCTTTTCCGCAGTGCCGCTATTGCTACTGATTGTGTTCTCGTATTTACCGGTCATCAATATGTTCAAATACAGCTTTACCGACTGGAATGGTTACAGCAAACATATGGATATGGTTGGCTTCAAAAACTATGTGCGTATTTTTACAGAGCCAGAATACTTTTCCGTCTTTAAAGTGAGCTTGTACTATTTCTTTGGGACGTTTGTGCAGATGGGCTTAGCGCTATACTTTGCGACCATTTTGAGCTTTCAGGTTCGCTTCAAAAATTGGTTCAAAGGCATTCTGTTTTTCCCATATATGCTGAACGGAGTGGCAATCGGATTTATTTTCCTGTTCTTTTTCCGCCCAGATGGCACATTGGATACGTTATTGCAGGCGGTCGGGCTGGGGCAGTATATACAGCTCTGGCTAGGGAATCCAGACATTATCAACTATTCGCTAGCAGGCGCATCGGTCTGGCGATATATGGGCTTTAACTTTATTATCTTCCTCGGTGCCATCTCGTCGATTGATCGTGACGTGTATGAAGCATCGGATATTGATGGGGCGAATCGCTGGCATCAGTTTCGGCATATTATTTTGCCAAGTATTCAGAAGATTGTACAGCTGAATATCATCCTTGCTATCAGTGGGGCGATCAGTGCTTTTGATATTCCGTACATTATGGTCGATGGCTCGAATGGTAGTGAAACGTTTGTCATCCAAACGATCAATCTGGCATTTAAATATAGCAAGCTGGGTCTTGCTTCTGCCTTGGCTGTGGTGCTGCTATTTATCGTCATTCTCGTTACGCTGCTTCAGCGCGCGCTGATCAAGGAGGATCGTTAACTGATGTATACACTCAAATATTCCGTGGTATCGTTTCTCAAATACGCTTCTCTGGTGCTGGGTGCGGTAGTGGCATTGCTGCCCATTATTGTCGTGTTTTTTGCTTCTTTCAAAACAAAGCAGGAATACGCTGCAACAAGCCCTTTGTTGCCGCCTAGCAACTGGCTGAATTTCAGCAATTATGTCAAAGCATTTGTCGATGGCAAAATGCTGCTCGGCTTTGCCAATACGACATTCATTCTAGTTGTGTCGATCATCGGAGCTACATTGCTTGGCTCAATGATTGCATTTGTACTGAATCGATTCAAATTCCGCGGTAGCAAGCTGATTATGGGAGCGTTCCTGCTTGCCACGCTGATTCCAAGCGTGACAACGCAAGTGGCGACATTTCAGATCGTCAATGCGCTTGATCTGGTGAATACACGCTGGGCAGCGGTTGTGCTGTATCTCGGTACCGACATTATCGCGGTCTATATTTTCTTACAATTCCTCGATTCCATCTCAACTGCGCTGGATGAGTCTGCCATGCTGGATGGGGCGTCTTATTTTACAATCTACTGGAAAATTATACTGCCGTTGCTCAAGCCAGCCATTGTTACCGTCATTATCGTGAAGGGTGTCAATATTTACAATGACTTTTACACACCATTCTTGTACATGCCCAAGTCAGGGCTTCAGGTCATATCGACGGCACTATTCAAGTTCAAGGGACCGTATGGATCGCAGTGGGAGGTCATTTGTGCGGGGATCATGATTGCGATTATTCCGACATTGATCATTTTCCTTATTCTGCAAAAGTATATTTATAACGGATTTACAAATGGCTCTGTTAAATGATCCTTTGTTCCACTTGGGATTATAGGAAGAAACGAACAGCAATAAGACGAGATTGAGAGCAGCATAGCAATATTTCAGTACAAGCGAATATTTATCTTTTTAGAGACAGGAGAGAATACGATTATGACCCATATCACGCAATCGATTCATATTATTGGTGAAGCACTACCTCATCTGCCATGGCAAAACAAGCCGGACGGCTACGAATTCCCCGTTTGGCGTCACAGCAATAACCCTATTATTAAGCGGAATCCGGTCAAAGGAGTTGCCCGCATTTTTAACAGTGCTGTTGTTCCGTATGAAGGGCGCTTTGTTGGCGTATTTCGCGCCGAGACAACGAATGGACGTCCGCATTTGCACCTCGGTTGGAGTGAAGATGGATTGGATTGGAAGATCGAAGAAGAACGTATCGAATTTCGCGACGAGCAAGGTCAGCCCTTTCAGCCGAATTATGCGTACGATCCGCGAGTGGTGCGCGTAGAGGATACGTATTATGTCATCTGGTGCACGGATTTTTACGGAGCGGCAATCGGCTTTGCAAGCACCAAAGATTTTAAAACATTTACCCGTCTTGAAAATCCATTCTTGCCGTTCAACCGCAATGGCGTGTTGTTTCCGCGCAAGATCAACGATACATTCCTGATGCTATCTCGTCCGAGCGATAGCGGTCATACACCATTTGGAGATGTGTTTGTTAGCGAAAGCCCGGATCTAGTTCACTGGGGCAAGCACCGTCATGTTATGGCAAAAGGTGGAGATGGCTGGTGGCAAGCGGTGAAAATTGGTGGCGGTCCCGCACCGATTGAAACAAGCGAAGGCTGGCTGATGTTTTATCATGGCGTAACAGGCACCTGCAATGGGCTTGTCTACAGCATGGGTTCGGTCATTCTGGATCGAGATGAGCCATCGCGTGTAAAATACCGTTCGTCTACCTTTGTCCTCACACCAGAGGAATGGTACGAGGAGCAAGGATTTGTATCCAATGTCGTCTTCCCGTGCGCTACTTTGCATGATGCGGACACCGGACGAATCGCGATCTATTATGGAGCAGCAGATACGTACGTCGGTATTGCCTACACAACAGTAGAAGAGATTGTTCGTTATACAATCGACCATCACGAAGACATCGCTGATGATAGCGAAATAGGGCGCATGTAAATCATGCAGCAGAAAGGAATCCGTATGGATTATATCAAAGGCTTTACCTATGGCTGGCTAAGTCAGCGTGGCGAGTTTCGTACCGAGGAAGCCAGACGCTCATTGCGTCTGATGCAAGAGCGCACTGGAAGTGAATATGTTATTTTTGCATTGGCGGCATTGCAGGATACTCCGCATAGTACTGAGGTGGATTACCACGGAGAACATATGGTGGAGGACGATGAGCTGCTTG
Organism: Paenibacillus sp. JQZ6Y-1; assembly: GCF_040719145.1. Lineage (NCBI taxonomy): Bacteria > Bacillati > Bacillota > Bacilli > Caryophanales > Paenibacillaceae > Paenibacillus > Paenibacillus kandeliae. Next base: position 1,408,620 of record NZ_JBFDUZ010000001.1, read on the forward strand.
AGATGCTGCATTATGCGCAGTCACTCGGGATGCGAACTATGTTGAAGCCGACAGTCAATTGCCGTAATGGGACATGGCGTGCGCATATTAACTTTTTTGATCTGGATGTACCCTGTGAACCGAAATGGCATGAGTGGTTTGCAAGCTATACAGATTACCAATGTCATTATGCAAGAATTGCCGAGCAAGCTGGTTGTAGCATGATGATTGTTGGCTGTGAAATGGTGCAAACCGAGCGCCGTGCCGCAGAATGGCGACAGCTGATTACCGATGTACGTCAGCACTATACGGGGCTGATTAGCTATAACACGGACAAGTATCAAGAGGATCATGTGAAATGGTGGGATGCAGTGGACGTGATCTCCTCCAGCGGTTACTATCCACAGCAGGATTGGGAGCAGCAGCTCGAGCGGATAGAACAGATTGTGAAGCCATACAATAAGCCATTCTTTTTCGCAGAGGCGGGTTGTCCAAGTCGAACCGGCTCGGCGGCGATTCCGAACGATTGGGGCTGGCAAGGAGAGGTCAATGGGCAGGAGCAGGCGGCGTATTATACAGCCATGTTTCAACATGCAGGCAAGCGCGATTGGGTGAGAGGATTTGGCTTGTGGGATTGGAGTGCGCTGCTGTATGAGGAAAACGCTGCGGATCAGGATGACGGGTATGGCGTGTTTGGCAAACCGGCAGAGAAGGTCATTCGTGACTTTTACAGCTCGCGCTAACATAAATGATTGGTGATTAGTGATTGAGGATTACTATAGAAATAGATGCAGAGATGGTGGACTTACAGATACAGACTATTTGTTTAACAGAATATTCGGTAGGATAGATATAAGCGCAATAGGGAGGGGATGTGTCCAGTGGAGACATTGCCTTCCTTTGCCGCGCTAACCGACTTGTATCGTTCATCTTGTATCGTTGATAAAGGAGGAAGTTGTATGTCAGATATGCCACTTGCACAAATGAAGGAGTATCAGGGGAGCAGTCCTAAGCCTGCGGATTTCGATGAATATTGGACACGTGCGTTAGCGGAGCTGGACCGTCAGCCGCTAGATTATGAGCTAATGCGAGCGGACTTTCAGTCGCCGCTGGCAGAGTGTTTTCATTTGTATTTTACCGGAGTAGGTGGAGCCAACGTACATGCCAAACTGGTACGACCGATCAAACGCGCATCGGACAAACCGGGACCGGGTCTAGCGATGTTCCACGGATACGCTTGCGATAGCGGGGAATGGTTCGATAAAGTCAATTATGCTGCTCATGGCTTTACTGTGCTTGCATTAGACTGCCGCGGACAAGCAGGACCTTCGCTTGATCCGGTAACGATTCAGGGTACAACGGTACGCGGTCATATTATTCGAGGCATTGATGATCCTGATCCCGATAAGCTGTATTATCGCAATGTGTTTCTGGATACGGTGCAGACGGTACGTATTCTGATGAGCATGGACGAGGTGGATGAAGGGCGGATTGGTGTATATGGAGCCTCGCAGGGTGGAGCGCTTGCTACGGCATGTGCTGCTCTGGAACCTCGTGTGCAAATTGCTATTCCGGTGTATCCATTTTTGTCGGATTACAGACGAGCGTTTGACGTCAGCCCGACCACATCGGCTTACGAGGAACTGGTATACTACTTCCGTTTCTTCGATCCCAATCATCTGCGTGAGGATGAGATTTTTAATAAACTCGGCTATATCGACATTCAAAATCTTGCAGATCGTATTCAGGCTGACGTGCTATGGGTAACGGCACTAAGCGATATCATCTGTCCGCCATCGACTCAATTCGCAGCGTATAACAAGATTGAAGGTAATAAAGAGCTATTGATCTATCACGAATACGGTCATGAGTATTTGCCGTATCTGGGCGATATGGCATTGCGCACCTTTCTGAAGCTATAAATAAAGCGCATATCGAAGATGTAACCAATTGTTAACAATGATGTAAACAAATATCACAAAATGGATATGGATTCACATATCGCTACTGGTGTACACTAAGCTCATACTTTTACTTACAAGGAGGAAAGAATATGGAAAATGCCGCGTTTGGTCATTTGTTTTTGGAGATTTCCGTTCATCGGCTGTGTGATCTGTACCGTAATAAATGCAAAACCGCGTTAGAGAGCATGACACACGAACAGTTATGGACGCAGCCGTATCCAGATGCCAATACAACTGGCGGGATTGTGTTGCACGTTGCCGAGCATATTCATCGCAGTGTACTCTGTCTGAATGAACGGGAAAGCTTACTGCCATCGGGCTTTTCCCATTACTTTCCTGATACGTATGAACAGCCGCATGAAGTGATGGAGCGTCTGGATGCTGAACTGGCTGCATGGCGCGAATCGATTCATCGACTGCTGGAACAGCCACAGCGTCTGCAACCAGATCATGTACACGACATTTACCATCTGGTGGAGCATGCCAGCTATCATCTAGGTCAAGTGATTGATCGAGCCAAAGCGGCGAGTGGAGTAGATTTTGACTTTGCACGCAATGGCATGAACGAACGTTATCTGCGTACTCAGATCGACCAGAACCGCCGCCGTCAGGAATTTATGGCGCGGAATCAGGAGATTTATACGTTATAACAGAGCGTACTACGAAAGAATAAGCGATATTTCCAAATGACAAACCATCCTTCAATATATTATCCATTTGAAAGCTTTGGAGCGCTCTGATAAAATTCAAGAGTAATCCGAAGCTTTTATTGCGTTTTAAGCAAATGGTTGGTTTTGAGCAGATGCTCACATTTTCGTTTCAAGCAAGTGACTATATGATGTATGGAGAATGGATAATGCCTCAATCGACGCAACACAAACGACAGATTTACACTCGACTGGCAATGCGCATTGGAATAGCTATCTTGATCGCTTACATTGCACTATTTGCCTTTTCTGCGTATTCCATCTGGACCTTTGCGGATAAAAATCAGGTGGCGACGACCGATGCTGCGGTTGTACTCGGTGCAGCTGTAACTGATAGTCAGCCCTCGCCCGTATTCCGCGAACGTATCCATCATGGGATTTGGCTATATCAGCAAGGGTTGGCGTCCAAGCTGATCTTTACTGGTGGTTCAGATGAAGCTGGACAACCATCCGAAGCGGAAGTGGCGCGTACGTATGCACTCAGTCAAGGCGTGAAAGCCACCGATATTTACACGGATACGACGTCTCGCTATACTTCGGAAAATATCCGCAATGCTGCTGCCATCGCCAAGGCACACCAGCTGCAAAAGCTGACCATCGTTAGTGATCCGCTGCATATGAAGCGGGCGATGCTGATGGCAGAGGTTGACGGACTAAAGGCGTACTCCTCACCCACGCCTACATCCGCATATGTAAGTATGAGTAGTAAAATTCCATTTTTACTGCGAGAAACGTTCTTTTATACCGGTTATTTGATTACCGTGCCGTTTCGTTAATCGGGGTACCACGCGTAATACAATATAAGGTACATTTGAAATAAGTGCTATGATACACAAAAGAAGTTCAAAAAGCCCGGTGGAATCCTCTCACCGGGCTTTGCTGTATTCGCTATATTGCTATTTGTTTTCCATCGAAGAAGTATTTTATCATTTCCTATTGTAAGTCGGTCGAGATTCCGTGCCATTCTAACAGACTATCAGCATTGTTCTGATCACTGGCTACACGCCAGACGCCGTTTTCATGTTCCATAATGAGCTTGCCACCGAGCGGAGCGGATTCGTTGCGCTCGTTCAGATGGAAATTCAGTCGATACGACAAGCGAATCAATTGCTCGGTATTGGATACGGTACGAGAACGAATGGTAATATCCTTGGGAGTGGCAGAGCTATGCTCATGAATGGCAATTTGTAGAGGAAGGGTAAGGGTCTTGTTTTTGTCCGCCCATGTGTAATATTCGCTGTTTAAAAGAGGCTTCAGCTTTTGTTTCATGGATGCAACCTGTTGCTTTAGATCCTTTTGCGTATATACACCATCTACGCTGTATTGACTTTTTAAATATTTGGCGGCTGCTTGCATCGCGCCTTGAATCTGGGTTTCATCTGGACCCAAAGATTGATTTGGTTGCTTGGCGCTCGCGGTGGCATTGCCTATTGCGGTACGATCTGCCGATTCGGCTGAGGAACAGCCGTTCATCACCATTGCCATCAATATCATGATACTCACACTGGATCTGAATACGCGCATCATTATCTCCTCTCCGCAGACCGGTCTATAGATGACAGGAGACGGAATCTTGTCCCAGCTATCGTGGATATACGAGAAGCATCATTGCAAATGCCACGTGTAGAAGAGAAAGCGTGTATGCGACATGTACAGAGTAGAAAATATCCATCCTAATATAGGGCGGTCTGTAACAGTTAGATTCTGTTGCTCTTTACATACCCGATTCATACGATTAGAAAAGCACAAACCTAATATATTTAAAATTTTTACTTTTCTAGATCCAAAAAAATACCTAACATAGCAAAACCGGCTGGTGATTGGAAATGAATGCTTGTCGGGTAATAGAAGCAGTAGATGTATGAGAAGTAGTAACTGTATGTGATAAAGCCTATACGCTGTTATTTAGGCTTTATCAGAAAAGGTCATAATTAGATTGATCACTCATCACAATATATTGGAGGAACGTACATGCGCTATGTGCTGCTGATTGTCTGGCTTGGTTTTATTGGATATGCGTTTGGATTCGCACCGGATTCTGTCGGCCCTGATCCGTATTTGCGCTCATTGTTGACTCTACAATCGGATGAACCGTCGTTGCTAGCGATGTTCACGCTGCTTGGTCTGTTTCCATTATCGTATGCGTGTCTGCTGCTGCGTACGGATAATCGGGCTATTCCAGCATGGCCATTTGTTATCGGATCATTTGCGCTGGGTGCTTTTGCTTTATTACCGTATTTTATATTGACTGCTTCTGGAACATGGGCAGCTCGTACGCACACTATTCGCACCGCAGACTCCATACGTCGCAGTACAGAGGGTGCTGCCACTCATTGGATTTTGCTCATTGTGACTATATTTGTGATGGGATACGGCTTGCTGAGTGGAGATGGAGCGGCGTATCATCAGGCGTTTGATACATCAGCTTTTGTGCATACGATGACGATTGATTTTGTGATTTTGACTCTGCTGTCGGTTTATGCGATTTATGTGGATGAACGTAGGCAGCATCAGCCCGCGGGATTGGCATGGATCGGATTGATACCAGTTATTGGACTATTGCTGTATGTATGGCGGACAAGAGAAACGAAGGTGCAATAACTGATATGCTCAGTGATGCACCTTTTGTATTTGTTATCCTTTATACTAAGATAGAAGGTTGAATTATAATGAGGGAAGCATGTATCTTACCCATGATTTGAAGGAGATAGCCGCAGTGAATATTCTACATCGTCAATCCAGTGCATATGAGCAGATTATCGTTTACGAAACGGACCGATTGTATGGAGAAAAGGGTCATTTTCGCGTGCTTCAATTTGCCAATGCGGATGTGCAGGGAGCACTTGATCTGAATGATCCACAGCGGATTGTGTTTGAGTATCCACGTGCTATTATTCATCTGCTGGAGCATAATGTGCAGGAGCTACAGCGATTGTTTATTATTGGTCAGGGGATTGGGACGCTGGGTAATTATTTTGCTGACCGTGAAGTACAGATTGCGGAGCTGGATGTGGCAGTAGCGCGTCTTAGTGTGACATATTTTGGCTGCGATGCCGAACCTATTCTGATCGGTGATGGGCGTAGTATTCTGTCTACACAACCGGAGCAGCATTACGATGTCATTGTACTGGACGCGTTCAGCGAAGAGGGAACACCGCTGCATCTCGTTTCGCTAGAGTGTTTGTATCTGATGCGAAGCAAGCTGCATGAGCATGGTTATATTGTGATGAATCTGATTGGCCGAGGACCTAACGATATGCGTATTCATGCGATCTATACGACATTATGCGAAGTATTTGAACAGGTGCAATGCTTTCAGTTGCCAGTAGAACAGAATAGTGATGTGCGCAATATTATTATGATGGCAGGCAACGATCCGATCCGCTACCAATTGCGACAAATGGCAGGCTTCACGATCATGCAGCCGAATTTGGCATATATATTATATGATGAATAGAGAAGTCATTCAGCGTATGACTCATGATGAAGTCATTCGGCAATATTACCTGAATGTCGGCGTATGATCTGTATAATGAAATGAAGAATGAAGATGGTCGTAGAAGAAGTGAGGAGGCTGTATCATGAACAGTGTTAATTCGCAGTCTATTGCACCACCGTTGGTACTTGCCGAAACAGAAGCGATTATACGTCGTTTGGACCAGCTTGCCTTTCGTGAAGGAAGTTATCCGTCTGCGCTGGAATGGTTGTATTTTAATCGGTATTCGCAAGCACAGGCAACTGAACAATTATATGCGATGAATTGGCCGATTGTGGGGATTGCCGTGCAGGGAGGCAAGCGTATGCGTGTTGGTGAACAGACATTTACATATGGTGGAGCGCGTCTGTTCGTGGCCCCAGTGTCGCTGCCGATTACCTTTCAGACAATGCAGGCGAGTATAAAGGAACCATTTCTAGGTATTGGAATCTATCTGGACCCGCAACGTATTGCTGAGCTGGTTCCGAATGTGTATCCGCAAGGCTTACCACCTATGCACAAGCGCGAAGCTGGCTATGTGATGGATGCGGATGCTGCGCTTTTGAATGCAGTGGGACGATTACTAGAATGTTTGCGAGATCCGGGCGATGTACAATTACTGGCACCGTTAATTCGGGATGAGATCTATATCCGATTGCTGCGTAGTCCGGTAGGTGTGTATATAGCAGAAACAGTATTCGCCGATTCGGTCGTTCAGCGAATGGTACAGGCTATTTCGTGGCTTCGTGAGAACTATGATCAACCCTTTAAAGTACCGGAGCTGGCGAGTCGGGTTCATTTGAGCGAGTCATCGTTTCGGGAACAATTTAAGGCAGTGACAGGATTCAGCCCACTGCAATATCAGAAAATGCTGCGCTTGCAGGAATCACGGCGCTTGATGCTGTCAGAAGGCATGGATGCAACGCGTGCATGTCGCCTAGTTGGCTATGTCAGCGATTCTCAATTTAGCCGTGATTATAGTCGTCTATTTGGCGATGCGCCGAGTCGCGATGTTGCACGCATGAAAATAAACGATCGCAAAGTTTTCCGTTGAATTAGGCAAACTTGTCGTCAGAACAGGTAAATATGCTCCTTTCTCTTCTCCTATAATGTAAAAAAAGACAGCCAACTGCTTCACCTTATCTCGATGCGGCAGTGGCACTTGTCAGATTAATTGCGTTAATAGAAGAGATATCTGAGGAGGAGCATAGGATGCGCGTACTTGTTACAGGAGCAAGCGGATTTATCGGTTCAGCCATTGTGAAGGAATTGTTAGCGAATGGTCATGAGGTCAAAGGTCTAGTGCGCTCACCAGAAGCTGCGGCTGCTCTGCGACGCCAGGGCGTCGAAGCCGTACAAGGCTCGATTGAAAATACAGCCGTTTTGCGAGAGGCTGGTCAGCATATGGATGGCGTCGTGCATACTGCTTTTTTTCATTCCTTTGGGCATGCAGGCTTGCGTACGAAGCTGCGTATTATGCTTGGTGGGAGCTTGAAGCAGGCGCCTGCTCGATTCATGAAGGCTGCCGTGCAAACGGACCAACATGTGATTGAGACGATGGGGAATCTATTATCAGCTTCTGGTGGCTCTCTGGTCATTGCGATGCCTACGATGACCATGACTGCTCAACAGCTTGCTTTGGAGGATCAGCCAGCAGATCTTCATTCGGTTGGTGGATTGCGCGCTGCCTCAGAGCATACAGCACTAGCAATGGCAAAACGCGGCGTCCATACTTCGGTTGTACGTCTCCCACCAATTGTATATGGGGAAGGAGATCGCGGCGGATTATTGCCATCCTTAATCCAACAAGCACGCAAGGCAGGACAGTCTGCCTATATTCATGATGGCAGCAATCGATGGGCATCTGTTCATCGTTTGGACGCTGCCCGTGTATTCCGTCTCGCACTGGAAACGGGTACAGGAGCATCACGATTTCATGCGGTATCTGACGAAGGATTGGCTTTTCGTGAGATTGCAGGATATATCGGCGAATCACTGAAACTGCCTACCCAAAGTCTGAATACCGAGCAGGCAAATGCTCATTTTAGCTGGTTGTCTTCTTTTGCAGCGACCGACAATCCGGTATCTGCCCATGCAACGATGCAAAGCTTGAATTGGCGACCGGAGCAACCTTCGCTGCAAGATGAATGGGCAAAAGGTTATTATACGCAATTAGCCCGCTAGAAATCATAGCATCCTGTATAGCCAAAATAGAAAAGAAGCCTACAGTCGTATGGAAAAGAAACGAAAACAGACCAGCAGTGACGAATAGAGTCACTGCTGGTCTGTTTGTCTACCGATACTACAACTTACACATTCACTTCTTGCTCTTGCGCCAGTTGACGACGAATATCGTGAGCTGCTTCTACCATGAGCTTCAGCGCAGCAACCGTTTCAGGATGTTGCCGTGTTTTCAGCCCGCAGTCTGGATTGATCCAGAACAGCTTCGGATCGAGAACACGCAGCGCTCGCTCGATCAGTTGGACGATTTCTTCTTTGGCAGGTACACGCGGGCTGTGAATATCGTATACGCCCAAACCAATTCCTTTGTCATATCCATGTACTTCAAATGAGGAGATCAGCTCGCCATGACTACGCGACGTTTCGATAGAGATAACATCCGCGTCCATTGCTTTGATCGCGTCGATAATATCATGGAATTCGGAATAGCACATATGCGTGTGAATCTGGGTCGTTTCTTTCACCGCAGCTGTGGAGAGACGGAAGGAGCCAACTGCCCAATCCAGATATTCCTGCCATTTGGAGCGCTTGAGTGGTAGACCTTCACGCAGAGCTGGCTCATCGACTTGAATCATCTCGATACCAGCAGCTTCCAGTGCCAGAATTTCTTCGGAAATGGCACGAGCAATCTGGTACGATACTTGACTGCGGGCAATATCATCACGAACGAACGACCAATTGAGGATCGTCACCGGACCGGTCAGCATGCCTTTGACTGGTTTAGCGGTCAGCGATTGCGCATACTTGGTTTCTTTGACCGTCATTGGTTCGATAAAATGAACATTGCCATAAATGACTGGCGGTTTTACGCAACGGGAGCCATACGACTGCACCCAACCGTTTTTGGTAAAAGCAAATCCGCCCAGTTGCTCACCGAAAAATTCAACCATATCTGTACGTTCAAATTCACCGTGAACGAGTACATCCAGACCGAGTTCTTCTTGAATATCAATCCATTCGCGGATTTCATTTTGTACAAATTGCTCGTATTGCTCTGGTGTCCATTCGCCTGTTCTCCACAGACGACGAGCACGACGTACTTCTACCGTTTGCGGGAAGCTTCCGATTGTTGTCGTTGGCAACACTGGTAATTTCCACTTCTCGTCATGGATGCTGCGACGCTCGTCGAACGGCACATTACGATCCGCGCTTTGCTGGGAATCTGGCTCCAATGCAGTACGCCATTCGGAGGAAGCAAGACGCGATACCGCCTGACGGCTTTGCTCCAATTCCGATTGTACAGCAGCTCCGCCAATATTAGCAGCACACGTCAGCAGCGCCAGTTCTTCTAGCTTCTGATCGGCAAAAGCAAGTGCATCGCGCAATACAGGCTCCAATGAAGTTTCGTGAATCGTTGTTACCGGAACAAATTGCAGACTGGCAGATGGTTGTAGCAAAATGCGATCACGAGATACCGTTTGAGCGATCACATTAATCAGACCAAGCTTTTCCTCCAGATTGGAACGCCAGATATTGCGACCGTCGATCAGACCGACACCAATCACTTTATCTTCAGGAAAGCCCCAATCGTCCAAGGCATTCAGATTCTGTTCCAGACCGTATACAAAATCCAGACCAATACCTTGTACTGGCAGATCGATCAGCTTGCCGAATCCATCGACACCTTCAAAATAGGTTTGCAGCAGCAGATTCGTTTGTTTGGACGCTTCATTGAGCTGATTGTATGCTTCCTGCACCAATGTCCATTCGTCAGCGGATACATCCAGTGCGAGCGATGGCTCGTCGATTTGCACCCAATTTGCGCCCGCTTGATTCAGCTCGCTCAATACTTGCGCATATAGAGGAACCAGCTTGTTCAGCCAACCAGCAAACTCATCCGCTTCGTAACCCTTGGATAATTTCAGGAAGGTGTAAGGACCAAGAATAACTGGCTTGGCTTCGATGCCCAGCTCTTGCTTCGCTTCCAGATACAGCTTCAGCGGACGATTTTCCGTTAGCTGTGGAGTTAGACCGCCTAGCTCTGGGACGATATAGTGATAGTTGGTATTGAACCATTTGGTCATCTCACCAGCAGCGGCGTCTTTTGTACCGCGAGCAATGCCGAAGTATTGCTCCAATGTCACTTCGCCACCAGTATAACCAAAGCGGGAAGGAACTAGACCGAATGTCACTGCCGTGTCCAGCACATGATCATAATATGAGAAGTCGCCAACCGGAATCAGGTCGATGCCAGCTTGCTGTTGCTTGCGCAGATGATTCAGACGCAATTCCTTCATTGTCGACAGGAACGTGTCCTTATCGCTTTTGCCACTCCAATAGCTCTCCAGTGTTTTCTTCCATTCGCGATGCTCACCGAGACGTGGATAACCGAGGTTGCTGCTAAGTACTCTTGGCATAATCAATTCCTCCTGAAATATGAATGTGATAGCGATTCAGCATGTGATCGCTGTGGTTGCTTATGATATTACATGATCCTGTCGCAATGTGGTTATACGTTTTGGCTATACCATTTCCTGGTATAGAACGATAACAAAGCGAAAACCGTGCAAACCGAGCGGTTATGTTTTGCTTTTGGAAAACCGCTCAAGCGGTGGTACACTAAGAAAGTTCGGGCTTATGCTCCTCTGTTATATACTCTTGCTATAACTGCATTGCAATTGTACAGATTTAAGGTTCATTCTAGGTGTACAAGGGCAGGTTGAGAGACGTTCAGAGCATGTAACAGAGTGACAAAGGCATAGAAGAACAGAGAAGAAAGGGGAGTAGGGATGAGCTTTTTGTATTTTTTCTGGGGGTTTTTGTGCCAATGGGGTTTGGGATTGGTGACTTCGATCTTTAGTGTGTCGGGGCTGACAGGGCACTGGATTGACCGTCTGCCGCTACTCATTGGCTATGTAATCTTTTTTGTCGGATTTACCAGAATGCAGCCATTGTCTCCTATACTGGGTAAAGGAAAATGGGGAGCATTGATCCTTATTCTGCTATCTATCATTCAGATGCTGATCCCTGCCAATACTGGCGCGGCGAATCCGTCACTGTTAGGAACCGTTCTGACGATTGTTATTATTTTGCCAGAAATGTATATGATCTATCATCTCTGCACAGGTATCGCGAAGATGGCAGATGATCAATTACAGCCTGATTTGCGTGATACCGCGCAAAAGCGCTGGCGTCTGTTTATCTACTGTCAGGTTACGATTGTATTGGCACTGCTGACTGGATTGTTTGCCGATGTGACACAGCCGAATGCTTGGACGGTCGTTACTGGAGTGCTCAGTCTGATGTATGTAGTGCTGAATTTGATCGTATATATTCTGATGGTAACCCTCGTTTGGAAAGCACATAAGCAACTGGAATTGCAATCAAAATAACACGTTTTTGCTGCATGCGTATCTTTGGACAACTCGTATTCGTTTACCTTGTAGAAGAAAAACATATTCCTATCATAAGCTCATAATCACAGGGAGGATGCAATGCAATGACAAATGTACTCGTACTTGGTGGAACACGCTTTTTTGGTAAGGATCTGGTGGAGTTGCTGTTGGAAAAAGGAGTTCAGGTCACACTGTTAACACGCGGTCAAACCGAGGATAGCTTTGGTGACCGAGTGCGCCGATTGGTCGCGGATCGTACCGATGCAGCAGCATTGCGCGAAGCGATTGGCAACCACACTTACGATGTCGTATACGATAATATTTGCTATAACGCGCAGGAAGCACGCGAGGCGGTTCAAGTATTTAATGGGAAAGTAGGGCGTTATGTTGTCACGTCTTCCTTATCCGTGTACGACTATGGCAGCACTTCACTAACTGAGGATCAGGTAGATACGCAGCATTATGAGATTCATCCCGATCCACATGCCAAGCTTGATTATGCTGAAGGTAAACGTCAGGTGGAAGCGGTCTTTTTCCAGCAAGCGGATTTCCCAGTGGCAGCTGTTCGTTTTCCGATTGTACTCGGACCGAATGATTATACGAAAAGACTGCATTTCCATGTGGGACGTATTCTGCGCGGTGAGAAGATCGTCATTTCCAATCCCAATACGATCATGAACTATATCCATGAAGAGGAAGCAGCGGCATTCCTGTACTGGCTCGGACTGGATTCTGATCTGACTGGACCTGTCAATGCGCGCTCGGAGGGCGAGCTAAGTCTGCTGGAAACGATCAATCTGATTGAGCAGGAGACGGGCTGCAAAGCGGTGGTTTCGAGCAAGGGCGAGCAATCAGAGCAATCGCCATTTGCTGCACCGGATTCATGGGTGATGGACACGTCCAAAGCCTACAATGCAGGCTTCCGCTTTTACCAATTGTCTGAATGGTTCCCGTTACTCGTCAGCCATATCGCTGGTGAGGAAAAGGGCGCGTTATAAACTGGAAACAAGTGCACTACACATTGGGAAATGGCCGTATAATGTCATCTGCAATCCAATCATTCACTTACAATATGCTGTAGTGGTGTCATGTATGAGAAGAAGGATATTATCATAAAAGCCCTTTTTACAACATTAGAGACAGAGTGAGTCACGGAAAAGAGGAGTTTGAACATGAAGAAAAATAGAATCAGCAATGACCTGTTCGCTGGCGATGTGCCATTAGTAGATGGAATCATCGAGCAGGTGGTATTGTTGAGAGATGAGGCGAAAGTATATTTTACGACCGATAGCGGCAGTAAAGCGGTATTTACGTTTCATCAAACACTATCGGTCTGGGATCGTCGGTCAGTAGGGCAGGAGATTGGCGGCATGGGCACATTGCCCGTTGCATATTGCGGTTTACTTCTGCGCGAACGATTGTTAAATGATGTGAATGCGGGCGAATTGGAGCAGCAGACATTGGATGATGCGTCTGTATATTCGTTTATCAATAGCTGGAGCGAGGAGCCGATTCTGGAAATCGTTGCCGCAGAAATGACAATAAGCAGCTGAACTTCAGCTGCTTTCTTTTTGTTTTTGTATCATAAGATGACGGTAAGCAGCCATTAGAAGCGGAATGCCGGGTGCACAACCCAATGCTAGCCATAAGAATATCGACATGCCTTGCGCTGCTCCCCAGTGATCCAGCAGCATGCCACCCATAATCGGCGCCAACACATTGCCTAGATTGTTAAATCCCATCGTACCAAAATACGTGCCTTTCCATTCCGGTCGCGCAATCGCATCAATAAACACATCAATCATCGTAAACAATAACACTTCCCCAATGGTAAACAATACGGTTACGACCAGAAAAGCAACCAACGATTCGCACATACCATATAGCACCAATCCCATACACACCAGCACATTACCTGTAATCAAAGATACAGCAGGTGAGAAGCGCGATACATAACCAATCAGCGGATACTGAATAACCAGCACTGTTATGGCATTTAGCGTGAGCATATACGCGAACCAGCGGCTACCTTCGCCTGTCGATAGATTCGGTAGCAACGCCATATACTGTGGCAGCGTAGAGTTGAGATGCCCATAACCAAGCACTGCAAAGATCATTCCGAGCAATACATACCGGAATACCGAATCCTGATATACCGCCTGTACAGCTTTCCGCATCGTCATAGTTGCAGCCGTCTGTGAGGAGGAGTGGATCGCAAGGTGTCGATAGCGGCGAAATTGTAGCATCAGGATTAGCGAATAGACCAGATACACCCCACCCGCCACCAGAAAAGCCAAACCCGAAGAACTGGAACCCATCCATACGCCGATTAATGGTCCCACGACAATGCCCAGATTCACCGCCGTATATCGCAGATTGAATACGAGCACCTTCTGATCTGGCGGTGTCACTTCCGACAATAGCGCCCGCGAAGCTGGCTCAAACAACGAGCGGCAAATGCCATTAAGCATATTTAATACAAAAAACATCCATACCGCCGTTGCCCCAGCAAAAGCGATAAACACAAGCGTCCAACAGCCAATCGCAATCAGCATCACCCGCTGTCTGCCTATTTTATCTGATACATACCCACCGTAAAAGCTGGCAAATACCCCGACCAGCGAACTCACCGCCACAGTCACACCAGTAGCGGTCGGCGTTGCCCCGAGCGTAGTCGTTAAATAAATCGCCAGAAACGGTAAACTCATCGATGTGGACATCCGCGCAAATAACATGATAATCGTCCAAGCGAGCGGATGAAGCGTGCGCAAGGTACGGAGATGCAGAACATTCAAAATCAATCCGCTCCATTATTGTATATTTTGATGTCATGTATTAGATGGTATCCATAGGATCGTTCAGCAATCCTGTATCCAACTCATGTGTATCCATACGTATCAAATTCATGTGTACGTACAAGCTCTCATTGTACCACAGACATCCGCTATACAAACGGTCAAAATCTCTCATAATCCCAACGAAATATGCTCCCAAACCGGAACCAAATACTGCTTACTGAATCATCTACCACCATGCGACAGCCATTGCTTATTCTAACGTCAATAGCATACTCCACAGCCACAGCATCATGAGCTTATATCATCTATACGTTGTTTGCCTTCCGCAATATACGGGTAAAGGATACCCAGATGCTTTTAAAATGGTAATGTACTAACTTATTGTTATAGAACGAATTGTTATACAATGAATGATTTCAAATTCAAGGCATCTTGTGGACTTACTTCAAAGGAGGAATACATCATGACACTAGTACAATCGAAATTTGCAAAATGGAATAAGCAGTTTATCGCAGGCGAATGGGTGGAAGGCACATCCGACAAAACCGTCAAAAATATCAATCCGTTCAATGGAGAATTGCTGGTGGAGATGAAAGCATCCAGCCAAGAAGATCTGGACAAAGCCTACAAGACCGCCTATACAGCAGGTAAGCAATGGGCGAAGACACCGCTAGGCGTACGCGCGCAAGTGATGTACAAAGCCGTGCAACAAATAGATGAGCGTAAGGATGAAATCATAGAGCTGTTGATTACCGAATCGGGTAGCACACGCATCAAAGCAGAGCGCGAATGGATGGCAGCGCGTAGAGTTGTAGAAGAATCCGCATCCTTCCCATACCGGATGAAAGGTGAAATTATCGGCTCCGATACACCGGGCAAGGAAAACCGTGTCGTACGCGAAGCCAAAGGTGTTATCGGCATGATCGGACCTTGGAATTTCCCGCTGCATCTATGTATGCGCTCCGTTGCTCCAGCGCTGGCTGTTGGTAACGGTGTGGTGATCAAACCAGCTTCTGATACACCGATTACAGCTGGATTGCTGATTGCCGATATTTTTGAAAAAGCGGGTCTACCTAAAGGCGTATTAAGCGTCGTAAGCGGTAGTGGCAGCGAAATTGGCGATGCCTTTGTGAAGCACCCGATTCCCAAACTAATCTCCTTCACTGGTTCAACCGAAGTTGGTCGTGGCATCGGTAAACTGGCGGGCGAGAATCTGAAGGACGTAGCGCTAGAACTAGGCGGCGACAATGCAATGATCGTACTGGATGATGCCGATATTGACCGCGCAGTAGAAGCAGCCGTATTCGGTAAGTTTTTCCATCAAGGACAAATTTGTATGGCGCTGAACCGCATTATTATCGACGATTCCATTTATGATACATTTACCGACAAATTCGTTGCCAAAGTCAAAACATTGCCATATGGCGATCCATCGGATGCTAAAACCGTTGTCGGTCCGCTTATTCATGAAAAAGAAGCCGAGCGTCTGCTTGAAGTCATCGAGAAGGCACAGCAAAATGGTGCTAAGCTGCTCTATGGCGGCAAGGCAGACGGCAGCGTATTAGAGCCGACTGTACTGAGTGAAGTAAAACAAGACAATCCAGCAGCACAAAAAGAGCTGTTTGGTCCCGTTGCTTTGCTTATTCGTGCCAAAGACGAGCAGGATGCCCTCAACATTATGAACAGTAGTGAATATGGCTTGAGCGGATCGGTCTTCACCACCAATCTGGAACGTGGGTATCAAGTGGCACAACAGATGGAAACTGGTATGATCCACATCAACGACCAATCCGTCAATGACGAAGCACATGTCATGTTCGGTGGGGAAAAAGCGTCCGGTGTCGGTCGTTTCGGCGGCGACTGGGCAATTGACAAATTTACTCGCACTCGCTGGATCAGTCTGCAACATCAATATCGTGACTTCTTTTAATAGATAAATTCCAGACTCAACCGGCAGTGCTGTCATTTGTAAAGGATGACGTGCTGCCGGTATTTTTATTGCCAACTAGATGATAGGAGCAACCAAGGAAAGGATGAAGAAGCAATGACTAGAGGATTGGACCATATTGGTATTACCGTACCGGATATTGAGCAGGCAACCTTATTTTTTGAGCAGGCTTTCGAAGCGAGGTTTGTATATGACAATATCGGTACTGGCGATTCACCACAGGAAGGCAGCGGTATTGAGCATAAGCTAGGCTTACCAGCAGGCAGCAAAGTGGTGCGTATTCGCATGCTACGTATCGGAAACAGCGCAGGGATTGAGCTGTTCCAGTTTGCCCACGTCGATCAGCAGCGCCCAGCATTAGCAAGTGACTATGGATTACAGCATGCCGGATTTTATGTAGATGATATTCATGCAGCGGCAGCGCGTTTTCAAGAGGCGGGGGGTGAGCTGTTGAGCGATCCTTCGCTATTGTCTGGCTCGATTGAGAGTGGGGAAAACAACAGCTTTGTTTATGGGCGTACGCCGTGGGGGATGGTCATTGAATTGATCTCGTATCCAAGCGGCATACAATACCCGAAGGATAGCGAAGCACATCGCTTTACCCCAGAAAAGTAAACATTTAGCTTGCATCATTACGCACAAGCAAGACGGCAAAAGGACTGCAAAAATAGGACTGTTTTAACCTTATTGTAACCTCTAAAACCGTTTAATATAGCGGGGAAAAGGTTATTAATGGATACCGAAACATTTTGGCAAACTACATGCCGAAAGAAACGTTTTGGCGACTGAATAAAGGGGTGAGCAGGCATGTCTATTGATCGTTTTATACTGCAAAAGCTGGGTCGGGAAGCTGACGAACATACTCGTACAAATCTGCTGCGGCTGTTCATTATTCGTATCCGCAGAGCGGAGAAAATCGAAGCCGGCCGATCCAAAACATTGATCAGCTAGCGATCCCATCCTGCCACAATCATAGCAGCTTATTCACACTACTACTTATTACTTGCCGCATCGCTATACTATGATGTTGTTAATTGTTCATCTGCATTGATAGCAGATCCATTCTATATGCAGCACAAAACAACCGACTTCCTCACGGGAGCCGGTTGTTTTGTTGTATCGGTTTTTATTATTTGGCAACTTCGCTATATTCGGCGTCTGCGCATTGGCTGGCCGGTTGAACCCAATCTTGGGACCAATCTTGAATGCCGCGAATAACGGTTTCCAGCGCCAGACCTTTGGATGTTAATTCGTATTCAATGCGTACAGGCGTTTCCGGATAGACATGACGAACAACCATTCCTTCATGCTCCAGATCCTTCAAACGCTCTGACAACAGACGACCACTAACAGGAAGCGACGACTGGATCGAACAAAAGCGTTGGGGACCATTCAACAACTGATAAATGATCAGACCATTCCAGCGTTTACTTAAAATCTGCATCCCTTTTTCAAATCGGGGACAAAGCATTGATGTATCCATCTATATCACCTCTTTTGTAAACTTATTATAGCACATAATATACATTTGATACAGACTAACCTTTTGATTACGAGGTAACTTTACGATTATTTCTTTTGAAAAGCTATCCGATTACTTAAAGTTAACTTGTTCGATGTTGGGTATGACTCCATCTTAACATATATTTTACCTGTATTTGATCATTTGACATAAAAATGCCGAATTCCTGCTAGATGACTTATTCTGCAGAAATTCGGCGTATACATTATGTAGGATGGAATATTGCTGCTCAAAAACAGAAAGGGCCGTGCGGAAATTCATTCCGGTTTCCAGGCCCGTCAATGCAACGTAATACGTATGTTATTTCTCTGGGGTGGCTCAGTAAAGCGATAATGCAAGCGTATCACTTTCACGGTAAGTATGCAGGATTGCTTCGGAGCCGATAACCTCGATACTGATGACAGTGTTCAGACAGTTTTTAATCATTTTTTTGCCGTTTGTAATTTTGCTCTCAAGGGTTCTGCGCAGTAGTCTCAATAATTTGGATACTGGCTGTGTATTATCGGCGTTAAAGTAAACGGGCACCATTTTGTCCTCTAACAGAATTGTCGTTTTCACTATTAATCACCTCATTGTATGATAAATAATTCACAGTTAACGGTATAGCTAATGTCGCTGTTTGTTTGGGGTTGGGGTACTACCTGTCCGCTAACTTGAGTTTATTGTAATCACCTTTCCTTAAAGAAAACTTAAAAGAACCTGATATTCACCTAAAACATTGCACTTTTTCGCACGAGGGGACACAAAATGATCATACAGGCGATAGCATTCATAACGTTATATTTCATTCAGACAGTCGCTATTTATACGAACACCGTATAACAATAAAGAAATATTTGAAAATAATTGACAAAAATAAGTCTATAGTGCTACATTTAAATGGGAAATAAGAACCATAAAATTATTTTTGATGAACGTGAATGCCCTTTTATATAGATATAAAAGCTCACATGTCATTATCGAAGGGAGAACATCCACCATATGTTTGCCTTGGACGCTTTTAATGGCAAAAAGCTGATGCTGACGGAAAAGGAAATATCCTTTCTCGCGGGTACAATGGGCTTTACCCGTGTACTTGGTTTGCATCAGTCGTCTGCATTGGATCAGGGAGAAGACTGGATGAATGGATTGAAACAAGTGGGCGTATCGTTGCTGCAAAAAGGCTATATTAGCGGTCATGAGCTGGAAAACCTGCTCAATCAAACATCCAATGATCCTTCGCAGCAGCCTTCTATTGCACCGTATACTCGTGGCTGTTGTCTGCGATGCAGCTTTCCTGCCAGTGAGCAGGGACCAGTCGTGCAGACGCAATATTATTTAAATCATGATGGGATTTTTGAGATTAAGCCAGCGACAGGCATGAGCGGGCAGTATGAAATGGAACGCGCCGGTGCGCTGGAGCAAACGGAAGAATTGGTATTGCAACCATTACAGCTCAATCATTATCCGGCGGCAGAGATGCCGGCGTTAACGTTTTCTAGACAATGGTTTGATGAACACGTACATCTGCGCGATCTATTTTACTTGCCAGAGCTAACATCAGAACTATTTGCTATGACGGGTGATGAAGAAGGGGCAGGGCTATTTGCAGGTGTGATTGCAGACAATCGGCTATATGCTGAGTTACAGTTTGCCTGCTGGACTGAACATGGATGGTCCAGACAACATGCAGTGCTGCTGGCAGATGATAATACCAATTGGATTGTGAGACAGCTGAATCGGCAGGAGAGTGATTGGGTGATCGCGGTGCCGTTAGATCGTGAGCATTTTCATACGATTTTGCTGGATTGGATGGAGCAGTCGGTTAACTAATCAGTCGTAATAAAGCTATACAAACTATCTTTAATAATAAAGAGATTATAAAAAGCCGGATGATGTATATTCCGCTTCGAGATCAGCGTGCAGATTGCTGCTGATTTTAAAAGTGGAATGTTCATACAATCCGGCTTTTTGCTGTGGTTCATTCGCCGTTTTCGGTTAAATACATGTAAATACAATTCAATATAACGGATTGTGATTATAACGATAGGATTTTGGGGTAATTGTTGGAGCGAGATAATTAGCATTTTGCCATTAACTCATCTGAAGGAGTGAAACCAATATGGAACAAACCATTCATCCGCAACGTTTTGCAGGACAGGTTGCTTTTATCAGCGGTGCCGGCTCAGGGATCGGTCGCGCGAGCGCACTCCGATTTGCTGCTCATGGTGCAAAAGTAATTATTTGCGACGTATCCGAGGAGCGCATTCGCGAGACGGAAGCTGAGATCAATCAGGCATATCCCGACTCTGCCAAAGCCTTTGTGGCGGATATTGCTAATGAGCAGCATGTGCAAGCAGCGATTGAGCAAGGAGCAGAGCAGTTTGGCGGGTTGAATATTGTATTTGCCAATGCGGGTATTAACGGTACAGTCGCGCCGATTGATGAGATTGGCTATGAGGATTGGCAGCGTACGATTAATACGAATCTAGGCGGTACCTTTCTTACTGTCAAATACGCATTACCATATTTGAAAAAGGAAGGCGGCAGTATTGTTATTACCAGCTCGATTAATGGAAACACGACATTTGCCAGCTTCGGTATGTCAGCGTATAGTTCATCCAAAGCAGCACAAGTTGCATTTGCCAAAATGGCGGCATTGGAGCTAGCGCAATTTCGTATTCGTGTAAATGTTATCTGTCCCGGCGCAATCTCTACCAATATCGATCAAAGCACAGAGCGTAATGAATTGGTGGAGAAGATTGCAATCCCGATCGAATTCCCGAATGGGCGTCAGCCGTTGGCAGGTCAATCCGGTTCAGTCGATAATGTAGTGGATCTCGTCACTTTCCTGTCTTCATCGGAAGCTTCCCATATTACAGGCGCACAGGTTGTCATTGATGGAGCTGAATCTCTCCTCTGTTAATGGATGTATATCATAATGATTAAAATGGACATTGTCTGACTTGCATAAACATAAGATGTACTGGAACTGGGGAGAACACTGGAACGCGCACTATGCTTGTTACATGATTAGGAAACAAATGATTTCGTTATGCTGCAAAGGTATATCATGCTGAAAGAATCTTTCGTGGTGCAAGAATCTCTGCTAAGAATCTTTTATGCTGTGAAGATATAATGTAAGCATTGTCGAACGGAATCAGTATATAAAGCCGCACCTTCTTCTTGTTTCGACAAGAGAGAAGGGCGGCTTTTTCGATTGTTGATACGTTCATTCGCAGCTTGTTAAGCATGGATATGGATAAACGGTTCGTTGAGCTAATGAATAGGCTATCAGTTGCTGAATCTACACCTTAACAACGTGATGCAATATGGTATAGTAAACAGTACATTCGCTGCCTTTTACCATGATTCTTTTACAATAGCGATTGTTCGTAAGTAGCACATGGTTAGGCAACATATGATTCTACAATCAGACGCAAAGGAAGGTGACGCTTATGCTATCATGGCTGGCGGATCAGAAAATTGAAGAAGCGATGAGAAAAGGCGAGTTCGACGATTTGCCGGGCAAAGGCAAGCCGCTGGAGCTGGAGGATCTGTCTCATGTACCAGAGGAATTGCGTTCTGCTTATAAGCTAATGAAAAATGCCAATATTATACCGGAAGAATTAAGCTTGCGACAGGATATGATTACGTTGACCGATCTGATTGCCGCTTGTCAGCATGACGGCGAGCGTCGTGAATTGCGTAAACGGCTGGATGAAAAGACGCTGCGGCTGAACATGCTGACTGCTCAGCAGGATTGGAGTAATAATCCCTCTTATGGTAGATATGAGAGTAAAATTCGCCGTAAATTGACAGGGATATAGGAAAGAAGGGAGTATAGCTTTGACTGACATTCATTCTTTACCAGTAGATGGGCTGATCCCTGATCTGGTGCATCATTTGAATACATGTGGTACGGCGGTGCTGATTGCGGAGCCAGGAGCGGGGAAGACGACACGGATTCCACTAGCCCTGCTGCATGAGCCGTGGCTGGAAGGGCGACGCATCATCATGCTAGAGCCGCGCAGACTGGCGGCAATCTCAGCGGCGCGTTATATGGCAGCAGCGCTTGGTGAGTCGGTTGGACAGACGGTTGGCTATCGAGTAGCGCTGGATACGCGGGTTAGCGAGAGGACACGAATCGAGGTTGTTACCGAAGGGATATTGACGCGGATGCTACAGCATGATCCTTCGCTGGAGCAGGCAGGGATTATTATTTTTGATGAATTTCATGAGCGCAATCTGCATGCCGATCTGGGGCTTGCTCTTACGATAGAGAGCAGGTCTCTTTTGCGTGATGATCTGCGTGTGCTTGTGATGTCGGCAACGATGAACCCGCAGCCGGTGGCTCAATTGCTGGGAGATGCACCGATATTGACCAGTGCTGGACGCAATTTTTCGGTAGAAACGATCTATGAAGCTGGCGAATCGGCATTCGGTTTGTACAATCGTCCGGGCGCGCTTATGGAGCCGAAGGTGGCGGCAGTGATTTGGAAAGCTTTGTCGCGGCATGAGGGAGATATGCTTGTCTTTTTGCCGGGTGTTCGTGAAATTCGGCGGGTGCAGCAGGAACTGCTTGCTTCCAATCATGCGCTACTGTCACAAACGGATATTGCGATTTTGCATGGAGGATTACAAGCGGAACAGCAGGATCAGGCGGTGCGTCAGCGACAAGCGGGACGACGCAAGGTGATTCTTTCGACCTCGCTCGCGGAATCCAGTGTGACGGTGGATGGAGTGAGGATCGTCGTGGATAGCGGACTCATGCGTACGCGTATCCTATCCCCAGCTACAGGAATGGAAAAGATGGAAACGCGCCGTGTTTCTGTGGATGCTGCCGATCAGCGACGCGGTCGTGCAGGTAGACAGGCAGCGGGTGTCTGCTATCGACTATGGAGTGCCGAGGAGCATCCGCTACTGCCTACGGAGCGAGTGCCGGAGATTGTACAAAGTGATCTCACACCACTGGCATTGGAAGTGTCGGCATGGGGGGCAAATGTAGATGAACTTGCTTGGCTGACACCTCCGCCTGCTCATGTGTACCATCAAGGTCAGCAATTGCTGCAACAGCTAGAAGCATTGGATAATCAGTTACGCATGACAGATCATGGTCGGCGTATGATTATGATGGGGAGCCATCCGCGACTATCACATATGATACTGCGTACAGCTGAGGTGGAACCAGAACTGGTGGAACTGGCATGCCAGCTGGCAGCTTTGCTGCAGGAACGGGATATTTTGCCGCCGTCAGCTGGCATTGATCTGGTGGATCGTGTGAAGGTCTTGCAAGGCAGTGGAATGTATACGGTAAATCAGTATGTATTGGAACGGATTCGCGAATGGAGTCAGCGATTCTTACGACAATATCGTCAATTGGGAGCAGAGCTTGAGTCCAAACATTCATCTTCTTCCATTATTAAGCGCAGTGATAAAGCTATCTCCAATCCAATGAACCATACCGATTCACATACTAGTAAAAACAATCAGCATCAGATGGAAGAGTGGACTGGTGCGCTACTATCACTCGCCTATCCTGACCGAATCGGACAAAATCGGGGTGATGGACGGTTCCGCCTACGTATCGGTCGTGGAGCGTATATCAACCAGCGTCAGCAAGCAGTCCACGCTTTGCAGACAGCACCTTATATAGTCGCAGCTGAATTGGACGATACTGGCAGTGAAAGTCGTATTTTGCTTGCTGCTGTAGTAACAGAGGAGCAATTGCGTCGTTTGCATCAACCGCACATAGAAGAGGTATCTCAAGTACATTATGATGCTGAACGAGAGAGCATTCGAGCACAGCGGATAACACGGCTTGGTGCGATTGTTTTTCAAGAAATCAATGATCCGCATCCATCGATCGAAGCGGTACAGCAAGCATTACTCAACGCACTACGCAGTCATGGTCGTGGGCTAAATCTGCTACAATGGACGCGTCCAGCGATTCAGCTACGTCAGCGGCTGGCATTGATGAATAAAGTACAGCCAGAGCATTATCCGGCGATGGATGATGCATCATTGTTGGCTGAAGCAGACGAGTGGCTGCTGCCATATATGGATACCATCCGACGCTTATCCGATCTGAAACGGTTGCAGGCAGGCGAGCTACTACTGAATCGACTCAGCTGGCAGCAGCGTCAGGAGATGGATGCGCTAGCACCTACGCATATTCAAGTGCCGAGCGGTTCTCGCATTCCGGTCGATTACAGCGACTCGGAACGTCCATACATCGCTGTGCGTCTACAAGAGATGTTTGGCTGTACACAAACGCCGCTCATTGGCAACCGGATTCCGGTTACGATTCAATTGTTATCGCCTGCAAATCGCCCGGTACAGGTAACGAGCGATCTGGAGAGCTTCTGGCAGCATACGTATTTTGATATAAAAAAAGATCTAAAAGGACGTTATCCAAAGCATTACTGGCCGGATGATCCATTGGCTGCGCAGCCGACTAATCGGGCGAAGCCGCGTAACAACTGAATATACGATAACCATCATGTAATCGTTTAACAACCCGTTGGATCGGGTAAATAAAGAGACAGCCTTATTACTATTGCACAGACACTTCAACAGGCTCTGCCAGGGAGGTAAATGGAATGAACAGAAAAATTGTAGGCGTGTTCGAAACGAACCGCGAAGCATCAAGTGCCATCGACGATCTCAAACATCACGGATTTGAAGCGGATGAGATTTCCGTTATTACCAAAGACCGTGAAGAACTTCGTCGAATTACCGATGAGACCGACACCAAAGCGCCGGAAGGCGTCGCTGCTGGTGCAGCAACTGGTGGTGTGCTCGGTGGTACGGCCGGCCTACTGGCAGGTCTGGGAGCACTGGCAATACCGGGTATCGGTCCTATCCTTGCGGCAGGTCCAATCGCAGCTACCATTGCAGGTGCAGCGGTCGGTGCAGGCGCAGGCGGCCTTGTTGGCGGTCTCATTGGAATGGGAATCCCGGAAGAGGAAGCACAGCAATATGAAGGCTACGTAGAAGAAGGGCGGATTCTGGTACTTGTCGATGAAGACGAGCGATATGATCATGCGTATGGCATTTTCCGTAACAATCGTTCTCTAAATCAACAAACGTATCGTACCCGCAGCGCTACACAATCAGGTAACACAATGACAGGAGGCAATCGATATGACTAATAAAGAACATGATGAAAATAAAGAAGTTGAAAATAACGAGATTACGCCGGAGAATCATCGCACCGAAGATCATCCGAAGCATTCGGAAACAAGCAGCAAAGTGAAGCCCAAAGATACAAATGAAGATAGCCAGGGTTCGGACAACAAGATTACGTCCTACTCCAACGGCGGCTATGGTGTCTAAAGACACCGCCAATATTGGATGACGCTGGCAGCCTAAATGGGCTGAATATTGCGGCAATTCCACTAGAGATTCCAATTCGGACGTACAGTGTATCAATGTTTATTCACTGTAATTGTCTATACAAAGACCTGTCTTCGGTACATGCTTACCGGAGATAGGTCTTTCGTCATTTTTCGCCAATAAACGTCATTATCTCTACTTGGTAAGCAAGGATTAGGTCATAAATGCCCTATCCGTTTTCGTGGATTGACGTTATACTGACAGTGGAAGGCGTGATGTCTTCCAAACTATGAATGGGGAGGTAATACAGATGCAAGCTGTAATGCCAACAGACAAATGGGTCGATCACCAGACGTCAGGCTCAGGCTCGGTTAAAGAGAAAAAGAAATCGCGCCGCAAATGGATCAACAAGCTTCGTGATGAATTGCGTATGCCGGGTGCTGCACCACAGGAACCCGCTCAGGCTCCAAAAATTCCGGTACCACAGTTAATCTCGGAATCGGATGAGAAGAATTGGAGCATGGATAACGCACTCATTTGTAAATAATGCAGGAACACAGCATGAATGGACTCGGAAGGATGACGATCAAGCAGAATGACCTCCAAACCAAGACTTGGCGAAATCGAGATTTTGCGTGGCATGGCCTTTGCCGCCGTTGTGCTACAGCATTCGATCGCTCACTATTCCGTTACACCCGAATTGGGGATGGCGGATGGTGTAAGACTTACGTTACTATTAATAGCGGCCAAATTTGCGGTACCGGCCTTTATTTTCATTACAGGGTTGGTACTTTTTTATAACTATGACGGTCAATTGGCATATGGTTCCTTTATCCGCAAGCGATTCAAGGATATTGTCGTTCCGTATGTACTCTGGTCATTGCTCTATATGGTACTGAATGGCATATTGCTGCATCAGTCACCAGTATGGTGGTTGCCGGATATGCTCAGATTCTGGATCACGGGCAAATCAAGTTACCATTTATGGTACATTGTGATGATTATTCCGATGTATCTGCTGTTTCCTTGGCTGCGCAGACTGGTACGACGTCTGGACGTCATGATCAGTAACAGTGGGCGTAGAGCGCTACTAGCAGTTGTAGGATTAACCGTTGGATATGAAGCATTATTGTTGCTGCGTCCTTGGCTGACGGATATGTTCAACGCCTGGCAGGTTCCGGGGGTATCGGCGTATTTTACGATCTATGCCGATCGCAACATCGTATATTATTTGTACTACTTTCTTCTCGGAGCACTCGCCGGGTTACATATCACTGCTTTTCTGAAGCTATTGCAAACGCTCAAATGGCCGATTGTGATCTCATGTGTCATTTTCACACTGTATTATGCAGGACTTGTGCTAGGCGGTTCGTTTCCGCCGGGACCGGGCTTTGGCCCGCGCTTTATGGCACTCATTCTGTTGCAGCCGTGGATGGCGCTATTTCTGGTGTCGCTGGTGCTGGGGGTGTACATGCTGGCCCTGAAT
This sequence comes from Paenibacillus sp. JQZ6Y-1, assembly GCF_040719145.1. Taxonomy (NCBI): domain Bacteria; kingdom Bacillati; phylum Bacillota; class Bacilli; order Caryophanales; family Paenibacillaceae; genus Paenibacillus; species Paenibacillus kandeliae. The sequence goes on from NZ_JBFDUZ010000001.1 coordinate 1,435,392, forward strand.
ATCAACCAAAGCGCTAGTGGACGTCAACGACAAATGTGGATCACGCTGAGTCGGTATTCGTATGGTGGATATTTGGCACATGCTCTGATGCTGCAATATGCGTATGTGATGGACGATTGGTTATTCAGCGATTGGAATAGTACACTGCGTACTATCCTAGTATGGATTATAGCGCTAGTACTGTCGGTCGCGGTGACGTATGGTCTATCTCGACTCAAATTCGGCACATGGCTGACAGGCATTCCTTATCGAAAAGCCCGCTAGGGCTTTTTTTGTTGTTCAAAACGGTGAAAATTTCATATAATAGAAGAGACACTGGAAAGAGAAGGGAGCGAATGAAATGGCATTTATGATTGCACAGCGGGCGTTTATCAAGCTGTACCTGATTACGATGGTGGAGGAGCATCGCGGCTATGGCTACGAAATGCTGGAAAGCATGAAGGAACGCTTTAAGGATTTCGGTTATTCGCCTCCGCAAAGCGAGATTTACCGCGCCTTGCATGAACTGGTGCATGACGGGATTTTTTATCGTACCAAGCAACTAAAAGGTAATGATCCGAAGGTTGATTTTCAGGAGATTGTTATATATCATTTTACAGATGATGGACCAGAAAAGGCGAAGCTGTACAAAAAGCAGGTCAAAACCGATTTGGATCGCTGCATTGGCATGTTGAATCGCGCCGAGGCGGACAATTACAGATAAACGGGTCATACAGGATATAGCGTTGAAATAGATCAGGTAACGACAGGCAGTTGTATCATTCTTTACCGCAGGCAGATTGATGTAAACTGAAGCGAAGGGAAGAATGCAATCATGACTGAGCGTAAATTGCAGTGGGGCATCATCAGCACTGCGGACATTGCTGTAAGCGCAATCATACCTTCTATTAAAGAATCCATGCGCAATGAAGTGCTGGCGATCTCCAGTCGAAATGTAGAGCATGCCGCTGAGGTCGCTGAGCGCTGTGGGATTCCTCGTTTCTATGGTAGCTATGAAGAGCTGCTTGCCGATCCTGACATTGATGCAGTGTATATTCCACTGCCCAACCATCTGCATAAGGAATGGACGATCAAATCGGCAGAAGCGGGCAAGCATGTATTATGTGAAAAGCCCGCTGCATTGGAAGCTTCTGATGCAGCAGAGATGGTAGACGCGTGTCGCAAGCAGGGCGTGACGTTTGCCGAGGGTTTTATGTATCGGTACCATCCGAAGCATACGCGAGTGCGCGAGATTATTCATTCTGGCGAGATCGGTATGGTGCGTAGCCTGCATGGACGTTTTACGTCCAATAACGCGGACGATCTGGAAAATGTACGTTATCGACGGGAGATGGGCGGCGGATCATTATATGATCTTGGCGTGTATCCGGTCTCGGCGGCACGCATGTATTTTGGTGCGGAGCCGACGGCGGTAACGGTGCATGCACTCTTTTCGGCAAAGCATGATCATGTTGATATGATGGCTTCTGGGCTGCTTGAATTTCCTAATTCACGCTCGGCTACATTTGAATGTGGGATGTGGGCATATCCGAGTTGTGCACTGGAAATTATCGGTACGAAAGGCCGAATTAAGCTGCCGTATGCGTTTCGGCGTGATGATCATAGCGATGAGCCACAGATTACTATTTATACGGATGAGGGCAAGCGAGAGGAGCATATGGAGGTAGCCAACCATTTTGCTTTACAGGTAGACGCGTTTGCGGCGGCCGTGCTGGATGGTATGCCATTACCGTATAGCCCAGAGGATGCGATCCGCAATACACGGGTGATCGCTGCCTGTCTCGAATCGGCGCGCAAGGGAGAGAAGATTCGAATTGTGTAGATAATGTATCTATGATGCGTTTGTCGTCTTTGCAAATCGATGAAGATAGGATTGTTGATGGGAAAGTATGATTGTTTTGCCATGAAGAGATATGATATATTTTGTATGATTAATGTTTTGATTGATTAGCGTAGGTAATTGTAAAGGAAATGAGTTTACTAGACGAAAAGGGGAATAGTCATGTCCAATCAGTCCAGTACGTTTGAACAAGCTTATCAAGGAGAACCCGCAGTATGGCTTCGTTATGGGGATTTGGAAGCGGCGGTATTGCCCAGTGTAGGTGCCAATCTAATTGCTTATCGCGATCATGGTAACGGTTACCGTTTTTTGCGGGAGCCAGAGGAGCAGGAAATGGATGCATTTCGCGCTAGTCCAGGGGTAAATGGTATTCCGGTACTGTTTCCGCCAAACCGATACGAAGATGGTACATTTACATGGAACGGTCGCACGTATACGTTCCCAATCAATGAGCCGGAAACGAATAACCATCTGCACGGATTCCTGCATACCATTGTATGGGATGTCGATTTCCATGAAGCGAATGATCAGGAGAGTCGGGTTGGGCTTAGTGTGAGCATTGACGAATCGCATCCGGTGTACAGCTATTGGCCGCATTCCTTTACAGCGAAACTAGTCTACACCTTATCGGCAAATGGATTGCAGCAACAGATCAGCATCCAAAATCATGGCAACGATCCAATGCCGATGATGCTGGCATTCCATACCGCACTGAATGCTCCATTCGCACCAGATAGCAGCGCGGATGATATAACCTTCCACGCAAATATTGGCCAGCGTCGCGAGATGACGGAGCGGATGTTGCCAACTGGTGGCTTCCAGCCATTATCGGCATGGGAGCAGCAATTGAAGGAGGAAGGCGCGAACCCGTACGGCGAAGAAATGGACAACCATTATACTGCTGAGCCGCGCAATGGTCGCAATATCGCGGAGATCGTCGATCATCGCCTCGGTGTGAAGCTGGTATATGATGTAGGAACTGGCTATAAGCACTGGATGATCTGGAACTGCAAAGCATCCGGCAGCTTCCTCTGTCCAGAACCGCAAACCAATCTGGTGAACGCACCGAATGTGGATTTGCCAGATGAGGAGAAGGGCTTTATTAGTCTCAAGCAAGGCGAGATTTGGGAAGAAACCTCTCGTCTGTATGTGGTGAAATCGCTGTAAGGGATTGTTTGATACCCTGCAGATGGATTGCTTGATCTCTGTACGATCATTCATCGCTTTGCTTTGTATATAGCAAGATTGTTGCTCCGTCTCCGTACTTTGTAAGAACCTTATAATTAGAATACAGTTGTCCTTCGCTCATGTAGTGAAGGACAGAACAATTCAGCATAGAATATAGTTGCAACAGGGTCTGCATTGCGCAGTACCCTGTTTTTGTATGATAAGGGCGAGCTGTAGGGGGAATTATACAGCTACAAGGAAGCAAATAGGGATGAAAAAAGCTAAATCGTAATTATTTTGTTTAAACGCTTGACAATGCTAACATGGCAGGAGTAAAGTAGGTCAGGTGATATTCGTAATATTTACGAACAGAAGCGGAAGAAAAGAAATCATGTGCAGGAAGTATATAGAAGGTAGCCATCTGGTTTCCATTGATTCTGGTTGGTTTACTTCATTATTATGATCTGTATTCATGTTGGAAGAACCATATGATCCTGAATGTAACGGCTTTTTTGCCGATATGTAGATATAGAAGATTCTCATCATGAACAGCCATGATGGCAATACAGGAAAGGAAGTGCTTCATTTGTTACTGGCGTCAATGCAGGACGTAGTGTTCGGCTATGATCGCGAACCGGTGGTTAACCGGCTGTCGATGGAAATATACAGCAATGAATTTATGGCATTAAGCGGACCGAATGGTGCTGCTAAGACAACATCGCTCAAGCTGCTGCTCGGCATTTTGAAACCGTGGAGTGGACGAGTACAGATTAACCGCAATGAAAAGGGTGGTAAGCCGGTCATCGGGTATGTACCGCAGCAGGTTGCTTCATTCAATAGCGGTTTTCCTAGTACAGTGTTTGAACTGGTACGTTCGGGATGTTATATGCGTCTTGGTCTGTTCCGAGGGTTTAAGCAAAAACAGGAGGCTCTGGTACGCAGCTCCTTGGAGGCTGTCGGTATGTGGGAACTGCGCGATCGTAAGATCGGTGAGCTGTCCGGTGGACAGAAGCAGCGCGTATGTATTGCTCGCGCGCTTGCTCAGGAGCCAGATGTGTTGATTTTGGATGAACCGACTACGGGGATGGATCTAGAGAGCCGTAGAGGATTTTACGAATTGATGAGTCATCATGTGAAACAACACGGTCGTACCGTTGTTATGGTGACACACGGGCTGGAAGAAGCGGAGCCGTATCTGGACCGCACGATTCGGCTCGAACGAGAGGAGGGTGGCGGATGGGCATGTTTGACTACGAGTTCATGCAGCGTGCGTTTTGGGCCGGAGGAATGATTGCTATAATCGCGCCGCTACTCGGTGTATACCTCGTGCTGCGTAGACAGGTGTTGATGGCTGATACGCTGTCACACGTTTCGCTGGCAGGTGTCGCTATTGGTGCGATTGCTGGTATTAACCCATCAGTTGGTGGATTCATTGTCGCCATTTTGGGCGCGTTGGTGATTGAACGACTACGACAAAATTTCCGTGGGTATGGCGAAGTGTCGATTGCCGTTATTATGACGGGCGGTTTGGCGCTGGCGCTTGTATTAATGAGTATGGATTCTGGCTTGAATCGCAGCTTTAGCTCGTATCTGTTCGGCTCGATTGTAGCCGTTAGTACAGAGCAACTATGGATTATTGGAGCGGTATTTGCCGTTGTGCTTATTTTCTGGGTACTGATGAGACGACCGCTATACAATATTACATTTGACGAAGAGACCGCACAGATCGGTGGTACCCATGTACGCTGGCTGTCACAAACGTTCTCCGTCTTGACTGGTATGACTGTAGCGGCAGCGATGCCGATTGTCGGCGTACTGCTCGTATCCGCGCTTATGGCATTACCGGCGGCATTGTCGCTGCGTTTTGCCCGCGGATTTACTTCTGCGCTTATCATGGCTGTGGCAATCGGACTGATTGGCATGTTCGGCGGTCTGACCACGTCCTATTATGTAAATACACCACCGGGAGCGACGGTAGCGCTACTGCTGTTGTCCTTCCTGCTGATCGGGCTGGGCATCCAGCGGATCGTCAATCGTCTTCGTCGTGGCAATGATAGCGGATATGCGCCTGATCTAGACAGTCGCCGTTTCTGGCAACGTCAAAATGCAGGTGCGCAAAAGAGTAAGGTGCAAACCGAAGTGCTTCACAAAAACTGAAATGCGCTAGACTGAAATCCGGTATCCATCCGGTACAAACAGATACGCATTTCGGGATCATCATGCAGCAGCGCTCTCACCGAGCCTGCTGCGCATCATTCTACAGAACGGGAAAGGGGAACATGAATCCATGAACAACAAACGCAAACTGATGACTGTACCTGCCACAGCACTTCTAAGTCTAGGTGTATTGCTTGCCGGATGTGGCAATAGCGGAGACAGCGCATCATCTACAAACGGTACATCCTCTAACGGGAGTTCCGGTAACAAGCTACATATCATCACTAGCTTTTATCCGATGGAAGAATTCACCTCCAAAGTTGCCGGTGATCTGGCTGATGTAGAAACATTGATTCCTGCTGGAACCGAGCCGCATGATTGGGAACCAACTCCCCAAGATATTGCCAAAATGACCGAAGCCGATATGATCGTATATAACGGCGCTGGTATGGAAGAATGGATCGATCAGGTGAAAGATTCGCTTGGCAGCAATGGCCCTACACTGGTAGAAGCCAGCAGTGGTCTGCAAATTCTCGAAGGTAGTGAAGAGGAAGGGCATGAACACGAGGGCGACGATCATAGCGCTGAAGAAGCGGAACACAGCGAAGAAGGTCACGACCACGGTGGATTCGATCCACACGTTTGGCTGTCTCCAAAGCAAGCACAGGCGGAAGTACAAAATATCGAAACCGCACTGGCAAAGCTTGACCCGACTCATGCCGACCAATACAAGCAAAATGCGGATGCGTATATCAAAGAACTGTCCCAGCTGGATAGCGACTTCACCTCCGGGCTGTCCAATGCCAAACGTAAAGACTTTATTACGCAGCATGCAGCCTTTGCCTATCTGGCACGCGACTATGGATTGACTCAGGTACCAATCAGCGGATTATCGCCAGAGCAAGAACCAACTGCCGCTCAAATGGCAGAAGTCGTTAACTTTGCCAAACAGCACAACGTCAAAACGATCTTCTTCGAGACTTTGGTTTCCCCACAAATCGCCGAAACCATCGCCAACGAAGTCGGCGCCCAAACCGCCGTCCTTAACCCACTCGAAGGCTTAACCGCAGACCAAATCAAATCCGGCGAAAACTACATCTCTGTCATGAAAGAAAACCTCGCCGCTCTCGAAAAAGCACTAAACGAATAATAGAGCCATACCAGTTCACCAAAACAACCATACAACACCCAATGCTACACAAGATACAAAAAAGGACTGACCTGCCCCCCAGCAGATCAGTCCTTTTCACATCCCAAGCCCTACTCTATACCTTATACCCACATACATTCCCTGACTTCATCTATTACAGCCCTCAACCCTTCAATCATAACTCCCCAAAACTCACCAGTTTCTTAAAAAACCAATCCCAATCATCAACATAATCATATAAAAACCAAATTCAAACACCAAAGTTGCAAAAGGATACAACCCTAAAGTTTCAAATACATAGAAAGGTTTAAATAGTTCAAACTACAACTAACCACGAGCGGCAGCCCAGCCTTTTTTGCAGTTCTTTCCACACGATATAACATAGACAGCAAGGAGCGGAGTAAAGGGAATGGGGAAAAAGGGCGACTTTGGAGCGCAGGAATCTACAGCCCATGTTTCCTCACCGTAGATTCCCGCGCTCCACCGTAGACTGTTTTCCCATCCCTTTGCGCAGCGCTTGACTACCCTGCAAATCCCCTCTAAACAACCTCCACCCCCAAAAAAATATCATTACATTTACATAATACCTGTTTGACTTTATAAATAACGAGGTATAAAATAGTAAGTAGAACTAGTAAGTTCTCAAAGTACTCAAAGGTTCTGATGAGTTTTTTAAACGACTCAAACGAAAAAAAATAAACACATCGCATTGCATACAATCAGACAAGCAAACCCATACACCAATACACAGAAAAAGTGTTATCTAGCATGACCAAGCACCACTAAGCAAGATCGGATCAACCCGATACTTATACCCATACGTAGGAGATGCAGCAGCATGGCAGACGATCGTAAAAAGCTGGTTTTACAAGCAGGTGGACAATTATTCGCAGAGAAGGGCTATTTTGCTACCACCGTGCAGGATATTGCCGAGCAATGCAATATGTCCAAAGCGTCCATCTATAAAATGTTTAGTTCCAAGGAGGATATTCTGCTACAGATCGTTCGTACGTTGCATGAAGAGATTGTGGATTCGTCCAGCATGCTGCATTTTGAAGACGATGTGTCGCCGCATGAACAGCTGGTGCGCAAGGTGGAGGTACAGCTGCAATCCTTTATTACAAAGCATGACTTCTTTGTCAGTCTGAATCAAAATATGCCGATTGAACTCGGTTCGCAGATTCGTCAGGTCATGCTGGACTTTAAACGTATGATGCTGAATTGGCAAAAGGAAGCGCTGCTGGAGGCGTTTGGCAGCCGCATCGAACATATGGTTTGGGATATGGCTATATGTATGCAGGGCATGACAAGAGAGATGATTTTTCTGAACCGATTGGAGCGCAAGCACCGAGTCGAATCGCAAAACATCGCCAAAGTCGCCCGATTACTTGTTGATACAATGGAAGCGATGATTGAGAAACGACTGGAGCAGGAGCCAGTCATTGACGAACAGGTCGCCGAGCGGCTGAATCTGTATGTCCCTGACGGCAATGGTCGTTATTTTGGAGAGAGTGAATGGCGAAAATGTATGCGCGAACTGACACAGGCGATTCACCGGAATAGCCCGGAGCATGTGAAAGCTGATCTGATCGCGGCGGCCGAACGACTGGATGCCGAACGCAGAAAAAAAGTACCGCAGGCATTCATGATGGAAGCCTTAATCTCCTATCTGAAGCAACGGGAAGAACTGCAAACCGAAGTTGCTTACCTACAACATGTATATTCCGCAAACTGGGAGGACGAGAAACATGGATAATGCTGTAACTGAGCCGCGACCAAAGTTAAATATTGGATTGATCGTGGGCATCATGCTGGCAGGGGCGTTCGTAGCGATCTTGAATCAGACGCTGCTCGTCACCGCACTGCCGCATATTATGAGAGACTTGAATATTGATGCGACTGCTGCGCAGTGGCTAACTACGATTTTTATGCTGGTTAACGGGATTATGATCCCGATTACCGCTTATTTGATTGATAAATTTAATACAAGAGCGTTGTTTATTACATCGATTGGTCTGTTTGCCATCGGTACGCTGATTGCAGCGATTTCGCCAAGCTTTGGCTGGTTGCTGGTTGGTCGTGTCGTACAGGCGGCAGGTGCTGGTATCGTTATGCCGTTGATGCAAACTGTATTTTTGGTGATTTTCCCGAAAGAACGACGCGGTGCGGCGATGGGGATGATCGGTTTGGTCATTTCGTTTGCGCCAGCCATTGGACCGACACTGTCAGGTTGGGTTGTGGATACATTCTCATGGCGTGATCTGTTCTACATCATTCTGCCGATTGCTGTGCTTGACCTGATTATTGCATTCTTTGCTCTGAAAAATGTTGGTAAGCTGCGCGATCCGAAACTGGATATTCCGTCGGTCATTTTGTCGACAATTGGTTTTGGTGGACTGCTGTACGGCTTCAGTACCGCGTCCAAAGGCTGGAATGATCCAACCGTCATTATTACCATTGTCGTCGGTCTGGTCAGTCTGCTGCTGTTCGTTACCCGTCAATTCAAGCTGGAACAGCCGCTGTTAGAGTTCCGCGTGTTCAAAGATCGTTTATTTACCATTTCGATGATTATTACAGTGATCGTATTTACAGCGATGATCGGTGCTTCGACACTGTTGCCGCTGTATATCCAAAATGCACGCCATCTGTCGGCGGTGCAATCCGGTCTGATTGTATTACCGGGTGCGATTCTGATGGGGATCATGTCACCGATCACTGGACGGATCTTTGATAAAATCGGTGCGAAGAAGCTGGGCTTCACGGGTCTGTTACTGCTTACGGTCGGTACCATTCCATTCACCATGCTCGGTGACCAAACGCCAGTATGGATGATCGTCATCATGTTCGCGATGCGGATGCTTGGATTGTCCATGGTGATGATGCCGGTAACGACTGCCGGTCTGAATCAACTGCCGACCCATCTGTTATCTCACGCGACAGCGATGAATAATACATTGCGTCAGGTCGGAGGCTCGATTGGTACAGCGGTATTGATTACCGTGTTCACCAATGCTTCGACTTCGGCAGCCTCTGCTGGGCAAACTGCTGATCTTGCTATGATTCATGGTACGAATATGGCGTTCTTGGTTGCTTCCGTGCTGTCGGTGATCGCGCTGTTCATGATGTTCTTCTTAAAAGAACCACCGCGCGTAAAACCGCAATCTGGTGAATCGTCCACATCTTCGGACGACGCCAAACGTAACCCGTCCCAACGCCAACAAACAAAACCGGTATCTCAATCTTGATACCGGTTTTCCCTTGTATTGTGTACATGATAATGCGGACATATTTATTTCTTTTTATCAATACTTGTAGAAAATTAAATTGTTTACTATAATATATATTGTTACTTTAAATAACAATCTGTCTAGGCGATAGATTGTTCAACTATTCTAAATAGAGACAGGAGAGATCCCTTTGAATCCGAAATATAAAGCATTGTTTGAGCCATTTACACTGAACGACGGTATTGAATTGAAAAACCGCATCGTTCTGGCGCCAATGACACACTCTTCTTCCAACCCGGACGAAACGATCTCTGATGCGGAGCTGGAATACTATGCAAGTCGTACAACAGGTGTAGGTCTTGCTATTACTGCTGTTGGTCATGTGACCCCGGGGGGTAAAGGCTTTGCCAATCAATTCCGTGTTGTGGGTGATGAGTTCACACCAGGTCTGACCCGTCTGTCTGAAACGCTGAAAAAGAACGGCGCTAAATCCGTTCTGCAAATTTTCCATGCTGGTCGTCAATCACCACCTGAGCTGGTTGATGGCGATGTAACCGCACCAAGCGCGGTAGCAAGCGTACGTAACGATGGCAATGAAGGCGTAGTTCCACGCGAACTGACTGCACAAGAAATCGACGACATTATCAAAGATTTTGGTAAAGCGACTGCGAATGCTATCGCAGCTGGCTTTGATGGTGTAGAGATTCACGGTGCAAATGGTTATCTGATTCAACAGTTCTTCTCTCCACATTCCAACCGTCGTGAAGACAAATGGGGTGGCGACGTACACGGTCGTCTGGCATTCCCACTGGCAGTCGTGGACGAAGTACAACGTGTTGTCAAAGAACAAGCGAAAGGTCCATTTATCGTCGGATACCGCTTCTCTCCAGAAGAACCGGAAACACCGGGTATCACAATGGCAGATACGCTCGTACTGATCGATGCACTAGCTGAGAAAAACCTGAGCTATCTGCACGTATCTCTGATGGATTACAACTCTGCACCACGTCGTGGCGTAGACGATACTCGCTCCCGTCTGACCATCATTCAAGAGCGTGTAGGTAACAAAGTACCGGTCATCGGTGTTGGTTCGGTAAAAACACCGGATGATGCTGTAGCTGCACTGGAAACAGGCGCACCGTTGGTCGCTCTTGGTCGCCAACTGATCGTTGAACCGGCATGGGTAGAAAAAGTAGAATCCGGTCGTGAGAACGAAATCATGTATGCTATTAGCAAAAACGATCAACAAGCACTGACTCTGCCAGACCCACTGTGGAACATGGTCATCAACGTTCCAGGCTGGTTCCCTATTGTAGAAGCAGAAGAATCTGCGAAGTAAGAAATATCTTCTCATCGCATAGCGATGCGACTGCTCAAACTTACCAGCAAATTAGATGATATTTGAATATAAAAAGAGCGCATATCTTCTCAAAGATATGCGCTCTTTTCTTGTATGTGGTTTTCCTATCCATATATCGTATTCTCTCTGTATCTAGACATGATGAACTGTAATCAGCAAGACAATGATACATCGTCTTTCGATATATGCACTCCATGAATCCGTACGATTGATTAGTCCTGATGAGAATACGTTTTGCCATTGGCATCCACATAGACGGATTGGATCAATGTCCGTTTGTATGGGGCGCCTGTATTGGTTTTGCCTTCGATATCGGTGGTGATGACATAATTGGAAGGCTTACCGGAGGTTGGCGCGGGTACACTGTCCTGCACTGAATCCGAGGTGAGTGAACGTTGCTGCGCGGTCGGTGCTGCGATACGCTTGCCGCGTTCATCGTAATAATCAACCGTGTAAGAAATCTGGGTTTGCTCATGATCCAGCCCTTCCGTTTGCACATCCATATTGAGTGTATTGGCAGAGAGGGAGCTGTTCAGACTTGCCTGATTGGTACTACCTGCGAATACGGCGGTCATCAGATAGGCACCGGAGGTATTGCTATTGGCTTTGACCTGCCATTCTCCGGCAATCGGCTTGCTCAGCTTGGCAATCTGATGATAGGCGCCTTTGAAGATTTCATCATCCGGTTGGGCATTTACCTGTACCTGCTGGACAGCACCAGTTGGCGAGATCAGTTGCAGCGAATGAACCGGTTGGCTGCTGATCCAATCCAGTGTTACCGATTGCACGTTATCTTCCACTGTCAATGTCTCGGTTGCTGTACCATTATAATTGCCACCTCGCACATAATAGTGACCATCTGCTGGGGAACTAGACGTACTGCTGTTATCGGCGGAAATGGACGGCTGATACACATCATGGTATACGCTTGATGTAACCGCGAGTGCAGGAGAAGAAGCAACTGCCGCCCCGCTTACAGTACCGATATAGGGCTTGAACAGATTAAAGGTGTAGGAGCCGGTGCGAACAGTGGCATGATTCCAAGGTCCTTTTTGAATCAATTGACTGCCGGGCAATGCAGCACTGTCGGTTGTAACTACACCATCGTTGCTTCCGAAGACAGATAGATACGCACCGCCGAACGTATAAGAGGCTTTGGAGGAGCCGGACCATTTGTCACCACTCATCGTATAAAAAGGAATCTTATTCACATCAGGATCTTTTGCCATTTCGGAACGGAAGTATTCCATGTAAGAGGTCTGTAGCGAGCTAGTGCCGGGGCTTTGGGAACCAACCAGATCGGCGAGCCAGCCAGCCCAGCTGCTAAAGGCGAGATCGGCAAGCTGTGAACCGTGATGCGGAGTGCTGAGAGTAATCACACGGCTGACATATGGGTAGGCATTGTAGCGGACGAGGGCAGACTGAGTATCGACACCGCCCTTGCTATGGGCGATGATAACGAGCTTTTTGCCATACGTTTGGCTAATTTCCTTGATCTTCGCCGCCAGCAATTCACCATCTTTCCACATGTCCTCTGGAGTACCAGAGATGTCATACATGTTGATAAAGGCAGTCTGGTATCCGTTGTTGTACGCATATTGGTACATATCATTTTCGTTGTACCATACTTTAGCTTGGCTGGTCAGACCGTGGACGAACAGCAGCACCGGCTTGTTGGGATCAATCTTTGCTGGTGCTTGTCCGGCAGCCCATGCCCCCGGAACATCGGCTACTACTGGATTGGCAGGTGCCATTTGTGCTTGTGCTGGGAACAACGGCAGCACCATACTAGCTGCCAGTGCGGATACGAGCAGCTTTTGTTTCAACTTCATCATTCTTCCTCCTTTATTATGTAAGATATGGAAGGGATAGGCCCTTAACCAATGTATAGCAGATTTGTAAAGTTTGTTACCTAATTTCGTACTTCTTTTGTTTAACTGCACAAAAAAATACTAAAAATTTTAAACATTCCTGAATAAATGTGAGGACATTTCCCATTGATTGAGTATAATAGAATTCGTGACTACATAAACGCGGCGGTCGTACCGGGAAAATGCGAAGCGTTACCCGTTGTTCTACTAAAGTATGTAACAAAAAGTACAAGCCAGCCGGGAAGAAGGGGTTAACGTATGGAAAAAATGGAACTGCTGCGCAATCCAAAACAGCGTAAGCTGCTGTTCAGCGCAGGTTTCAGCTGGATGTTTGATGCGATGGAGGTAGGGATGATCTCCTTTATTGCAGCAGCACTAGCGAAAAGCTGGCAATTGAGCCCGCAACAAATTGGGTATCTGACCAGTATCAATTCGGTCGGTATGGCAGTTGGGGCTATCGCTGCTGGTTATCTGGCAGATCGATATGGACGCAAGTCGATTTTGCTTTGGACCTTGCTTATTTTCTCGATTGCTAGCGGTTTGTCCGCATTGGCGACCGGATTTGGCGTATTGCTGTTGCTGCGCTTTATCGCGGGCTTCGGATTAGGTGGAGAATTGCCGGTTGCTTCAACACTGGTATCGGAATCGGTAGCGGTCAAGGATCGCGGTCGGGCTGTAGTTCTGCTGGAAAGCTTCTGGGCATTTGGCTGGATCATCTCGGCTGTAGTTGCCTATTTTGTCATCGCCAAATATGGCTGGCAATGGGGCTTTATTATTGGAGCGATTCCGGCGCTGTATGCGCTCTATCTACGTCGCGCTATCGACGATTCACCGCGCTATGCAGCGGCTGGTGCAGGTACACGTGCTTCCTTTAGTGAAGGGCTGCGCAACATCTGGAATAGTGAGCATCGCCGTACTACATTGATGGCATGGATTCTGTGGTTTACCGTTGTGTTCTCATACTATGGTATGTTCCTGTGGCTGCCATCGGTAATGGGCTTAAAGGGCTTTACGTTGATTAAAAGCTTTGAATACGTGATGATTATGACGCTGGCGCAATTGCCGGGTTATTTTACAGCCGCGTATTTCATTGAGAAATTCGGTCGCAAATTCGTGCTGGTGCTGTATCTGGTGTTGACCGCTGTAAGTGCGATTTGGTTCGGATTTGCCAGCAGTGAGCTGTCACTGATCTTGGCGGGCATCTGTCTGTCGTTCTTTAATCTGGGCGCATGGGGCGGCTTATACGCGTATACGCCAGAGCTGTACCCAACTCGTGTACGCTCGACGGGTGTCGGCATGGCAGCAGGCTTTGGACGGATTGGGGGCGTGATTGCGCCATTCCTCGTCGGTATGCTTGTTGGTAAAGGGGTGGCAGTTAGCTCGATCTTTATCATTTTCTTCGTGGCGATTCTGATTGGTGCGGCTGCCGTACTGTTCTTGGGCAAAGAGACAAAAGGGCTAGAGTTGGACTAACATCAATCGTTCTCTGCTTGTAGGATGGCTTACTCTATCAGGTAAAGTTCCTTTTATGGATTGTCATATCTCATCATCGCAACATAATGTTATAATGAATCATAGAATGATAACTTCGTTGCGATGATGGAGGATATGAGATGAACAGTGACTTTCTGACAGGTACGGAGCTGCTGCTAGCGTATGAGGATATTCGGATGACCAAATCGCGGTATTGCCGATTCATTGATACCAAGGATTGGGAAGCACTCAAAAGCGTATTCGCTCCTGATGCAATTGCAGATTTCAGTACAGAAGGCAATCCGATTCCAGTGCTGGAAGGACGGGATACGATTGTGAAGGTATTTCAGGATCTGGTAGACCCGGCAGTTACAGTGCATCAGGTACATAGCGCGGATATTGAACTAGTATCGGCTAGAGAGGCGAAGGTGATGTCGCCGATGGAGGATTATGTCACGTTTCCTGAAGGCAATCCCAACAAGTCGTTTCATGGTTACGGGTATTATCACGAAACCTTTGTGAAGCTGGATGGACAATGGGTGATTCAGCATACCAGCCTGAAGCGTCTGCGTTTGGATATTCTGTAAGACGCGGAAGCCGATCATGGTCGATGATGTGATCAAGAGCTGGGAAGTGGCAGTATCGGATTCGGTTTCATCGTAACTGGATTGAAAAGCTAAAAGAAAAGGGCGCTGTCACGATAAAGTGGCAGCGTCCTTTTTGAATTGCCTTTAGTCTTTTCCAAATAGTTCATCTAATAAGGAATCGGGTTTTTCCAAAAAGCGACGGGTTAACTGGTAATGCTCTGTATCACGATAATCCATGCGCTCTAAGGACGAGCCATCAAACGAAATAATATCTGCACCAGGATAACCCATTAGAATCGGTGAATGACTGGCAATGATGAATTGCGAATGTGGCGTCAGGTCGTGCATGATACGCATAAAGGCAAGCTGACGAGCAGGTGATAATGCCGCTTCTGGCTCATCCAGTAGGTAGATGGCAGGCTGGCGCGAACGACCAAATCGATGCTGAAATAGAGCAAGAAAAGATTCACCGTGTGAACGATGATGCAGCGATTTGCCGCCATAGTGAATAAAGTCCGTGCGTGTACATGGATCTTGCTCACTTTCATCAATATGACTGGCAAACTGATAAAACGATTCTGCCCGCAAAAAGAACCCCTGTGTTACCTTAGGCAACCAAGATAACCGGATATAATCGCCAAGCGCGGATTCAGCGGCATCTACCTGATACGCGTTTTTACGCGAACCGCCTGCGGTATGAAAGCCGCACTGATAGGCGATTGCCTCCAGCAACGTCGATTTACCGGAACCATTTTCTCCGATAAAAAAAGTAACTGGCGCATGTAGTCGCAAAGAGTTTATTTTGGTAATTAGCGGCAGATTGAACGGATAAACAGAATGATCTTCGATGTTCTCATGCAATAGGGTGATTTGCTGTAATGACATAACAGACTCCTTTTCTCACAAGGATGAATCATGAAATCAACGTCTACCTGATCAAGGAAGCGAATTTGCGAAAATCGTATGTATCGAAATCTTGCCATGAACTGTGCTGGATGGCATTGCTCTTTTACTATATCGCAGATGCCTATTTCATCCAATCTTCATTCACTAAATGGACAAAATTATGAAATCGGTTCACTTTTTCGCCTAAAAGTGTTTTATAATGGGCACAAGCAGGTAAAAAAAGGTAATGTGGTTGCTTGCTGCTAGAGCGTACCACCTGTTTTCCTGTGTCAATGTGTATCAAGGTTTCAGCAAACTTATACTTTCTTGAAAGGCGGAACATGTTATGGCAGATGAGAACAATAAGAACCCGCAATCGAATGATCAAGAAGAAAATGTAACGCTGACGAACCGACAGGGCCATCCTGTCACCGACAACCAGAATGTACGTACTGTAGGCAACCGTGGTCCCGTTACACTGGAAAACTACAATTTCCTCGAAAAAATAACCCATTTTGACCGTGAGCGTGTGCCTGAGCGTGTCGTGCATGCCCGTGGAGCGGGAGCGCATGGCGTGTTTGAAGCATACGGTACAGTTGGCGATGAGCCGGTATCCAAATATACTCGTGCTAAGTTGTTCCAAGAAAAAGGCAAAGAAACACCGGTCTTTGTACGTTTTTCCACTGTGGTACATGGTGGGCATTCACCGGAAACATTGCGCGATCCGCGCGGCTTTGCAACCAAATTCTATACCGAAGATGGCAACTGGGATCTGGTTGGTAACAACCTGAAAATTTTCTTTATTCGTGATCCGTTGAAATTCCCGGATATGGTCCATGCGTTTAAGCCGGACCCTATTACAAACGTACAAGATATGGAGCGATTCTTTGATTTTATCGGGAATAGCCCAGAATCCACACATATGATTACCTTCCTGTTCTCCCCTTGGGGCATTCCGGCAAACTACCGTGAAATGCAAGGATCAGGTGTAAATACGTACAAGTGGGTGAATGAAGCTGGCGAAGCGGTATTGATCAAATACCACTGGGAACCGCTGCAAGGCATCCGCAATCTGTTGCAGGATGAAGCGAACCAGATTCAATCACTCGACTTTAACCATGCCACTATCGATCTGTACGATGCAATTGAAAATGGCGAGTACCCAGAATGGGAGCTGTGTGTTCAGATCATGGAGGACAACTATCATCCAGAGCTGGACTTCGATCCGCTTGATCCAACCAAGCTGTGGCCAGAGGATCAATTCCCATTCCTGAAGGTCGGTAAAATGACGCTGAACCGCAATCCGGTCGACTACTTCAATGAAGTGGAACAAGTCGCATTCGGTACAGGCGTACTGGTCGACGGACTGGACTTCTCGGATGATAAGCTGCTGCAAGGACGTACCTTCTCGTACTCCGATACACAGCGACATCGTGTTGGCTCCAACTATCAACAGCTACCGATCAATGCGCCGCAAAGTCATGTGGCAACCAATCATCAGGGTGGACAAATGCGTTATCATAGCGACCGTGCACCGGGTCAGAATCCGCATGTGAACTATGAGCCATCTTCGCTGGGCGGTTTGAAGGAAGCGCCGAAGCCGGGCAAAGATCATGAGCCGGAATATTATGATGCACGTCTGATGCGCGAGAAGATCGACCGCCCGAATGATTTTGCTCAAGCGGGCGAAACGTACCGCAATTTCGAAGATTGGGAACGCGATGAGCTGGTCAAAAACATCGGCGGCAATCTGGCGCAATGCAACGAAACGATCCGCAATCTGGTGTTGAACAACATCACGCAGGCGGATGAGGATTATGGCAAACGTGTACGTGAGGAGATCACCAAAGCCGAAGCAATGGGCAAACCGACTCACCGCGCTCATGCTGCTGCCAAAAAAGCCGAAGACAAAGGTCATGACGCTAAGCCGTATTGATCGTTGAAATGTTGCAAGCAAGTCAAAATTGTAATGTAGAACGATATGATAAAAGTGAATAGCAATCACAAAAAGGATCAGCACGGGTATATACCGGCTGATCTTTTTTGTGATGAGCTGAATGATATTTGCTGTGCAGAGGAAGTAGGAATATAAAGGCGTTTATTCAGCGATTAGACGCAACAACAGAAATTGCTTTATACTAGATGGAACGTTTTGCATAGGTGAAGGTTCAAGTATACTAAGTAGGAATCAAAGGAGTGGCTGCATGAAATACTGGACAAAAGAGATTTATGAGGAAATGCAGGCGTACAGTCTGCCGGGATTTTATGAAACGGAAGCAGAATTGGAAGAAGCTAGACAGTGGGCAATTGAGGATGGATATGACTTTGTGGAACAAGCGATAGAATCCAATACGTACCGTTTACCATTGTGGGAAAAGTATCTATCGCCCGAACTAGTTGCATATGCTCGGAATCACCAGATGCTGAGCTGTTACTTGCCTGAGGAGAACGTCGTGCGAGCGGTAGAGCAAGCAAGACGAGAATGGGAGCATACATGGCATACGCTTTGCCAACAGTATGTGCAGCATTATGAACATTTGCAGCATCAATTGCCAGCAGGCGTAATAGAACTACAAGAACAATGTCATATTCACGATGCAAAGATCATATCCGTTAAAGAATTACAGTTTGGTCAGGATATACATAATGCAGAACATGCCAAAACAATAGAGATTAGGATGGTTCATGGCAGTCAATATGGTTATCGTTTTACATTTACGGGTGTGACGCAATATACGTATGATGTAGATATTCATCATAACGTCTCTTTGTATAAAGAAGTGGATATAGAAGGGGAAGAACAGTTTGCATTTCGGATGCTACTCTGTAATGCAGTAGGAACAAAAGACAGTATGAATGAAATGGGTATTGTTTTTCACGATGTGACGGTGGAACAAGGAAGTCATCTCGGAGCTGCTGCTGATTTTGCTGAAAGCGAGCAATACGATTTCACTTTTGAAAACTAACTGGCTCGTTTAATTTCATGAGATTCATGGTAATGGATAACAGGAGGCGATCGTATGAAAATCATTATTACGCAGGAAGAAGCAGTGCAAAAGGGCATCTGGAACGATGTGATGCAAATGTTCGGTGTGGAAAATGAGGACGAAACGTATCCACAGGAGCAATTCATTTTGTCTGAGGAACAGGCACGTAAAGTGAAGCTGATCTAGCTGTCAGTATCCTATAAATATCAAAAAGAAAAGAGCATGTCGGAAACATACGTATCATCCGACATGCTCTTTTTATCATTTGTGATAGTGGTGTAGTACTATTTTGTTTTGTGACAGTCCCAATTGCCAAGAAGGGGACATATTCATAAGGACGTTCGTAAAGACGTACATAAAGACGATAACGACATTTTAAATGATAACGAATATCCATTTGTCATACACTGGACTGTTTACCAGCGTAGCGGTGCACGATCATTCCAGAGTATCCAGCGATGAGTTTCCAAAATAGGCGCATTGCCGATATTATACTCGTTCACACTGCCATGCTGAAGGTCGATCCAGTGTACCATGCCACTGTACGTACCAACGATCAGCCAGCGCTCATCCGGTGATACCGTCATCCCAGCAATCGTGCTGCCCAGATAATGCCGCCAAACTTCGACTCCATGCTTATCCAGCAGGCGCAAATATCCGTACGCATCACCTAGAATATTGCCTTGTTCCAGTGCAATCCCCGCATATACACGCATCTCTTCATCCACAATCGGCAATTCGTCATATGGACCAATCTCACCGCGCTGCACCGCTGCCAAATTCACTTCAGACGTTGCTCCATTATAAAAATGGCAGGCGTTGTACCAGACCGCCGTACTATCCAGATTGAAGAGACTGTAGTGAGGGTAACTAGACGACGGAGCAAAGTTATAGCGTTGCAGCGTCGGCATATACAATAGCCCATGCTCGCTGCCCTGATTGCCGTAAGCGATCCACTGTTCGTCAAAGGAAACCGCACCATGAACCATCGACGACAAGGTGCTTTCGTAATCTGGACCATAGTCCTCCAATTCCTCGGGCGATGGGGAGAGGATGGTAACCTGTTCATTGGATAGTAAGTATACGCCGTATTCACTAATTAACAGCAGCGATTGACCTTGATCAAACGGAACAAGCTGTACCAGACTATGGACCGCAGACTCAGCCGTTGCTAGAGATTGTATATTCGGTAAAAAGCCCGCTATCGTGGACTGAATAGGTTGCCATTCGTAATAGGCGACTTCTATACCATTCAATTCGTAGTCAGGGTGCATTACGATGGAAATGCCCTTTTCATCGGCAAGCGCTACGCAGGCACCGTCAGGTGAGAAGCCAGCACGGCGTACATCCTTCACCCAAATCATTTCATCCTCAGAAGCCAGACAGATACGGCTGGTCGAAGCATCTATACCGGTTTGTAGCAGTACTCGTGTACCCACAAAGCCAAGCGGAATGATAGGCTGCAAAATAGATGCGGCTTTCTCCTCGCTGAAGCCAGCAAGCAGAGGAGCGGAGGCAGGTGGCAGCAGCTCATGCAGTTGTTCGATTTCGTTGGCAGCATTGGCTGCTTCAATCATATACATCACTTCATGTGCGAGCGTATATCGTTCGTCTTGAGGTTCTTCCTGCTGGGCAGACCAGCCGGTTTCAACGCCAATACGTACAAATTCGTTAATGTCTTGGGCATACTGTTTGCTTTGCTTTCGCCACTGTGCGGCAGCGACTTCATGTAACCACTCCATCTATGTACCTCCTATATGTCGATATAGCTTATTGTAACAGAAGGGAAAACATCATCTCAAAATTAGCAGCTACACCGATTATGGTAGCGCAAGTGGATGGATAGTCTCCCGATCATACAATCCAATTATTCCAAGCTTATACCATAAAAAGGCAGTACGGATCATAATGATCCATACTGCCTGCTATACGCATTATTCTAGATTCTTTAGGCAATCCTAGTGTATCGGATTACTTATCGGAGTCTTTTTTGTCTTTGCTGTCGTCACCCGAGGCAACGGGAGACGGTTTGGATACCCATTCGTCAGCTTGCGTTTCAGGATTTGCACCCTGTTCCTTTTTACGTTTCTCCATTAGTGTGTCTTCCGAATTCGGATTTTCCATTTTGTTGTCTTGTGCCATGATGCTCTCCTCCTCGTGAATGATTCACTTTATTTTGTTCAGTATGCTCTGTTCTTCATTACCCGATTGCAGAAAAGGGAAACATAGAAATGTCGAAAATGTCATACCAGATGACGAAAAAGCGCTAAACAAACCATTTCATAATCTATAAAAAACAAAGGGTTGACATCTTCGGTGTATGAAGCTATTATTATCTCATGATCAATAATCTTTAAATTAAGATTTATTATTTAAAGGTAAAAAAGGGGCGGATAATGATGATGAAATCCACAGCAGGTATTCACCATATTACAGCGATTGTAGGGCATCCTCAGGAAAATGTAGATTTCTATGCAGGCGTGCTTGGCTTGCGGATGGTAAAACAAACCGTGAACTTTGATGATCCGGGTACGTATCATTTTTACTTTGGCGATGAAGCTGGTCATCCGGGTACGATTATTACCTTTTTCCCTTGGGCAGGTGCAAGACAGGGTGTGATCGGTGACGGTCAGGTTGGTGTAACGACCTATGTCGTTCCAGAACAGGCATTGCCATTCTGGGCAGCACGCTTGCAGCAGTTTGATATTGCATTTGAAGAGGTGGAGCGTTTCGGCGAGCGTTATCTAGCATTTGACGATCCGCACGGCTTGCATTTGGAAATTGTGGCGCGCAGTGCTGGGAAACAGAGCGAATGGAGCTTTGGTGGTGTGACGACGGATGTAGCGATCAAGGGATTCGGCGGAGCAACATTATTCTCTTCCCGTCCGGCGCAGACCGCTCATCTGCTCGAACAGGTGATGGGTTTGGAGCAGGTTGGGCAAGAAGGCGATTATGTGCGCTATCGCTCGACAGCCGATATTGGCAATATGATCGATCTGAAGCTGACCACTGGTGTTCGCGGCGAAATGGGTGTCGGAACCGTGCATCATATCGCATGGCGCGCGGTGGATGATGCCGATCAGCTGCAATGGCAAAATGAAGTTCATGATCAAGGATATGGCGTGACTGCCGTACGTGATCGCAACTATTTTAATGCGATTTACTTCCGCGAGCATGGTGAGATTCTGTTCGAGATTGCTACTGATCCGCCGGGCTTTGCTCATGATGAATCGCTTGAAACCCTTGGTACCGAATTGAAGCTGCCAGAGCAATATGAGCAGCATCGTGCGCAGCTGAAACAGGTACTGCTGCCTTTTGAAGTACGCGAGTTGGATCAGCCGCAATAATCAATGGCATGCTGAGAGGTATGTCGGAATGTACTAATTACTGAATGGAAATGTAATACCAATTTCAAAAAATACAGAGGAGATGTTTACAATGGAAGATATTGGACTGTTTATTATTCGCTTGATGCTGGGAATCGTGTTTTTATTTTATGGATCACAAAAACTGTTTGGTTGGTTTGGCGGTTATGGAATCAAAGGTACTGGCGGCTGGTTTGAATCGATTGGTATCAAACCGGGCAATGCAGCGGCAGCACTTAGCGGGATTGCCGAGCTGTTAAGCGGTATCTTGTTCATTCTTGGTCTGTTCCTGCCGCTAGGCGCAGTGCTGGTAACAGTCATGATGATCGGTGCAATTGCTAAGGTACACGGTGCCAAAGGCTTTGCCAACGGCGGTGGCGGATTTGAGTATAATCTGTTTCTGATCGTTGTTGCTATTGGGCTGGCGCTGATCGGTCCAGGATCGATAGCTTTACACTTTTAAGAATAGAAATGGTAATCGAAACACAATCATTGCATCTTTTGAATGATTGTGTTTCTTTTTGTGATTATACGAATATTAAGGTACATATCTATTTATTTACGTCTGATTAAGCGTTACCAATTTTAAATATATTTTTGTTTATTTCCGATTTTTATATTTTCAAATAAAAACAGAAGTGATATACTGCAAACAAAGGAACCGACTTGGGGCATCATATTCCCAACAAGCGGTGCATCGTAGGCAGTACCATTCAACTGATCTGTAATGCAATCAACTGCGTATCGATGGGCAGTCATTCACAGCTACATACCTACTCATATTGCCACAACGACGCAGATCAACGGAGGATGAAGCATGATACCGAATCAATGGAATGCACAGCAAGCAGATAACATTCAAGAAGGTGTGGACAAGCTCGTATACCGCTCCAATCTGATCGGCTCAGACCGTCGGGTATGTAACTGGGGTGGCGGCAATACGTCTAGTAAAGGAACAGTGCAGGATTTCCGAGGTCGCGATGTAGAAGTAATGTATGTAAAAGGTAGCGGCTCCGATCTAGCATCTATGAAAGCACAGCATTTTACCGGATTACGCATGGACGATATTCGCCCGTTATTTGAACGCGAAGAGATGCCAGATGAAGAGATGGTAGCGTATCTAGGCAATTGCATGATAGATGCGAAGGCACCGCGCCCATCCATTGAGACGTTGCTGCACGCTTTTCTGCCATTTCCGCATGTAGATCATACGCATCCTGATGCGATTATCAGTCTCTGCTGCGCAGATAACGGTAAAGAGCTGGCACATGAGATTTTTGGTGATACCTTTGTCTGGGTGCCGTATATTCGTCCGGGCTTTACATTATCGAAAATGATCGCTCAAGGTGTACTAGATCATCCTCACCCAGAATTGGTGCTGATGGAAAAGCATGGACTGGTAACATGGGGCGAAACGCAGGAAGAATGTTACAATAAAACCATCGAGATCATTAATCGTGCTGCCCAATATATCGAAGACAAGGCAAAGCAAAAGCCGTTGTTTGGCGGCGAGAAATTGCAAGCGTTCTCATCGGAACAGCGCAAGCAGCTCGTATCCAGCCTCATGCCTGCGGTACGCGGTGCAGTTAGCGATAGCAAGAAGATGATTTTGACATTTGATGATGGCGACGATGTACTGGCATTTGTAAATGGCACTCATTCTGCTGTGTTATCACAGGTCGGCGCGGCTTGTCCCGATCATTTGGTACATACCAAGATGAAGCCGCTCTTTATCGACATTATTCCCAATATGGACGATGTAGACGGGCTGAAGCAAGCAGTAATTCAGGGCATTCATCAATATAAGGAAGAATACAAAGCATACTTTGAGCGGAATCATCACGAGGGCGATGTAATGTTCGAGCCAGCACCGCGCGTGATCCTTATTCCCGGTATTGGCATGATCAATACGGGGAAAAGTCATGCGATGTCGCTCGTGAGTGGTGCCTTATATCATCGTGCGATTGCTGTGATGGGTGGTGCGACTGCACTGGGCGAATTTGTCTCACTGAGCGAGTCAGAATCGTACAACGTCGAATACTGGCCGCTGGAATTGTATAAATTATCGCTCGCTCCGGCAGAAGCGGAATTTTCCCGACAGATCGCGCTTATTACTGGTGGTGCAGGCGGTATTGGTAGTGCAACTGCACGTCGTCTGGTAAGTGAGGGCGCACATGTCGTACTGGCGGATCTGAATCTGGAAGGTGCGCAAAAGGTAGCTGACGAGCTGAATGAAGCCTTCGGTCCGAACCGTGCATTGGCGGTCAAGATGGATGTGACGAATGAACAACTGGTGTCACAAGCCTTTGCCGATACGGCGTTAGCATATGGCGGTGTAGATGTACTCGTGAACAACGCTGGTTTAGCAACATCCAGTCCATTTGATGAGACATCACTGAAGGAATGGGAACTCAATATGAATGTATTGGGAACTGGCTATTTCCTTGTAGCGCGCGAAGCATTCAAACTCATGAAGCAGCAGGAATTGGGCGGCAGCATGGTATTCATCGGCTCCAAAAACTCCGTATATGCGGGCAAAAATGTAACGGCGTACAGCTCGGCAAAAGCACTGGAAGCACATCTGGCACGCTGCATCGCTGCCGAGGGCGGTGAGTTGGGTATTCGCGTGAATACGATTTTGCCGGATGCAATTTTACAAGGTTCAGCGATTTGGAATTCCAATTGGCGCAATGAGCGCGCCGCTGCTTATGGGATTGAGCCGGATCAGTTAGAAGAGCATTATCGTAAGCGCACAACGCTGCTGGTGAACATTTACCCAGATGATATTGCCGAGGGTGTCGCTTACTTCGCTTCCTCCAAAGCAGCCAAAACGACGGGCTGTATGCTAACCATCGACGGCGGTGTACCAGCAGCATTTACAAGATAAGCGTATAGATGGTCATGTTTCCTCAGCTTATCTATGTTCAATAAAAAGTTATCAATCTATTACATTTTCATGAGTGAAGTGATTCGGTATTTGGCGCGGCAATGGCTGGATACCGAGCGCTTCTCATCATGTTCCCCTAATCCGATCAAGGAGGCATTATTATGTCCGACAAAGCGTATGCCTTATTCGAAGAACAACAGCAAGCACGCGGCATTGATCTGAATATTGTAAAATCCCGCTTGAAAGCATTGCAGATCGAGACTCCATCGTGGGGCTATGGCGATTCTGGTACCCGTTTCAAAGTATTCCAAAAAGAAGGCGTGCCACGTGATCCATTTGAAAAGCTGGAGGATGCGGCGCAGGTGCACAAAGTAACCGGGCTTTGTTCCTCAGTAGCGATTCATATTCCGTGGGATAAAGTGGATAATTACGGTAAGCTGCGCAGTCATGCTGAAAGTCTGAATTTAAAAATCGGTGCGATCAATCCGAATCTATTTCAGGATGAAGAGTATATGCTAGGCAGTGTGACCAATGCAGATCCAGCGATTCGCCGCAAAGCTACCAATCATCTACTGGAATGCGTCGATATTGCTCGTGAAACCGGATCGCGTGATATTAGTCTCTGGTTTGCGGATGGTACAAACTATCCGGGGCAAGGCAGTATTCGTCAGCGCAAGCATTGGATGCTGGAATCACTGGCGGAAATGTACAAATCGCTGTCACCGGGGATGCGTATGCTGATTGAGTACAAGGCGTTCGAGCCTGCCTTTTACCATACAGATATTGCTGACTGGGGTATGGCATATAATTATGCGCTCAAGCTGGGTGAGCAGGCACATGTACTGGTCGATACTGGACATCATCTGCCGGGTGCGAATGTAGAGCATATCGTCTCGTATTTGATTGATGAAGGACGATTGGGTGGATTCCATTTTAATAGTTATAAATATGCGGATGATGATCTTATCGTTGGTGCAATCAATCCGTATGAGCTGTTCCTGATCTTTTATCAGATTTTGGATGCAGCGGACAGCGGGGAGCAGCGTCTAGTCGAGGCGGTAAACAATATTGCGTATATGATTGACCAATCGCACAATATTGAGCAGAAGATTCCAGCGATGATTCGCTCCGTGCTCAACGTGCAAACGCAATATGCCAAAGCGCTGCTAGTCGATCATCGCGAAGTAGCGGAAGCACAGGCGCGTGGTGATGTGCTCGGTGCGGAAGATGCGGTTCGTCGCGCATTTGAATTTGATGTCACGCCGCTACTGCATGCGGTGCGTGAGGAGCAGGGATTGCCTGCCGAACCGATGCGCGCGTATCTAAATGATCAATACGGTAGCAGTATTCTGGCGCGCGGCAAAGGCGGTGCAAGCTGGTGACGATTCTTGCTTATGATCTGGGGGCAGGCAGCGGCAGAGCGATCGTCGGCAGACTGAACGATAACCGGATCGTGACGCAGGAGATTCATCGGTTCAGCAATGATCCGGTTAAGGTTGGTGACCATCTGTACTGGGATATTTTACGGTTATATCACGAGATCCAGCAGGGGCTGATCATTGCCAAGCAGGAGCAGATGTTGCCAGACAGTATCGGCATTGATTCGTGGGCGGTGGATTTTGGACTGATTGGTAGACAGGGGGAATTGCTTGCCAATCCGTATCATTACCGCGATTGGCATACGCATGGCTCGATGGAGCGGCTACAGGAGGAATTGACAGCTGCACGGATTTTTGAGGCGACGGGCATTCAGTTTCTAAGCTTCAATACCATTTATCAGCTGGAAGCCATGGGGCGTGCGGAATCGCCGCTGCTTAAGGAAGCGCAGCGTTTTCTCATGATTCCCGATCTGTTGCGCTATTTTATGACTGGCGAGATGATCAATGAATTTACCAATGCGACGACGACGCAGCTATACAATGCACGTCAGCAGGAGTGGGATCGCAAGCTATTATCGCATATCGGGCTATCGCCATCTCTGTTCGGCAAGCCGGTGCAGCCCGGAACAGCAGCAGGACATTTGCGCTCATCGCTGCGTGTCGATTTAGGCTTGCCAGACATTCCAGTGACCGCGGTTGCTGAACATGATACGGCATCTGCTGTGGTGGCGGTACCAGCGCTATCGGATTCTTTTGCCTATTTAAGCTGTGGTACATGGTCGCTGATGGGTACGGAAGTGAAGGATCCAGTGATCAACGAGCAAGCGCTAGAACTGAATTTTACCAATGAAGGCGGAGCGTATGGTACATTCCGTTTATTGAAAAATATTATGGGATTGTGGATCTTTGAAGAGTTCAAGCGCGAAAGTGAGCGCGGCGGACACCATGTATCGTATGCCGATTGGATGAAAGACACGGAAGCAGCGCCAGCCTTTGCTTCTTTTATCGATCCAGATGATCAGCTGTTCCTCCATGCTGGGGATATGCGTTCTCGTGTACGGCAATATTGTCGTCAGACCGGGCAACAGTTGCCAGACGGATATGGTGAGGTGGCGCGCTGCATTTTTGAAAGTCTAGTCTTAAAATATCGTTATGTATTGGAGCTGACGGAACAATTGTCAGGCAAACACTTTGACGGGCTGCATATGGTTGGCGGCGGTATTCAAAATCGCTTGCTCTGCCAATGGACAGCGAATGCGATACGCCGTCCAGTCTGGGCAGGTCCAGCAGAAGGAAGCGCGATTGGCAATTTGGCGGTACAATGGATAGCACAGGGGACATTCCGCGATATCCGCGAAGCGAGAGCCGTCATCCGCGATTCCTTTCCAGTGGAGATCTATGAGCCGCAGGAAAAGGAAGCGTGGGAGGATGCTTATGGACGCTTCCGCCGATTGACCGCAGTGCCCGTACAATAACGATGCGGAGTTGAGGACTTGATGTTAGTAGCGGAACGATATGACATGATTATAAAACTGGTCAATGAAAAAGGCAGCATGCGCGTCACGGAGCTGAGTGAGCGTTGTCAGGTGACCGAGGAGACCATCCGGCGCGATCTGGATCGACTAGAGCGTCAGGGTATGCTTAAACGGTCGCATGGTGGCGCGGTTAGCGTAAAGGATGAACAGCCGGAGACCCCCTTTTCTGAACGGGAGATTATACATGCCGAAGAGAAGCGGCGAATTGCTGAGGAAGCGGTCAAGCGGATTCAGCCGAATGATCGGATTCTTCTGGATGCGAGCACAACGGCATGGTATATGGCGGCAAGTCTACCGGATATTCCGCTGACCGTACTGACCAATTCGATCCGCGTAGCGACGCAGCTGAGTAACCGCGAGAAGATTCAAGTCATCTCTACAGGTGGACAGTTGGTACAGCGCTCGTTATCCTTTGTCGGTCCGCTAGCGGAGCGTTCCTTGGATACGTATTATGTGAATACATTATTCCTGTCGTGTCAGGGCGTACATCTGGAGCGTGGAGTCAGCGAATCGAATGAATTGCAGGGACGGGTCAAGCAGAAAATGGTCGGTATGGCAGATCGGGTGATTTTGCTGGCAGATGCAAGTAAGTTCGGCGTGCAGGCATTTGCCCATGTGATGAATCTGGATGAAGTGGATGAACTGATTACCGATCAGCGATTGCCGAGTGAAACGGTGCGACTGCTAGAGGAGCATGATATTCGGGTGACGACCGTCTGAGGATGAACGGTTGAAGTAGAGCCGCCGAAGAAGTTGGGACAAAGGTCAGATACAGGCGATACGGTAAAAGTAAGCTACAAAGCGTCGTACAAAAGCAAAGTGCGAAGGTACGTTGTCGCAGTAGGTGAAAAGCTTGGCTGTGTATCACTTGTGTTCCCTATTGATAAGGCGGCTTGTAATGTACATGTTGATATTGATAGATTTTTGGCAGCCCGGCGTATGAACCGGGCTTTTCTATTCTATTTTCTATTCTAATAAGTGGATAGAGTGGCGATAAGAAGCTCTACGTCTCTCAAAGAAATTTTTAATTGTAAGCGATTGCTTATATCTAACAACGACGTATTTCATACGTTGTGACATTCATTTAGCGAACATTTGGCGAAGGAATGGAACTATGAAATTACCAAATTACCAATCGACTAGTTGCCAAATGATCAGTCACAAAAGAACTCTGCAAACATCCCGCAGAAAGAAGGTGCAGCATGAAAGTTTCCCTGTTTATTACCTGTTTGAGCGATGCGATCTATCCGCAGGTTGGTGAAGCGATGGTCCGCTTGCTGGCTGCCCACGGGGTCAAACTGGATTTTCCGCCGATTCAGACGTGCTGTGGTCAGCCGTCCTATAACAGCGGTTATTGGGAGGAGACACGCACAACGGCAAAGACGATTTTGAAAGCGTTTGAGGATAGCGATTTTGTCGTTTCGCCATCTGGCTCGTGTACGTATATGATCCATCATTATCCCGAACTGTTCAAGGATGATCCGCACTGGCTGGAACTAGCGCACGAATTGGAAAAGAAAACGTATGAATTTACTCAGTTTCTCGTTCAGGTATTGGGAATCACCGACGTTGGCGCACATTTCCCTTACAAAGTGACCTATCATCCGTCGTGTCACGGCAGTCGTTTATTAGGAGTCAAGGAAGAGCCAATGGAGCTACTGCATCATGTCAAAGGCTTGGAGCTGGTTCCGCTACCGTTTGCTGAGGATTGCTGTGGATTTGGTGGTACCTTTGCAGTGAAGATGTCGGATATTTCCGGTGCGATGGTGACGGAGAAGGTGGATCATATCAAGGAAACCGAAGCACAGGTGTTGGTGGGGCTGGATATGGCGTGTCTAATGAATATCGCCGGTAATTTGCGTCATCGCGGGGAGCAAGTGCGCGTTATGCATCTTGCCGAGCTGCTGTATGAAGGGGTGATGGTCACATGAATACGGCACATTCTACACAGGGGACGGTTAAGGAACGGGCAGATATGGCGCTGAATAATGATTTTCTACGTAAAGCCGTACGATTCACAACCGAGCGTTTGCGCAGTGGCAAGCAGGCAGCTGCGATGGAGCATGGGAACTGGGAAGAATGGCGAGAGCGCGGTCGGCAAATTCGGCTGCACACGATCGCGCATCTGGACTATTACCTGAATCTATTTGTCGATAATGCACGCAAAAATGGGGTTCATGTCCATTTTGCACCGGATACCGCAGCAGCAACGGATATCGTCATGACGATTGCCCGCCATAAGCAAGCACAATCTGTCGTAAAGTCAAAGTCGATGGTGTCCGAAGAACTTCATATTAACCGCGCACTCGAACTGGCAGGGATTGAGACGGTAGAAAGTGATCTAGGCGAATATATTATCCAGCTTGCTGGCGAAGGACCGTCGCATATCGTCATCCCCGCCATTCACAAAAATCGCTATCAGATCGCTGAGCTGTTATCCGAGGATGCAGGCGAGACGCTACCGCCGGATACAACGGTACTGGCAGGCTATGTCCGCCGCAAGCTGCGTGAGAAGTTTCTCGGTGCGGACATCGGCATGACTGGCTGTAACTTTGCCATTGCTGAGACGGGTTCGATGGTGTTATTTGAAAATGAGGGCAATGCGCGGATGGTGACAACCGTACCGAAAACGCAAATTACGCTCATGGGCATGGAGCGCATCATTCCGTCATGGGAAGACCTTGAAGTGATGGCGACTTTACTGCCACGCTCGGCAACCGGTCAGCGACTCACGATGTACATGTCTGGCATCACTGGACCAAAACGCACAGCCGATGCTGATGGTCCAGAGGAGATGCACATTGTGATCGTTGATAACGGTCGTTCGCAGCAGCTGGGTGATCCCGAATTTCAGGAGTTGCTCAATTGCATTCGCTGTGGCGCGTGTCTCAACGTCTGTCCGGTCTATCGTCAGATCGGTGGTCATTCCTACGGTGGAACGTATAGCGGTCCAATCGGCGCTGTATTGACACCAGCGCTCAATCGCAATGTCGCAGAATGGGATGATATTGCTAACGCATCCAGTCTATGCGGTGCATGTTACGAAGCATGCCCAGTTAAAATTCCACTACATGATATGCTCGTATATTTGCGTCGTCGCAAGGTAGAACGCGGTCATGGGAATCGCTGGGAATCAATTGGCATGAAGGGATTTGCGACTGTCATGGGCAATTCCAAACGACTCCATCTGGCGCTCAAGATGGGTCAGTTATTCCAGAAGCCAGTCGTAAAGGATAATAGCATCACACTCAAAATTGGTCCGCTCAAAGGCTGGAACACATATCGCGTCATGCCGAAGATGGCGGATCATTCCTTCCGTGACGGCTGGTCAGAGCTGGAAAAGGAAACACAGCAGCAATCCCAGCCGATGGATGACAGCATCAAGGCACGAATGGAACGGATCGTACATGAACGAAGCCAGCGCAAGATGGGAGGAGATACCCATGACGTCTGATTCCAAGCGTTCCACACGTCCACAGGACAACATAGCTTCTGACACCAAGCAGCCTTCTAGTCCTGCGACAAATACAGATCATGAGCAATCCAAAGCATCCTCTGCATCGCCTAACCAGCGCACTGGTCAATGGTCTGGAGATCGTTCGCAATCGACAATGGAGTCCGCAACCGCTCATCATCCGGTTGCCCAATTGCCTGCGGATGATGCTCCGGCGGAGGAGAGATTGTTGAACAATGATCGCGAAGCCAATATTCCTCTTCATGCAGATACATCGCCGACAGATGATAACATTCAGCACAGAGCGGAACAGAACCATACTGCCCATGTAACGTCCCATAATGCTCACCCAGTACCCGATGTCCAGCAACAACCGGATTGGTTAAACGAATTGGAAGCACGTTCTCGTGTAGCGCAAAAGGATTTTATCGATAATATTTCGACCCGACTCAAGCGTCCGCGAATGACACAGCCGCCACAGCATCCGTTTCGCGGTGCGCCGTCATTTTGGGGAGAGTTCGCTTGGAGCGAGGAGGAGCGGATTCAGCGCTTTACCCAGCATTTCCAAGAAGTGGGCGGGCATGTAACGACGGTAGCAAATTTGCAGGAGGCAGGGCAATGGATCGCCGAGCACGCCCGTCATTTAGGCGCGCAATATATTGTTCGTCAGCAATTGCCGGAGCTGGAGCAGCTGCAACTGGAAACCCAGCTACCAGAAACACATATCTCCGTTTGGAACAGTGACCCAGCAGAGCCGTGGAAAGCACGCGCCGCTGAAGCGGATATTGGCGTGGTGCTGGCAGACGGCGCTGCTGCATATACAGGAACCGTTATGGTCACTTCCGCTGCTCAGCAAGGGCGTTCGGTTAGTCTGCTGCCAACCGTCTGTATTGTGCTGCTGCCCAAGGAACGACTGCATACTCGACTGGGTGAGCTGTTGATTCCATTGGATATGCGCGGTCGGGAGCATTTGCCTGCCGGTGTTCATTTTATCTCGGGTCCCAGTCGCTCATCGGATATTGAAAATGATCTGACCATTGGGGTGCATGGACCGGGTATTATTTATACGCTGCTGATTGGGTAAAGCGGTGTTCAGCAGGTAGGAACACTGCCCAATATGGAACCAAGTAAGGTTTGTCTGTAAAAGAGCCGGGTAATGACACCTACAATGCGTCTATCATCATTCTCGCATTCCTATCATCTAGATCAGATCCAACAGGGAGGAATCATCATGAACGTATCCGGCAATACGATATTGATTACAGGCGGCGCAAGCGGAATCGGATTTGCTTTTGCAGAGCGTTTGCTCAAAGAAGACAATACTATCATCGTCTGCGGACGACGCGAGGAACGACTGCGCGAAGTGCAAAAGCAATACCCTGACATTCATACGAAAGTGGTAGATATTGCTGACGAGCAGGATCGTATCCGACTCGTCGATGAAGTGAAAAAAGAATTTCCACAGCTCAATGTATTGTTTAACAATGCAGGTATTCAGCGTAATTATCGAATCAAAGATGGTGTAGAAAGCTGGGCAGATCAGCGTGGCGAGCTGGCGACCAATCTGGATGCGCCGATTCATTTGACTACATTGCTGTTGCCGCATTTGCAGCAGCAGGAGAATGCTGCCATCATCAATGTGACATCAGGGCTGGCATTCTCGCCAAAAGCCTCTGCGCCTGTCTATTGTGCAACCAAAGCGGCGCTGCATTCCTTTACCCTATCCTTGCGTCATCAGCTGAAAAACAGCAAGATCGAGGTGGTCGAGATCGTTCCGCCGGGTGTGAACACCGATCTGGGCGGTGCTGGACTGCATACTTGGGGCGTACCGGTGGATGAATTTGCCGATGGTATTCTGGAGCGCTTGAAGAAAGGTGAGCAGGAGATCGGATACGGCAGCTCCGAACGCAATCGTACGGCTTCGCGTGAAGAATTGGATTCGGTGTTTGAGCAGATGAATAATCGCGGGTTGTAATTCCTATCTAACAAAATTCAACGCCTAGCCCAGCCCAATATAGAGTTGGGGAATAATCATGGTATGGTGAAGATGGATGGTAAATTGTGAAATAAATGATCCGAGAATATACAGTTGTATACACATAGAGCGTCCATTACGGTGTCGTAAGGGACGCTCTGTTTTTGTGAGCATTTTGTATATCATTGAATAGAGCAGCAAAAATAGGATGTGAGACTATTCGACCTCATTCATTTAACAAACCCGATTCACCACACTAGAAACCACTACTTTTGTGAATAATCCACTGCTATCTCGTTATATACGAGTTACACTGCCATAGCCTAGGTGTTCTTTACCATGATTGATGCCATACGTTTTTCTTTGATACGGATCAATCCGGTAATGCCAATGAGCGCCAGCAACAAACCCGCAAGGACAAACGCTGGCGTCACACCTGCGGAGGTCACAAGTAGTCCGCCTAACAATGGACCGATAGCCGAGCTAGCAGAGGTCAGACTGCTCACTGTACCAAATACACGACCTGTCATATGCACGGGGGTATGCTGTTGTAGTAAGACCTGAAACGGAATAAAAGCAAATCCTGCGCCGATACCAACCAGCCAGAACGACAGTAGTAACAATCCCGTCGTCATAGGTCCGGCAGTAACCATCGTCGCAATCGGTCCAACTACGACGAAGATCAAGCCCATCAGTGCAGCCCCAGCACTCATTTTGGACAAATGAGAGAATGTTAGTTTTGAAGACAGCCATGCTGCGGTCAGTGTACCTACTCCACTCGCAGTCATACACCAGCCGAGTAGTGACTGCTGGATACCTGGAATTTGGCGGAAGAGGACAATCGTTTGCGAATCGGCAAGCTGTAATACGAGCAGTACTAGACAGAGCAGCAACGTGCCATAGCCAATGATACGCATATGCAGCATATAACGAACACCTGTCACCAGATCACTCCAAAATGAACGCTGACGGTCTGTTTCTGCTGATTCGGTATGACGGCTTGCTGCATCCATTGCTTGTTGCTGATCCTTGCGTCCTGGCAAAGCTAGCAAAATCAAGCCTGACAGCAGAAATGTCGCTGCATCCACAACAAAGCTCCATTGAATCCCGGCAACTGCAAGCAGCAGTCCACCTAACGCAGGTCCGACAATTTTACAGCCCTGTTCGATAGAGGAACTGATCGTTACGGCTCTAGGCAATTGCGTCGCTGGAACGATCTCACGCAACTTTGCATTTTTGGCAGGGGAGAATAGAACGTCAAATAGACTTTTACCGATTAGAATGAGATAGACTTGCCAAAGCTGAGAAGCCCATAACAAACTGAATACAAGCAGTACACGAATCCAATCAGCGGATATCATTAGCCATTTTCGATTTAGCCGATCAGCAAGCACCCCAGCCAGTGGTCCGCCGATTAGCATCGGCAATACGATACATAAGGCGATCCATGTCATCTGCATCGGAGTCGCCTGCCAGACCATACCCGTGAGTGTCAACAGCGCCAGTAGATGCAACCAGTCTCCTAGATTGGAGATGAGCTGTGCCGACATCAGCACCATGAAATGTCGATTCTGATGTATCGGTGTGAATTGTGGATGATCTGGATTCTCATTGCTATGTAGGGATGGTGTACTCATACGTCATTCTCCTTTACGCGTAAGTTTGGATATGTATACTAGCTATTGCTTTTATTTTAAAAATAATACAAAGTGCTGTCCTCAGCCTACAGCAGGAGAAGAAGCGGACAAAAGCCGTAGATGGTCAAAAGTGGAATACGCCCAATCATAGAGCGTTTGATGATATGCAGCATCCATCTTTCAATCCCATCACCTACATTATCTACAAAAGAATGAATATATGCAGAAGGGGTTGCCAATCCACTAAGATTACTCTATACTCTATTAATAGTAATTATTACGATTAAAAAACCAAGGAGTGTTACAATATGGCTAAAAAGTCGAAAGTGGTCCGTCAGCGTCAGCGTGAAGCGTTGGTGGCTAAATATGCGGAGAAACGCCGCCAATTGAAGGAAGCAGGAGATTATGAAGCGCTGAGTAAGCTGCCGCGCGATTCGTCTGCAACGCGTCTCCATAATCGTTGCCAAGTAAGCGGTCGTCCGCATGGTTATTTGAGCAAATTCAAAGTATCACGGATCGTGTTCCGCGAGCTTGCCTATCAGGGGCAAATTCCCGGTGTGAAAAAGGCGAGCTGGTAATCAGCCCATAACGTTGTTCTTTTATAGGTATCTTGCAGAGAAACTGCTGCAAGGATGAGGGAACGATAACATATGATCTCCTGTCTGCTGCATATAAGCTGCCGGGCAGGAGATGTTTGGTTGTTTGCTTAGATCATCATGCAGCAGTATATCGTCAATCTATCATTGCAAATCTAGATTGATTACTCTACGACATACCGTGATTCCATTCTATACGGAATTCAGCTAATACCCATTTATTGGTCCTTGAAAGCGCTACGAATTATGATATACTTATCTGCACATGAAGGATTGTTACCGGATTGTCCGGGCGAAACCTGATTTGGCTGCTTTACTGTCGTAATAGACAGGAAGCGGGCAAGTCGGGTTTTTTGCTTTTTTAAGGCATTTCCCCACAAATATGCAATCGCTTACATATATATCATCAGGCGTATTGCAGATGGGGAAGATACGGTACGTTCTTCAATCATTTTTCACAACAGAAAGGCAGGGGTATAATGAATACAGGAAACCGAAACAGAGGATATTTATTCGCAATGATGGCACTGTTGTTATGGTTTGGTACGGTTAACATAGGGAGTACCGCCGGAGCAGCAGCTGTCACGACAGGAAGTGAAAAGAGCATGTACACGTATCAGGGAGACATTCAGCAGCCGACGTCACAGGCTGTATTGAACGGTGCGAAATCGACTACTGCCAATACGCTGATGTGGCTGGGTGTTCCGTATGCCCAAGCACCAGTCGGCGAATTGCGTTGGCGCGCACCACAAGCCTTAGAACCAACACCAAAGCAGACGGTGGAAGCAACCAAGCTGCCACAGGTATGTACTCAGCTTGCTAATGGCAAGGTGACAGGGAGCGAGGATTGTCTGTATTTGAATATTTACCGTCCAGCGACCAATGATACCCAGCTGCCAGTACTGGTCTTTTTACATGGCGGTGGCAATGTGACGGGCAGTGGGGGTTCGTTTGACGGACAGGCATTAGCGGAGAAAACGAATGCTGTGATCGTGACGGTCAATTATCGTCTCGGTCTGCTCGGCTGGATTAGTAATCCAGCGCTGCGTACAGGCGATGCTGCCGAAGACTCTGGTAACTTTGCCTTACTGGATCAGATCCAAGCTTTGAAATGGGTGCAGCAGCATATCGAGAGCTTTGGCGGTAATATTCACAATGTCACATTGGGCGGTCAATCGGCTGGTGCGCGTGATGTACTGGCATTGACGATCTCTCCGCTTGCCAAAGGGCTATTTGCCAAAGTAATGCCGCTAAGTGGCGGGATGACGACAACAACTCCAGCTTTAGGCGAAGCCTATGACAATGACAAGCTGGCAGATGTACTGGTCAAAGCAGGTCAATCGGCGACCAAAGCAGACGCACTGAACTATTTGAAACAAACCGATGCGACCGAGCTGCAACAAACGCTGCGTGGACTGGATAGCGGTCTGCTAGTGCAGGCAGTCGGCTCGGTTATGATCCGCATGTCCGAATTCCCACATCTGTTTACCGATGGTACTGTACTGCCTAAGCAGGGATTTGACGTGGTGGATAGCGGCGATTATAATCGCGTACCGATGCTGATTGGCAGTATGCAAAATGAATTTAATGCCTTTGCCGCATTCGATCCAACCTTCATGTCAAGCTTTAGCAAGCATACATGGGAGCCGACAACGGAAAAGCAATTTTGGCAGGCAACTGCTTATGGAAGTCAGCTCTATTCTTCATTTAACGCCGATCAGGTAGCAACCAAGTACAGCAAGGATACCCAAGCGAAAAACATCTATGCCTACCGCTTCGCATGGGGAGCACAGGATGCAGGCTTACAAGCACCTGCCAAATACGTTGCCGCCACGCATGGTGTCGATCTTGATTTCTTAACAGGTGCTTTTGATAAGAGCGCCTTTGCTGCTCTGTTCCCCGGCACGCTATACACCGATGCCAATC
Source organism: Paenibacillus sp. JQZ6Y-1 (assembly GCF_040719145.1). NCBI lineage: Bacteria > Bacillati > Bacillota > Bacilli > Caryophanales > Paenibacillaceae > Paenibacillus > Paenibacillus kandeliae. The sequence continues at coordinate 1,472,850 of NZ_JBFDUZ010000001.1, forward strand.
AAAAGGGACGTCTGGCGCTGACCGCACAATATCGTGAATATGTAGCCAACTTCCTGCATGGCAATAACATTAGCGCCGGTGGCTTGACTCCGTGGAGCACATGGCAGCAATCGCAAAAGCTGCTGAAGCTGGACGCCACCAAAACAACCGCGCGCACGAGTATGATCAAGGGCAATGCAGATGTTGCCGCGATGAAAAACAAGATTCAGGCATCGCTGAACCCATCGTCAACTTCGGTGGTATGGGATCAAGTGCTGAATGGTCGCTTCTTCTTCCAGCCGCAGTATCAATAATATAGCAGTTCAACAGCATAGACATGCTATAAGCAAATAGCCGCCGCAATAGATATTGCGGCGGCTATTTACATCCATCCTAGTTGGAAGGAGCTATATAGGGCTTTCACAAACCATACGAATGGACAGATTACATTACGAATGAATAGGCTACAGCGAACGAAATCCCAACGATGAACTTGGGTGCGATACATATCCCATGCTGATATCTGTGTCAGGATTCTCGTATTTGTATCAAGCCGAAGGGCTGGATACGCTGGACGATTCGGACGATTCCAAAACGTCGCTTGCATCCGAGTAATCGGTACGCAGCACTGCTTTGTAATACTTGTTTTTGTGACTGACAATAATACATTCCTTGGTACTGCGATTACGGAATTTGTAGATCGGTGAGTCGACATTCAATACATTGCTATCGCCATTCTTGTACGTAGTATCGATCATGGAATTATTCTCGTCGACGGCTTCAAAGCTGCTAATGTTGCGCTCTACTTTGCCGAGACGTGGTCCAACCTTGACGGTACTCAGCGCAGGCTCCATCATGATGCGATATGTATTGTTGCGAAAATGCACAATAGGATACTCCCATGAAGATGTAGATACAATCTGGTCGGCAGGACCGGCAGTGGCAGGCAATGTTGCCGATGCCGCCTGTTCGGCATGTATAGTTGCAGGCGCAAAAATAAGCGACGCGATAACAGGTAAGAACAAATACGCTCTCATGGCTGCTTTTTCAAGCTCCTTTCGTGATGACACATCCTGTCGTTCCAATGGAACAAAATGGACCTTACGCTCTATCATAATACAAATGGACCAAACTTTTCAAAGTTTGTAGCTTACATTATGATATTGCCTAAGCTAATTATATAGTATAAAGGAAGGGAGCAGTTGAATAAAATAAGCAAAAATAGCGATTATGGTGAAAATTTTGGCTTGATGAACGATTTGGAACAGCTTGAGCAATGATTACGTCAATTAGCTGACGCCTGTAGCGATTCTCTGGACAATTTGAAGAATTAGCTACGAATGCAGCGTCAATTAGAGAATCAACGGGACGAAGCATAAACTAGTCACAAAATCGACTTTTACCGTGATATGAACGATACGACCAGGATTGGAACTGTTCAAGCAGGGAGCAGGATCGAATTTTAAGGCAAGTATTGAGGACGTAGATTGCGAAGCAGGGGTAGAATTTGCTTTTGTGCCAGCGGCGCTGAGACATGCAGCGAAAACGCTTATGAGGATGATTCAACAGCTAAATAAGGCTTGAGGGGTTACATCTATTCATTTGTAAAAAGAGCATATATTCGTCTATAATAAGAACGCGAGTTCCTATTGAAAGGACGTTATGATTACATATAAAAAAGAAATTAGTTAACTGACAATACCAAAGTCGTTGTCAATACAGTGAATACAGTGAATACAGTGGAAATCATGGGAATGGAACCGCTTTGCTCTGTATGTACTATTCGGATACAGTCAGAAGCTTTTAATGACGATTTCTCTTGAAGACTTTAGCAATCAAGTAGCGAAGGACTACAATCATCAATATAAGCATGATGGACAACAAGATCATGCCCGGAATGCCAATGCCAGAACCGCTCATCGGTATCCTCCTTCCAAATGGGTATGTCTCTAGATTATCGAATCTATCCATCCGAAGCAAATCTTGCCAAATCCGCAAAACAAAATAGCACTGTCTGTGGATTCAGCAAAAATGTCCTTTTACAAAATAAAACATGATACGATGTGGCTTCAGCAACCTCAACAGCATTGCCTATAGATCAAAATCAGGAGGAATAGTCATGTGGGTCCGAAGTCAAGATGGGAAAACAATCATAAATACCACTGTACTTAGATTAGAAATGGAAACATTGGACCATGAATATGTTATCTCGGCGTATGCAGGAGATGGATCGGTAGAATCAGCCTTTACGATGGGAACGTTTCAAAAAGAGAAAACGGCACAGGATGTGATGCAGCGCTTTTGTCGTCATATTGAATCGTGTGATCATACTGTTTTTCAAATTTAGCCTCAAGCTTAATATTCATTAGAACCACGTCATATTGTAAAATGAGGATACATCCATCAATGAATCGTTATTGCAACTAGTAGAGGAGAAGATTATTGTATGAGTACATATATCGTTATCCAATCCCATCATAGCAATTATCCTCACCCGATTACCTTTCAAAAGGGCGAAGGGCTGCTTGTAGGTGAGCGTTACGATGGACCGGAGGATTGGTCGGATTGGTATTTTTGCACGAACCAAAGTGGAGTTAGAGGTTGGGTGCCGGCACAGGTATTTGTGCGGAATGAATGGCAGCCTGAACAAGGAATTGCGATTGAAGATTATACGGCGTATGAGCTGAATGCGATGACTGGTGAGATTGTGACTGCATTGCGACAACGTAACGGGTGGATATGGTGTGTGCAACAAACCGATCAAGCAGAAGGTTGGCTACCGCTGGATCATCTACAGTTGGTAGAGAATAGCGAATCATAGAGTATTCAGCATTATACGTTTTGCCTATATACAGAAGTGTCTATATCCTGTATTTTCCATAACATTACAGAACAACAGAACAGATTAATAGACAAAATGAGATTGCCAGATCGCAGCGATAGACGTCGTATAGATGTTTAGTATGGTGCAAGGTATAGAATGAGCGGGTAACAGGAACTATAGATCCCATCAGCATACACACAGGAGTGATTAACCGTGACCTCATTAACGAATCACCAGCGTAAAGACAAATCGGCACAATGGCATGACGTATTGAGCGAATTGTATAATAAATTCCAGCAGCATGGACAGCAAGCGGTGGATGATTTTGACGAGGAAGACGTGCATCAGGCACGGGTCAATTGCCGTAAGCTGATGACCTTGCTGCGCATTCTCGATCCGAATGATCAGACCGAGCTGCTGCCATTATTCAAAAAGGCACAAAAGCGACTTGGCAAAGTGCGAGATGAAGATGTGCTAATCGACGCCTTCAAAGATCGCCGCAAGCAGGCAAAGCAGCAGGGACAGGAGCATCTTGTCAAGCTGCTCAAAGCTGTGATCAAGGAGCAAAAAGAACACCGCCGCTTCTACCGTAAAAAACTCGTCAGTAAGCTGCCCTCATTGCAAGGCAAAAAGCTGCGCAAAAAGTGGGAGCCTTTTTTGGAGGAGCAACTGCCCAAGCTGGTTGCCAATTCTGATGTAAACCGACTGATGCGAGAATTGGAAATCTCCTATGAGCAAAAGAAGAAAACATATCGCCAGACAGCGAAGGAGCAAGGATTGGAAGCTGACGATACATTGACGGCTCTGCACAAAGTCCGTATCGCTGCAAAAGAAATTCGTTATACCGCCGAAGCGGCTAGCTTTGCCTTAAATGCCAAATTCCGCGAGCATGAAGACGTTTACAAAAAAATCCAAAAAGAGCTTGGTCATATTAACGACCGCCATGTATGGATCGAAGCGCTGCAAGAGCTGCAACCGAAGCGTGTCACATTCGATACGCAGGTGCGAGATGAGCTGATCGGCGAATTGCGTGATGAGATGAATGCAGCGATTCGTGAAAACGAACGAGTGATGTAACAGACACAGCCTGTGAGCAACGGTGCTAGGTTTATCAAAAATGCGGGTAATATGTAGATACTGACACTTCAGTCCTATCATTCATCATTCCACTTAAAGGAGCGATTTTCATGTCCAAATCACATGACAACTGGGTTCTCGCATCCGGCGATTCCATTTCGTTGAAAGATATTGATCCTCAAGATACCGGTAAATACAAAAGCCGCGAAGATACACAGGCAGAGCGAGAGCAATTGTCCGCCATTTTCGAAGACCTTCAGCCAAAGTTGTTTGCAGGCAAGGAAAAATCGGTGCTATTCGTGTTCCAAGGGATGGATTGCAGCGGCAAGGATGGCGTGATTAATAAGGTGTTCTCGATTTGTAATCCAGCGGGCATTGATGTATACAGCTTCAAAGCGCCTACACCGGAGGAATTGAATCATGATTATCTGTGGCGTGCGCATCAGCATGTGCCGGGCTATGGATATTTGGCTGCGTTTAACCGCTCTTATTATGAGGACGTGCTGATCACTCGTGTACATGGGCAAGTGAGTGACAAAAAGGCAAAGCAGCGCTTTAAGCAGATCAATCATTTTGAGAAAATGCTGGAGCAAAACAATGTGCGTGTAGTGAAGATTTTCCTGCATATCTCTAAGCAATTCCAACTGGAAAAGCTGATTGATCGCATTGAGAAGCCGCATAAGAACTGGAAGTTTGACGAGAGTGATCTGCATGAACGCCAATATTGGGACAAGTATCAGGAGTGTTATGAGGACCTGTTCAAGCATTGCGCCACTGAGAAAAATCCATGGCATATCGTTCCAGCTGATCATCGCTGGTATCGCGATCTGGCTGTGCTGCAAATTGTAGTGAATACATTGGAGGAACTGAATTTGTCCAATCCTTCACCAATTCCAGCACTCAAAGAACATTTGCCAGATATGTATGCGGAGCTGGAAAAGATTAAAAAGAAATAAGGCAAGATATTCGCTATTCAGCATGTGGATACATGTCACCAAATCAATGGTAGGAAAATATAAGCAAACGGTCGCATCAGTTTTTGATATGCGACCGTTTGTTATTATAGCCACGTTCATATGCCGCGAAGCAGTTTCAGCTTGCACAGTATTTTGGTACATCATGTCATACTGTTCATCACAGTATCATTCTGTGACAATAATCAACAGGTAGAGAGATACATACAGCGAATCGATCATTCGTCAACGAGACGATCATTCAATAACGATCATGGATCGACACATTGGATGATGAGGTCACCAATTCAGGTACAGTCAATCCAGCACGTGTATACGCATCCTCCAAAATCGTCAGTGCCGAACGGACACCAATGCCGAAGCGGTCACAACCTGCTGCCCGCATATCCAGCAGCGTATCAAGATCACGAATACCACCTGCGGCTTTGATCTGCGCGGCGTTGCCAATCGTAGAGCGAATCAGCCGGATTGTATCTACCGTGGTCGGTTTTGGTCCCCAACCTGTCCCTGTTTTAACAAAAGCAGCTCCAGCTGCCACGACCAGTTCACTGCCCTTACGAATCTCATCGTCGGTCAAATAGGCAATTTCCAAAATCGCTTTGACCGGAACACCGTTAGCGGCATCGACGACAGCTTGTACATCCTGCTGTACTCGCTGAGTATCGCCTGATTTGAGCGCGCCGACGTTGATGACCATATCAAGTTCTCGGCAGCCCAGTTGCAGCATTTCGCGGGCGGTGTGGACTTTCATGGATACCGTATCGGCGCCAGAAGGAAAGCCAACCACGCCAGTTACCACCGTATCTGGCGTATTCGCCAACTGCTGGATTACATATTCGGTCATGTACGGCATCGGGCTAGCACAGATACAATGATAGGTCTTCACAATCGCAAGCAGCAGCTCCACCTCAGCATGGGTAACATCAGTCCGCACGGCACTCACGTCTACCCAGCGTCCGATCTCCGTTCCAATCGTACTACGATCTAAGTCGGTATGTTCCATTTTGTATCTCCTTTTTATAAAGATAATTATCTTTGTTGTGATCAATATATCGAATTATCTAAAGAAAGACAAGTGAAAGTAAAAGATGAATGAAAGCGCTTGACAAAAGATAGTTATCTTTACTATATTCAAAGCAAAGAATAGCGCTTATTGAAAGCAAGTTTGAAAACAAAATTGAGAACAAGATTGAAAACAAAATCCACAGAAAGCTACATCTGAACATTTCCGATAGCGTTTACAATCGTTGTCATGCCACATCCAGAAAGAAGGGAAGATCATGTCATATCTCATTGCGTACGATCTGGGTACGGGCGGGGTCAAGGCTTCGCTGTATGATCGTCAGCTACAGACGGTTGCGCGTTCTTTTACCGAATACGCTACCTATTATCCGCAGCCTAATTATCATGAACAGCGTCCAACGGACTGGTGGCAGGGTGTTGCACAATCCACCATGCAACTGCTGTCGTCCGCAGGAGTAGAAGCTTCGCAGATCGATGGTATTAGTCTGTCTGGGCATAGTCTGGTTAGTGTACCTATTAGTCGCATGGAAGGGGTGCTCTTGGAGCAGGTACCGATTTGGTCGGATACGAGAGCGGATCAGGAAGCGGAAGCATTTTTCCAACAGATTGACGAGCAGAAGTGGTATTTGCGCACAGGCAATGGATTTCCTGCGGCTTGTTATCCATTGTTCAAGCTGATGTGGATGCAGAAGCATCAGCCAGAATTGTTGGCTCGCACCGATGTGATGCTCGGCTCCAAGGACTATATCAACTATATGCTGACTGGCGCGACGTATACCGATCCGTCGTATGCGTCTGGATTGGGTGCTTACGATCTGAAGCAAGGTGTATTGGTGGATGAATGGCTAGTGACAGCGGGCATTCCGGTACATCTATTTCCAGCAATTGTACCCTCGCATGAGATCATCGGACAGGTAACGGCAGAAGCAGCAGCTTATACCGGATTGGCAGCGGGAACACCTGTGGCATGTGGGGGAGTGGATAATGCCTGCATGGCGCTCGGCGCAGTGGGAAGTGAGGAAGGGCGCAGTTATGTATCGCTTGGTTCCTCTAGCTGGATACCGGTCAATTCGGCAGAGCCGGTGCTGGATGTAGAGACTCGCCCGTATGTATTTGCCCATATTGCAGAAGGGATGTATACAAGCGCGTATTCGATTTTCGCTGGGGGAAGCTCTTTGCGTTGGGTGCGGGATCAGCTATGCCCGGAGCTGGCAGGACGAGAAGATGCGTACGACCGCATCAATGACATGGCAGCTTGTGCACCAGCAGGCTCTCATGGCGTTGTATTCGATCCTAGTCTGGCAGGCGGAACGTCGCAGGATCAGAGCATTCATATTCGTGGTAGCTATATCGGTCTGCATCTGGCAACGACGCGCAATGATCTGATTCGTGCGGCGATGGAAGGAATTGCGCTCAATTTGCGATTGTCGTTGGATTTGCTGCGCAAACATACGGCGGTGAGTGGGCAATTGCTATTTTGTGGCGGTGGCAGTCGTAGTGCATTATGGCGACAGATATTTGCGGATGTATTTGATATGGATATTGTCAAAACCAATATTGATCAGGATGCGGCTTCTCTTGGCGCGGCGGCGATTGCAGCGCGAGCCGCAGGCTGGTGGCAGGATTACAGTGGGATTGGCGATGTGCATGTGATAGAGCATATTAGTACACCAGAGCTTTCTAGTCGCGATCTATATCAACGGCTGTTGCCGGTATTTCAGCATATTCATGAACAGGCGGCAGCGCTGGGCGAATATATGTATCGTCATGCACAGGAGTCTGCACCACCCATTTATAGTAGAGCGGAGGAATCGATATGACACGCGATTTGTTTAATACCAGCTTCCGATTGGATGGCAAAACAGCGATTATTACTGGCGCGGCATCAGGGATCGGACTTGCGGTTGCGCAGCTATTTGTAGAAAAAGGGGCATCTGTGGCACTGCTCGATCTCAATTTGGAGCAGGCAGAGCAGGCGGCGAGTGGATTGGAGCGCGCAGCAGCATTTGCCGTCGATGTAGGCGATCTTGCTTCGGTGGCACAAGCAGTCTCCGCAGCTAAGCAGCATTTTGGCGGCGTGGATATTCTGGTCAATAGTGCTGGAATCGGACCCGTCGAATGGGCGGAGAAGTATCCTGAGGAGGATTGGCATCGGACGATGCGGGTCAATCTGAATGGTACCTTTTTTATGGCACAGCAGGTTGGTCGGGAACTGATCGCTGCTAATAAAGGTGGCAAAATTATTAGCCTTGCTTCGCAGGCAGGCATTGTGGCGATTGACCGTCATGTCGCCTATAGCGCTAGCAAAGCGGCAGTCATTTCCATCACCAAATCGCTTGCGTATGAATGGGGGAAATACGGCATTCAGGTCAATGCGATCTCACCAACTGCCACCTATACGCCGTTGATTGCCGGATACTGGGAAGGCGACATCAAGGATGAGGCGATTGCCAACACGCCAGCTGGACGCTTTGCCGAGCCGGGTGAGATTGCGGCAGCCGCGTTATTCCTTGCCAGTGAAGCGTCCAATATGGTGACAGGTGCTAATCTAGTAGTAGATGGCGGATATACGATTCATTGATTTCAACATATAGCATGACAAAATCAGCGTCTGCCTTCTAGGTAGACGCTGTATTCGTATTTGTCAGCCACAAGTCTGGTTATGCTGTATTCAAATGGTCCTTGTTCCGTCGAGGTCAACCGTTTACTGCATAACAGGGGAGCACCTAGCGGCACCTGTAATATTTGGGATTCGGTAAAATTGGCAGCAACCGCTGATAACCGTTCCCACGCGTGTAATAGAATCAAATGATAATGCTGCTCCAAAAAAGTATACAAGCTATGAAAAGTATTGCTATATTGCTCCAGACCCGGTACTTTACTAGCGCGCAAATAATTATTCATGAGCGCGATAGGTGCATTGTCAGCATATTGTACACGCTGAACCCAGTACACCTGCTGTCCGGCAGGCAATTGCAATTCGTGGGCGATATGCTCTGGCGGTGTAATCAATTCAATCGACATGCCGCGTGTTTGCACATCGTATCCTTTGGAGATGAGTGTTTCAGTAATAGAGGTCAGGTGATTGAGTCGTTGAGTCGTGGAGGTATCCAGTACTTCGGTGCCTTTGCCTTGCGTTTTGCGAACAAAACCTTCGCTGTGCAATTGTTCAATCGCTTTGCGAATCGTTGTACGACTGACAGCAAAGCGCTCTTCCAGTTCGGATTCGGTCGGCAGTAGATGACCGGATGGATATACGCCTTCTTTGATGTCCTGTTTGATCAGGCTATATACTTTGCGGTAAGCAGGGATATTGTTCATACATGCTACTCCTTTGGCGATCAGTCAGCAGATAGGGACATACAGGCTTTGTATCAGCAGGGGAAATAGCAGCAGGATGCTCATTTTCATTTGCGCTACCCATGTTCTATTTCAGCCTTTATAAAGATATACTGCCGATAGGATACCCGTCCCATCCATCTGTATCTGTATAAGCTGATCTTGCCATAAAAAGCAGGATTGTTCAAGCAAAGGTCATGATCTTTCCGCTTTCAATCCATTATACGTTCTCAAATCAATCATACATGTCCCAAAAGCGATGCAGCTTACTTCGTTCTTCATTCCATCGTTAAAGCAAGCTCTTAATGAAACTATGAAAGTTAAAGCGCTTTAACTTTTAGAGCAAGTGAAGCTACAATGTATGCAGATACATAGGATCTATGCAAATTCATGGCAGGATATTCATTGCTGGTCTGTTCGGTGCAACGCTCCGGCTACCATGATTTATACAAGGCTCCTAAACAGAAGGCTGGCGCTGCATCGCAATGGGGAGATGTGTAAGATGATTATTTCTAGCTATGACCTATAACCTATACTTGTGTATATTACCATTTCAAAGTAACAACCGATTTGGCGGGAACAGAGTAATTCACAGACTGATTGTTCCAGTTCACTTTCACTGTACGTGCATTATTTTGTGAATTGTACAGTACGATAACTTTAGAGCCGTCACTGTTTTTAAACGCTACGCTTTGCATATCGCCAAATGTATTGGAATCGATCCGATACGCACCGGGACTAACAAATTTGCTGAAATGACCAAGCAGATAGTATTGCTTCGTATAGGTCACTTTGTCCTCTGCATTGCCGGAGTTGTTGTCTGAGTTCTGGATCGTTACCATACCTTTGTTGGTATTATTGTCGCCGATGACGCTTGGACCATCCTTCTGATCCAGTGCAGCATTCCACAATACAATCGATTTTGACCAATTGCGGGTCATGCCGATAAATTCATTGATCATATTGTCAAAGCCCTGCGTCGTACCATTCACTGGATCGTTCCAGTCGCCAAAGCCACCTTCAGTAAACCAAATATCCTTGTCTGGATGGGCATTGTGCATGCTGGTCATCGCTGTAAAGTCACCGCCGTAATGGTGGAAGGCACTACCAGCGATATACTGAGACTTGCCATTATCCTTCAAGCCCTGCACAACGGTACGCGGGAATGTCCAGTTATCATAGTTATGATCATACGCGATAATCTTCGTATTCAATCCGGCAGCACGTAGCGCTGGACCTAGATAATCGCCAATCATACCGATTTGATCCTGTTCATTCATCAGCATGCCCGGATAACGTCCCGGCTCAAACAGGGGTTCATTTTGCGGCGTGACCGCATAGATCGGAATACCCTGCGCCTGATACGCTTGCACAAATTTTACGAAATAATTGGCGTACGTTGCATAGTTCTCCGCTTTTAATTTGCCAGTGCCGTTTTTGTCATTCGTTGTGTACTTCATCCACGCTGGTGCGCTCCACGGGGAAGCAATGACCTTAATCGCGGAATTTTTCGCCAGTGCGGCTTTGACCATAGGGACGATGTAGGATTGGTCACGGGAAATACTGAACTGGTTGAGTGCGGTATCGCCGCTCACATCGTCGTAAGTATACGTACTCCAAGCAAAGTCGCTCGCACCCATCGGCTGACGCAGCATACTCATTGAGATCCCGGAGCTGCCAAACAGATTGCTCATCACTTCATTACGCTTTGTACTGCTGAGTTTGTAATTGAGCAGCCAAGCGGACGCATCGGTCAAGGATACCCCGAATCCATCTATCTGCTGGTATGTCGTGCCTTCATTCACGTTTACTGTGTAGTCTGCATTGCCCGTTGTACTGTTAAATGTCAGATCGCTCTGCCGGGTCAAACGACGATCAGTACGTAGACCGACTTTAGGCTCGGTATTCGGATCGGCGGTCGTTAACCATACCTGCGCTTTTTCATTGGCAGCATGGGCAGAGGAGGGAGCGATAGATACAAGTGGTGTAATAACAAGACTGCTTAACAATACAGCATGAAGGCTTTTTTTGAATATCGACATCATATACACCTCGGTTTGCAGTTGTAAGCGTTTCACCGAACACCGACCATGTTATCAGGAACGAATAGGATTTACAAACTAATTTTTACATAATTGTATGGGGGAAAACACTTTATTTTGATATGCAGCCGCAACGTAAAAAAGCCTCCGGTTAAGGAACCGAAGGCAGGAAAACAGATTTAAATTTAAGTTTTGACTCATATTCTACTCATCTAACTGCGTTATTCTTATACTTTCACTGCTGAATCTTGTGAAAGGATAACATCGGATACCGTTACACAAGCACGTTCAAGCAGGGCGCAATGTATGGGAAAAACTGTTGCTCGTATTAGCCGACAGACAATGTATACGTAGCACGCTCTGTATTCAAACGCACGCGTTGATCGGTTGCTTCGTCAATGCGCAGATCATGGGTGATGATCTCATACGTATCACTAGGCACCGGCACACTTTCGCCGTCTGCATTCTGGGTACGACCTTCGCCACGCAGCAGTAGGGCGCTTTCCAAATAATCATCCACCTCATTATCCTGATCGCGCTGATCTACAGCAGACAATGTAAAGTGAACCACGTCTGTATCGTCCAGCTCTTGTTTCTCAATGATTAGAATATTGCCGATTTGCTGATTCAGCCAATCCTGTACTTGTTGGATATCGTTTTGTTCGCTCATGATCATCCGTCCTTTGTCTGTTTTATAAATATTAGTGTGTACATGGAAGCTCTTGCTGTCATGATGCACTGGCAAACGCCTTCTACCCACCTATTTACCCGATGAAGTCATTTCATAATCGTCAAAGGATAGGTATCTTGCTGGACAAGCTACTCAAGTTGCGATTAGTAGCTGCAATCGGTAATACGGAAAGCGATAGAAATCGGTACGTATATGCGAGCAAATGTGGGTCTTTTACCGCATTTACAGATTCCGCTTGCTCAGGCATACTTTGAATGCAAGTAAAATTACCAAAAGTATAGGAATCATCCTGAAAATGGACGTTTCTAGGATTTTAAGTCAAATGTTATGGAGTTCCGCGTACATACATCGGGATGGACATACAGTTAAAATGCGGAATATGCTTCCAAAACAGGTTACTATGCAGTAGTAAATATAATGCTTTTAGCATATTGTTATTTTGTCATTCTGTGTCTTGAATCGCATTTTTTGCGAACATTGATTCAATAATGGCTTTAGGCGTTATATCCAAATGACTTCATGTTTAAGCCATCGAAGCCCACAATCATTGCTCTCATACACATAGATAAGAGCATCTCCGGAACAACCGGAGGATAGGAGGAGTATAGATGAATAAGAAAAACGGCGGTAACGTGAATCAACGTCAGTACGATATTATTGCTCTTCATATGATGGAATGGAATCCAATGAAACTGCGTGAATGGTGTTTACCAGATGAATATAATATCGAAATTGAACATATAGTAAATATATTGCCACATGTCCATTCCGCACAGGAGCTAGGACAGCAGTTGTTCTGGATGATGCAAAAGTATTTTGGTCCTTATGCCAAATGCAGTACAGCCGAATGCGAGCAGATTGCCGATGAGATGTACACCGATTTGCAAGCAGTACCAGAAACCGCAACGCCAGTCGCTTCGTTTCACTTTTACGAGGATCGTCTAGTACTTGGAACGTACAGAGGTGGACTGTATCGCCGCTCGCGCTCATCCGATTGATCAAGGTTGGATGAGGCATAGTGCCTGTCTAACTTCAATCATTCATAACCTGTAGCCCTCGATCTTGTTTCGCGGACACAGGTTATTTGGCGTTGAGCCATGTCACTTGCTCGCGCTTCATAAGCGGGCTTGGGGTTCATATGTCAATTTGGACAAATATCCAATTCTATCCAAAGGCATTATACTAAGCGGAGGGCTGAGTACCATTTCATCACAATAGGCAGACATTACATACTACATAAGCTTATACTCCATACTCTCACACAGTCTCTATAGATCTGCCGATCCCAAAGGAGGAATCATGATGCAACCTGTAAAAGAAACGGTTGAACCCATGGAGCACTATATTACTTCGCTAGAGGAATTAAGGCAGTACACTGGCGAGCCGCAAGAGCATATTATGAAAAAGTCGATCTCGATTGTGGATCATCATGTAGCATATTATATATCACTGTCGTCCTTGTTTTTCCTAGCAACATCGGACGAAGATGGGCGCTGTGATGTATCCCCGCGCGGCGATGGACCCGGCTTCGTTAAGGTGCTGGATGAAAAGCGTCTTATATTTCCAGAGCGTCCTGGTAATCGCCGTGCAGATTCGCTGTGCAATATATTGCAAAGTCCGCAAGTCGGTATGATTTTCCTTATTCCGGGTATGGATGAAGTGCTGCGCGTGAATGGACGTGCGCGGATTACGAAGGATGCAGCTTTGCTAGAAAAGATGGAGTGGAGCGGCAAAACTATAGGGCTTGGTGTCGTAGTGGAAGTGGAGGAATGCTTTGTTCATTGTCCACGCGCGCTGAAGCAGGCTGGAGCTTGGAAACAAGACCAATGGATGGATCGAGAACAATTGCCGTCTACAAAAGAGATGTTTTTAGCTCACTTACGGTTAAATGGAATTGAGCTGTAATGGTAATATATTCATGTGTAGCAAATGATTGATGGATATTCCCCACCCATGTATACTATAAGCTCTTCAGATGAGACACGGCGATGACATCGATACAGGATGGGATCGCCGTTTTGATTTTCGTGATTAGACATCATAACCGGAATTCGGACAATATTCTTCTGTAATGAAAGTAAAGTTCGTGAAAATGAAATGTAAAGCCACTGTAATACTCTTAACATTCATATATTCCGATAAAAAACGAACATTAATAAAAATACGGGGTTGACCATTCGGATATTTTTCGTTAATATACCACTGTAGCCTGTTTTGAAGAGATATGGCTATGTGCATTTTCGAGTGAAAAGCGTACATTAAATACAATACTATGATGAATATTCGTATATCCTCGAAAATAAGGTTCGGGGGTCTCTACTAAGGAACCGCAAATTCCTGGCTACGGATAGGATGCTTTGGCATACCTGTTCGCAAGCCGGGAATTTTTTGTCGTGATGGATACGGTAGCCTTGTTTTGTCATGCCCAAAATGGCCGTTTGGGATGACAAGTAGGCTTTCGGCTTGTGTGACCGGAGCAGGTACATGATGGATGCGAGCAGCATCCTGACACAACCAAAATGATAATGATAGATGGGGGACTTATGATGAACACATACGATTGCATCGTTGTAGGAGCAGGACCAGCAGGGATTTTTGCTTGTTATGAATTGACACGGATTGCACCGGATTGGAAAGTACTGCTGATTGATAAAGGGCATAACATTTACAGCCGCAATTGTCCGATTATGCAGGAGAAAATCCAATTCTGTCCGCCACCAGCAGGCAAAAAGGATTATGCAGGCTGTCTGCCCGCTTGCTCCGTTACCGCAGGCTTTGGTGGAGCGGGTGCGTACAGCGATGGCAAATTCAATATTACGACTGAATTTGGCGGCTGGTTAACCGATTATCTGCCCGGCTCGCGTGTCGAGGAATTGATTCGGTATGTAGATAGCATCAATCTGGAGCACGGTGCAACCGAGAATATTACCGATCCTACAACTGATGTAATTCGTGACATTGAGCAACGTGGCTATGCGTCCGGGCTGAAGCTGCTGCGCGCTCAGGTTCGTCACTTGGGTACTGAGCAAAATCTAGAAATCCTCAAATCCATTTATGAGTATCTGAATACACGTATTGATATGGTATACAAAGCCGAAGTTGAAGATATTATTACTGTAAAAGAAGACGGTAAGCATCGCATTACGGGCATCGTGACCAAAAAAGGCGAAACGTACGAATCTGCCAATGTGATGATCGCTCCCGGACGCGACGGCTCCGCATGGCTGACCGAGATTTTGAAAAAGCGTCGTCTGAAAATGTACAACAATCAGGTCGATGTAGGCGTGCGTGTAGAAACATCGGATGTGGTGATGCAGGAGATCAACAAGCATCTATATGAAGGCAAATTCATTTTTAATACATCCGTCGGTACTCGTGTGCGTACCTTCTGTAGCAATCCATCGGGGCATGTTGTTGTTGAGAATCATAGCGGCGTAATGGCAGCGAACGGACACTCGTTCAAAGACCCAGCATTGGGTTCACGCAATACGAACTTCGCTTTGCTCGTCTCGCATAAATTTACAGAGCCATTCGACAAACCAAATGAGTATGCGCGTGAGATTTGCCGTCGGGCGAACGATCTGTCCAGCGGCGGCGTTATTGTACAGAAATTTGGTGATATTTTGCGCGGACGTCGTTCGACGGCTGACCGGATCAAGGAGGGCTTTTTGGAGCCGACATTGAAAGAAGCCGTTCCGGGTGATCTCGGTCTGGTGTTGCCATACAATACGATGAAAAGTCTAGTTGAAATGGTACACGCGCTGGAGGGTGTAACGCCGGGTATCGCGTCCGAGCACACTTTATTTTATGGAGTGGAAGCCAAATTCTACTCTGCGCGTCCGAAGCTGAACGACAATTTAGAAACAGAGATCGACGGTTTGTACTGTGGTGGCGATGGAGCGGGTGTCACGCGTGGTCTGGCACAGGCAGGAGCAGCTGGCGTCTGGATCGCTCGCAGCATGTTTACCAAAACAGGTAGCAGCACTCGTATTCCGGCAACGGTCGTTTGATCGTAGTATTGGCTATTCAAATGCAATCACATCATATGGTATAGTAAATCAAAAAGCGGATTCTTTATGAAGAATCCGCTTTTTTGTTGTATTCATTTGACAAGCGGATAGCGAGTATTTTATAGTAATTATATTAAACTTACTAAAAGTAACTTATTTTAAAAATGTAACTTTTGTTTGCATGTGGTAAGCGTCTGTATCGTCAATGTATTTTATAACAGAGCGGAGTGAAGCAACGATGAACATTCTTATTTTTGGAGCAACGGGGCGTACGGGAATGGAGCTACTGAAACAGGGATTGGAGCGTGGGCATGAGGTGACTGCCTTTGTACGAAGTCCGCAAAAGATACACATGCAGCATCCCCATCTACATATCGTGCAGGGTGAGGCAACGAGCGCGGATCAGGTGAACAAGGTAGTGCAGGAGGGATCGTATGATGCAATCTTTTCCGCGCTGGGAGCCAAAAGCCCATTTCAACGCGATTTGAAGCTAGTGGAAGCGGTTCGTTTCATCACCGATGCAGCATCCCGTTACTCTTCCGCTCAACTGCTGCATGTGTCGTTTGTCGGTGGACGTGAGGATGCAAGCAAGCTGGGTTTCTTGTACAAATATATTACGCCAGTCGTTATGAAACAGTTGCTAGCAGATCATCGTGCCAAGGATGAGATTGTTAGCAGCAGTGGCGCGAATTGGACACTCGTACAGCCGCCCGTTCTAACCAGTGGCGAAAGAACGGGACAATATATCGCCGAGACGCAGATCAGCCGCCTGCCATCCAGCAAAATGAAGATGTCACGCGCTAATCTGGCACAGTTTATGCTGGAACAGGCGGAGAAGCAGGCGTACAGTCGTCAGACGGTAATGGTCAGCGAATGATTGGTACTATGGATGTTCAAACGATGTACTGCGCGATTGTCATGTGAATTCAGAAGCAGTCTATTTGCTGAAAAGCAGCTTACTTCACCTGCTCAATCCATGCAAACATCCGTGCAATTGCCTGCTTATGCACATCCTCGGGCATATGATGTCCGTAGTCTTCATACCATTGCACATCGTACGGCTGCCCAAGCTCCTGCAATCGTCGGATCATCAATTGTCCATGAGAAGGGTCTACCTGCTCGTCTTGCTGTCCATGAATAATCAGTACTGGGCATGGTATATCCTTTGCTAGCGCTGAGGGAGAGCGTGCTTCGTATCGTTCTGGGTATTTCCCAGTGGAGCCGCCTATGACGCGCTTGAGCATTCGTCTGAGATCGATTCGTTCTTCATACGTTTGTGCGAGATTGGCAACGCCGCCCCAGACAATGAGCGCCCGCATATGGCGCTCTTTTTGTTGCCAGCGAACGGCTGCTTGTGCAGCATCCACCGAGCCGCGCGAGAAGCCCATAATCGCTACCCGTTGCTCATCCACAAATGGCAAGGAGGTTAGCCAGTCCAGACCGGACAGCACATCCTGCACATCGTCGCCGCCAAATTGGTCGCGTCCTTCGCCGCCCTCTGCACCTCGATAGCATGGAGCAAATACGACCTGACCATGCTGGGCAAATCGCTCTAGCCATGTCATTCGTACACTGCCAACTCTGCCGATACCGCCACGGCAATATACAAATGCTGGATAGACGTTCTCTTGTATCGCTTGCGTCGGTTGATGTAGCGGACAGGCAATCTCCTCTACGTACAAATCGTTTCGTTTAAAATATTGCTGTATATACTTTTCTAAGGCATCCGTTTCCATATATGTACCATACGGCAAGGTCAGATAGCCTTTGACTTTGTATTCGTCGGATAAATAGGTCAGTCGGTAGATCATGATCGTCATCTCCTTTGGCGGCTCTCGTTGTCATTCTGCATCCTCTCCATTATCGCATATTCCGACAGACGTTGCCTCGACAGCATTTCCTGCAATCGGTACAATGGATGGAAAGAATGTGCAATGTAACGTCCAAAAGGTAACGGATAACGGTATAGCTGTCTGACGTAGGAATTGATCCGCAGGAGGGGAAGAGGATGAAGCAAGCATGGACATTGCATCCGCTTGGTGATGCAGCGATTGTGATTGAATTTGGTAATGTGATTAGCGAAGACATGTTAACGAAGGTACAGCAGGCAATGATCATGCTGGAGCAGTCTTCTTTTCCGGGGCTAGTGGAGTGTGTACCTTCCTATACAACATTAGCGGTGTATTATGATCCTGCTATTGTAGCGGGTTGGGGAAAGACTCGTTCTCTGAATGATATTGCGCTGGATTACATAGAAGGAAGAAATGACCCGCGTCCTGAACATTCCTCTGGTTCTATGGCACATCCCCATCCTATTCCTCATGAATTTTCAACGATGATGGATGACAGTCTCCAGCATATGAATAGATTGCCCAATACGCCGTATGATCGGGTATGTGCATTATTGGATACGCTGCTGAGTCGTGTCGTCACGGCATCGAATATGATCAAAACCGAGCCGACGGTAGTAGAGATTCCGGTATGCTATGGTGGCGAATATGGACCGGATTTGGCACATGTGGCTGCTCATAACGGATTGACAGAGCAGGAAGTGATTGCTTTACATAGCGGGGGTGATTATTTGGTGTATACGCTTGGATTTGCGCCGGGCTTCCCGTATTTGGGCGGATTGTCGGATCAGCTGACAACACCACGACGCGATACGCCTCGTATACGTATTCCTGCTGGTTCAGTGGGGATTGCTGGCATACAAACAGGCATCTATCCGCTGGAAACGCCGGGAGGATGGCAGTTGATCGGGCGCACGCCTATATCATTATTTCGTCCGCATCGACAACCGCCGACGTTGTTGAGTAGTGGCAACCGTCTTGTGTTTCGTCCCATTTCGGAGCAGGAGTATATGCAATTACAGGAGCAGGATAAGCAGATGAATGTGTCAGAGGGTGCAGAGAATGCAACGAGCGACATCTCTACAACGACAACATCTGCTAAGCTGTCTGCCCATGTAGATCATGTTACCAAACCGGGGAGGATGAGCGATGAGTCTAGTAATTGAGAAGCCGGGTTTGCTAACTACGGTGCAGGATATAGGTCGTATTGGTTATGGGCAATATGGTATTAGCCGCTCCGGTGCTATGGATGGGCTGGCGCATCGTCTAGCCAATTGGTTGGTTGGCAATCCGGCTGATACCGCGACATTGGAAATGACATGGTCCGGTATAACCGCTATTGTCGAGCAGGGCTGCTGGATAGCGATTACAGGCGGTGATATGCAGCCTTCGGTGAATGGGAAGCCGCTACCGATGTGGCGTCCTGTATTCGTTTCCGCAGGCAGTCGGTTGGTATTCAAGCAGGCGATTCGTGGATGTCGTGCCTATATGAGTATTGCAGGCGGGTGGCAGGGAGATCAGGTGATGAACAGCGTCAGTACCTATTTACGCGCAGGGCTGGGCGGCTTGGATGGCAGACCTTTGCAGTCAGGCGATACCGTGGTCGCAGCTTCCATAGTGGACAATGATGATACAGATTCTTTAGTTGCGCAGCAGTCTGCTTGTGCAGCGGTGAATTGGCGAGTAAGCACCAATCTGATTCCACAGTATGGCAAGCAGGCAGTGATTCGGGTGTTGCCGGGCAGACAGTGGGAGGATTTTGACGGAGCGGTACAGCAATTGCTATTTGAGCAGGAATATCGCATTACACCACAATCCGATCGAATGGGATATCGGTTGTCCGGCTCGCAGCTACAAACGATAGTGCCGCAGCAGTATATTTCCGAAGCGGTTAGCCATGGGACGGTGCAGGTGCCGCCGGATGGACAGCCTATTATTCTGATGGCAGATCGACAGACACTGGGCGGATATGCCAAGATCGCGCAAGTCATTAGTCTAGATATACCTCGACTAGCGCAGATGGCGCCGGGTGATCAGATTCATTTTCAGCGTATTGATATGCAGGAAGCACAGCGGCTGTATGTCGAATGGGTACGCGAATTGGCGGTACTGCGTCATTCCATTGCGCTGAGATTACATGAGCTTGGTTTGGCGATCCGATACTGATCATTTGATAAGGAGAATCGTTCCATCATTGGAGTGCCTAGCATCTATGAAAAGTCTAAAGTGGGGGTCTGAGGTATACATTTCCAACGATGAGGAGGACGCGCGATGAATAGCAACGCAAAAGGTAGTAATCTAGAGAGCAGCAATCTAGATCATAATCATGCAGCGAGCGGTAATGCAAAGAATAGTAATGCGGAGAATCGTAATGAAAAGCAAACGCAGCCTATTATACTGGATATAAATTGCGATATGGGTGAGAGCTTTGGCGCTTATGTCATCGGAAATGATGAGCAGCTGTACGCGGAGATTACCTCTGCTAATATCGCTTGTGGATTTCATGCTGGCGATCCGGGAGTTATGCGGCGAGCGGTGCAAGGCGCACTGCAACACGGTGTAGCTATCGGTGCACATCCGGGTTTGCCGGATCTAGTCGGATTTGGACGGCGACACATGAATATTTCGCCACAGGAAGCATACGATTTGGTTACGTATCAGCTCGGCGCGCTGGATGCGTTTGTTCGTCAGGAAGGTGGACGACTGCATCATGTGAAGCCGCATGGAGCATTGTATAATATGGCAGCAGTATCGCAGTCGCTTGCCGATCAGATCGCGCGGGCCATTGCCGCATATGATAGCGATTTGATCCTGTATGGATTGTCCGGCAGTCTGTTGATACAGGCGGGACACGAAGCAGGACTACAGGTAGCAAGTGAAGTATTCGCTGATCGCACCTATCAGGCAGACGGTACGTTAACGCCGCGTCAGCATCCAGATGCGCTTATCGACGATACTAACGTCGCTGTGGATCAGATCATTCATATGTTGACCACGGGTACAGTTCGTGCTGTAGATGGTAGCTACGTTCCCATTCAGGCAGATACCGTCTGTATTCATGGTGACGGTGCGCATGCGGTGTCTTTTGCACGTGCCTTGAACAAGCGCTTGCTGGATGCGGGTGTACAGCGAAGCGCCCCAGTCGTATCAATAGGAAAAGAGGAACAGGATTGATAAAGCATCACGATTTGCATGATCAGAATAATCGCGTATCTAGTTATCTATATACCTACGCCTGCCATGAGGATGAGCGTGAATTATGTGCGTTAGAGTTGAAGCGATTGCTGGATACGGAACCACAAGCTGGATATGTGGAAACAACGATTGCTGTCCCACCGGAACGCAGTCCGTTTGTACATTATCGGCTGGATATACAGCTGGAAGCAGACTCATTGGAACAATTGGAACAGCTTGCGAAACAGATTCATGTGCTGGACGAAGAGGGGGAGCAGCTCACCTTCAAGCTACTTTGTTTGGATGCGCAGCAGACGTTTTCCTATGATGAGAAGCGTCAGCTGGAACGCCGAATCGGTATGTGTATACACGGCAAGGCGCAGATGAAGCAGCCGCAAGTGTTATTCGGCATCGCATATAGTGGCGGACGCTGGGTGATGGGCAGATGCGCGCTCGCACCATCGGTCTGGTTGCAGCATAATGACAAGCCACGCCATTATTCCACAGCGCTCAGTACACGCGTGGCAAGAGCAGCGGTCAATATTGCATTGCCACATCCAACTGGACGTACATTGATTGATCCGTGCTGTGGAATTGGAACAGTTCTAGTAGAGGCATTGTCGATGAATATAAATACGGTTGGGTACGATCTCAATCCGCTAGCTGTACAGGGCGCACGCGAAAATTTACTGCATTATCATATGCCTAACATTGTCAGTATTGGCGATTTACGTGAGCTGAAGGGCAGCTATGATGCGCTTATTCTCGATTTGCCTTACAATTTATGTTCGGTTTTGGAAGATAATGAGCGTCTACAGATGCTTCAAGCAGCAGGTCGGCTAGCGCCTACCCAGCTAGTTATTTCTACAGAACATATCGCACATTCGCTAACCGAAGCGGGGCTAGCTATTCAACAGCTTTGTCATTTGCATAAAGGCAGCTTCACACGCTATCTATGGTTATGCAGTCATGAGTAATGGGACGAAATTTCTAAATATACCCATCTACTGTGTAGTAAATGGGTAGGATTATAAACGAAAAAGGATGTTTGATAGGTGGAAATACAGCGTAGTTTGGCTAAATTACATTATTTTTTACATTTTTATTCGACCAGCGGATAAAAAATCTGTTCATGTATTGTGAAATTTAGTAACATGTAAATAGCCGGTAGATTCCGAGTTTATGACAGTGAGGTGCAAGTGTATGAAGTTTAGCGAATTTACGTACAAACGTCCAGATATGGACCAGTTGAAAGCGGAATTTGACCAGCTGCTGAACCGTTTTACAACAGCATCCAGCTTTGACGAGCAGGATGAGGCGATGGCGGACATCAACAAACTAAGCAACGCGTTTTCGACGCAGGTGCAGCTTGTATCGGTACGTCATTCGATCAATACCGAAGACGAGTTTTACAAAGCCGAGCAGGAATTTATGGATGAGATTGGCCCTGTTTTTCAAGAATACATAGACAGCTACTACAAAGCGCTGGTACATTCCGCCTTCCGTAGTGAGCTGGAGCAGAAATGGGGACATCAGCTGTTCGCTTCGGCAGAGCTGACGTTGAAAACATTCCATCCTGACATCATCGGCGATCTTCAGCAGGAGAACAAGCTGGCAACCGCTTACGCACAACTGATTGCCTCGGCAAAAATCCCGTTTGAAGGCGAAGAACGCACGCTCAGTCAATTGGCACCATTCGCGCAGTCCAAAGACCGCGATATGCGTCAACGTGCGGGAGAAGCATCCTATGGTTTCTTAGCGGAAAATAGTGGTGAGCTGGATCGCATTTACGATGAATTGGTCAAAGTGCGTACAGGCATTGCCCGCAAATTAGGCTACAATAACTTCACTGAGCTGGCGTATGCACGCATGGGTCGTACCGATTACGGGCCAGAGCAAGTAGCTGCATTCCGCAAGCAGGTGGAAGAATATATCGTACCTGCGGCATCCCGTCTGAAAGAGCGTCAACGCAATCGTCTGGGTGTAGAGCGTCTGGCTTATTTTGACCAGAACTTCAGCTTCTCGACAGGCAACCCAACTCCAAAGGGTGACGCTGACTTCATTATTAACAACGGTGCGAAAATGTACTCCGAGCTGTCGCCAGAGATTGATCAATTCTATACCTTTATGCAAGACAATGAATTGATGGATCTGCTCAGCAAAAAAGGCAAAATGGGTGGAGGTTATTGTACCTTCCTGAACGATTACCAAAGCCCATTCATCTTTGCCAACTTCAATGGTACATCCGGCGATATTGACGTGTTGACTCACGAAATGGGACATGCGTTCCAAGTATATCAAAGCCGTAACTTCAAAGTGCCGGAATATATCTGGCCGACCTATGAAGCGGCAGAGATTCATTCGATGAGCATGGAATTTTTCACATGGCCTTGGATGGAGCTGTTCTTCAAAGAAGACACGGATAAATACAAATTCGATCATCTATCAAGCGCACTGATCTTTATCCCTTATGGTACAGCTGTGGACGAATTCCAGCATATCGTGTATGACAATCCAGACTTCTCACCAGCAGAGCGCAAAGCAGCTTGGAAATCGCTGGAAGAGAAATACCTGCCATATTGGGATCAAAGCGATAATCCTTATTTGGAAGGTGGCGGCTACTGGCAGAAGCAGGGTCATATCTATGAAGCGCCATTCTACTATATCGACTACACGCTGGCACAAATCTGTGCATTCCAGTTCTGGAAAAGAATGCACGAAGATCAACCGGCAGCATGGGCGGATTATGTGAACCTATGCCAACAGGGTGGTAGCAAATCGTTTACCGAGCTGGTGGATGTGGCAGGTCTGATCTCGCCGTTCCAAGAAGGCTGCGTATCGTCTGTCATCGGCGATATTGAAGGCTGGCTGAACCAGATCGACGATAGCAAGCTGTAAATCATTAGGCTGCAAACCTTCCTAATTGAAGGAATGCCCATCCTAAGTTGCAAATGAAAAAGATGTCGCACTGCTACATGTAGTTTGTCATTTTCACCATAAGCAGATGGATGGCATGCCAAAATCGAATAAAGTATCAAAAATCCCGTTATATGCAGTGGAAGTGAAGATTTCCATGCGCAAACATAACGGGATTTTTGATACGTTCAGTTTGATTTTTTGCGGATACGGAATATTGCGGATATACTCATTATGATGCCCTCTCTATCATTGATCTTGTATCACATAGATTATCACTATGAATTCAGGTTTGTTATTTGATTCAATATTCTACAGGTGTGGAGGGAAACAGAATGGTTGATCAACGATTACATCTTTCATTGGACAAGCCATATATTCCACAGGAGCTAATCACTTATTTTCCTTCAGTGGATGAGTTGCACAGCGAAGATATGCTGTTGCATGACTATATAGGTATATTTTTTAAACAGAATCATGCGGATGATACGTGGACTCATTGTCAGGAGGTTGCGAATCAGGCGAATCAGCTAGCACAGCGATATGGTCAGGATGTGCATACTGGCGTATTGGGTGGTTGGCTGCATGATATATCTACCGTGATTCCCGATCACCAAAAGCTGGAGTTAGCGCTACAATTGGGATTGGATGTGGTGGATGCGGAGCGACAGGTTCCCTTTTTACTGCATCAAACATTGTCTGCGTGGATAGCAGAGCATATATTTGGGCTAAATGATGCAGCGTTGCTAAGTGCGATTGGCTGTCATACTACGCTAAAAGGAAACATGCAGCCGATGGACAAGCTACTCTTTATCGCGGACAAGCTGTCATGGGCACCGTCGGATTCGGCGCCGTATATTGCCTTAATGCGGCAGGCAGTGGAGCATTCGCTGGATGATGCGATTGATGTGTATGTGGATTATATTTTCGGTGAACCGGGTAGGTTAGCGGTTGTACATCCATGGATGCAGGCTGCACGGCATACGCTGGATATGGAGCGATATTATCATTCGCTGCCTACGCTATCTGCGCCTATCGTCTGGGGACCAGTGACAGCTTCTTTTCGACCAGCTCCTGCATTGTCATCCGAACAGCAAGCATTGATCAGCAATGTATCGATTGTGCCGATGGTGGGCGATCAGGTGGTCATGATTCGACTAACGGATGGGCGCTGGGAATTGCCGGGCGGTACACTGGAACCGGGAGAAGCTCCACTGGAAGGATTACGACGCGAAGTGTTGGAAGAAACAGGTGGTACGCTAGTTGATTATACGGTATTTGGTTATTTTGACTGCCAATCCTGTGCGGATACGCCATATCGTCCACATATTCCGCATCCACGATTTATCCGTTTAGCGGGATATGGACAGGTGCAGTTGGACGGTCAACCGCTCAATCCATTGGATGGTGAGCAGGTGGAGATTGTGGATGTAGTGAGTATGGACGAGGCAGAGCTTCGCTTCCGCAGTACGGGGCGCCATGATCTGGCAGACTTTTATCAAATGGGATATCAAGCATGGCAGCTGTCACAAGCGGAACAGGATGTGCAGCATGATCATTCGTGAAGCAAGGATCGGCGATGATCTCGGCATCGCTACCGTTCATGTGCACAGCTGGCAGACGACGTATGCTGGTCTGCTCGATCGTACGTATTTGCAGCAATTATCCATTAAACAGAGACAGCAGGCATGGAAGCAGCAATTAAGCCGGATGAATGACAGCTATCATTTGCTAGTGTTGGAGGATGATGCAGGAGTGATTACCGGCTTTATCAGTGGCGGAAGCAGTCGAGAGCAATCGGTACACAACCATGCACAGCGCGAGGGAGAAATCTACGCGCTGTATTTGCTATCGTCCGTGCAGGGACAAGGCTGGGGTGGTCAATTACTGTCCCGTATGCTGGAATGGCTCAAGCAGCAGCATTATGATCAGGCAATCGTCTGGGCGCTGCGCGACAATCCGACCATTGCCTTCTACCAGCATTACGGGGCTGTGCCTGATAAGGAGCAAACGATTAAAATCGGCGGCAAACTGTATCGTGAAACCGCCTTGCGATGGAGCGATTTACAGCAGCGCTCTTAATAATACATAGGGGAGGAACATGAGGATGAATATACGCACTTCTTGTTTATGTCTATTTGAACGGCAAGGACGGTATCTGTTTCAAGAAATGGTATACGCCAGTAGTGGACGCATCATGTATCGTCCGATCGGTGGAACGATGGAATATGGGGAGCAAAGTATCGATACCGTCGTCCGCGAAGTGCAGGAGGAGATTGGCGCTGTGATTGAGCAGCCCATCCTGCGTTATGTGATCGAAAATCACTACACTACTCATATAGAGGAAATCGCTGAAAGCTGTGGTGTGGCAGTGGAGGAATTGCCTGCACAGCCGAAGCATGGGCATGATCTGGCTTTTATATATGAAGGGCAATTGCCGGATGCTCAGTGGTATGAGCGAGATGTCATTGAGGGGCTGGAAGGAGAGGTTACCTATCGAGCCGTATGGAAAACGTTGCAGGAAATTCAACAGCAGCAGCATGCCGTATTAGTACCGAATGGATTGCTGGAATTGCTGCTTGCGGATACAACGGAGGGACAGTATTCGTCGCTTGCCCATCATCGAGTACAATCGTTACCTTTGACTAAGCGGGTATGATGAGTAAAACAATCGCTACCTTTTTGTTGATAGCGTATACGCTATTGTTACTGTACTGGATGTTTTTCGGATTTGGTCGCCATGCACCTGATGCAAATACGCCATATCGGTATAATCTGATTCCGTTACGTACGATTGCCGATTTCGCGACGATGCGTATCGGGACGGTGATGGATCAGTGGATTAATTTGCTGGGGAATATCGCGGTGTTTGTACCGTTTGGCTTGTTGATTCCATTGGTGTGGAGGGTGCGTATGCTGCACTTTGCAGGCGTGTTTGCGCTGTTTATTTTGTTACTAGAGAGCGTACAGCTGATGACCAGACGTGGAGCATTTGATGTGGATGATATTTTTCTGAATACACTCGGTGCTTGTGTGGGGTATATAGCGTGGTATGGCATTCGATATGGATTGGCAAAAAAGAAGATATAACAATCCCCTGTAGCTGCATTTTGATCGTCTACTGACCTGTTCAGAGATCATTTCTAGCGTTCTGATCACAGAGTCAACTTGTCGATGGCAGCGGTACAGGGGATGTTTGTTAGGGAAGTAGGTATTGCCATATATCCTAAAAATGAAGCTTTTTACAGACAACAGCGTAACATGGTTCTACATCATATCCTGTTCCACAAGAAATGGGGCAATATATCCGCATGATGGTTTACCAAATCTGCGCTGTCTATATTATTCGTCCAGCGTTTGAACAATCGTTCCCTTGCCACCTGTAACTGTAATCTCGGCTTGTGCACCATTGATTAATGTTACCTGCGGCGGAATGTGACCGATGTCTACATTGTAGATCACAGGGAAATCCAGCTCATCAAATACATTATGCAGCGCATCGATGAGTTTGAAGTTTTTTACATGTGCATACCCGGCAGGGCGACCGATCAGTACAGCGCGAGTATGCTGGAACCAGCCATTTTGCTGCAATTGCCACAGATGACGGTAAATATCGGCGGCATTCATCTCACAACTCTCCAGATACCAGATGATGCCGTCTTCTTTTCCATACTGTTCGACAAAGGAAGATACTGGCGCCCAAGCGGTGCCGATCAGCGGTGTCATTACATCTAGACACCCACCCAGCAATCGACCCGATACGTTGACCTTCGCGCTAGCTTGCTTTTCCTGACCAAGAATCTCCCAGCGTGTTGGTGCATCCAGCTTAAAGCCCGGTTTGCTAAAATCACTGCTAGATTGGTAATGGGTGGAGGATTGCTGTTCCACTGGTTGCCCCACTTGGGCGGTCAGCAGATCATACCAACGCGCTGTGATCTCATCATCTGCTCGTGCAATATCGACACCGCTCGGTCCATGAGCACTACCATAACCGGTGTATAGCGTATATACAAATGTTAATGTACTCGTATCGGAAAAGCCTAGAATCCATTTGGGCGGCAATGTCCGAATCGCAGCCCAATCCAGCAGTGGCAACAGCTCCATCAGGAATTCGCCGCCCCACGGTGGAATAATCGCCTTGATGTCTGGATCAAGCAGGAAGGTTTGCAGCTCAGCGGCTCGTTCTTTTTTTGGTAAACTCACACATTTATTGTCTGTCCAAACGCTCGTACCGATCACCGGCTCATAGCCAAGCGATTTCAAATAATCGCGCATACTATGGATAAGATGATGCAGTTGAGTCGTAACTCCACTAGATGGAGCAGTAACGGCAACCTTGTCACCGGGCTGCAGTGCAGGCGGGAATTGAATCTTCGCTGGATATGTAAAACTTGTCTCGCTATGGGATGAAGGACTAGAGAAATGGGACATCGGTTAACCTCCTTTGGATAGGCAAAAAATAATAAAGCTACAATATCAATAGAAATCCTTTCATTTTCAAGCATACCATACTCTTACATAGCACACAGAGTCATCGCAAGGATCAAGCAAAAGAAGAATGAAGGAAAAGAATGTACATATGAATGCACATCGTTTTCCTTCATCCTCATCCACGTATGACTACATCAAAAGCGGATCATACTTCCTACCAGAGACGATACGTAGCGAATGGCTCGCTGTAACGGAACGGCTTGCTCAGGTGTTCTAGTTCTGCCTTCACTTCATCACTCAGCGTAATATGGATGCTATTCATATTATTTTGCAGCTGAGAAACGGAGGTAGCGCCAGCAATGATACTGGATACTGCCGGTTGCTCCATCAGCCATGCCAGCGACAATACCGCTGGGTCGATGGACAATGAGCGTGACAACCAGCTAATCCCGTCTGCCAGACCGATACGCTCGCCTGTCATTAGTCGGTTAAATGAAGGATCCTTATCTGCGCGCGATCCAGCCGGCGCTTCGTCATCTTGGGAATATTTTCCTGTCAGAATGCCGCCTGCTAGTGGGAAATACGGAATGATGCCGACTCCCTGATCCAGACAGAGCGGAGTCAATTCCTGCTCCGGTGTACGGTCGGCAAGCGAATACGACGTTTGCAGGGAAATAAAGCGTTCCACGCCCAAACGGTCACTCAAGCCGAGTGCCTTCATCAATTCCCAAGCTGCATAGTTTGATGCGCCGATATATCGAACCTTACCGGATTGGACCATATGCTCCAATGTACGCAGCGTTTCATCCAGCGGCGTATTGGGATCAAAGGTATGAATCTGGTACAGATCGACATGATCGGTTTGTAGTCGGCGCAGACTGTCATCCAGTTCACGCTGCAAATGATAACGCGACGAGCCACGTTGATTAGCATCCTCGCCACGCGGCAATCCGGCTTTGGTCGCGAGAATGACCTGTTGGCGCTTGCCACTTTTCAGGCCTTCGCCGATAATTTCTTCGGAAGCAGTATTGGCATAAATGTTGGCAGTATCGATAAAGTTAATTCCGCTATCAATGGCAGCATGCAGAATTTGAATGGAGGTTTTTTTATCGGCACGTTTACCGAAGGAATTAGTGCCGAGACCGAGCAGGGACACCTGCAAACCGCTGCGACCGAGATATCTGTATTTCATAGATGAATGACTCCTTTCGGCTAATTGCCAGTTAGGCGGATGGAATAGCGCTCCCCCGGTTCGGGACGCACTTCCACATCGGTTTGGAAAAATTCGCTCAAGCGCTGAGAATCTAGCATATCTGCTGTATTACCAGCAGCGAATACATCGCCATCGCGCAGCAGCAGCGTTTTGTTAAAGCAAGGCATAATCTCTTCAATATGATGGGTGACATAGATGAGCGTGGGCGCATTCTCCTGCATAGCAATTTGCTGAACCCGATGCAGCAGCTGATCACGTGCAAAGATATCCAAACCGGTACATGGCTCATCCAAAATGAGTAATTCCGGCGACGCCATCAGCGCACGGGCAATCAGGATACGTTGCCGCTCTCCTTGAGATAAGGTATCATAAGTGCGTCCGGTCAGATGCTCAGCATCCAATTGACGCATGAGCAATGCTGCTTGTTCGCGGTCACTATCTGCCACTTCGGTATAAATGCCGATGGAGGCAAATTTGCCGCTGAGTACGATATTTTCCGCTGTATCGCGGCCATGTAGTCGCTGCTGTAATGAGGTGCTAACCCAGCCGATTTTTTTGCGATGCTCGCGTAGATCGACTTCGCCGAATGTCTCGCCAAGTACAGAGATACGTCCAGTCGTAGGCCATATGTATCCGTTGATCATGTTAAGCAGTGTCGTTTTGCCGGAGCCGTTCAGACCTAGCAGACACCAATGTTCGCCGGGCTGTACCTGCCAAGAAACGTCGCCGATGATTAGACCGGTTTCCCGCCGCCAGCTGGCGTGCTGAATATCAATAATCATGCTGCTCACTCCTCCATAGATTACATACGATTATAGCATCAATTTCGTGCGGAATCATACGCATAAACAAGGAATATACCAACTTACCGAAAGGAACTATACCTTATGAATACAATCCAACGCGTACGCGACGGCATTATCGGCCTTTTTGTCGGTGATGCAGTAGGCGTACCTTATGAATTTCAAAATCGTCAAGAGATCGCTCGTCATCCAGCAACTGATATGATCGGCTATGGCACACACAATCAGCCGCCGGGAACGTGGTCGGATGATAGTACGATGACCTATTGCTTACTGTACAGCTTGATGCTACATCCACAATTGGATACCAATGATCTCAGTCGTCGCTTTATTCAATGGTATCGACAAGGATTATGGACGGCACATGATGAGCTATTTGATATTGGGATCGCGACTCGGCAGGCGATTGCGATTATGGAAAGTGGCACTGTGCCAGTGGAAGAAGCAGGTGGAACGGATGAATATAGCAATGGGAATGGCTCACTCATGCGTATTTTACCATTGGTGTATCGATTGGATGGCATGGATATTGCTACACGGTACGAATGGGTACGCCGTGTATCTTCGCTAACGCATCGCCATCCGGTATCGCTGCTGGCGGGTGTGATTTATATTGAACTCGGCTTGGAATTGTTACATGCCAATGGACGTTCCATCGCCGATTGTTATGATGCGGCATGTCATACGATTAAGACGCATTATGCACAACATGCGGAATATGCGCGATTTGAACGTATTGTAAACGGTTCGCTGAAGCATGTAGATGCAGACGATATTTCGTCGAGCGGTTATGTGCTGCATACGTTGGAAGCGTCGATTTGGACATTGCTGCATACGGATAATTATCGTGATGCTGTGCTGCTGGCGGTTAATTTAGGGTTGGACACGGATACAACAGGTGCGGTAACTGGTGGGCTTGCAGGTATTTATTATGGATATGAGCAAATTCCTTCCCATTGGCGGGAGCAGCTGGTGCGCAGGGAGGAGATTGAGGAAGTTTGCGAGCGCTTTGCTAAGGTGATCTCTCATGCACAGCATGGAGGCGTAGCAGACCAAGGAGGAGCGCAGGATGAATGATAGCATCTGGGGAACGAAGCCGTGGACAGGTAAGCTGATTTTGCTCGGTGCACTGTTGGTAGCGACGTTATTCTGTGTGTGGCTTGGTATGCATCTGCGCGTGTATACGGGGCGTGAGCTGTATCGCTTTTTGAATTGGGATATGTTTCTCGCATGGGTTCCCGTTGTGCTTGCGCTCGTCTTGGATGGCATTTTACGTGTGTACCGTCAGCGACGTATACGTTGGCATGGCAAGCTACTAGTTGGATTTGTGGGATTATGCTGGTTGTTATTTTACCCGAATTCAGCGTATCTGGTGACTGATCTCATTCATCCGTTTGTGCACTATCGTCCGAATGGACGTTTTGTGAATGATCTGGAATTTTGGTATCATCTGTATCTATTTTTCAGTGCTGGTCTGCTTGGCTTGGGGCTGGGTACATATGCGTTATCCTCGGTTCAGCAGCATATTGCTGAAGCGTATGGACAGCTGCGCAGCTGGATTTTCGCAGCGATCATTCTGGTGTTGAGCAGTATTGGGATTTACATTGGACGGTTTATTCGCTGGAATAGCTGGGATGTATTTACCGATCCCCACAAGATCATAAATGATGTTATGATGATCATTACAGACCCGTCGGAGTTTCATTTTATGGTGATATTTACCGGCATGATCCTGATGATTAGCGTGCTGGGCTACATTTTGATGAGAGGCGGCATGTATATGATCCGCCGCACCAGCCAACGCTGGGGATGATGAAGGAGTGCGAAGAACGATGTACCGCTATAACCTGTTCACCAAGATTGTCCTGCTGGTTGTGCTGATGCTGATTCCGGTGATTGTGCTGTACAGTTATTCCAATCGGACGACAGCGGATGTGCTAAGTGAGGAGCTTAACAAGTCCAATATGAACCAACTCAGCTTTTTTCAAAATCAGGTCAATACGAATATCGAGCTGTTGGCATCATGGCCAAATCTGCTAATTCATGATCCTGATATTGTCAGCTTTAATGATCTATATTTACAAAATGATTATCTGAATCTGGATGCAATTAATTTGGTCAAGCGCATCCAGAGCAAGCTGGCGATTCAGGAAAGCTCTTCGAACTGGCGCAGTCATCTGTCCATTTACTCGCCTTCGTTACAGCGACTCATAACGGATAACGATGTGACGAGCATTAACAAAAGCGAAGCGCTACAAAGCTTTCATTCCGGCTGGCAGGTGAGCCAAGAGCCGGGTGGCAATACGACAGAAACGATCAATGGTACATCGACGACATTACCGCCGACGTTTCTATTTTCATGGACGTCGATTTCGCCATATAATGCAACGGTAGAGGCAGACAATATCAGTACGGTTGTCAAAGTGGAATTTGATAGCGGTAACATTCAGGATATGCTGGACAAATTCAAGAGCGACGGACGCCGTGATCCGTTTTATTACAACCCGTCCTTTGGTACGATTTATAATCGTTCGGCAGATCATGAGCTGACCGATCAACTGATTGCGTCGCTGCATGAACAGCCATTGCAAGATTTGGAAAGCCGCACGATCAATGTCAAAGGCAAGCCGTATATGGTCAATGTGGTGCGTTCCGAAGCGACAGGCTGGTATATGGTCGATTATATTCCGCTGGACGATATTTTGAAGCCGATTTATGATTCGAACCGATTGTTTTATCTGGCAATGATTGTCCTGCTGCTGATGAGCTGTCTTGCTTCTTATCTGCTGTACGCGCAGGTACAGGTACCAATGCGGCAGCTGATCTATGGATTTAATCGACTCAAGCAGGAGGATTATTCTGTTCGGATCAAGCCGAAGGGACGCAATGAGTTTGCCTATCTGGCGGATCGCTTCAATTCGATGGTGGCACAGATTCAGACGCTGTTCGAGCATGTCTATTTAGAGAAAATTCATGTGCGCGAAGCGCGGCTGAAGCAGCTGCAATCGCAGATCAATCCGCATTTCTTCTATAACTGCTTTTCCTTTATTACGAGTATGGCGAAGCTGAACAATCAGCAGGCAGTCATCGCCATGTCCAAAAATCTATCTCAGTATTATCGCTATACGACTCGGCAGGAGCGCGATCTAGTTCCGATGGCGGAGGAGATGGCGTTTGTCAGCAACTATTTGGCGATTCAGCAAATGCGCATGTCGCGGCTGAATTATACGATTGAGCTAGCGGAGGAGCTGCGCGAAGTACCGATTCCGCCGCTGATGATCCAACCGCTGGTCGAGAATGCAGTAATTCATGGGGTGGAGCCGTATTCGGCTGCTGGGCATATTGGGATCAAGGGCTGGCGAGAGCAGGATCGCTGGTATATCAGTGTTGAGGACGATGGTAAAGGGCTGGATGAAGAACGGCGATTCAAGCTTTGGAATAGCTTACAGCAGCCGCTTGGCGAGGAAATGGGCTGCGGCTTATGGAATGTGCATCAGCGGATGCAACTACGCTTTGGTGAGGATGCGGGTGTGATGTTGTCGCAATCTGAGCTGGGGGGATTAAAAGTAACTTTGAGTTGGCAAGCTGAGATGGCAGACAGCCGTACCATTGCCTGAGGGTGAGGGGCAGAGCAATAGAGAAAGAGATCGGGGAAGTGAATGAACATGGTAAATATTTTGCTTGTGGATGATGAATCGTATGTAACGGAAAGTCTAGCGCTGACCATCCCGTGGGAACAATTGCGCATTGATCAAGTATATTGCGCGGATTCAGTAGACGGAGCGCTATCGTTGCTTACAGAACATGAGATTGATATTGTGGTGACTGACATTCGGATGCCAGATCGTGACGGATTGGAACTGCTGGGCGAATTGTCACGCAACTGGCCTGCTGTACGTTCGCTCGTGCTGACGGGACATTCGGATTTTGAATATGCACAGAAGGCGATTCGGCTCAAGGCGAGTGATTATATTTTAAAGCCTGTCGATGACGATCAGTTTATGGAGAGCATTGGCAAGGCAGTTGTTTCTATTGAGCAGGAGTGGGGACAGCTGGACAAATATAATCAGCTTGCTTATCGTCGCCAGTCGGAGCTGGAATTGCTGCGGGATGGACTATTGAGCGATATGCTGCTTGGTCGTGAACTGAATGAACGTGAGCTGCCTGAGCGACTGGGCAATTACGAGATTGCGTTGCAGCCCGGACGATTGGCGCGTATGTTGTACGTCTCGACTGGCAGCTCATTACGCGGGATGGAAGAGAGCGAAGCCAGACTGCTGGAATACGCGGTTGGCAATATTGCTGTAGAATTGCTGGGCAGTCAGGCTCCCGTCTGGTTTGGTCGCGCTCCTCACAGCGGACTGGTGATGCTGTGGCAGACAACTGCTGATGTGCTGAGTACCGAAGAACGTCAGCATGTGCAGGCATTGGTCGACAATGCACGAACATATTTGAAAATGACATTATCAGTGTATGTGAGCGAACCATTCGCCTTCCCAACTGAGATTGCGACTGCGTACCGTCATGTGCTCCGCTCCGCTCAGCATTCCTCTGGTAGCAGCGAACCACAAATTCATTTACTGCAACCGGAAGGCGGCGTACAGGAGCGTCCAGCAATGATCAAATATATGGAGCCACTATACCGTCCACCAACGCTGATCCATCTGCTGGAATCCGGTCAATGGAACGGTGCGCGTGATAAAGTGATGGCGGTACTGGATACGTTGGAGCCGTTGCCGCTCACTCATGAACATCTGTATGAGGTGTATCTCGCAGTCAGCAATGCGCTCGTATACATGTCTCACCATCACGGACATATGCTTGGCGAAAGTGATGCTGGTGGATTGGACCCATTTTCCGCCCAGCATATTACCGGCTCACTCGATCGCTTGCGCAGCTGGTGTATAAACGTACTAGGGCGCTTGGAGGTGCAGCAAACCGCCTCGCATAACGAACCAAGCCGCAGCCGAGTCGTCAAGCAGGTGCAGGAAATTGTCTCCGACAGTCTTGGCCAAGACGTCTCCGTCAAAAGCATTGCCGACCGTGTGTACTTGCATCCGGTCTACCTTTCCAAAATCTACAAAGCTGAAACCGGCGAGGGTCTGGGCGATTACATTATCCGTATTCGTATGGAAAAGGCACTCTACCTGCTCAAACACACCAACCGCAAAATTTACGAAATCACTGCCGAACTCGGCTACCAAAATCCGCAATACTTCAGCAAACTATTCAAAAAACACTACGGCATGACACCAAACGAATTCAGAGATAGCTGAGTGGAAATAAATATGTGTACTGGGCGGGGAACCGCTTCGGAAAGGGATAAGGGCATGAACTCCGGTGGACGGACGAGAATCTACGGATTAGAAGTTACTTGTAGATTCTCGCCCGTCCAAAGCAGTAAGATATTTTGCTTCGCAAAAATCACTTTTTATTGAACCCCGCGTTTAAAATTCACAAACGCTATAAGTCGTTCATTGCCCTTATTCCCTTTCCTCCGCTCCGCCGCAACACATTCATTTCCCAGCGGGGAGGGGTAGTAGGAAAGACGAAATGCATCAATAGAGGCGGTTGCTTAATTTTAGGTGATAGAGATGTAATGGTTGAAGTAATGGAAAAGATTAAAATTATTTATAAGATTTGAACATTGAGAATCAAAATGAAAGAGAGGAGACAGAATAAATGGAAATAAAAGAATGTCCGCAACTATACTGTTTTCATTGGTTAGAAAAAGACGAGCAACATCTTCCTTTTCTATTTAGCCATTTAGAACAAGCAACATCCATAGTCGATGCCGCCAAACCTCAACAACAAGCACGTTGCGGATGCGTATTCGGTACTTGCATCAGACAAAGCAAATCTTTAAACGACAAAGACCGCTATGAACCAAACGAACCCCAATTGAAAAAAGACGGATTCTCCACCCAATACTCCCAAAACCCATTTAAATAACAAAGAATACCCCTAAGAATAAAACAATCAACTCATATACATAAGAACTATGGGATTATTAAGAATGTAACTCTAATGA
The DNA here is from genome assembly GCF_040719145.1 of Paenibacillus sp. JQZ6Y-1. Classification (NCBI taxonomy): domain Bacteria; kingdom Bacillati; phylum Bacillota; class Bacilli; order Caryophanales; family Paenibacillaceae; genus Paenibacillus; species Paenibacillus kandeliae. The sequence continues at coordinate 1,509,227 of NZ_JBFDUZ010000001.1, forward strand.
TTCAATATGAAATGAAAAAGCAAAAACAAAGTACCAACAAAACACCCCAAAATCTACCCCCATCAACTTACTCCCCCTCCCCCCACCAAACTCAAGGTTTAGGAACCCCTCACAATGCCAAATGGCAAAATCCCAACTAACATGTTGCAAAAGGTGCAGGAATATTAACTTCGTGACATAGGCGGAATCCCAACCCTCCCGTATAATAAAAACATGAACAACAGATTACGACATGCAGGGTTTAACCTGAAGGGGGAGCAAGCAACATGGGAATGAAAAAATTGGCTGCAGTTCTGCTGACAACTGTGCTGACGGCTGGAAGTCTGGCGGCATGTGGCGGCGGTGGCGGAAACAGTACAACGGCATCGGCTACAACTGAAAACGCATACAAAGAGAAATACGATCCACCAGTAACGATTTCGACCGTATGGGGTGTCGATCCGACACTGCAATTCAAAAACGGTGAAACGATTGAAAATAACGTAGCTACAAAATGGGCAAAAGATAAGCTCGGTATCGACATCAAATCACTTTGGTCAGTCACAGATACAAACGGAGCGTTTGCAACCAAAATGCGTCTGGCAATGTCTTCTGGACAGGAAATGCCGGATGTCGTAACAATCGGTGATGCACAGCTTGCACAGGATCTGATCGACTCTGGCATGTTTAGCGAAGTGGGACCGCTGTTTGACAAATATGCCTCCGATACATGGAAAAAAGCGATGGAGCAAGACCCGAACGCTTGGAACCCATACATCCGCGAAGGTAAAAAGATGGGTATCCCCGTTCTTGATTACGCATACAACCACGACTACGTACTTTGGATTCGTCAAGACTGGCTGGACAAGCTGAATATGAAAGCGCCAACCAATATGGACGAGTTGGAAAAAGTAATGGAAGCGTTCAAAGATAAAAACCCAGATGGTCTGTCCCCGGATAAAGTCGTTCCACTGAGTATCGGCTTCAAATCGTCGATGAACACATGGATGGGCGATCCGTCTTGGATCTTCGGTGCTTACGGTACATTGCCACAACAATGGAATGTAGCTGCAGACGGTACCCTGCAATACGGTTCGATCCAACCGGGCATGAAGCAAGGTCTGGAAAAACTCAAAGAATGGTTTGACAAAGGTTACATCCCGAAAGAAGCTGCATTGTGGGATGAAAACAAAACATCCGAGCCAGCAGTTGCTGGTACAGCTGGTATCATTCCGGGTCCTTACTGGATGAGCGGATGGCCGCTGCAAGACACAGTGAAAAACGCACCGGGCGCAGTATGGAAGCCAATCTCGATTCCTGTTGGTCCTGACGGCAAAGCGATGCGTCACGGCACAAGCACAACCAACGGCGTCATTCTGATTAACAAAAACATGAAGCACCCTGAAGCACTGTTCACGTACGAAAACTACATGTTCGATAATCTGGCGAACCCGACCAAAGATAGCGAATTTAACAACGGTCTGTTCAAAGGATATGACTATGATCTCGACGCATCCGGCAAAAACGTGCCAATCGACAAAATTGATGGTGGTTACGTAAACAGCGTTCGTTACCTGCTGGTACGTGACGGTGCTCGTATTCCAAATGCACAAATGGACGCTCTGCTGAAGCTGGCTGACGGCTCCAAACCAGAAACTCGTCTAGAACGCGATGTTGCGACCAACTATGGTAAAGAAACACCAGATGCAGCCAAAGTGCTGATGTCTCAAAAAGATAGTTCGTATCCAGATATGTTTACTGGTCCAACGACTCAAAGTATGAAAACCAAAATGGATTACCTGAACAAAATTGAAAGTCAGACTTTTAATGAAATTATCTATGGCAAATCCCCGATCGATTCGTTTGATACCTTTGTACAAACATGGAAATCGTCCGGTGGCGATGATGTAACCAAAGAAGTAAACGACTGGTACAGCAGCATTAAAAAATAAACTAGAATAGCAAACCAACTGTAGCAGGTACAGCCGCATAAAAGGAGATAACGACCTGGACTCCGGGTCGTTATTTTCTTAAATGGTCATGCCTGCATCGCCCCAACTGTAGGAGGAGAGTATATGAAAACATTAAAGAAAACGTGGCCGTTCCACGTCATGCTGCTGCCGTCAATGATTTTCCTGCTGTTATTCAGCTACCTGCCGATGGGCGGGATTGTTATGGCTTTTCAAAATTACAAGCCGTGGCTTGGCTTTACTGGCTCAGAATGGGTTGGGCTGGACAACTTCCGTTATCTATTCGAGCGTCAGGATAGCGTACAAGTCATCTGGAATACACTGATCATCGCCGTATTGAAGCTAATCTTCAACCTGCTTGTTCCGTTTGTATTCGCGATTTTGCTGAACGAAATCCGCCGCGTCAAATTGCAGCGGACGATTCAAACGTTGGTCTATCTGCCGCACTTTCTGTCTTGGGTTATCTTGGGCGGTATCCTGATCGATCTGCTAGCAACGGATGGTTTTGCCAACCGTATTCTCAGCTCGGTCTTCGGCATTCAGCCAATCTTTTTCCTCGGAGATAATGACTGGTTCCGCTTTACGGTCATCGTATCGGATGTGTGGAAGGAATTCGGTTATAACACGATCATCTTCCTTGCTGCTCTGGCAGGCATTAACCCAGCGCTGTATGAAGCTGCTGAAATGGATGGTGCGACTCGCTGGAAGCAAACGCTGCATATCACGATGCCAGCAATCTTCCCGATTGCAGCCGTTGTCGGCACACTGGCACTTGGTAACGTATTGAACGCTGGCTTTGACCAGATCTTCAACCTGTACAATCCGCTCGTTTATGAAAAAGGCGATATTATCGATACGTTTGTGTATCGTACCGCGATCCTGAACGGGGAAATGGGCTTTGGTACAGCAATCGGTCTGTTCAAATCGGTCATCAGTATGGTACTCATTCTACTTGCTTACCGTGCTGCCGCCAAATGGGCGAACTACCGCATCTTCTAATGACTTACGAGGGAAAAGAGGGAAACCATGTACTATAAAACAAGCGGTTATCGCATTTTCAATGTATTTAATATTGCCTTTCTAATCTTCCTGTCAGTCATGTGTATCATTCCGTTGGTACACGTACTGGCGGTATCCTTTAGCTCCAAGGCAGCGGCTGATGCCAATCTCGTTGGCTTGCTGCCCATTCAGTTCTCCATCGAAGCATACAAAAAGACCATGTTCAACCCAGTCTTCCTGCATTCGATCTGGATTTCCGTATTGCGTACTGTAATCGGTACAGCAATCACCTTGTTTCTGACCTTCCTAGCAGCGTATCCACTATCTAAGGAAGAATCGGTATTCAAAGGACGTACTATTTACTCTTGGCTGTTTGTATTCAGCATGGTATTTACCGGTGGTTTGGTTCCGTTTTACATCGTGATCCAGAAGCTTGGTCTGATCGATTCCTTCTGGGTACTGGTATTGCCGGGTGCGGTGAATACGTTCCTTGTTATTCTAATGATGAACTTCTTCCGTGGGATTCCGAAGGAGCTGGAAGAGGCGGCATTTATGGATGGCGCGGGTCCATTCCGTACACTGTTCACCATGTATCTGCCGATCTCCATGCCATCCATTGCAACGATCACACTATTCAGTATGGTATTCCACTGGAACTCGTGGTTTGACGGGTTGCTGTATTTGAACAATTCCAACCAATTTCCACTGGCAACCTTCCTGCAAACAGTTATCATCCAGCAGGATATGAGTTCCATGAGCGCCAGTCCAAAAGAGATGGAACTGATCTCCCAGACGACAGTCAAAGCAGCTCAAATCTTCATCGGTGCTGCTCCGATCCTAATTGTGTATCCATTCCTGCAAAAGTTCTTTGTCAAAGGAATGACACTAGGTTCGGTCAAAGAGTAGGCTGAACCCATTTATTCGAAAAGCAAAAGCATGTACAACCCATAGCTTTCTACCATCATAAGCGGAACCGAAACAGAGAGACAATCAACGGCTGGTAATATTCCATTCCAGCCAACGGCTCCGCCTCAACCTATTCATTCAAGCCATCACTTGGTATGAATATTCCATTACAGTCATTCGCTAGTCTCATCATCAGCAGTAAGCATCATCAATAAACCAAATTACTTCAAGATGGCTAAAGTCTGCATATCGGTCTACATTCCAGCGCTGTACCAGCAGTGCCTAAAATGCAGCCGATGTACGGGCTTTATGCTTTGATAGTTATCACAAAAAGATTGTTAGTTCGTTGATAGTTGCATTTTTTAAATCTAATTTCTAACAATTAAACTATCTATCTACATTTTTTCTATTCATTCTATTATTACAATCTAAAGGAGTCTACTATGACCAATCTAACGAACAACGTAACCCCAACTTGGACTGCCATGCTGCATGGTGCAGACTATAATCCAGAGCAGTGGAGACATCGCCCAGACATTCTGGAAGAGGATATTCGTTTAATGAAATTGGCAAAATGTAATGTGATGTCGGTCGGCATTTTCTCTTGGGTATCGCTAGAGCCGGAAGAAGGCGTATATACGTTTGAATGGTTGGATCAGGTACTGGATCGGTTTGCTGCCAACGGCATTTCCGCGTTTTTGGCAACGCCGAGTGGAGCGCGTCCAGCATGGATGTCCGCTAAGTACCCTGAAGTACTGCGCATTGAGAAGAACCGTGTTCGTAATCTGCATGGCTTCCGTCATAATCATTGCTTTACTTCGCCAGTCTATCGTGAAAAGGTAGAGAATATCAACACACTGCTCGCAGAACGCTACAGCGATCATCCAGCAGTCATCGGCTGGCATATTTCCAATGAATATGGTGGCGAATGTCATTGTGACTATTGTCAGGAAGCATTCCGCAACTGGGTGAAAAAGAAATACAATAACGATCTGGATCAGCTCAATGCAGCATGGTGGACTACGTTCTGGAGTCATACATACACCGACTGGTCGCAGGTGGAATCACCAGCGCCGCATGGGGAGACTCAGGTGCATGGGATGAATCTGGACTGGAGACGCTTTGTGACCGACCAGACGGTAGATTTCTGCCGTCACGAGATTGAGCCGCTGCGCAAGGTAGAACGTTTGCTGCCTGTAACGACGAACTTTATGGAATTTTTTGAAGGATTGAACTACTGGAAATTCGCTGATCTGCTCGATATTCTGTCTTGGGACAGCTATCCAACATGGCATGACCTGGAAGGCGATGGTATGCAGGGCGCGAAAATCGCCATGATGCACGATATTGTGCGTTCGATCAAGCAACAGCCGTTTTTGTTGATGGAGAGCACTCCAAGTCTGACGAACTGGCAACCGATCAGCAAAAACAAACGTCCGGGCATGCACCTACTGTCTTCGCTGCAAGCGGTCGCGCATGGCTCCGATTCGGTACAATATTTCCAATGGCGTAAAAGTCAGGGATCGAGTGAAAAACTGCACGGTGCAGTTGTGGATCATGCTGGACATGAGCACACGCGCGTATTCCGCGACGTACAGGATGTGGGTCAAGCGCTGGAACAGCTGCAAAGTATTCGTGGCAGTCAGGTAAACGCGGAAGTAGCCGTTATTTTTGACTGGGAAAATCGTTGGGCAGTGAAGGATAGTCAAGGTCCGCGTAACAGCGGCATCGGCTATGAACAAACCGTGCTCGACTTTTACCGCGAATTTTGGAAACGAGGCATCGCTGTCGATGTGATCGATATGGAGCAGGATCTGTCCAAATACAAAGTGGTCGTTGCCCCTATGTTGTATATGGTACGCGATGGTGTAGGCGCAAGCTTTGAGCAATTTGTCAACAATGGCGGTACATTGATCAGCAGCTACTGGTCTGGCATCGTAAACGAGAATGATCTGTGCTTCCTCGGCGGATTCCCGGGTCCACTGCGCAAGGTATTGGGCATCTGGTCAGAAGAAATAGACGGGCTGCATGAAGGCGAGCGTAATCGTATCATTCCAAATGAAGGTAACTCACTGTCGCTGGAAGGTGAATATGCCGTACAGGATCTGTGCGATCTGATCCATCTGGAGAGCGCCCAGGCACTCGCAACCTATGGCGATGATTTCTACGCTGGTCGTCCTGTACTGACTGTGAATTCATTTGGCGAAGGGGAAGCGTATTATGTGGCAGCCCGCACTCGGGATCATTTCCTTAGCGATCTGATCGAAGGAGTAGTAGAGCGCACGCAGGTTACTCGTACACTGGCGACTGTATTGCCGCAGGATGTAACTGCGCATGCACGCGTACAGGGTGAGAGCGAATTCGTGTTCCTGCAAAATTACAGTGAAGAAACCCGCAGTCTGCAATTGGACGACCGCGATTATACGGATTTGCTGCATGGCGACAGTATCGCAGCTGGTAGCCAGATTGAACTGGAATCGTTTGGTATTCGTGTACTGAAACGAGCAGTAACCGTCGAATAGCATCTGTTATCACAAAAGAGCCGCAGGATCGTTATCATGTAACGATCCTGCGGCTCTTTTTGTTATGTGTTTGAATGGAAACCAATGTGCTGCCATTTGCATTCCTTATAGCCATGAATCATAGAGAGGAAGATTAATTTAGAAAAGCATCCATGGCAATCGTTACTTTCCCTTTGGAATCAAAAGCACCTTTGGTATACGCATACCATGTGCCATACGATTCAGGCTCCCAGTAGAATACGCCCAGACCTTTACCGCCTGAAACGGAACGTGTTTTGGCAAGAATATCAGTCAGGAACGCTTTGGCTGTCGTTGGATCACTTGCATCCATACCAACTTCACACACCATGACTTCTTTACCATAGCGAGCCACCATATCGTTCATATTGGTGAGCGCTTGCTGATCTAGCGTTTGCCAATTGCTTTTATCTGGATAGAGGGACATGCCGATGACATCATATTTTGCGCCATTGGCTTTCAGACCGTCGAACATCCAGCGGAACAGGGAGTTATCATAGCCATTGGACAAGTGTACGATGACTTTCGTACCCGAGTTCACTTTTTTCACAGCATCGTAGCCGGAGTTGATTAGCTGGGCAAAATTGCTCATGCTTTTGGATGCACGTCCATCTTCCCACAGCATACCGTCATTGGTCTCATTACCAACCTGTACCCATTCCGGTGTAACGCCTTGCGATTTCAATGTATTCAGCACATCGTAAGTATGATCATAGACCGCTTGCTTCAGACCATTGAAGTCTTTGCTCGCCCAAGCGGATGGCTTGGATTGTTGACCCGGATCTGCCCATTTGTCACTGTAATGGAAATCAATCATAATGCGGAAGCCCATATTTTTGGCACGTACTGCTTGTTTAACAACGTCCGCTTTATTGGAAAAGTTAATAGATGGATTCACCCATACGCGCAAGCGAATCGAGTTCACACCATGATCTTTCAAAATTTGCAGCAAATCTTGCTTGTTACCAGCATCGTTGTAAAATGCCCAGTTGTAATATTCCATTTCAGAGAGCCAGCCTACATCCGCACCTTTGGCAAATGCCGTTGCTGCTTCCGCTTTAGGAGCGGGGGAAGTAGCTACGCCAAGCCCGCTGATTAATGCAACACTGAGTGCCAGCGCTGTAATCCGTTTGATCATTTTTTTCATCGTGATCTGTTCGCCTCCAACTATGTTTGTATGCGTTTACAAAAATCATATTCCCAATACGTTCTTCGCGAAGGAACAGATTTATTGTAGCGCGAACACGTCACTAGCGGTACAGATAAAAAGTCAATATTTTAGCACTTTTGTGAAGATTGTGATGATGGATATATCTCATTTTCGCAATCACCAAGGAAGCATTGCCGTCTTTTGACAAAGCAGTAGCATTTTTGCCATCTGGCAGCAAGCAAAGTTTACAAGCTGCAAGATTCTGATTATCATAATAAAAGATATACATAGTGTACGGCATCATCCATTCGATGAAAGCGTACCACAGGAGACACGCAGGCAGAGCGCAAACCTGTTCGCAGGGCATCATCATTTGGAGAGGAAGGGAGGCAGCGGTAGCAACGGGTTGATTGGTTAGCAGGGAAACAGGATCAACCATTCATCGATCAGGATGGCAACATCCATCGGCATCATTTCGTCAGGATCAATATAGGCAGCACATCAGTGACATTGTATTACCAATCCGTATGGCTTGTATGCCAACATACGCGAATGGGATGTTACGGATGCAGAGCGCTGCTATTCACATACAGATGAAGACGGACAGAACGGATGAAGAAATGATGTCAAGACTGTGCAATCTATTCGTTTCGACCGATATAAGCGATAAGATATGCCGCTGAGGCTACGATACCTTTTCATGAATCTCTAAGCTGGCGTATGTCATCGTGGGAATCGGAAGGGAACGTCAGAAACTGCGCAGTCAATCACAATACGGACTGGGGTATGACAGAAGCTACAATCGTCAACCAGAGAATGGCAGGAGGATTTATGAACAAAAAACACAACTGGATACTGGGATTGCTGCTGGTTTTATTCATGCTAGTGCTGCCGACGGCAGTGCATGCAGCGGATCAGGCGCATATCAACCTCAATGGCAAAAGTATTGACGTGCCTTCCAATGTGCAGATTACCAGCGTCAAAGGCAGTGTCATGGTGCCATTGCGTCTCGTCGTGGAGCAGCTCGGTTATAAAGTAACCTGGTCTGGTTCTACGCAGACTGCCACAATCAAGCAAGGTAAGACTGTGGTAGCACTGACTGCGAACAGCACGACAGCGAATGTCAACGGCAATGCGGTGGATCTGGAAGCTGCTCCTTTTGTCAAAGGCGGTACGACGCTAGTGCCACTTCGCTTTTTGAGCGAAAATACTGGTGCAACCGTCAAATGGGACAACAGCTCCAAAACGGTTTACCTAACCACACCGTCTACATCGACACCAACAAGTGGCAACACAACGAATGGTTCGACGACAACGCCAACGAGCGGGAACACAACGAACGGTTCGTCAACTGCGCCAACGAGCGGGACGACAGCTAGCTCCAATGCGATGGTGGATTCGATTAGTTTTAGCGATAATCGGATGACGATTACAGTGGAGGGAAATGTAACGCCTAAGTCTAGTTCACTGACCAGCCCAGATCGAATCGTTCTTGATCTGCCGAAAACGGCATTGTCCGCAGCTTTTCTGAATGGACAGCAAATGAGCGTTGGGGATGTCGGCAAGGTCGATGTGACTGGCTATCCACAAGTATCGGGTATTCGCTACTCGCTGTTCAGCGATAGCCCATCTGCGGTACGTGTCGTGCTAGATCTGACTGCTGCACAAAAGTACAAGGTGATCACCGATACACCGGGTGTCATCATTGTTGAACTGGATGGCAATGCAACAGCGGGTGGTACAACAGGTACGACTACTGGACAAAATGGTTCCACCGATAATGGCTCCACACCTGTACCTGTTACTCCAGGTTCGGGTCCAGGCGATGATGGCAAAAAAGTCGTTGTTATTGATGCAGGTCATGGCGGTTCCGACCCAGGTGCAATCAGTATCACGAAGAAGAACGAGAAGGACTTCACACTGGCAGTCGTTTTGAAAATTCAAGCGCTGCTGCAACAAGAGCCGGATATTGATTTTGTGCTTACGCGCAGTGACGACAGCTATCCGACCTTACCGGATCGCGTCAAGATCGCCAACAATCTACACGCCGATGTGTTCGTTTCTATTCATGGCAACAGTACATCGTCAGCAGTGTCGCCAAGCGGTACGGAGATTTATTACACTCGTGCTGACAGCGTAAGCTTTGCCCAGATGGTACATGATCATGTGGTGCAGGCTCTAGGGTTGCCAGATCGCGGTATCCATGCGAAAAGTCTGCATGTTACGCGTGAGACGACCATGCCTGCTGTACTGGTGGAGGCTGGTTATTTGAGCAATGCAGGGGATGAATCGCTGATGTACAGCGATGAATTCCAGCAAAAGCTCGCTCAAGCAGTCGTGGATGCTATCAAGCAATATTTGAATGTGCAATAACGATAAAACGTTAACAAAAAAGTGAATCTATTGTTATTTTTAATCGACAACATTTGATTCAGTGTGGTATAAATGTGGTAAGCAACTATGATGAAAATATGACGTCACTGTCATTTTGTTTCATTCATAGACGTGCTTACCACATTTTTTTATCACTTTTGGCTGCTTTTATCATACTTTTTTCATAATTGATTCGATTTTTGTCATTTTTGATTAACGGTTCTGACGGGATTGTCAGATAGTATACATAACCCCATGATTACGCAGCATGAACAGCCCCATAACCGCTGAGGAGGACATCCATGAAAAGAAAGCTCATTACACTGCTCACTGCTGCTGTATTATTAACTTCCGCTCCAGACATTAGTCAGGCGGCAGTAACGACCGTACCGATCGGTAAAGTGAATATGCCCGTTAACTTCCGCTCCGGTCCTAACACAGACAGCACCGTGTACAGTACACTTCAGCCGGGAACAAGCATCAAAGTACTGCGTCAAGTGAACAACTACTGGCTGCGTGTCAAAGTCGGTGTCAAAACAGGCTATGTGTCTGCTAGTTATATCGACTATAAACCGTCCGCAGATTGGGCAACGGTCAAGAGCAGCACTTCAACCGCGACTGGGTCGGCTACCATTACCTCTGGCAGTGCATCAGGCAATGGTACAGTGACCAATGCGTCATCATCCGTTCCGGTGACAACGACAGGCAGTAGTGTTGTCACATCGTCCAGCCCTGTTAGCACGCCGCCAACTACAAGCGTTTCCAATAATGATGCTACTAGCGCAGCCCCTGCACCGTCTGCGGTGAATGCACCCGGAACAGGGCTTGTGGAAAAAGGCGTGAATTTCCGCGCGGAACCAACGACGGGGAGTGCGGTACTTCGTGTATTGCCTGCGGGAGAAGTATTCAGCGCATTGGAGCAGCCTAGCGCAGCTTGGATCAAGATCAAGGATAAAGACGGTGTAACGGGATATGTATCCGCAGATTATGTATCCTATACGCTACCTGCTTCGCAGACCGCCGTGCTGTCGGAAGTGCCATCGCAAACAGTGGATCAAGTGGAAGAACAGCCATTTAATCCGCCAGCTTCATCCTTCAGTTTCCCTACACTATCGACCGGTTCACCGCTCGATGAAGCATCTGCCGACCGTATTATTGCAAATGCACTTGCGTTACAGGGCGTGACTCAATATGGCTTCGGCAAAAATGAAGCGCCGACTCTGTTTGATTGCTCCTCCTTTACCCGTTATGTATTCGGGCTGGAAGGTATCGATCTGGCATGGGGAACGCGTTATCAGAAAGATGTTGGCATCGAAGTGGAGCGCGGTCAATGGCAGAAGGGTGATCTGCTATTCTTCTCCGGCGGCGATCCTAACGTGATTACGCACGTAGGTATTTACGGCGGCGACAACAAGCTGATTCACAATAGCCCAAGCCTGAATGGAATTACGATTTCCAACCTTGATCTGCAATATTGGGTGGATCATTATGTAACAGCGCGCCGGATACTGCGTTAAATGAAGACGATATTTGCCTGTCCGGGTAAGGATTGGAACTCGGACAGGTTTTTTGTGTCTTTCATTTGTCAAAATGTTGTGTCTTATCTGCATATGCGTGGCAAAAACATATGTTTGTATGGTATGCTAGACACATTATGATGGTAACGTATACTTACTGCAATTGATTATACCCACTCAGGGAGGCAGCATGAATATAGATCCTAAAGCACCAGCAATTGACTGGGAATATGTAGTGCAAAATTTAAAATCGTCTGTCACGATTGCGGATGCGCGCAAGCCCAATTGCCCGCTCGTATTTGTGAACAGTCATTTCACGGATCTGACCGGTTATACCCGCGAAGAAGCGGTCGGTTATAACTGCCGTTTTTTGCAGGGCGAGGATACCGATCCAGAAGCCGTTCAAGCATTTCGTGAGGCATTAGCAACACGAACATCCGTAACAATTGAAATTCTAAATTATCGCAAAGACGGCACTTCCTTCTGGAACGAGGTCAATCTGGACCCGATTTTTGACCAGAATGGAGAATGCCATTATTTTGTTGGTATTCAATTTGATATTACCAAACGTAAAGAAGCCGAATTGCAGGTTCTCAAAGCCAAAGACCAAGCAGAAAGCGCGAATGTCGCCAAAAGCCGGTTTCTTGCCAATATCAGTCACGAGATTCGTACACCACTAAATGGGATTATCGGGATGACCGAGCTGATTCTGTTGAATGAGGTAGAGGAAGATCTGCGTGACAATATGAAAATTGTGCAAAATAGTGCGGAAACGCTGCTAACGCTAATCAATGATATCCTTGACTTCTCCAAAGCCGAAGCAGGCAAGATGAACCTCGAAAGTATCGAGTACAATCTGTACGAGCTGATGGATATGACGATTAAAGCGCATCGTCCGCTTACATTGGAGAAAAAAATCAATCTGAATCTGCATATTGGTCATAATGTACCGCAATTGGTATACGGTGATCCGCATCGTCTCAAGCAGGTTCTTAACAATCTGATCAGCAATGCCGTCAAATTCACACGCCAGGGTGCAGTAGATGTATACGTAAATGGGGCTGCTGATAACGGTGAGGAAATCCAACTGCATTTTCGAGTGAAGGATACCGGTATCGGTATTGCTGCCAAGGATCTGGGCAAGCTCTTCCAAAGCTTTAGTCAGGTCGATGATTCACAAAGTCGTGAATTTGGCGGTACTGGTTTAGGTCTGGTCATCAGTCAGCAGATTGTAGAGCTGATGAACGGCGAGATTACTGTGGAAAGCGAACAGGGACAGGGGAGTACCTTCCAGTTTACGATTCCTGTACGTTATCCAGCGATCTCCAGCCGACGCAGCGACGCAAGTACTGTTGTGAAAAAGCTATCAGAGAGTGTTGCCCGTCAACCGAAGCATGTAGATGCACCGGACAAAGCATCTGCTCGTCTGAATGTATTGCTTGCAGACGACGATCGGATCAGCTGCATCATCACGTCCCGTATGCTGAATAAGCTGGGATATTATGTTGATGTAGTCGATAACGGGCTGGAAGTCATCCGTATGCTAGAGCAGGATGATAGCTATGATCTGGTGCTGATGGATATTCAGATGCCAGTGATGGATGGTCTGGAATCGACCTATGCAATCCGTAATTCCACTACAATCAAGAATCGAAACATTCCTATCATTGCTGTGACCGCCAATGCGTTCAAAGATGATGAGGATAATGTGATCGCCGCTGGAATGAACGGTGCATTGTCCAAACCGGTACAGATCGAGCGTCTTGCCGAATTGGGACAACAATTAGAAAAGCAAAGATATAAATAATAAAAAGGAATTGATGCAAAGCATCAATTCCTTTTTATTATTTAATATTCAAAGAAATATAATTTGTCCAATCATTAACTCTTTTATCAAGAGATTCTTTTATTTTCTCTCCATACATTTTATCAATGCTAATTTTTAATTTTGGCTGATTTTGATCTGTTATTAATAATTGGGTTTCAATATCTTCTGCCATACAATGATTTATATTAGCCCAGTTATCTATATGCTGCGACCCAGATAAAAATCTATCCCATATCTGTAATTCATCGCACATAACTGATAAGAAAAGTAGGGGTTCATCATTTAAAGAAAACTTGAATTCGGGCAAATTATGAAATGCAATAGCTCTACATGCAGGGATTATATGTTTATTAAAAACAGCAGGATAGTAATTAAACTTACTATAGAAAGCGTTTGGCTCATTTGAGTTGACAATAGCATACCAAGCAGACGTGTATTTTAATAACATCAAACTTCCAGTAACACCATGATCAACTACTGGCGTTCCGTCATATCCTTGTTTAGCCATCCTATACGCAAATTCGTTTAAGCTAGGTAAGTTTTCAGTATCTTTATAAAGTAATTCTAAACCTTTTATATTTTTTGAAGTCAATTCTGTAATCCATGGTATATTTTCTAGTTGTTCAATTAATGAAATAGCATTATCTTGTGATGAATGTTTTATTGCCATATACTTTTCCTCAAATTTTGCACTAACATCCTGAAAATTCTTATTTTCGACTTGATTAAGATTTTTATTTTGTTTAGTCATGAAATTTGATGAGAGCATTTCATCAAAGAAATTCCAATACTCTTTATTAGAACTGTCTGGAAATGAATAAAATAAATAGCCAACATCATGTAATAAAGAGGCAAATGTCCATTGAAATAAAAACATTTTTATAGGTTTTTTACTATCTATTTTTGAGTCAATTTTATTTCTTAAACTATCTATGTTGTCATAAAACCATATACCTATAAGAAAAAGATATAAAGTATGAGCAGTATGATCAGATTGCTTTTTATAATTTATTTTCCGTTGAATCTCTAAAGTAGCTACTTTTGATCGCAAAGGAATTACATCATCAAAATCCATTATTTCTAAAATTTTTTCACATACTATCTCGGATAATTGAATTCTTTTGATATCAGAACGAGTATTAAAAAATTTTTCTAATGTAATGACTAATTCAGGAATATTTTCTTTTAAGTACTTTGAACTATGTTGCCCAGATATTATATGTTGGAGTAATAAATTATTTATATTCATATTCCAATTCCCTTCCAAAATTAATTAATAATAACATAGTCTCATTTTTTTTGTAAAATATCAATCATTTGTTGATTCTAAAGAATTAGTTATATATACTCTTTTACAATATACGTAAAAAGTAAAGGAGTATATATTATGTCAATAATTGTAGATGATCTTAAATTTATTGCGCCCAAGAGTGAATTTTTAAAAAATAAAATTGTAATGGCGCAGGCATGGAAAAAAGCACACTCATATATAAGGCGACATAACTGGTATGCTGATACCTTAGAATTGGATTTATCGACTATAAATTTGGAAAAAAATCTTGAGGATTGGTGTAAAGCATCAAGCTATAGTCCAGATAATATGTCATTAGTTTTGGCTCCAAAAAATGCTGAGTGGGAATTTCCAGATGATGAAGATAATACTTTATGGAGGTCAATTAAGGATGATAAGGCAAAATCTCAAAAACTTCGAGCATTGGCCCATCTGTCTTTAAAAGATCAAACAATTTCGACAGCTGCAATGTTGTGTTTAGCAGATGCTATTGAGAGCGCTCAAGGTTCTACTAACATAGATGATTTTTTTCTGGCTCAAAAAAAAGAGATATATAGTTACGGTAATAGACTTCAATGTGAATGGGTTAAAAGTTCACATCATAAAGAGATCGCTCAATTTGGATGGGGAAATTCTTTAACATACAGACAATATTATGAGGATTATCAAAAATTTTTGACACGTCCACGTAATATATGTCAAAAACTGAGTAAAAACTTAGATTTAACTAAAAAATTATGTGTAGTTTCATTAGATCTCAAAGGTTTTTATGATCAAATCGATAGAACAATTTTGTTGAATGAATTAAAAATTCTTTATAAAGAATTTTTTGAAGTTTACAACTTAGAAGTAGAGTATGAAGATGATCCTAAATTTTGGGAGTATCTCAACAAAATTTTTTCGTGGAAATGGGATTCTCTAGACATAAAGTATGCTGGTTTAATAAATGGAGATGAGAAATCTAAAAACTTACCTCAAGGTATTCCTCAAGGATTAGTTTCTGGAGGATTTTTTGCCAATGCTTATTTAATAAGATTTGATAGAGTTGTAGGTAAACTAATAGGTGAACATAATGATGGTTTTGTATTAAGAGATTACTGTCGCTATGTTGATGATATTCGCTTAGTAGTAGAAATAGAAGAAGAAAATTTTAGTGATCAGGACTATACAAAAATCTTTAATGGGTTTTTTAATAAAAAATTAAAAGATTACTTTCAAACTGATTCTTTAAAAGAAATAAATTTAAAAGTGAATAGTGGTAAAACTAAAATTCAGTTATATGAGAATATTTCAAACCAAAATGATATTTCAATGAGAATGAATTCAATACAAGGTATCATTAGCGGTACACCAGATGTTGAATCTTTAGAACAAGCAGTTGGAGGTTTAGACAGCTTATTACAACTATCAGAAAATTTATTTGAAGATGAAAAAAGTAAAAGTACTAAGATGTTTAACAAGTTAGAATTGTCTTATATTTCTGCCTTAAATATAGATGTTAAAAATGATACTTTGAAAAGATTTGCAGCAGCTAGGTTAGTGAAAGCACTTAGATTAAAAAAAACTATGTTTAATTTTAAAGAAGATATTAATTATACAGAGTCTATATTAGATTCATCTACAAAAGAGGGTTTATTAGATCATGAATTTGAAACTTTTGCTCGTAAGTTAGTTGCTCTTTGGTCTAGAAATCCTTCTCTTTCTCTTTTAATGAAATGTGGACTGGATTTATATCCAGATATAAAAATCCTTCGCCCTATTTTAAAAGCAGTAGAATATAAGTTGTATTCAAATAATTTTATAAATAATGAAAATGATTTCTCAGTTGCTATAGAAAAAAAAGCAATGGAATATATAGCTTCTGATCTTCTATATGCAGGTGCAGTGAGGATAGGATATAAGGCAAAAAAAGTTTATCCTGAAAAGGCTAATATAATACTTTTTAGGGAAGAATTAACAATATTTGCTGAGAAAATTTTAGCGAATTACAAACAAAATCCATGGTATCTTCAACAACAAGCTAGTCTATTTTTAGCATCTGTAAATAAATATAATAATTTAAATTTACTTCCTTATTCTAAAAAAAGCAGGAGTAAAAAGTCTAAACAAAGTAGTAGTTTATATTACTACAGAATATTACATGAAGCATTGCAATATAAAATTGAGCCAGGATTAATAAATGATTTACAAAACTTTAAAGATTATTTCATAGTATCTCTTGTGGTACAACAAATAGTGCCCAATTTAGAAAGGTATATTACTTGGTTTAATAGGATTTGGGCAGATCTTGATGATGCAAAGAGAAAAAAGGCGATTGAGATTCTTTCACTTAATAGGCCAGATATTTTAATTGAAATTTTGAAAATCCAAGATGAAATTAAGGAGGAAATAAAAAAAGACTTACCTTACGAATTAGTCGTGGGGGCCGAAAAACCTAAAAGGAATATATCTGTTAATAACAATAAGCAGTTTAGATTAATAGATATAATTTCTAATGAGAAAAATCCTTTTCAACAAGAGAATGCGCTTCTACTCCTCGCCAATGCGTTGTTAGAAAATGATGAATTTTATAAAAAAAACAAAAAGGATTTTAATACTAGATCAATTAGTGAAATTTTGATAAGGTGCAATGATTGGAGTAAAATACAGAACTTGATTACAGATAAAGGCTTTCTGAAAATTGATTTCAAAGATATTCCAAGGAATAAAATTAGTGAGAAGCCTGACTGGGTTAAGTTAGAGAATGCTTGGACTTATAATCTAGGTCAAATTTTAAGATCTTCTTTAACAGGAGAATTTGATTTTACTGCACACTCATTTTTAACTAAAAATAATTCGGAAAGCTATAGAGGACTACGTTCTACTTGGTTCACTAGAAGATTTGGAATGTCGAATAATGCGCAAAGTTTATTTGAAGATGCGTATCCTATATCTCCTTGGATAAGCGAATTACTCTTGCTACTTTTACAATGGCCTGGGATAAATTATCATGAGCGTGAGCTTGAAAGTTTAGGAGATACTTTAACTAAAGAGAATTTGCAGAGCTTAATTTTAAATAGAATAAAACTTCAAAAAAAAGTTTGGGGTAGTTTATCTGAAACTCCTATGTATACAATGCCTGTGTACAATAGTAAAACTTTCAGTAATCCTTTGTTTAGGGTAATTACTGCTCAAACTTTATTGCCTACTTTTGATGATTTTGATGAAAAAGATCCTTTACATTGGACGGACTCATTCAGAGCTAGACATAGAAGTCATATTGCATCTGTATGTAATTTAATATCGCAGTATCTTACTACATCTAAAACAACTAATAGGAGAGGATATAATGAGAATATTGATTTGATTGTTTTCCCAGAATTAACAATCCATCCTGATGATTTAGATTTGTTAAGAGGACTATCTGATGCGACTGGCGCAAGTATATTTGCTGGTATGACTTTTACAAAAAGATCAAAAAGTGAACAATATATTAATCAAGGAATTTGGATGCTGCGATCAGAAAAAAATACTGGTCGTGAATTTAATTATATTTGGCAAGGAAAAAAACATATGACAGAATCAGAAAGTTCTTTAAATATAGAGGGATTCCGTCCTTATCAATTGCTAGTTGATTTTAAGAAAGATAATAATGCTTCTATACGGGTAGCAAGTGCAATATGTTATGATTCTACAGATTTATCTTTAGTAGCGGATTTGAGGGATGTTTCTGATATTTTTGTGATTGTAGCACTAAATCAAGATGTAGATACATTTGATAATATGGTCAGTGCTTTGCATTACCATATGTATCAACCAGTTATATTGGTTAATACAGGAGAGTTTGGTGGTTCTACAGTAAAAGCGCCATTCACCAAACATGAGAAAACCATTACTCAAGTTCACGGGAATAATCAGTTATCTATAAGTTTATTTGAAATTGATCCACATGTTTTTAAAAGTATTGAAAAACCTAAAAAAGTAAAGCAAGTGAAAACTCCGCCTGCGGGTTATAAAGGGAGATAGAAAAATCCAACCACTCAAAAGTGGTTGGATTTTTTTAGTCTTCTAAGGTAGACAAATCGCCAGTCGGCAATTCCAATTCCCAAGCCTTCAATACACGGCGCATAATCTTACCACTGCGTGTCTTCGGCAGCTTGTCCTTGAACTCGATTTCGCGCGGAGCAGCATGAGCAGAAAGTCCCTCTTTGACAAAACGAGTAATTTGCTGCTTCAGCTCATCGGATGGTTCAAAGCCTTCTCGTAAGGAAATGAATGCTTTGATCACCTCGCCACGCACAGGGTCAGGTTTGCCGATAACACCTGCTTCGGCAACTGCTGGATGCTCTACGAGCTTGCTCTCTACTTCAAAAGGCCCAACCCGCTCACCAGATGTATTGATCACATCATCGATGCGTCCTTGGAACCAGAAGTATCCGTCTTCATCCATATACGCCGAATCACCAGAAATGTACCAGCCATCAATACGCATATACTCTTCGTACTTAGCAGGGTTATTCCAAATTTTGCGCATGATCGACGGCCACGGCGTTTTGATTGCGAGATTGCCCATACGTAATGGTGGCAGCTCATTGCCCTGATCATCAAGAATAGCGGCTTCTACACCCGGTAGTGGACGACCCATAGAGCCGGGACGAATATCCATACGTGGATAGTTACAGATTAGCTGTGCACCCGTTTCCGTCATCCACCATGTATCATGAATCCGCTGTTTATACACCCGATGTCCCCAGCGAATAACCTCAGGATTCAGTGGCTCACCGACACTAAGTACATGGCGGAGGGAAGAGAGGTCGTATTGTTCGACCGCTTCGTCACCTGCACCCATTAACATGCGGAAGGCCGTTGGTGCGCTATACCATACGGTGACTTTGTACCGTTGAATCGTTTCATACCAATCCTGTGGGCTAAAGCGTCCGCCGCGGATTACATTGGTTGCACCGTTCAGCCATGGAGCAAAGATACCGTACGATGTACCCGTAACCCAGCCCGGATCAGCAGTACACCAGTAAATATCGTCTGGCTGCAAATCGAGTGCAATCCGACCAGTATATTCATGCTGCACCATCGCCTGATGCACATGATAGACACCCTTTGGCTTGCCAGTCGAGCCGGAGGTATAATGCAGAATCAATCCGTCCTCTGGATCGACCCATTCGATCTCCGCTTCATCCGATGCTTCTGCAATCGCATTGCCCCAGTGAATATGCCCTTCGCCCAGATCGGCTTCATCCCCGTATACAATGATATGTTTTAGCTCTGGTAAATCAGCAGCAGGTACACGATCTACAAGCTTAGGAGTAGTTACAATCGCTACAGCGCCACTATCCTGTAGTCGATCACGCACCGCTGTTTCCATAAATGCTTCAAATAATGGACCAGCAATCGCTCCGATTTTGATAATACCAAGCAGTGTAAAATATAGCTCTGGCGTACGTGGCATAAAAATAAACACCCGATCACCTTTGCCAATGCCCAGCTTACGCAGCATATTGGCTGCTTTGTTCGATTCACGGCGCAATTGCTCAAATGTATACGATTCATCCCGTTGTAAATCGCTATAGTGCAACGCAATTTTATCCTTCAACTCGGATGCGGCATGCCGATCAATCGCTTCATAAGCAAGATTCACTTTTCCTGTTTCTGACCAGCTAAATCTCTTCTCCACATCAGACCAATCAAACTCCTGACGTGCCTGTTCGTAATCCATCAAGTTGGCTTTGTTAGCTTCTACAGCAATGACTTCAATCGTGTCTTTTCCCATAATGACCTCCACAGAAGATAAAGTAGTGATTTTCAATTGAGATGATCTATTCCATTTACCATATATAGCGCTTACAAATTAAGATACTACCATTTCACAAAATGTTCAAATTTTTCTGTCCGATTAGCCCAAATCGCGTAATGAACTATCGATTTACGGAAAAATAGTGAAATTGAAAACGTAATCATGAATATTAATCATTAAATTAGCACATTTTTCCACATCTTCGTTTAAACATGGTGTACAATATACAAAAATTAACAACAGTTATTCAAAACGAGAACTTTTCAGAAACGACGCAAATCTGTATACTAATGTACCGTAAAACAAAACGGTACTGATATAAAGCCTGAAGTAGTGATTCGCACTGTAATAAACGTGTATTCATGCCATATTGGTAATCAAATAGCAAAAGGAGGTATGCGAAACGCGAACTTTTGAGGAGATTTAATAATCAAGCAAAGGAGGATGTATAACGTAATGAGTAATCAAGCAATACAGTCAAAACCAAAACGTACGATCAGTGAAGTGTCGATCGTGCGCGCGATTGCCTGCATGAGTGTAGTACTGCTACATTCCATCAAATTCTCGACAGGTGAGAGCACAGAGGGACCTGTTCAATTTGGGATGTGGACGCTGGCAGGCTTGCTGTCGTTTGGTACATCGACATTTGTATTTATTTCGGCGCTGATTTTGGCGTATTCGTATCCGAAGGATTTACCGAAGGGGTTTTATAAGAAACGAATTCAGTTTCTCTTTATCCCGTTTGCCTGCATGGCAGTCTTTTATGCGATCACATCCGGTATTATGAATGATTGGTCGATACCAAAGCTCGTCGTGTATAACATGCTGGGTGCTTATCATGGCTGGTTTGTGCTTGTAATTTTCCAATTCTATATTTTGCATCAGCTGTATGCGCGTTATATTGACCGTTTCCGTCCCATAACGGTGCTCGCCGTATCGCTGATTATCAATGTGGGTTATCTTGCGTTTTTCAATCTGGTTCCGCCGATCAGTGATAACCAGTATGTGGCATACATATGGGATCGCGGATATTGGATGCCATTTACAGGCTGGTTGTTCTATTTCTCGCTTGCATACTATTGCGGCAAAAATTATCAACAATTTCTTAATGTGCTGGAAAAATATAAATGGTGGATCATTGCTGCATTGCCAATATCCATTGGGCTTATTATTTACAACAATGCGTTTTCCAGCTTTGGCTTTGGTTCGAAGCGAATGGATATGATCTTGTTTACAGTGGTGATGATCTTCCTCATGTTCCTAGCATTCCGCCGGGTAACGAATATTCCACCAGTGATCAATCTGATCAGTCAATATTCATTCGGGATCTATCTAGTACACTGGTTCTATCTGGAAATGATGGACCTTGCCATCGAAACCTTTGGCATTCAGATGGGCTACTTGGAGATTCCACTACTGTTCTTTACTGGTATCGCCTTGTGTATCCTAACTATCAATCTGTTTAACCGCTTCAAGCTGGGACAGTATATCGTTGGTCGCATCAATGTGCGCCGACCTGCTACCGAGAAGCGCTCATTCAGTACGGCAGCAGCAGAACATTAATGAATGCTTGTGCTTGATTCATACTTGGATAAGCATAAATAGTAGATGAGCAGGAATCTTTCATGTACAAGGAACGGGCTTTGATGAAAGAGAAGGCTTGAATGCTACAAGCTCGACTTTTGAATATCAAAAGCTCGATACCGAACGTCTCACGATCAAATGTTTAACTATTATAGGTACAGAGCCTTCTATGATCCGTATGATTGCTTTTGCTTTCATATAGACAGAGAAGGCTCTTTTTGTAGCGTTTATTTTCAACTGGCATGCAAATATTGTAAAATCATCTATAATCAAAGCAGGCATAATTATCGTAAGCGTTATCATAACGATCAGAAAGGAACCCGTTATGGAACATATCAAACTCAAACAAACCGAGGTGCTGGAACGTGGGAATCTTCGTCTAGTATTGGAGGGTCCAGTGGAATCTGAGCGTATTGCGACGTGTCGAATGCACCCACAGTTGGACGCCTTTCGTCGTCCTGCTGAACAACAGGAGGCGTTAGTCGAAATTGCTGAATTGCCAGAAGGACGCATCATTATGGCGACCGATGGTGATCTGATTGTCGGGTATGTCACCTTTCACTATGCAGATGAATATGAGCGCTGGTCCGAAGGGAATATGGAGGATTTGATCGAACTGGGCGCAGTAGAGATTGCCAACGATTATCGGGGGTTGGGATTAGCGAAAAAGCTGATCAAGCTCGCTTTTCGTGACGCTCAATTGGATAACGTGATCGTATTTACTACGGAATATTATTGGCATTGGGATCTGGAAAGCACGGGTTTGAGCGTATGGGATTATCGTAAGATGATGGAGAATTTAATGAAAAATGTAGATATGGTCTGGTTTGCGACCGATGATCCCGAAATCTGCTCCCATCCTGCCAATTGCCTGATGGTGCGCGTCGGACGACAGGTGCCGCAGGAATCGGTAGAGGCATTTGATCGGCTTCGTTTCCGTCAGCGCTTTATGTATTAATGAGCATGATGAATCGGAACTCGCATAGGCGTAATCTTGACGAATATGATGGAACGAATGTTGAAGAATGTGATGGAACTAGTGATGAGGAATAGGAATGAAATTATGCCGAAAGGCTCGAATAAGGCATGTAAATCAACATAGCATATAGTATAACGTGCACAGTATATTCGCGAATTGGAGAGGAGACATGGCAATGCCAGAAGCAGCGTATGTGTATCACCCAGATAGTCTGAATTATGTATTTCGCCGCGATCATCCATTTGATCAGCGTCGCTTGGTGATGACGATGGAGCTGCTGCAGCAGATTGGCGCACTGAATGACTCCGATCTGATTCAGCCGCCGTATGCGCTGGATGAGCAACTGCTACGCAGTATTCATATTCCACAATACGTCGATACGGTCAAGCAGCTCAGTCTAGAGTATCCAGAAGAACGGTATATTAGTCTAGCAGGGCAGTTCGGTTTGGATTATGACGAGACGCCCTTTTTCCCGGGGATGCACCATAGTGCGAGTGCGATTGGAGCTGGTTCTGTGCATGCTGCCGAGCTAGTAATGAGCGGGCAGTATCGTCATGCACTGCATCTGGGCGGTGGTCTGCATCATGCGCTGCCGCAAAAAGGTGCGGGATTTTGCATCTATAATGATGCTTCCTTGGCGATTCAGCATATTCGCAATCAATACGATGCCAAAGTGCTGTATATCGATACCGATGTGCATCATGGGGACGGGGTAGAAATGAGCTTTTACACCGATCCGCATGTGTTTACATATTCCATTCATGAAACGGGCAAGTACCTGTTTCCCGGCACTGGACGAGTAGAGGAGCGCGGAGCAGGGGAGGGCTTTGGCTGTACGATCAATTTACCGGTGGAACCGTATACGGAGGATGATTCATGGTTGGAGTGCTTTGGTACGTTGCTGGATCAGGTATTGCAGCGCGCCAAGCCGGATCTGATCATCAGTCAGCATGGCTGCGATGCGCATGCGCTGGACCCGTTATCTCATATTCACTGCTCCATGCGCATTTATCGTGAGATGCCGCAACTCATTCACCATGCGGCTCATCAGTGGTGTGAAGGACGCTGGGTGGCACTCGGCGGCGGTGGATATGATATTTGGCGCGTCGTCCCGCGTGCGTGGTCGCTACTGTGGCTGGAGATGAGCGAGCATCCACTGTTGCAATCGCTAGATCGTGATCCGCAATTATTGTTGCCGGATGCTTGGGTGAAGCATTGGCAGCAGCAAAGCCCAGTGGAATTGCCACGCACATGGTTGGATGATGTTCACCGCTGGGAGCCGATGCCAAGACGTCAGGAAATCACCAAGCAAAATCGTTACATTTGTGAGCTGGCGGCTTCATATTTGAAGTAGATGGAAATGTAGAGCTAGATTCCATCACCCAAGATCAATACACAGGCAACACCACCTATTCACAGGATTGTCACAGAGCGGATATATGTATGATACAGCGCGGCTTGATGAACTTATCGTGTAAAAAAGTGGCATATTCGGTGGATTCGGGTATATAAGCATAGCCGGACACAAAATGATGCAGCCTGTCCATTTGCACAAAACGCTCAACTTGTTGCCTGTCGGCAGAAGGTGAAATTAACATTCATGTCGAAATACTCAACAGCAGGTAATGAAGTAGAATCGTCATGTTGGCATCAAGCAGTACATATGATGATTTTCATGTTGCGAAAGGATGAGGTATGTATGTGTTATGTCCTGCTGCCGGCGGATATTTACCCGGACCGTTACTGGTTCAAGTACAATTACAACGAATCACCGGATCATCTCAGCTTTAAAAAAGGCACGCCGCAGCGCGATTGGGCGAAGCCGCCTCGCTTTCATTTGCAAGGTGACATCGATCTTGACCGGTTATTGCTATTTGACTGGTTTATGACCGATGGACCTGATTTGATTGGACCGCGGCTCACTGCGATTATTCGTCAGCACGCGCCTAAGGATGTGCAGCTAGTGGAGGCGGAAGTAATGGTGAATGGTGAACCGCTACGCGGTTTTCATGTGCCGAATATTACGACTGTCATCAACTGTCTGGATATGGAGGAATCGGTATATGTGCCGCTATTGCCCGGTATACACGGCAGTCCGCCACATTTTATCTCGGTTGCGTTCCGTCCAGATGCGTTGAAAAAACATGGGCTTGTGCGTTCCAATGAAGACATCAGCCTGATCATAGCATCTGACGAATTTGCGAAGGCTTGTCAGGCACAGAGCATTACCGGTATTCGTTTTCAGGAAAATATCTGACTTTCCGTGGCACGCCCTGATAACAGCCCGTACAATCACATAAAATGAGCTGATTCCAGCGGGAAAGTCTCCTTACATCTACTAGCGGCCAGCATTTGTTGAAACATGGTTTTTGCATTTGGTCTCTCTGCGTTATCGTATTTCGGCTAAGAATATGACAACTTACACGAAGGAGGCTTTTCCATGAGTAAAAAAGAAGTTGTGGCTATGCTGCTTGCCGGAGGTCAGGGCAAAAGGCTGAAAGATTTGACCAAATCCCTGGCAAAGCCTGCCGTTTTCTTTGGCGGCACGTATCGTATTATCGATTTTCCGCTCAGCAATTGCGCCAATTCCGGTATCGATACTGTAGGTGTACTGACACAGTATGAGCCTACCGTTCTGCACGCATACATAGGCGTGGGTAACGATTGGGATATGGATCGCAAAAATGGCGGTGTTTTTGTCTTGCCACCACATGAACGGCAGGAAGGCAGCAGCTGGTATCAGGGTACGGCGGATGCCATTTATCGCAACCTGAAATTCGTGGAAAGCTTTGAACCGGAGCATGTGCTCATTCTGTCCGGTGACCACATTTACAAAATGGATTATCAAAAAATGATCGACTACCATAAAGAAAAAGACGCGGATTGCACGATCTCTGTGGTGAATGTCACCCTAGAAGAAGCGAGCCGCTTCGGTATGCTGAATACGCATGACGACCTCAAAATTTACGAATTCGACGAAAAACCGAAACACCCGAAAAGTACACTTGCCTCTATGGGTGTCTATCTGTTCAAATGGGATGTGCTTAAATCGTACCTGATTAAGGACGAAGACAATCCTTCCTCTTCTTATGATTTCGGTAAAGACCTGATTCCTTTATTGCTTGGCGATGACAAAACATTATACGCGTATCCATTTGATGGTTACTGGCGCGATGTCGGTACGATTCAAAGTCTGTGGGAAGCGAATATGGATATGCTGTCTGAGGAGCCGCAGCTGGATTTGAATGATCCACAATGGCGTATCTTCACACGCAGCCCGAACCAGCCAGCCGCCTTTATCGCACCATCTGCGGATGTGCAGGATAGTATTGTAAACGAAGGCTGCATCATCAACGGTGAAGTGAAGCATTCCGTGCTATTCTTCAACGTAGAAGTGGGCGAGGGCAGTGTCATTACCGACTCCGTCATTATGCCGGGCGCTAAAATCGGCAAAAATGTACGTATTCACCGTTCTATCGTCAATGAAGGCATTGTCATTGAAGACGGCGCACAAATTGGCGTCGGGCAGGACGAAAACAGTGAAATTGAGCTGATTACAAGCAATCAATCCTAATTAGACAGGGACGGTGATCGGAATGAAAGGATTTGTAGGCGTTATTAATCTTGACCATGAGCTGGATCAACTGAAGGAATTGACGTATTTCCGTTGCGGAGCGGCCGTCCCATTTGCCGGTCGCTATCGACTCATCGACTTTGCACTATCCAATATGATGTATGCTGGTGTACAGGACATTTCCCTGTTTGTACGCCGTAAATATCGCTCACTGATGGACCATCTTGGTGAAGGTCGTCCGTGGGATCTGGATCGTAAGCGCGGTGGATTGTTCATTTTGCCACCGGACTGGCATGACCCGACTGATACGTCGCTCGGCGATTTGCAGCATATTCATAACAATATGGACTTCTTTTACCGCAGTCTGGGCGATACCGTTGTGCATACTGGTACCCAGCATGTGAATAAGGTCGATTACAAGGACGTATATGCCTATCATCTGGAAAAAGGCGCCGATGTAACCGTCGTGTATAAGAAAGTCGATGAACTGCTGCCAGAACATGGCGCATGCCGACGCGTGGAAGTGGACGAGAATGGATTTGTAACCGACATCCATCAGGACCGCAGTCATCACAACATCTATGTGGAACTGTTTATCATGAGCAAAGAGCTGTATTTGGAGCAGGTGAACTATTGCATCGCACATGGCAAAAGCTATTTCTTCCGTGATGTGATCCAAAATAATCCGAACAACCTGAAAATCGCAGGCTACGAGTATGAGGGCTACAATGCCGTAATTAACTCTGTCGAAAGTTATTACAAAAATAGCATGGACCTGCTCTGCCCAGATACGTATCATCAGCTGTTCCATGAGAAGCCGGTACAGACCAAGATCAAATACGAAGCACCGGCAAAATATCTGGAAGGCGCAAATGTGCGTAATTCGCTTGTTGCCAACGGCTGCGTGCTTGGTGGCGAAGTCGAGAATAGCATCCTATTCCGCGGCGTTAAGGTGGAAAAGGGCGCTCGTGTCGTAAATTCGATCATTTTGCAAAAATGTACGATTGAAGCTGGAGCAGTATTGGAAAATGTCATTCTTGATAAGGACGTACAGATTTCCCATGATCGTACGTTGATCGGCGATGTGAGAAGACCGTATGTAACTGCCAAAAGCACCCTTCTCTGATGCCGAAAAACTGACTTCAGGAGGTATTCCCACTTGTTTACTACGAAAGAGGAATTTAAGCAGATTTTTCAAAATAATGTCGTCTCCAAACTGGGCAAGCCGCTGGAGGAAGTCTCGCATGAGGACGTCTATACGATCCTGAGCCGGATGATGAGGGAATTTGCCGGTCGGGAATGGGCGGCAACGAATAAGGATCTGCGTCAGGATCAGGAAAAGCAGGTATACTATCTGTCGCTCGAATTTCTGATTGGTCGTTTGCTCGGCAACAACCTGCTCAATATGGGCATGTTCCGTATTGTGCAGGAGGGTTTGAGCGACTTAGGTATCTCGCTTGACGATATTGAGGAGCAGGAGGCAGATGCTGGTCTTGGCAATGGTGGCTTAGGTCGTCTAGCTGCCTGTTTCCTTGATTCGCTCGCGTCGCTTGGTTATGCGGGACATGGATGCGGTATTCGCTATCGTTACGGTCTGTTCGAGCAGAAAATTGTAGATGAGAATCAGGTGGAACTGCCGGATGATTGGCTGCAAAAGGGCTTTGAATGGGAAGTGCGCCGTGCGGATCGCCGCGTAGAAGTACGATTCGGTGGACAGGTTGAGACGCGCGACGAGGATGGTCAATTGCATTTCTCGCTGCGCGATTATGAAGCGGTCTGGGCGATTCCATACGATGTGCCTGTTATCGGCTATCGCGGTGAAAAAAAGGACTATCATATCAATACGCTGCGATTGTGGAGTGCCGAGCCGATGCGTGAGATGGCAAACCGCAATTTGGGCGGCTCCAGTAACTATTACAGCTATCTCAACTACAATCGCTCAGTCGAATCGATCTCTGAGTTTCTGTACCCAGACGATTCACAGTACGAAGGACGCTTACTGCGTTTGAAGCAGCAGTATTTCCTTTGTTCCGCCGGATTACAGAGTATTCTGCGCACGTATGACAAGCTGAATATCAGCTATGATCAGCTACCGAACAAGATTGCCATTCATATTAATGATACGCATCCTACGCTCGTCATTCCTGAACTGATGCGTATTCTGATGGATGAAAAGGGCTATGGCTGGGATCAAGCGTGGGATATTACCAATCGTACCGTATCCTACACCAACCATACAATTTTGAGTGAAGCATTGGAAAAATGGCCAGCACAAATGATCCGTGATCTAACACCGCGCGTGTACATGATTATCGACGAGATCAATACGCGTTTCTGCCGTTTGCTAATGGACAAGTATCCGAACGATCCTGATCGGGTGGCGCATATGGCAATCATTTACGATGATCAGGTGAAGATGGCGCATCTAGCGATTGCTGGTAGCTACAGCATTAATGGTGTAGCCGCGCTGCATACGGATATTTTAAAAGAACGTGAGATGCGTAATTTCTACGAGCTGTATCCACAGCGCTTTAACAACAAAACGAACGGCATTACGCACCGTCGCTGGCTCATGCACGCCAATCCGCAGCTGAGCGATCTGGTGAGTGAATCGATCGGCAAGCGCTGGATTACCCATCCGCAGGAATTGACCAGTCTCATCAAATTCAGCGAGGATGCGTCCTTCCAGCAAAAGGTGGCGGACATTAAGCATCATAACAAGCAGCGCTTGGCTCAATATATTGAGCAGAAGTATGGAGCTGTCGTTAACACCGATTCTATCTTTGATGTGCAGATCAAGCGTCTGCATGCGTACAAGCGTCAGTTGCTGAATATTTTGCATGTGATGTATCTGTACAATCAGATCAAGTCCATGCCATCGCAAAATACAGTGCCGCGCACCTTTATATTTGGAGCGAAGGCAGCACCGGGGTATTATTTAGCTAAAAGCACGATCAAGCTAATCAACCGTGTCGCTAACGTGGTGAACAACGATCCAGATGTGAAGGACAAGCTGAATGTCTTTTTCTTGGAAAATTACTCAGTGTCTCTTGCCGAGAAAATCATTCCGGCAGCTGACATCAGCGAGCAAATCTCCACTGCCAGTAAAGAAGCTTCGGGTACGGGCAATATGAAGCTCATGATGAACGGTGCACTGACTGTCGGTACGATGGATGGTGCAAATGTGGAGATGTTCGAAATGCTGGGCAATGCCAATATGTTCATCTTCGGGCTAAGTGCGGATGACGTAATGAACTATTACCAGCATGGGGGCTATGTAGCGCGTGATGTGTACAATAGCGATCCTCGCATTCGTGAGGTGGTCGATCAATTGATCGTACCGGGAGCCTTTGCGTATAACTCGTATGAGTTTGAGTCGCTGTACCGTTCGCTGCTGGATAGCAATGACGAGTACTTCATGCTCAAAGATTTTGATTCGTACGCTGAAGCTCATGTCCAGATCGAAGCGGCATATCGCAATCCGAAGGAATGGCTGAAAAAGTCCATTCACAATATTGCACATTCCGGCAAATTCTCCAGCGATCGTACGATCAGTCAGTACGCAGCGGAGATTTGGAAGATCAAGCCGATTCAGTAGTAGATTTAATGATTTACACCGGTGCATGATTCTATCTGCACCGGTGTTTCTTTTATGACAAGTATCGTTTCGTAGTAGTAAGGATGAGTGCCAATATACTCTACATACAGAAAGTAGGGAAGTAACGATGATACCGATCAAAAAGCTTATGCTTCTCACTGCTCTTTTATCATCTGCTCTAATCACTATACCTTCTGCCACACAAGCAGCAAGCCCTATACATATGGAAATCAATGCAAGTGAAGTGAATGATATGCAACCAATTATGCACCAGCATACCGTTTATATACCGATGCGCGCATTAGAACATATTGAAGGGCTGCATATTCAAAGCTGGAATAACCAGACGAAGATACTGATCATCACCGATCAATATACCAATAAACAACTAACCTTGAATCTTAAAAACCATACTGCTCTGCAACAGAATAAGCCACTTGCAATGAACCAAACCGCCCTATTACAGGACAATCGAGTCATGCTTCCAGTACGCTGGATCGCAGAAGTTTTTCAAGCGGATATAGTGTGGAATTCCTCCACTCATACAGTGCAAATTGCCAGAGCTACAGCAGCACAGCAGCATAAACGAAAGAGCGATCAACTGAGCGAAGCTCGTGCAGCAGCGCTCGCCTTGCCTATAGTATCACCTTATCAAGATTTGCCAGTCACTGGTGATAGTCTGGGTTCGATTAGTTTGTATTTTTACGAGGGACGTTCGGATGCCTTTTTCATAACAGGGAATGGAATGCTGACTTATTTTACTGTGACCGATAATGCGTCCCATATACAATACGAGGCGTCATTCAAGTCAGTTGGAAGTAATCCGAATCCGTATGCTACAGCTATTTTACAACAGCAGGGCAAACGTCCATCATTGCCAGATCATTTGATCTATTATGATATTTCCACACATGCAGGCGAAGCAGAATATGGTCGCTTGGATCGTAACGGCAAGCGTGTCGTGTTTGGCAAAGGAGAGATGAACAATCTAGATACATTGCTTCCCATCGAACAAGACTCCCAGCCTCATACGTCCCAATAAAACACCAAGCCCGCCATCGTTAATATCCCAAACGATTGGCGGGCTTTGATTTACCTAGCTATGCTGATAAACCACTTGATCCTGCAGCACCCGTTCACCACCACTACGCCGACTGCTATATTGCTTCGGCGTCATTCCAACCACCTTTTTAAAAATCTTCGTAAAATAACTCTGATCATGAAACTGTAGCATCGCCGCAATCTCCGCTAGCGCATAATCGGAGCGTACCATCAACCGCTGTGCTTCCTGCACACGAATCTGCTGTAGAAACTCCACTGGCGATACACCCGTCTCCTTTTTAAACCGCCGAGACAGGTAGTCCCCGCTCAATCCTGCTACTTCTGCTAATTGCTCCAACTGCATCGGCTCATACAGATGATTGAACATATAATTGCGACATACATTCACTTCCACCGAATACTGCTGCCGCTGACTTTCCAGCACTCGATCCACGAAGTCGGTATGACACTTCCGCAGCACATCTTGCACCTCCGCTGGGTTCTGGCATTCCTCTACTGCCTGAATGTAAAAGTCACTCAGCGTATACCCAATCTCTGGATTCACCCCGCCATCCATCGCTGCTCGTGTAGCAAGTGTAATGGAGCAAATCGCCAAATTTTTCTCACTCCGCAGCAGGCTTTTTTTGGATAGAACGCCCAGCTTCTCTGTAGGAAATCCCAATTCCCAGCGCACTAGATCTTCTTTACGCCCATCGCGAATATATTGCATAAAGATTTTCTCCATCTCCGGGTTATGATGATACGTCGTTTGTGGATAATGCTCGTATTCATCGTAAGGCGAAGGGAGGGAGGGTCGCTGTGTCGCGGGTTGAATATGAATATGCAGATTATGCTGAATGACCGCTGCAATATCGAGTTGCTCCTGATACAGCATATAATGGATCATCACCGCTGCATTATAGATACGTTCCTTGGAGATCAGCGGTACCTGCTGGTAAAAATCTCGAATCACATCCTGCTGTCGAAACGACAGATGATAGTCCCGAATAATCCCGCTAATCAACTCATCCGGCACAATCGCATGGAAAAAAGGTCCGGCAATTAGCGTACCTTCATCCTGATCACCATCCATCAACGGCACGGTCAAATAATGCTCTAGCACATTGGTCGCTCGGACTGCTGGATAGTGATCGTTTTCCGTTACCCGTGTCGCTAGCAATGCTAGCGTTTGTTCGCGGCTATCATAGATTGGATTAAACGGACGCGACGGATGCTGCTCTAGCAGTTGCCCCTTTTGATCCACGATATAGAGAGTAACCTGATATTCGGTATGAATGATTTTAAGCAAAAAACGCAATGTATTCCCAAATGACGTTTGCATTGTTATATCCTCCGTTGTGATAAAACACGCAAGCTATCCATCTATCATTTCTCTGGTAAGTCTTCCTTATGCAGACCAGTATATTGATCCACCATCCAGAATGTACAAGTTCTGCAATAAAGTGAAAGATTAGATTGTCGATGGAGCTTAGCTTGTGTATATTGTCTGTTATTTTACCAAAAAGAAAGGAATATAACCATAAAATGAATTCGTAAACGCCTACATTAGTACTGTAAGCTGTATCAACCTGCAATACTGGATACAGCAGGTTCACTTATATTAACGAAACGAGGATGATCTCAATGACAAATGTACAACATACGGATGCTCAGGAATTGGCGGCACTTGTAGCGCCTTATCATAAAACAGGCGTAACGCCGCGTAGCGAAGAAAATATCACTGCTGCGGTTGAGGAACTGCTGGGTCAGATGACATTGACAGAGAAGATCGGTCAAATGAGCCAGTGTGCGGATTCGGAATTTGCGTTTGGTGCAGATGTAGAAGCCGATCCGACCGATATTCTGGTGCGCGAAGGACGTGTTGGTTCCATTCTGGGCGCATTCAACAGCCGCCGTACCTTTGATCTGCAAAAGCTATCTGTTGAGCAATCCCGTCTACGTATTCCACTGTTATTCAATGCAGACGTAATTCACGGCTACCAAACCATTTTCCCGATTCCGCTCGGTTGGGCAAGCAGCTGGGATCTGGAGCAGATTAAACATGCATGTGTAATCGCTGCTCGTGAAGCGACAGCATCCGGTATCACTTACAACCATGGACCGATGGTTGATATTACGCGCGATGCCCGTTGGGGACGTGTTATGGAGGGTGCAGGGGAAGATCCATACCTCGGTTCCTTGATTGCCAAAGCTCAAGTCGAAGGCTTCCAAGGAGAAAGTCTGTTTAGTGAAGAAACGCTGATCGCTTGCCTGAAGCACTTTGTCGCGTATGGTGCATCCGAATCCGGTCGCGATTACAATACCGTGGATATTTCCGAATGGACACTGCGTAACGTGTATCTGCCACCGTTCAAAGCAGGTCTGGAAGCAGGCTCCGCTTCGGTTATGAACGCATTTAACTTCTATAATGGCGTACCAATTGCTGGTAACAAATTCATTCTGAATGATCTGCTGCGCAAGGAGCTTGGCTTTGACGGTATGCTTATCTCCGACTATGGCGCGGTGGATGAAATCTATATTCATGGGGCTGCGCGTGATCGCAAGGAAGCAGCACGTATGTCACTGGATGCAACGATGGATATTGAGATGGTGACACAGCTGTATGAGCAATACTTGCCTGAACTGATCGCTGAAGGTAAAGTGGACATCGCACAGGTAGATGCTGCCGTTCGCCGCATCCTGACCTACAAATACGTAATCGGCATCATGGACGATCCGTTCCGCTATATCCGTCCCGACAAAGAAGCCGAGTATCATTTCCATCCAGAGCATTTGCAAGCGAGTTTGGAGCTGGCACGCAAATCGATTGTCCTGCTCAAAAACGAAAATCGCATTCTGCCACTGTCCAAAACGGGCGTACTGAATGGCGACAGCACCATTGCGCTGATCGGTCCATTTGCAGATAGTAAGGATCTGCTTGGTGCATGGCAATTCTCCCGCTATGGCGAACAAACGGTAACCTTGCGTGAGGGTTTCCAAGCCAAAGGCATTAAGGACGAGCAATTGCTGTATGCACAAGGTAGTGCCGTGAACGAAGCGATCTCCGGTGGTATCGAGCAAGCGCTACAAACTGCTCGTCAAGCCGATGTAGTCGTACTGGCACTAGGCGAAGACAGCGAAATGTCCGGCGAAGCTGCATCCCGTATGGATATTACGATCCCAGCACCACAGCAAAAGCTGGCAGAAGCCATCGTCAAGCTGGGCAAACCAGTCATTCTCGTACTGACTAACGGACGCCCACTTGTACTGGACTGGTATGAGCAACATGTCGATGCCATCGTCGAAACATGGTTCCTCGGCTCCCAAGCAGGTCACGCGATTGCCGATGTATTGCTCGGCGATTACAACCCATCTGGCAAGCTAACCATGAGCTTCCCACAACATGGCGGACAAACGCCGATTTACTATAATCGCTTCAATACAGGACGCCCAGTAAATGACCAAAACAAAGACGAGAAATACATTTCCAAATATCTGGACGGTCCTAACGATCCACTGTACCCATTCGGCTACGGTCTGAGCTATACCAACTTTACCTATTCCGCGTTGAAGCTGGATCGCGATATTATCAAACGCGGCGAATCTATCACCGTGCGTGCTACTATCACCAACACCGGTAACGCCGCAGGCGAAGAGACCGTACAGATGTACATCCAAGACCTGTACGGCAGTACCGTTCGTCCAGTAAAAGAACTGAAGGGCTTCCGCAAAATCCAACTGTCTCCAGGTCAAAGCACACAAGTCGAATTCACCATCACCGAATCCGACCTGCAATACTGCAACGCCCAACTCCAATGGGTCGCAGAAGAAGGCGAATTCAAAGTCTTCGTCGGCACCAACTCCAACGAAGTCATCGAACGCACCTTTGAACTGATTTAATATTCCATATGATTAAACAGGATATGGACCGCTCATTCAAGCCATCCATATCCCCCAAACCAATCAACAAGCACACCAGCAACACAATCTATACCATATCAACATCGAACCAACCCAAAAGGGACAAAGACTGCCATCCTCAATCGCAGTCCTTGTCCCTTTATTTGAGCAATATACAAATATATGTTAAATTAAAACACATACCCTAACCCAAACAATGAAAGCGAGGAATCCCCATGAAATCCCAACGATCAACCTGGTTACTGCCCGCATCTATCATGATCATCCTAATCCTATTCGCGACCTGGTTAACAATAGCTATTCTAATAAGAACCATCTCCGCAGCCGCCTAATCTTAGCCCTAAATCCAACCCACCCAATCCATCCCTATCAACAAATAGCAATTCGACCCATATCAAAATAAAGCAAATACATCTATACCACCCAAACTCAAATTAAAAACCTAAATCTAAAAACTAAAAAAAGCAAAATTAAAAACAAAGCCAAAACCAAAAACTATACGCCACCAAGCAACTTCTACATAATTCCCACCCAACAACACGCCGCCTAATAAAGCACTCCCCAAACCATTCTCTAAACTACCCCAGCCACCTCACTCCTCAACACCCAAAATCTTTCCCTACCACAACCCCCACAGTATTGTGAGTGCGGCGGAGCGGAGGGGGAGGAAAAATGCCAAAAGGTCGACTTTGGAGAGTGGAGTTTTTACCGCTTATTTCCTCATCTGTAAAAACTCCACTCTCCATCGGAGACCGTTGGCATTTTCCTCCCCCGTAGCGGTCCCCGCCTCCAACCCCATCCCCCCAGAAAAGGCTTACAAAAACGGTTGTCATTTTATGTCGCCTATGTTAGTATAAAAATATAGAAACCAAAACACGGATTGTTACTGAGTAATCAGGCAAAACCGAAACTGACCGAAGTGTCAATTTTGGTTTTGCCTTTTTGAGCATTCATATAAAAAGGTGATGAAGATGAGAATATCGCAGGTTCTGAATAACAATGTCGTCACCGTTGTAGATTCCGGCAAACAGGAACTGGTCGTTATGGGTCGAGGCATCGGATTCAAAAAGCATCCCGATGACTTGGTTGATGAGACGAAGATTGAAAAGGTATTCAAGCTGGAAAATAAAGAGATTTCAGACAAGCTAACCGCATTGCTATCGGACATTCCGATGGAGTATGTAGAATGCTCAGATGAGATTATCCGCTATGCACAGACCGTACTGGGCAGCCAGCTTCATGACAGCATCTATATTTCGCTCACCGACCATATCCATTTTGCGATTGAACGGCATCGGCAAGGATTGGAAATCAAGAACGCACTGTTATGGGAAATCAAAAAGCTGTACCGCAAAGAGTACTACATTGGGATCAAGGCACTCCAGATGATCGAAGATATGCTGGGCGTCTCGCTTCCCGAAGATGAAGGCGGCTTCATTGCGCTGCACTTCGTGAATTCTCAGCTCAACGGACAGATGAGCGAAACGGTCAGCATGACGAACATCGTCAAAGATGTGCTGCGGATCGTAACCCGCCATTATGTGATTGAGCTGGACGAGGAATCACTGAATTATTTCCGTTTCCTCACACATCTGAAGTTTTTTGCGCAGCGTGTTATCAGTGGCACAGCAAGCGAGCAGGGGGATAGCCCACTGCACGATATGGTCAAAAATCAGTATCCACAGGCATATGCCTGTGCGCTGAAAATTCAGGATTACACACGCAAGATTCATCAGCGTGATCTATCCAATGAAGAACTGCTGTACCTGACCATTCATATTGAGCGGGTCACCAAAAAGGAACATGCAGATTCATCGGAAAGCAATTGAATACCGGCTAGAGGGATTGTTACTTTGGGTAGGCAAAACCTAAATGTCGAAGAATGGTACATCATAACGTGTGAGCTTCAAGCGCAGATGGCATCATTCCTCCGCATTTAGGTTTTTTTATATCCAAAAATGGATCAAAAACGAATCAAGCAACATACAATGCAGAACAGTACGATAGAGGAGTGTTGATTGTGGATAAAGCAAAAGTAGCACAGGATGTCCTAACACTGGTTGGTGGCGAGCAAAACGTAGACCAAGTGACTCACTGTATGACGCGTCTACGGTTTAACTTGCGTGATGATAACAAGGCAGACAAAGCGCAGCTGGAGAAAACACCTGGCGTCATGGGGGTTATGAAAAACGGCGGTCAATTTCAAGTGATTATCGGCAACGAAGTAGCCGGTGTATACAAAGAGTTGACGGCAAACATGTCCGGCGGCGGTGCCAAAAAAGCACCGGTCGAAGGCGCAAGTCCTGAGAAAAAACGCAATGCCATCAGCGCATTGTTCGACTTTATTTCCGGTATCTTTACACCGATTTTGCCAGCGATTACCGGCGCAGGGATGATCAAAGGGATTGTAGCGATTCTAGTAGCACTCGGCTGGATGTCCAGCACCAGCTCCACCTATATCATTTTGTCGGCGATTGGTGACGGAGCGTTCTATTTCCTGCCGATCATTCTAGCGGTTAGTGCTTCTCGCAAGCTCGGCAGTAATATGTATATTGGCGCAGCCTTAGCTGCTGCGATTATGCACCCGACTATTACAGCACTGCTGTCTTCGGGTGAAAGTGTAAGCTTTGCCAGCATTCCAGTTATTGCAGCAACGTACTCGTCGACGGTGATTCCTATCGTCATCGCCATCTGGATTGCATCCTATGTTGAAAAAGCAGTAGATCGCATTACGCATTCTTCTATTAAATTGCTCGTTGTACCGACCGTTACACTGCTGGTGATGGTTCCATTGACCTTGATCGCCATTGGACCACTGGGTTCGATTATCGGGAATGGGTTGTCTGGCGGTATCTCTTGGTTGTTTGATAATATGTCGATTGTTGCAAGTATTCTGATTGGCGGTACGATGTCTTTGCTGATCATCACAGGTATGCACTATGCACTGCTGCCTATCATCGTTGGTTCCATGACATCGCTTGGTTATGATTTTATTATCCCATTGATGTTTGCAGCGAACTGGGCACAAGCAGGTAGCGCCTTTGGTGTCGGTCTACGTTCCAAAAACGGTAAAACCAAATCGCTCGGTTTCTCAACTGGTCTGACCGCGGTAATGGGGATTACAGAACCAGCGATGTATGGTGTCAACATGAGATTCAAAAAGCCGTTTATCGCCGCTTTGTCTGGTGGCGCTATCGGCGGTGCATTTATGGGTATTTTCCATGTCAAAGCTTATGTTATTACCGGTCTAGTTGGTCTGCCGAGTGTAGCAGCATTTATTAGTCCATCCATCAGCACATTGATCTATGCACTGGTAGGCGGTTTGATTGCATTGGTTGCAGCCGCAGTGATTACCTATATCATTGGTATCCAAGAAGAAGTGCAGCAAGAAGCAGAGGTACAAGCAGTAACAGAGCAACCGTCTACTACTGTTACCGAACAGGCAAATGCAGTAGCAGCTACTCTGATTGAGAACGAAACGGCTCCACGTACGATGAAAGCTACGCAAATTCTTAGCCCAATGAACGGTAAAGTGAAGCCGCTGAGCGAAGTTCCTGACCCTGCATTTGCTGAAGAAATCATGGGTAAAGGGGTAGCAATTGAGCCATCTGAAGGACGTGTCGTATCGCCAGTGAACGGTACCGTATTCTCAGTATCCAAAAGCGGTCATGCGATTGGTCTTGTTAGCGAAGATGGTACCGAAATGCTGATCCATATCGGTATCGACACGGTGAAGCTAAAAGGGAAACATTTCACTCCACATGCTCGTTCCGGTCAAGAGATCAAAATCGGCGATCTGCTGATGGAGTTTGATCTGGAAGCTGTACGCAGCGAAGGCTACGCGACCATCACCCCAGTTATCGTAACGAATATTAACGATTACAACCATCTGGATCGTGCTGACCATGTACAGGTTCAGCAGGGCGACCTGCTTTACAAACTGAACTAATTCAGGACGCTTCCATCGAAAGCATTAACAAAACGCCAAAAGCCTGTAACCAAGACGCATCAAGAATGCGCGTAGGTTACAGGCTTTTTTAGTTTCATGGGAATACAAGAAATACAGAAATGTACAGCAGTATCAAAAATGGTATACCTACGACAGATTCATAGGCAGCTGTGCTGAATGAGTATACTACGATTACAGATCGCCGCTGAACATTTTGATCACGACAATACCGCCCCATACAATCACAATACCAAGCGCTGCGTACAATCGGTCTTTTACAGATGGATTCAATGGTCTAACTCCTTTGTTCAGTTTGTTTAACCTCACATCATATGACCACATTGTACCAGAATGACAGCATGTCGCAAGGGGATTTGGGAAAAAAGAATGAACGAAAATTGGAACAATGCCATAGATTATAAAATGGAGAAAAGCCGCCCCCTATTGTGACAGGATAGGGGGCGGCTTTTTTTGCTAATGATTATAAATCTTATACTTTCGATACGCTCATGGCAGGCGACGCTTTGGTGGAGGCGCTATTCGCTGCTCCGACTGGATCACGACGTCTGCGATCATTGGACAGTCCGAAGATGGAAATGATCGTAATGATCAGAACGATGGCACTCAGGAAATAATACGTATTTTGAAAACCAATATTGGTATACATCTGACCGGCAATACTAGAGAAGATGACGATGGCTGCCTGTTTGGCAAAGTTGAACGCTAGCAGATAGATCGTTGCCGACAGACGTACATCAAACACACCGGTAATGTATTTGAAGATGGATACGAGCAGCAGTGGCATTTCGACTGCGGCAATCAGACGCAGCAGCGACAGGCTAATGGTATCGGTTGCAACAGCGCTTCCAAAGATACGGATAAAGGTCAGCAAGCCGAAGAGCAGCAATCCATTTTTGGCACCAATACGATTGATAATCCATGGCATAAAGATCATCAGTACTGCTTCAATGGCTGTTTGCAGGGATACCAGTTCACTGAAGCGCTGGGTACCAAGC
This sequence comes from Paenibacillus sp. JQZ6Y-1, assembly GCF_040719145.1. Lineage (NCBI taxonomy): Bacteria > Bacillati > Bacillota > Bacilli > Caryophanales > Paenibacillaceae > Paenibacillus > Paenibacillus kandeliae. Next base: position 1,549,230 of record NZ_JBFDUZ010000001.1, read on the forward strand.
TGAGTCGTTGGGAAGAACTGATTGTAATAGTTCGGGAACTGCTGGTCAAACACATCGTATACACTTGCCGTACCAACAATCAGCAAGGAGAGGAACCAGAAGTTTTTCAGCTTGAAAATGGAGAAGACTCGTTCCTTCGTAATCTCGCTTCCGCCATCGCCTGGCTCTGCGGCTTCTGCTGCTGCGGAGGAAGGATCTACTTTAACCGTTTTCAATAAAATGCCGAGAATGGCAGCCGAACCAGAAGCAAACCAGAAAATGCTGATCGGATTGGCTAGATACATCATACCGCCAATCAAAGTTGCCGTTGCACCTGCGATGGAACCGAACAGGCGAACACGACCATATTCAATCGAGCTGGCACGACTGGCGCGCTCGATATAGGCTTCAACTACACCAACCCCCGCTTGGAATACTGCACTGAGATAAATACCACCGATGATAGCACCGACCCAGATATTATATTTCAACAACGGGATAAACAGCCAAGTGAAGAATGGACCCATTAATAGCGCTGCAATCACAACAAACCAGAACAGGTTTTTGCGGAAGCCGAGCTTATCGGAGATGACGCCGAAGAATGGTTGATAGCATAGTGCAATCAGCGAGATTGCCGAGAAGATCAGTCCGGTATGACCCGCATCCAGTCCAGCCTCTTCCTTGAGCCAGATTGGCAAAAAGGCAAGTACCACTGCCCAGATTAAGAAGTAGAAGAAAAACAGACCGCCAAAGTTCCAGAAGTTCCATTTTGGTAATTTCAGATTACGTATATTCATGATGATGCCTCCCATCCACAGTACTGCTGCGCCGTTTCATGTATGTAGGGCGAGCAGTGAAGCTTATTTGGTTACTCCGTATCAAGCATAATAGGGGCTGCCGTTCGTTGTTAGTCAGAATAATGCAGGACCAACAACCGACGGCAGCCTACAATCAAGCATGTGCTGCATGTGACGTATGGATATTGTTGAAAATGAGCCGATTACTCAGGAGTGAACGAAGCCTTCATCCGGTACTGGCTTGCCAAAGTTCGGCGTGCCATCTTGGTTCCATGAGATCAGCTGTGCACGAGTATGACGGTTCGGATCGTGCAATGGATCGCCAACGATCTCCGTGTAGTTGCGGGCATGATAGATCAATACATCATGCTGATCATCCTCAGTACGCGTGAAGCTGTTATGACCCGGACCATATTGACCGTTTTCCGGTGCGCTGCGGAAGACAGGCTGCTCTGATTTGTGCCATGAGTTGATGTCCAGCAGATCGCTGTTCTCGTCGGCAGTGAGCAGACCCATGCAGTAGTTGATATCTGTTGCACTTGCGGAATAGGTGATATAGATTTTGCCGTTCTTTTTCAGCACAGCAGGACCTTCATTAACTAAGAAGCCGACAACTTCCCAATCCAGTTCCGGTTTGGTGAGCATCAATTGAGGTCCTTTGAGTGTCCACGGGTTCTCCATTTCGGAAATGTACAGATTGGAGTTGCCTGGAATATCATACTGACGCTGTGCCCAAACGTAGTACAGTTTGTCGTTGTGCTGGAATGTCGTTGCATCCAATGCGAACGATTCCCACTCGGTAACAACCTGTCCTTTTTCAACCCATTCTCCTTCCAATGGATTACTGGAACCGTTCTCAATCACATACATACGATGGTTAAATGTATCATTGACTGGATGGTCCACATTCGCAGCGGCGAAATAGATGTACCATTTGCCTTGAATATAATGAATTTCCGGCGCCCAAATGAGCTGGCTCATTGGACCTTCGTCATGTTTGTGCCATACCGTAACGGCAGGTGCGTCGCCAATACCTTGAATTGTTTTGGAACGACGAACTTCCAGACGATCATATTGCGGCACTGAAGCCGTGAAGTAGTAGTAACCATCCGTATGCTTGTACACCCACGGATCGGCACGTTGTTCAACGACCGGATTTTTGAAAGAGTATTCTGCATTCATACTTGGACAACCCCTTTGAATAAAATGGAATGATGTCGGAACCAACATGTAAACGCCTGCAAAGAACGATTGGAGTAGAGTGAGGATATCTCTGCATCCAACAAAGCTTAGGCGATAGAGACAGATAGCACAGAGAGCCATCGGAATCCTATGTAGATATTTATGCCTGCATCGTCACTCAGAATTGAAGTGCAAATCCGTTTACAGGTAACGCTTACATGTACCGACAAAATAAATGTACGTACAAATATAATTAATATAAATATTAATAATAAATATTTACGTACATGATATGATTAAATCCTAGCACTTTTGCTTGCCGAAATCAACACTTCCACTGAACTTTGCAAAATGAAATCCAATTCTTCTTTTTCTAAAGGTGTAAGCATGTCTGTTTTTAGGCGGAAATGAATAGTATTGTACGTACATCGTTTTTGCGAGAATTTCATTAAAATAAGCACCTAAACAAATAGGTGCCTGCGGTCGATATAAACATATATATCATGGATTTGTAAGCCAGAAACCAGTTGAGGAGCTAAACGCTATGAAAATCGAGCTTATTGTCTTTTACGTGGCGAATCAGCCGTACGCAATCAGCTTTAATGAGATTGAAGAAATCCAAACCTCCAAAAAAGGCACACCGTTGCCGTTTGCCGAAGAATGGCATGAAGGTCTGATCACCATTCGTGGATCGCTGTACCCGCTTGTTAATCTGCGCAAGCTGATGGCTGTCTCTTATGACGGTCCCAAAGATACTGACAAAATGATTTTGCTGCGTCGTGCGCGTGTAGCATTGCTGGTGGATGAGCTGGATAATACCGCAATCATCGACGAAAGCGATCTGCGTGAGAATCCAGAAGTAAACAGCCGCGACATTTTGCCAAATGCCTTTGAAACCGATGGTGGCAAGATCGTTCCAATCGTTAATGTGGAAACGTTGCTGGCATATACACGCAGCTCGTACGTATAAACGAACACAAGGAATTGCAAAACGAGTATAGACAGGGCGCCATTGTTTGGAATCGCCCAGAATGCTTGCTGTGTGAGCTGCCTGAATGCTTAGTGGGTAAGCTAACTGAATGTTGGAAATGGAATCACAAGCTTTGACTCACTACATTATCCTCTGTTTCACCCATTTGTCTCATTATGATGATAGAGGGGATAGAAGCAGGGGATTTTTTGTGTTGAATACCCGGCATACATAAGCCGTTCGTTTTGTGAAATGCAGCTTTATCGTACGTTCGCATGTGCAGTTGAAATCTCGTATAATCAAAGATAATCCTTTCGTTGGCTTTTTGGTTTGTAAGGGTCTTCTATAGGATGAGACTGCTAGACTAGTTACAGTCAAGGATCATCTTAGCGTAACAAACTGTGCCTCCTTGGAGCGGATGGATATCATCACATATCAGAGTTGTACTGTTGGCAGCAAGAGGATGCGGGGGCAGACTCTAGCCATGTCATGCAGCACTGATGATCTCTCCGAAGGGAATGAACACCATGAAACGAAAACAACAAGCTTTATATCCGATCAACGCGTATCCGCAGCGGCGCGGCAAATGGGTATTGCCCGGTGCGATTTTGCTTAGTGGTACCTTGTTATTGAGTGCTTGCAGTTCGGGAACGAGCAATCATAGTACTGGAAGCAGCTCATCAACAGATGCAGGAGCAAGTGGAAGCAGTACAGAGACAACTGTTTCGACAGCATCACCTACATCGGGTGAAACGACCAGCACTTCGACTGCCATAGAATATGCCTTTACCTCGCAGGGACAGGATGCCGAAGGTATGGTGGTCAATGCCATCAAAGGCGCGACGACCTCGATTGATCTTGCGATGTACAATTTATCCCGTGGTAAAATTATTGATGCACTAGAGGAAGCCAAGCAGCGTGGTGTCAATGTGCGCATTATCAGCGACCAATCCAAAGCAAGCACCGCTGATCTGCAACCGCTACTAGATGCAGGCATTCCCATTAAAATCAATACATTTGATGGCAAAATGCATGAAAAATTAATGCTGGTGGATGGTAAAACAGCATTAACTGGTTCGTTCAACTATACAAAAGCATCCAGTGAAGAAAATGACGAGGTTATTATCGCGATTCACGATCAGGCATTGGTAGGCAAATGGGTCACCGTGTTTGATCAAATGTGGAATGATACCAAGCGTTATGCAGATTGGACTGGAGAATAACAGGGCTGGATGATATTGTACCTGTATTTTCGTGCAATGATGGAGTGAAATTGAAGTCGATCTGTTTATAGGCAGATCGACTTTTTGCGTTATGTCGCAGCATGAGGTGTGGAGCTAACGTGGATACGTAGGTAATACCATATCGACACTGTATTTGCGACAGGCTTTTCCAGATCGAATTGTGCTAAACTAGAATAGTCATGATTAATACATTCCAACATTCATACATACAAGGGAGCGGAGCATATGAAAATTGAAGACGTATTTGGACAACTGCCGGTGCTGGAAACGGAAAGACTGATTTTGCGACCGTTGAAATGGGAAGACCGCGAAGATATGTTTGCTTATGGCTCTGATCCAGAAGTGACGCGTTATGTTACTTGGTATACGCATCAAAAAATTGAAGATACAGATGAGTTTATCCGTACGGTTCTCGACAATTACGAAACGGGAAAGCTTGCTCCTTGGGCAGTGGAAGAGAAGGCTTCTGGTAAAATGATCGGTACCGCTGGTTATGTCGGCTGGCAAACTCGTCATTTCCGCGGCGAAATCGGTTATGCACTTGCCCGTCCGTACTGGAATCGCGGCTATGCAACCGAAATCACCAAACCGGTACTGCAATTCGGCTGGGAGCAAATGAAGCTGATTCGTATTGAAGCGAGATGTATGCCGGGCAATATCGGCTCCTCGAAAGTTATGGAAAAGCTCGGTATGCAATACGAAGGATTGCTGCGTAAGCATCTATACGCCAAGGGTAGCTTCCATGATGCCAAAATGTACTCCATTATCCGCGCAGTCGACGATTTCGTTTAAAAGGCTTAGCCGATGCTGTACGAATTGAGCCAACGCAAGATAGATGAAGAGAATCAGCAACAAATCATCTACCTATTGTCCGTATGTATGTGGACAGACGGCGACCATCAGCAATTGCTTCGTAAAGCTTCAGCACAATACGAGCAGTATAGGACTGTACCGGAACGACATCTATACGGTTGGTTAGATGACGATATGGGTGCTTTTGTCGGTGTTTTAGGTATTACAATCCACAATACGAACACAGATGAAAAAGAAGCAACCTGTCATATCATCAGTCATCTGTCTGTATTGCCAGAACTACAGACAAGGGGCATTGGTCGGCGTATGCTGGACGGTTATGTTCAGAAGCATCCGGGTATTGATGTATATGCTGAAACGGATCACGATGCCGTCGAGTTCTATCGGCGTTGTGGATTTGAAATTGTGGCGCTCGGAGAGTATTATCCGGGCGTTATGCGTTTTGGCTGTACACGGTGAGGGGAGAGACGCAGATGGATTTACATGCAAAACAGGGCTTCCGGTCACCGGAGCAGCACAAGGAATCTAAGCAGCAGGTGGAGTTATGTTTATACGATCCACAATATTTGGACGATCTATTGGCATTTGGTCTTCCGGCAGAGCAGCATCAATTTACGGCATTACCAGCAGAGGTGTTATCTATTTCACTGCGCGATCCAGAGCGTCATCCGATCGTCATGGTGGCGGAAGGACATGCGGTTGGCTTTTTTGTGTTGCATGAAGGGGATGGCATAACGACGTATCAATCATATACCGATACGCCGCCGGAGCAGCTTATGCTACTGCGTGCCTTACTGATTGATTATCGTCAACAGGGACACGGCTATGGTAAGCAAGCAATGAAGCAGCTGGGAACGCTGGTAAACAGCCATTTCCCACATATTCGTGAAGTGATTTTAGCCGTAAATGAGAAAAATGAACGAGCATGTCAATTATATTTGGCAACTGGGTTTGAAGACCGCAATATTCGTCGTCAGGGAGCGCTGGGGATGCAGCGAATATTGCATTATTTGATATGACGGGGGAATGGATATGCAGACGACGATTACATTTAATACGATTCAGGAGCAGCATTTGCCTGAAGTCGTAGACATTTATAATTATTATGTTCAACATACAACCGTTTCTTTTCATACCGAGCTGCAAACGGTGGAGCAGATGCGAGAGCAGATTTTGCAGGTGCCAGAGCGTTATCGTTCGTACGCGATTCTAGAATCGACAGATGCAACGCATGGGCAGCAGGAGCAGCGATTGCTTGGCTACATACTGATTACCCGTCACAAAAACAAGCAGGCGTACGATACGACTGCCGAAATTACTGTTTATTTGAAGCCGGATCAGACAGGTAGGGGACTAGGAAGCCAATCGCTAACGTTTATCGAGCAAGCGGCAATGCAGAGTGGGTTCCATACGCTAGTAGCAACAGTCTGTACGGAGAATGAAAATAGCATTCGATTATTTGAACGTCGTGGATATGAGAAATGTGCCCATTTCCGCGAAGTGGGACGCAAATTTGATCGCTGGCTAGATATTGCTAGCTACCAGAAAATCATCGGCAACAAGGAGGAATGAAATGCCTCGCATATTGATTGTTGAAGATGAACATAAAATCTCCCGCCTACTGCAAATTGAGCTGGAGGCGGAAGGCTACGATGTTACCCAAGCTTACAATGGGGCACAAGCATGGGATATGTATCAGGAAGGGCAATGGGATCTGGTGCTGCTGGATGTGATGCTGCCGGAAATGAGTGGAATTGAGATTTTGCGGCGCATTCGCTCGGTTGATTCGGGTATCATGGTTATTTTGCTGACGGCGCGCGATTCGGTCGAGGACAAAGTGGCTGGGCTGGATCTTGGTGCCAATGACTATGTAACCAAGCCTTTTCAAATTGAAGAATTGCTTGCGCGTATCCGTGCTTCACTGCGTCTGCGGGAACAGCAAAGTCAATCCACTGCATCCAATCCGCATGCAGATGGCTGGATGCAGGCAGCGGATTTGCGTCTAAATGAGAGTACGCGTGAAGTAGAGCGTGCTGGACAGTTGGTGGAGCTGACACCGCGCGAATTTGATCTGCTTGCTTATTTGCTGACCAATAAACGACAAGTGCTCAATCGCGACCAGATTTTGGCGGCGGTCTGGGGCTATGATTATTATGGTGATACGAATGTGGTGGATGTGTATATCCGCTATGTCCGCAAAAAGATTGATCAGGGACATGAGCATGACTTAATTCAGACGGTACGTGGCGTCGGCTATGTATTGCGGGAGCCATCATGAAGCTAAGGCATAAGATTCATCTGTATTCGTCTGTTCTATTTGCCTTGCTATTCATCGCCACGAACGTATTGGTCTACTTGGTATTCAGTACATTGACGATTCGTGAACAGCAGAGTCGCATCGAATCGCAAACAACCAAAACAGCCGATAACATCCGTCTGTCCGCGGCGGATACACAGGCTGCCGATCTGCTGCGTGCGTATGTACCATTGGAAGGGATGATTCGAATCGTCACTCAGCAAGGTAGCAATTCCTTGTTGGTTACATCGTCCGGTGAGCAGGAATTATCCAAACGTCCAGTGAGCTATAGCGAGAGTAGAATGTCGGAAGTAGTCACGATTGGCAGTCATCGTTATGTATTTGTCTCTGTGCCAGTAATCTGGAGCGATGGACGTGTCGTCGATATTCAGGTGACTGAAAGCTTGCGGCAGACGGAAGAGTATTTGAATGTATTGGAATTGGTATTGCTGATCGTAACGGGGCTGGCGATGATTCCAGTGTTTCTATCGGGGCAGGTGCTAGGACGGATTGTGATTCGTCCAATTACTGCACTTACGTCGACGATGAAGGATATTCGCCGCAGTGGCAAATTTAAGCGTATCGAGCTACCGGAGCGCTCACGTGATGAGTTGTACGAGATGGGCGAGAACTTCAATCGGATGATCGATCTGCTGGAAGCTAACTATGATAAGCAAAAGCAATTCGTTTCCAACGCTTCACACGAACTGCGTACCCCGTTAACGATTATCGAAAGCTATGCTAGTCTGTTGAAGCGGAGAGGCTTGGATCGACCAGAGCTGTTTTTGGAGTCGGTCGAGGCGATTCATTCGGAAGCGGTACGCATGAAGGAAATGACCGAGCAGTTATTGCTGCTTGCGCGTCATGAGGAGCAGTGGAATCTGACATTGGAGCCAGTTCATCTGCGTCAACAGGCGGAGCAGTTGGCACGCGAATTTCAGCAGGCGTATAATCGTCAGCTGAATATTGCGGTTGATAAGCAATTGGAGCATGATGAGGCACTGCTCGTTATTCAGACCGATGCAGGTAAGCTGCGCCAGCTGCTATTTATTTTGCTGGATAATGCGCGCAAATATAGTAGTGATTCTATTACGCTCCACCTTTCGCTGGATCATGTTACAGATACAGAACTGCCCAAGTCAAATGAGGCGTCAGCACGTGTGTCCCAGCGTAATCGCTGTATTCGTATTACCGACCGCGGTATCGGTATTCCGCAGCAAGAATTGCCCAAAGTGTTTGATCGCTTTTACCGAGTGGATCAGGCGAGAGTGCGACAAGAAACCGGTGGCTCTGGCTTGGGGTTGACACTGGCACAACGGATTGCAGAAGCGCTGGGCGGCTCGGTACGGCTTGAAAGTGTGGAAAACGAAGGGACAACCGCTATCGTTACATTACCTGCAACCGCTGAACATCTTGCTGTTTTCTCAGCGAATTCTAATTAAATGCCTGTATACTGTTTCATAAGAGACGGTATATAGGCGTTTTGGCGTTATGATATAAAATCCGTTCGGTTTCATAATATAATTATTTCGTGATTGCTATACATTTCTTCATAGTATTAGAAGTATCGAATGACAGAGCCAATAGATCAAGGTGCATCAAAGGGGGAAGATTTAGATGAAACAGACCAACAGACGCTGGTGGCTCACAGGGGCGGCTGTGTTGATTATGATAGCTTGTGTAGGCATACTGACATGGAATACGCTTCGTCAAGCACAGCCACAGCTGACCGCGGCTCAGATCAGTGATCGAGTGCAGAAAGAATACCCAGGGCAGATCACACAGATTATTCAGGAAAATGGGATCTATCAGGTACAATTGAAATCGCAGCAGGGCATGTATCTGCTGACGATGGACGGACGCAGTGGAGAGATGCAAACGATCAAACAAATGGAAGCAACTTCGCCCCTCACTGCTGCCGATTCCAATTCCAACGGAAATGCAAGTGCCGATACAGAGCCATCTGGCAATTCATCGTCCAGTGCATCTTCTAATACGAATAGCAATGAACCCAATGGGAGTACAACGAACCATACTCATTCGTCGGATTCCCAGTCGACAGATAGCCAGAGTTCTCCTTCAGCTGAGGCGGCAACAGAATCAAATGCAAAGCCATCCGAAGCTTCCCATTCGTCCAATAGCGAGCAGACGAACGATACAGATTCAAGTGGTTCATCCAAACCATCTAGCTCAAAGTCACCAACTGCCGTTTCCGTAACTGGCGCACAAGCGGAGCAAATCGCCCGTAGTCAAGTCAAAGGCGAAGTGGATGATGTCAAATATGAACACAATTCCAAAAACGGTCAGCAATACTATCTGGTCGAAATTGATACCCCTGATGATCGCGAAGCTGTCGTGCAGATCAATTCCATTACAGGCGCTGTCATGTCAGTGACTTGGGATGATGAAGAGGACGAGGACGATAAATAACAGACTAGGATGCTCAACAGGATATACTGATGATCGTCACAAAGAGAATCAGAGACTTACTATAAAAACCAACCTATATGACATCATGTCAACAGGTTGGTTTTTTTAGATGAAAGCTTCAATGATGTAATATGATCCATCATTCACCACGTATGTAATCTTTCTCATCAATTTCTAATCTGATTATCAGAGTCATCTCATTTGTGGACGTTATATTTATAGCATAGCCCGGCAGGCACAACCGGAATACACATCCCTTCGGTTGCAGCCAGGCAGGTACAGGCAACAGCTTGCAGCATAAAATGCAGCACAGAAATCGTCCCTTCCGGTTAGCAGAACATATCGGGTTCCATCTCCGGCACAGAAGGACGATCTAACACAGAATGAACTGCCTGGTACAGCCATCAGACCGGCTGGAAACTCAAATCAATCCGAATATTCAGAGGAGGAAACACACAATGATGAACAAATGGATGAACCGCAAAGCAGGAATCGGCGTACTTACCGCAGCGATTACACTTGGTACAGCAGGTACTGTAGTAGCTGCAACAAGCAATAACAATACATCAGGTACTACACCTACGAATAACAGCGTGTCCAGTAACGTGATCGGTATGCAACGTGCCGAATCTATCGCTCTACAACGTGTACCGGGTGGAGTGGTAGATAGTATCGAACTGGAACGCAAAAACGGCAAACTGTATTATGAAGTCGATGTAGATCGTACGAATGCTTCCGACGTGGACGTGCATATTGACGCAGTAACTGGTAGCGTAATCCGTTCGGTCAATGATGATAACGACGATGATGACGCGTATGATCGTAGCAACAATCAATCGTCTTCTGCTACAACCAACAATAGCAATCTGAAGATCAAAACTGCGGAGCAAGCTATCGCTGTAGCGAAAACAGCTGTGAACGGTACTGTAACTGATGTAGAGCGTGATCGTGAAGATGGACGCATTCAGTATGAAGTGGAACTGAAATTCACGGGTGGTGAAGCTACCGTTGAAGTCGATGCTGCTACTGGCAAAGTAGTAACGGTCGATAAAGATTATGATGATCATGACGACGACGATTATGATAATGATTAAGAAAAGGTAAGCGAAATGGAATAAAAGCGAATGAGAGCTACATCTAGCGACTCATCAAGCTAACCCATCAGAGCCGTTAGGGGTAACGGCTCTGATGTGCTGCAAGCAGAACAATACTACAGGGTACACCGAATAAGCAAAAAGCCAACATGTCGCTGGCAATAAAGCAATAAACCCTCGATCCGACTTAGGATGGAGGGTTCTTTTAATATAACATCAACAGATGATTATCGAAGCGAATGGTGTTCCAGCAAATCATAACGATTGCGCAATTCAAGGTGGAAACGAATGCTTTCCAGCAGTACAGGATTGTGTTCCTCCTCTGCTTCAGCCAAACGTTCTTCCTTAATGGAATCGGGGCTGCACAAAAATTGCGTCATCCACAGGGATAAATCAGTATCCTTTCTCATGATGGAGCCCTCCTCGTGATCAAAGTCGCTGCCGAAGACCGGTAAGATAGAAACGACCGGAACGGCTTGTATACAGAGCGGGCATCACCGGTAAGGCTGAGGTGTCTTGCCTGTCTGTATATGTATTGTAGCGCCTGATCTTTAATACAATGTGATGACCTCCTTAAAATTACATTAAAATATACGCATTTCTTTGTAAAAAAGCCTTCTTTTCCATCCTATAGGGTAGAAAAGAAGGCTTTTACTATTAGTAGCTGGTCTTTATTCTAGATATATCCAAAGAGCGTCGATATACAACTAATCTGATTCTTATTAGCAGATGATCTTATTGTTGCGGTGAAGATGACCGCGATTCTGGTGGAGAGTAGATAGAGGATTCGCGCAAAACGAGACGATGCGGCACGATATGACGCTGATACACTGGCTCGATGCTGTCCTTATTCTTGTCCTGAATCGCCTGAATGAGCGCCTGTGAGGCGGTATAGCCGAGATGGTAAATACCGATATCGATACTCGTCAGCGGCGGTGTAGATAGCTCAGACAGCGCGATATTGTTAAAGCTGGCAATTGCAATATCATTCGGTACTTTATAGCCCAGCTCATGCAGTCCGCGCAGAATACCAAAGCTAACCACATCATCGACCACGACAAGCGCTGTCGGACGTTCCGGCAGATTCATGAAAAAGGACATCGCCCGATAACCGCTCTCCTGCAAAAATTCACCTTCCACGATCCAATCCTTGCGGAATTCCAACCCAGCCTCTTGCAATGCTTGCTTGAAGCCCTCCATGCGGTCTAGTGATACAACCAGCTCTGGCGGTCCACTTACAAATCCAATGCGGCGGTGTCCCATTTGTATCAGGTGACGGGTAGCGTCGGCGGCTGCCTGCACATTATCTGTATCAACGGTGATCATATTGCTATGCTGCTCACTGCGTCCAACCAGAACAGCTGGAAATTGATTGCGACTCAGAAAATCGACCACCGGATCGTTTTTACGTGAATAGAGCAAAATCGCGCCATCAATCCGTCCGCCATACACAAGACGCGACACAGCATCCACTTCTTCCTGCTCGCTAGAGCCAGAGCTGAGTACGACATCATAGCCGCTTCGATTCGCTTGCGCAACAATGCCGCGAATCAATTCCATAAAGAATGTATTCAAAAATAACTCTTCTGCTGGCTTGGGCAAAATGACACCTAGGCTATGGGTTGTTTTGGAAACGAGACTCTTAGCCATAATATTGGGGTGATAGCCCATGTCCTCCATGATCGCCTTCACTTTCTCAGACGTGGCATGGCTAATGCGTGGATGATTGGACAGCACGCGCGATACGGTAGAAGGAGATACGCCCGCCCGTTTAGCGACATCTTTGATTGTAACTGACATATGTACCTCCTCGAATGATCATCTATAGTATGTAGAGTATGCAGTAGAGCACAGTCTACATAGACTTCCAATATGCAAAAACAAACATGAGTGTTGCTTTCATTATCTCTATTTGACAGCCATTCTGCAATGAAGAATCAGTCAGACCAATGCAGGATGTGTTTATATGGTAATCGAAGTTCAGCATAGGTGTAAACCTTCCATTCATCATAACCTGAATGTCGTAAAATGAAAATATATTGTATGCGAAGCAGATAGACAGAGCATAATAGGGATTATCTGCCCAAAATGGACATAAATCGCTAGAAATGATTTGTGCAAACGTTTTAACAAAAGTGAATTATGAGTTATGATGAATTTGCTTGATTAAGCGTTTCCAATGCGTCATATACATAATTTAATTGGTGTAAATGGAATTTTGTTGGAGGTCGGAAGAGATTTTTACGCTCAATTGAACAAACGTTTGCGCAAATGCTGACATAAACGGTGCTTATTCTGGTTGTGTTATTTCAGAGTGATACCAGAGTTGGGGCAGACCGCCGTATAGATGTAAGCATAGTGATATACGCGTTGTTTGATGATCGTGATCTTTTTGGGATTGCGAGCATGTACAGGCTTTACGACTGCCTATTTGATACATGTTGCTGCAACATATACCTGCATTCCATCTGCCAATTGGCATCGTGATCGTTGTTCGACTGCATATGTGGAAGCGCTATATTGATTACATAACGGAAGGATGAATGAATATGTTACGTCAAAAGTATGGTGCCCTGTTCAGCGCACTTCTCATTGTGCTGCTGTTATTGTCAGCATGTGGAAATGGAGGGAGTACAGGAAGTACGACAGCTGATCCTGCGGGAACGCCAGCAACTGGTGAAGATATGCAAGAGTTGCTGCCTGAGGATGGAGCCAAGCTGACAGTATGGGATAGCGGCGATCAGAAGTCATTTATCGAAGAAGCGGCAAAAGCATTCAAAGAAAAATACAATGTCGATGTTACCTTCGCCGAGTTGGGTCCAGATAAGTCAATGGGACAAATGGTGACCGACGGTCCGGCAGGTGTAGGTGCTGATGTATTCGCTGGTGTGCATGATCAGATCGGACAGGGAGAAGCGGCAGGGGTTATTTTGCCGAATGACTGGTTTGAGGAAGATACACGTTCTCGCAACAGTGATCTGGCAATTCAAGCGCTAACGTACAACAGTATTCTGTACGGCTATCCAAAGTCGGTTGAGACAACAGCTGTGTTTTATAACAAAGATCTGATCGACAGCGTGCCAGCAGATTGGAATGGTGTGATCCAATTCGCCGACACCTTCAATGATACCAAAGCTAATAAATTTGCGATTATGTGGGAAGTAGGAAACGGATATTATGTCTTCCCATTCCTTGGTGGATACGGTGGTTATGTATTTGGCAGCAACGGTACGGACGCCAATGATATTGGGCTGAACAATGAGCAGGCAGTGGAAGGGGCAACCTTTATCCAAAGTCTGAACAAAATTTTGCCACTCAAAACATCCGACATCAACGCTGACATCAAAAAGTCGCTGTTCACATCGAACAAGCTGGCTATGAATATTAGCGGACCATGGGATACTGGCTCACTCAAGGAAGGCGTGAAAAATCTCGGTGTTGGCATGTATCCGAATCTGCCAAATGGTAAGCCTATGACGCCATTCTCTGGTATTAAAGCGTATTTTGTGAACGCATATACCAAATATCCAAACGCATCCAAACTGTTTGCTGATTTTATTACATCTGAAGAATGGCAGTTGAAAAACTTTGAAATGAACGGCGCACTACCTTCCAACAAGGCAGCCGCTGCCAGCAAAACAGTACAAAGCGATCCGATCGCATCCGTATTCTTGAAGCAATTCGAGAATTCCGTACCGATGCCGTCCATTCCAGCGATGGCGCAATTCTGGTCACCGATGGAAGCAGCCATGTCGTCGATCTGGAATGATAACAAAGATCCGAAGCAGGCATTGGACAATCTCGTCAGTCAGATGAAGAGTAACATTTCGACAGGGCAATAATGATGAACAAGGCAGCCATTCATCCAAAACGAACTGCTGGAATGGGGAGCGCAGCGACAGCCGCTGTGCTCTCCGCTGTCATTATGGGTGCCGGGCAGATGTACAACCGCCAGTGGGTCAAGGGCGGACTGTTTCTGCTCGCTGGTCTGGTCAGTCTATACCTGATTCTGAACGGGCTTGCTACCAATCTGTGGGGGCTGGTTACATTGGGTGAACAGCCTGCCCATTTAGAAAAGGTCGGTCGACTGTATCGTAATGTGCCGGGCGACCATTCGATCTTTATGATGATTTACGGTCTGGTGGCGCTGCTGTATATTGTGCTGCTGGCGTGCTTTTACATTGCCAACATTAAGGACGCTTACCGAATCGGTAAGAAGCATGAGCGCGGGATGCAGGTGAACGGTTTCCGTCAAACATGGCGTCTGTTGGGCGATCAGGGCTTTCCGTATGTACTGCTGGCGCTGCCAACCATCGGGGTGCTTGTATTTACGATTTTGCCGATTATCTTTATGGTATTGATGGCATTTACGAACTATTCGGCACCAGATCATATTCCGCCGAAAAGTCTGGTCGATTGGGTAGGATTCCGCACATTTACCAATCTGGTAACACTAGAGGCGTGGAGCCATACATTTATAGGTGTATTGACATGGACAGTCATCTGGGCTGTTGTAGCGACGATCACGACGTATTTTGGCGGAATTCTGGTAGCGCTGCTGATTGAGCAGCAGGGGATTCGGTTCAAGGGCTTCTGGCGCACACTATTCATTTTGCCGTACGCCATTCCGCAGTTTATCTCGCTGCTTATTATGCGCAATCTGCTCAATTACCAGTTCGGTCCGGTCAATCAGTATTTGCGTATGCTTGGATTGGGTGGTGTACCGTGGCTGAACGATCCGTTCTGGGCAAAGGTAACCGTCATTCTCGTCAATATGTGGATTGGGATTCCGGTATCGATGATCCTAGTGCTGGGTGTGCTAACAGCGATTCCGCGCGATCTGTATGAAGCAGCGGAAGTGGATGGAGCGACAGGATTTCAGAAATTCCGCAATATTACGATGCCGTTTGTGCTGTTCCAGACGGCACCGATTCTGATCATGCAGTTTGCGGGCAATATTAATAACTTTAACGTGATCTTCCTGCTGACCAATGGGTTACCAGCGAATGGAGATTATGCGTATGCGGGTAGTACCGATTTGCTGGTCACGTGGCTGTACAAGCTGACGCTGGACAATCAGCGCTATAACTTCGCTTCCGCAATCGGCATTATTATCTTTATCATTATTGCGGCGTTCTCGCTTTACAATTACCGGCGCAGCCGCTCCTTCAAAGAGGAGGATATGATCCAATGAAACAGAAAAAACGCATCAAGCTGGCATTCAGCTATATATTGCTTGGTCTGATCGCTATCGCCTGTGTATATCCGGCGATGTGGATCATTTTATCCTCGTTCAAGGAAGGCGACTCGCTGTACAGTGAAACGTTGATTCCGCAAAACCTGACGCTACAGCATTATGCCGATCTGTTCCGCACCCAGTCTGATAAGGATTTGCCATATGTGAAGTGGTACTGGAATACGCTGAAAGTAGCGGTTAGCAGTATGGTGCTGGGTACGCTGGTACAAATTTTGACCGCGTATGCGATGTCCCGCTTCCGGTTCAAAGGTAGACAGACGATGATGTCGGTCATTTTGATTCTTGGCATGTTTCCAGGCTTTATGAGTATGATTGCTGTGTATGTGATTCTGCTGCAAATGAATCTGCTCAATTCGCCTTGGGCGCTGGTGCTAGTGTATACATCGGGCGCAGCACTGGGGATGTTTGTCGCTAAGGGCTTCTTTGATACGATTCCGCGTGCATTGGAAGAATCTGCACTGCTGG
The DNA here is from genome assembly GCF_040719145.1 of Paenibacillus sp. JQZ6Y-1. Classification (NCBI taxonomy): domain Bacteria; kingdom Bacillati; phylum Bacillota; class Bacilli; order Caryophanales; family Paenibacillaceae; genus Paenibacillus; species Paenibacillus kandeliae. Next base: position 1,565,757 of record NZ_JBFDUZ010000001.1, read on the forward strand.
ATGGAGCAAGCCATTTTCAGATTTTTCGGCGTATTATTTTGCCACTATCAACGCCGATTATTACGTATATTGCGATTACGACGTTTACGGGCGCATGGGTCGATTTTATTTTTGCTCGACTAATCTTGCGTTCGCGAGAAAATTGGACGCTGGCGGTAGGGTTGTATGAGCTGGTGAACAGCTATTCCAGTACGGAGTTTACGCTGTTCGCCGCAGGCTCGGTGCTGGTGGCATTGCCGATTACAGTACTGTACATGTTCTTGCAGCGGTTCCTTGTGCATGGACTGACAGCTGGCGCAACGAAGGGATAAGTCAAAACAAAAACAAGCCTGCTCTTAGCATCAGGATTCTCATCCTATAGCTGCTGTAGCAGGCTTGTTTGTGTATTCACACCTGTTGCTTGATTGCCTTGATCCGACACCTCAGCATTTGCTGATGATTTTGTCGACTAGACCGTATTCGACGGCTTCTTCGGCACTAAAATAAAAATCGCGATCAGTGTCTTTTTCGATCTTGGCAATCGGTTGACCAGTGCGATCAGACAGCAGTTCATTCAGCTTTTTTCGGCTGCGCAGCAGACGTTCGGCGTAGATCAGCACATCGGACGCTTGACCCTTGGCGCCGCCGAGCGGCTGGTGAATCATAATCTCACTATTTGGCAATGCTAACCGTTTGCCCTTGGTACCACCGACAAGCAGAATCGTGCCGAAGCTAGCCGCCATCCCGGTGCAAATGGTGGAGATGTCTGGTTTAACGAACTGCATTGTATCGTAAATGGCAAAGCCTGCGCTGACGGAGCCACCCGGACTATTGATGTACATATGAATATCTTTTTTGTCATCCTCGGCTGCTAGATGCAGCAGCTGGGCGACGATCAGATTCGCCATCTGGTCTTCAATTTCGCCATTGATCATAATGATCCGGTCTTTCAGTAGTCGAGAATAAATATCGTAACTGCGTTCACCGCGATCGGTTTGTTCAATCACATAAGGGATAGTTGCCATAGGTTTCAGCTCCTAGTCTGCCTGTAAGTAGGCATGAAATGGGAAATCGACCATCAGGCAGATCAGGCACATTCTTGTCTGTAGCCTTACATATCATCGCGAAGGACGGTGCAGGTTTCTCCTATAAAAGGAAGCATGGTTATAGTACAGTGCATGATCGATATAGTATCCACATAGCATAGGACAGTCTCATCGCATGAACAAGTCTATGCAGAGTATCGATATTGCGAATAAGCATATCGCATCGACTCGAATCTACTCTTCATCGCTTGGGTGCGCATAGACGGAGTGACATTCGCACGCTTGTCAGACGGTGTACGTGTTAGTTGTCCAATCACAACGGGTGCTAATGCTGTTGGATCGGCAGCTGTGTTAAGAATAAGCTGGATCAGCTCATCCGTCTGTCCATTGCGAAAAGCAGCAAGATAATCGCGCAGCAATGAACTGTTTTGCGGATCGGTCTGTATATTTGCAGCAGAGAAGGCAGGTTTTTTGGAAGAGTGCTTGACCGCATCACTAGGATTATACTTCGCTGCATCAGTCGTAGGATGGAGCGCATTGTCTGTTTGCATTTCGGCGTTTTGTCGACACCGATCCAATGCGATACGCGCACGCTTGAGCGCGGATTTGACGGCTCCTTCGCTTGTATGCAGCCGGTGTGCCGTTTCCGCTGCTGTATAATTCAACAGCTCACGTAGCACATAGACAACATGCTGTAGCGGCGATAACACATTCAGCAATTGCTGAATAGCCAGTTCAGCTTCAAGCTGCTGCTGTGCGAGATTCCCCGTTTCCGTCTGCTCTAACGTTCCGCCTAGCCATTGCAATTTATGCTGCAATACCGTCTGCCGACGCCGATTATCCGTCCATAGGTTGCGTGCCATCCGAATGAGATACGCCTCCTGATACTGCGAAATATCGATACCTTCAGACGTTTGACGCTGCCAAGCGCGTAGTAAGGTATCCTGCACTAGATCCTGCGCATCCCATTCGGAACGCGTCAGACTCAGACAATAGCGATATAGCGGCTTGAGAGTACCGATCAGCGCATCATTTGTAGAGAACGATACGCTGGAAGGTATCGCTGCTGTGCTACTTTGATCATCCTTCGTATCGGACAGGCAAGAATGTGTATTCTGCTGATGGTTATAAGGTGAAACATGCTGATCGTGAGTCAAATGGGTGTGCTTCATCATCGAATGATGTTCAAAATCGGAATGTTCATAACATGAAGAAGATGGAAGCTGCTCTTGCGCATGTTGCTGATGCGCCCATCTATCACTGCGATCAATGACTACGGAGTTCACAAAGGCCATATAGGGGGCCCTCCTTTGTTGATTCCGGTTACGGAATAATGAGTTAGTTGCATCATAGCACGTTCAGCCGGCTGATATCCTGTAAACGAATGAACATTAAAAAAGGATACGCCTATTTACCGATTCATACGAAATATTTTCAGCTCGTCTATTTGTAAACCCATTGTTGATCAATTATCGTTCTTCGCGCATATTTCCCTCTCCATACTGGTTCTGGTAGTATGATAACAGATGCGATGACGATCTGTTGATCGTATGTAAGCGGCGAGCTGTTGCATGCTTGCTTCGGACGGGTTAATGATAGAATAAGAACTTTTATTGCAGCACACATATAACTACTACACATGCCTATATCTACCACGATTCGATATGGTGCAGGCGCTACGGACAAACGCGCTGAATGAGGAGGTCGTCGTCATGCCATCGCCCAAAAGAATACATATTGTCGGCGCACCTGGAAGCGGCAAAACGGAGCTGGCGATTCGTTTATCGGATAAGCTGGGAATTCCATTTTACTCGCTGGAATCACTGTTATGGACACGGGACGGCAGGCGTAGACGCCGCAATACCCCAGCAGTGCGTCAGCGGCTATTAATGGACATCATGGCACAGGAAGCATGGATTGTGGAAGGGAATTTGATGGAATGGCTTATTCCGAGCTTTGCTTTGGCAGACCAGATCATTTTCCTCACACCATCTCCATTTGTGCGTGATGGTCGCATGCTGCAACGCTTTTTGAGACAAAAGATTGGAACCGATCCAGATCGGGAACGAATCAATGTGTTGGAATTGATGGATCGGTTGTACTGGAATCATCGATTTGAACGCGAATCCAAGCCAGCTATTTTAAAAGTAGCGGAGCCGTACAAGCATAAGCTGGTCGTTACCCGACAGGTGGATTGATTGCAACCAACTGATATTATCTATCAACTCCATACTATGTATACCTGCAAAAACAAGCGTAACGGTATGAATGGATTCATACCGTCTTTCGCCATGTCTATAGAATTATTGCTCAAATTTTTTGAGCACAATAACAGCATTATGACCGCCAAAGCCGAACGAATTGGATAGTCCAATCTTCAGATCCGCTTGTCTTGCTGTATTCGGCACATAATCAAGATCACATTGTTCATCTGGGTGTTCCAGATTGATGGTTGGCGTAATCAGTCCATGCTGTAGCATCTGCACAAGCGCGATCGCTTCGGCGCCGCCTGCTGCACCGAGCATATGCCCAGTAATCGACTTGTTAGCAGTAACCGGAATAGTATGAGCGCGCTCGCCGAACAGCTCCTTGATCGCCTTTGTTTCCGAAATATCGCCAACAGATGTGCTGGTCGCATGCGCACTAATTACATCCACATCGTCGGTAGTGATACCGGCATTTTTCAATGCTTGCCGCATCGCTTGTACAGCGCCCCGACCTTCTGGATGAGTCGCTACCATATGGTACGCATCCGAGCTAGCACCGTAACCGATCACCTCGGCATAGATATTCGCTTGCCGTGCCTGTGCATGACGAAGCGATTCCAGCACGACAATACCAGCGCCCTCTGCCATGACAAAGCCATCTCGCTCTGCATCAAACGGTCGACTAGCGGCGGCTGGATCATCGTTTCGCTGTGATAAAGCTGTCGCATTGCTAAAGCCAGCAAGCGATACTTCGTTGATCGCTGCTTCCGCGCCACCGGCGATCACCACATCTGCATCACCAGAACGGATCAGTCGCAATCCTTCGCCGATTGCTGTATTGCCGATAGAGCAGGCAGTGACAGGACAGAGCGTTGGTCCCCAGCTGCCTAGCCGAATGCTGATCGTGGCGGCAGCGCTGTTGGCGATCATCACTGGTACAAGCAGCGGACTAATACGCTCCGGTCCACGCTTCAACAGCGTCGTCTGCTGCTCAATCAGCGTATCAATACCGCCGATGCCAGAGCCGACATACACGGCTACCCGCTCACGGTCCACCTGTTCCATATCTAGCCCTGCATCCTGAACAGCCTGTTCAGCTGCTGCGACTGCAAATTTGGCAAACCGATCCATCCGACGTGCTTCCTTACGCCCGAATAATGCCTCTGCGTCAAAGTCCCGTACAATACCTGCAAACTTCGTTTTAAACCGCTCAGTATCAAACGCATCAATGGCAGAGATACCAGATTGTCCGTTACTTAGCGCCTGCCAGAATGTATCTACATCGTTTCCAATCGGAGAAATAACCCCCATGCCTGTAATAACTACCCGTTCCATCCTGCTTCCTCCTTATATATCTGTACATATTGTTGAAAAGTAATAGCGTTAGCTCAACTGCTGCGTTTCTTGCATAGGTATAGCGTGATGAAATGGTAGTGTGTACTGCGTAAGCCGCTTCATTTCATCCTAAACTTGTTCTGTTTATGATATAATCATGCCATCTAACATATCCTAGTACAAGTTATCGTTTATACGGGTATAATTTGTAACAGGCTAACAGGCTAACAGGCTAACAGGCTAACAGGCTAATGGCTGGAAAGGGAGTAGCTATGAATCAGCAGGCAAGACTACATGCGTTATCCGATTTTCTAAAGGCAAGGCGTGCACGAATCACCCCGCAGTCAGTTGGGCTGAATGCGGGCTTACGGCGGCGTACACCCGGATTGCGCAGGGAAGAAGTGGCACAGCTCGCTGGAGTGAGTACAACGTGGTATACATGGCTAGAGCAGGGCAGAGACATTCAGGCATCTGCTTCGGTGCTGGAAAATATAGCGGCGGCACTGCAATTGACCAACGATGAACGCAAATATTTATTTTCACTCGCCATGGATAAAAGCACTAGTATCGTGCCTGCATTGGAAGAGATTCCGCAGATCAGTCCGTCGCTAGCGAAGATTCTAGAGCAGCTGCGATATTGTCCAGCGATCATCTCCGATCGGCATTGCAATATCGTTGGCTGGAACGAAGCGGCACGGCATGTCTTTCTTGATTTTGAACAGGTGCCGGAGGCGCAGCGGAATATGATCAGTCTGTTGTTTGAACGTAAGGAATTTCGCCGTTTGGCGGTCAATTGGAAGGATTTTGCTGGTGATTTTCTGTCCATTTTCCGAGCGTATTATGGGCAGTATGTGGATGATGAATGGTATGAACGCTTTTTGGAAACGATGAAGGAAACGTATCCCGATTTCAATCCACTGTGGGAGGAGAGTAAGGTGAGTTCCGCACCGCAGGTAGTGCTGGAATTTCGTCATGCCCGTGGTGGCAAAATGCTGTTTGAGCTAAGCTCGTTCATCGTGCAGGGCGATAGCGATCTGCGTTGCAGCATCTATACGCCGGTACAAGATTCAGCAACCGAGGTCAAGCTCATGGCGCTAATGGAGCGGGCGAGAGAGTAGATCATCCAGTAGATCATTCGCGATGTAGAAGTGACGTTTGGGTCATCGCTGATCCGTGTAGTACAATAGAGAGATGCAAATGAACATCTTCATGATGGATATGCACGACTATCACAAGCAAGGTGAAGAAATCATGACCGTGTAATCGCTGGTCGATACTCACCGGAACAGGAGCTACAACGTATGCAGATTATGCAGCATCTATCCTCGCATATTCATTATCTTACCCCATATCAGGAAACGGATCGTCCCATTTTGGCGGCGATTACAGGTACCAAATCAACACTGCTGGTGGATGCAGGCAATTCGTCTGCCCATATTCAATATTTTATTGATCAGCTGGTGAAAATGGATGTTTCCCCGCGTTGTCTAGTGCTGACCCACTGGCACTGGGATCATGTCTTTGGCATGAATCAGGCGAATACAACAATCATTGCCCAGACGATGACCACCGCAGAAATTAAAAAGATGCAGCGATTGAAATGGAATGACGAAGCGCTGGATCAGCGGGTAGCAGAGGGAAGCGAGATTGCGTTTTGCGCCGATGCGATCAAGAAGGAACATGTAGAGACGCGTGATATTCTGCTGCCTACACCAGATATTACATTTGAACGCAGACTAGAGATGGATCTCGGTCGTGTGCATTGTATCATTGAGCATGTTGGCGGCGATCATTCCGCTGATTCGACCACCGTTTATGTAAAAGAAGATAAAGTACTATTCCTCGGCGATTGTATCTATCCGAATATTCATGTAACGCCGAACGAATATACAGCAGAACATACCTTGCCGCTCATTCAGGCATTACGTCAGTTTGACGTGGATACTGCGATTCGTTCGCATCACGCTGAAACATGGGATGGCGAGACGTTCCACCAGCAGCTGGATTTGTTAGAAACGATTGCTTTACTCGTGCGAGATGATGATAACGATGAAGCCTTTATTATTCAGCAGCTGCAATCCAAGCTAGAGCGAGAGCTGAATGAAGAAGAATTGGAGACGATTGAGCTATTTATCAACGGACGAAACCGTCAGCAGCAAAACGGCTGATTACGTGCGGCTCATTTGCCTTTTTGCCGCAGAATCTGCCGTCGTACTGCTTCGGCTTCACTATCGCGGAACAGATGCAGCTTGCCATTCTCGACCATGCGCATGCGTGGACCGGTAAAGCCTCGTTTGATCAGCTGCTTGCGCATATACAGCATAAGCGCCCAGTGGCTGACGATTAGAATATGCTCTGCGTTAGAAGCCAGAATCACATCTAGTGCGCGGTCAATACGTGCATTGGCTTCCGCGACCATACGCTTGTACCGTCTGCTCAGTAGCGGCGCAATGCGGGCGAAGGCAGCCCAGCCGATAAAGGGAAAGCGTAGCTCCGTATTAAAGGTGGGTGGGGTAATCTCGCGCAGCTCCGGCATAATCACAATCTCACCGCCATAAATAAACTGCGCCGTCTTGATCGCGCGCGGCAAATCGCTGGCAAAGCAGATTTCCCAGTTTAATCCGCGTAGATCAGTGGTGCCCATTTCGATCTCGGCTACATCATATTCCTCGAGCCATGTTACCAGCTCGCTGACGGTAACCATCTGGCGGATCGGAAACTCCTTATTCACTTTAAAATGTCGGACAAGTCCAATAGTCTTCATCAGGGGTCGTGTGTAACTCCTTATTCGTAATGTGCTACAATAATGATTATACCCATTTCCGATGGGAACCGTATAATTGCTTCAGAAAGGAAGATCATAACATGAGTCAGTGGGAATACAAAACGATAAAATTAGAACCAGGTGGTTTTCTCGGCGGCAAAGTCGATATGGACGAGCTGCAAGGAACGCTGAACGATCTCGGCTTTGACGGCTGGGAGCTGGTATCGTCCTTTGATACCACCATATCGCAGGGCAGTTCGCGCGAGGTCATTCTGATCTTCAAGCGCAGTGCACTGCTAGATTAACTCTCGATAACGGTTACATAACCATATGCAACCTATTGAAACGTTTACGATTGAACTTGAGAACCGCGTTTGGCAATGACAAACGCCATACAGAGGAGGCAATCGCATGATCGGAACATGGATGGAAGAGATCAAGTCCATTTTACGTACCGAATTAAGCAGCCTGGAAGACTTTCTGCTGCCACCTGCCGGTGATGTGGAAATTGCTCAAGTGGAGCAGGCTATGAATCTCTCATTTCCAGAAGAGTTGAAGCAGCTATATCATACCCATAACGGTGAGTCTCGCAACGGTCCGGGCTTGTTTTTTGGACTGCAATTTCTGAGTTTGGACGAGATGCTCAGCGAGTGGAAAATCTGGTCTGATTTGCAGGAAGAATATGCAGATCTGGGCGATCATTACTCTATTCCGTCGGGCTGGGTGAAGGAGCAGTATATTAACCGGAATTGGATTCCTTTTTGTCATGATGGTGGAGGGAATCATCTGGGGATCGATCTGGACCCTGATGAAAATGGAGTTATCGGTCAGGTGATTAACTTCGGACGCGATGAGGAAACGAAGTTTGTCATTGCTCGTCACCTTGGTGAATTTATCCATTTCATGCGGGATACGGTGCGGGAAGGCAATTACACAGTAGAGCAAGAGGAAGGCATGGGCTACTGGATGTACGGTCGTAACGATCAGGCACGATTGCTACGGGACGCCCAGCAGTTTGCGCTCGGTGATGTGTTGTCAGCGTCAAAGATTCCGGCGTCAAACACTGATTTTGCGGCCTGGATGGGACGTCTATCCCAGCCATGGCAAGAATTGATTCGGCAGCAAAATGCTACGCCTGAGGAATTTGTTCGCCAATACCAGATTTTTCTGATCAACGAGAATCTAAGCGATCTAAGCGGCTTGGAACGTTGCAGCGAGGTGCGCGAACTGAGCCTGTCACGCAACCAGATTATGGATGTACAGCCGCTTGTAAATTGTAGCGAATTGAAAAAGCTGTATTTGCTAAACAATCCGATTCACGATCTGACGCCATTATCCAATCTGAAGTATTTGCATAGCTTGAACATTGCGGGCACATCAGTAACCGATCTAACGCCACTTGCCACTCTGTCAAGGCTGACAAAGCTATCTTGTAATGATACGCCGATAGAGGATTATCGTCCGCTATTGAAGATAAAGACATTAACTACGTTGACAATTTCAGCACCTTCACATAAGGCGGCTCAGGTGATTAGCGATATGCAGCAATTGCGTCATCTGACAATTCATGATGCACATACATGGCAGCCTCAGGATTGGGAGATGATTGGCACACTGCCTTTATTATCGTTAACCGTTAATGGCGGAACATGGGACAATGCCGATCATTTACGTGCATTCGAGCAATTGCAGGAATTAACCTTTCAACATTTGTATTTGCAGGATGCTTCTGCACTTGCAGACCTTCGCTCTTTGCAAAAGTTAAGTCTGCTGGATAATAGCGATATTTCTCAGTTAGAATCGATTACGCGGTCAACGACGTTGCGTAGCTTTACAGGCAGCTTTGCACAATTCGATCAGATTAAGGACGGTTTTAGTCAGCTGGTTGACTTCTCTAGTCTGACAGGCGATCTCACCAATGAACAGTTTGAAATCTGGTCCAACTATAATCGGCGCTAATTGCCAATATACCTACCGGAGCGCATGGTGCTCCGGTTTTTTGATATGCAGACCGATAGATCATAGTATATAGATAGGCATCCAATCGATATTGAAAATAATGACATATCTTTTTTCAGTCAGTTGCGAAAACATTGCGTGGCACAATGAAACAAAATGTAAAAAGTGAGTAAATGGGAGTAAAGCAGAGAAAAAAGTAGCTTGCGACAGGTAGCAATTTACTAAACTTTTAAAAATCAAACTTGTGGTCAAAAAGGGCTTTTTTTGCCTTTTTGATCTGCTTTACTCTTTCGCGCGACAGGCGTAATATACATTTCAGGATTTAGAGATTCACCGGTAACGGGAATCATTTTTGTTCAGAATGAACCATAGCATCACAATGTTTCTTGTTCTTTATTGCTGAGTTTCCGGTTATGCCGGAAAACGGGGGAACCAATTGTCAGGATGATCGGAGGTGTGAGAGCCGCCGACAGACTGCATGGGGTGAATCGCTTAGCACCGGTAACCATGGGACCGGCGCTGGGCGTAGGGCGACTCTCACCGCCCGAATCCGACAGCTAACCTCGTAAGCGGAAGTCGAGAGAGGAGTGTGGAACTTGTGCCGACACGACACAGGGTAAACAAAGCTCTGTGTTTTATTGTGCGCTTTTTGGGAATATTCTGAACCTTGTACAATCAATTACGCTTAATTTCCGATATGTGGACAGCCATTCATCAACTGTCCGCCGGAAAGCGGGGGAACCAATCGTCACGCTGTACAAAAGCTGATACTGCTTAGGCAACGGCTTTGCACAGCATGGACATGGGGTGAATTCCGGGATGACCGGAACGGGCAATCTTCCAGCCCGAACCCGACAGCTAACCTCGTCAGCGAATCAGGGAGAACTTATATCCGGCTTGAACCGGCGAAGGGATTGCAGGCATCCGATGATGTCTGTACGAGTTTCGTGCGGTCAATAGGGGAAGCCCGGTGAAAAGTTCCATTTTACCGAGGCTTCTTTTTTTATGCCCAAATTCGGGATAACACCATTTGACATGTAATTAATTTGGATTGAAGGAGTTACGTATCATGCTGGATTTGATCATGATTGTGTTGGTATTACTCATTGCATTCGCGCTTGGAGGACTGGGAGAATGGTCGTCCAGAGTGATCGGGGAAAGAGGGAAGGAACAATGACCTGGTTATTATGGATTATCATTGCAGGCGTACTGTTATATCTATGTTATGCCCTGATCTATCCCGAGAAATTCTAAACCGAAACCAACAGAAGAGAGTGGAGTGAGTATGTTAGCATACATCGGAGTTGCCGTTACCTTATTAATCGCGCTGTTACTGGCTCGTCCTATGGGCTTGTATATGGCTCGTGTATTTGATTATAAAACAGGGCGTCTGGATCGCTGGTTCGGACCACTGGAAAAACTGATTTTCAAAATCGGCGGTATTCGTCAGAGCAATCAAACGTGGAAGCAATACGCCGCAGCGCTCTTGGTCAGCAATACTATCATGCTGCTAATCGTGTATATCATTTTCCGATTACAGGATAAGCTACCGCTGAATCCTGCTGGTATCGCGGCGATGAGCCCGGATCTAGCATTTAATACAGCGATCAGCTTTATGACCAATACAAATTTACAGCATTATAGCGGTGAAAGCGGTTTGTCGCTGTTCTCGCAAATGACATCCATTATCTTCATGATGTTCGTCTCACCAGCTACTGGTATTGCTGTAGCCATCGCCTTTATTCGCGGTCTGGCAGGCAAGCCACTCGGTAACTTTTTCGTCGATCTGACACGGGCGATTACACGCATTTTGCTGCCACTAGCAATTGTGGCTGCACTGGTGTTTATCAGTCTGGGTGTACCGCAAACGATGCATACTTCCGTGACAGCAACGACCATACAGGGCGCACAGCAGGAGATTGGCATGGGACCGATCGGTAGTTTCCTAGCGATCAAGGAGTTAGGTAATAACGGCGGCGGTTTCTTCGGAGCCAACTCAGCGCATCCTTTTGAGAATCCGAATGGACTGAGTAATATGCTGCAAATGCTGCTGATGCTGCTTGTACCAACGTCATTGCCATTTACGTATGGACGCATGGTAAACAATCTGAAGCAGGGTCGCGTATTATTCGTATCCATGGCGATGATGTTTGTTGTTATGCTGAGCGTATCGCTGTATGCGGAGCATCAAGGCAATCCGCTGATCAATCAACTGGGATTGCAGCAAAGTGCAGGCTCCATGGAAGGAAAAGAAGTACGATTTGGCGTAGAGCAATCCTCGCTCTATTCTGTCGTAACGACCGCTTCTGAAACGGGAGCAATCAATACGATGCACGATACACTGACACCGATTGGTGGAATGATAACAATCAGCAATATGATGCTGAATACCGTGTTTGGTGGTTCTGGGGTCGGTATGATGAACGTGCTGATGTATGCGATCATCTCGGTCTTCCTATCCGGTCTGATGGTAGGACGTACACCGGAATTCCTCGGTCGTAAGATTGAAGGAAAAGAGATGAAGCTGATTGCGGTCACATTGCTCATTCAGCCGCTGCTTATTTTGGCACCGACAGCATTGGCATTGACCTACTATCCAGATACAATCTCCAATCCGGGTTTCCACGGACTGACCCAAGCCCTGTACGAATTCACATCCTCTGCGGCTAACAACGGATCAGGGTTCGAGGGATTGGGCGATAATACACTATTCTGGAATATTTCAACCGGTGCGGTCATGTTTATTGCGCGCTTCTTCTCTATGGTAACGCTGCTTGCTGTTGCTGGTTCGTTGCTCGCCAAAACACCAGTTCCCGAAAGCAGTGGTACGCTGCGCACCGATCAGGCATTGTTTGGTGGCGTGTTCATCGTAATCGTAGTACTGGTTGGCGCATTGACGTTCTTCCCAGCCCTCGTACTGGGACCGATTGCGGAACAGTTAACGTTGTAACCTATCGTAGGTTTACCATGATGCCACATCGAACAAGCGATCATGTAAAATCGCTAATGGCGTAGGCACACGCATTGATATAATGATACGTCCATATTCAAGCACGTCCATATAATAGAAATAAGTGACAATCAGGTGGAGGAATCAGCAATGAAAAATCAAGCTTCCGTGATGAACCGGGAACTGATAACCAAAGCATTACAGCAGTCGTTTGTGAAATTAAACCCACTGCTTATGATTAAAAATCCGGTCATGTTCGTCGTTGAAGTCGGGCTGGTGATCAGCATTTTGCTGATCTTCGCTCCAAACGCATTTGGCGAATCGGTATCGACCGGTTTCAATATTACCGTTTCTCTGATTCTGCTGCTGACCATATTGTTCGCCAACTTTGCCGAAGCACTGGCAGAAGGACGGGGTAAGGCACAAGCCGATTCACTCAAAAAAACAAAAAAAGAAATCACTGCCCATAAAGTAGACGGTGACCGCATCATCGAAGTTCCGTCCACCGAGCTGCGCAAAGGCGATATTGTCAAAGTCACACAGGGCGAAATGATTCCCGGCGACGGGGAAGTAATCAAAGGTCTAGCATCGGTCGATGAATCTGCTATTACAGGTGAATCTGCGCCAGTAATCAAGGAAGCCGGCGGCGACTTTAGCGCTGTTACTGGTGGTACGATGGTTATCAGTGACGAAATTATTGTTCGCATCAGCAGTGATCCGGGTGAATCGTTTATGGATCGTATGATTAGTCTGGTCGAAGGCGCGGAACGTCAGAAAACGCCGAATGAGATTGCGCTCAATACTGTACTGATCAGTCTCACCATTATCTTCATGATGGTTGTTGTTACATTGCCTTTCATGGGCAAATATCTTGGTATCAATCTAGCTGTACCTGTATTGATCTCCTTGCTGGTCTGTCTGATTCCAACCACCATCGGTGGTCTGCTCTCCGCCATCGGGATTGCCGGAATGGACAGGGTTACTCGCTTCAACGTATTGGCAATGTCCGGTAAAGCCGTAGAAGCATCCGGTGACATCAATACCATTATTCTTGATAAAACCGGTACAATTACTTACGGGAACCGCATGGCGAGTGAATTCGTTCCAACCGACGGTCATACTGCCGAGGAAGTTGGACAATGGGCAGCGATCAGCTCTGCCTACGATGAGACACCAGAAGGACGTTCCGTACTGGAATTGATGAAAAAGCAAGGCTGGACATTTGATCAGGATGCACCGATTGGTGCTGAGGTGATTGAGTTCAGAGCCGAAACTCGTATGAGTGGTCTGGATTTGAAAAATGGACATAAAGTACGTAAAGGTGCTGTCGATGCGGTGCGCAACTGGGTAACGGCACAGGGCGGAACCATTCCACCATCGCTGCAAGCGAGCAATGACAAAATCGCGTCTGCTGGTGGTACGCCGCTCGCTGTTGCGGTCGATAACGAAATTTACGGATTGATTTATTTAAAAGATACCGTCAAAGCGGGCATGCGCGAGCGTTTTGAGCAGATGCGCAGCATGGGGATCAAAACGATCATGTGTACCGGGGATAACCCACTGACCGCAGCAACTATCGCTCGCGAAGCAGGGGTTGACGATTATATCGCTGAAAGTACACCGGAAGATAAAATCGCTGTTATTCGCCGTGAACAAGCGCTAGGCAAGCTAGTCGCCATGACTGGTGATGGTACGAACGATGCGCCAGCACTGGCACAAGCAGACGTAGGGATTGCCATGAACAGTGGTACAGTGGCAGCGAAAGAAGCAGCGAATATGATTGACCTTGACTCTGATCCATCGAAGATTATCGAAGTGGTTGCGATTGGGAAACAGCTGCTTATGACTCGTGGTAGTCTGACGACCTTCAGTATCGCCAATGACGTTGCCAAATATTTTGCCATTATTCCAGCGATGTTCATGGTCGCTATTCCACAAATGCAGCTGTTGAACGTGATGAATCTACATTCACCAGCTTCGGCGATCTTGTCGGCGCTGATCTTCAATGCGATCATTATTCCGATTCTGATTCCGCTGGCGATGAAAGGGGTCGCTTATAAACCGATGAGTTCTACCCGACTGCTACGTCGCAATCTATTAATGTACGGAGTGGGCGGGGTTATCGTACCGTTTATCGGGATCAAGCTGATCGACCTTATTGTTCAGTGGTTCGTCTAACTCTGATCCTATCCAGCTAACCCCAATTCGAGAGGAAGAATATATCGTGAAAAATGTATGGATAAGTCTGAGAACAACGGCGGTCTTTTTCCTAATCTGCTGTGTCGGTTACCAATTGATCGTGACTGGAATTGCCAGTGTCGCTCTGCCCAAGCAGGCGGCAGGCAGTCTCATATACAACAAAGAGAATCAGGTGGTCGGTTCGGAATTGATCGGACAGTCGTTTACCGATCCACAATATTTCCAAGGGCGTGTGTCTAGTGTGGAATACAATGCTAACGGTTCCGGTTCATCCAACCTTGCGCCCTCTAACCCGGATCTGATCAAACGGATGCAGGAGTCTATCACCACTTGGAAGCAGCAAAATCCGAATGTACCTGTTTCCCAGCTGCCAATGGATCTGATTACTAACTCTGGCTCCGGTCTGGACCCAGATATTACACCACAAGCGGCACAGGCGCAGATTCCGCGCATTAGCAAGCTAACTGGTGTATCCGAGCAACAGCTGCAAAGTTTGATTGCCCAAAACACGACTTCGCCGCAACTGGGCATCTTCGGTGAACCTGCTGTTAATGTACTGAAGATGAATATGGCACTGCAACAATTACGAGCAGGTTCAGGGTCATGAGTACCTTCCGGCGCAAAACGCCTGAAGAATTGCTACACATGATCTCCAAGCTCAAACAAGGAAAATTAAAAATCTATATCGGAGCCGTTAGCGGCTCCGGTAAAACCTATCATATGCTGCGTGAAGGCCAACTGCTCAAACAGGAAGGTCTTGACGTGGCATTATGTGCTGTCTCGACCTTACAGCGTCCAGAAACCGTGCAGCAGCTAGGCGATCTGAAGCGCATTCCAAGTATTCACTGGATGAAGACGGACAAATCTGGACATCCCATCGAGCAAAAGGATTTGAATCTGGATGCGATTATTGAGCGCAATCCTGAAGTGCTGCTGGTCGATCATCTGGCACATCGCAATCGTCCTGATGCGCAGCATGAAACCCGCTGGGAGGATATCCAGTTTTTGTTGCAGCGCGGAATTAGCGTGATGGTAACAGTCAATGTCTACGAGCTGGAGGGAGCAGCACAGCTGGCACGTCATTATATCGGACGCGAGGTCGATTGTACGGTGCCAGAGGATGTATTGGTTCAGGCGGATGAAGTGCGTCTGATCGATGTGACGCCTGAGGTTATTTTACAGCGCTATTCTGCCGGGCATCTGTTAGGTAGCACGGATAGTGATTATTTTGAAAAGGGAAATCTATCGGTGCTGCGCGAGTTAGCACTGCGTACCGTAGCCGAGGGCGTCGGCGGTACATTGGAAAAGCATCGTGCAGAGCAGGGTTTGAGTGGACCGACCGGTACGACCGAGCGTATTATGGTGCTAGTGCAGTATCATTGGAACGGGTCTATCTATATACGGCGTGGACAGCAGATTGCCCGACGTCTGAGCGGTGATCTGCTGGTCGTTTCCTTTCGCAATCGCGGTGTAAAGCCGACCAATGAAGAGCGTACATTTCGGCGTGCCTTCCGCGATCTGACGGATCAGGTAGGTGGCGTATTTGAAGAGATTCTGATCGGCTCACGCTTTGATCTATCTCGGCAAATGGTGCAATTTGCCCGTCAGCATCAGGTTACACGTATTGTACTTGGTCATTCTCGGCAAAAGCGCTGGCAGGAGCTGATCAACAGTTCGGTCGTCAACGGATTGCTGCTGCATACGCGGCATATTGATATTTTCCTGATGGCAGATCGCGCGGAGCAGGAGGGAGAGCGTATATTGCCTGCACGTACCGCTGCTGTCAAAAAGCCGGAAAATTATCGGCGTCTGCCCTCTGAGGAGATCAAGCGTCAGATTGAGCATATTCAGCGCGGTACATTCAAAGTGTATGTGGGCGCGGCGCCGGGTGTAGGCAAGACGTATACAATGCTGCGCGAGGGCAAGGAGCTGATGCGTCAGGGAATCGACGTGGTGATTGGTCTACTAGAAACGCATGGACGCAAGGAAACCGCCGAACAGGCAGAGACGCTTCCCTTACTGCCGCGTCAGCAGATTCCATATGGTGAGCGGATGCTAGAGGAAATGGATGTGGATGGCATCATTCGCCGCAATCCAGAGGTAGTGCTAGTCGACGAACTAGCACATAGTAACGTACCCGGCAGTCGTAATAGTAAGCGCTATGAGGATATTCGCGAATTGCTAGATGCAGGCATTGCTGTCATTTCCACTGTTAACATTCAGCATCTAGAAAGTTTGAATGATGCAGTAGAGCAGATTACTGGTATTCGCGTACGGGAAACGGTGCCGGATTATATTTTGCATCTGGCAGATGAAGTGGAGTTGATTGATGTTACGCCGCAAACGTTACGTCAACGACTGAGTGAGGGCAAAATCTATGCCGCTACTAAGGTGGAACAATCGCTAAACAACTTTTTCAAGCTGGGTAATCTGATTGCGCTGCGCGAGCTGGCGTTACGCGAAGTGGCGGATGATGTGGACGAGCGGTTGGAATCATGGGAGCGAAGTGCATCGCTACGTGGACCGTGGCGACGGGAAGAAGTGATCTTTGTCGGGGTAAAACTGGATCATGAAGCGGAACGATTGATCCGACGCGGATTCCGCACTGCCTATCGGTTAAAAGCAAAACTGATCGTCACCTATATCCATACTGGCACAGAGCAGTCCATGACCGAGGAACAGCAGATCAAAGCCGATAAATTCGATAAATTGACTCGGCGACTAGGCGGGCAATTTGAAGTACAATATCGTCCGCAATGTTCAAGCATGAAGCAGCTGGCACGCTATATCAATGAAGAAGCAGTACGACATGAAGCGACCCAGATGCTACTTGGACAGTCCAGCACACCACGCTGGAAGCGCTGGGGACGCGAATCCATTTTGAAAAAGGTATTGCGCGAATCGCGAAATATGGATGTATTGGTCGTAGCCGACAGGGAGTAATGCTCCTATACGGCTACGACTTTTTCTTTTATCTAGTTACCTATGCTATCTAGCTATTGTTTTATCTGTATAAGGATTTCCTGCTGTTTAGATCTATTGTCTACAAGATTCCCACTTAGTTGGCTTAGGAGCCAACAGCAATATTTCCTGATGTGGAGCGAAGCTGTATGGAGCTATTGCTGCTTCGATTGGGCTGTGGCACAGTAACAGTGCCGGATTCTGATTGTGCATCATATCCATTGGAGGTAGCCGGAGGGTCGACAAGTTGAATATCACCGGAATCGGTTGTAATCTCTAACGGATGACTGGTAGGCTGCTTGTTCCGATTGTCTGAGAGATTGGTCTGATGAATCACAATATCGCCAGATTCTGATTGAAGACGAGCAGAACCATTCAACTGCTGTATATCGAGTTTGCCTGATCCAGCGGTAGATGTTAGCTGACCTTGTACAGAACCAAGCTTCATATCGCCCGAACCGGATTGTATATCCAGCGATGAGCCTTTCCATTCCTGAATGATCATATCGCCAGACGATGTTTTTAATGTCGCATTGCCATTCAGTTGCTCCGCTTTGATTCGTCCCGATACGGATTGCACGGTGATCTGTTTTGCTTGTATATGATTCAGATTCGTCTGTGCAGAAATGAGATGAAAGTCGGCGCTGTCTAGACTATCTGGGTTGGCGAGCTGTACGGTAATATGCTGTACATGCGGCGACAGCTTAGGTGTAGTCAGCTGCCACGGCTTGCGCTGCATATTCATCTCGATCTGTAGGGAGCCGTGTTGTACATTGGTTTGTTGCAATGTATCACGAATGGCTGCGGTGACTTCGCCTTCCAGCACGATATGATCCTGCTGGTCAGGGCTATCGGTAAACTGCACAGCAATCTCATAACCAGATTGAATCGTCAAATGCTTGATTGCGCCGCTATTGGCTTGCCATTGTCGAGTATACTGTTGGTTTGCTGGTGGACCGCCCAGCTGCAAAGCATTCACGACCCATACGCCTGCTATAATAAGCAGCAGTACAGGTGCAAGTATGTAAATCCATATCTTTCGCATTTTGACCTCCTGCAGTGTATATGGGTTAGATCATCGTAACATTCTCATTTTGCGAAAGCAAAAGAGCCAAACAAAAAAAACGATCCATGCCTGATATGCAGACATGGATCGTTTGAGTAAAGCAGCGGGTATGAAGCATTCCTGTTCCTGTCTCTGTTTATCAGGAAAGGATCATTTATAGTAGCACAGAATTGATATTAGTAGTTCAGACGTGTGCCGATGTTGTTGAGCATTGCTTCAGTGAATTCACCAGTTGCTACATAGTTTACAGTCGTGATACTCGATTGTGTACTGTGCAGACCGTTGTAAATTTGAATGGAGGCATCATTAGTCAAACCTGCGCTCAGAGCTGGGACAATCGTTTGTTTGGTATCGGCAGTATCACCAGCTTGCGCTTGGCTGATTACGCCGTCTTTGCTGTATACCCAGTCAATATTGCGACCCAGCTGTTGGTAATCAGCAACGGGAGTGATGAAGTTTACGGAAGAGCTATAAGCCGCTACATTTGGAGTGGTACCATCTGTGTTGCTTACATTGCTGTATACGCCAACTGTCAGATCTGGTTTGATGGTTTTGATGTCTGTGCTTACTTCTTTGATGTAATTAGCCAGTTGATCGGATTTCCATTGCGTCCATTGAGCAATTTTGGAGTTGCTGGAGCTTTTCGTGAAATCGATTTTTTTCGGATCAACATTGTTGGTGCTACGGAACTGGTTGATAGTTGTTGTATTCATATCCACACGGTTTGTATCAAAATCCAGACCGCTCAGTACAACGCCATCTACGTTATAGTTGGTAACAACTTCTTTCACGATAGAACGCTCGTAGTTTTGCACATCGGTATCAAACGGATTCACATAGTAGCTGCTACCGTTTTTACCAGTATAAGTGGAGATATTGCCTTTATCGTCAACCGTGCGCATTTGCCAAGAGGAGTTCACGCCGATGGCTGCTTTGTCTTGGAATTGTGGAACCCAAGCTTGTACTTTGATGCCATATTCATGCGCTTTTTCGATCATCGCTGCCAGAGCGTCGAATTCTGTATAACCCTCAGCTTCTGGAGCGATTTTGCTATCGTAGAAGGCATAACCGGAAGAGCCATTCACATCGCTATCCTGTTTCACACTCATATTGATGACAGATACGTGATTGCGTGCTGCTCGTATAACAAATGAGTTCACATCATCAGCATTTTTGAAATTAGCTTCGGTTTGAACAGTAACTTCCGTCGCAAGTGGAGTCGTTGTCGCAACGGCATCCGCAGCATGAACGGTAGACGCTTGCCATGGCATAATAGTCAGAGCCAGTAAAGCGGCAGATAGGGAATAAGCTAGTTTTTTCATAATTAATCTCGGTCCTTTCGTTATGGAAACATGATGTATAAGGGTGCAAAGCCTAAAAAAATATACGTTCTTACTTTTTACAACTGTATCATTATAATATGAATAGATAATGAACGGTAGCGACAGCAGAGCGTGTAACATGAAGCTAACAGAAGCAAAACGGACGAAAGGTTGGATACCTTACATATTTGCTAGCAATCAACTTAATTTTAAAGGATTTTGCACTGTTATAT
This sequence comes from Paenibacillus sp. JQZ6Y-1, assembly GCF_040719145.1. Classification (NCBI taxonomy): domain Bacteria; kingdom Bacillati; phylum Bacillota; class Bacilli; order Caryophanales; family Paenibacillaceae; genus Paenibacillus; species Paenibacillus kandeliae. Next base: position 1,585,778 of record NZ_JBFDUZ010000001.1, read on the forward strand.
TAGGTATACTATATATTACGTAAGCTAAGCAAAAAAAGTTGCATTTATTTTTAGGATTTTGTGAAAAAAGTGAATTTATTTTGAGAATTGACGTCGTAGAAGCGAAAGACAATCATTGGTTTACAAAAATAGTGGTCCTATCACCGCTTTATTGCGTATAAAAAGAAAAGAGAGGCGGGCGGAATTTTAACTTGCCAACTTTTCGTGGTAAGGTAGAGAAGTCTCTTTGTGTGGAGAAATCTCTTTATATAGATATTACCCGTTTTATAGGTAATGTATAAAAGAATGAAGAGATCGCAACAACTTTTTATGCTGGTTTGCGTTTAACCACATAGAGACCGAATGATAACGGGATGAGTAAGCATCTTTGGCTTGAGCTAAGCGACTGTCTGTTTACGATCAAAAGGACAGTCCATCATCGCTGCATACATAAAGACAGACAGTGATATACCGGAATTTCACCTGTTATTGGGCAACTATCATTTCTTAATCTTAATTTGACGAACAGAAAGGAACGACATCATGAAGACATTCAAAACACTACTCTCTCTCGGACTGCTCGTGACTTCATTTACACCGACACTGGCAGCACATGCGGAAGCAACAACCACACCACAGGCAAACGTTCAGACAACACAGGCAGCAACGAACTCCACTAATAATGCTTCCACATCGCAATCGGCAGGGCAGGAGCAGCCGTCCATCAATTCACAATTTTTTGCCAAACAAAAAGCGGCAGTACTGCGTGATCTGGCTGGCAGCGAGCCAGTGACGACAGCGGGAACCGATGATCAAAGCGCAACCACGACAAGCGCTCAATTGAAAAAAGCCGATTATACGTATATGACCGTAACAGGAGAAGTCTACAGCTCTCAGCGTGGTTATCTTGGTTCAGCGAAAAAAGATGACGAGGTAGATAATACGCGCAGTGCTACTCAATTCGATCCGAACAACCCTATTTCCGTTAAAGAAGTAAATGGTGGTACAACGGGCGCTTTTGAGCGTCGCCAGTTGGATTTTGAAGGATTTGATAGCATCAACTCCGATATTACACTGCCAACTGTAAGCGGATTGGGTGAAGGGGAGCAGCCGTGGGTGTATTATGGTTTTGATTCGCAAAGCGGAAATGCGATTGAAGCAGGATACTCCTATCAAACGGGTACGCATCGCTGGTTACCTTATATCCGTTCCAATGGATTTTACTACGGGGATTCTACCGTACAGAAGTACGATACGAATCAGATCAAAAATGTGAAATTCTATCTGGCGAAAACAGTCAGCTCGGATACGTATTATAGCGCTTATTTTGTCGTTGATAATACACAGATTCTGATTGCACCTACCAAATGGACAGATAGCGATACGAACTCGACGTCAGTTAAACGCGTAACTTCCATCGCAAAAAAAGCCTTTGATGGCAACAATATTCAAGGTCGCACCATGAATCAGCGTTATGAGAATGTACAGGTATCCCGCTTTAATGAGGAGCAGGCTTACCCATGGAGCCAATATACCGAATATACCGAAAATCGCAATGGGCGCTGGTATGGGACACTTGATAACTCGCCTAAATATGTACATCGCGACTGGATTAATTCTTCCATTTACAGCGATAATTAAAATTGCTAACTGTTAACATAAAAAAACACCGTTTCCTTCTATATAAATAAGGAAACGGTGTTTTTTGTATGAGAGTGAGAGGAATAGAGGATTGCTATATTGACTTTAAATAGGTGTTGTATATCGAATTGACGCTTCTACTCTCAAAATAGACTTTGTATCTCTGAATAGACTGTATACCTTCAAATAAACGCCATGAACAATTTAAATTTTTACACTTAGCGCTACTTGAAGTAATTCCAGATGCACGTCCACGGTATCTTCTTCATTCTCAAGCTTCGGTACTGAGGTGAAATAGCTGTGTACGGTCGCCTGAAACTCTAATTGTTTGCCAGGTACTTGCACATTCACAACAGATTCATACAGCGCTGAAGTAATATCGTGATACTCTTGCTGACCAGTAATCACAAAATCGAAAATGATCAGCGTGCGACCTGTACCGCCGTCTGAATCATGTAACTGATCTTCCCTGTAGTTCAAGCCTTCAATTTGCAAATCCGAGATCTGGATCAAAGTTGATGATTCGGAAGTTGACATGGAATATCATCCTTTCTCATGGTGAGGATAGCGAGGAGAGGTTTCTACATATAGAGAAGACTCTATATATAGAAGGAAAGCAGTCAGCAATCTATGCAATCATCATTCACAACGATTCACCGCTGCTTGCCGAACCGGATAGTGTGGTTACCCTCTCATCGCAATAACTGTTTGTATCTCCCGTTAACCTAATTGTACGCTATTCAATCAGCACTCATCCAATCTTCAGACGATGGAGAGGGTGATTTGAAGATCATGGCTGAACATAATGGTATAGTAAGTGTAGGAATAACATAGAGCAGAAGAGACTATTTCTTCTCTTGAATCTCTTGCTGTACAGCGGCAATCCATTCATTGACACCCACTGGCTGCTGCTCAGTTTCATTATATCGACGCACATTCACTTGACCGGATTGCTGTTCTTTTTCGCCAACGACAAGAATGTAGGGAATCTTTTCTTGCTGTGCCTGACGCATTTTGTAGCCTAACTTGTTGCTGGACAAGTCAGCTTGTACACGAATGCCAGCCGCCGATAGCATCTGTTTTACCTCATGCGCATAGTCTGCATAATGAGGGGAGACTGGCAATACTTTTGCCTGAATCGGAGCAAGCCACAATGGAAATGCACCTGCATAATGCTCAGTCAGAATGCCGAGAAAGCGGTCAATGGATCCGTATACCGCACGATGAATAACGACCGGACGATGCTTCATGCTATCTTCACCGATATAAGAGAGGTCGAATTTCTCCGGCATTTGAAAATCCAGTTGAATGGTACCGCATTGCCAGCTCCGTTTTAGCGCATCTAGCACATGGAAGTCGATCTTCGGTCCATAAAAGGCACCGTCCCCTTCATTCAGTCGATACGCTACTCCGCGCCGCTCCAGCACATTACGCAGCGCCTGCTCTGCCTGTTGCCACAATTCCTCCGAACCCATAGAGTCTTCGGGACGAGTGGACAATTCCACCTCATAATCAAAGCCAAATACCGCATACATCTCGTCGATCAGATCCATGGCACGTCCGATCTCATCCTCAATCTGTTCTGGCAATACATACAAATGCGCATCGTCCTGACAAAATGTCCGCACCCGCATCAGCCCATTCAATGCCCCGGAAAATTCATGCCGATGCACCTGACCAAACTCCATCATCCGCATCGGAAGATCGCGGTACGAACGTAATTCATTTTTATAAATCAACATATGCCCCGGGCAGTTCATCGGCTTGAGTGCGAAGCTTTCCTGATCGACTTCGGAAAAATACATATTGTCCTTGTAATGATCCCAGTGACCGGATTGCTCCCACAGCTCCCGATTCATCATAAACGGAGTACGCACTTCCTCATATCCACGGCGAAGCTGAATATCGCGTGAGAACGATTCTAGCTGTGTACGCAGCGCCATACCTGCTGGCAAATAAAAGGGCATGCCCGGTGCTTCTTCCGAAAACATAAACAATTTTAGCTCTCGACCCAGCTTACGATGATCCCGCCGACGTGCTTCTTGCAGCCATTGTAGATGCTCATCCAACTGCGCCTTGTGCGGAAACACAACGCCATATATCCGCTGTAACACAGTATTGTTAGCATCGCCACGCCAGTATGCTCCAGCGACGCTCATTAATTGAAAATGCTGCAATTTGCCTGTCGATGGTAAATGTGGTCCGCGATCCAAATCGCTGAATGCACCCTGCTCGTAGATGGCAAAATCATCATCCTGCTGATTATCCTCAATCATTTGCAGTTTATAGGATTCGCCACGTTCACGGAAAAAGTGAAGTGCCTCCTCACGGTTCAGTACACGGCGGCGGATAGGAAGCTGCTGTGCTGCAATACGTCGCATTTGCTTTTCGATAGCGGCAAAATCATGCTCAGACAAGGGCTGTTCCAATTCAAAATCATAATAAAATCCTTGCTCTACCGATAGCCCAATCCCCAGCTTAACTTGCTGCTCACCATACAACTGCTTGACCGCTTGAGCGAGGATATGAGCAGCACTCACTTGATAAATTGGCAATGCAGCTTCATCGTCATCTGTAACAATTTCCAATCTGCTGTCTTCCAGCACTGGTGTTTGCAGATCGACGAGCTGTCCATTCAGCCAGCCTGCAATAGCGCTTTTTCCTAAGGAAGATTGGATCGCAGCGGCAATGTCGTGTATCGAAGCACCACGTTCCACCTGACGTACCGATCCGTTTGGCAATTCTACTTTGATTGGATATAACATAGTGAAAACCTCCCAATGATTTCAATGATGAAAGCGCAAAAAAGCACTCAATCCCAGCAGGGACGAGTGCGCTTAGCTCGTGGTTCCACCCTTGTTCGATCTGTTTCTGTCATGACATGGACAATGATATAGCTATTGCATTCATGTGTGCATGAAATCAGATCCTCATTGGCATCCGTTAACGAGGATGAATCGGTAACACCTAGACATATGCAGCGGACAGCGACAGGTGATGTGGCTCGATTAAACCGTCCGGCACATGTTCGGCATTACAGCTACAGAGTGGTAATTCCTCAACCGTCGACTGGAGAAGCTCTCAGCAATCGCTTCTCTCTCTGGACAGCGCATGAAGGGAATCCTGTCTCCGGTCATCGCCAAAATGTGTTATTGGTTCTCGATTATAGGAGTCGTTTGGAAAAAGGTCAAGAGGGGAAGTGGAATTTATTTTTTGCGAGTGATGTAGATGGGAAGAGAAAAGCCTTGAAATATATGACGTAAAAAAGACGGAATTGGAATGTCCATATAGTTACATAGGTGAGAAAATATATGCATTCATAGTAAAGACAGAAAGCAAACCAACAGTTACAATAAATTACAACATCAATCCATTCGATTCAAAAAGATGCAGGACGGCAGATGAGTATTTGATTATGATATAGATTATATTAATGAAACGCTAACAGAAACGAATGGATATGGTCCTGCTGCTACAGAATAATACATTCGCATGCTCGACATAATCAGAATAGGAGAGGAAGCTGAATGACACTTCATTGCGCTATTTTAGATGACTATCAAAATGTTGCTTTTTCGCTCGCAGATTGGTCGGTGCTGGATGAGCAGGTGGAAGTCCGAAACTACACACATTATTTTCAATCAGAGGATGAACTGGTTCAAGCGGTAGAGGATTGCGAGATTCTGGTCATCATGCGTGAACGAACCAAATTTCCAGCAGAAGTATTAAAGCGTCTACCTTCTCTCAAGCTTCTAGTGACAACAGGGATGCGCAATGCGTCTGTTGATGTGCAGGCAGCACAAAAGCTAGGCATAACCGTTTGCGGCACAGGTGGCAAAGGGGCAGCACCAACCGAGTTAACATGGGCGCTCATTCTCGGCATTACCCGCCATCTGGTAGAGGAAAATCACGCATTCCGTCAGGGTGGTGCATGGCAGAGTACCATCGGCATCGGTCTTCAAGGCAAAATGCTTGGTCTGATCGGACTGGGCAAAATCGGTAAAGGGATGGCTGCCATTGCACAAGCGATGGGCATGTCTGTACTGTCATGGAGTCCCAACCTGACTGCTGAGCGTGCTCAAGAGGCTGGCGTAACACTCGCCAATTCGCTGCATGAATTGCTACGCCAAAGTGATATTGTGTCTGTTCATATGGTGCTGAGTGAGAAGACTCAACATCTCATCGGCAAACCAGAGCTGGAACAGATGAAGTCAACCGCTTATCTGATCAATACCTCACGTGCAGGGCTGGTTGACCAGCAAGCGATGATCGAAGCATTGCAGCAGCAAACCATTGCTGGCGCGGGATTGGATGTGTTTGACGAGGAACCTTTGCCGCTGGATCATGTGCTTCGTACATTGCCCAATGTATTGGCAACACCGCATATCGGTTATGTATCGGATGATAATTACAAGGCATTTTATGGGGATGCGCTAGAGGATATTGTCCAGTTTCTACAAGGATCGCCAATCCGTGAACTGAAGTGATCAAATAATACCTCTGATAATTAAAGTGAACAAGAATATAGGAAATACAAAGCATAAATATATTGTGCATCTGCATATCCATATATCCGCGTGGGGGTATGGGACTTTATGAATACATCTCATGAGAATTCAATCTATTAAAATTAAAAAAACACTACATGAAAAATTCATAATAGTAATAGAAAAATGAATAAATCTTGCTGCTACGAAGTATTACATCCTTTTGATTGTATCTATCTACGATCCAAGGTACAAAACGTAAATCATAAAGCTCGGTTTAAAAACACTAGTTTCAAAGTATAAAAAAACGAGTTCTAATGTAAAACTACTACTCGATAAGGAAAACTATCATTTCATTAGTAAAAATCAAATTTCGGCACCACAAAAAGGAGCAGCTTTGTATCTAATTCAGATACAAAGCTGCTTTTTTACGGCTTGTTTTGTTGTACGAACGACTACGCGTTCAGTATAAGCACTGTCTTTCTATATATTAACTCTTCGCAATACGCTGCTTGATAAACAATGCTGCCCGATCAAGCGCCTCATCTGCTTCATCCAGTTTACCTGTAAATGCCTGAAATACATGCGGCACATCCGCCGTTATATCCAACATAACATCTACATCTGCTTCCTGCGCACGCTCAGCAAGCATAATGGAATCATCCAGCAGTAATTCATTGGTGCCGACCTGAAGCAGCAATGGCGGGAAGCCTTGCAGATTGCCGTACGTGGCAGGGCTTATCCACTCGTGACGTGGGTCCTGCCCAGCAAGGAACATGACATCAGTATGATCAAAGTTTTCTTGTGCAAAAATGGGATCGACGTCTGCCTTGCTAACCCTACTTTTGCCAGCATGAGTTTTATCTAGCCCTGCCGAAAAGGTCACAACTGCCGCTGGAACTGGCAATCCAGCATCTCGTGCCATCATACATACCGCTACTGCAAGACCACCGCCAGTAGAGTCGCCAACCAGCACGATGCTGGATGCCGATGTGCCATTGTCGAGTAATTCCCGATATGCTGCCAGCCCGTCCTCCATCGCTGCCGGAAAAGGATGCTCCGGTGCTAGTCGATAATCTAGCGATAGCGCGCGAATACCAGTGCGGCTTACTAGGCTTGCGGTTATTGACATGGCAGTGGCAGGTGAGCCAACGACATAAGAACCGCCGTGAAAATACAACATACTGCCGGGAGCATTAGCTTGCTCATGCTCCACCTGTACAGCAGGACGATTCCCCAATGTAATCGGAGTTTGTATGACATTGGTCGGAACGTGCATCGTACCCATAAATGCAGCAAAGCCTTTTCGCAGCTGCTCTGGCGTATGCGGGGTAAAAGCGGGGCGTTGCAATTTTTGACGTAAAGCTATGCGTTGTTGTCGGGACATGAATGATACCTCCATAATATGGTTTGATGAATAGATGGTTTTTCACAACACGGTATTGCTTGTGTTCTGTATTGATTGTAGATCATAATAGTGACAATAATTGTCGTAGATTATGTATTAAGAAACGTAAATGCTAGTATAAAGAAATGAGATGAGTATTATGGCAAAATCCGATATGCCCAAAGCAAAAAGACTGATGGAACTTATGATGGCGGTCAATCGAAAGCGTCAATTCAAGGTAAGAGAGCTTGCCGATGAATTCGGCGTATCTACACGCACCATTTTGCGTGATTTGCAGGAGTTGAGCGAGCTGGGGGTGCCGCTGTATTCTGAAGTAGGTCCGCATGGAGGATATCGAATCCTGCGAGAGCGTGTATTGCCGCCTATCGCTTTTACAGAGGTAGAGGCAGTAGCGATGTTTTTTGCATCCCATGCACTGCGTCACTATTCATCATTGCCATTTGAAGTGGAGTCGGTCTCCGCGCTGCGCAAGTTTTATTTGCATTTACCGGGGGATGTTAGAGATAGCATTGACCGGATGAAGCATCGGCTCGATTTTACTGCGCCGACTCGGCGGCAACATGCTCCCTATTTGCCCATCTTGCTGGAAGCTGCCGTTTCACAGCAGATTCTGCATATTACGTATGAGCCAGAAGGCAAAAGCAGAAGCACTCGCCCGATCCAGCCCGTATTTATTTATACCAATCAAGGTTTCTGGTATTGTTCGGCATATTGCTTCTTACGAAACGAATACCGCTTGTTTCGCTGCGACCGCATCGTATTAGCCGATTATGATACGACTGGCTTGCAACCGTTGGAGCTAGAGCCTTATCAAAGTACGGGCTGGTATGAAGAGCATTTACCACAGCATCCATTACGAATTCGAGCACATCTTAGTCATCGGGCGGTACAGCGTTGTGAAGGGGAAATTTGGATTTCGCTGGATGTGCAGGATGATGGAAGTGGGTATTTGGAAAAAGTGATACCGGAAGAGGAATTGAGCTTTTACGCCGAGTTTTGTATTGGACTGGGCAAAGAGGTGGCAGTAGAAGGACCAGAGGAGCTAAAAGAAGAAATTCGCAAGCAGCTGGCACACTTGACTTCGCATTATGCAAAATAACAGAGAAATCAAAAATCCCCTCCTATTCGGTGTGGATCTCATTCTTATCATGAGTTCCTATCACTGCGAAGCGGAGGGGATATGATCGGTAGACCTCATTCCACGATGAGATCTTTTTTATAAGTTTCGATCGGTATAAATGCAGACTGTCTACGCGAACTTACAAAATCGGAGACAACAATCGGGCAAATGATTCGACCACTTTACGATACCATGGACGATTCTCGTACGCTTCCAATGTCAGCACATCGCTATCGCGAATATCTTGCAAGAACAAGGCTTCCAGCTGCTGCGCCGTTTCAGAGTCATACAGTACGGCATTGATCTCAAAGTTCAGCTTGTAGCTGCGAATATCCATATTAGCAGTACCGACCGAAGCGATTTTGCCGTCGATAACCATCGTTTTGGCATGTAAGAATCCTTTGTTGTACAAATAGCAGTGGGCATTTAGCTCCAGCAGCTCTTGCAAGTACGAGTAGGAAGCCCAGTAAACCATCAGATGATCGGGGCGCTTCGGAATCATGAGATACACTTCGACGCCAGATAGGATTGCCGATTTGATGGCGGTAATCATACTTTCATCTGGAATAAAATACGGCGTCTGAATCATAACGCTGCGCTTGGCTTCATAGATCATTTTGATGTAGGAGTATTTGATCGTTTCCAGACTGCTATCCGGTCCACTGGAAATGATCTGCATACCGATATTGCCGGAAAATGGCTTAGACACTGCAAATAGCGAGTAATCCTGAGTCATATGTGTATTGAGCGCCAGATGCCAGTCACGCAGGAAATGCGCCTGCATTTGCAAAATGGCGGAGCCTTCGACGCGCAAATGTGTATCACGCCAGTAGCCGAATTTTTTTACATGACCAAGATATTCGTCGCCTACATTGAAGCCGCCGATATACGCACATTCGCCATCAATAATAACGACCTTGCGGTGATTGCGGTAATTCATTTTGAAGTTAATCATAGGAATACTCGGCGGGAAAAAGGCAGCAGCATGACCGCCAGCATCTACAAACTCCTTGAGAAACTTTTTGTTCACCTTGGAGCTGCCCCAAGCATCATAGATCAGGCGAACGGTAACGCCCTGTTTGGCTTTCTCGGTTAATGCTGACAAGAGCTGGCGACCGAGATCATCGCGCTGGATGATGTAATACTGGATATGGATATATTCTTTGGCACGCGCAATATCGCGGAATAGCGCATCGAACTTTTTCAATCCATCTGAAAAAATCTGTACACTATTATCCTGTGTGTACAGTGAGTAATTGCTGATCAGGTGCATATGCACCAGCTCATGGTACTTATTAATTGACTTGTCATTGAAGCTGAATGTGTAACTATCAAATTCAGCCAGCTGATCATTGACTGCCGATTCAATAATCGAACGGAATTCCTTGCGCAGCCGGAAGCGCTTGACCCGGCTCAAATTCTGACCGAGGAACAGATACACGATAAAGCCGACGATCGGGATAAACAGCAGCACCATCAACCATGCCCATGTCGCTCCGATATTGCGGCGTTCCAAGAAGACGATAAATAGAGCCAGAAATAAGTTGATGACAAGTAATATCCACGAAAAATGCGAGTAAAAGGTCAACATTCCCAGCTTCCCACCTTAATTAAATTGTCCATGATAAAAATGCACTTTACCAACAGCATACCAAAAAATGCGGAACTACACACTATATGTTTCATCTTCACCTCTCAGAATCTGGAAATGTCTAAAAAGCAAACGTGACAAATCTCCTTTTTTCGTTGCATAAGCATCTTTCTTAAACTATAATGATAATCATTATCAATTATGATTGAAATTCACCCTTCATCCTTACACAGCAACACCAATTTCATAAACAAGCTGCTTAGGCAGTGATGTATACAGGGGGAGCTACATATGACACAGCAAGGACAGCTGGAGCTTTATGATGTAACGATTATCGGCGGTGGACCTGCAGGATTGTACAGCGCGTTTTATAGTGGCATGCGTGACATGAAAACAAAGATTATCGAATTTAACCCGACATTAGGCGGTAAAATACTGCTGTATCCTGAGAAAATGATCTGGGATGTAGGTGGTGTGCCACCGATCAGTGGAGCAGGTCTGATTCAGAATCTGACAGAGCAGGCGATGGTGTTTGATCCAACCGTTGTACTCAATCAGCAAATTACGGGTCTGGAACGGTTAGAGGACAATACGATCCTACTCACATCGAACACGGGTGAACAGCATCATACTCGTACCGTCATTCTGGCACTAGGACATGGCATTCCCAAAATGCGCAAGCTAGAGATTGAAGGCGCAGATCGTTATGAAGTGACCAATCTGCACTACACCGTACAGGAGCTAGCGATTTTCAAAGACAAGCATATTGTTATCTCTGGTGGCGGGGATTCAGCAGTAGATTGGGCGAATGCATTGCATCCACTAGCTGCCAGTGTAACCGTTGTACACCGCAGAGAGGAATTTGGCGGTCATGAGCGTAACGTGATTAGTATGAAGCAGAATTGCAAAGAAGTGATTACCTCTTACGAGCTGACTGGTTTGCAAGGTCAGGGTAGTCTGGTAGAGGAGATCACCATTTGCCATGTAGAATCCAAAGAAACGCGTACACTGAAAGTCGATGCGCTTATCGTCAATCACGGCATGACTAGCGACTTATCGCCGTTGCTGGATTGGGGCATGGAACTGGGCGAGTATAACAAGCCCATTATAGACGAACGCCGTCAAACGAGTATTTCGGGCGTATTCGCAGCAGGTGATCTGGTACAATACGACGGCAAGCTGTACCTGATCAGCGGCGCATTGGTAGACGGAGCAACCGCGGTCAACAGTGCCAAGCAATATCTGGAACCAGAAGCGTACTCCCAAGCCTACGTATCCTCGCACAACAAGAAATTTGAAGATAAAAACAAGCAGTTGGAACAGCAAACTGTACGTGTATAACGATATGGGTATCATAGATTCTTTGAAGTAAGCATATGGAAGTGGATACTTGTAAATGGATCATGGATCGTTTGCGAATGAATCGTAGTTACATGGATAGTGCTTCAACTGACCTTGCAGAAGCCCTGTAGTTAGTCATTGAACAGGTTCATGATGAGAAAAGTCCAACCAAAAGATGAGTGTAAAAGACTAATTATAAAAGATCAGTATGAAGGATCAGTACGAAAGACCAGTATGGTAAAGGATAAACCTTGCCGTACTGGTCTTTTTTATTTTTGTTTTTTTATTTTCAGCCTTTTATAGGTATCTTTTATATGTAAATCTACTCAACATACAGCATGAGATTTAGAACATACACTTCACATCCAAATACAATAACCAAGTGAATAGATATGAATAATTGGCAAAAGATAGCTACACTGGTATGATACATCATAGCGATCAAAACAACGATCAAAATGTTCTTCTTCATGCAAGTAATATATCCACACAAGCAAACACATGATTCATATGTACAACTATCATCCAAGTGAAGGCAGGGAATCCATGATGACCTATAGTTATGTATCTCATTTGCAATGCCCCGTTTGCAACACAACCTACGATACCGAGCATATTCATCAATTATGTGAATGCGGTTCGCCATTGCTCGTTGCATACGATTTAGAGCGGCTGAAAGGGGAAGTGCAGCGAGACGAGATTCAGGCACGCAATCCCGATCTGTGGCGTTACCATGAATTGCTACCCGTTAGCAGTCAGGAGCATGTCGTAACGCTGGGCGAAGGCATGACACCGCTGCTGCATTTGCCAACATTGGGTCAGCGCTATGGGATGAACCATCTATATATGAAGGATGAGAGCTTGGTTCCGAGTGGCAGCTTCAAAGCACGCGGAGCCGCTGTAGGTGTATCCAAGGCGCTGGAGCTGGGGGTAGAAGAGCTAGCGATGCCGACCAATGGCAATGCAGGTGCTGCTTGGGCGCTATATGCAGCGCGTGCTGGTATTCGTGCTACGATTGTTATGCCGCAAGATGCACCACAGATTACACGCAGCGAAGTAGCATTGGCAGGGGCATCCCTGTTTCTTGTAGATGGATTGATCAGCGATGCTGGGAAAATGGTTGCCGAAAAGGTTCAACAGGATGGTATATATGATGCGTCGACGTTGAAAGAGCCATACCGGATCGAGGGAAAGAAAACGATGGGATTGGAAATTGCTGAGCAATTGGGCTGGAAGATGCCGGATGTGATTCTGTATCCGACTGGCGGTGGTGTCGGTCTGATCGGTATTCATAAAGCATTGAAGGAGCTGCAACAGCTTGGCTGGATTGAAGGCAAATTGCCACGTCTCGTTGCTGTACAGGCAGAGGGCTGTGCACCAATCGTTAAGGCATGGGAGAATCGGCAGGAGCGTTCGGAGTTCTGGGAGCAGTCGACGACCATTGCATTTGGTATCAATGTACCAAAAGCATTGGGCGATTTTCTCGTGTTACGTGCATTGTACGAAACCGATGGCGTAGGCATATCTATATCGGATGCCGAGCTGCTGGAAGTCCAGCGTGAAGTGGCTTCATTGGAAGGTTCTTTTGTCTGCCCAGAAGGAGCGGCTACCTTTGCTGCTGCGCGTAGACTCGCTGCTGACGGCTGGATTCAGCCAGAGGAAACGGTTGTGGTGCTGAATACAGGCGCAGGCATCAAATACCCTGATGCTGTACAAACAGAAGCTCCATTGCTGCAAATTGGAGACTCTATCGTCGGTCGTTAATAGGTCGGATTGGGATTAGCAGCAACTGGACTAGCTGGATAAGATACGCTGCTTCTTTATAAACATTCTGTACACTCTGTTTTTCATTGCCTGCACATGGTACTCTAAAAGGACGAGAGCAGATACTGAATACGGTGTAGCCCTAACTTATAGTAGATTTCAAGTCACCAGTGTATTCAGATTTTCAAGCTGCAAGATCGGCTGTTGTAAAGAACCCCAGTCGGTTAGAAGAACATAGGAGGATTCATGTCCTGGAGCAAATTGAAGCAACAGCTGGAAGGCTTTTTAAGCCCAGCGCTGGTCGGTAAAGTCGAATATCGGGCGACCAGTTATCGGTACTCGCCAGACAAGGCGGGAAACTGTTACATTTCCGTTTATAAAAAGAATGTATTGCAGATGAATGACACGGCTGGTCCGATTCGTTGGTATCAATCGGAGCAAGAGATCAAAAGCGATTCCAGCATCGACCTTCCGGTTACTGCGGATGAGATTCAAGCTGTAAAAGCAAGCACTGGTGGTAGTGTGCCTGAGGATCGCTTGCAGGTGATCGCACGCAATCGCAAATTGACCGAATATGCGAAGGAAATGATACTGGTGCAAACGGCACTGAGTAAATCCAATTTTACCGTTGTCGCGACTCGCTTTTTAGCTACATCCATTGAGGATAGTCTGGAAAGCAATGATATTTTGCTGAATATATTGGCACTCATAGATCGCAGAGTAGGCAAAAAGCGGATTCAGAATATGAGCCAAAGTATCAAGCTGAAGCATCCGGCAGTCCAATATTTCTATGAATTGCGTCGCAACGAAGGATAGAATAAGAGATAAAGAATAGTATAAATAGCGATGGAGCAGAGCTTGCGGAGAATCCACAAGTTCTGCTCCATCGCTATTTTTTATGGTATCCACTCATCTCCATGCTTGACCTTCACGTTACGTCAATGTATATGCTTGCTTCCTATGCAGCGGATGTAGATATATTCCGGGCATCATCAACAGAAACATGAGGAGGCTTTTTTATTATGAAATTATGGATTCGAAATGCGATGATCGTAACGATGGAGGATGGAGATACGCCATTTACTGGGGATGTGACCGTTGCAGGCGATACCATTACAGGAATATATCCAAAGGAAGCAGTAGCTGAGCAGCAGCTATCTATACAGTCGTTTGATCGTATCATAGATGCCAAAGGCATGATCCTGATGCCAGGTTTTATTAATGCACATCAGCACAGCCCGATGAATCTGTTAAAAGGATTTTCCGATGATCTGAAGCTGATGGATTGGTTGGAGCAAAAGATATTTCCAGCAGAAGCCCGCATGACGGCGGAGGATATATACTGGGGCAGCAAGCTGTCGATGGCAGAAATGATTCGTAGTGGTACAACTACCTTTGCAGATATGTATATCCATATGAATGATATTGCGAATGCGGTACAGGAGACAGGAATGCGGGCATCATTGACACGCGGGTTGGTCTTTATCGATGATCAGGCACAGCAGCGTCTAACGGAAGCGGTAGATCTTGTGGAGACATGGCAAGGTGCAGCAGAGGGGCGCATTACGACGATGTTTGGTCCGCACTCGCCGTATCTGTGTGCACCAGAGCCATTGCGTCATGTGATGGAGCTGGCGAAACAATACAATCGACCGATTCACATTCACCTTGCGGAAACGAAGGAAGAAATGGCGATCATGAGTGAGCGCTACAATCAAACACCGACCCAATATCTATATGAGTTAGGTTTGTTTGACCATTCTCATGTGCTGCTGGCGCATGGTGTGCATGTGGATCGTGAAGACATTCATCTGCTTCATGGAATGCGCGGTGGCGTGTCGCATAATCCGATTAGCAATCTGAAGCTCGGCTGTGGTATCGCACCCGTGACGGAGCTGCAACAGCGTGATATTACGGTCGGTCTGGGTACCGACGGCGCAGGCAGTGCCACTACACTAGATATGTTCGCCAGCGTCCGAGCAGCAACATGGCTACAAAAGCTACATTATGGTGACCCAACGGCTTTGCCAGCTTACCAAGCGCTTCAAATGGCAACAATCAACAGTGCGAAGCTACTCCAGATTGATCATGAGACCGGATCACTACAAGTGGGCAAAAAGGCAGACATGATTCTGATTGATCTGGACAAGCCGCATTTACAGCCGGTTCATGAACCAATCTCTTTGCTGACGTATGCGGCGCAGGGCAGCGATGTGCATACAACGATTGTGAACGGACATATTCTGATGGATAACCGTGAGTTGGTCACAATAGATGAGCAACGGGTGCTGCAAGAGGGCAGAGAGCGAGCACATCGTATCGTTCAAGGTCTATGATCAAGGCATGTGTGATGATAAAACACGCATGACATTTTACATCAAATTTACACTGGTTTTACACAGAGTTGATATATGTCATGAACTGTTTTACAATTTTACAGGAAATCACACACGACAATACATAGGCTGGTTGCTTGATCAGCGGAGGGGAGTACATCATTGAATATTGAGCACTTGGACGAATGGTTGTTTTTGTGGATCAATGGCGGTGCAGAGAAGTTAGCATTTTTGAATCCATTCATGATTTTTTTATCCAAATACGCGGTTCTGTTCTTTATGATCGGAGCGCTAGTATACTGGTTTACAAGAGCACGGGATAATCGGCGCATGATTACGGAGGCGCTGCTGTCTGGATTGATAGGGGTAACTGTAAACTGGATTATTGGAGAGATCATTTATAGGGACAGGCCATTTGTGACGCTGCACGCCATTCAACTGGTTGGTCATGAAGCAAATGCTTCCTTTCCGAGTACCCATTCACTGGGCGCCTTCGTTATTGCGATGACCATCTGGCAGTTCCGCCGCCGCGCAGGCTGGGTATGGCTGATTCTTGCTGCGGGTATTGCACTTGGACGCGTTTGGACAGGGGTACACTATCCAGGAGACGTATTGGCAGGGGCATTGATCGGGATTCTGATCTCGGTGCTCGTGCATCGCTTGTTTACACGTATTTCACTGGCAAGCAGTCTTATGGAGCTAGGCATTTATTGGTATGAACGGATGGAAAACAAAGTGTGGCCGCGTGCCAGTTATCGTAATCGGTGAGCGAATAGCACACTAACAAGTGAAAAGCATACAAAAAAACGCGTATCCGTGTATTGACTCGGATGCGCGTTTTTTATGTTGTTGAACCGTATGCTGTTACAGCTGAATCACTCATTGCTTTGGGCATTAGAGTCATCCGGCAATTTAGGCGTTTGCGGAGCCTAGTGTAACAAGAGGGAAGATCGCAATTAGCGTGCTTCCTGTGTATTTTTGACCATTTTCACCAGCATATGTGCCAGCTTGTGACGTTGATCGTCATCGCCGACCTTCCACAGTTCATACAGCAATTTTTCTTCGCTGTTTTGTGGCTGTTCATGCTTGGCGAGATAATCGGCAATTTTTTGCGTAACTTTTGCCAGGCTTTCTTCGCTCAGTCCAATCGTTTCTGCCATTTGAATTCGCTTGCCCAGATACGAGCGGAACGATTCAAAATCATCCAAAATCTGTTTCTTTTGCTCATCACTGATGCGGTTCAATACCGATTCCACTTTATCTGTTTCGACCTGACCCGATTTGTTCACAATATGATCTTGCTCTGACATGATGTAATCCTCCTCGATGTCTGTTATTGGCGTTGCTTCTACGTATTTAACCGAAAAAAAATAAATCAATCCTCTATTCCTATTTTAAATGTATATAAAGTTGATACACGTTGTTATCTGAATTGTAAAAGGAATAAAAAGTGCTTTGTGTAGCTACTAGGGCTAGATTTTAGAACCAGGTATTAATTTTGTAAAGGAGTATTAACATTATTGCAACCAATTCAGTGAAAACAGGGTGTATAGTAAAGGAACAAAGCAAGCAAAACCACATCATATTCCGACTCCAAATCGCTGAAATGTATATCTAAATATACGGATTCAGCGTGTGTGATGAGAGAAGCGAAATCATACGCAGAAGACATACGTACATGCGAATTGGAAAAATTTTGAATGGTTCTTGTCTAATGCTTTTTGGTTAATAACTGCTATACAGCAATCGACAATTGTACGGCATATGCAGATGCACTTCTGTAGCCAACATCACAGAATATTGTCGGACTTTGCAACAATTTGAAGCGATGGGTCGTCATTAATATGAACGACAATCATCGGTACAGACAATGTCAACACAAGCACATTGCAAATGGTAAGCGAGTTTCCTGACGAATCGTCAGACCAACCGGCCATTTAGAGAAGGGGAGATGCAGCGATGATGAAAACAATGATGGGAATACTAGGGGCAGGTGCTGCTTCTTTAATCTTTTTGACTTCGGGAAGTCTGTCAACAGGAACAAGCATGAATGCCAATACCAATGTTGCTCAAGCGGCGACAGTAACTACAAGCGTTTATCAAGATACGTATAGCAGTACAACACCTACAGACGGTACGTACACTGTATTCATCAATGAGATCAAGCGTGATTCCAATGGACAATATAACCTGACGATTGATCCGATCAACTGGTACACTGGCGATGAAGCGAACAAGATTTTTGCTAAAGAAAATCCAGACAGTGGTCTGGAAGGTGCACCAGATGGATACTACATTACCAATACAGATACAACCACATATCAATATAAAGCTCCAATCAGTGCCAAAGTGTTGATGCAAATTTATGATCACACAGGAAACTGGGAAGATATCGATATTAACTGGAATGAATCGATCAGCATGTCGAAGCTGAATGCTATTTTCCAAAAACCGGACCTGCTGGACCCAACCGTTTTCCCTTACCACATCACAGTGAAAAACGGTGAAATCGTCAAAGTCGTACAGCAATACATTCCTTAATTTATACGCATGACTGTACCGGGCACTATGCTATATTCAATAAATATAAGTTGATCAAGGGATCGCTGTTCCGGTGCACATTGCAATACCGGTATAGCGGTCCCTTTTTTGTCTACTATAGGTCTGGGAGTAGGACAATAAGCGCGATATTTTATTCGTCGCTGATTATCTGGTATGATGCTAAGGGATGTTGTTTTGCCTGGTTGCTGAATTCAGAGCAACTTTTGGTGATGTGATGCGTTACACTATTGAGGAGGTGCATTTACGATGCAACGAAACAATCAATCATGGATGAAACGGAGTCCACTGGCGATTCTGCTGCTGCTCGGGCTGATTCTGCTGCTCGCGGCTTGTGGCAATAACCAATCCCAGCAACCTGCGGCGGCGCCTGCTGAGACGGGCAGTACGACGACAGACCCGGAAGCGACTCAGCCACAGGATAACACGGAAACGACTCCTGCTGACAACAGTTCGACTGGAGAAGACAATATGGCATCTCCTGAAACGGATGACGGCACAACGAGTGAAGGCACAACCGAAGGTACAACAGATACCGCAACTGGAGATGATCAAATGGCAACTGAAGTTGCAACTGGTACGTTCTCCGGTCTGGCTGACGAGCATTCCGCCGAAGTTATGGTAGATGGTACACCGGTCGTTTACCAGCTCGATGACAGCGTACGCGATGCTGCCAGCAAGCTGAAAGAAGGCTCTGAGATTACGTTCAAGTATACCGAAAAAGCGATCCCTGGCGATGCAACAACCAAGCTGAGAACGATCGTTGAACTGGAAAGTAAATAATCAAAGCACAACAAAAGCCCGACTACGGATCTTGATGATTCGCAGTCGGGCTTTTTAAATTAGGACGTATAACTATCAGTTAAATGGTATGCTCGGTCTTGCCTGGCTTGCGGGATACGAGGCGTACCAGATCAATAGTCAGGAATGGCAGCTGCATACCTGCTGGATAAGCGAGATAGCGTGCTTCCCATTCTGGTGAAAACTTCTCCTTATATCGACGTAGACCTTCAAAGCCATACCAGTGTCCACCGTATTGGAAGACGAGACGAGCGAGTTTTTCCTCGCGATGTGCATTCACATTTTCGCCCACGCTCGACAAGGGGGACATGCCCAGATTGAAGTAGGAGTAGCCAGATTCTTTTGCCCATTCGATCAGACGAACAAACAGTACATCCATTGTGCCATTAGGTGTTTCATTCAGATGGCGCATTAGATCGATGGACACGGTTCGATTATTATCATAGGCTGGTGCGAGTGTGGCGAAGGCGAGAATGCGACCATTGGCTTCACGCAGCAGTGCAATCGGCGCACGCTGTAGATAGGCTTCATGGAACCAGCCGAGAGAATAAGCTTTCTCTTTACGATCGCCTAGCCACTCATTGGAAATCAATTGCAATTCGCTAATCAATTCAGCCGAGAATGGCGGTTGCAGAACCTCAAACAATTGCCCTTCACGTTCCGATTTGTTTTTAGCGGTGCGCAATCCTTGATTGCTCTTGCCGGATAAGGTGAATGTATCCAATGGTACCAGAGCTTCCTCACCAAGCTTAAAGAAGTTATAGCCATTTTCATGATAGATGGACAGATATTCGGGAGCTGCTTGGTAAAAGACCACAGTAAGCGCGAAATGATCGGCATAACGCTGGAATTCCTGAATAGCAGCGCCAGCCAATGCCTTGTCGCCAATTGGATCACCGAGTACCACTAACTTATCGCGTACACGAGAATACGGAATCAGAATTTTACCTTCTTGCGCCCAATATAACGTTTTGTCACCGAGATACAGCAGATGGCTGAGCAGATTGCCTTGTTGATTTTGTAAAAATTCGCTTAATTTATCCAACTGCTCGGCATCTGGCAAATCCTCTACGTGACGGTTCGGACGTAACGCGAAAATCGCAGCTAGTACGATTAATGCACTGATAAAGGCGATTACTGCGGTAACTGCATATTCATGTGGGTTCAGGAACCATTGCTGTGCTCGTGAAGGCAGGTGACGCAGCAGCGATGGGTGAATCTGCGAACCGACCAGATAGTAGCATAAGGATGAAATGAAGGCGAGTACGACCCAGACACCGATACTACGCGGCGACAGGCTGGCACTTTCGCGATTGAATTTGGCGCGCGATACCCATAGGATGATCGCGACGATGACTAGAATGATCGCTTCTTCATAATCAAAGCCCTTGGCAAAGGTAAATACCGCACCAGCAATCAGTAAGCCTGCCGTCCATACAAAGGCACGGCGGATACGCAGCGAAATACCGCGTGAAACGATAATCAGCATAATACCAATGACAACCGACAACTGCTCCGAAAAGCGCATAATCGGCAGGGATAGAATATTTTCCATAAACCGCATTCGTTCTATCAAGCCCGGTGTAGCTGCGGACAGCAGCAGGATGATTCCGCTCGCTAGTACAAGCTTACCGAGTGCCCATGCACCTAGATCGCCAAGCAAGCCGAATTGTGAAGGCCAGCCCCAGAATTTGGTCCATGCATTGCGCGAGGAATCGAATCCGTTTGTAACCATGTCCTTCATCTGTCTGCGACTTGGCGTAATCTCGAAAGCCGCTAGTACAAGACCAATCAACCACGGAATAAGGAAATAGAACAGGCGGAACAAGACAAGCGCTGTAATCGCGCGAGTAGAATCGACCCCAATCGTTTGCAGGCCAAGCAATGCAGTCAGGTCAAATGCTCCGATGCCGCCCGGTGCCATACTGATAATACCAGCAATAGCCGCCACGACATAGATTCCGATCGCTGTTGCAAAAGGCAGATGATCCAGATCGTGATACAGGATCAACCAAAATAAGACAGCCGCACATGCCCATTCCAGAAAGGATGCACCAACCGAAGCGATGACGATACTCCACGGCAACTTGCCTTCGCCTTCTTTGTGAAACCATTTGGCGAATAGAGAGGAGCGCTGCATCAGTAGGAAGAACGGTAAGTACAGCGATACACCCCAAACGGCAAAGCGTAGCCACGGATGTGCATCGAACATAGGCTCGACAGGGAAGATGCCGATAATCGTCAGCCAGCCCAGCAGCGACAGACCAACCAGAATGATCGGTGACAGAAACAGAATCGCCGAACCCATCGTTTTGATTGGAACACCGCTCTTTTTGTATAAAATCGCGCGTAGTCCAACACCCGTCAGACCCGCAAAGCCGATCATGTTATTGAAGGTGTTGGCGATCCACGCATAGCGGAAGGCTGCTTTCCATTCCACATCCATTTTGAAATGTTTGCGCAATAAATAATCGTAAGTACTCATCGCCGATACGGCAATAAACGAAGCCAGCGAGATTTGAATAATCGCTGACACTGGCATCCGGTGCAACTCAAATAACACGCGACCCAGATTGATATGTTGAATTTCCTTGCGTCCCTGAATAATAATAATCACCAGTATAATAACCGGGATTAGAATTTTAATAATACGTGCCCTGAACAGGGCTGTGATCAATTGAAGTATTTTAAGCTTGCGCAGCGATTCTCTCATGAGATTATGAACTCCACCTTTGTCGATATAATGGGCGATTGCTGGATGATTCCATGACAGGAATTGCGGTCTCTGCGTTGCCGAAATTCACATTTGTCGATATCTGCTCAGATACTACATCGGTATAATGTGGAGCATCCATAAATGCTTTCCAAATAAAGCCTGTTACTATTGTATAACACCATTCCGATAAAGTTAAATGCGTTTACAGCAAAAAGACGCCGCCATAGATAGAAATGCACATGCTCTATCATAAGGGAGGACGTCTTTGTATTGGATACAGGAATGTCATAAATCAGTAATGTTCGTCTAACGAGCGGAGAAGTTATGTTATTCCGAAATATTATCGATGCTCTGATCGGGTTGATAGGGAGATTGAAAGTCTTCATAATTGAAGTCGATCATCATGCCCATTGAAGCATGATGAAGCTCATGACAATGAAGCATCCAGTTGCCCGGGTTGTTGGCACGGACGGCGATTTCGTACGTTTCACCCGGACGTACATTGAGCGTGTCTTTCCAGACAGGAGAGCCAGTTGCCGTCTTACCATTACGCGATAACACCTGAAAGACGTGTCCATGCAAATGCATCGGATGATCTTCATTGCCAGAAGGAGCAGATAAAGTGATTTTGACTGTATCGCCGGTTCGTACGGTGAGTGCCTTGAGGTCGGCATAGGCTTCATCATTGATCGTATATGCCATTTTGCCATTGCTGACACCCATGCTCAGCTTCAGATCATATTGACGATCATAGTTCTGATTCAAGGTAAAGGTAGATGCAGACGGTTGTCCATACGTCATCAGATCCAACACCTGCCAGCCAGATACATCTGTAGTGGTAAGATGCTGCTGTTGACGTGATACTTCCTCATTCACCTGCTGTACATTCGGTTTCTGTCCTTGAGCGGATACAACGACTGGCAAACGCATCGAACGAGCAAAATCAGAATCACCTACTGCTCCAATCGTCGTAATTCCTTGGTCGATAGCGGTAAATACAAGATCATACCGTTCCCCGGGAGCGATACGGAGTAGACCATTACTCAGCTTCTGAGGCTTATAAATATCTTCTCCATCTGTCGAGACGATTTGATAAGAGGAGAGCGGAAGATATAGCAGATGTGTCATATTGCCTGCATTTACGAAGCGAAGGCGTACCTGCTGACCGGTATTTACGTACAGTGGATCTATCCGATTGCCACTGCGTCCATTGATCGTATACAGATTGTAAGCACCCATATTGCTGTTTAGTGCCGTTGTATTCTCTGCTGTATCCGCAGGATGGGTATGGGGATCATTCCATTCAGCCAGTACAAAGGTACGATCAAGATCATCAGTCTGCGTCTTCTTCGGATGAACGACAAATGTACCGTATAATCCGCGACCGATCTGGTTTAGGCTATCCTGATGCGAGTGATACCAGTATGTTCCAGCATGCAGCGCTTGAAAGGTATACGTAAATGTTTTGCCGGGTTGAACAGCATCCTGCGTGACACCGGGGACACCATCCATTGCGTTGGGCAGAACGACACCATGAAAATGAATCGTTACTGGCACATCGAGCTTATTTTTCAAATGAACGGTAACAGTGTCACCTTCCGTCACTTGAATTTGTGGACCGGGTACAGAGTTGTTGAATGTCCATACCGGTACATATTTCCCTTTTTCTACTTCTAAATTAGAGGCTTGAGCAGTCAATGTGACTTCCTTGCCATTGACGATCTGCGGATCGGTAGTCACTTGATCTGGAGTAGTAGAGCTACTGCCTTCCGGTGCAGCCATGCTGCTCATATCGCCATGACTCATACGATGACCGGATGTAGTATCTGTCTGTGAAGCAGTAGAGGATGCAGCAGGTGAGGGCTGTTGATGTTGGGTATGCTGGTCTGCGGCAGAATCCGATGAGGCGGAGCTACATGCGCTCAATAGAACGAGCATGCAGACACACAGAATCATACCTAACCATAAAAAATAACGGCTTGTATGCCGATTGGATCGAATAGGCAATAATGTCAACGATCATCTCTCCCAAATTTAAAATAATCAACAAAAAGGGACATCTAGTCTTATCTTATTATGCCGCAACATCATCATTTGTAGGTCTAATGGAATTGTCGGTTTGTTGACGATTGCATCTTCTCGTCTATCTGCAATTGATGACAAAAATGTTATAATTTGAGCTTGGTAAGTGTTTTATTTGTAACATTGCGGTTTAATAATGATGCACATGGCTCAAAAGTGAACAGATTCACACAAGAGTGAACCGTTTCCAAACCGTAATAATGATTGATGAAAGGAGGGACGTGCAACATCCACACATAGAGTTCTGAGCCGAATACTTAACAGCACGATTCCGCATACAGAAACCCATACTTCATACTCATACAAACGGAGGTAGATGATAATGATGAACATGTCTAAAAAAGCTTCAGCTATTCTAGCTGCATCCATTCTAGCAACTGGAGGTAGCTTCTTTGCTGCGCCAAGTGCGCATGCTGCTATTCAATCCAATGTGGTAGCCAACGATATTGCTTGGAATAACACATCTGCACCAGCAGCACCAGCCAATGTAGCTGCACGTGCAGGCTCCAATCAAGTGGTATTGACTTGGTCACCAGTTGATAACGCTAGTAGCTACGAAGTGCGCCGTTACGATGTGATCAACAACACCTACAATAGTGTACAATCCAATACGTATACCGTGCTCACAACAGGTGTGACAGATGCGGTGTACGCAGATACATCGGTTACCAATGGTCAAGTATACGGTTATGTGGTGAATGCAGTACTGGCTGACGGTCAAGTGACGCAGATGTCTGCACCGGTTGTAGCAGCACCAGTGAATCGTTCTGCCAATGTGAGCCAATCGCTTGTATTGCAGTACAAAGCGAATGGAAGTGGTTCCGGTTCGATTCGTCCAACTATCAATATTATGAATACTGGTACAGAGGATGTGAATCTGAGCGATATTCGTGTTCGTTACTACTTCACTGGCGGTAACGGTTTGACTGCACGCGATGTCTCCATGAACAGCGTGCCATTTAGCACGAATAATGTAGAAGCTCATATCGTTAATATGGAGCAGCCGCAATCCGGTGCAGATAGTTATGTAGAGCTGATCTTTAACGCGGAAGCGGGAATTATTCCTGCTGGCGGAGATAGCGGAGACATTAGCTTTACGGTACAAAGAACATCTGGCGGTAACTCGTCCTCCGACTATTCCTATAGCGATAACACCTCCATGGCAGACAACAACAAAATCGTTGTCTACTATCAAGGTGGTCCAGTTTGGGGGACTGATCCGGGTGTAACGGAAGAATAATCATCATGTAACGCATGAGCATGAACAGAACTATACACTAAATCACATAGCGGACATTTGTCTTCATTGTAGCGGCAATGAAGACAAATGTCCGCTTTTATCGTTGGATTTCTTCACCGATCGGCCGCTATTTTACCGCTTGCATAGTTGCTTACAAAATGTTATTATAGTTACAAATAATAACTTGATTAACGAAAGGAACTTACCTTATGAATACTTCCACTATTCATCCCGCACTTGAAATCGGACTTGTCAAAATCAAAGTGAGCCAGCTAGAGCGTTCGGTTACTTATTATTCGGATATCATCGGGCTAAGCGTACTGAGCCAAACGGAAACGACTGCTGAAATGACAGCAGACGGTCATACACCACTGCTTATTATCGAAGAAGTCCCCAATGCCACGATTCCACGTCGTCAATCGGTAGCAGGCTTGTATCATTTTGCGATTCTACTGCCTGATCGCACAAGCCTTGGACTGGCATTACGTAATCTTGCAGAGCATCGCCAGCCGATTGGACAGGGCGACCACCTTGTCAGCGAAGCGCTATATCTGTATGATCCAGACAACAACGGGATTGAAGTATATGCTGATCGCCCACGTTCTACATGGCAAAAAGACGAGCATGGTTACTACATCATGGGCACGGAGCCAGTGGATGTGGACGGCTTGTTGGAACTGGCAGAAGGCAAGCCATGGACTGGGCTGCCTGCTGGTACGAAGATTGGACATGTGCATTTCCACGTTTCTAATTTGGAGGAAGTGCGCAAATTTTATGTCGATGTACTTGGGTTTGAGATTGTGTTAACTGACAATCGTTCGGTACTATTTATTGCTGCTGGCGGCTATCATCATCATATGGGGCTGAATACATGGGCTGGCGTAGGCGCACCCAAAGCACCCGCCAATTCTACAGGTATCGACTATTACACTTTGCAATTGCCAGATCATGCTGCTTTGCAGGAGGTAGCAGATCGTATCACAGCAGCGGGCTTGCCATTTGAACAGGGGCAGGATGAATTGTGGATCACTGATCCGTCCAATATCCGTGTGCGTCTGTATGTACCAACTGCGTAATTGAAGATTGATCATTACTATACAAAATCATCACACAAAAAGGGTAGAGCCATATGCGGCTCTACCCTTTTGACGATCTTATGAACTGGCTAAACAATTGCTATGCTGAATATGAGTATTGTACCCATTGGAATCAGCGATCTGCTAACCTCGCGAAAGAGGAATATCCTGTTTCATGTATCTAATGGAGCTCGATATTTGCTTGGTTTAGTAGAAATCAGATGTTCCATCCTGTTGGAATGTAGGCGACCAGTAATCTGTACCGGTATCCGTCGACTCCCCAATGGACATAATGATTGCAAATACAACAAATGCAATCAAGGCGACGTGCATCAGAAAACCGATAATGGCACAAATCAGCCCACTGATTGCCATGCCTCTGCCGCCTTCCATACGTCGCGAAATTTCCTTAAGTGCTAGAATACCAAAAATGACACCTAGTATCCCGAGAATGATACCAATCCCCGGTAAAAAGAAAATCGTCACAATTGATGAGATACCAAGCACGAGCGCAGCGATGGCTTTGCCGTTGTTTGGGCGTGGTCCATAAGGATAGTATGGATCATAGTTACCGTAAGGGGGTTGAGAATCGTACGGTGGCGGTGATTGATAGGGTGGGCGGTTCGGGTCCATAGTTGTTCCTCCTTCATCTATATGTATATGCGGAATTCCGTCTGTGGTGATTCGGCTATATACTATGTATTCAACCATCTTTTCTATCATAGCAACATTTTTCTAGAAAAGCATACCCATACATACTATTTATTTATAAAAAGGTTTCAAGATTGTGCGCAATCGCTAGAATTTGCCGTACGTCGCTAATGAGTGGACATAAAAATAGGACCTTTCGCAAAGGGAAAGGTCCTGATCGTGAACGGCTACGCGATACAAGATGCGTTTGCCGGTGTAATCATTACATAGAGCTGGATACGGAGCTTGGCAACGGACGAGTCATGTTCAGATAAGCAGCAGTTAATTCTTCAAACCATTGTTTGTCTTTGACTACCAATGCGAGATCAATCATCGCTTTGAGTTGTTCGGCTTCCAGTGCAACATGATCTTGGAAGGAAATCTCAGCTGTTGCATATACTTCGCCATGTGCATCTTGTTTCATGAATACGCGGATCGTGCTGTCCATATATTCTTGACGCAGGAAGTAGATGACTTCGCTCATCAGAATCGGGCGGGAGTGTGTAGGATATACGCAGTCCATAACTTTAACCCAGTAATGCTTGTTGGACAATTCTACTTCGCCTTCGGTATTGATCAGGCGGCTGTCTGCTTCAATATGATAGTTGAGTTCCATGGATTGTACAGGGAAGTTGCGGTTCAATTGTTTATGGAGGACAGCATAAATTTGCTTTTCGTTTAATGTAATCATGCCAATCATTCCTTTGCTATATTCTCGGATTGTTAAGTTATGGTGCCTGACGATTCGTCGCATGAGGCAGTGTCGGTCGCTGTCTGTCCATAAGTCTCATTCAGCGTTTAAGTGTTAAGTGAAAGTGTGTTTTACCTGTCGTTGAATAAATATATCGGTCAATAGTCACGGATATTGTATAGTATTTATGTCGAAAAAGATAAAAAAATGCTGAAAATGTTAAATTTTATAGCAAAAGCAAACGGAGGAACCATCGTGCCAACTATTCCTGATCATGTACAATCCCAACTAGATATCCTGTTTATCGGCTTCAATCCTAGTCTTCGTTCTGGTGAAGTAGGTCATCATTATGCGAACCCGCGCAATCGGTTTTGGCAGATTTTGTATCGTTCTGGCTTGACACCTCGTCTATATCTGCCCGACGAGGATAGTGATCTGCTGGAGCTGGGGTATGGATTTACCAATATTGTGTCGCGTCCTACCCGCGGTATAGATGATATTTTGCCAGAAGAATATGCTCAGGGACGATTGGAGTTGAGAGCCAAGCTAACGGAATATCGTCCGCATATCGCTTGTTTTGTCGGAAAGGGTGTATATACGCAGTACAGTAAAAAAGCAAAAGCGCCTTGGGGATTTCAGAATGAGTCGATTACGGAAGGTGTGCGTGAATTTGTTGCGCCATCCTCTAGTGGGTTAGTTCGCATGCCGCTGGATGATATTGTCGATATTTATCGCGAATTAAAGGAAGAACTGGATGTGTGGAAAGAAGGACAAGCATAGATTATTGTTCAAGTGATGCTTGCTGATGAAGTTTCATAGGATGTAGAAGTTTACATGGATTTGATTGAAGTTAACGATGAGATCATGATTATTTGGTATAAGTTATGTATCGGTTTACATGCAAGCATTTTAAATTGCAAATGAATTGACTTTTAAAATATTTTACGCTTTAATTATATAGACCAATCGTTATAATTGGACGGGCGATGAAAAAGGATGTGATGAGATTGGGCGAAAAGTCCAATGCGAAGGAACAAATTATCGATACGGCAGCCCGGCTGTTCTTTTCACAGGGATACCATGCGACAGGGCTCAGCCAGATTATTAAGGAAAGCGAAACTCCAAAAGGATCGCTGTATCATTATTTTCCGAATGGTAAGGAGCAACTGGCCCTCGTGTGTATACAGGAGGCCAATAAGCATGTCACGGCAAAGTTCCAGCACACCTTTGGCAAGCATGAGCGAACAGGTGACGCTGTTTATCATTTTGTACATGATATGGCGCTGGAAACGGAAGCGTCGGGATATACTGGCTTTATTCCGTTTAGTTTCTGGGCGGCGGTGGAAACGTCTTGCATTAGTGATGCGCTACGGACGGCGTGCAAGCAGGTGTTTGCCGATTGGCAGCAAATTATTGCGGAGCGTCTGCTACTAGAGGGTGCAAGTCCAGAGGAGGCACAGGATGGCGGTTTACTAACGCTGTCCATGATGGAAGGCGCACTCATTATCAGCCTGACCAACCAGAATAACAAGCCGCTGCTGACGGCTGCGAAATATTTATCCATGGTCATGAAAAGCTATGGAGATTCAGTAAAATAACTACACATAGACAGAAAGATTGTCAAGGAGGATGGGCACGTGGATGCTTCCATGAAAAATGATTCTGCACAGAATCAACAAGAAACAACGCAATATAAGGTGGCACCGATTTTGTTCGCCATGCTGCTGAGTGGATTTATCGGCCTATTCGGCGAAACGGCGTTAAATGTAGCGATTACGCCGCTTATGGGTGTATTGGGTATAGGAGCGACTACGATTCAATGGCTGACCACTGGCTACTTGCTCGTCATGGGTATTCTTGTTCCCGTATCAGGCTTGTTGCTGCAATGGTTTTCGACAAGACAGCTGTTCACCACGTCACTGATCTTCTCGATTGCTGGTACGCTGGTGGCGGCGATGGCGCCAAGCTTTGAAGTATTGATGATTGCACGTTTGCTGCAAGCGGTCGGTACGGCATTGCTGCTGCCATTGATGTTTAATACCATTCTCGTTATTTTCCCAGTAGAAAA
Organism: Paenibacillus sp. JQZ6Y-1; assembly: GCF_040719145.1. Lineage (NCBI taxonomy): Bacteria > Bacillati > Bacillota > Bacilli > Caryophanales > Paenibacillaceae > Paenibacillus > Paenibacillus kandeliae. The sequence continues at coordinate 1,615,368 of NZ_JBFDUZ010000001.1, forward strand.
GCGCGGTTCTGCGATGGGATTGATTGGTCTCGTTATTATGTTCGCTCCGGCAAGTGGGCCAGCCATCTCAGGTCTGATTCTGGCGAATCTGACATGGCACTGGATTTTCTGGATTTCACTGCCGTTCTTCATTATCTCGCTGCTGTTCGGTCTGAAATTCCTGCCGAACATCTCGCGTCTGACTAAGCCGAAGATCGATGTATTGTCGATTGTGCTGTCTACGCTTGGATTTGGCGGAATCGTATACGGATTCAGTAGCGCTGGTGGACACGGGGATGCAGGTAGCGGTTGGAGCAATCCTATTGTTATTGTGACACTCGCGATTGGAGTTATTTCCTTGCTCCTATTCAGTATCCGTCAGCTACGGATGGAGCAACCGATGATTGATCTGCGCGCGTTCCGTTATCCGATGTTTACGATTGGCTTGATCCTTGTCTTCATTTGTATGATGATGATTTTGTCATCGATGCTGATTTTGCCAATGTACTTGCAGCAAGGATTGGCACTGACAGCTCTGGCAGCAGGCTTGATTCTACTTCCAGGAAGTCTGCTGAACGGTTTCCTGTCGCCAGTCATGGGTCGTTTGTTTGACAAATTCGGTCCGAAATGGCTCGTAACGATTGGTATGGCAGTGGTAGCAGTTGTGCTGTTTATTTATACAAGTATTGATGCGTCTACGCCGGTTGGTCTGATTATTACGCTGCATATCTTTATGATGGTCGGCATTTCGATGATTATGATGCCAGCGCAGACCAATGGTCTGAATCAGCTGCCAAGTCACTTCTATCCGCATGGTACGGCAATTATGAATACTCTTCAACAAGTGGCAGGTGCGATTGGTACAGCCCTGGCAGTAAGTATTCTGAGTGCTGGTCAAGCTAGCTATCTTAGCGGTGTTGCTGATCCGTCCAGCCAAGCGAATCAAGCGATGGCATTTACAACTGGTATCCAGCACTCCTTTATCTTTGCGCTGGTGCTGGCGATTGTTGGACTGGTCTGCTCGTTCTTTGTGAAACGTGTCATTGTGAACAAGCAAGCAGGCGCACAAGGTCCGATGCACTAAGAGAGCGTCTATTTTGCTTGAGCGAATCCGATGAATTGGATATAAATACTGGGATTCTGATTCGATTGAGAGAATACTAGAATGAGATTACACATAGCCTCGGTCTTCAAATGATGAAGATCGGGGTTATTTTGTATGAAGATTGCAGTTATGTTTTGATATCAGCTTTTGTCTTGAAGCATAATGGAGAGAGGCTGGATTCATGCTTACCGCTAAGGGTGAACTTCAACCATTTCGCTGCACTCTGAATTTTGATATGCTGAATCCACTTTTCAATTACAGGAGGTTTTTTCATGATTACGATTGATCCGCAATCTATTACCAATATTCAAAATTACAAGCTTGTGACCGGTTCTGTGATTCCGCGTCCGATCGCATGGGTCAGCACCTTATCGGAAACGGATGTATATAATATTGCACCGTTTAGTTATTTTAACATCGTTGCCTCTGATCCGCCGATTGTATCGGTGTCGGTTGCGCGGCGCGAAGGGCAGATGAAGGATACAGCACGCAACATTATCGCTCGCGAAGAATTGGTGATTCATGTTGTCAGTGAAGAATTGACAGAGCAAATGAATATGACCGGCGCAACGCTGCCACCGGATCAAAGTGAATTGGAATTGACCAATCTTACAACAGTACCAAGCGATAAAATCGCTGTGCCGGGAATCGCCGAAGCGCTTGTACGCTTTGAATGCAAATTGGAAAAGCATATCCCGATCCAAAACGATCAAGGTGAAATTGTACAGGATCTGCTGCTTGCACGTATCCTGTGGTATCATTTTGATGAAAAGGTGATTGATGCCGACAAGTTTTACATTCATGCCGCCGAACTGAAACCGGTAGCACGTATTGCTGGGAATGAATACGCACGTTTGACAGATCCGTTTGTTGTAGAGCGTCCGCTTTAATTCAATAGGCAAAAAAGCTATCGGAACCGTTTTGGCAAAACAGACAGAGGGGGAGCATGTTTTGACCAGAGCTATGGAAGGAAAAACAATCGTCATCGGAGGTTCGCGTAAGCTGGACGAGATGACATCACTGATTGTGAAGCAGGGCGCACAGGCTGTCGTTCGTTCGCTTCAAGGAATGACCATGTTTAAGGAAGAGGAAATGGAGCAGGAGCTGAGACAGGTCATCGCAGATAAGCCCGATTGGTTTGTATTTACAACTGGAATCGGAACAGCAGCATTGTTTGCAGCTGCGGATCGTCTTGGTATTGGCGAAGCGTTCCGCGAAACGGTACGGGGTGCACGTATTGCCATTCGCGGCTACAAGACGTACAGTGCTCTCAAATCTGAGGAACTTGCACCGGATGTGCGCGATTCTGATGGTACGGTTCGAGGGCTAGAGGAGCAATTGGAGTCAGTGGATTTGCACGGGGCGCGTATCTGGGTGCAGCTGCATGGCGAACCTGCGCCGACACTTGTTTCTTTTTTGGAGCAAAAGGGGGCTGCTAGCGTTCACACGCTGCTACCGTATCTGAGCATCCCGCCCGAACCGGATACACTAGAGCAGTTGCGGCGAGAGATTGAGCAGCAGACGGTGCATGCTATTTGCTTTACAACGGCAGTACAGGTGCGGCATCTATTCGTTCATGCTACAGAACATGGATATGCAGAGCAGCTGCGTGAAGCGCTGCATGGTCCGATATTAGCAGTATCTGTTGGCAAAGTTACCTCCGAAGCGCTTCGTCAGGAGCAGATTACACGCATTGTTGCGCCAGATAATGAGCGTATGGGTGCAATGATTGTTGAAATGGCGCGTTACTATGAGCAGCAGTCCTGATCTTCAGGGCTGCTGTTTGTTTATGATTGTGCGAAATTGGGTTTTGCGGGTAAATGAAAGTATACTATAAAGTAATGAAGCAACCTACGTTCTGTCCGCAGTAAGGATGGGCGGTACTTTACCTTGCATTACAGTTGAATAGTAGCAGACATAACCACAATAGACGGGAGAGGATTATATGAGTACACAATGGACAGTAGAGCAAATACCTGATCTTACAGATAAGCGGGTTGTCATTACCGGCGGCAGTGGTGGTCTTGGACTAGAGACCGCAAGAGCATTGGCTGCACATGGAGCAAGCCTGATATTAGCGGTACGGAATTTGAAAAAGGGTCATCAGGCAGCAGTCGAGCTACTGCATCAATATCCTCGATCCAAGGTTGAAGTCATGCACTTGGATCTCGCTGACCTCGAAAGTGTACATCAGTTTAGCCAAACCTATATCCAGCGTTATTCATCGCTAGACATCCTGATCAACAATGCAGGAGTGATGATTCCGCCGCTTGGACGAACAGTGCAGGGCTTTGAGCTGCAATTTGGCAGTAACCATCTCGGTCACTTTGCACTGACTGGTGAGCTGCTGCCGGTGCTGCTGGATACACCAGACTCGCGTGTAATTACCCTGAGCAGTATCGCTGCACGCAGTGGATACATTTATTTCAACAATCTGAACGCTCAGATTGGTTATAGCGCGATGAAATTTTATGGTCAAAGCAAGCTTGCCAACCTGCTATTCGCCCGCGAACTGCAAAAACGCCTGCAAGCAACCGGCGCATCAACGATCAGCATCGCCGCCCATCCCGGCGTCGCCAACACCAACCTGATCTCCCGCGGCTCTGGACAAAAAGCCGGCAAAGCCGCAAGCTTCCTGTGGGGCTTAGTCAGCCAATCCGCCGAAATGGGTGCCCTGCCAACATTATATGCAGCTACAAACCCATCGCTAAAAGGCGGCGAATACATCGGTCCCGACGGTAAAGGTAGCCGCAAAGGCTACCCACACATCGACCGCACCTTCGAACACAAATACAACGCCACCACCGCCGACAAGCTCTGGAAACTCTCCGAAGACATGACCGGCGTCTACTACCAATTCCGCCAACCACAAGCCATCGAAGAATAAGTACCAATCCGCTACGTATCCATAGTTACTACAATCAAACAAATAAGAGCAATAATTCCAAAATGGCTGTACGATGAACAAAATCGTACAGCCATAAAATATTTCACATCACAAACACCAAACAGTACAGTCTCTATATCTACTCAACCTATCCCATCACCTGCTACCTCTTTTGCTGAAGTGGTTTGGGATGCAGCGCATTAGATGTACGCTCGGCGGAGGGAAGGGAATTAGGGAAAAGGGCGACCTTGGAGCTGCGGGAATCTTCATTCTTTCCCCATTCCAAAAGATTCCCGCGGCTCCACTGGAGTCCCGTTCCCTAATCCCTTCCCGCAGCCAAGTAACTCCAATGCGCAATGTACCCAAACCACCCATGCAGCATGAAAACAAATGGACTTTTCATGAAAACCTATATTCTCATGTCAGCTTGTGTTAAAATAGGGTCATATTAAGCGAAGGAGAATCACTCACATGACTATACCCAAAACGTTAACGATAGCCGGCTCGGATACGAGCGGCGGTGCAGGCATACAGGCAGATCTGAAAACTTTTCAGGAACTAGGCGTGTACGGCATGACCGTACTGACTACCATCGTGGCGATGGAGCCAAAAACGTGGAATCATCAAGTATTTCCGGTAGATTTGGGCGTAGTCGAAGCCCAATTGCGCACGGTTATGGAAGGTATCGGTTTTGATGCGGTGAAAACAGGGATGCTTGGTTCGGTCGAAATTATTGAGCTGGCAGCCAACTACTTGAAGCGTTTCCCTCTGAACCGTATCGTGATTGATCCGGTTATGGTTTGCAAAGGCACAGACGAAGTGCTGCAACCAGAAAATACGGAAGCGATGCTGGAGCTTCTGATTCCGGGTGCGGATCTCGTGACGCCAAACCTGTTCGAAGCGTCCCAACTGGCAAAAACGCCTTTGATTCGTACCGAGGATGAAATGAAGGAAGCAGCTGTGCGGATTTACGAGCGCGGCGCCAAGCATGTACTCATCAAAACACGCGGTAAAGTGAAAGAAGGCAAAGCGCTGGATCTGCTGTACGATGGCAAAAACTTTGACTGGTTTGAAGTGGATGCAATCGCAACGGAATTTACACACGGTGCAGGCTGCACGACATCTGCTGCTGTAACCGCAGGTCTTGCCAAAGGTCTGACGGTCAAAGAATCCTACAGTGAAGCCAAAAACTTCATCACGCAGGCGATTGCTAACGGCTTCCGTCTGAATGAATTTGTTGGACCAACGCTGCATGCAGCACATCGTCTGCAATTGAGCTAAACGTCTACAGGCAGTGATTTTCCATCCTCCGAAGCAGGCTACAGCTGTCGCTTCACCAAGATCACTTTTCGTTGAACCACAGGTTTAACATTCGCAAGCACTGGAAATGGAGGAACTTCAATGAATCGCTTAACAAAATGGATGCTCGGTGCAGGGCTGGCATTGATGATGATCACCGTGAGCGCATGTTCATCAGGCAATTCCGGTGAATCAGCTCAAACGCCGCAGCAACCGACAACCAATAATGAATCCACTGGCAATACCGAAACCCCAGGTAATGAGAGTACTGGCACGGATACAACCGGTGGCGGTGCAGGCAGTACAGAGCCTTCGACTGGCTCTAGCACCGATAACCAAGGATCGACTGAAGGAAGTACCGGCAGCAACGAATCTGGTACAGACGCAACGTCAGGAACTGGAAACAGTAGCTCCGGTACTACTAGCGGTAGCTCCGAAGTCAACAACAATGCAGACCCAGAACTGACTCCGCAAACAACCGAGCTGAAAATTAGCACGGTCCAGCAGGGTCCGGGTCAAATGTTCCTTCGTGTAGAATCTTTGCCCCAGGGCTACAAGGTGAGCACGATGGAATGGGAATCTCCCGGTTATACTGAATCAGCTACCTTTGATCAGGCTGTGCAGAACGGGAAAAATGGCAAAGACGGTTTTTATGCAAGCAGTGACCAGCGTAATTTTGGTTTTATTTATAATCAGAGCCACAGTGGACAAACAGGGAAAGTTACTCTGACGCTACGCAATGCGTCGAATGATGAATTAACCTGGTACGATGATGTGACCTTACAGTAAATAAAATGTCGAAACGCTCTTACCCGCACAAAAGCCTCTGCCGATAATAAGGGCAGAGGCTTTGTTACTGTTTGGTAATATTTACCGAAAGCCTGGATCAAACATCGTCAAAGATCGGATTGTAATGATTTAAAAAATTAAAATTGGAAACAATGGAAAATGGGTTGAAATTCAGTACATGAAAGGGGTATCATTTGCCTTAAAAAAAGGTAATGGATATCTATACCGCTTGTTGAATGTAGACACGTATCCATCATGAGAAAGGATATGACAAAATGAGAGTACATCAATTCACTATTCAACACACCTTGGATCGCGCGCACCTGTTGCGTATCGCAAATGAAGCATCTAGCTTTGCTTCCGATATTCGTATCGCCTTCGGTCCAGAACAAAGTCGTCGTGAAGTAGACGTAAAAAGTCTGCTTGGTATGATGTTGACTATTATTCATTCCGGTACAGAACTGCTGCTGAGCACCCGCGGCAAGGATGAGCTGGAAGCGCTGGAGCATATTCAGCTGATGTTTGAACAACCAGTAATTGCACCAAGTATGTAGTAAAACATGAACGTATAGCAAAGTGTAGCATGATGCGATAAACTTGTGCATGTAGTACGAGAGAAAATACTCCATCCGCAACACGGAGATGCTTGTATAACCTTATGAATAAAACAGCTCCTTTCGATCTTGTCCCATGAAGTGTATGGGTAAGATAGACGAAAGGGGCTTTTTGCTATACCGTGAGCGGAGCGGTATGCAGCCAGATGCACACCGTGTCCGCTTTTACATGTTACAATACGTGCAATCTGTATTTCTTAGGCGTGAAGCCGCTGTGCTTTTTGAATGCCTTGGAAAAGGAAAAGACATCAGGATAACCAATCGCTTCAGCGATCTCTGCGACCGAGTCATTAGTATCGCTCAGTAGGCGACGTGCCTTTTCCAGCTTGAGGCTACGGATATATTCGGCAGGCGGAACTTTATATTGCTGATGAAATTGCTTGCTGAAATGCGTGCGGTGAATACCGACATGCTCTGCGACCTGATTGACCGTAATCCCTTGATGAAAGCGAGCATGAATATACTCCATCGCTTCTTCCATCCAGCTTTGATCTTTCTTTTGCTCGGTGTAGTCGATGCGGCTGCTCTCATCGCTGCACATGAGACCAAATAGGCGATAGATCATTTCCAAACGAGCTAACTCGCAGGCAATCGTATCAACTTCTTGTTTTGTGTTTAATATAGTACTGTAACAGTGCAGCAACTCTTCAAACAGGCGATCGCTAACTTCGCTGTAACCGTCATGCATACCACTATGACGGATCAGCTCATCCGCTTGAGGGCCGGCAAAGCCGATAAAGAAAGTTTCCAGCGGCTCGTCGGTATTATTAATATATTCAAGGGTGATGTGGGAAGGCACACACCAGACATTGTTTTTGCCAAGTACATAATTTTGACCGTTTTTGATAATGATGCCATCCTGACGGGTGGCGACCCAGAATGCAACGCTATTGCCGGAGAAAATGCGTCGGTTGTCGGGATTGAGCAGATAACGGCCTGCCTGCGTAATCCATAGACCACCGGACTGGGTAAAGGCGGAAGGCGTCACGACGAAGCGCTCAGCGCGTTCACGATCCGTGACGATAGTTACGTCTCTGGTCATGCTTGAGAAATCATCCTTTCGTATTTAAAGGTACAGTTCCATTATACAACACATTTTGACAAATAAAAAAGAACACATATTGACATTGTTTGACATTCTTAAAATTTGCTATGATTTAAATCACGGTATTCCCACTATAATAATAGGGATATGGTCGTGATTAAGATCATTTGGCGTGCCTAAATTGCATTGCGGTAGAGCAGTGCAGTTATTATGTGTACATATCGATGAAGGATATACGCATGATTATAAGGAAACGCCCAGATGAGCTTGCATGCCAATATATAATGGAGGATCGATCATGAAAACAATGACAACCAAATGGGCCTTGCTGCTAAGTGCAGTGCTGCTGCTGTCGGGCGTGCTCGCAGCATGTGGTGGGGGTTCCGATAATGCAGCAAACGGCAAAGTTACGATCAGCTTCCTTCACTGGCGTGGAGAGGACACCCAGGCATTCCAGAAAATCATTGATCAATTTGAAGCAAAAAATCCAAACATCGTCGTTGATATGCAAACGCTAACGTCGGATCAGTATCAAACAACTGCACAAGCCAAATTGACCGATGGCTCGGTCGGTGATGTGTTTGCATCCTTCCCAGGCTCGCAATTCGCAGCTCTGTCCAAAGCCGGTTTATTTACCGATCTGAGTAGCGAATCATTTGTGAAAAACTATAATGCAAGTCTGATTGATGCAGGAAAACAAGATGGCAAGCAGCTCGCTCTGCCATACCAGCTCGTATACAACCAACCGATCTACAACAAAGCGATCTTTGAAAAATACAATCTGACACCGCCAAAGGATTGGGATGGCTTCCTGAAACTGTGCCAGACGCTGAAGGATAACGGCATTATCCCGATTGCTTTTGCAGGCGGGGATATTGGTCCAGGTCAGTTTATGAACACGATGGTGATGAACAATGAACCAAGCGAAGATATTTTCACGAAAGTAGAAGCGGGACAGGCGAAGCTGACCGACGAATTCTGGGTGAAAACATTGACGCAATTCAAAGAACTGAACGACAAAGGCTACTTCCAATCCAACTCGCTGGGTACGAAGGATGCAGCGGCTGGTGCACTGTTTATTCAGGGCAAAGCAGCTATGCTGGCAAGCGGTTCGTATCAGCTGGCGCAAAATGCAAAACAAAATCCAGAGCTGCAACAAGGCTTACTGGCGCCGATCACCGTGTCTGCTGATCAAGCCAAATATCAAGGTGTGCATACGAGTACATTTATGTTGGCGGTCAATAGCCGTTCTAAGCATCCAGAAGAAGCGAAGAAATTCCTCGAATTCCTAAGCCAACCGGAGATTGCTGCTGAGTATGCGAATGCAACTGGTCAAAACGTGACATTGAATGACGTTACGTATGATAGCCCAGAATTGAAAATTGTGCAGGAGTGGGCTGATAAGAAGACGCTGTTCCAGCCACGCTTCACGATTCTGAATGCGGAAAATCAAAAAGCCGTAACCAACTCTATTCAAGCGGTACTTGGTGGCGCAACTCCAGAGCAAGCTGCTCAGGACGCACAGGCAATCATCGATCAGCAGGTAGGGAAATAATTGAGCAAGGCAGTACAAGGCAAATCCGGTCGGGGCTCTAGCGCCGCCCGGAATTTTTGCCGCTAAGATGAAGTAAAGGGATACGGTAACGCTTATGATCAATCGTAAAATGCTGTGGCTGTTCATGCTGCCAGGGATATTACTGTACACAGGACTATTCGTATACCCGGCTTTATCGGGATTGTTTTATTCGTTTACGAACTGGGATGGAGTATCTCCGGCGTATGATTTTGTCGGTATTTCTAATTACAAGGATAGCTTTGAGAGCATTACGTTCCGCAAAGCGTTTGTCAATAATATTAAATTTATGGTCGTTGTAGTAATTATTCAGACGATTGTCTCGCTTGTACTGGCGCTTATTCTGGCACGCAACTCCAAGACCCATATTGTATTCCGGGCGCTGTACTTTTTCCCGGCGATTTTATCATCGGTATCCGTCGGTCTGATCTGGTCATTTATCTATGATCCGTCGATTGGTCTGCTCAATACAGCTCTGCAAGGCGTTGGACTAGAGCAGCTTGGCAAAAGCTGGATTGGTGATGCCAAGATTGCATTGTATTCCATTGCCTTTGTGCAAATCTGGGCGCATGCCGGTCAGATGATGATTATCTTTATTGCGGGTTTGCAGGCGATTCCGGGTGAATTAGTAGAAGCGGCACGCATTGATGGCGCTACCCGATTGCAGGTATTCCGAAAAATTACGTGGCCGCTGCTCGCACCATCGGCAGCAATCGTCATCTCGTACACGACCATTCAGTCGTTCAAAGCGTTCGATCTGATCTTCGTAATGACCGATGGCGGGCCGAACTATTCGACCGAGATTCTGACGACATATATTTATCATCTGGCGTTCTCGAACTACTCATTTGGTTTGGCATCCGCCGGCTCAATGATCTTCCTCATTCTGCTCGGCATCCTTACCTTCTTCCAGTTCCGGGCATTGCGCCGTGAAGGTGCGCATGGATAATGTTGGTAGCATCACCAGTAGGACTAATCTGATTAAACAAGCGGGGTGAATAGCTGCGATGAAATGGGTCGGACGCATCATCATGATTTTGTACGGGCTGCTAGTTGCAGCACCGCTCTACTTTGTGATTGTTTCTTCGTTTAAAACAAGTCAGGGATTTTACGCCAATCCGCTCGGTTGGCCAGATCCGTGGAGTTTTCAGAACTTTATCAATATCTTTGAAGCACAGCCGATGCTGCAATACTTCTGGAATAGTGCACGTGTGACGATATTTACAGTCATTCTGGTATTGTTCCTCGGTAGTCTGATCTCGTACGGTATTGTACGTCTCGGTGGACGATTGGGTAAATTTGCGTTTGCCTATTTTGTAGCTGGATTGATTATTCCATCGCAGGTCATTATGCTGCCGCTGTATTCGCTCGTGCGTCAGCTGGGCTGGTCGGATAGCCTAACTGCGCTGATCTTCGTCACAGCGGCAGGGCTGCTGCCCTTGACGGTATTTACCTTAACCGGCTTTATGGAGATGCTCAGCAAGGAAATGATGGAGGCAGGCAGCATGGATGGCGCAGGTGAGTGGAAGATTTACTGGCGTCTCGTGTTACCGTTATCCGGTCCCTCGCTGTCGGCAACGGCGGCATTTCTGTTCGTCATGGTATGGAATGATCTGTTGATTCCATTGCTGCTGTTGAACAGTACAGAAAAGCTAACCTTGCCGCTCGCCTTGATGCAATTCCGCGGGGAGTATGTGACCGATTATACAATGCTGCTCACTGGTGTTATCATTACGGCATTGCCGATGGTGATTCTGTTTATGTTCCTGCAACGCTTCTTCGTAACGGGTCTGACGGCTGGTTCGGTGAAGGGTTGAGTAGGAAGGGATTTGTGAGGTGAGTATCTTACAAATGGGATGGAATAGATAGAATGGTATATGGTACAGTTGATGAAACGACCTGCGAATTTTACTGTTGCAGGTCGTTTTTTTATAAAACAAGATATGGAGAATGACGTCAAACCTTGAATAGAAAGCAAATCTAAAGTGCAGATTTAGATACGAATCAAGTAAAAAGGCGAACACAGATTAGATGTGTTCGCCTTTTTGTCTGTCTGGCATTTAGACGAGATGGCTGCTTTTTAGTTGGTTTGGAGTGGTTGACATTTTGACTAAGAAATAAACGTTTTTCAACAGCATCAAAATGCCGAATGTATCATCTACCTGTTCGAGCACCATTCAATCCTCAATCGTACCGACGAACTGGATTAGTTCACTAACCCCTGGCGAATCGCCACCACGGCAGCTTGTGTACGATCTTTGACACCAAGCTTCTGTATCAGATTATGCACATGCGTTTTGACCGTGCTTTCCGATACATATAATTCGTCAGCAATCTCAAAATTGCGTTTGCCATAAGCGATTGCCTGCAATACTTCCAGCTCGCGCTCTGTTAGTGGTTCAATCAATTCTAATGGGGAATTTTGCTGTACACGGAATCCGGTTGCATGTTCACTCTGTAATGGCAATGGGCGACCGACCAGTTCGATTAGTGCGCTGCCAGCATTGGTTGTATTGTATACCGCTCCACCTGCGCAGACGGAGCGAATGCCTTGGATCATTTCGCTCATATCGATGTCTTTGAGCAAATAACCGGATGCACCAGCGCGGATGCCTTCGATAACGTATTCCTGCACATCGAACGTAGTCAGTAGCACAATCTTTGTATCCGGCAAATGGTTCAAAATCGTACGTGTTGCTTCAATTCCGGTTTGACCGGGCATCTGAATATCCATCAGCATCAGATCGGGCTTGTGCTGTTCTGCGAGCTGGACTGCCTCGTTACCATTCGATGCTTCGGCGACAACCTGAATATCGGGCTGAAGATCGAGAATATAGCGGATGCCTTGCCGGATCAGCGCCTGATCGTCGGCAAGAATGATGCGAATGATAGAATCGGTTTCGTTCATAGAAGTACTCCTTTAGCGGGTATTGGTCAATGGATTATGACAATGCAGTTGTTACAGGTGTATGTAGTGGTAATTCCACTTCCACCGTCATGCCACCGCCGGGAGTCTGTCGGAAGGTACAGCTGCCATTCAACTCTGCACAGCGACGGCTCATATTGTTCAGCCCGAAGCCATGCGTCAAGGTCTGTTCTTCACGATAGCTTCCATTGTCCACCACTGTCAATCGAACGGTAGAAGCGGATTGCAGAATTGTTACATCCACCTGCGTTGCATGAGCATGTCGTACAATATTGGTCAGCGATTCCTGTAACAGCCGATATAACATCCGTTCAATGGTATCACCCCAGCTAGCATGATCGCCTTCGGAATGGAATGTTAGCTCTAATCCTGAACGCTCCGCCACCTGTGTAGCGAGCATACGCAGCTCGTCATCGGTATGCTCACTGGCAGACCAATCCTTGACCACACTGCGTACTTCTGCTAGACCTTGACGCGAGACTTCTAGCAGCTGGTCGACCGTTTGTTCAGCTTGCTGCGGATTGGGACGGATCATCCATTTTAATGCCTGTAGCTGCACAATAATCGAAGTAAAATGATGACCCAGCCCATCATGAATTTCACCAGCGATACGTGTACGCTCGGTTAGTGCGGCATAACGCACGGATTGGAGGGCATTTTCTTGTAGAGCGTCATGAGCGCTTTGCAGCTGACTGTGTACCTTTTCCAATTCCGCTAACTGCTCGCGGTTAACGCGATTGATACGGATATACCGTGAAAAGCTACTAATACCTACGTACAGACTAAATATGGAGATCGCCATGCTATAAGGCAAGTTTCCATCATAGCTGAACACCAGCATTACCAAGCCAGTAAGGATCAGCAGAATCGTTGTCAAAGGCTCCCGTTTAACGGAGCGCGCTGATAGAATGGAGAACCATGCCCACAATAGAGCAAAATAGGAGTCCACTGCAACATGAAAGTACTCACTAATACTTGCCATCGTAAACAGAAAGATACTCATCACAATGAGTAGCATATTGCTCATGCGGAAGCGCCACCAGATCAAGGAGGCGAAAAAAACAACCGCTAGCAGGTAAACCACTGTAATCCAGCTAGGCTCCTGAATATAACTGCGAATGGAAAAATAGATCAAAATAAGAATGGCGCCGAACCGGAACCACGGTCTGTTATTGTTGAGACGTTCCAGTCGGGACGTGTCCATGAACAGTTTCCTTTCTGTATGGGATCTTAACTGTATAGAATCATATCTGTATGGAATCGGATTGATGTTATCTATGAAGAACAAGGATACTTTATAAAGGATGTATGATAGCAGATCCATCAAGGCATGTTAAAGCTTGACGATATGCCCTTGACTCAATATGAAGAACGGCTACGTCGGACAAGCTGATTATATTGAATAAATATTATGATTCGTGTGGTGGCAATATTGGTGACAGCAGCTAGGAGCAGCGCGCCCGTTAACGCATTGCCCAGTGCAGCATGATGAGGGAGTAGATAGCCTGCACCAATCAGGTACGATACTACGATACGCAGCAGAATCAGTACAATGATCGTGATTCGGCTCATAATCGAAGCACTGGTTACAATTTTACCACTCTCCGGGTCTTGATGAACAGTATGCCAGCGCGAACGGTACCAACCGAGCGCAACCCCTACGGCAGCACCGACGATGAGAAGTAGGGTAAGCACCATTCCGCCATCTAACAGTGGCAAGATTTGTGAAGATAAACCGAGCAGCAGGAGCACCGGCACAATTAGTAAGGAAACAGGACGAACTTCTTTGGACTTGGACATAGGATTCACTCACTTTCCTGCGAATCATAACAATTCGCGGTATAGGATATTGGTCGTTTGAATTACGTTTAGTATAGAAAAGATAACGATATGCTTCATCCGTACAGCGGTGGAATAGGTATGTTGACCTCTCCACCTAGAGGTGGAGATACAGGGCATGCTGAAATGAATGATGGGATGTATAGAACCTTTTGATATACATATAGAATTTATTGATTACCAGATGCGTTGACGCTAGTTCCTGCCGGATGCTAGACTGTATTCAAGTTTTAACCAACTTAAAAGGTCGGAATTATAAGATATATCCAATTCCGTATGACATGGAACGCGAATGGTTATAACCAAACCTGATCATAGAGGAGTGTGGAATCATGATTACTGTGAAAGCACCAGCGGTGTATCGTAATGAACGCGGATTGTTAAAACAAAGCGGTAACTGGGTACGCGAAATCGGTAACTATGCGCTGGTCATCGGAGGACGCAGAGCGCTAGCAAGTGTAAGGGAATCGTTGTTGCCTTCTTTGGAGCAGGCAGGTGTGCAGGTACATATAGAGACATTTGACGGATATTCCACTCGGCAGGAGATTGCGTCGTATACTGCGATCGCCCGTCAGCTACACGTGGATGTCATTATCGGAGTTGGCGGTGGCAAGGTGCTCGATCTGTCCAAGGCGGTTGCACAGGAGTCCAATGTTCCGATCGTCACCGTACCAACGATTCCGGCAACATGTGCAGCATGGTCGGCATTGACTGTGTTGTACGATAGCGACGGTCAATCTGCTGGGTACTTACCGCTCCATCAATCGCCTGCTCTTGTGCTTGCTGATCCAGAAGTACTTGTACAGGCACCGCGCCGTTATCTAGCAGCAGGCATTGGTGATACCTTGGTGAAATGGCATGAATTTGCCGTCAATCTGAATGGGAATGCAGGGAGTCTTGCTTTGCGCAGCAGTGTAGGCACAGCCAAGTTAGCACTGGATATTTTGGAGCGTCATGCGTTGGAGGTGTACGAGCAAGCAGGAGATGGGCAAGCAACGGATGCTTTTGTTGAAGTGAGCGATTCGATCATTCTGCTCGCTGGTCTGGTCGGTACGATTCAGGACGGCTCCGCTCATGCAGCAATTGCACATGGATTGCATGACAGCTTGACTCGATTGGAAGAAACGCATCATAGTCTGCATGGGGAAAAGGTGGCATTTGGACTGCTGACCCAGTGGGTGTTAGAGGGCAAGGAGCAGCAAGAGCTGCATCGGCTTGCTTCATGGCTGCATCAGCTGGATTTGCCAGTTACGTTGAATCAGCTAGGTATCGAAAGCGATCACGAGCAGGCGGCGACCATTATTGCGAATGGGTTGGCACTGCGCGAGGGAGCAGCAGAGCATTTGGCTTTCGCTGTGGATGCGGATAGAGTAAAATGGGCAATTTTACAAGCGCATGAATTGGGTCGTGCATTACGTCAGCATAGCGATTATCCAGTGGGAAAACATGCACAGCGTAGCTTTTCTAGCTTCAATTGATGGGATTGTTAGACCTTTCGTAAGTTATGAATAATGAGATTTTATAATAAATAGAGAAAAGGTGAGGATTCATGAAACAGCAGGTTAATAAGCGTGAATCTATATTAGAAAGGCGTCAATTTGTATCAGCAAGGCGCAAGTCCATAGTGAAAATCGTTCCATCTATGCTGCTTATTGCACTGCTACTCCTAACGGCAGGCTGCTCCAAAGGTAGTCCCAATGCCGCCGCAGAATCGGCATCTGGCTCCGATAGTGGTGTCGTATTGAAGGTTGGACAAACGGGCTGGGGCAATCTAGAGCAAGGGTTAAAAGCTGCTGGGCTGGACAATACGCCATACAAAGTGGAATACAGCGTCTTCCAAGGCGGTAATCTGATTCTCGAAGCGATGGCTGCCAATCAGGTGGACTTCGGAACAACTAGCGAGATTCCACCGATCTTTGCTTCGCAGGCTGCTAATGGCGGTAATTTCAAAGTCGTTGCTGTGCAGGAGGGTAATACGCTGAATCAGGAGGTAGTTGTGCCGAAGGATTCACCGATCAAGACACCTGCCGATCTGAAAGGCAAAAAGGTCGCTTTTGTCAAAAACACAACCGCTCATTATTTTCTTTTGAAAATCTTAGAGGATGCAGGTCTGAGCTGGCAGGATATTCAGCCAGTTGAGCTATCGACCGCCGATGGACTGAGCGCACTGATCAGCGGCAAAGTCGACGCACTGGCAAGCTACGGAAATGCGATTATCTCGGCACATCAGAATGGAGCGAACACACTAGCAAGTGCCAAAGACATTTTATCCGGTAGCTTCCTCGTCACTGCCTCAAATAGCGCACTTGCCGATGCAGCTAAAAAAGACGCGATTGCTGATTATCTCAACCGCATAAACCAATTCTATGACTGGACACGCACACATCAGCAGGATTGGGCGAAAATCACTGCCGCCGCTACGCATCAGCCGGAGGATCAAGCATTAACAACGCTCAAAGAAGGCGAAGCACAGCGTCCTAGTCATATCGTCGCCACCTCTAAAGAAGCCATTGCTTCCGAACAGGATGTAGCCGATACATTCAGCGATGCTGGGGTATTGTCATCCAAAGTGGACGTATCGACATTCTGGAGTGACGATTTAAACGACAAGCTCAAAGCATCGACTACGTCGAAATAAGAGCAATCTGTTATAGGGATGAGATGGAAAGGATTCCTCTATCTTCAAACGTTATGATTCTGACCCCATTTGAATAGACACGAAAATAGCAGGGAGGTGCACAACGATGTCTTCCAAATTCATATCATCAACCGCATCGGCTCGCATGCAGGAGCGTTCCGCAGCGCAGGATGCCGATGTTGAGATTCAGCATTATCAAGCTGCTGTATCCTCGCAGTCATCCGACATGGTACAGCAGCCATCGGTCGTCAGGACAGCAACGAAGAGTGGGAAAGGCAGACTTTTTTTACAAGCTTGGGGCTCACGACTGCTGCCATTCGGCTTGCCGGTGCTGCTGATTATCGCATGGCAATGGTTATCAACGACGGGCTGGATTACGAATAACATTTTGCCATCTCCGGCGCAGGTGCTGGAAGCCTTTTTCCGACTGCTCGGTACGGGTGAGCTGGTGGATAATATTGCGATCAGTACGCAGCGTGCACTAAGCGGCTTTGCTATTGGCGGTGGGCTTGGCTTCCTGCTGGGTGCGCTGAATGGAATCTCTCGCTTATCGGAAAAGGTATCCGATTCTTCGATTCAGATGATCCGCAATATTCCACATCTATCACTTATTCCGCTCGTTATTGTCTGGTTCGGTATTGGAGAGGAAGCGAAGCTGTTTCTCGTCTCGCTCGGCGTATTTTTCCCCGTGTATCTGAATACCTTTCATGGGATTCGGTCGGTGGATCATAGTCTGATTGAGATGGGACGTGTGTATGGGCTGAGTCGATTTGCCCTCTACACGAACATTATTTTGCCGGGTGCATTGCCATCCATTCTGGTCGGTATCCGCTATGCGCTGGGGATCATGTGGCTGACTCTGATCGTTGCCGAGACCGTCGCTGCGGATTCTGGTATTGGATACATGGCGATGAATGCACGTGAATTTATGCAAATGGACGTGATCGTGCTGAGTATTCTGCTATATGCACTGCTTGGCAAGCTGTCCGATAGCATTGCCAAACTGCTGGAAAAACGCTGGCTACGTTGGAATCCATCGTTATCGCGCAAATAAAATTCAGAGCATCTATACTATACGCAAATACAATCAAAACCAATCAAACGAGGAGGAATGGCGATGACTCCATCTGCGAATATCCCGTATTTGCATATCGATCGCATACAGAAACAGTTCGGTGAGCGACTCATTCTGGCGGATATTGATGTACAAATCCAAAAAGGCGAATTTATCGCTATCGTCGGTCGCAGCGGCTGCGGCAAAAGTACGTTGCTGCGCTTGATTGCGGGATTGGAGCAGCCAACGTGCGGAACAATTCATGTTCAACAGCTCTCCACTCATGCAGCCACTGGTGCAGACAGACGGGGGAAAATCAGTCGTCAGCGTCAGGTGGCACGACCGAACACCCGCTTTTTATTTCAGGAATCTCGATTACTGCCGTGGAAAACAGTACTGGATAATGTAAGGCTCGGGATTCCAGACAAAAACCGCGATCATGCTCGGGAAGCATTACAACAGGTTGGACTAAACGACCGCGAAAAGGATTGGCCTGCTGTACTGTCTGGTGGTCAGAAGCAGCGTGTCGCTCTAGCGCGTGCGCTTGCCAGCCATCCCGATCTGTTGTTGCTCGATGAGCCGCTCGGTGCATTGGATGCGCTAACTCGAATCGAGATGCAGCAATTGATCGAACGATTATGGATTGAGCAAGGATTGACGGTAGTTCTCGTTACGCATGATGTGAGCGAAGCGGTCGCACTTGCCGACCGAGTACTGTTGATCGAGAATGGGCAGATTGAGCTGGATGTACGCATCACGCTGGATCGTCCACGTGAGCGGGATAGCGGGTTTGCTCATTTTGAAAATTTGATTCTCAACCGTCTGCTGAAGCGCGACGATCATCCACATCCGCTGGAGCAGCAGCGCCAACCAAGCTTTTCCATTTAATATGAGGCGATGTGAGATTATGCCGATGGAGTAGAGGATTCAGCGATTGACCATAATGGAATGGGAGGGAAAGCCGTGAGTAATCGGTCGTCTCGTGATTCGCAGTTTCATGTCACTGCTCAGCCAGTAGATACTCATACGCAGCCTGTGCCATCACAAGTAGAGGTTGATAGTCAACAGTTGCAAAGTCAACTGGTGTATCGGCAAGCTGTGCTGGACGATGCCATTGAGCTGCATCAGGTGATTGTGGATGCGTATGAACCGCTACGTCAGCTGGAAATTCCGTTTCCGGCAGGCTATGCGACGGTGGAGATCATAGAGAACAATATCGCTGCTCACGAATGTTATGTGCTGCTGCGTGACGGTCAGATTGCTGCTACCGTCACACTGGATCGCGATGATCAGCCGCGCTTGAAGGCATTGAGCGATCTGCCGTTTATCCGCTGGTTTGCTGTCGCTCCTCGCTTCAAAGGGCAGGGAGATGGCGCGCGACTATTGGATTGGGTGGAGCAGCAAATTATTCTAGGCAAGCATCATCAGCCCGGTGTGATGCTGGCAACCGCGTCGCGTCATCCGTGGCTGGCAGCTATGTACGAACGTAAAGGGTATCGTATCTTTCACGACTATGTGAATCAGGGCGAGCATATTGTCTATATGGCGAAGCAATTGAATCAAGAAGTGGATTTCAAGTCACTGCTGCATGTATAAGTCGAACATATCGTATGTCTATTTTGCATCTATTCTAACTGTTCATATTCCAAAGGAGGAACTTTATTATGTCCAATCCATCTACCAACGCACAGGAATTTCAAGCCAATAACGGGAAAATCATCGTCTGGAGCAAAACAGGCTGCCATTTCTGCCAAGAGATCAAAACCTATCTGGAAACAAACGGCTATGAGTACAGCAATCTAGAAGTAGCAGGTAACGATGTACTGCGCGATGTGCTGGATGCCAAATATGGTATTCGTCATGTACCAGTAGTCGAGGTCGGTCACGGTGCCACCTATACTGCGCTGTTAGAAGCAGATTTGGAAAAGCTGCAACAATTGCTGCAACAGCAGCAGGTTCAAGTATCTCTGTAAGGAATGAAAGATAGGTCATTATTTACAAATCGAGAGGATGAATGCAATGAGCAAGCGTCAATTGAAATTCGGAGCGATTATTCATGGGGTAGGCGGTAGTATGTCCACATGGCGTCACCCGGAGGTGCTGTCCGATGCCAGTGTGAATTTTGACTTTTATAAACGTCAGGCATTGAAGGCGGAGGAAGGTAAGTTTGACCTTGTCTTCATTGCGGACGGGCTGTTTATTAATGAAAAATCATTGCCGCACTTTCTCAATCGGTTTGAGCCAGTAACGATTCTGTCGGCGCTGGCTGGTGTCACGTCCAAGATTGGTCTGGTTGGTACGATCTCGACTAGCTATAGCGAGCCGTTCACGATCTCCCGTCAGCTCGCTTCGCTGGATCATATTAGCGGTGGACGTGCAGGCTGGAATGTGGTGACCTCGCCACTGGAAGGTACGGCGCTGAACTATAGCCGCGACCGTCATCCGTCTCACCCTGAGCGTTATAAGATTGCGGCAGAGTATTTGGACGTTGCCAAAGGGCTGTGGGATTCATGGGAAGAGGATGCGTTTGTCCGCGATAAAGAGAGCGGGGTATTCTTTGACCCAGACAAGCTGCATACCCTGAATCATAAGGGCGAATACTTCTCTGTACAAGGACCGCTGAATATCGCTCGTACACCGCAGGGGCAGCCGGTTATTTTCCAAGCCGGTTCATCCGAAGATGGCAAAAATCTCGCTGCACGCTCGGCAGACGCTATTTTCACAGGTCAGGAGACACTGGAGGATGCACAGGCGTTCTATCAGGATGTGAAGACGCGTATTAAGGGCTATGGGCGCGATGAGGAGGAAGTGAAGATCTTACCCGGTATTACGCCGATCATCGGGCGTACCGAGGAAGAGGCAGAGCAGAAATATCAGGAAATCGCCAGTCTGGTTACAATTGATAAGGCGTTGCAATATTTGGGACGTTTCTTTGATCATCACGACTTCGCCCAGTATCCGCTAGATGAGCCTTTCCCAGAGCTGAACGGTATCGGCAGCAATAGCTTCCGCAGTGGCACGGATAAGATTAAAAAGGATGCTAAGGAGCGCAATCTGACGCTACGTGAGGTAGCATTGCAATCGGCAACACCGCGAAGCAATTTTATCGGTACAGCAGAGCAGGTCGCTGACCGCATTCAAGAATGGTTTGAGCAAAACGGGGCGGACGGCTTTATTATTCACTCCGATCTGCCATCTGGATTGCATGATTTTGTCGATCAAGTGGTTCCAATATTGCAGGCGCGTGGTATCTATCGTGAGGACTATGAGCACGATACATTGCGCGAAAATCTGGGTGTACCTATTCCGCAAAATCGGTATGCTGCTAAGCCAGTGAACAGCTAAGTATGATGGGATGACCAGAGATGTATGATTTTCCCATTCTGGTGACAAGTGGGCAAAGTGCGCGCCCCGCCTGCATTTTCCTTTTACTACAGCTAGCGGAGCGCGTTCTGTACCTGCAAAACCCGTTGACAATGCACAGTTCACAACCTATGATACATAAAACCAAGTTAAATGATTGGTAAAATGAGATTTGGTTCATGAATCAAGTCTATCCAACTTAACGAAAGGGGAATGCACCGTGAACATTGAGAATATGGAAGCCTTTGTGTACATCCATCATTACGGCAGCTTTAACAAGGCAGCAGAGATTTTGTTTCTGTCTCAGCCTTCCGTCACCGCGCGAATTCAATCGCTGGAGAGAGAACTGGGCTGCAAATTGTTCGAACGGCTTGGACGTCAAATTGTACTGACGGAAGAGGGTAGACGCTTTTTGCCGTATGCGCAGCAGGTTCTGCAAGTGCTGCAAAAAGGCAGACAACGGATTCAAACGGTCAAGACAACACCTGAGGAGCTGACCATTGGATGCACCATTTCCGTATCCAATTATGTGATACCGGAGCTGTTACCCCAATTGAAGCAGCAATATCCACAAACCAACTTTAAATTAATCACGGCAACGACCGACCAGCTCGTTAGCCGTCTATTGAATAAAGAAATTGATATCGGCTTTGTACGCAAAATGATGCACCCGTCGATCCGTACTGTATCTTCGTATGAAGATCCGATCTCCTTGTACGTATACGCCGACCATCCATTTGCCTATCGTCCGCCTACCTCTATATCTGCACTGGAACGCCAGCAGCTCGTCTTCTTTGAATGCGGCTCACTCGACTGGCTGCGTATCCATCGTGTATTTGAAGCAATGGAATCGCCACCAGAGATCGCCTTTCAAGTCGATCACTCCGAAACCGCCAAAAAACTCGTCCTGCAAAAAGCTGGCATTGCCTTCCTACCCGGCTTGAGCGTACATGAAGAAGTCAAACAGGGCAAACTCGTCCGTGTCGCATTACCAGAAATCGAAGGCATTTCCCTGCAAACCAGCCTCGTCACCTTAAAAGAACAACCTGCTCACATGACATCTATGATGGCTGATCTGCTGCGCGACGTCGACTACTTCCGCCGCCAAGACCAACCCGAAATCGCCGTCCCCGGCTAACGAGGACGACGTATCCTAGAGGAAATATCATCACTAATCTCAACACTCATAAACACATGTATGCTAATACCGATCAATCCACACATAACAGAAATCAACTCATACATCACGCAACACCCGACAAACAAACTGCAATCTATACTAGCCAACGACACTACCAGCGGGGCGAGCCAACCAAAGCACGCCCCATTTGGTATTTGAAAATGATTAAAGCTAACTAGGTGAATACCAGCTATATCATTTAAAAAAACATACCAATCAGTGAGGGCTCTATCCTTTCACCTGCCACCCAACCAAAAGGTGGAAGTTGCACAAAACGGAGGGAAGGAAATAAGGGAAAAGGAACGACTTCTAGTGTTTATAATTTTCAAACACGGGGTTCAATGAAAAGTGATTTTTGCGAAAGCAAAATATCTAACTGCTTAGAGGGCGGGAATCTTCATTCCTTCCTCATCCAAAAGATTCCCGCGGCTCCACCGGAGTTCCGTCCCCTTATTCCTTCCCGCAGTGGATACAACTCTTCACCTCCCAACCTATAGATTTGTTCAATACCAGTATAGAATCTTTCGATTAAAACCCGCATTGACGCTACCCACCACGGGATGATAGATTTATCGCACATCCACTAGATCGGGTGATAGTGAACCCGTCGATGGATAAAATCCGATTAAAAAGATAAGAATTTGGGGGAATCATGTATGAACAACAGACAAAGCCGATTCACGACATGGAATTACATTACAAAAGGACCCGTATTCGCGCTCATGGCGCTCATGCTTTTCTTATCCGGTTGCGCTTCGGTTAGCGAATCAAGCGGTGGTTCTGCTAGTGGCACAACAACAGCATCATCCGGTAGTGCCGATGCGGCAAGCTCCGATGGTGTTCGCAAAATTATCGTCGGAACAGGTACGCAATTTCCGAATGTGTGCTTTATCGATGAGAACGGCAAGCTAACCGGCTACGATGTGGAGCTGGTACGCGAGATCGACAAGCGTCTACCAGATGTGGAGTTTGAATTCAAAACAATGGAATTCTCCAACCTGCTGCTGAGTCTGGAAACGAACAAAATCGACTTCGTTGCTCACCAGATGGAAACTAACCCAGAGCGCGAGGAGAAATACCTGTTCAACAAAGTGCCATACAGCATTTTCCTGAATCGTGTAGCAGTCGCGAAGGATAACAATACCATCAAAGGTCTAGACGATCTGAAAGGCAAAAAAGTACTGACTGGCGCAACAAGTAACGCGGCGTACCTGCTGAATCAATACAATAAGACGCATAACAACGCAATCGACGTTGTTTACACTAGCGGGGCAGCCAATGATACAGTACAGCAAATCGTATCAGGACGCGTGGATGCAACGATTACTACCGATTTTGCGAACCGCTTCAACACCGATGCAGACGGCAATGTAGCCCTGAAAACAGTCGGCGAGCCGCTGAACGAATCGAATGTATACTTTGTCTTCCGCAAAGATGAGCAGCCGCTGGCAGATGAGATCGACAAAGCGATTACCGAGATCAAAGCCGATGGCACACTGAAACAATTGAGCGAGAAATGGTTGGGCGATGACTTTACCAAAACGCTGGCGGAAGCCAAAGTGACCCAGTAATTCAATATTGATGATGCCATCGATTCATATGATTCATGGCAGGGAGGAGCAGACATGAGCAGACGTTTTGACATCAACTATGTGTTTGACTTTATACCGAAGCTACTAGCGTACCTGAACATCACGCTGCTCATCGTCGGCAGCTCGATTGCACTAGGGCTGCTGATCGGTTTGCTGGTCGCACTGCCGAGGCTGTACCATGTGCCTGTCTTGCAGCGGCTGTCACGCATCTATGTATCGTTTTTCCGCGGTACGCCGATTTTGATTCAACTGTTTCTGATTTATTATGGATTGCCGGAAATACTCGGCTGGCTACATATCGATGTATCCCGCTTTTCCGTTCTGTATTTCGTCATACTGACGTATGCGCTGAATAGCGGAGCATTCATTTCGGAGATGATCCGAGCAGCGGTGGAAGCGGTGGATAAAGGACAGATTGAAGCAGCACAGTCGATCGGCATGAGCGGGTATCAGACATTTCAGCGCATCATTTTGCCGCAAGCATTGGGCATCTCAGTGCCGCTATTCGGCAATTTGGTAATCGGGAATCTGAAGGACACCTCGCTCGCCTTTACACTAGGCGTGATGGAAATGACGGGACGTTCGCAAACCCTCGGTACGGCGACCCAGCATTTTATCGAAACGTATATCGCATTATCGCTCATCTACTTTGTGATCAGCGTCATTCTAGAACGCGGATTTGTCTGGTTGGAGCGTTATTTGAACCGATATGCACGTACTGATCAGGTGCAGCAGCGTACACCATCGTCTCGGCGCTGGCAGCTGCGACCGATTCCACTTAACGGAAAAGGAGGCAAAAACGGATGAGCTTTGATCCTTCATTTATGTGGACTGCTTTTCTCAGTCTATTCAAGGCATTGCCTACAACGCTGTTGATCACATTCATATCGGTGATTGCTGGGTTTGTGATTGGCGGTGTGGTGGCATTGAGCCGGATTTACCGGATTCCGGTGCTGGCACAGCTGTCGGCGGCGTATGTTACGTTTGTTCGCGGTACACCAATGCTGATGCACCTGTTGCTGATTTACTTTGGCTTGCCGCTTCTCATCGACGGAATCGCCAAGGCGCTGGGTAGCTCCTTCACATCCGCTTCGATTCCGCTCATCGGCTTTGCCTGCATCGCCTTTTCCATTACGGCGGGAGCATATATGTCAGAGGTGGTGCGCGCTGGTATTCTGGCGGTGGATCGCGGTCAGATCGAAGCGGCGCATTCGGTTGGTATGACAACACCGCAGGCACTGCGCCGGATTGTCTTTCCACAGGCACTGGCAGTTAGTTTACCGAATCTATCCAACTCAGTGATTGGTATGCTACACGGCTCCACACTGGCATATACGATATCGGTGGTCGAGATCAACGCGCAGGCACAGATTGTAGCTGCGGATAATTGGAAATATTTTGAGGCTTATGTGGCGGCAGCGCTGCTGTTCTGGGGACTAACGGTTCTAATCGAACGGTTGAGCGGCTGGCTGGAATATCGACTGAACAGCTTTCAACGGGGAGGTGCACTATGATCGCGCTGGAGAAGATCAGCAAGTCGTTCGGTAAGCATGAGGTATTAAAACAGATCGATCTGTCGGTGGACAAAGGCGAGGTGGTCGTTATCCTTGGTCCCAGCGGCTCTGGCAAAACGACTTTGCTGCGCTGCATCAATTATTTGGAGCGTCCAGATCAAGGACAGATTCAGGTCGGCAAGCATAAGGTGAGCGGCAAGCATCCGTCCCGCCACGATATTCACCAGCTGCGTCAGCAGACTGCGATGGTCTTTCAACAATACAATCTATTCAAGCATAAGACAGCACTAGAAAATGTCATGGAAGGATTGACCGTCGTGCGCCGTATTCCGCGCAGCACGGCGGAGGAGATCAGTACCCGCATGCTGCAAAAGGTAGGGCTGGGCGAGAAGCTACACCAT
Source organism: Paenibacillus sp. JQZ6Y-1 (assembly GCF_040719145.1). NCBI lineage: Bacteria > Bacillati > Bacillota > Bacilli > Caryophanales > Paenibacillaceae > Paenibacillus > Paenibacillus kandeliae. Next base: position 1,641,166 of record NZ_JBFDUZ010000001.1, read on the forward strand.
TATCCAAGTCAGCTATCAGGCGGTCAGCAGCAGCGTGTCGGCATTGCCCGCGCGCTGGCGCTCAATCCCGAAGTTATTCTGTTTGACGAGCCGACATCGGCGCTTGATCCAGAGCTGGTCGGTGAGGTGCTGGAAGTCATTCGGCGTATTGCAGAAGAGGGCATTACGATGATTATCGTCACCCATGAAATGGGCTTTGCCCGTGATGTGGCGAGCCGTGTCGTTTTTATGGATGGCGGTGTTGTGGTAGAGCAGGGTAAGCCGGATGAGATTTTTCAGCGTCCACGCGAGGAGCGTACGAAGCAGTTCTTGCGCCGGATTACGCCGGAAGCAAATTATTCCATTTAAAACGATGATGTATCGAATATATACACTTATCCGGTATGAGATCGGAGGAGTGAATCGGCTATTTTACCAAGTAAGCAGATCAAGAATGGAGGATATAAGATGACCATACCTGTTGGAATATTAGATCAAACGCCCATTTATGAAGGGGAAACAGCTGAGCAGTCCTTTGCCCGTACGATTGAACTGGCACAGCTTGCGGAGCGACTCGGTTATCGACGCTTCTGGGTGTCGGAGCATCACGATTCTGCGAGCGTATCTGGTTCATCACCAGAGGTGTTGATTTCCTATCTGCTCGCGCGTACGAATCATATTTTGCTTGGTTCTGGTGGCGTGATGCTCCAGCATTACAGCCCGTACAAAGTTGCTGAGAATTTTAATGTACTAGCAGCACTAGCACCGGGACGAGTGGAGCTTGGCATCGGTCGAGCACCAGGCGGGCTGCCGCGTTCGACGCGTGCGCTGCAAGGGGAGCATGGTGATCACCGTTCATTGACAGATAAGCTGGTGGAGACGCGCAATTATTTGCACAATCGAATTGCGGATGATCATGTGCTAGCAGGCATTCATGTCAGCCCGCAATCGGCACAGCCTGCGCCGATCTTCCTGCTGGGTGCAAGTCGCGATAGTGCGGAATTGGCGGCTCGTCAAGGATTGCCTTATGTATTCTCACTCTTTATCAACGGTGATGAAGAGGTGGCGTTAGAAGCCGTACAGGCATATCGGGCATCCTTTGTACCTTCTGCCGAGCTGGCAGAGCCACATGTGATCTTAGCGCTATCCATTATTGTCGCGGATAGTGATCAGGAAGCTGACGCGTTGGCGGGTGAGAATTTGTCCGTCAAAATTCATCTGGAAAGCGGTCGTGTGCTCACTGTCGGTACCGTGGCACAGGCGGAGGAATTTGGTCGTCAATCAAACGAAACGTTCCGCATCGAAGTGAAGGAAGCCAAAGTTGTCAAAGGCTCTGCGGATCATGTATATGAGCAGCTATCCCATATTCGCGAACGCTTTGATATTCAGGAGATTATTACCCATACCGTGATCCGCGATTTTGATAAAAAAGTACGCTCCTTTGAGTTGTTGCAACAGGTATTCGTGCAGCATGGTGAAGAGAACGGTATCACCAACGCTACCGCCGAGCTGGACACATCCGCAGCAGCACGATAGCATACCGTTATATGGCTATCATTACATCAGGAGAGGAGCGGAATACGGATGACACTAACAGAAGCATTGCAGGAACGGTTGGTGGAGGTGCGTCGTCATCTGCACCGCCATCCCGAACTGTCCGGTGAGGAGATAGAAACAACGGCATATCTCCGTGAGCAGCTATGGGCTGCTGAGATTGCTATTTTGGATACACCATCGCTAAAAACAGGCATAATCGCGGAAATTGGGTCGACGGACGGTCCCATCGTCGCGCTACGTGGCGATATTGATGCGTTACCTGTCCAGGAGGAAACCGGGCTTCCCTTTGCATCGGAGATTCCCGGTAAAATGCACGCTTGCGGGCATGATTTTCATACTGCTTCCCTGCTTGGTGCCGCCTATTTGCTCAAGCAGCAGGAGGATCAATTGCCGGGCAAAGTCCGTCTGATCTTCCAACCTGCTGAAGAAAAGTCGAAGGGAGCTCAGCAGGTCATCGCTGCGGGTGTATTGGAGGGCGTATCCGCTGTATTCGGTCTGCATAACAAACCGGATCTGCCAGTTGGCACGGTCGGCGTGAAGGAAGGCGCACTCATGGCAGCTGCTGATGGATTCCGTGTCGATGTACGCGGTAAAGGTACACATGCTGCGGTGCCAGAAGCGGGGCTAGATCCAATTGTGATTTCTGCCCACATCATTACGGCACTGCAATCCATCGTCAGCCGCAGCATTAGCGCACAGGATAGCGCGGTCATTAGTGTTACCCAATTGAACAGTGGACATGTGTGGAATGTCATTCCTGATTTGGCTCGTCTGGAAGGAACGATTCGTACCTTTGATGAGAAGGTGCGCCGACATGTTCGTCAACAGTTTGAACAGGTCACGTACGGTGTAGCGGCAGCATTCGGCGGTACGGTTACTATTACCTGGATTGACGGACCACCGCCCATTCACAATAGTGAGGAATGGGTTCCCGTTGTCGAACAAGCTGTACAAGCTGCGGGATTGCAAGCTATTGTTCCGGCTGTATCACCTGCGAGCGAAGACTTTTCCTTTTACCAGCAGGAGGTACCGGGGGTATTCCTATTCGTCGGTACATCCGGTCCACAAGAATGGCATCATCCGGCATTTGATGTGGATGAGCAGGCATTAAGTAGCACTGCGCATGTACTCTCACAAACAGCTCGACATGCGTTGAATAAGCTATCCAGCTTACATGATGTGCGTGTGTGAAACATGTCTGCTGTCTAAATAATATTTTCATACAGTTATGATTGGCAATATACACCATAGATCAAGCTGTCGGAAACCAACCCTTTACCGACAGCTTGATCATTATAATTTACAGAATGATGAGATGTAGGGGAATGCTGCTCTATTTGTAGCTCCGATACAACGCTGCATGCTGTGGAACAAGTCTGAATAGGAGAAAGGTGGTTATTCGCATGACTCAACCTGTTTCTACACCTGATCTGTCTCTGCTGTCACGTCATATTCCATCCACACCATCCATTGGCAGTACAACAGTTACACATGAGGATCATGTGCATTTATCCTTTGGCTTTGCTGCCCCGCATCTGTTCCCGATTGCCGAGTTGGAGCAGGCGTCTGGGCAAGCGATTACAGATCACGGGCGGCAGGCACTGCAATATTCAGGCGCGCCCGGTCCAGAGTATATTTTGGAATGGGTACTTGATCGTGCGCAGCATAACGGCATTCCAGCGCAGCGTTCGGATGTACTTATTACATATGGTGCGACCCAAGGGCTGTCGCTTGCTGCGCAATTGCTGCTGGAGCCGGGCGATGAAGTATGGACAGAAGCACCAACCTTTTTCAGTGCATTGCAGGCGTTTCGCTTGTCAGGCGCGACCATCTCATCTTTTCCATTACAAGAAGATGGGCTGAATATTGATGCCTTGGAAGAAGCGTTGATTCAGGCAAAAACGGAAGGACGCTCGCTGCCCAAATTGTTATATACTATGCCCACCTACCACAACCCCGGTGGTGTCACGCTCTCGCTGGTAAAACGTCATCGTCTGGCGGCGCTGGCGCGTGCGTACAACTTTTATCTGCTAGAGGATGATGCGTACGCGGAATTGAACTTTACTGGTGAGTACCTGCCCACCCTGTATTCTCTTGCGCCGGAACGCACCATTTACCTCAATACCTTTTCCAAAATCATCGCTCCCGGCATCCGACTTGGCTGGGCAATTGCACACCCGCTATTGATCGACAAGCTGCGTATCCTGATGCTGGGCGGCAGTACAGGTGTCTTTACACAAGAGATTCTAGCATCTTTACTATCGCGTCTGGACTTTGAACAGCATCTCCATCAGCTGAATGACCATTATCGGACGCAGCGCGACATCATGGCAGCCGCTATCGACCGTCATTTTGGCGACGAAGTTCACTATGTCTTACCTGAAGGTGGATTCTTCCTATGGCTCACCTTTCCTGAACATGTCGATACCACCATCCTTCAACAACTGGCAGCGGATCGTGGCGTCAGTATCGTGGACGGTCGCAGCTTCTATCCAGATCGCCACACCCATCATCACGTTCGTCTCTGCTTCAGCTATTGCACCAGTCTTCAAATCGAAAAGGGTATATCTCGCTTGGCAGCAGCGTATAAAGATTACAAACAAAGTGCTATACCGTATCCAGATCAACCGATTCCAACAGCAACCTCATCTAACTAGCCATCACTTGCAAGCAGTCAAGAGTCAGTATGTCTCACCTTGTATGATTTAAAAAACCTTCGCCACTGCAGGCACTTCCATTTATGACGTGGACGTGATTACAGGGGTGAAGGTTTTTTGCGCAAAAAGGGCAGAACTATTATTTAAATTTTCAACAAATTAATTGTTGACAATATATATGAATCTCGGTATGATAGGTGCAAGCAAGAATCATGTATGCAAATTATAATAACTATTAAATTAATTAAATTATTTAAAGGGTGAGAAAAGTGGATAACAAAGAAACACTGGCTCTGGAACAGCACCTCTGCTTTTCTCTTTATGCAGGTTCACGAGCAATCACGCGCATGTACTGGCCAATGCTTGAAGAAATGGGCATCACCTATCCGCAGTATTTAGCACTGGTTGTGCTGTGGGATAAACGCGAGTGTACCATTAAGGAACTGGGTAAGGAGATTTATTTGGACTCTGGTACGATGACATCGATGTTGAAACGAATGGAAGAAGCTGGGCTGATCACACGTCAGCGCTCAGTAGAAGATGAGCGTGTTGTCAAAATTCGTATTACGGACAACGGTATGGAACTGCGCGATCGCTCTGCTTGTATCCCGCAATCGCTACTGCAATCGACTGGACTAAGCCGTGATGAACTGGAACATCTGAATCAACAAATTCGTCAGATTATCGGTAAACTGAAAGTATAAATGTAAGTATAGATAGTAAAGGAATCGGGTTTCGAAACATTCGTTTCGACGCCCGTCCTTTTGCCACCAAAACTTGTATGCAAGTTGATTGTTAGAAACACAGAAGTGAAACATGGCGTTTGTATATCCCAGACTGCTTATGCGCTGGCAACGTGGAGGCAATCTTTTATATAAATTACCGTATGTACACTCAACCGCTGCTTTCCTTTTTCCTCTTATCGCATTATTCATATATGGAAAAGCGCTTGTTCCGCAGGTGGAACAGGCGCTTTTGTGTATACAAAACAAACATTCTATATATTCGCGAAACGAGTAACCTCCTACAGGTGTATAAAAAACGCTAACATGCTATGATTATTGACAGGAATAAGAAAGAGAGGGACATCATGGAGTGTCAACATGAGGTTTACGGCACTTTCCCGTATACTATTCCAGAAATGATGGGAAACGACAAGTCAGCACAGGAGGGAACAGATATGGGTTCACGAATGATGCATTATTGTATTGCCGCACTGATCGAGAGCAGGCTAGGCTGGCATGACCGTCAGTTTATGCTGGGCAATCTGGCACCAGATGTGGTGGAGTACGCAGTCAATGACCGGAGCAAACGACGCTCCCATTTTATACGGTTGGATTCGACAGGTGAAGGGTTTTTTGATCTTGAACGATTTGCTGCTACGTATTTGCGGGAGCAGCGCAGCCTTTTTCATATTGGTTACTATTTTCACCTACTGACCGATGATCTATGGATCAAAAAGATATATGCGCCTTATATTAGCAAACTGCCACCCGAAGATAGACAGGAAGCAAAAGAAAAATATGAACGCGATCTGTGCCGATTGGACAGCCAGTTGCCAGCCTATTACGGTATTGTATATACCCCGTTGAATGATGAGGTGCTTGCCATGCCGGAAGCGGATCTGAAGCTGCTGCCACTGCTAGTTAGTGATTTGGAACATAAATGGATAGACACTGATGACACATCTGCACCATTGGAATCCTTGGAATTGCTGCAATGGGATAAGGTGACGGCGGTGCTGGAAGAAACAGTACAAGCTTGTCTGACTCAACTACGGATGTGGGAAGAAGCCGATCAAATGTTTTTTCGACATGGATATCGGCAAACATTGGAAGGCAACTTATAGCTTTTGCATATAAATTGTAACAAAAGTAATGAAGGTTTTTATCTGCTGCTGGATTATTGATTTGGCAGCGCGTTTTACATACAAACAGAGCAGTGATATTGCTATACAGCATCATGACAGGGATGGTGGACGTTAGATTGACGTAGATGGTCATTTGATGTTTGCTGCTAACGATTGAGCGCGCTCTATAGCAAAGGGTAATCGTAAATGGCTACGCATCAATTACCAATAGGAAAGGAGTCGGTTATGCCTTCAACTCAGCCTACATTTGAAATTGTTGCGGCAAATGCCTCGCATGCTATGGATCTGGCACATATGAATGCTGAATTTAATGATTTGAATCGAGATCCAGCAGAGATAGCGCAACATTTGGAAAACGGAAATGAGATCGTATTGGTTGCTGTAGTGGATGGACAAGCCATTGGATTTATTTGTGCGCAGACGTATACTTCGTTTTGTTATGATCATCCGTATGCGGAAATTATGGAATTGTATATTCGTCAACCTTTTCGACGTAAAGGAATAGGTCTAGCTCTACTACGCGCTATAGAACAAGCATTGTATAAGCAAGGTGTTTTACACGTCAAACTGTTGACTGGACTAAACAATATAGCAGCATGGCAGACGTATCAAAGCGCTGGTTATACGCGTGAAGAGCATGACGTTGTTTTTAGCCGTAAACTGACACTAGACAATCGATAAATGGAGGGGATAACGTGAGTCATTCGTTATCGGAACACCAACCACTTGATCCGCTGCTGTTATCGTTTCCTGAGCAATGGACAAGTGAGCGGTTATTGATTCGTGCGCCACGTCTCGGTGATGGTGCAGTTGTGAATGAGGCGATTGTGGAAAGTGAGACCGAGTTGCCACCGTGGATGCCTTGGGTTCATCCTCTGCCTACTTTAGAGCAATCAGAAAAGAATGCACGGCAATGTCATATTAACTTTTTGGCGCGTCAGGATCTGGTGCTGTATCTATTTGATCGGTATACTGGGCAATTTATTGGCAGCAGTGGACTGCATCGTATCAATTGGGAGCTACGTAGCTTTGAACTGGGTTATTGGGTCCGATCATCGCAGGCGGGTCAAGGCTTGATTACAGAAGCGGTACATAGCATTAGTGACTTTGCGATTCGATATCTACACGCCAATCGTCTTGAGATTCGCTGTGACGAGAACAATCATGCGAGTGTAGCAGTTGCTCGTAAAGCTGGTTTTGCATTGGAAGGCAAATTGCGTAATGCAAGACGAGATCAGCAGGGAAGGCTGGGTACTACGATGATTTTCTCCAAAGTGAATGGTGTGGAGTATCAATTGGATAACGTATCTATTCGGTGATCCATCCGAAAAATATAAGCGAGCGATCCAAAACATAGAGACATGCTGTGACCTGCCTTTTCCATTGAGAGGCAGGTTTTTGACATATTCATGTATGCTATAATTGCCAATCGCAATTGTAAACTAAGTTCTGCAAAGCTCATATTTGACATACTGAACGATATATATGCCATATTTACGTCAAATTGTGAACATGTGTAGAATGTACATAAGCAAAGCATCACTACAAATCCAATTTCAACAAGCGAGGTAATCTACAGATGAATCCGTTATCCGCCGTTCCCGAACCGAAGCTTGCTTTTCAACCGAAACATTACGTGTGTCGCCGCGCAGTCGGACAGAGCGATTGGAGTGGTAGATTGGATCAGCCGTTCTGGCAGCATGCAGAGTGGACGGATGTGTTTGTCGATATTGAAGGGCATCTCCGTCCACACCCTACCAAGCAAACGAGAGTCAAAATGCTATGGGATGATGACTATTTTTATATTGCTGCTGAGATGCTTGAAGACGAAATCTGGGCATATCAGACGGAACGAGATTCTGTGATTTTTTATGATAATGATTTTGAAATTTTTATTGATCCAGATGGAGATACGCACCAGTATTATGAGTTTGAGATCAATGCGCTTGGAACCGTGTGGGATCTGCTGCTAGTCAAGCCATATCGTGATGATGGACCGCCGATCAATGGCTGGGATATTAGCGGTCTGAAAACTGCCGTACATATTGACGGACAGCTGAATAATCCAGCGGCTGATAACCGGATGTGGTCGGTGGAGATTGCTATGCCTTGGCGTATATTGCAGGAATGCGCGCCGGGTAAACGTCCTCCGCTGTCAGGGGAGCACTGGCGGGTAAACTTTTCGCGGGTGGAATGGCAGGTAGATGTGGTAGACGGTCAGTATATAAAACGCAGCGATCCTGTGACGGGTAAGTCTTTACCCGAGGATAATTGGGTGTGGAGCCCGCAAGGTGTCGTCAATATGCACTATCCCGAAATGTGGGGCTATGTCATCTTCGACGACCAAGCGTTAACAGGAACGGTCATGTCGGACACTACTATGGAAACGATACAAGGTAGCGATACACAGGCTGAAACGGATGCGCTCTATAACAAAAGCTTCGCTTCCCAAATTGCGAGTTCACCAGCGCAAACGGAGTTGGAGCAGCTCAAATGGACACTGCGCCGTCTCTATTATAAACAGCGTTTGTATGCTGAACAGTATGGTGTGTACAGCAATGAAATAGAGCCGTTGCTGAATATTGGCGATACAAGCTTTCCTTTGGCAGTTCCTTCACAATTGTCGATTCAAACGACAAGCAGCATGTTCCAACTGTCTGCTCCTTTGCATGATCAGACGCTGGTCTGCATTCGACAGGATGGTCTAATTTGGCAAGAGAATCGCAAGCAACATCCAGCAAGTAATAGCGGAGGAGGCATACAATGACAGTACAGCAGGAATATGGTCTGAATCGGCGCGACATCGCGGATAAGCTGGAATGGAAAAAGCAGCAGATTCGTGGACGTCAGCAGGAGCTGTTTGGTGTATTGGCACAAGAGTTGGATCAGGAGGAACGTTTACTGCTGGAATGGCTATACGCCTATATGCCGCTGCACGATCTGGCGGACTATGACGGGGATTATTTTCTAGCGCATGTTCGTCATGTATTGCAAGTACGTAAGGATATGCCGTGGGGAAAGGATATTCCAGATGAGCTGTTTGTCCGCTTTGTCCTGCCATATCGAGTGAACAACGAGAATATTGATGATAGCCGCACTATGATTCACGATGAGCTGGCACCGCGCGTACAGCAGTTATCGCTACAGGATGCGATTTTGGAAACGAATTATTGGTGCCATGAGCGCGCAACATATATCGGTACCGACATACGCACCGTTTCGCCGCTGACGATTATGCGAACTGCATTGGGACGTTGTGGTGAGCAGTCGACATTTACGGTAACGGCGCTGCGCAGTGTGGGCATTCCGGCACGTCAATGCTATACCCCGCGTTGGGCGCATTGCGACTCTAACCACGCTTGGGTAGAAGCTTGGGCAGACGGACAATGGCATTATCTCGGTGCGTGTGAGCCGGAGCCTGTACTGGATGAAGGCTGGTTTCGTTGGCCAGCCAAGCGCGCCATGCTCGTGAATACACGAATCGCTGGTCCGGCAGAAGGTCCTGAGGAGGTCTGTTCTACTCATCCGTGGTATAACGAGATCAATATGCTGGATCGGTATGCAGCTACCCGTCGCTTGACCGTTAAAACGGTGGATTCGTATGGGCAGCCGCTGCCAGCAGAGGTGCAATATCAGCAGTATAATGCCGCCGAGTTTTTCCCGTTGTCGATTCTAAACAGTGGTGATGACGGGAATGTCGGTTTGACGACAGGATACGGTGATCTGCTGGTGCATGCACGTACAGCGGATGGTCGGTTGTGGGGAGAGCAACTGGTGTCTGCGCAGGAGACAGAGGTCATCATCGTGCTGACGACAAATGCTCCCTCTCAAGCCTCGCCGTTGAAGCAAACCAAGGGTACATTACAATGGAAGGTGTCGCCGCCCGCTGCTCCCGCCGCTGAAGAAGGACCGTCGGTAACAGAAGCGCAGCGTATGTTGCATGAACAACGTCTGCAGGAAGGCACGGCGATTCGTACTGCATTTGAACAGACATTTATAACAGCCGAGCAAGCGGAGGAATTCGCTGAGAAATGGCAATTGCCAGTGGCAGAGATACAGTCCATGTTACAGTCAGCCAAGGGCAATGGTATGGAGATCGTAACGTTTTTGGAGCAATGTGAACCAGAACAGCGACCATTGGCGCTACGGTTGCTACAAAGTCTGCGACCGAAGGATCTGCACGATACCTTTACCGTCTCGCTTCATGATCATCTGGCGGGAGCGGTATCGTATGAATCGCAGTGGAGCGACCGCGATACTTTTGATCGGTATGTGCTGTGTCCGCGGGTGCATTTTGAAATGATTGCGCCGTATCGAAGATATTTTGGCAGTCTGTGGAATGAGCAAGAACAGGTGCAATACCGCGATCATCCGCAGCAATTGGCGAATGCCTTGCAGCAGCAGATTGTTGTGCTGGAACAGATTGACCGCTATCCGGGTATGGCAACACCTGCTGGTGCGCATCGTCTTGGTGTGACGGATTCGCTGAGTCGGGATATGGTATTCGTTGCAGCCGCACGCAGTATCGGGATTGCTGCTCGTCTGGAACCGCTGAATCAGCTGCCACAATACTGGCAGCATAACGAATGGCATGACGTGCAAATGCAAGGAACTGAACGGTATACTCAATCCGGTAAAGGTGTAGCAGAGGATGCGGCAAATGATCTGTTTACCGCGGCAGCACATACAGGGAACGACAATCATACTGTGACATCGGGCAGTCCTTCCAATTCAGCGGGGAATGAGAGGAAAGGGCAGGTCATTTTCCGTCAAAGCACAGAAGGAGATACAGCACAGGAGCCGCTGTATTACCAGAACTTTACGCTTGCTTTGCTAGAGCAAGGATTGTATCGGACGCTGCATCTCCCATATGGCGGGAAGCAGGTATGTGATCATCCGTATGAAGTGTTGCCTGGGCAGTATCGATTGACGACCAGCACACGGCTTAGTGATGGCTCAGTGCTGGGGCAGTTTAACTATTTTACCGTGACAGCGGGCGAAACGGTGGAGACACCGCTGGTCTTCCGTCTTGCGCAGGAAGAGGTTCCTGTGCTAAGTGAACAGTTGCCAAATAAAGTACGGCAATGGATTGCACCGCAGCCAGAAGCAGTATTGCCGGGCAGTACAATTTTGGCATGGCTTGAGCCAGAGCGCGAACCAACCAAGCATCTGCTGCGGGAATGGAGAGAATGGCAGCAGGAATGGAATGCTCGTCCCGAAGCGCTGCATTTGCTGATTCGGGATGAACGAGAGCGTGACATGCTGGTCGATCAGCCATTGCCGCGCCAGTCTTCTATCGGGATGGATGAGCGATTGGAGGCATTGGCGCAGCTGCCGGAGGTACTAGAGCAGGTACGCGGTCAGCAGCGTCCGGTCGTGTTGGTTGTCGATGAGCAGCAACGGATTCGTTTTTCCGTACAGGGATATAAGCCGGGAACGGCAAGCGATATTTTGAAAGTACTGGAGCAATTGATGCCTATCCATGATGACAATCGCGTATCAAAATGAGCACGCAAGTATTGCTTTAAGGAGTATTGACCAAAAGCAAAGCAGTATAACAGGAGTTCATTCCTTCATACAAGAAAAGGAAGCTAGATATATTCTGGCTTCCTTTTTTTGGTTACATGGATTGCTCGTGGTACAATAAAAAAGACTCACCACTTCATACGACAACGCCATACTACGAATGCTTGCACACAAGGTGGACTACATATGCGTAAATCAACGATTTTCAAACGCTGGCGGCAGGGATATTATGCCTTTTTTCAGCGTCATCCGATCCTGAAATGGACATTTCGCTCTGTATTGCTGCTTATAGTCGGTTCCTTCGTTTTAGCAGAAATGCTCGTGCTGTCTCGCTTTCACGAAGAAGATGATGTCACAACAGATGCACCTTATATTATCATCCTTGGCTCTGGTCTGAAGGGAGCAGAGATCACGGACACGCTCCGTATGCGATTGGATGCAGGGCGATCCTATTGGCAAGAGCATCGTGACCGCAAAATCATTGTCTCCGGTGGACGGGGAAAGGATGAGGATGTGCCGGAAGCAGTAGCGATGCGGGATTATCTACTGAAGCAGGGCATACCACAAGAGGTTATTTTGCTAGAACGTCGTTCAACCAGTACGTATGAAAATTTACTGTTTTCTCAGCAGGTTATTAAACAGGATGGATACACGGATGAACATGCCGGGGTGGTGCTCGTGACGAGCAATTATCATATGTATCGCGCCTGTTGGATCGGCAAACAGCTAGGATATTACCCGGTGTATGCTCGCACGAGCGAGGTACCGTGGAAGGACTTGCCCTATAACATGCTGCGCGAATATCCGGCACTAATCAAAGCGTTGCTCATAACAGGTTAACTGGATTGGAAGGAGAAGAGAATATGAATACATTGATCGTAAAAAAGCCAAGCAATCGGCATGGACTGATTGGGCTGCTGCTGATTACTGTTTTGATGGGAATTCTGTTTAGCGGAATGACGACGCAGGCTCAGAAAGGTTTCTTGTACTATGAAGTAGGTGCTATTTTCATTCTGGGCATAGTGTGCGGGCTGATTATGTTAGTCCAACAATTCCGCAAGCCGAAGGAGATGCGCCTGGAATCTACAGGATTACGCATTGGTACTGATATGTTGAAAACGGATGAAATTGACGAAATTCGAGTAGGCGGACGTTATGATACCATCATTGGTATCAAGCCAAAAGGTAAAACAATAGTACCATCACGGTACTGTTTCAGCTTTACTGATCATGAGGATGAAGACATCATTGCTCTCAGCAAATGGGCAGATGCGAATGGAATTCCTATGATCAATCGCCCATTTATACGTTGGAATTGAACAGTTGAATTTGAATAGTTGAATTTTAGCAGTAGTATAAATGCGATAGATATGTAGTCCATGATAATATGTGCTTGTGTACTATTCATCATACATATGGACAACGTGAAACAGATGAAATGAAGAGATAAAAGAGTCGTATAACAGAAGAAAAAGTCCCGACAGAGCTTCCATCGCTGATGGAGCAAGCTGTCGGGACTTTTTTTATTTATGGTAAAGGTTCTAAGGGTAGTAGCACTGCCATCACTGACATAGCAACCGCTGGATAGAAGGATTAACGGAGTTCGCAGGAATGAGCAGGTGTGCCTTCTGGCACATCTTGACCACGCAGGTCTCTAATTTTGACGTTGTTGCTATATAGCATAGAGTCGCTACGCAATTTGAAGGCGGTATAGTTCACTTCTGCATCCAGCGAAAGCTGTTTGTCGAAGTAAATTTCATGCTGGGCATCAATCAGGATTGGCAATGAATTGGTTTCGATCACATGATCATGCTCGCCTTGACGATCAACAATCAGCAGTACCGGAATACCGTCACAGCCACAGCCTTCACCAGTATCATAAAACAATTTATAATGACCGTCTCGCTCGCCGAGTGCTATTTTTAACTTTTGATCTGCAAGTGCCGTTACGTTGATATTCATAATGATCACCGATCCTTTATTGGAATAGGGCAGCATAAGCGCCCATGAGAATAATGTATGCTGGGTTGAAGCTGGATTATTTTGTTTACAAGATAAATATAACACAAAATTAATTTGTGTGCAATATAAATGTCGAAATAAATGAAATGAATGGTGGATGCTGTAAAGTGTCTTATGATCTGCATCGTTTCGATGAGCGCAAATGTTCAACCCATGCTACAATATCTCTTATGATTAGTATACCCGTACAGCCCTTTGGAGTATCAATCCGGTTGTACATGGAACTTATAGGACAAGGAGTCAGAGCATGATACCAACACAGGATTATATGAAAGGTTATTTACAAGGCATTGCCCAGATGAATATGAGCGGTAATTGTTCGCTTGATTACGATCTGGATGAGATTCCGGCAACGGGTACGCTGGTGGAGAGTGTATGCAAATATATGCAGCTATCACCGGGGCAGGTCAGTCTAGATCGATTGCAGCAATGGGAGCAGCCGTTGCTGGATCTATTGCCGCGCTGGTTGTTTTATCGTTTGCATGAGGGGACAATACCAGCGTCAGAGCAGAACACACTGCATTATGACGAAGAGCAGGCGAGTCGTCAATTTATACATATTCTGAAGGAGTGGCTGAGCCGTGAAGGCAGTTCCGCTACGGTATTTCGGGTAAACAGCAAGCCAGATTCGTTTTATGAGCTGGAATGGGATGATTATCTGTTTTTCACCAATGGAAAATTGTATTTCTTGCATTTTGGGCGGAGCGATTAAATAGGAGCAGGTGCGAAGTCAGCCTTGATTCCAATTTATTATATAGCATGAGAAAGGCTTACCCTGTAGTATGCGGGTAAGCCTGTTTTGCGTGGATATAACGTGGAGCATTTATAGATGGATCATCTAGCGCATATACGACGTACGCTCGGTGTTCCTGTCTGGATAAAGGCTTCGGAGAGGCTATTGCTCAGGCTTACCTTGAATGCTTAGCTGCCTGCGGGATTCCAGTTGTCACTGCCGCGTAATACGTGTTGTGGAGTAAGTTCCGCTGCTTGTTGTGAGGTGAGCTGCTTGGACCAGCTCACGCGTTTGCTTATATTTCCGCCATTGCCGATGCTGCCATATTCGGAATAGCGTGCAGTCTTCTCATTCTCGGCATTGCTCCAGTTGTTCCATCCTTCTGGACGAATATGGCTGTCCATGCTGGTATCAATAAAAGCAACTGACGCATAGGGGCGCCACGGACGGCCTAAATACACACTGGTGTTGGCAACGGTACTGGCACGCGTTAATTTGCAATTCCAAAACACATACCCGTATGCTTGTTCAGCTGTGGTCGAGGCCGCAGTCACGTAGCCATTGCCCAGACTTTTTAATTCGCAATTGTTGAAATACGCGGTGGCGCTACCAAATACAAAGTCCACGGTTCCTTCGATATAGCAGTTCTCATAATATTGCCGTCCCGTGCCAGGCGTGTACAATGTATCCTGATTGCCAAGTATACGTACATGTTTGAATATGGCTTGATCTCCGCGTACATACAGGGCGACTGCCTGACCCGCATCTTTACCAGCGGTATTGGCAAAGGTTATCTGTTGCGCAGTGAAATGGTCGGATAACACAAAGGTGCTAGAACTGTTTGTAGTACCACCAGCAGAAGCGGATGTGTCGTTATAGGTCAAAATCGTTTGGTCTGCGCTTTGTCCGGTAAGCGTGATATAAGGCTTATCTTTGGGAAAGGTAAGCTTTTCGGTATAAATTCCATTTTTGACATAGATCGTAATCGGATTTTTGTTACCGCTTTCAATTGAGTCGATGGCAGCCTGCACTGTGGTGAATTGACCAGAGCCGTCTTTGGCAACCGTAATCGTTTGTGCCTGCGCGGCTGTAGTGGACAAGGGAAAGGAAGAAGCAGATTCCTGTCCATGTACAGTTAGCGGCGATACAGGTAATAGACTGAAGCTGAGTATACAGCTGCATGAGATTAGCAGGGATTTTCGCCAATTCGGTAACGAGCGTAACGATATGCCAATGATAGGAGGTAAGGATGGAGACTGCGTTTGATGTTGTTTGATTTTCATTCAATCACTCCTTTGCTTTTAACCAGCGTTTGGTCTAGCTACAGCCAGTATAGTATGTGCAAAAGCGACATATTTTGCTTCTATTGTCCGAAAATCAAGGTACATTTTGCTCAAATTGTCTTTGTCTGAACGAATAGCAGTATATATGGCAAACAAGTGACAATGCGAGGGGGAGGATGCGATTATGCCTACATTGGCTGAAATGAATTACAGCTTGGAGCCGATTCAACCGCTGCGCATTCATTATTTGCGCCAAAGTGGATATATGGCGATGCCGCGTTATCATGCTCATCATTGCTATGAACTATTTTATGTGCAAAGCGGGGAACGTCAGTATGTGATTAACAATGATATGTATTGTGCTTGCGCTGGTGATCTGGTGCTGATTCGCCCCGATGATGTGCATCGGACGGTTAGTACACAAGCGTTGCAATGCGAGCGGATCTTAGTTCATTTTGGCGAAGACTTTGTGATGCAGGGCAGTGGGCTGCAATTTTCGCTGATGGAGTTGGGGCAGTATCCGATCTTTTCGTTGCCGCTGAGTGAGCGTAAGCAGGTGGAGCAATGCTTGCAGACGCTACTTTCGGAAATGCAGCTAAAGAAGCCGGGCTATATAGAATGGAGTCGCTGTCTACTCGTCACTCTGCTGATTGTGCTGCATCGGGTGAGAACAAATGAACAGAAGTTGCTGCACTCCCGCGATACTGTAGCGACATGCCAAGCTGCATCCTCTCACCATCCAATGGAATCGCAAATGGACGAAATTGTGAACTATATGCGGCAGCATTATCATACGGCGCTGAGTCTGCATCAGATCGCTCGGCAATTTTATATCAGCCCGGCGTATTTATGCCGCATCTTTCCACGGATTACGGGTTTGCATTTTCGCGCTTTTTTACAATGTATTCGATTGCAGGAAGCATGTCGTTTATTATCCGAAAGTCATCTGGATATTGGCTTGATTGCAGAGCGGGTTGGGTATGCGCATGCGTCCAATTTTAGCGTAACTTTTAAAAAGTCTATGGGGTGCACACCAACTGAATATCGTCGACAAAAACAGAGCAACATTCACGAATGACTGGTAACTACAGATGAAAACGGTTAATTCCAATATGTGAAGGAATTAATTAAGTATTTAAAATGATATTCCGATAATTGTCATTGAGTCCTGTCGCATTGTAGGTTAGAATATAACTCTGTGCGTCAGGTTTACGTTGGATGTCAACGTCAGATCGCCATCGTGTGAACGAAATGTTTTACCCTTTTGACACACATATGCTTCGTCGCGTTGCCGTAAAAAAGAGAAGCGGCAGGAGAGGACGAATGAATCTGCGAACGACAACGATCATCTTGTGCGCATGGCATTACGGCTGAATCAATCGCAGGGGTAGCGGCAGGATCACAGCTGGATGACAGACACAATATAGCAGTGACTTATTGGAGGTTTACACGTTGGAGAAGAAAATACCGTTTTCATTTATTGTCGTTATTGGTTTGATGTTGTTCGCACTGTTCTTCGGTGCAGGCAATCTGATTTTCCCAACCATGCTAGGCCAATCGGCTGGCACGAATTTTTGGTCTGCTAATATCGGTTTTCTAATTACCGGTGTGGGCCTGCCGACGCTGGGTGTTATCGCACTCGGATTTTCCGGCAAAGATGATCTGCAATCACTCGCCAGCCGGGTACATCCGGTATTTGGCATTGTATTTACAACCGTTTTGTATCTGTCGATCGGTCCGTTGTTTGCGATTCCGCGTACAGGCAATGTGTCATTTGAGATTGGTGTAAAACCGTTTCTGACACCGGATCAATATACAATCGTAGCAGCGATCTTCTCGGTGATTTTCTTTGCGATCACCTGCTTCTTTTCACTGAATCCAGCACGTATCGTTGATATTGTCGGCAAAGTTCTCACCCCGATCAAGCTGACCTTTATCGGCGTGCTGGTCATTACTGGTCTGTTATTCCCGATTGGTGCATTGCAGCCGCCAACTGAGAAATATACGACACACGCCTTCTTTAATGGATTCCAAGAAGGTTATCTGACGATGGATGCACTGGCAGCCTTCGTGTTCGGAATTATCGTCATCAATGCGATTCGCAGTCGTGGCGGTACAAGTCGCAAGCAGATCGTTTCCGTCTGTCTGAAAGCCGCTTGTGTTGCTGCGGTGATTCTGTCGGTATTGTATGTATCGCTGTCGTATATTAGCGCGTCCAGCGTTACACAATTCGGGTATCTGGAAAATGGCGGTCAAATTCTGGCACGCATGTCTAGTTACTACTTCGGTACGTCCGGCGGGATCTTCCTCGGTCTGATGATTACGATTGCTTGTTTGACTACTAGCGTAGGTCTGATTACATCGTGTGCATCGTATTTCAACAAATTGTTCCCACGTCTGTCTTACAAAAAGCTGGCTGTTGGCATGTGTGTATTCAGTGCTATTATTGCCAACATCGGTCTGAATGAACTGATCTCGATCTCTGTGCCAGTATTGACCATTCTGTACCCGCTGGCAATCGTGCTCATGTTCCTCACCTTCTGCCATCCACTGTTCAAAGGCGAACGTCTGGTGTATCAGGGCAGCATGCTGCTCGTATTCATTATCAGTCTAGCAGACGGTCTGGAAGCTACACCGTTTCATATGAAATGGCTGGATGATTTCCTAGCTGGTTATGTGCCAATGTACAGTATTGGTCTTGGTTGGATTCTGCCCGCCATTATTGGTGCATTTGGCGGTTATGTGATTAGCCATATGAGAAAAGATTCGGAAGTTGCCAATCAGAAAGTGTAATGATACAAGCTGCTTGCAGTTAGGTGCATATTCATAGCTGTTAGAATGAAAAACAAAATCAATAGAAATTAAAAATGGAATAAAGATATAACAAGCCCGTATCCATCATCCGTAGAGAATGATTCTGCCAAGCATCTGCAAGATCAAAGCAGTGTAGATACAGAATATGCAATACTACGATGAGGTGCGGGCTTTTTGTTATCAAAAAGAACGAATAGCGATACGGAGTGGGAATGGCGATCCAAACTTTAATAACGATACGAACGATAATAAGGAGTTACTGGATGTTTTACAGATACATACATGTTCATCTATTATTTTGCTGCAAATAGGGTAATACTGTTACAGTGCATCGGACTGTGGCACAAGCGTAGTTCAAATACAGGCAAAGTGGAGGTAGATGACAATGGAACAGCGTAAATATGGTAATACCGATATGAAGGTCAGTGTATTGGGATTTGGTGCTTCGGAAATTGGAAGCGGTGTCTCGCAGGCAGAGGTGGACACATTGCTACATAGCGCATTGGATGCAGGATTGAATGTGATTGATACTGCCGAATGCTATGGCGATAGCGAAGAGTTGATCGGCAATGCGCTGGCTGGACGCCGCGACGATTATCATCTATTTACCAAATGTGGACATGCTGCTGGGTTTGATGCTCCCGATTGGGATCGTCATATGCTGGAGCAAAGCATTGACCGCAGTCTGCGTCGTTTGCAAACCGATTATGTAGACGTTATTCACCTTCATAGCTGTTCAGAGGAAGTACTGCGTCGCGGCGAAGTGATCGAAGTGCTGCAAAAAGCGAAAAAAGATGGGAAAACTCGGTATATCGGGTATAGTGGCGATACGACGAATGCGCTATATGCGATTGAAACGGGGGTATTCGACAGTTTGGAAACGTCTGTGAATATCGCTGATCAGGAAGCGATCTCATTGACTATTCCACATGCTCGTGATCGAGGCATGGGCATCATTGCCAAGCGTCCGATTGCCAATGCCGCATGGACCAAAGCAGAAGTATCACCACAGGATTATGAATTTGTGTACTGGAACCGTCTGCGCGATCTGCAATATGATTTTTTGCAGGATGAGCAGGTGCAGAATAGCATCAAGCAGGCGCTGCGCTTTACACTGAGTATTCCGGGTGTGGATACGATGATTGTTGGCACGACCAAGTCGAATCGTTGGGCGGAAAATGCTGCTCTGCTGGAAGACGGTATGCTGTCCAAAGAAGACTTTGATCGTATTCGTCAACGCTGGTTCGAGATCGCGGAATCGGAGTGGGTAGGACAGATTTAACAGGTGTTCGTAGAAATATAGATTGGATATTCTCTCTAGTCTGTGTCTATCAATCCCTTCATTTGCAATAGAACTGCTTAGCTGAATTTCGATAAGAATCAGCAAGATTCAATAGCAATGGCATGATCCCCTTTAGGTAATCAGCGCACACTTCAAGATGCGATGAAGTGTGCGCTGATTACCTAAAGGGGAATTTTTGATTGTGGGCTGGTGATTTTCTAGTTCCTTTACATTTCTATAAACAAAAAGGTTGTCAAAAAAATAGTCCTGTGTTATTTTATTTCTGTAACCGGTTACACATCGAGGTGAATTGAGTGACGACGATTAAGGATGTAGCAAAACATGCCGGGGTATCGGTTGCGACTGTATCCCGTGTAATCAACGAAACCGGATATGTACATGAAGATACGCGGCGCAAGGTGGAAGAAGCCGTGCGTGCGCTCAACTATACGCCGAACGAAGTGGCGCGTTCGCTCTATAAGCGCAAATCACGATTGATCGGTTTGCTGCTACCCGATATTACGAATCCCTATTTTCCACAGCTAGCACGTGGAGTGGAGGATCGGATGCAGGAAAGTGGGCTGCGGCTGATTTTTGGCAATAGCGACGAGAGTAAGGAAAAGGAGCAGGATTATATCCAGACCTTTGTCCGCAACAATGTGGTTGGGTTAATCTCGTCAACCAACTATCCGGGCAGCTCAACGTATCGGAATCTGTCCATTCCAGTCGTATTTCTGGATCGTATCGCTAGCGATAGTCCTTCGGTCTATGCCGATGGACGAGAGGGCGGAAGATTGGCAGCGCGAGCAATCGTAGAGCGTGGTAGCAGCAGCATTACCATTTTACAAGGACCGGAGCATATTCGAACGGCACAGGATCGTTTTCAAGGTGCGGCGGAGGTGCTGAGCGATATGGGCATGGATTATGATGTGGTGCGTACCGGCTCATTCTCATTTGATGAGGCAGAACAATGGGCGCGCGAGCTGTTCCGTCAGTTTCCCGATACGGATGGGGTAATTGCCAGTAACGATATTACCGCTACTGCCGTACTGCATGAAGCGATGCGACTGGGGAAAAAGGTACCGGAAGATGTGCAGGTTGTCGGATTCGATGATATTCCGTTTAGCAGCTTGCTATCGCCTGCCTTATCAACCATTCGCCAGCCCGCCTACGATATGGGACGTGCCGCAGCCGAACTGCTGATCTCCTTAATCGAAGGCGATACCGTAATTCAAAAAAATATTCAGATGCCTGTGCAATTTATTGAGCGGCAAACGACAAGGGCATTGTCAGACTAACACTTCAGCGATAAACCGAATCATGATACATCTTCCAACGCAGGCTACAGTCAGAATGATCATATGGCTCGACCTACATCATGGTAGCTTGCCAAGACTTATATAAAAGCTTCTTGCATAACACACATAACAAGAAATGAGGTAATTCCATGACAACATCTCCAGCAAAACAAGCAAAAGTCTGCGTTGTGGGCAGCTGCTCGATGGATCTGGTTGTTTCTTCATCCAAGCGCCCAGTAGCCGGTGAAACGGTACTTGGTGAAAGCTTCAAAACCGTTCCCGGTGGCAAAGGTGCCAATCAAGCCGTAGCCGCAGCCCGTCTCGGAGCCGACGTAACGATGATCGGTCGTGTAGGTGATGATCATCTAGGCGAAACGATTTTGAATAACTTTACAGAAAATCATGTGAATGTAGAATATGTGAAACCGGTTACACATATGGAGAGCGGCACTGCGCATATTATTCTTGCCGAAGGCGACAACAGTATTATTGTCGTCAAAGCGGCGAATGATCAAGTAACCCCTGACTATGTACAGCAAGCCGCTGACGTGATCCGCCAGTCGGACATCGTATTGATCCAGCAAGAGATTCCGCAGGAAACGATTATGGAGGTCAGCCGCATTTGCGCCGAAGCTCAAGTTCCTTTGCTGCTCAATCCTGCACCTGCACGTCAGGTGGAAGCGGAGGTTCTAGAACATATCGCTTATATCACACCGAACGAGCATGAAGCCGCTATTGTATTTGAAGGAACAGAGCTAAAAGATGCGCTGCGCCAGTATGCCAACCGACTGATCATTACCGAAGGCAGCAACGGTGTAAGGTATTACGATGGAGAGCAGGAAGTAGTCGTGCCGACATACAAAGTCGAAGCCGTTGATACAACAGGCGCAGGTGATACGTTTAACGCAGCGCTTGGCGTTGCACTAGCAGAAGGTCAATCGTTGGCAGATAGCTTGAAATTCGCCAACCGTGCTGCATCGCTGTCCGTTACCAAATTCGGCGCGCAAGGCGGCATGCCAACTCGTGCAGAAGTGGAGGCTGCTCTGTCATGAAAAAGAACGGCATCCTGAATAGTCATATTGCTAAAGTGCTTGCCGATCTGGGACACACCGATTATATCGCCATTGGCGATATCGGTCTCCCGATCCCAGACGGCGTTCCCAAAATCGACCTAGCGCTCACGTACGGCGTCCCTAGCTTTCACGATGTGGTCGAAGCGATCGCCGCTGACATGCAAATCGAAAAAGTTGTAATCGCTTCCGAAATGGCGGACCATAACAAATCCACCCATCGCTATATGACCAGCCGCTTCGCAGACATCGAGCTACAACATTGCAGTCACGAACATTTCAAACAGCTAACTCAAAACGCTAAAGTCATCATCCGAACCGGCGAATCCAAACCCTACGCCAACTGCATCCTACAATCCGGTGTCTATTTTGGATAACAAATAAAGAAAACACACATTGTCAAATCACTATCTACAAACCTTTTTAAGATCAAAATCTATAACTACACTCTAAACCGAAAATCACCAAGCCATAATAAAACAATTGCAATGAAATCAACTAACAACGCATTGTTATTAGAGTATCTAAAATAATTTCATCTGTAAACAAAGCAAAGACAAAAGCAAAAAACTCTTAATTACTCAAATCTTCCATCTCTAACACACTACCATCTTTCAAAACTGATACGAACCAACAAGATAGGGATGGATGCAGGAAAAGGTTGCGAGCATCGCGGAACGGCGGAAAGGAAATAAGGACAAAGGACGACCTACAATGTTTGCGATTTTCAAACACGAGGTTCAAGGAATGGTGATTTTTGCGAAGCAAAATATCTTACTACTTTGGAGCATGGGAATCTACATATGATCCCATTTCCTAGATTCCTGTGTTCCATCGTAGGACGTATCTTTATTCCTTTCCAAAGTGAATGACGATGCCCCCGCACCATTTCCATTGCACCAACCCATCCATCCCAACAATGAGGAGGTCACCACATGCACATCCAAATGACCAATATCCACAAAGCCTTCGGCACCAATCAGGTACTGAGCGGCGTGGATTTCGAACTGCGCGAAGGCGAAGTTCATGCGTTGATGGGCGAGAACGGTGCTGGCAAATCGACGCTGATGAACATTCTCGTCGGCTTGCATGCCCGCGACGAAGGCACCATCACCATTGACGATAAGGAAACATATTACACCAATCCCAAACAAGCCGAGGAGCAGGGGATCGCGTTTATCCATCAAGAGCTGAACATATGGCCCGAAATGACCGTTCTGGAAAATCTATTTATCGGCAAGGAAGTCACCACCCCGATCGGCTGGCTCGATTCCCGCAAGATGAAAGCGTTAGCAAAAGAACAGTTTCGTCGTCTGGCAGTGCATTTGCCTTTGCAGCAGGAAGCTGGTCAATGCTCAGTCGGTCAACAGCAGATGATCGAGATCGCTAAGGCGCTGATGACCAATGCACGAATTATCATCATGGACGAACCCACTGCTGCCCTGACAGAACGCGAGATTCAGAAGCTGTTTGAAGTAATTCGCGCTCTGAAAAAGGAAGGCGTATCCATCGTATACATTTCGCACCGAATGGAGGAAATCTTTGCCCTGTGTGATCGCATCACGGTCATGCGTGACGGTAAAACCGTTGATACGCAGGACATTCCACATACAAGCTTTGACGATGTAGTGCGCAAAATGGTCGGACGCGAGCTAACCGAGCGTTATCCGACACGTCATCCGAAGCCGGGCGAATGGGTGCTGGAAGTGAACAACGCCAGCAAGCGCGGACAATTTGAAAATGTTAGCTTCAGCGTACGCTCTGGTGAGATTGTCGGCTTTTCTGGGCTGATGGGTGCTGGACGTACCGAGATTATGCGTGCCATTTTCGGACTAGAGTCGCTGGATAGCGGGGAGATCCGTGTCCATGGCAAAAAGGTTCATATTCGTCGTCCAGATGATGCCGTACGTCATGGCATCGGCTTTATTACCGAAGATCGGAAGGATGAAGGCTTGGTGCTCGACTTTTCCATCCGTGAGAATATGGCGCTGCCCAATCTGTTCAGCTTCACCTCAAAAGGATTCATTTCTGGTAAAAAAGAGCAGGAGTTTGTCGATACGCTTATCAAGCGGTTACAGGTCAAAACCCAATCATCGGAAACCCCAGCACGCAGTCTGTCTGGTGGGAATCAGCAAAAGGTAGTCATCGCCAAATGGATCGGTATCGGACCTAGTGTGCTGATTCTGGACGAGCCAACGCGCGGCGTCGATGTAGGCGCGAAGCGTGAAATTTACCAGCTGATGAATGAACTGACCGACCGTGGTGTAGCGATTATCATGGTATCGTCTGAATTGCCAGAGGTTCTCGGTATGAGCGACCGTATCATCGTGGTGCACGAGGGCAAATTGAGCGGTGAGTTACATCGCGAACAGGCAACACAGGAAAACATTATGACATTGGCAACAGGAGGACAATAATTATGCAAACGGCATCGCAAAGCAAGTCTCGCGCACTTAACGTTTCTGCTTTTACACAAAAACTCGGTCCGCTACTCGGTTTTATCATTCTCGTCGTCATCGTCTCTATATTGAATCCGGCGTTTCTGGAGCCGCTGAATATTTTGAATCTGCTGCGTCAGGTGGCGATTAATGCGCTGATCGCATTCGGTATGACCTTTGTTATTTTGACTGGCGGTATTGATCTGTCGGTCGGTTCTATTCTGGCATTGTCCAGTGCGTTTGTTGCCAACCTGATGTTGTCGGGCATGGATCCGATTCTGGCAATTATCGTGGGCTGTCTGGCAGGTGGTGTGATGGGGATGGTCAATGGTCTGATGGTGACCAAAGGCAAAATGGCACCCTTTATCGCTACACTGGCTACGATGACTGTGTTCCGCGGACTGACGCTTGTTTATACAAACGGGAATCCAATCACCGGATTGGGCGATAGCATGGCATTCCAGCTGTTTGGTCGCGGTTATTTCCTCGGTATTCCTGTGCCAGCGATTACGATGATTATTGCGTTTGCGATTCTATGGGTGATTTTGCATAAAACTGCCTTTGGTCGCAAAACCTATGCAATCGGTGGTAATGAAAAAGCCGCTATCGTTTCAGGGATTAAGGTAACGCGTGTGAAAATACTGATCTACTCACTCACTGGTGCACTTGCTGCGTTGGCAGGAGCGATTCTCACATCTCGACTAAATTCTGCACAACCAACCGCAGGTACATCGTATGAATTGGATGCCATTGCAGCGGTTGTGCTCGGTGGAACGAGTCTATCTGGTGGACGTGGACGCATCGTTGGTACACTGATCGGTGCGCTTATCATTGCTACTTTGAACAACGGTCTAAATCTGCTCGGCGTATCATCCTTTTACCAGATGGTTGTCAAAGGTGTCGTGATCGTCATCGCCGTTCTTATCGACCGCAAACGTTCAGCATAAGCAGATTGCATATCAAAATATTCTGCTGCGATCTAGCATAATGTGACGATTCACGATCTGTTCTGCATACGTGTATACCGCACATATAATCCATGATCCCATCCATATAAGATGCAAGCGAATCCCGAATACCTTATGCAGCCATTGTAGGGGCAGGATAAGATACCAACTGCAAGCAAGCCTAGTGAAAGAAGGGAACTATTTATGAATAAAGTGAAAATACTACTCGCCGCTATGTTAACCGCACTGCTGTTGGCAGGCTGTTCCATGCAGCCGCCGAATTGGGCGAAGCCGGAAAAGGCGACCAATACAGGCGAGATGACGATCGGGCTGTCTATCTCTACTTTGAACAATCCGTTCTTCGTCTCACTCAAAGATGGCGTGACCACAGAAGCGCAAAAGCTGGGCATCAAGGTCATTGTGGTGGATGCGCAAAATGATTCCGCTAAGCAAAGCAACGATGTCGACGATCTACTCCAGCAGGGAGTGGATGCGTTATTAATCAACCCAACCGATTCTGCGGCAATCTCGGCAGCAGTTCAATCCGCGAACGGTCTGGATATTCCGGTTATTACACTCGACCGTTCCGCAGATAAAGGTGACGTAAAGACACTCGTCGCTTCTGATAATGCCAAAGGCGGACGCATGGCAGCTGACTATCTGGTCAAACAGCTGGGCACAGGTGCTAAGATCATTGAACTGCAAGGTGTACCTGGCGCTTCCGCCACTCGTGAACGCGGTAAAGGATTCCATGAAGTCGCCGACAAGCAGCTGGATGTGATCGCTAGTCAGGCAGCCGACTTTGACCGCACCAAAGGATTGAATGTGATGGAAAATCTATTGCAGGCGAACCCAGATGTACAGGGCGTATTCGCACACAATGATGAGATGGCACTCGGCGCCATTGAAGCGATTGAGAGTGCAGGCAAGGACATTCCAGTCGTCGGCTTTGACGGTAACGAAGACGCTCTTACCTCGATCAAGGAAGGCAAACTCACAGCAACGGTTGCTCAGCAGCCAGACTTGATCGGACAAATGGCAGTCGATGCCGCACGCGACGTATTGCAGGGCAAAACGGTAGAAGCATCCATGCCAGCACCGCTCAAGCTGGTTACCCAAAATGGCGAGCAGCAATAATAAACAAATATCTACTAAAGCAGCAGGAAGCGGAAGTCAGATAGCAAATGAATCACACAAAGAAACGGCGATAGGGATGATCCTATCGCCGTTTTGGTCATCCTCCATATTCAGCTACTTCTTCGAGCCGCTTCAACTCCTACTCCATCGCATACAGTCGCATTCACAATTCAGACTCCTATTTGGCATGCTTTTGACATGATTAGAGTTCATCTTGGCAGAATTCAAGTTCATCTTATTCGACTTGGATTATGATGTATGGTGATGAGAATATGGAATGCTACTGCTCATAATTATCACCATAAAATGCACTGCTACCCTTCATGTTATGTTATAATTTTGAGTTAATACATCCTAAACGATACATTATTCATTGCAATCGGGTGAATCCGATTTGGATAGAGGCTGTAAACGGTGAAACGATACACTAAAAAATGCAAGGGAGCATGATGTATGTTTATGATTTTGCTGTTGAGCTGCATCATCATCGGCTTGATTGCACTTGGTAAAAAATTGCCTGCGGCACCGACAGCAGCAGGAAGTATGGTCATGGCACTTGGTATTTTTGTGCATGGCGTTTGGCAGCATATATCTGGTCAGCCACTCACCAGTCTGTCCGCACGTTTGCTGATCATTGGCATTGTACTGGTCTGGTTTTATGTACTGGCGAGCTATTTAACCTCGATTCGTCGCTCTACCTTTTATGAAGATCATGTGGCTCATCCGGTAGAACGCTTTGCGATTGGTACATGGGTGGCAGGCACGTCGGCGCTGCTCATTAATCTGTATACCGGATTTAATGCAGATTGGCTAAATGAAACCGTTCATATTATGGCGACGCTGAATCTGGGATTATGGCTCTTTTATATGGGCATTGTGGTTCAAGGGTGGTACAAGCTGGTAACGAATGCGCAGGCGCAACGAACTGATAGTGTTGTATTGCTGCCAGCCGTCGCTACGCAATCTATCGTGCTGATGTGTCATCAGGTATTTCAATTGCCTGTTGGCGTGTGGCTGAGCCGTAGCTTTATTATACTGGGCTTGCTCTGTTATGGAATTGGTCTTGTATTAATGGTGTGGCGCTATCGCCCAATGGGAGAGCGTAGTATACAGGATTGGAAAATCACCTACTGCATCACATACGGTAGTCTTGCGATTACTGGTGTCGCCATCAGCTTGACTGGCGCATGGAGCAGTGGGGTGAGTTACGGATTCTGGTGGGCAAGTCTGATCGTTCTCGTTATCGTCGAAAGTATAGAAGCTGTGCGAGCGATTCAGCGCATACGTGCATATGGATGGCGTACGGGTGTAGGACGGTATCATACGGCGCAATGGACACGTTTGTTCACACTCGGCATGTTCTATTTTCTGACGATGCAGACATCACAGGTGGCGGCTGGGCATCTATTAACGCAGGGTCTGCATACGATTATTTTGTCTGCGGGCACATGGGTCATTGGTATTTTATTACTGACAGAGCTGATCGTCTGGTTTCAAAAATCGTTTATGTATCATCCTCCTGTACCAGCTTCGACTGCCGAGCATACCCAAAGTTAAGCAGAGTGCAGAGGAAAAAGCAGTATAGCCAGCAAACGAAATATGACAGTAGCATGTAGATGCCACGTAGACAGCAATGGCATATACCAATATGAATAACTGAATCGAATAGCTCAAGCCGAATCCTATATCAAAAACGGAAATCTGTATCGATCACAGCGATCCGTAATATGATATGGCATTCGGCTTTTTGCTGTACATAGCTGTAACAACTCATATATGATGCAGATTTGCCAAGGAGCGGTTATTTTACTATTACTTGGATGGCAGTGAAGCTATACGCATGTGGAAGGCATCAAGACGCGAAGGCACCGCTGGTAATGTACAATCATCGACTTCATCTACATGCAGTGCATGTGATTCAGGGGACGTGTATGGATGCTCGATACTGCCAGCAAGAATTTTGGAATCAATAAAATCCAGAATGCTCAATAAGGAATCTACTTGCTGCTGGATTTGCTCGCGATGATGAAGCAAATGATCATATAGCTCCGGTGTACTGTGTAAGTTGCCATTGCTGCTTCCTAGGTGAATATACGGCTTCATTTCCTCCAGCGACATGCCCGTTTTTTTGAGACATTGGATCATTTTCATCTGGCGGATGCGATTACGATCGTAGATGCGGTGCCCGTTTGCTTTGCGAGTGGCAGCAGGTAGGATTCCTGTTTTTTCATAAAAGCGGATCGTATCCTCTGTCAATCCCGTCTGCCGAGCTGCTTCACCGATAGATACGGCGTCATTGGAAGGTGAATGATTGGAAGACTCGTTTGTATGTTGCGAGTCGGAAAGCTGGATCGTCATTATCATCACTCCTTGTGCTGTAGAATAGTGGTGCTTTGTATACTATTCATAGAGCGTCGTTGAATATGAATGGTATGGCTCTACCTATATAGAATACGTAGCTGTATCCAATCTTAGGTAAGATACATTGAATCAAACATTGAATCAAAATGAGCGTTAGAAACAGATCAACAAATATAAAGTATATGGTACACCTATATCTGTATTGTAGAACTTGGAGTTAACTCCAAGTCAACCCCCGAACACGTATCTTCTATAGTTCGTTTTATCTTTTTCATACCATTATCGTTTTTCTTGCTTGACCTGGTGTCGACTTCAGGTTGTACGCTGAATTTCTATCATGATGAGTGATCTACTTGATAAGCGCACCATTTAGAGGAGGAAGATGTTATGAACATTGATGTACCAACGACTGCCATGAACAATAGGAACAATCATAGCCTCACACCATCGGTTGCACTCGTCAGTGGCGCTAACAGCGGCATTGGTTTGGAGCTAACACGCTTGTTATTGAGCAAGGGCTACGAGGTAATTGCTTTGAATCGCTCTGACTTTGAGTCTACGAATGACAATCAGTCTATTCATCAAGCGTTCCAGCAGGGCAGACTGCGGATGTATCGTGCTGATTTGACGGATTTTCAGCAGCTGCGAGCTGCGTTGGAACAGATCAAGCAACAGGAACAGCGTATTGATATTCTATTTAACAACGCAGGCAATAGTCTGTCCCAATTGAAGCTGTCGCCGCAAGGAAGAGAATTGCATTTTGAATTGATGACGGTTGTACCCTATATTATCACGATGGAATTGCTGCCCTTACTGGCAGCAGAGCAGGGAGGAACGGTCATTCAGACTTCATCTGCCGCTTTTGATTATTTAAAATCATTTGAAGTGGATAAGCTGGATCATCCGTCTACCTTCCGCAAGCTTATCGGTCCGTATGCGTCTTCCAAGCTGGCATTGACCCTATGGGCACAAGCGGCAGCGCCTTCCTTACTACAGCAAAATATCAGAATCCGCAGTGTGGACCCTGGTGGCAACAATACATTACGTAAAAACAAACCGAGCGGATTGCCATTGCCGGTACGCATTCTAATGCAGTGGTTTATGGCACACCCATCCACAGGAGCAGGCAGATTGTATAACGGAGCAGTCGGCGACTATCGAGAACAAACGGGCATTTTACTGAAAAAAGACAAACCGGCAGAACCTCGCTTCGCCGAACAAGCGGAGGCAGTATGGAAGAAAGTTGATCATATTTATCGTGAGGAATACTTGGCAATGCCACAACCCACTCCTATACTTTGAGAGCATGAGCATGAGCATGAGCATGAGCATGAGCATGAGCATGAGCATGAGCATGAGCATGAGCATGAGCATGAGCATGAGCATGAGCATGAGCATGAGCATGAGCGAGAACAGGCGACAGTGCCGGATGGACCGGTGCTGTCGCCTGTTTCGGATGGTTGATGATTTATTTGGAGCCGAACGTTCCGTCATCCCCAATCGGGAGCGTCCAGCATCAAACCTTGGAACGGGTATTATCTAATATGCAATGTAGTACTAAATGTTGTTGATTGTATAATAGTTATTGCCAATTTTACAGCTCTTCGCCGTTGGTTGCGATCACGTTTTGATACCAAGCGAACGAATCCTTTTTGGAGCGTGCTAGTGTACCATTGCCGTCGTCATCCTGATCGACATAGATGAAGCCATAACGTTTGGACATTTCGGAGGTGGACATACTCACGAGGTCAATGGGACCCCATGCGGTATAACCCATCAGCTCTACGCCATCGCGAACCGCTTCTTTCATCTGCTCAATATGCTTGCGCAGATATTGGATACGGTACGGATCATGGATGGAGCCGTCTGCTTCTACTTTGTCATAAGCACCGAGACCATTTTCCACGATAAACAGTGGCTTTTGGTAACGGTCATACATAGCGTTCAGTGTCACGCGCAGACCGATAGGGTCAATTTGCCAGCCCCAGTCGGATGATTCCAGATGCGGATTCACAACGCTACCGGCTACAAGGTTGCCGACGCCTTCCTCACCGGTTGGATGTTCTGCTACAGTGATTGTCATATAGTAACTGAAGGAGATGTAATCTACAGTGTACTGCTTGAGCAGCTCATCGTCGCCTTCTTCTTTTTGCAGTACGATATTATTTTCTTCAAAATAACGATCCATGAATTTTGGATATTCGCCGCGTGCGTGCACATCGGTAAAGAACAGGTTCATCTGGTTGGCAAGCTGTGCTTTACGAATATCTTCTGGATTACAGCTGTTCGGGTACGTTTCCATACGAGCCAGCATACAGCCGATTTGTGCATCTGGAATGATCTCGTGACACAGCTTGGTTGCAATGGAGCTGGCAACAAATTGATGGTGAAGCGCTTGATACATGCCCTGCAATTTGTTATCCAGACGATCTACGACTACACCACCACCCGTAAAGGCACTGATCGTGATCACATTGATCTCGTTAAAGGTCAGCCAGTATTTCACTTTGTCTTTGTAGCGTTTGAATACTGTCTCGGCATAGCGTGCGTAGTGATCGACCACTTCGCGGCTTACCCAGCCGTTATATTTTTGCGTTAGACCCAGTGGTGTCTCGTAGTGAGACAGCGTTACGAGTGGCTGAATGCCATGCTTAAGCAGCTCATCGAATACGTTATCGTAGAATTGCAGACCTTCTTCATTTGGCTGCTCATCGTAACCGTTCGGGAAGATGCGCGCCCAGTGAAGGGACATACGGAATACTTTGAAGCCCAGCTCGGCGAACAGTGCAATATCTTCTTTGTAACGATGATAAAAGTCGATACCATCACGTTTCGGGAAACGAGCTTCAAACGAGCCGTTCAGAATATCTTCAATACGTTGGGAAGTGATTTCCATCGCATGCGACATGTCTTTGCTACGTTGGTCTTTAGGAATATAAGCGATCATATCGGCACTGGACAGACCTTTGCCGCCTTCGTTATAGCCGCCTTCCAGTTGGTTGGCTGCGGTTGCGCCACCCCAGAGGAAGTTTTTTGGAAAACCTTTTGGTGCCATATTCATAACCTCTTTCTACGTATGATCGGGATGAACTGCTGAAACGAAAAAAAACCTAAACCGGAACAAAAGCAGCATTTTCATGCCGGTTTCGTTGCCAATTTAGGTTTTGCCTGCATCACCAGTAACAATCCTGTGTTATGTTTTGCCTGTTTCATGTTCATTGTATACGATGATAATAACGTTTTCAAGTTTTTCGATATGGAAAAGGTTCGTTCACAAGATTGCCGCCGATCCTGTCGAAAGATGTCTACTGCAAATGATGTAAATAGTGTTATAATAAATACAGTCATCCGGGTAACGTTAGGTTGAAGCAGTGTATACCGTTACGTTATCTGAGGATAAAGGAGGTGAATCCCTTGCAGGACTTTCAAGATTGGTTACCCTATATCATGTCGTTGATGCTGATTATCGTGCTGACCTGTTCCCTGATTTTCCATCTGTATTATCATGTGACCCGGTTCTGGATGATCGGCAGCCGCGACGAAGATCATCATTTCTTTCCGCTGATCCTGTCCATTACGAGCCATCCGGCACCACTGCGCTTATCGCGCATGATCCGCCGGAAGGAAGCGCCAGACGATGATAATTCAGACTGTGTTTCCTTGTTGACCTCATCCATTATGAATGATCAACAAGGAGGAATAACATGGAAGTTTTCAAGGGGTTCACAATCGGTAAAAGAGGCCGTCTATACGGTCTGATAATTATGGCATTGATGGTGCTGCTGTTATCGGGATGCAGCAACAATGTAAGCACCATTGACTCGGCGACACCGGGATTTTTTAACCATTACGTCGTCTATCCGCTGTCCTACAGCATGCAGCATATCGCAGGCTGGTTTGGCGGTAGTTATGGCATGGCGATTATCGTGCTAACCTTAATCGTACGTCTTGTTCTGCTGCCGTTAATGATGCGTCAAGCCAAGTCGCAGCAGGGCATGAAGAAGATCATGAGCAAAATGCAGCCAGAGCTGGACGCATTGAAGCAGAAGTACGGTGACAAAAAAGACGCTGCACAGCAGCAAAAGATGCAGCAGGAAATGATGGAGCTGTACAAAAAGCACAACTTTAATCCGCTAAATATCGGCTGTCTGCCGATTCTGATTCAATTACCGATTTTGTCGGGCATGTATACAGCGATCCGATTGACACCGGAGCTATCGACGCATTCCTTCCTATGGTTCAAGCTGGGACAGCCAGACTGGATCATGGCGATTATTGTAGCGGTATTGTATCTGTTCCAAGCGAAGATTTCGCAGAAAACGATGACGCCAGAGCAGCAAAAGCAAATGGCGATGATGGCATATATTTCGCCGATTATGATGGCATTTTTCTCCTTTAGCGCACCGGCAGCGATGCCGTTGTACTGGATGGTCAGCGGTACGTTCTTGATTTTACAAACACTGCTGTTCCAACGTATGTATCCGGTTGATGCGGCGCCAATCGCTGAAGCAGCAGAGGCAGTGATCGAAGAAGAATTTGGCAAACCGCAATCCAAACAATCGTCGAAATCATCTTCGATTTCCACTGAACCATCTGCTACGTCAACATCATCGAAACCAGCAGTGCAGCTAGCGAAAAGTGATGCGTCAGCTGCGCGTTCTGCAACAGCTACATCGTCAACCAACCTTAAACGCAAAAAGAACAAAAAGTCCTCAACTGTTCATAAACCTGCCAACCCAGCAAAATTATAATTTTGTTGTAGAAATGCAGTATTATAGCCTGTAGTATCAACACAGCAAACAGTGCTTTGAATTATCCTTTTCAAGCCATTTCCTACTCTGAGGAAATGGCTTTTTGTTGTATTGCAAAAGAATCGAAATAGAGCGCTTACCCAATTCGACAACAGAAATTTGTCTGTTTTGGTATGGAACGGCTATAAAATCTGGTAAGCTATAGGTATGGAAACAAATACAGATACAGAACCATCCTCAGATGGAGTGGAAGGGAAATGAGGCAATGAAGCTGTTCAAGATCATCATCCAGATTGCGCTGCTGTACGCATTCGCCTGGCTGGGCGGTATGATTCAACAGTGGCTGCATCTGTCGATCCCAGGTAGTATTCTTGGATTACTGCTGTTATTTGTGTTGTTATTATGCCGGGTCGTTCCGGTATCGTGGATTGAGACGGGCAGCAATACGCTGCTTTTTTATTTGCCGCTGTTTTTTGTGCCGGCAACGGTCGGTGTAGTCAACCATCTCGATCTGTTTGTCGGTAAAGGTCTGCTTCTGGTCGCTGTGGTGATCATAAGCACCGCGATCACCATCGTCATTGCCGGTCATGTCAGTCAATGGCTGGCGATTCGTATGGAAAAGAAAGCCGGTGTCCATACAGTCGAAGCATCAGAGACACCGTTAGAACCGGAATGGTCGCTGGATGCTTCTGGTGAACGCGTGATCCATTTGACGGAGGATGAGCATGCTAGCCATAGCCATGTCGATGAGCAGCAGCATTCATCTAACCGGATCGCAGATCCATCGCCCTCTTTGAATCCGCAACAGAAGCAGTCAGCAAATGCACCTGCAAGCACATCAGGCAGTAGCGGTAGGTCACCGGGACATGCTGTGTACAGAGAGAAGGGGAATCGCTGATGAATATTGTACTAGCTGTCGTTATTGTTGTACTGACGGTATTCATCTATGCGATGATGGCGATAATTTACAAAAAGTATCGTTTGCCTTTTCTCATGCCAGCCTTGACAGGAACGGCGGCGATTGTAATTCTGCTGGTGCTATTTCATGTGCCGTATTCGACCTATATGGTTGGCGGGCAATGGATTAACCAGCTGCTTGGACCGGGTGTGGTAGCACTTGCGTATCCATTATACAAGCAGCGCCAGCAATTGTTGAAAAACTGGCTGCCGATTGTTGGCGGATCGCTGGCAGGTGTATTTGCTGGTATGCTGAGCGGTATGCTTCTAGCACTGGTTTGTGGATTCAGCCGCAGCTTTATTTTGTCAGTCGTACCCAAATCGGTCACCACGCCGGTAGCCATTCAGATCGTTAATCATTTGGGCGGCGATTCGTCCCTGACCTCGGTATTCGTGATGATTGCCGGATTTACTGGAGCAGTGGCAGGCGTATACTTGCTGAAACTGTTCCGTATTCGGCATATGATTGGCAGTGGGATCGCTCTTGGTAGTGCTAGTCATGCGCTTGGTACCGCCAAGGCGCTAGAGATTGGCGAACGCGCCTCATCGATGAGTTCCATTGCGATGACCATTAGCGCAATTGTCGCTTCCATCATTGCGCCCCTGGTCGTTTGGCTTGTTTTTCATTAACAAATGAAGACCCTCTACACTGTCATGTGACAGCATAGAGGGTCTTTTGCATTTGGCAATGTGTGCAATTGTAATGGCACCAGTATTTACTATCAAATACCATCCACTGCTCATACAAACGGACGCGCATCTGTAACAATACAAGCACTATGAACTATCGTATATACAGCGTTTCGTCTAACCAAGCGCCACATCCAGAATCATCATAACAGTAAAGCCAATCATTAGACTCATAGATGCCAGATCCTTATTGCCATTTTCCTGTGATCCGGGTATCACTTCTTCAGCGACAACAAAGATCATCGCACCAGCGGCAAAGCAGAGCGCATACGGCAATAGGGGAGTGATCAATGTAACGGCAAGCACACCGACAACAGCTGCCATCGGCTCCACCATTCCAGATAGCTGACCGTAGAAGAATGCCTTGCGCCGACTCATGCCTTCCCCGCGAAGTGGCATGGAAACCGCCAATCCCTCAGGAAAGTTCTGAATTCCGATTCCGATAGCGAGTGCAATAGCGCCAGCAAGCGATTCGGTGGAGGTGCCATTGGCAACGGCGCCAAAGGCAACACCGACTGCCAATCCTTCTGGAATATTATGCAGCGTAATCGCAAAAACAAGCAATGTACTACGCCGCTTGTTGCCTGTACCCATCCCTTCCGGTCGGTGTCCATCGGTAGTAGGGTGCAGGGAAGGGTGTAAATGGGGAATGATTTTGTCAGCTGCCCACAAAAACAATCCACCAAGCATAAAGCCGATTGCTGCCGGAATCCAGCCGGGTAGCGAGCTGTCTCGTTCTGCCATTTCCAGTGCTGGAGCGATCAATGATCAGAAGCTAGCGGCAATCATCACTCCACCAGCAAAACCAAGCATACCGTCAAACACCTTTTGATTTAGCTTTTTCGAGGTGAATACGAGTGCGGCACCGAGCGCCGTCATGCCCCATGTAAATAACGTTGCGAGAAATGCCTGCATGATGGGGGGAATACCTTGAAACCACTCAATCATATGTAGGGTCACGCTCCTTCAGAGTAAGGTATGTGGATGGAAGCATGAATGTTGATATCTATCATGGATTAACCTCATCGCCTGTCTATCTACCATATGTAATGGAATATTTGTACATGTATAGCGGTGTCTGCGTAATCGGCTTTGATTTTCCAGTAGTCTCCATTTGTATTGTATTCTTCTAAATGTAAACGTGAACAAGCAGAAAGGGCAAGGAATTTTGTGATTTCGATCACTTTTTGTCACTTTTTGTTTTATTTTTAGATACTTTTAGTGATAAAAATCACAATCGGTCAGTAACTTTTTTTCTAAACTTGGAATAGCTTTTCGGGCGGGCTGCATAAAAGCGATTGTACATAGACGCAGCATAGCTCCAAATTAACCAATCATTATGAATAATCAGGGGAGAAAGGAAGATTCGTATGGATGTCATTATGTTATCACGCATTCAATACGCGCTCACAACCGTGTTTCACTTCTTCTTCGTGCCGGTATCGATTGGCCTTGTGCTACTCGTTGCCTTGCTGGAGACGATGTATGTTGTGACCAAAAACGAGCAGTACAAAGTATTAACCAAGTTCTGGGGAAAGTTATTTCTAATCAACTTTGCCGTTGGTGTGGTTACTGGGATTTTGCAGGAGTTTCAGTTCGGGATGAACTGGTCCAGCTATTCGCGTTTTGTCGGTGACGTATTCGGTGCGCCGCTGGCGGTCGAAGCATTGCTTGCCTTTTTTATGGAGTCGACCTTTATCGGGCTATGGGTATTTGGTTGGGATCGATTGTCGAAAAAGGTTCATCTGCTCTGTATCTGGCTGGTAACGCTCGGTACAACGCTATCAGCGTTCTGGATTCTGGCGGCGAACTCATTTATGCAGCATCCGGTTGGCTTTACGATTCAGAATGGACGTGCAGAGATGAATGACTTTCTGGCATTGCTGACCAATGGACAGCTGCTAGTGGAATTCCCGCATACTGTATTCGGTTCGTATCTGACAGGTGCCTTTCTCATGGCAGGTGTCAGTGCATACAAGCTGCTGCGTAAGCAGGATGTGCAGTTATTTAAAAAGACCTTCAAGCTCGGCATTATCGTCGGTCTGATCTCGTCGCTGGTTGTCGCATTCAGCGGTCATGATCAAGCAAAATATCTGGTACAAACGCAGCCGATGAAAATGGCGGCAGCGGAAGGCATCTGGGAAACAACACCAGAACAAGCACCGTGGATGCTATTTGGCGGTATAGATACAGACAATCACCGCAATTCCTATGAAATCAATTTCCCGCTGAAGGGTCTGCTCAGCTACCTGTCATATGGTACATTTACCGGTTCTGTGACGGGGATGAATGATCTGCAAGCACAATATGAGCAAACATATGGCGATGGACAATACATCCCGCCAGTAAAAACAACCTTTTGGAGCTTCCGCTTTATGGTAGCGGGCGGCGGTCTGCTGATCGTAATGTCGCTGATTGGCGCGTGGATGCTGCTCCGTCGCCGTACCGAACGTATGCCGAAGTGGTATTTGTGGGCGATGACATGGAGTATTGCGCTGCCGTTCCTTTCCAATACCACTGGCTGGCTGATGACAGAGATCGGACGACAGCCGTGGACGGTATTCGGACTGATGACAACAGCGGATAGCGTATCGCCCAATGTTAGCGCAGGTTCAGTGCTGTTCTCGATTATTACGTTTACGCTTATCTATTCTGTGCTGGGTGGCGTCATGGTCTATCTGTTCGTCAAAGTTATCAAACAAGGTCCGGTGGATGAGCAACCGCAAGACGACCATCTGCACAGCGATCCGTTTGAAATGGAGGGAATGAAGCATGCTGTCTCTTAATGAATTGTGGTTTGTGCTGATTGCGGTACTATTTGTTGGCTTCTTCTTTCTGGAAGGTTTTGATTTTGGCGTGGGCATGTCGACCATGTTCGTCGCTCGTAATGATAAGGAAAAGCGGTTGCTGATCAATTCTATCGGTCCGTTTTGGGATGGCAATGAGGTATGGCTCCTGACAGCGGGCGGTGCGATGTTTGCGGCATTTCCCAATTGGTATGCGACGCTGTTCAGCGGATT
Source organism: Paenibacillus sp. JQZ6Y-1 (assembly GCF_040719145.1). Lineage (NCBI taxonomy): Bacteria > Bacillati > Bacillota > Bacilli > Caryophanales > Paenibacillaceae > Paenibacillus > Paenibacillus kandeliae. The sequence goes on from NZ_JBFDUZ010000001.1 coordinate 1,679,558, forward strand.
TTATCTGCCGTTTGTCGCGCTACTACTGGCATTGATTGCACGCGGGGTCGCATTTGAATTTCGCGGGAAGGTTGGGCATACCACTTGGACAAAGGTTTGGGATTGGTGTATTTTCCTAGGTAGTCTGCTGCCGCCGCTGCTGTTTGGCGTTGCCTTTTCCACGATGTTAAAAGGATTGCCGATTGATGGCGATATGCAGATGCGTGCTGGTTTCTTCGATGTGATCAATGTGTATTCGCTCGTAGCGGGTGTAACGACTGTGATGCTCTGCCTTGTGCATGGATTGATGTTCGCAGCGCTGCGCACGACAGGGGAGCTTCGCGAACGGTCGCATCGTCTGGCACAGCGCTTGCTCGTTCCACTAGCGGGATTGCTTGTGCTGGTAGCAGTATTGACGGCGCTGTATACCGACGCATTCCGTGTACGCGGTACGGCGCTGATCGTGATGGCAGTTGTTGGTTTTGTCGCTTTTGTACTGGCAGGTTATTTTATTCAGAAGCGTCGCGAGGGCTGGGCATTCGGTATGACAGGCGCATTGATTGCGCTGGCTATTTCCGGTGTGTTCGTCTCTTTATTCCCGCGCGTGATGGTGAGTTCATTAGGAGCGATGTATGATCTAACCGTGTACAATGCTTCATCCGGTGCATATTCACTGAAGGTGATGACGATTGTGGCGCTATCATTACTGCCATTTGTGCTAGGCTATCAGATTTGGAGCTATTTTGTATTCCATAAACGGTTGAACGAGAAGACACATTTGGAATATTAAATGTATAGAATGAGCAATGTCTGAAGCTTCTATATGCACGTAATGAGTATGGATACTGCAATGATGTATCTCCATATTCAGTAAGCAATACCTGTAACCAAAGGATGCAGCTACATGATGCCTATGAGAAGCGACTATAGGCATCATGATTGTCGTATTCTTTCTCAAACAATCGATATATGAAATGATAGTAAAGAGGTGGCACGCATGGGCAGAGATTTGTGGAAGCTGGAAGGGATTCGACGTGTCATGATATGGACGGCATTACTCACGCTGGTGCAGTCGGTCGTCATCATTATGCAAAGCGTCTGGCTGGCACAGGCGGTCAGCGGACTCTTCAATGGGGATGCGCTAGAACGTCAGCTTGGTCATATCGGCGGTTTTGTGAGCGCATGGATTCTTCGTCAGCTGCTGTCCATGCTGCTACAAAAGCTAGCATATCGATTTGCCGAAACGACCGGACAACAGCTGCGTCGCGCGCTAATGGATAAGCTATTCGTGCTTGGACCGCGCTATGTAATGGGGCAAGGAACAGGAAATATGGTTACGCTAGTACGTGAAGGCATTGCCAAATACCGTACTTATTTGGAGCTAATCATTCCGCGCATGTTATCCAACGGCTTGACCCCGCTGCTTATTGGCATCTGGGTGCTGCGATTGGATTGGCTATCTGCACTGATTCTTGGATTGGTATTTCCGATCTTGATCGCATTTATGATTTTGCTTGGTCTGGCTGCGCAAAAGCAGATGGATCGGCAATGGGCAACGTATCGAGTGTTGTCTAATCATTTTGTTGATTCGTTGCGTGGATTAGAGACGCTGCGCTTTCTCGGTCGCAGCAAGGCGCATGGCGCGACCATTGTGCGGACGAGCGAGCAGTATCGCAAGGCGACATTATCTTCCATGAAAGTAGCATTTCTATCGTCGTTTGCATTGGACTTTTTTACCATGCTAACGGTAGCTGTTGTGGCAGTTAGTCTAGGTTTGCGATTGGTCAACGGTGGGATGCTGCTTGAACCAGCGCTAACTATTTTGATTATAGCGCCTGAATTTTTCGTGCCGATTCGTTCGCTTGGAGCAGATTATCATGCAACGATGGATGGCAAGGAAGCGGGCGAGGAAATTCGCCGTATTTTACAGCAGTCTGTAGTGGGCGAAGAAATGGTAGAACAGCAGAATGGTACAAACTGGATTGCTGCGCAACCAAATGCCATATGGAATCAGGATAGTGTGCTTTCGTTGGAACATCTATCTGTCGTTTACGGTCAATCGCCGATGCAGCAGAACATTCCATCTGGGCAAAAAGAGTCTTCCTCTCATTCAAAGCAAGGCTTATCTGGTCAAGCACAAGCTTCATTCCGCACGCAAGAAAACGTTATGACACAAGATCACTATACTGCTCTACATGATATTTCGTTTACATGGCAAGGGAGTGGCAAAATTGGCGTTATCGGCGCCAGTGGAGCGGGCAAATCTACCCTGATCGACGTACTTGCCGGTTTTCTCGTTCCGAATGAAGGCACAGCCTACTGCCAATATGAATATTCAGATAATCTGCAAACGATACAGCCGTCTATCCCACATCCAACACATACCAATGATACAGATCAAAACCATGCTAATCATGCAGATCAAATTAATCATATCAATGGAAATAATGATACAAACAAAAGTAGGGTTACCAATCATTCTCTCAATAAAGCTAGTACCGTCAAGACCACATCTACGAATAACTATCTTTCAGTCAACTTACATGATCCTTTGTGGCGGAGTCAGACCGCGTATATCCCGCAGCAGCCGTATCTATTCAGTGCGTCATTGCTGGAAAATATTGCTCTGTACGAACCGCAGGCAACGGAGCAGCAGGTAATGCAGGCAGCACTCGATGCTGGACTCTCTGGGGTAGTACAACAATTGCCCAATGGTTTGCATGAAAGGATCGGGGAAGGTGGGCGCAGTTTGAGCGGCGGTCAGGAGCAGCGGGTAGCACTGGCGCGGGCATTGCTTGGACAACGCCAAGTGCTGCTGCTGGATGAGCCGACTGCCCATCTGGATATTGAAACGGAGTACGAATTGAAGCAAACCATGCTGCCATTATTTGAGAATCGACTTGTTATTCTGGCGACGCATCGACTGCACTGGATGGCGAATATGGATCATATTATCGTAATGGACAAAGGTACAATCGCCGAGCAAGGATCACATAGCGAACTATTACGTCGCGGCGGTCTATACGCTCAGTTGATTCAAGAGCAATGGGAGGGAACCGCATGAACAGCGGAGGATGGATCAAACCTTATATCAAACAAAACCGTTTGCGCTTCGCTGGTATCATTGCATTGGCGGCGCTAACGCTGCTGGCAGCGGCGGCGTTAACGTTTATATCCGGCTTTCTCATATCCAAAGCTTCGCTGCGTCCAGAAAATATACTGATGCTGTATGTGCCGATTGTCGGCGTTCGCACCTTTGGCATTGCCCGTTCGGTGCTGCGCTATGTGGAACGGTTATTGTCCCATAATGCTGTGCTGCGTGTGTTGTCGCAGATGCGTGTCCGTTTGTATGAGCAGTTGGAGCCACATGCGTTGCAATTACGGGGACGTTATCGTACCGGCGATTTGCTTGGGGTGATGTCTGACGATCTGGAATCACTGCAACATGTGTATGTTCGCACCATTTTCCCCGGCATTGCCGCACTGGTTGTATATGGAGTTGTGATTGCTGCGCTGGGCTGGTTTGATTGGAGCTTTGCGCTACTCATTGCACTATATATTCTGGTCATGGTTGCGATTGTGCCGTTTGCTTCTCTCTACCTCACACGCAAATGGCAGCGACAGCTCAAGCAAACACAAGCGATATTATATAGTCGTCTGACAGATGGCGTCATGGGACTTAGCGATCTGCTAATCAGCGGTCGACAACAGGAGTTTGCCAATCGCTATGCGATACAGGAACAAGAAGCGATGAAGGTAGAGCGCCAATTGAGCAGTCATAAGCGTCTGGTAGGTCTGATTTTACAGGTGGTAACTGGTTTGCTGGTAGCGCAAATGGCAATATGGGCAACAGCGCAGGTAGCAGATCGCAGCATGGATGCAACGCTGCTGGCTGCTTGTGTGCTGGTTGTACTGCCGCTCGCAGAAGCATTTATTCCCATGACCGATGCGATTCATCGTATTCCGGCTTATCAAGAGTCCGTTCATCGTTTGACACGTTTGAACGAGCTGGATGCACAGGCTGAACAGGCTGAACCCAATCTACCATTTGATAAAAAAGGTTCAGTACAGCGATCAAAGCAGCACACTTCCATCACGATTGAACATGCCAGCTACACCTATCCCGGCGAACATCAATCCGTGCTGCACAATATAAATCTCCAGATTGCCCAAGGCGAGAAGGTGGCAATCATCGGTCGCAGTGGAGCGGGCAAATCGACATTGCTCAAGTTAATACAAGGTATCTATGCGCCGACCGATGGCATCGTTCATCTCAATGGACAAGCTGCCACTACACTATATGAGCAGCTGCATCATCATGTATCGGTGCTCAATCAGAAGCCCTATTTGTTCGATACGACACTGCTTAACAATGTACGATTGAGCCGTCCCGAAGCAACGGCAGAAGAGGTGGAGCGTGCGCTGCATGAAGCGCAGCTGTCCACATTAATTGATTCACTGCCACTTGGGTACAACACACCGATGCAAGAAGCAGGCAAACGCTTTTCCGGCGGTGAACGTCAGCGGATTGCACTTGCGCGTGTATTGCTACAACATACGCCGATTGTTATTCTTGACGAACCAACCGTTGGACTCGACCCGCGCACCGAGCGACAATTGCTGGATATTATGCTGCAAAGTCTATCCGACAAAACAATGATCTGGGTCACCCACCATCTGGTGCGAGCAGAGCAGATGGATCGGATCATCTTTATGGAGGAAGGCGAGATTGTCATGCAAGGCACGCATCAGCAGTTGTATGCTTCCTCTGAGCGTTACCGTCGTTTGTATCATTTAGATCATCCGAATGTGGAGATGTTGAACACTGACAAAGTATATGCTGTACAGGCACAATAATTTAGATTTCCATCATTGATAAGCAAGCATCATCTAACGAATCTAACAAATTATTCTGGAGTAAGCGTCATAACAAAGCTCTGTAGCAAGTGTCATGAGAAGTGTTGTGAAAAATGAAAAATCATCCGTCTATGTAGAGATACTGGCGGGTGATTTTTTTGATTCTACGGGTTGTCAGAGCAATGAATACGAACTATAATTAACATATGAACAATTGCTCATATGTTTTATTTTATTAAAATTCGGATAATAGTATATGAAAGAATGTACAAGGAGCTGATAGTATGTCGTCCCAATCCAACAACCACAACCACGATGAACATCATGACCACAACCATATTCACGACGAGACGAATGCGCACGATCATTCACATCAACACGAAAAGGCGCATAGTCATGGCGGGCATTCGCACAGTCACGGACATTCCCACGGTCATGGTCACTCTCATGCACATACAACGAATAAGAAGTCACTGACCATCGCATTTTTCCTGATTGCCGCGTTTATGATTGTTGAGGTAATCGGCGGACTCATGACTAACAGTTTGGCTTTGCTATCGGATGCTGGGCACATGCTGAGCGATGCGGCGGCACTGGGATTGAGTCTACTGGCGATGATCTGGGGGCAGCGGCAGGCGAATCGTGACAAGTCCTACGGATACAAACGTTTTGAAGTGCTGGCAGCGTTTCTGAACGGGATTGCTTTGACCGTTATCTCGATCTATATTTTCTGGGAAGCTTTTGAACGGTTTGGGAATCCGCCGGGTGTAGCAAGTTCCGGTATGCTGCTGATTGCGATTATCGGCTTGCTGGTCAATATCGCTGCTGCGTTTGTCTTAATGCGAGGGGAAGGGTCTTCGGAAAATCTAAATATGCGTAGTGCCTTGCTGCACGTATTCGGCGACCTGCTCGGCTCGGTTGGCGCGATTATTGCGGCACTGCTCATTATGGCATTTGGCTGGAATCTGGCTGACCCGATTGCTAGTGTGATCGTGGCGGTGCTCGTATTGATCAGTGCCTACCGGATTACGCGCGATTCCATTCATATTCTGATGGAGGGTACACCGACGAATATCGATACAGAGGAAATGAAGCAGCGTCTCGGTCAGATTCAGCATGTGAACGGCGTTCACGATCTGCACGTCTGGTCGCTCACTTCCGAATTGCCGCTACTTAGCTGTCATCTAATCATCGACCACCGCGACAACGGATCTTCCATCATGGAAAAAGCCCGTACATTGCTGCAAAAGCAGTACGGCATCGGGCATATTACGATTCAACTGGAAACCCCAGATATGAAATGTACGGGAAACGAACATTAGGCTATAACAAGTTCCATCTAAAAATAACATTTATGTAAAAGCAAAAGCACTCCATCCCTGAACCTATACAGGATGGAGTGCTTTTGTTATTTATGAATCAAATGCTGATGTGTCTGCTTGAAAATTTCCTCTACGTGATGATCATCCAACGAATAAAATACCGTCTTGCCCACCTTGCGTGGCTTCACAATCCGCATATTACGCAAATAGCGAAGCTGATGCGAAACAGCAGACTGCGTCATATCCAACACTTCACAAATATCATGCACACACAGCTCCTGCTGCAATAGTGCGTAAATGAGCCGTACCCGTGTCGGGTCGCCCAGTGCTTTAAAAATTTCCGCCATCGACAGCGCGGTATCGTCGCTGATCAGCTCTTGCTTGATACGAGCAAGTGTCTGCTGTGAAGCTTCATTGGCATTTTCGCAATGATCACATTCCTCGATAAGTGTTTCTTGCTTCACGAAATTCACCTTCCTCGTATAACGTCGTATACCGATTATACCAAAAATCGTTGTGATTACGAATAACAATTTTGCAAATGGAGTAGTTTCTTTCTTCCTGCATATGACATATGATTCATATAAGCAGGAACGGTGTAAAAATGCTCGTTACCGACTGTCGGAATTTGACGATGGTATGGTATGATGATTCCCTGAGATCTTCAATTGATAACCAAAGGTAGTGCTGTTAACAGTAGGTTGAATCCCATTTGGCTTCTGCGCGAAGCATGGGACAGATTCGCTTGTCTTATCAGTCCTGCTTGCTTTAGTCCTTGAGCTTGCTTGATAAGTAAGCTTTGCTGCTGCATTTGAAAGTAAACGCTTGAATAAGCCCACTCAGATGCCGTAACTGCTAGCAATACTGATCAGGTTGATCTTTACTATGATGATCCCTATTCATAAGTGAACAAGACGAAATGACAAGACATGAATGTGCTGCAACAAACGGCAAGCTACCCGCTGCTGTTAGACAGCACTGCCTGTAACTGGAGGATGTAAATGTGGTTGAAATTGTACTCGCTATAGCTATTTTTGTTGTCACACTGACGTTTGTCATTTGGCAGCCGCGCAATCTATCGATTGGCTGGTCGGCGTGTGGGGGAGCAGCGATTGCGCTGCTGACTGGCGTTGTTGGCTGGCAGGATGTGCGGGATGTAACTGGTATTGTATGGAATGCGACACTGGCTTTTGTAGCGATTATTATTATTTCGCTCGTGCTGGATCGGATTGGCTTTTTTGAATGGGCAGCGCTGCACATGGCGCGACTGTCGCATGGAAATGGGCTCCGAATGTTTATTTATATTTCGGTACTGGGTGCGGTCGTCTCGGCATTATTTGCCAACGATGGAGCAGCATTGATTCTAACGCCGATTGTACTGGCGATGGTGCGGGCGCTCAAGCTAGAAGAAAAGTATGTATTTCCATTTATTATCGCTGGCGGCTTTATTGCGGATACCACATCTCTGCCGTTAACCGTAAGTAATCTGGTCAACATCGTGTCGGCGGATTATTTTGGCGTGACATTTATGGAGTATGCCGCACGCATGATTATTCCGAATCTGTTCTCGCTGGCAGCGAGTATTCTTGTATTGTATTTGTATTTCCGTAAAAGTATTCCGCGTACCTTTGATGAGAGTCAGTTGAAGGAGCCGATTCAAGCCATTCGCGACCTCAAGCTGTTCAAAATATCGTGGTGGGTGCTCGGATTGCTGCTGGTGGGGTATTTTATCAGCGAGTTTCTGCATATTCCGGTGTCGGTGGTGGCGGGCGTGATCGCGATCTTCTTCCTGATTATGGCGAACCGCAGTAGTACGGTACAGGCGAGCGAAGTGCTACGTAACGCGCCTTGGGCGATTGTCTTTTTCTCGATTGGGATGTACGTCGTTGTATATGGTCTACGGAATGCGGGACTTACCTCGATTCTGGCTGAATGGATCAAAGGATTTTCGGATCATGGTCTGCTGGCGGCAACGATGGGCATGGGCTTCTTATCCGCGATCTTGTCATCGGTAATGAACAATCTACCAACCGTGCTGATCAATGCACTGGCAATTCATTCGTCCGGTGTGCAGGGCGTATTGCAGGAAGGGCTGGTATACGCGAATGTCATCGGCTCCGATTTGGGTCCTAAAATCACACCGATTGGTTCGCTTGCCACGCTGCTCTGGCTGCATGTACTCGGCAACAAAGGCATTCGCATTACATGGGGCGCCTACTTCAAAATCGGTCTGATTCTGACCATTCCAACCCTGTTCCTGACGCTGCTAGGTCTGTACTTGTGGCTGAGCTTACTGGGCGGCTAATCTATTGAAAGAATCGTAATGGCTGAATGACACACTACGTCGATAAGTGGAGCTAGGTCGAAGCTTATATGCAATGATCGGATTAGCTTCAACTTCCCCATATGTATAACCAAATCGGCAATAATAGTAGATGACAGCCATAAAGGCGTATCTACTATCATTGCCGGTTTTTTGTCATTTCATAATGTATATTTCAATCGTTCATGTGTTTAGTTGGAGGTTCGCCAGCAGCCTTGCAATTTACGCAATAATACAATTTGTCCAGCGTGATAGGCATCGTGAATGATCCAACCGGCAAGCTGCTCACCACGGCTCATATCACCATCTGCATAAGGCGTATCCAACGATTCATCGTCATACGAAGCGATTTTTTCACGTAATGCCAGCGAGGTATTCGTCACATCACGAACCAGCTGTTGCCAGCCTGCTTCATCTTGCGGATCGCCCGGAGGACCAAATGTTTCTAGATTATTGTCTGCTTCCGTCCCCGGATCGTTACCTTCATGACGGTTTAATACGCGCTCATTATAATACTGAATATGCGTTACATACTGGCGAATGGTCAGATTATCGCCTTGTGGTTGCCATGCGGCTTGCTTGGCAGTTAGCCCTTCCAGGGCAAGAGAGAGTGGAACAATCCAATCTTCATCTTTCCAGATTTGATCCTTTTGCAGTAACAATACATTCACGTTGCGCTTGCTCATCGTATTGCCTCCTTCGGTTAATATTCCGCATAGTGGACGAGCTATGAAGTAAAGTGATCAATCAGAGAAGTAGCAGCAGACCATATATGAAAAGTGTTTCCTACCATACTTGCGAAGAAGTATAGTATTTGTAACTTTCTATATGGTTCATAGATCGTTACAATGTAATTAAACACAGTAAATATAATGTAACCATCTATTTTCGTAAAGATGGTTACTAATTGATGCGATAATCTATCGTAATGATCTGTAGTTATATAGACATCATTGAACAGTTAGATGAGTGATCAGGTCATAGTGTGGATGACAAGGACAGGTGAATAGGTATGGATATGATGTGGACTGATTTTTTGAATAGTGATTATCATGACTGGAAAGAGGGCAAGCATGATCAAGACAAATTGCCACTATCCTCGTGGCAGCAGCTTTTTCTTGAGCAGCATCAGCTGAACGCCCATGCACCGGCGACTGAGCAAGAATTGGAGATGTTACAGGAATTGCGCGTGAAGCTGAGTCAAATAGCATCGCAAGCATCATCAGGCGAGTCATTATCTACGCAGCATCTAGCATATTTAAATTCTGTGTTGCAAGGAGCTTCTGTACAGCGCCAGCTACAAATCAAAGATGAACAGCTAGCCCTACATTATAGCTCACAGCAGATCGGATGGCATGCAGTAGCAGCAGAGATTGTTACGGATTTTGCAAAAACGTTGCTTGATGGCGATGCCCGCCGTATCCGTCACTGTGACAACCCTGATTGTCGCTGGGTCTTTTATGACGATACCCGTAGCCGTACCAAGCGCTATTGCGATGATAAGCTATGTGGCAACTTGATGAAGGTTCGCCGTTTTCGAGCACGGCAAAAGAACAATACAACGTAATTATCAATAAAGTCTAATCAGTAGAACAGCAGGAGAGGGAATCCAATAGTTGCCAAATGCAACAACTGGCAGTACAATAAAACCCATATCAAATGCGATGATGAGAAAAGTAGACTGGATTTGCGGTTCAACAGAGAGCTCCGGCAGCTGAGAAGGAGTGGAAAGCAACCAAGTCGAAACAAGCCTCTGAGCAGCATACCGGAACCAGCAAATGGAGATGGTATGACAGGCGCTCCTGTTATAGAGCTGGGGTATAATCGGCGTTTTCCGTCTCATCTATTTGATGAGCTATGGCACGACGACGTACCCGACAAGGCGGATGCAGTGATGCAGCCGCGAACTGGGGTGGCACCGCGATCACAATCTCGTCCCCAAGACTAACGTCTTGGAGGTGGGATTTTTTTATTTTATGGCTGGTGTACAGAAGAACTCTTCACAAGGTCATAGCGGATTGCCTAATCGGAAGCTGATATTGCGATATGCCATGATTCGGATGGCTGATCGTAGGTATTCATCGTTTCCTCACCATTAAAGGAGGTCACCCCTAATCATGATTCATTCCAATCCATCGCATTCTATAGATCCTGATCATGTTGAACATGATCATTTTATTACTCGTATCATCAAAGAAGATCTGGCAGAAGGTCTATTCAGTCGCCCTATCGCGACTCGTTTCCCGCCGGAGCCGAACGGTTACTTGCATATCGGCAGCGCCTTCGCCATTATCCTGAACGCAAGTATGGCAAAGCAGTTCAACGGTGAATTTGTGTTACGGCTGGATGATACGAATCCGCTCAAGGAGGACGAGGAATATGTCCGAGCCATCATCCGCGATCTAGCTTGGCTCGGTTATCATCCAGCGGTACATTACGGGTCAGATTACAGCGAAGATTATTATGCTGCTGCTGTACATCTGGTTAAAAAGGGTAAAGCCTATGTATGTGATCTGACGCCAGCGGACATGGCAAAATATCGTGGCACACTAACTGAAAAAGGCATAGATAGTCCATACCGTAACCGCAGTGTCACTGAGAATTTGGAGCTGTTATCCGCTATGCGTGCGGGTCAATTCGCTACTGGGGAAAAGGTACTGCGTGCACGTATTGATATGGCATCGCCTAACATGAATTTACGTGATCCAGTGCTATACCGGATCATTCATACACCGCATTATCGCACAGGGAACGAGTGGTGCATTTATCCGATGTATGATTTTGCGCATCCCATTCAAGATTGGAAGGAAGGCATCACGCATTCTTTATGCTCCATTGAATTTAAGGAGCATCGTCCCTTATACGACTGGGTGTTGCATGAGCTGGAGATCGTCGAGCCGCCGAAGCAACGCGAGTTTGGACGATTGAATATTAGCGGTGTGGTAACGAGCAAGCGGTATTTGCGGCAATTGGTGGAGGGTAGATACGTAGATGGCTGGGATGATCCGCGCTTGCCAACCTTACAAGGGATGCGTCGTCGCGGCTATACGGCAGATAGTATTCATGCCTTTTTCCAAGATGTTGGTATGATTCGGGCAAGCAGCACTGTGGATCTCGGTATGCTGGAACACGCTGTTCGTCAGGATCTCAAGCCAAAAGCCATGTCCGCTATGGTAATTCTGAATCCAGTCAAAGTCGTTATTACCAACTACGATGCTGCCACTACCGAATGGCTAGAAGTGGAGAATCATCCGCAACATGAAGCTAGTGGTACACGTCAGCTTCCATTCACTCGTGAAATCTGGATCGAGCGTGAGGATGTGATGGACGTGCCAGAGCGCGGTTTCCATCGCCTATCGCCGGGTGTGGAAGTGCGGCTGAAAGGGGCGTATTTCATCCGGTGTGAACGGATTGTGCATGACCCAGAGACGAGTGAGATCAGCGAGGTGCATTGTATGTATGATCCTGCCACACGTAGCGGTAGCGGATTCAATGAACGTAAAGTAAAATCAACCATTCACTGGGTAGCTGCCTCTCATGCTGTTCCGGTAGAGGTACATTTGTATCATCCATTGCTCAAGGAAGAAAGTGATGTAACTGAGATGGTGAATACAGATGAAGAGGCGAAGATAGAGGATATTCCCGACACAGTGCATGATCCAGTCAACGATGATCCGTGGAAGGATCGTATCCGCCCCGATTCGCGCATCGTAGTTGAGCATGCGCTGGCAGAGCCGATGCTTCGTCATCCTGATCCAGAGGCGCATTATCAATTCATCCGACATGGGTATTTTGTAACCGATAGCCGGTATAGCCGCGAGGATCATCCGGTATTCAATCGGGTCGTATCACTCAAGGACTCATGGAAACGAAGTTAATATACAGTTAGAGTCGCGTATCGATTCGTCTGGCAGTATCGAATGAATTTCACCATAGACAGGTGGTTCCTATACAGTAGGGAAGTGATTCACTTAGAGAAGTGGTTCCTACTATATGATTCCACGTGCCATTAGCCTATTGTATCGAACCGAGAAAACCAGAAAAAGTCAGCGTCGTGTCATTAGGATACGATGCTGACTTTTTTTATAATATTCCGTCTTTTAGCTTTGACATTGAGAGTAGCGAAACGTATACTGGACATAACATATGAACAATTACTCATGTATTGATAAAATAAAAATAGATAGCGAAAACATGAGCAAAAGGGATAGTAGTCTTTTCGCTAAAGGGAGGAATTACGATGGGACAGGCATCGTTAAAACTGACGACGCGTGAGTTGACACTAGATGGACTGCATTGTGCCAATTGCGCGATGAAGATCGAGAACGGTGTGAGCAAGATCAAGGGTGTATCTTCCTGCTCCGTTAACTTTGTCAATAAAACATTGACCTTAGAAACGGATCAGGAGCAGGCGGAACAAGTGACTGGTGAAGCTGCACGCACCGTGAATCGCATCGAACCGCATATACAGGTCAAGGTGAAAGCACCTATCGCAAAAACGATTGCTCAAGCCCATCGCCTCGATAGCGATACAATGGCTTTGCACCATCCAGCTATCCATGCTGATGCGGATATTTCGCACGGAAATCATACCTCAACATCGGCACAGCATATGCACGCACACGAGCATACACAGTCAGAGCATTCACATACACATACACATACACATGACCATGATCATCAAGGTCACACGCACGCTCATGGCGACAATCAGCAGCGCAATTTGCTGCTCCGTTTGGTAGGCGGCGGTATTTTACTAGCAGGCGGGTTAATACTGCCTTTGTCTGGTACAGTCGAACTGACAGTATTTCTCATAGCGTATCTGATTGCTGGCGGTGATATTGTTTGGCAGGCAGTACGCAATATCATACGCGGACAAGTATTTGACGAGTATTTTCTAATGGCGGTAGCGACGGTGGGGGCGTTCCTTATCGGTCAATATCCAGAAGGTGTAGCAGTTATGCTCTTTTATCAGCTAGGAGAGATGTTTCAAGGCTATGCGGTCGAGCGCTCGCGTCGTTCGATTGCTGAGCTCATGAATATTCGTCCAGATTATGCCAATCTGCAAACAGCGAATGGCATAACTCAGGTATCGCCGGAGACAGTGCAGATCGGCGATCATATTGTTATCAAGCCGGGGGAAAAGGTTCCTTTGGATGGTATCGTGATTGCAGGCAATTCTATGTTGGATACTTCTGCACTGACTGGTGAATCCGTTCCGCGTCAAGCGCAAGTGAATAGCGAAGTATTGGCGGGCTTTGTGAATAAAAATGGCGTGATAACTCTCCAAGTCAGCCGTGGATTTGGGGAGTCATCGGTAGCGAAGATTCTGGAGCTGGTGCAAAATGCCAGCAGCAAAAAGGCGCAGACCGAGAAGTTTATTACCAAGTTCGCTCGCTACTATACGCCAGCGGTTGTGATTATTGCAACGTTGCTGGCAGTTGTTCCGCCATTGCTGATCAGCGGTGCATCCTTTGCAGACTGGGTCTATCGCGCACTTGTGTTTCTCGTAATTTCTTGTCCATGCGCACTGGTCGTGTCGATTCCACTTGGTTTTTTTGGGGGGATTGGTGCTGCATCCCGCAATGGCATTCTGGTCAAGGGCAGCAATTATTTGGAAGCATTAAATGGCGTCAAATATGTCGTATTCGATAAAACAGGCACATTGACAAAAGGTACATTTGCCGTCACTGGAATATATCCTGCAGCAGGTACGTCCTATACGCAGCAGCAATTGCTGGAAATTGCCGCTTATGCGGAGCTGCATTCCAGTCATCCGATTGCCGAATCAATTCGTGATGCCCATAAGGATACATTGGATCAAGCACGAATCAGGGATTATAGTGAGCATGCCGGTTATGGCATTGAAGTGATGCTAGATAATCGACATATACTTGCTGGTAATCGGCGACTGATGGAGCGGAATAAGCTTGTTGCTACAGAACCGACAGGTGTGGGTACGATTGTGCATCTGGCTGTGGATGGAGAATATGCAGGGCATATCGTAATTGCCGACGAGATCAAGCCGGATGCTGCTGCCGCCATCACCATGCTCAAGCAGCAAGGAATCCGCAAAGTGATCATGCTGACCGGCGATACTCGTCAAACAGCGGAGCAGGTGGCGCATCAGCTAGGAGTGGACGAGGTGTATTCCGAATTGCTGCCAGAGGACAAGGTAGCTCAACTGGAACGACTGAATGAATTACGCGCACGTGGAGAGAAGATTGTTTTCGTTGGTGACGGGATTAACGATACACCTGTGCTGGCTCAAGCAGACATCGGTGTAGCGATGGGTGGTCTAGGTTCAGATGCGGCGATTGAAGCGGCAGATGTAGTCATTATGAATGACGAACCTTCCCGTTTACCTGCGGCAATTGGCATCGCTCGTCGTACCCGCCGTATTGTTTGGCAAAATATATGGTTTGCACTTGGTGTGAAGGTGATCTTCATGACGCTAGGCGCATTCGGCATTGCTACGATGTGGGAAGCGGTATTCTCTGATGTAGGTGTCACCTTGCTGGCTGTACTGAATGCGATGCGGGTGCTGCGGATCAACCTTTCATCCTTGATTCCATCTATCCATTCCACTTCATCTTCTATGAAGACAGCAAAAAGTAACTGATTTGTCATGTGAATGTTCATGGAAAGGGCTGCGCGACTGTGCGCAGCCTTTTTGCAGTACTATTTTTGGCAATCCCAATCATGGGACGAATGATATGCCTGCAATGCCATTCTTAACAAGTTTTCATATTTAATCATTCTTAATACCTAGGCGAAAAAATATACAAATACCCAATTTATTACATCTTTTTTACAATTGCTTCATGATAAAACCTATCAAAATTAGTTCTTTTTAACCAAAATTCGACAAAATACATATTATCAATTTGGGACTTTTGTGGTATGATACTTTTACATGATTCACTTGCTTATATAAGTCATAAGCAGTTTGAATTTACAGTTTTGCCTGAATTGGATACAAAGCATATAAACAATGGAAATGAGTACTCGGGCATGACGCAGTTGCTGCATTTTTAAAATAATAAAATCCCTGCTGTATCGCTACGCGAACGCTTACAGACAGGCTAGAGATAAGGGGAACATGGTCATGAAGCTACAAAATTATATTTTTGCCAATCAGTATCTGGATGTGCAGGACGATGAAGGCAATATGTTCGTTGGGCGGGTAGAGGAGTTCGATGAGCAATATATTACGCTGGCTGATATTGCCCGTCTGGAGCATATCGCACCTCGTGAGAAGCTTGCATTGAGCGACATGATGAAAAAGGATGTGTTCGCCTTTTTCGTTGGTCATAACAAGCTGAAATATCAGTTCAAAACTAGAATTACACGCAGCGATGAGAACCAAATTCGAATCAAGCTGCAAAGCCCTAATCCAGACGAGATTATTAAAATTCAAAACCGCGATTATTTGCGGATTAGCTCATCGCTACGCTGTGATCTGCATGTCGTGGAAGAGGATACAGATCTGGAATTGCAAATTTATACGCATGATATTAGCGGTGGCGGTTTATCCTTTTACAGCCGGCAGCCGGTGAATTACCAAAAGTATGAAGGCACCTTATATCTATATAAAGGAAGCAACGAAATGTTGCTGCCCTTCAAAGCAGATCTTGTCTATATGAATCAACTGGAAGATCAAAAATACAAAGTAGCGCTCAAATATAGCGATATTAAGGAACAGCACCGTAACCATATTATCCGTTACGCAATTCAGGAACAGGTGCGTTTCCGTAAATAAATAGTAGATACAGATGTGAATGTATGATAAATCCTGCACTCGGTAACCGCCGGGGAGCAGGATTTTTGCATGATAAAGATAAAATAGCACCTTTATTATTTATGGCGTATTTGCGTATTGTTTTATGGTTTTCACAATAAAAAGAGCGTAGATAAACCATATTTTCTGTAAAAATGACAATGTTTTTACGTTGTTATCCAATTCTAACTATATATCGCAAAAAAAATTCAAATTGCCTATTCGTGAAAAATGTCCTGCTTTTCATTTTAGCAATCCGTTCTTTTGCGAAGTACATACAGGAAGAATGACCCTACATATAGACGTAGATTCCGACGAAATTTGACAAACAAGCGTGAAATGATTTAACCTGTTAAAGGTTACAAAATTTTAACAAGTGATTCATTCCACGATTTCATGGAATCCTAGGCAGATGCGGATTACGATCCGAACTGACCTTTTATCTGTTACCTGACGTTCTTGACACGAATTTATTGCACAGCGGGTAGGTTACTTAATGGGAAAAAGCTCTACATAATGAATGTTTGCTGCCCGTCTGTACCTCTGAAATAACTCCGCAAGCACCGAAGGGAGAAGTATTTGATTGAAGAAATTGATATTGTCTCTGCTGGCTGCGGCTGTGATTTGCACAGCACAACCGGACGGCGCATCTGCCAGCACACCGACATTTAAAAGTGAAATTAAAAGCCAAGCAACTCGCGTCATCGGTACACCTTATGTGATGGGTGGAACGAGCACACACGGGTTCGATTGCTCCGGCTTTACTCGATATGTATATAAAAAGCTGAATAAGTCACTGCCACGCACCGCTCGCCAACAAGCCAAAATAGGTAAAGCTGTCTATAAGGGGAATCTTTCGGTAGGCGATCTGGTCTTTTTTAACACGATGGGATACGGTATCTCGCATGTCGGCATCTATATCGGTAATAACAAATTTATTCATTCCGCAAGCAGTACCGGTGTAACGATTAGTAGTTTATCTCAATCGTATTACAAAAACCGCTACGTGACGGCAAGGCGTGTCGTTAAGTAATGGAATCGGTCATCATGTAAGTGCAACATTGTATTGTAACGAGTTTTCTTTTAGCAATCTTGTTATTCAGTTTGCTCATTGGACAGCCTGATAACAGCAAAAGCTACGATTGAAGTAATAAAAGGTCGAATAACAAAAGGCGTACCGTACTTTCATGATCTTCATGAAGCCGGTACGTCTTTTATTATTCCTTTGTTTCCAACCAGTGATAGCTACAATGGATAGTCATAGACCATCCATTGTAATCCTACATAATGCGTATAGATATACTTGATACTTTAATGCTTCCTAAATAAACAGGTTGTGGTTCGACTGATCTGCTTGACCAAGATAATAGCCAACACCGCCAAGCATCACATCGTCTAGCAGTTCTTCCCGTTGAATGCCCATCACATCCATCGACATCTGACAGGCGACCAACTCTACGCCTTGTGAAAGAGCGCTCTGTATCAGTTCTTCGAGTGAGGCGATATTGCGTTGCCCCATTACACCGCGAATCATACGTGGACCTATGCCCAGCATATTCATTTTTGACATGCCCAGCTTGCGGCTACCGCGTGGCATCATAAAGCCGAACATGCGTCCCAGCATGTCTTTCTGCACAGGCGGTTGCTGCGGCTTACGGATCATATTCAATCCCCAGAAGGTAAAGAACATCGTAACCTTGCGACCGCTGGCTGCCGCGCCATTGGCGATAATAAAAGAAGCAATTGCTTTATCCAGATCACCGCTAAATACAACCATAGTGCTGGCGGGTGGTGACGTTGGCTGTTGGATGTCATCGATAGCGTTGGTCAAGCGTGTAGCTTGCGTTCTATGTTGCTCGGCATCTGTCGGTTTACGCAACACCGCCTCAATCACACCGCCTGCAAGATACTCCAGACGAAGCAAGGAGTAGCCTGACATCTTGCACCATGCCTTAATGTCTTCGTAAAATCCCGGATCAGATGCACGGACGCGTAGCTGTTGCCCGGCAGTCATCTGGTCAGACATTTGTTTGACTTGAATTAGAGGACCGGGACAGCTTAATCCGCATACGTCCAGCTCCAGATCGATTCCTGTACTGGTAGCTGTATGTTCGGACGCTGCACTGCCTTCGGGTGAACGTGCAGATACATGTTCTGCTACGCTTGTTTGTTGTTCACGTTGTTGTGGCTGAGAGATAGGATGACTTGTTTGCTGAGTTGGCTTTGTGTCATGTACAGAACCCTGATGATGGTAGATCTGTCCCGTACGATCCTTATCCTGAAACGTTGGCAAAGAAGCTGGGCGGAATTGTGCTTGTCGCCATGTTTTGTATCCGCCGCTTAAATTGGCGACATGGTATCCGTGCTGCCGCAATATTTGCGATGCGGTATATCCCCGTAGACCGACCTGACAATAGACCAGAATACGTTTATTAGCATCCAGCTCATCGAGACGATCACGTAGCTCATCGACTGGAATGGACAGGGAACCGGGAATATGACCGTTATCGTGCTCAATTTGGCTACGTACATCAATCAGCAATATAGAAGCATCCTCGGCATTATAGAGCTGCTCCAATTGATCATACGTAACCATCTGAGCACGTCCAGTAATCATATTATCTGCTGCATACCCAGCGATATTCACCGGATCTTTGGCAGAAGAATAGGGAGGTGCATAGCTTAATTCAAGCTCAGCAAGATCACTTACATGACCGCCAAAACGCATAGCAATGGCAATATCGTCAATTCGTTTGTCTACACCTTCATACCCTATCGCTTGTGCACCCATTATTCGTCCTTGAGGTGTAAATAAAAGCTTGAGCGTGATCGGGCTAGCCCCGGGGTAGTAGGAGGCATGTGAACTCGGATGTACAATCACGCTATGATACGGCAGACCGAGACGGCGCAACGTTTTCTCATTGGAGCCAGTGGAAGCACCAGTCAACTGGAATACCTTTAAAATGGAAGTCCCTTGCGTGCCCTTGTAAAGAGTTGGCAAACCAGCGATCCGGTCAGCGGCGATTCTGCCCTGCTTGTTTGCCGGACCAGCAAGTGGAATGGCTATAATCTGCCCCTGCTGACCATGCCATTCGGTTGCATCACCGACTGCATAAATATGCGGTTGATTTGTTTCCAATGCTTCATTTACGATAATATGTCCACGCGCCCCAAGCGTAATGCCGCTATCGTGTAGAAAAGCGGTATCTGGCTTTACACCGATGGCGAGAATAACGAGATGAGCAGATAATACATGACCGTTAGCCAATTGAACGCCGACTAGGTCATCGAGAGAAGTAAAGCCTTCTACACGCTGCCCGAAAAGAAGCCGAATGCCTTGCTGCTCCATATGCTGTGCCAGCTGTGCAGCTAACTCATGATCAAAAGGAGATAAGATTTGCTGATTGCCTTCAATCAAGGTTACTTGCATCCCTGCTTCGTGCAGATTTTCAGCCATTTCTACACCGATAAAGCCGCCACCAATAACAATCGCTTGTCCGTTGTTATTTGCATCTAGCAATTGTTTGATGTTGTCAATATCCGATACATTGCGCACGGTACGGATAAGAGGATGATCAACGCCAGGTAGCTCAGGTACGATCGGTCGTGCGCCCGGTGATAATATCAATTCGTCATATTGTTCTTCATATATACCCTTGCTTCGACTGTTTACTGTAATGGTGCGTCGCTGAGCATCTACCGCGATCACTTCGCTCTCTGTACGTACATCAATGCGAAAGCGCTCCGTCATGCCCTTTGGCGTTTGCACAAGCAGCCGCTCTCGATCCGTAATAGAGCCGCCGATATAATAGGGCAAACCGCAATTGGCAAAAGAGATATGCGGCCCTTTTTCAAACATAATAATCTCAGCATGTTCATCCAATCGACGCAATCGGGCGGCAGCAGATGCACCGCCAGCTACCCCGCCGACAATCAAGACTTTTTTACTCATGATTCACATTCTTCCTCTCCAAATAAAATGTGGACAATGGGACCAATACGCTCATCGGCAAGTACGTAGTTTACTTCTAAACCGCTGCGCTCGGTGGCGACAATTCCCGCATTGCGAAGCTTTTGCAGATGTTGAGATACGGTGGATTGCGGCATATCCAGACACTCCTGCATATACGAGACATTACATTTCTTTTTACGTATCAATCCGCGTACGATACAGAGACGTACAGGGTGGGATAGAGCTTTGAGCAGATTAGCAGGCTCGTCAAACAATTTTAAATCTTTGGGATCAAACGCGATGGAATCCATTCGTAAACCTCCTGTACTGGTGTAATAGTAGCATTCGCTGCATCAATATATCGTAATATTACGATATATTGATTTGATAGTCAATCTTAATAATTGCATTACAAGAGTTTGGTAGCTAGACGGATATATGGTGTCTGCCACCCGTATCATAGGCTTAACGCTTTACGTATTCAATCATATTACATGCTAAATTATGGATATTGATTTGAATTTCATTTATGCTATACTAATAACATCTTAAATTGTAACCATTACAAATTAAGATATATAGCAAGCAAAGGTAAATGCGATGATGCAAGGAGGAATAACAATGATCAAAAGTTTAGAACGAATCAATCAACTGGCCAAAAAACAACGCGAGCATGGCCTTACCGATACGGAAAAAGAAGAACAACATGTTCTTCGTCAAGAATACCTGCGCGAAATTCGCGGGCAGGTACTCAGTACCTTTTCCCAACTGACCGTTGTCGATGCTGAAGGTAACGATGTAACACCTGAGAAGCTCAGAGCGGAAAAGGAAAAAGGATTTACTCTGGAATAGGCAGACGCTGCCAGACGGATACAGTTCATTCATCAATGACTTGCCCGTACCATATCGAAAAAATAAATAAGCGCCGCCAGACTCAGCCTGTTTCGCTGGATCTGGCGGCGTTTTACATACTTGCAACCGCAACCGCAACCGCAACCGCAACCGCAACCGCAACCGCAACCGCAACCGCAACCGCAACCGCAACCGCAACCGCAACCGCAACCGCAACCGCAGCGAATCGAATGTAGGTTACATGTTGCACTGGTAGACTCCATAAAATAAGCAAAATCCCTATGGGTTGCGGGATGCCGAGTACGCCGCTTGCATCTGCATGTAGAACGTGCAAGAATGGAAATAGAAACCAGTTACACTGGTCGTTAGCAATGTCCATATTCATTCTGTACTCATATTTGCGCATAAACTTAGGTTGGCAACCGAAATGAATGGAGTGCAAAGGGCTGACAAGCAGATTCGTATTCATGGGTAAACGTATAGTGGAGCATGAATCTGTATGGGAGGTGAATACGTGAATAAAGTGCTGGATAAAAGAGCTCAAATTGTAGAAGCAGCGCTTGAGCTGTTTGCACAGCAGGGCTTTGATGCGACCACGGTACCGGAGATTGCTACACGCGCAGAAGTCGGGGCTGGCACGATCTATCGTTATTTTAGCAGTAAGGAAGCCTTGCTAAATGCGTTATTTCAGGAAAAAATAAGCTGGCTACATGAAGCATTTCAACGGGATTTTCCGCAGGCTGGCGATAGTAAGAGCCGTTGGATTCATATCATTGACCGCTTGCATCAGATGGCAACGCTGGATTGGGAAGGTCTGCAATTTATCGATACCCAACATTATTTCCGATTACTCGATCAGCAGAGCATCGACATTCATGATCAATTGCTGGCATTTGTATCACAGCAAATTGTAGCAGGGCAGCAGGCAAAGGTGCTGAAGCCGATGGAGCCACTGCTGATGATCTCTATTACATTTGGAGCATTTCTCGGTATTCACAAATACCGTCACGGGCAACGAACCGGATTGCCACGCGATCCCGATCAATTGCACGAGATTGCCCGACAATGCTGTTGGGATCTGATTGCGCTACATGCGGAATGAATATTCATTCCGCTATCATCATAGGTAAAGGATAGGGAGGAAACATCATGTCAAAAGAAGCAACTATTCCGCAACCGAAAACGTACGGTCCACTCGGCAATTTGCCGCATCTTGATTCTGAAAAACCTCTGCAAAGTGTTATGAAATTGCTTGGCGAATACGGCTCTGTGATGAAGCTGGGTCTAGGTGGCAAAGATCAAATCTACACTTGCGATCCTGAGATTGTGAAGCAGATTTCCGATGAACGCAAATTTGATAAGGAAGTATGGGCACCTCTGCAACGGGTACGCCCTTTTACCGGAGACGGTCTATTCACCAGTTGGACGGATGAGCCGAATTGGGGCAAGGCGCATCGGCTGCTGATGCCAAGCTTTAGCCAACGGGCCATGCAGGATTATCATGACAAAATGGTCGATATTGCGATCCAGTTAATCCAGAAATGGTCGCGCACGAATGCAGACGAAACGGTAGATGTGGCAGAAGATATGACCCGATTGACGCTGGATACGATTGGACTATGCGCGTTTAATTACCGTTTTAACAGCTTTTACAGCAAAGAGCCGCATCCGTTTGTAGAAAGTATGGTGCGCGCGCTGGATGAAGCGATGACGCAGGGGCAGCGGCTGCCAATCCAGAACAAGCTTGCCTTTTCGAACAAGCGACAATTCCAGAAGGATGTCGATTATATGTTTCAAGTGGCAGATAGCTTGATTGCTCAGCGTAAGGAGAATGGCGATCAGGGTGAGAATGATCTACTCAGCCGCATGCTGGAAAGCAAGGACCCGGAAACGGGCGAGACGCTGCCGGATGAGAATATTCGTTATCAGATGATTACGTTCCTGATCGCTGGTCACGATACGACTAGCGGCTTGTTATCCTTTGCTCTGTATTTCCTGCTAAACAATCCAGATACATTGAAAAAAGCGCGCGCTGAGGTTGACCGTGTGCTTGCCGATCCTGTGCCAACGTACAAGCAGGTGCGTGATCTGAAATATATCCGTATGATTTTGCGCGAATCGTTGCGTTTGTGGCCAACAGCACCAGCATTCTCTCGCTTTGCACGTGAGGATGTAATGCTTGGCGGCAAATATCCGCTCAAGAAAAATGAGAGTGTCAGCATCATTCTGCCATCGTTGCATCGCAATAAGGAAGTATGGGGGGAGAATGCAGAGGACTTCATACCGGAGCGTTTTGAGGATGAATCGCAAATTCCAGAGCATGTGTACAAGCCGTTTGGTCACGGGATGCGTGCTTGTATTGGTCAGCAGTTTGCTCTATATGAAGCAACGCTGGTGCTCGGCATGGTTGTGAAGCATTTTGACCTAATTGATCAGGAGAATTATCAGCTGAACATCCGCGAAGCGTTAACGCTCAAACCAGACGGATTCCGCATAAAAGTTACCCCTCGCGTATCTGAAATGGCTGTGGCGATTCCCGGTAATACGGAAGCTCCTGTACATGGAGATGTACATGTATCCGAAGCGTTCAAACGACATGATACGCCATTATTGACCTTATACGGCTCTAATCTCGGTACAGCCGAAGCAGTTGCACGTGAGCTAGAAGAAGGCGGACGCACGTATGGATTTGAATCGTCAGCAGCAGCATTGGACGATTACGCAGGCAATTTACCGAACGATGGCGTGCTACTCATCATAGCGGCTTCCTATAATGGACGCCCCACCAGCAATGCTGAGAAATTCGTAGAATGGCTGCAACAGGCGGACGATGACAGCTGCAAAGGGGTCAAGTATTCCGTATTCGGCTGTGGTGACCACAACTGGGCAAGCACCTATCAGCGTATTCCAACACTGATCGACAAGCTGATGGAGCAAAAAGGTGCTGAACGCATCTATCCACGCGGCGAAGGCGATGCAAGCGATGATTTTGAATTGCAGCTGGATGAATGGCGCAGTGGATTATGGGAACAGCTGTTTAAAACGTTCCATATCGAGATGGACGAACAGCAGTTGAAAAAAGAAAATGCGCTGCAAGTGCAATTCGTTAATTCGCCAGTCGGAAGTCCATTGGTACGCACCTACAATGCAGTGGAATGCCAGATTACCGAAGCGCATGAATTGCAGCAGCCGGAGAGCGGACGCAGTACGCTGCATTTGGAAATTGCATTGCCGCCGGGTGAGACGTATCACGAAGGCGACCATATGGGCATTATTCCGCGTAATCCGCAAGCTCTGATTCAACGCGTATTACGTCGCTTCCGACTGGATGGTGGGGAACGTATCATTATTCAAGGCAAAGGCAGCAGTGCCGCTTACCTGCCACTGGATCGTCCAATCGCGATTGTAGAACTGCTAACGCTGAGTGTGGAATTACAAGATGTAGCCACTCGCGCACAGATTCGAGCAATGGCAGAGAACAATCAATGCCCACCGCACAGAAAAGAATTGGAAGCTTTGCTGGATGACGAGACATATCATCGCGAAGTATTACAAAAGCGGCTGACTCTGCTTGATTTGATGGAGGAATATATGTCGTGCGAAATGAGCTTTGAGCAGTTTCTTGGATTGCTGCCTGCTCTCAAGCCGCGCTATTATTCCATTTCCAGCTCGCCATCGGTACAAGGCGACCGCGTGACGATTACTGTTAGCGTCGTAACGGGTCCAGCGCGTAGCGGGAAAGGCGAATTCTCTGGTATAGCTACGACCTATTTATCCGGTCTGCAAACAGGTGACACGGTGCTGATGTTCATACGTTCGCCGAAGTCTGGCTTTGAATTGCCAGAACGCGCCGAAGTACCGATTGTGATGATCGGACCGGGTACTGGCGTGGCACCGTTCCGCGGCTTCCTGCAAGCACGCGAAGCCCAGCGCAATAATGGGCAGCGCACTGGTGAAGCGTGGCTGTACTTCGGTTGCCGTCATCCAGAGCGAGATTATTTGTACAAAGAAGAATTGGAGCATTATGCCAAGGAAGGGCTGGTTCACCTACGTACTGCATTTTCTCGCCCAGACGATGGAAATAAGCAGTATGTGCAGGATCTGATTCGTCAGGACGCGACTGATATTGTACGTCTGGTTGATGAAGGTGCCAAGCTATTCATCTGTGGCGATGGCAATCGTATGGCACCAGAGGTAGAGCAAACGCTGCGCGAGATATATGCTGAGATCAAAGGCGTAAGCGCAGAAGAAGCGACACAATGGTTTGATGCATTGCAGCAAAACGGCCGTTATGTCAAAGATGTATGGACAGGGATTTGATCATCAAAGACCTGTGAGGCTGGCGGTGTACTGTGTACTCGTATGATATGGTGCATAAAAGTAATAGCTTGCATGGCAGTTATATCTTGCATGATAGTAGTACATTGGATCATTACTATATTGTAAACAGCAAGTCGAATAAACGGACAGTTCGCATCATGCGGACTGTCCGTTTTGTTAGGATATAGCTGCAACATTTAGTTCATTTTATTAACAGATAGATGTCTTCTATCGCTACTTATAGAAAAGTTCGATTAGTCATCGAGAAAATGGAATGTTAGATTTATATTCATATAATTACATCGTTATAGTCGGAATAAGGAGTGTGAATCATGACGGAAATCTATCGACTCGCGACAGCGGAGGATGCGCCGCGTGTGCAGTATATAACCTATGAAGCGTATATCACCATTCGAGAGCTGAAGCTGCAATGGCCGGCGGCGTATGCGGATGTAGAGCAGATTCGTAACAATATTTTGAATAATAAATGCTATGTATTGGAGCAGGATGGACAGATTCAAGCTACCGTTACACTTGCTGATGCAGAAAAGCTACAGTTTCTCGGCAATGTGACCGATTTGCCATTTGTGATGTGGTTTGCGGTCGATCCGTATATTCAAAGCAAAGGGCTTGGACGCAAGCTGTTGAACTGGGTAGAACAGAATGTTATCCGTGCAGAGCTTGGAGCACCAGCCGTTACACTGGCAACAGCGGAAAAGCATCCGTGGCTGTTACCGATGTATGAACGCTGGGGATATGAGCGCATCCATGCGTTTGAAGCGGGTGAGGATGGGATCATGCACCTGCTACGCAAAGTGGTAGATGAGGAGAAGTTTGCCCGCTATGTGGCATTGCAAGCGGAGGAGCAGCAACAAATAGAAGCAGGTGCAGAAGCACAGCCGGTTGGTGGTTCAGGCATTAGCAGTGTACGCGAAAGACTGCAATTCCGTCGCTTTTAGCCTGTTTTGTTTAGCCTAGGTATCCACTGCTGCTGTTGTATCGTAGATTGCAGACTAGCCAGACCATAATGCTTCTACAAGAATATACAAGCTCTATTAAAATGCTACATGTGACATGCAGCCCACAGGGAGGAATACGATGAAGTTTGCTTTATTTAGCCTAATGTCTAATATCCCGCATGCCCTGACCGGCGAGCAGTTGACCGATCAGCAGAAGTTTAACAATGTGCTGCGACAAGCCGAGCTGGCAGAGGAGCTTGGTTATGACGCATATGGAATTGGTGAACGTCATGGCGAGCCATTTCTGTCGTCTTCACCAGCGATTGTACTGACCGCTATCGCTGCACGTACTGCGCGCATTCGTCTGTTAACGACGGTAACCGTATTAAGCGTGCTGGACCCAGTGCGGGTGGCGGAGGATTATGCGACGTTGGATCATCTGTCCGGCGGACGGCTGGAATTGATTATCGGCAAAGGCAATGATCCGCGCCATTATCCATTGTTTGGCTTACAGGAGGAAGAGCAGTGGGATTCGATGGAAGAGCGGTATGAGCTATTGCGCCGATTATGGCGAGAGGAAAAGGTAACGTGGAGCGGGCGCTACCGTCCGGCGCTGCATGAGTTCACCAGTCAGCCACGTCCGTATCAGCGTCAGATTCCGATCTGGCATGGTAGTGCATCCAGTACACGCTCGACCGAATTAGCAGCGCGCTATGGCGAGCCGATCTTTTCGTCCAATACGTTTCATCGACTGGATACATATCGTGATCTGATTGACCATTATCGAGAGCGGTTGGCGCATTATGGTCACGATCCATCACAGGCAATGGTGGGAGCTGGCGCTGGCGCACTATATCTGGCGGATACGGCGGAAGAAGCGATTCGTCGTTACCGTCCGTATTATGATTCGTTTCAAGGTACAGATGCCGCCAAGCATAACAACAGCCCATTTCGTGGACTGGAAGACAATATTGCCAACGGACCTGCACTTGTTGGCAGTCCAGACCAAGTGATTGAGAAGATTCTATATTATCATCAAGCGTTTGGTCATCAAGTGTTGGGACTGAGTGTGGATGGTTTGACCGAATCGGAACAACAGGAGCAGCTGGAACGCTTCGCTACTGAGGTTGCGCCGATATTGCGTCGTGAGATTCCTTCTACCATATGGCAAAGTAAGCAGCTCATTTGAGCTGCTTTTTGTGTTGTGCAGGTAGACACTGTTATGGAGTGATACCGATCCATCCATCTTTGTATGCAAACTGCAAAATGTATAATACAACCCTGCATTTTATCCATTTCAACCCTGCGCAAAATCCGTTACGATAGTCTTAACGATAATGATTCTCATTATTAATGAAACAGGATACAGGGGGATTGTATAATGAAGGGTTGGCAACAGGGCAATATTAGATCGCGGTATCAAATGGGGATCTGCGGTATAATTCTGATGATGATTCTGCTTGCAGGATGTAGTCAGACAGGAAGCGGTTCAGCCACCGCTACCGAAAATAACGGGCAACCGACTACACAAGTATCGACAACAGGCGAAGCTTCCGGTACTCATGAATACACCGATTATAAGGGCAATACGATGCAGATTCCGGTTCATCCACAGCGTATCATTTCCATCGGTGGTGATGTAGGTGATCTATTGGCACTTGGCGTAGAACCGATCGGTGCGTCGCTTCAGGTCATTAAGGATCAGGTTGTTTATAAAGATCGTTTGCAGGGGATTGCAGATGTGGGCGAGCCAGTTGATCCAGAGAAGGTAGCTGCGTTAGCACCAGATCTAATTTTGGTGGATGGCAGTGGGCTTTATGATGAAATATATCCATCCTTGACTAAAATTGCACCCGTTGTACTGCTGGAGCGAACCGAAACGTATGAGCGCCTACGTACAACTGCAGATGTGATCGGCAAACCAGATGCAGCTGAGCAATGGATCAAAGATTACGAAGCCCGTGCTCAAAAGGTAATAAGCAATCTGAATATTCCAAAAGGCGCGACAGCAACTGCCTTTTTACAAATTGGCAAGGATATGTACGTGATGGGCGATAATGGTCTATCCTCAACCTTGTATCACATTTTACAATTCAAACCGAATGGTGGTGTACAAAAGCTAATAGATCAAAAAGAAAGCTTTGCTCAGATTGCAGGCGAATCGCTGCCAGATTATGCAGGAGACTGGTTGTTTATTTTGCATGATGATACGGATATATCCAATACGTCAGTACAAAGTATGCTGGACAGTGCGATATGGAAAACCGTTCCGGCAGTAAAGGAAGGGCATGTGTATACGCTCGCTTCGGAATGGAACTTCGATGATCCAATTACGCGTGACATGTTGCTCGATCAATTACCGACCATTATGAAAAAGTGATGGCATGAATCAGTAATAAGCAGAGATTTTATGTTTGACCATGCACCTTCGATATGGACATTAGTCAGCCTAGCAGGTACACTAATGAACATTTGAAGGTGCATTTTATATAGGTGAAGTGGCTATCACTGACAGCGTAGATAGCAGAGGAGCGATGGACATGAACAAAGCAACAACGAAGGAATCCTTTCGCTGGCATACATTATTTTGGCAGTATCGGTATTGCGTGTCCGTACATCCACAAGCGATCGGTCAATCTTTGGCATCTCAACGCGAGCGCACGAAGATGCAGCGTTTGCTAATGACTGGTAAGCAAGCGGTGACGATTCAGATTAGATTGGGAAATCAAGCTCAGCTATTTCATATAGAACAAGCAGACAATTCCATGTTGGAAAATGATTCTACTATTTCTGTCGCGCCATATAGTGCGGTATTGCTTCCGCCTCATTCGGTATATAGCATTCATGCAATCAGTGAATGTGGTGAAGATACTAGACAACAATATAATCCAGAGACTGCAAATACTTCAACAGAGGATAGCGACGCAAGCTGGGGGTATGAGTTAGGCTTTGAATATGATGATGATCGCGGTTATCATCAACGTAGTGAATCTAGTGAATCTAGTGAATCTAGTGAATCTAGTGAATCCACAACTTGTGCAGAGCAGACAGATCACACAGATGACCTACATGCTTTGCAACAGCAGTCACTGTTGCCTTATGGCATTCCGATTTCGTTGCATATTCAGAATGATATGCAGTCCACGTATAACATCTATGATGGATTACGGCAGCTACAGCAGGATGATGTCGTGCATTCTGCTGATCATCTGGATGAGTTCAATAGCTTGGATATACTTGAACATTTCGATGAGTCCGATGACATAAGTGAAATGGATAGTCTTCATAAAATGTCTCGTAATCTCATTGTGCAGCAGTGTATGTTGCAGGTCTTATTGCATCATGCTAGGACGAAGACACAAAATCAGGCGATAGCATCAGCTTTTGAGCGCAATCCGTTGCCGATGCTAACAGCAGACTCTATTACATTCCCCACACCACAACCCATGCAGCTTTACGAGGAGCAGCCGCATGAAGCGGTACAGCGGACCATTGATTATATGCGGCAGCATTATCGCGAGCCGATTACAGTGGAGATGCTGCTGGATATGAGCGGCTTAGGACGCTGGCAGTATGGGCAGTTGTTTGTGCGATTATGTGGTTGTCGTCCGCTAGAATATCTCAATCATTTACGAATGGAGCGTGCCAAGGAGCTACTCGTATTGTCGAATGATTCATTGCGGGAGATTGCGAAGGCA
This sequence comes from Paenibacillus sp. JQZ6Y-1, assembly GCF_040719145.1. Classification (NCBI taxonomy): domain Bacteria; kingdom Bacillati; phylum Bacillota; class Bacilli; order Caryophanales; family Paenibacillaceae; genus Paenibacillus; species Paenibacillus kandeliae. Next base: position 1,709,600 of record NZ_JBFDUZ010000001.1, read on the forward strand.
GTCGGATTTAAGGACGAGTATTATTTTAGCCGTCGCTTTCGTCAATTGATGGGTATGCCGCCACGTCAATATATGAATCATCGCAAACCGCCGGATGGTGAAGGGGAAACATCTGAATATAGTGACACGTCATCCGAAGACTTGGTAAAAGGAACTACCATTACACACCATGCTGTCGAACATGAACAGTCTTCATCGTCGCCTAAGCGATCCTTACATTCATCGGATCATCAATCAATACCAGACAACCAGCGAATATCGCATCATCCGTTGCGAATTGTCGTGACTGGCAGTGGGCTTGGCGATCTGCTCTGGCTCGGAGTAGAGCCAGTAGGCGCTTCGTTGAAAATTGTCGGTGCGCAGGTCATTTATAGCGAGCGTATCAAGCATATTGCGGATGTTGGGACATATGGCGACCCAGATAAGATTGCCGCGTTGCGTCCCGATCTGATCATTCATGAGTACAGAGATCGTGAGCTAAGTCGGCAGTTGTCGAGTATTGCACCTGTGTATTTGACGTATCGTCATGATCCTGCACATGTACGACTACGGCAGATTGCTGGTTTAACAGGCAAAAAACGCGAAGCAGAGCAATGGATTCGTCAGCATCGTCAGCAATCGCGTCATCAATGGAAGCAATTAAAGCAGCAGCATGGACTGTCTTCTAGCGATCATCTGTTAACTGGGCTGGTGCTGATACAGATTCAGCAGCAATTGTATGTTATGGGGGCGCATGGGGTAGCGCTGACCTTGTATCAGCCATTTGCCCTGCGACCGCCGCAAGCGGTATCGAACATGATTGTAGAAGGGATTCCGTATCAATTAGTTCAGCCAGAGCAATTGGAACAATATCGGAGTGATTGGGTGGTCCTGCTTATCGAGCAAAATGAAGCGGAACGGCAGCAAGCAATGGAATTGATCGAAAGTACGGCTTGGCGCGAGGTACAGAAGCGGCATCCATTTCAGATTTATCTCGTAGATTCAAGCTTGAATTTTGACGATGTGCTGACACGTGAAGTGTTGCTGAAGGAGCTGCCGACCTTATTTTCACCAACAGTCTCGATTACATCTGGTTTCGTTCAAGAGTAGATGTTGCTTTGACATTCAACCAATCCTATATGTGGCAGTCGGTTTATTTCTTGTATAGGCGAGAAATAAACCGACTGCTTTTGGTGTACAGTCATCTCTGCGTAGCTATCGTTTCCTTCCGTAAACGACCATTGTATAAAAGTAAATGTAAAAGATTTTTCAGAACAAGAAGGGTAATATTCCTGTTTAGCGAATATCTTGTTAAGAAGGATCAAAGTTCCATATTTGTATATACATATCTAAGGGTGAGGTGAACGCATGAACCAATTTCATTGCATGAACCATCCAGACCGAGATGCTCTGCATCAATGCTCCCAATGCGGCAAGCCACTTTGCGAAGAGTGCTATGATTCTACAACAGGTGGGTGTCGTAACAATGACCATGCTGCTGTGCATCCTGCGCCTTTTCGTCCGCCTATGCCGCAACATTCGTTACCGTCGGCATCCAGTGGCAGCCGTGTCTTTTGGCAAATTGTAGTTGCGCTGCTCGCGGTTCTAGGCGGTATTGCATTGCTGCTGTTAGCGATCTGCGGAGCGATGATTTTCAGTTATTGATTCAGTTATTAAGAGATGTGGGCTTTATTCGAGTATGCGTAGGATATCGCAATACTGTCTATCAAGTCATTGGTATCCTTTTTTAGGATTAGGGGGGAAAAGGAGGCGTGCGATGGAGTTTCCGGTGTATATTCATCTTGGCTCGCTGCGGATTCACCCGCATGTTTTGTTTGAGACGCTATCTTATTTTATCGGATTTCGAATCTATCTGTGGACACGTCGTCCAAGTGGTATGTCCAAGCTCGTCAGCTTGCAGATTCTAGCGGGTACGATTCTAGGTGCGGCGCTTGGTTCCAGATTGTTATTTTGGTTGGAAGATCCAGCAGCGACTTGGGCACAGCTTAGTCAAGGGCATCTGTTATGGGGTGGCAAGACGATTGTTGGCGGTCTGCTCGGTGGATTGATTGGTGTTGAACTCGCCAAGCGCTGGGCAGGATGGAAAAGCTCAACCGGTGATGATTTTGCTTATCCGCTTATGATTGGCATGGCAATTGGGCGAATTGGCTGCTTTTTGACTGGGCTGGAAGATCGTACATATGGAGTGGCAACAACGTGGATCACTGGTGTGGATTTTGGCGATGGAATTATGCGACATCCGACACAGCTGTATGAGATTGTATTTTTGCTGCTGCTGGCGGTGATATTGTATCCGCAATACAAACGAAGTCGCGTGTTATATTCTTCATCTATTGCTGAACCTTCTTCAAGTATAGAGCAACCAGCTGTATCTAGTGATTCCCGATCGGATGCTGTACCTTACGAATCCGGTCGGCTGTTTCAGTGGTTTATGGCTTCGTATTTGCTGTTTCGCCTATTGATCGAATATATCAAGCCAACACCGCATCTGTATTGGGGATTCAACAATATTCAATTGGCGTGCATTGTCGGAATACTATATTACGGTTGGTTGCTAAGCGGAAGAGGCAGAGGGAAACGCCTGCTTCGTCGTTCTACAGCTGCGTCTGGAGCTGTGAAATAAATGCATCGAATCAAGCATTGGATTACGCTTGACTACGATCAAGGAGGACTACATCATGCCCAAAAATCGTCCATATCTGTATCATGAGCTAACGAATAGCATCTGTTCCACCTGTTATCGTAAGGTGGAAGCAAAGATTATCGAAGAGAATGGTCGCATGTATATGTTCAAGCGTTGTTTGGTGCATGGACCGGAAAAAGTATTGTTATCGACAGATGTAGCATATTATCATCGTACACGCGAGTTTATCAAGCCTTCCGAGATGCCGCTCGTCTGGAATACGCCAATCAAGTATGGCTGCCCATATGACTGCGGATTATGCCCCGATCATGAACAGCATAGCTGTCTGACGCTGCTTGAAATTACGGATCATTGCAATTTGCAGTGTCCGATCTGCTTTGCCGAATCGTCACCTCATCGTACCTCGTATCGTACGCTAGAGCATATTGCATTCATGCTGGATCGGATTGTAGAAAATGAAGGCGAGCCGGATATTGTGCAAATTAGCGGCGGCGAACCGACACTGCATCCGCATTTTTTCGAGATTCTGGATATGTGCAAGGCGCGTCCGATCAAGCATATTATGGTCAATACGAACGGGATTCGTATTGCTCGGGAACGCGAATTTGTCGCACGATTGGCAGAATATATGCCGGGCTTCGAGATTTATTTGCAGTTTGACAGCTTTGAGGCGCATGTATTGAAGGAGCTGCGCGGAGCGGATTTGCGCAGTATTCGTGAGCAAGCGATTGCGCATCTGAATGAATTCAATTTGTCGACGACACTGGTCGTAACGTTGAAAAAAGACCTGAACGATCATGAGGTTGGCAGCATTATTCGTTACGGATTGGAGCAGCAGGCAGTGCGTGGAGTGACGATTCAACCGATTCAGGCGGCGGGACGCTTGCAGGGCTATGATCCTGCGACCGATCGGTTGACAGTGAGCGAGGTACGGCAGATGATTATCGACCAGTCCGGTGTGTTTAATGCGGACGATATTTTACCTGTGCCTTGTCATCCTGACTGTCTAGCGATGGGCTATGCACTCAAGCTGAATGGGGAGGTATTGCCGTTAACACGTATGATTGATCCCAATATTCTGTTGGAAGGCGATAGCAATACCATCGTATTTGAAAATGAACCAGCGATTCGCGGCAAGTTGTTTGAATTGCTATCCACGGGTCATTCGCCTGTGTCCTCGGCGCTCTCGCTTAAAAGTCTACTATGTTGTCTGCCGCTTGCTGCTGTGCCAGAGAAGATCGTATACGACAATGTATTTCGCGTCATTATTATGCAGTTTTTGGATGCGTATAATTTTGATGTGCGTTCTGTGAAAAAGTCGTGTGTGCATATTGCTCATCCAGACGGACGGATTATTCCGTTTGACACGTACAATATGTTTTATCGGGATGATAAGGAGAAGCTGTTGGAGGAGCGCAAGCAGGAGATCGCTACGGCTTGGGATTGATGATCGCATGGTTAAATATAGAATGCCCTATCATTTTATTTTGCCAAGTCGTAAGTATTCAGGAATATGCATAGAAGAACGATAATAATAAAGGGGTAGCCCGCTTGCTTGTGACCTATACATCCTTCAATGTGTGAGGTGAAGGCAGAGGGCGCTCACTACATAATCAGACCAAAGGGGAACGCACGTAGATGAGAGAGAGAAGCAGCAGAATTCAGAATTATGCAGCAGGAGCAATAGTAAGTCTGGCGATGGTAACGGGAACACTATCGCCTTGGACGGCGACGACCACGGTATGGGCAGCTGAACAAAATAATAGTCAGACAGGGATCGCTTCCGTGTTAAACGGTCAAACGTATCTGTTGACAGATGGCACATTATGGGCGCAATCGCTCAAAGGACCATGGCATTCGGAATACAATTTCAAAGGCATCACGGTAGGCAGCAACAATCAATATTATGGCTGGACAACGGGTGGACAGGTACTAACATGGGATGACGTTACTGGCAAAGCAACGATTATATCCGGTATCAGCAATGCTGCGCAGGTGTCCGGTAATGGTATCGTGCTAGGACGTGATGGCAAAATCAATATGGTCGGTTCAGACAAACCGGATACACTGCCAATGAATGTGAAAATGATCGATGGACACGAGGACTCGTATGCAACGGTGAATCAATCCGGTGACATGTTCTACTATAGCTCCTATCGCAATGGGCTTGGGCGCAAGGTGGGCAGTTATCCAGATGCTGCTGCCATTCGTCAAGATGGAGTCGGCTTGGCTGTGCTCAAAAATGACGGTACGGTTGTACTGCTAGATCTGCTGACTGGCGATGCACCACGTACGCTGGCAACTGACGCGGTATCTATCGATTGGCAAGGCAATAATCGTACATTGCTAGTAGCGAAAAAGGACGGTACAGTCTGGTCGTATAGCCGCTCCAATGGCTTCAACCCACAGCAACTTAGTGAGTTGACAGGCATTACCGAAATCGCTGCTAGTGCAGATGGCATCTATGCTCGTCGCAGTGACGGTAGCTGGGTACGAGATGTGCAGCAATCGGTAACTCCATTCGGCGTGCCGTCTATTACACAATTGAAGCTAGCGTTATCCAAGACGGATGCTGCGATTGGAGATAAAGTCGAAGCACAGGTTCAGGAAGTGTATTCCAACGGCTATACAAGCAGTCGTCCGGCACTTTCTGGCGAATTGGCAGTTGATCAGCCGCAAGTTGCTGAAGTTCTGTCAGATGGTACAGTAAAAGTCAAAGCGCTCGGTGGTGCAACCGTGACACTGAGCGTAGACGGTATGACCGCTCAAGCACCTTTAAACGGAACATCGGAGCAGGCACTAACGGGTGCAGTCATGATCAGCGGTACAGTATATTTGCCCGTGCAATCGGTATTCAAGGCATTGGGTGGAACTGTTGCTGTCAGTGGCAATCAATTCCGTATCAGCTGGGGCAAAGACCAGATTGTGCTGAATAAAAACAGCGCAGTGGCGACTATCAATGGACAAAAGCAGACGCTCAAAGGCAAAGTACAAAGCAGCGCTGGACAAACCGTGTTTCCGGCTGCCTTACTGACCGCTGTCTCCACCAATGCAAAAGTAAGCTGGGATGGATCGTACAAGCAGGCAATTCTAAATGTCAATGGCTCCAAAATCACTGTCCAATCGGCGGATACACAAAAGCTGATCAAGCAGGCAGAAATCGGTAACTTAACCCGACTGCTTGGTAAGTCCTATTGGGTAAATGGTTATAGCGGGGCGGGAGATCGCTTTAGCAAAGTCACTATTCGCGATATTACTGCGGAAAAAGATCCGTATAATCACACACGCTTTGTCGTTCATTTCCGTGGCGGCGATGGTAAAGATTACCCATCCAGCATGATGACTGGCTCGGAAATTACCAATCTGATTGGAGATTCCTCGGAATTTTTCACATACAACCCGTATAGCAAATACAACTGGTCGCAGTCCACATGGAACCATATCAAAAATGGCGAAGTGGTTCGCGGTATGACCAAACAGCAGGTACTGCTTTCATGGGGCGAACCGGATCGCAAAGAAGTATCCAAGCAGGGCGGATACAATGTGGAAGTATGGTCGTACATCAGCGACAGCTCACTCGATATGCTCGGATTTGGCGAAGGCGTGGTTTATGAGATTGTTAGCCTGTAAAGATGGTGTGTATGGCTATGAGTGGAATATCTATCCATAATAGTGAATGATAGGTAGTAGGGTGTTAGATAGTAGAATAAGTGATGAGGTTTATGTTTGCATACAGCCTTGGTGTACCTTTTATTGATAAAGGTGTGCCAAGGCTGATTTTTTTAGTTGGCAAATAAATATAGTACGCGATGAGATAAAATGATTAGAAATGGTACTGAAGCGTTTGGTCGAGTAGAGAGTAGAGAGTAGAGAGTAGAGAGTAGAGAGTAGAGAGTAGAGAGTAGAGAGTAGAGAGTAGAGAGTAGAGAGTAGAGAGTAGAAGAGTGAAGTAAAATTTTACAAAAAATCATTATATGAAAAATTCATAATAGAAACTTACATTCAAACTTTATAACTATATAGGGATAATGGAAAGGGGAAGGTAAGATAAGGGAGACAATCATACCGTGCACACAAACACTGCAATCGAGCATTGTGCCGAGCCTATAAAGAAGATCGACTAACTCAATAAAATTGAATCTATAGAAATCAGAAAAAATAAATTGCAGCCTTAGAGAATGCGCGATCTTCAAAAGCGATACGCCAAGATAGCGATTAACCATTCAATAACCATCCAACTGACAGATTTCAGAAAATCGGAAGAACGACTAACCAAGCATTTAAAAATAACATGCGAAGCTGCCGAGCCGAACGAGTGGAAGAGAAAATAAAAAAACAACAAAAATCCTCTCATTTCGCTCCAAACCATCTTATTTTCCTACTAAAATAAATATTTCAACATATGAAAAATTCATAATAATAAAACCTAAATCTGAAAAAAGAAATTATAAAACCCCTCAACCCTACTGTCAAAAGTTATTTTTGCTGGTATGCTTACTACTGATTACGCTATGATCTACAAGGAGGCGCCTATACATATGGACACCAAAGCTCAGCAATTATGGAGAGACATCATACAGCATGCAATGAATATCAATTCCTGTACGATAGATCAGCTGCATCTCCGTCAGGGCGCGACTTTCGAGCAGTTTGTACAATTGGAGCAGACGCTTGCTGTTTCTTTGCCGGAGCCGATGAAGCAATTGTACAGCATTCATGATGGTCAGGAAGAGACGCTGGATATAAACATACTACTGCGAAATCTAACCTTTTTGTCAGTACAACGGATCATTGAGACATGGCAGTTTTTGCAGGAGGAATTTGATCCAGATGGATGGGAACCAGATGCAGGAGATGGAGTTAAACCGTTTCTGTGGAATCCACGTTGGATTCCATTTGCAACGAATGGGGCAGGCGATTATGTATGTATCGATACTGATCCAGCTGCCGATGGTGTGCAGGGACAGGTGTTGTATTTCTGGCACGATTGGGAAAGTCGGACGGTAGAAGCCAACGACTTCTTTCAATTTGTTGAGATGTGTTTGCAGGAAGAGGAATAGGCGACGGGAAGATACGGGTATATAGGAGTACGGAAACGTAATTTTGAGTTTTACAGGCTTAATCGCCAGGTGATAAGTATGATTGAAGAACAATTCAAAAACATGCATGATATAATGATGCGTTTTGACCAACAAATCGACTATGTAACGCTGCATGAAGAATGGAAAGAGCTTGGCTGTGATTTTGACGACCATTTTCAAAATGAACAATCCTGTAATGAATTGAAGATGGAATGGGATACCTACGCATCGAACGTCTATGGATTAAGTACACATCAAATCACCCATCCGAATTGGCAAGATGCGCTATGGCGATACAAGTGGTACGTATTGTTGGAACAATCCTTTTTTGACCGATGGAAAAGGTATCGCTTCTTGCAGTATTATGATCTATCCTGCTACCCTAATATTTATATTGAAATGGAGAGTATGGAGCAATTACGAGTGTATAGTTTGAAGCTGATCCGTGATCTGAATCATCAGTACAGGGCATATAATAAATATAGTGGAATAATCAAGGTTTGATATTAAATACATGCTCACGCATAACCAATAACAGCATCCCACTAAGGTGATGTACAAAACAATATGCCTGTTTGGAATGAACGATGGAGTTGACAAACATTCCAAACAGGCATATATTGTTACATGTTAATCGTAATAATTACTATTTAAAGCTTGCAGTAGACTATGGTCCATTATTGGGTAGCATACAACAAATGATGATAAGGAACGGGGAGAAGCAAACATGACTGGGACACAGAAACCATTGCCGGTGACGGTATTGAGTGGCTATTTGGGAGCAGGCAAGACGACGGTATTGAATCATGTGCTGAACAATCGTCAAGGGCTGAAGGTAGCAGTCATTGTCAATGACATGAGCGAGATCAATATAGATGCTGCATTGGTACGAGAGCAAGGCGGCTTGTCACGCACGGAGGAAAAGCTGGTCGAGATGTCCAATGGCTGCATTTGCTGCACATTACGCGATGATCTGTTGCAGGAGGTAGAGAGACTGACCCATGAAGGGCGTTTCGATTATATTCTAATTGAGTCGACAGGCATTAGTGAACCGGTGCCGGTGGCACAGACCTTTACGTATGCAGATGAAGAGTCGGGGATTGATCTGAGTCAGTTGGCGCGATTGGATTGCATGGTTACCGTTGTGGATGCGAATCGGTTTTGGCATGATTATCAGTCGGGTGAAACACTATTACAACGCGGACAAGCAACAGGGCAGGACGATACGCGTGATGTTGTAGACCTGCTGATTGATCAGATTGAGACATGTGATGTATTACTACTGAATAAATGCGATCTGATGAAGCCTGCTGAGTTGGAACAACTGGAAAGCGTGATCCGTCAGCTACAGCCACATGCACAGATCATTCGTACGGTGAACGGAGAGATTGATCCAGCGCGAATATTGAACACGGGATTGTTTGATTTTGAGCGGACCAGTCAGTCGTCGAGTTGGATACGCGAATTGGAGCTGGAGGAGCATACGCCGGAAACGGAGGAGTATGGAATTAGCTCGTTTGTATATCGTCGACGTGCTCCGTTTCATCCAGAACGCCTGGCAGAATTCATGAACTATTGGCCAGAAGAAGTCGTTCGTGCGAAAGGGCTGGTATGGCTAGCAGCAGAGGGCGATATGGCGGCAAGCCTGAGCCAAGCAGGTCCGTCAATTCAATTTGGACCGGCTGGACATTGGGTTGCGGCATTGCCGGAAGATGAGCAGACGATGATTTTGCAAGAGGAAGATGATGTTCGCGCTCGGTGGGATGAACGTTGGGGTGATCGACTGACGGAAATGGTAATGATCGGCATCGGTATGGATCGTCAACAGTTGGAATCAGAGCTGGACGAATGTCTATTGGATGAACAGGAAATGCAGCAGGAATGGAGTGAGTTTGTAAATCCGCTGCCTTGGCCTGTGCACGTGCAGTAATGATGACCAGCGCAGGATGTTAAGTACTGTTCGTCTGGATACAGATATAATGCATTAAATGTGTAGGTAACAGGAATAATTATACTTAATTTTAAATCGTAATAATTACGCTTTTTCCCATAGAATGGATGTATGATTAGGGCTTACATTACAGCAAAAGCAAAAGAATAAACAAAGGATGGTGTATACCCAATGACTCTAGTAGAACAGGACAACCGAATTCCCGTAACTGTACTTAGCGGATATCTGGGAGCAGGTAAAACGACCATTATGAACCATGTGCTAAACAATCGGGAAGGTCTACGTGTTGCGGTGATCGTCAATGATCTCGGTGAAGTGAATATCGATGCCGATCTGATTCGTGATGGCGGCGGATTATCACGTACAGATGAGAAGCTGGTGGAGATGTCCAATGGCTGCATCTGCTGTACGCTGCGCGAGGATTTGCTGGTTGAGGTGGAGAAGCTTGCCAGTGAAGGCAAGTTTGACTATATTCTGATCGAATCGACAGGCATCGGTGAACCAGTACCTGTAGCGCAGACCTTTACGTATGTGGATGAGGACAATGGAATCGATCTGAGTCGCTTGACCCGACTGGATACGATGGTCACGGTGGTAGATGCGCCGCAATTCTGGAAAGACTACTATTCCCGCGAAAGTCTGATGCAGCGTGGTCAGGCTGCCGGTGAAGATGACACACGCGGCGTAGTGCATTTGCTGACGGATCAGGTGGAATTTTGTGATGTGCTGATCATCAATAAGGTTGATCTGGTAAATGAGGAAGAACTAGAGCGCTTGGAGAAAGCGCTGCGCGCATTGCAACCGGAAGCGAGAATCATTCATTCAGTACAGGGCAATATTCGTCCAACTGATATTTTGAATACAGGGCTATTTGATTTTGAAAAGGCGAGTCAATCCGCGGGCTGGATTCAGGAGCTATTGAAGGAAGAGCATACCCCAGAGACGGAGGAATACGGAATCCATTCATTTGTCTATCGACGCAAAATTCCGTTTCATCCTGAACGGCTGATGAAGTGGGTGACTCAGTATCCGTCTGCGATTGTTCGCTCCAAAGGATTGATGTGGCTAGCGACGCGCAACAATATGGCAATATCCTTTAGTCATGCCGGAACATCCAAGCAGCTATCACCAGCAGGATTATGGGTAGCGGCGCTGAGTCAGGAAGAGCTGGATTACCATTTTGACGGGGAAGTACCCAGAACACCAGATTGGGATGAGCAGTGGGGCGACCGAGTGACCAAGCTGGTGTTTATCGGGATTGATATGAATCGGGAAGAGATCGAACGCAGTTTGGATGAAGCGTTACTCACCCCAGAGGAAATGAACAGCAATTGGCGCGATCTGTATGATCCATTGCCATCATTTGGCTGAATAAAGAAAGAGAGGATGTATTCCTATGAGCAAAAATCGCCGCAACTATGGTAAGATGCCACTTACCAAAGGCATCGAGATGGCTTCGGTCTATAGTGTAAAAGAATGCGGGCATCGTTCACGTCATATCGTGCTATCACAGGAAAACCGCATCATTACTGAAGAATTTCTCAAGATCGTCAATCTCAAAGATACATTCGCATTGCACGATGTACCCGTTCCGAACAAAGTGATGATGTTCGGTCCACCGGGAACCGGTAAAACGCTAACTGCTTTTCACTTAGCCCATGAATTGGAATTGCCGCTGGTAACTGTACGGTTGGATGCACTCATCCATGCTCATCTCGGCGAAACCGGCAGCAATGTACGCAAGATCTTCGAGTATGCTAGACAAGAACCGTGCGTATTATTTATGGATGAATTTGATGCAGTTGCCCGAACGCGCGATAACAACGATGAGGTAAAAGAGATGGCACGTGTCGTGAATACGCTGCTGCAATGTCTGGATGAATTCCCTGAGCATTGTATTTTCATCGCTGCGACCAATTTGGAAACCGAGCTGGATAACGCCATCTGGCGACGATTTGATACGAAGATGGTATATAGCAACCCGGCGGAAGAGTTGCGGCTGGAATATATAACTCGTTTATGCGGAGACTTTCCAAGGGAGACAGGATTGGAGCAGTGGGCAGCAGAATGGATGGATGGCTGTAGCTATGCCGACATCGAACAGATTATTTTAAAAGCGAAACGCAAAGCGATTATCGACGATATTCCGATGTCGCAATTGCTGATCGAAATGTCACTCCATGAATACCGTCCCTATCATATGCTGGTGGCGGAACGGGCAAGCGTGTAGGTCATACATAGATGGCAAGAGTAAATTAGCAGTACTCTTGTCATCTTGTCATATTGTTTGATGTCTCTCGGATGCGTAGTATGCTCCTTTCTTTTGCCTTACAAACGATGATTGGTGTACCATAAACAATAAAGAATATGGGTTCGTCAAAAATTGTAGCATATCGATTATCATTACCAAGAAAGGAAGCCTCTCTATGGATTACATACGCTACAAGCAGCAAGTGATGCAGGAAGTGGAACGACGCAGTCTAACTTCAATTATGAACGATACGCGCTGGGAAAAGCTAAAATATGGTGTCTATCATAAGCTACCCTTTCCTCCGGCATTTCAAGTAAAAACGGTTCTCGCTGCTGATCCATACCCTTTGCAGTTTGAGCAGGACGTCAATTACCATGGCGATTGGAATGCGATCATTGGTGATCGTTCGGATGAAGCAGTATTTTGCGACTGGCATCGTCCCTCGTTCGATATCGAATGGATTCGCGTAAAGCCGCGGCGATTGGAGTATCGCGGTCAATTGGTGGATGACGAAGTAGTGAATATTGAAGAGTCGTTTGTCACTTTGTTGAAAGAATGTCGCATTCCGTATATATGCAGAAAAGGGGATTACTGGATATACGGTTATGCGACGGCGGAAGAGTTTGCGGAACTGCATGTATAAATGTAGTTTGATTACAATTACTATGATAGACATAACAGAAATATAAGAGCCTGCTTGCCTATGCTAACGCAAGCAGGCTCTTACATACAACTTGATGATCAAGATACCAGATGACGTTTAGGCTTGGAAAAGCGCTTTAAGCTATTGCTTTTATTGAATCATGTTCGCGGAAGAACATCATTTCGTCAGGATTTTCACTTCTTTTGGTGCAAGAGTTACTGTGATGGAACCGCTGTTCACGGTTACGGAATCCGTACCCAGCTGGTTTTTCAGCGCTGTTCCGCTACCGAAGTTGTCCAGATTTCCAATCGTACGCGTCTCGCTATTCCACGAGTTGTTGATCAGCACGACCACTTCGTCCGAACCGCTGGAACGTTGGAATCCGTAGACAGTACTGTCTGACCATTTTTCTTTTTGTGTACCGTTTTGCAGCGCTGGATGTGCATTGCGCACGGCATTCAGCTTCGCAATATATTTGTACAGCTCATTGCTTGTGTCAAAGGTCATATCTTCGCGGTTTGCTGGATCATCGCCGCCGCTGAAGCCTTGCTCTGTACCTTGATACACAATCGGAATACCACGCGAGGTTAACAGGAAGCCGAGTGCTGCTTTCAGCTGCGGCCATTTGTCATACGTCGCTCCTGGTTTGCCAGAGGCTTCGTTCAGGAAGCGTTTTACATCATGGTTGTCGATAAAGGTACCGTTCAGATTCACATTTTTGTAACGGGAATCCTGTGTATACCGATCTTTGATCAGATTCATTGAACCATCCTTGGCAAATACATCGCGGATCGTATAATACATTGGGAAATCGAGTGCAGCATCAAGATAATTTGTGTAATCACCTACATAAACCGGATCGCCATTGTATACTTCGCCGATCGTAAAAGTATTAACGGCAGTGTCGAAGTCCTTCAGGAACCACTTCGGTACATGCTTGGCAGTGTCAACACGCAGACCATCTACGCCAGATTGTTGAATAATCCATTTGCCCCAGTTTTTCAGCTCGGTAGCGACAGCTGTATTCTCTTGCTTCAGATCGTCAAGGCTGGCAACATCACCATTTTCGATACGAGTCTGATTGTTGGTGTTGTAGTCATTTTGCGTAATATCGCCAGCATTATGATACCAATCGGCATTGTCGAATGGAGCCTTGGCAGTACCGTTGTTTGGACGGAAGTCGCCTGTATGGTTAACGACTACATCCAGCATAACTGCGATGTTTTTGCTATGTGCCGTTTTCACCAGCTCTTGGAATTTCGCCATATTGCCTAAGTGTCCATCGACAGAGTAGAAGTCATAGGTGTGATAGCCGTGGTAAGCAGTCACGCTTTTTTGCATCGTTACTGGTGTGATCCAGATCGCGGTGAAGCCCATATTTTTGATGTAATCCAATTTGTTGATAATGCCTTGGAAGTCGCCGCCGTGCCATTGACCCGGATTGCTTTTATTGGAGTTAAAGCCACCGTAGTTATCATTGCTTGTATCCCCATTGCTGAAACGATCAGTCATGATAAAGTAGATGCTGCGTTTGCTCCAATCGACTGGTCCGAAATTGTCACTCGGTGGTGTCGTTGGATCGGTTGGTGTGGTAGAACCGGAGGGAGCGCCAGTCGTAATCGTACCAGCTGCACCGTTACTGCCCGGAGTGTAGGTGGAGATGCCTGTATTGAAGAAGTAGTTTTTGGAGTTGTTATTGTCCCATGTGCCATTACCGTTGTTGAAGACGGCTTCCAGCTGCGTATACGATCCGATATTGATTGTCGCCTTCGTATAGCCGCTTACTTCGGCATCCGTCATTTTCACGCCCGGTGCCGTCGTCCAATTACCATCTGCCTGACGGTAATGTATGTACGGTGTAGCAAATCCCTTTTTGTAATACACAGTGACCGAGTTATCCGCCGCATGCGTAACTGGTCCGAAACCGCCCAACATAACTGCGAGCAGAACCAGTAAAGCAAGCGAAACGGAAACCCATTTTTTGAATTGCATTTGAGCCGAACTGAACATAAACCATCCTCCTTTGTGTTGGAAAAACATTTGTGCAAACGTTTACGCAACTGATTATATGATAACGCTTACAAAAAGAAAAGATGGAATTTATATAATATTCTGGATATACAAACGTATTCAAAATCATGCACAAGAAAGCGTTCAGAATGATGATATTTGGCAATCAATAATAGGAGCAACTGTGTGGATCTTACACCAATCATTGTATGACGAATTGTATGACGATGCCATGTATCTATCGTACCTGTACCTATTCAGTAGAACCGTTATTATTGTCAATCATGAACGTTTCTTTCATTTATCCAAATCATCAGACAACCGTATCGTAAGAAAAAGACCGTTGAATGAGTAGCTTCCTCATCATGAAGAAGCCCAGTCAACAATCTATCCTTAACCTGTATTCATTTTCTCAGAGGGAAATAGGTAGCCTCTTCCAACATCAAAGCATCCACACCCAGCACAACATTCATATCAATTGTACCCATATCGTAATGCAATTCGGAACTCTCCATATAGTCAACTTCGGATTGCTGAGGATCGATATTCTCTGCATAAGATACGAGAGCGACTACTTTTGGCTCATGAATAGCCTTGAAAATGCAGTGAACAATAATGCCGAATCTAGGAAGACTTTCAAGATGTTTTTGCCATATTTCATCAAAATATTGTTGAGCAACATTGTCATCCGCAAGTGTATCTATTCGTAATAGATACATGGTTATAACTCCTTTGTGTAGAGAAATGGAAGACCGATAGTTTTTTTGCTGTTTGTTTCCTGTTCTTTTGCTATTCATTTGGATATGCTTGATACATTTTCGATTTGGTTGCTGTCTTTTACATAGTAAGCTGACGGTAGCTTATGGAGCTTGATGTTATCAGGGAGAACCACAAGATCATGAACATGCACCTACAAAGGAGAATAGACATGCGGTTAATGGAACTGTTGCTTTTTCTGTCTACAATCGGATTATTCGTATGTATTACTATATTCCAGCATGAGCGGCGTAAAACTTGGCTACTCGTTGGAAGTATAGTTGCACTTGGTATACTGATACTGCAATGGGCGATTGAAGGAGAGCGCGTGCAGCTACTGTTACTCTATGGCACTACGCTTATACTAGTGATGATTGCAGGCTTTCGTTATTTTGGAAAAGGTATATCGCTCACCCGTCCGCGCTTCCTGAGACGATTGGCTTCTGTTGGTATCATCCTTCTGTTCGTTGCAACAACAGGGCTGCTATATGCTTTCCCTGTCTTTCATTTGCCAGCACCAACAGGCGAGTGGAAGGTGGGAACGCAGACATTTCATTTGGTTGATACGAGTCGAAAAGAGTCATTTGATCCGACCGGAAAGCATAATCGGGAGTTGATGGTTCAGGTCTGGTATCCGGCTCAAGCTAGTCATGAGACCTATGCACCTTTCGTTGCAGATGCTGACATTTTACCTTATATAGCCGAGCATTATGGATTGCCCGGATTTACGTTTCAGCATTTAAAATATATTTCCAGCTATGCGTATGCAGACGCAGCAGTCGCTTCGGCACAGCAGACGTATCCACTCATTATCGGGAATCCTGGCAATGGATCTTCGCGATTCTTCCACACATCACAAGCGGAAGAACTCGCCAGTCATGGATATATCGTAGTTATGATTGATCATACGTATAATACAATTGCAACGCAGTTTCCAGATGGACGAATCACAACCAATACAAGCGATACATTGTTTTCGCCCAATCATGATTATCAGACAGAACGCGCACAGCGCGATAAGCTAGGAGTAATATTAACCGATGATGTGGCATTTGTATTGGATCAATTACAGTTGATTCAATCTGGTCACATCTCCAGTTCACTCAAGGGCAGGCTGGATCTTCAGCATATAGGCATATTCGGTCATTCCATCGGCGGAGCGACTGCATATGATGCCGCATACGATCCGCGCATCACAGTTGGGGTCGATCTGGATGGAGGGTTATATCGATTGCAAGATAGAGAACCTCTGCGCAAGCCATTCCTGTTTATCAACTCGGCAAGCAATCATGAAGCGATACAGCGGGTCATCGATCATGACGTCTATACAGATGCAGAGCTACAACAGATGGGTTCTACCAGAGCATGGGAGGACGGAGTGATGAAGGATAAGCAGTTGGAGTTAAAGGATATGCGTGAAGCCGTCGCAGCTGGAGGAGGCGTGATCTACATCCAGAATACAGAGCATCTTAATTTTACAGATGTACAGTTTGTCTCGCCTGCCTTCAAGCTAGTTGGGGCTACAGGCACAATATCACCTGCACGAGTGAGTGAGATTACGAATGCTTATATGGTAGACTTGTTTGATCACTATTTAAAAAATCGAAAGAGCGACTTACTTAAAGGACCAGATCGCCGTTTTCCCGAAGTAACATTTATCAATGTATCCTCAAACTAACTACAGTATGAGTCATACATCCAAAAAAACCTGTCGCATGACAGGTTTTTTGGATGTAGTGTAATAGTAGAGACTGCGCTTTATTAGTCATATACGCTTGCTTGCTCCATATGTTGGAATAATGATAAGATGAACGCAAACTTGGCTTATTGTAATTACATATGATATTTCAAATCCAAACAGGGAGAAGCCTATGGAAGTGATCTTTGTTCGTCACGGGCAGTCGGAACACAATTTGAATACACGTGATCGTCTGCAAACGATTCATCCACATCTTACCGCATTCGGTGAACAGCAAATGCAAGCACTGGGTACTGAAATTCAGATTACTATTAACGATCTATGTATCATTAGTCCAACGATACGTACGATAGAATCGTTTTATCAGCTTGCACGTGATCATTATTCTGATCAGGTTTGGATTAGTCCGTTATGTGGTCCACGCATGTATCCGCAGAATCCTGATTGGTATACGCTACCTTGTGATCGCATTTTGACAATAGAACAATTATGTACCGATTATGCTGATTGGCGAATAATGAATAAGCAATCATTAGAATTATGGCATGACGCAGTCAATACAATGCCTCATGCCCAGTTTGAATGTCATGCACGTCAATTGTTATTGGAATTAAAAGAAAGTGGCAGTTCACGAGCTATTATCATTTCACATGATGGAACCATCAATCATTATCGCGAATTGCTCGGCGAGCAAGGGCTGAGTAGGGATACGTTTCTCGGAGAGGCAGGATATTATCGCACCACTTTCCATGAAGCGAAGGATGGATACGATTGAATAGCAACAATATCCTTATACCAATTCATAGCAAAGGAGCAGCATAATGTCACAATTACAGTTAAACAGTGGCGACACTGTCGCTTTGATCTCCTGTTCAGATGGAATCGCTCAGGCAAATCGAGGGAGTGTGGATGAACTGATTCAACGTCTGAGCGAGTGGGGGTTGCATGTACAGGAAGCAAGAACGCTAATGGAAGCAGAGTACGGTTGGAGCGGCAGCCCGCAGGATCGGGCAGCAGAACTCAACCGATTATTTGCCGACGAACAGGTCAAAGCGATCTTTGATATTTCTGGTGGTGATTCAGCGAACGGGATATTACCGTATCTGGATTACGATGCTATCGCACGCTCAGGTAAGCCATTGTTCGGTATGAGCGATCTGTCAGTTGTGTTGAATGCGATCTATGCACGGACCGATGTAGCGGGTTACCACTATCAGGTGATGAATCTGGTACGTCAGCACGGGGAGATGCAGCGGCAAAAGTTCTATCATACCTTTTTTGAAGGTGGCAGTGATCTGTATGATCTGGAATTTGAGTTTTTGCGTGGCGAGGATTTGAAGGGAGAGTTGATCGGCGGCAATCTGCGTTGTCTACTGAAGCTAGCAGGTACGCGTAATTTCCCACATGCTCGCGGACGGGTCATCATGCTGGAGGGATTAAGCGGACGACTAAAACGTGTTGTATCTATGCTGGATCAATTGAGTCAGACAGGGCTGTTACAGGAATGCTCTGGGCTGCTGATCGGTACCTTTACCGAATTGGAGCAGCACGGAGAGCGCGATGCGTTGTTGGATTATGTGATGAAAATGACCGCAGAGCGCGAGATTCCGGTCGTTCATACGACACAACTGGGACATGGCAGTGAATGCGGCTGCTTGATTATCGGCTAAATGATGAAGCACACTACGATTCTATACGCATAGAGAGCAGCCTCTTTTTCGATAGACTACTATGCTACATGATGGGAATAGCTAAACAAACAACAAAAGCGCCTTTATCTGTTGAAATAGATAAAGGCGCTTTTTGCTTATACGATACATACACGATAAAGCAGTCTGTGTTATAGAAGAATCTAGTCAGCCTGTCGTCATCTGATTCTGCACCAGCTGGATAAACTGCTTGGCGGCATAGCCGAGAAACTTGTCATTTCGGTGCATGATGCCGATATGGCGGATCGGTGGGAAATCCTCAATTTTGATCAGTCGCAGTGTCGGATCGTTAAATGATTTGGACAGGGAATATGGCTGCAAGCAGGCGCCTACATTGGAACGAACAAAGCCGTACAGCGAAGAGGCAGTGGACGTTTCTACGATAATATTCAAATTCATGCCATGCTCGCGGCAATGGGTTTCGATCAACTCGCGTGCTTTGAAGCCTTTAGGATAGGCAATCAGCGGCAGATTCCCCAACTGCTCTAGCGCAACCGATTTGCGTCCTGCCAACTCATGGCGCTCGGACACGACAAGAACGAATTCCTCGGTATAGAGTGGAATGGTCGTTAATCGTGGATCGCTGAACTCAATCAACGTAATGCCAATATCAACTTGATTGTTAATCACCATATCGGCAACCTCAATCGCAGACGATATTTTCAAATGCACCTTCGGAAATTGCTGGTGAAAATCGATCAGAATCGGAGTCACCCGATAATCCAGCTCTGCCGCCATCAGCCCAACGACCAGATTCCCGCCGTCATATTGACGTAGCCCATTAATCTCATCATACGTATCTTGAAGCTTCAATAAGATACTGCGCGCTTGCTTGAGCAGAATATAGCCTGCTTCGGTCGGAGTGATGCGTTTGCCAATCCGATCAAAAAGCTGCATCCCCAATTCTTCCTCCATCGTGCGAATCTGAATACTGAGTGTAGGCTGGGTAATGCCCAATTTTTCCGCAGCACGGGTAAAATGAAGCTCCTCACAAACCGCTACAAAATACTCCAGTTGTCTTAGTTCCATCGCTGATTTCTCCTTATCATTGCTTCTATCTATCATTATATTATTTTTAATTTATTTTTCCAATCCTTAACATCCCGCGTCGTATCTACATAGTTTCATTTTTTGGACACATGTAAACGGTATCTTTTTTATGAAAGAAGTTGTAAAAATGAAATAAATATTCTGTATATTCATTATTATCATAGTTTTTATCAATGATAAAATGATAATTGATAGAAAATATTCAAATTTAGCCTTTACAATATGTCAAAATGATACTATTATAAATATTGTGATTACTGTTGATTACGAAAAATAACAAATAGTAAAAAAGTAAGAAAGAAGGCTATGAAAATGAATGCTTTTTATCTTGATCGTGATGGATCTCTACGTACTGTATTGAAAGGAAAAGATGTACTAGCTAACCCAATTTTGAACAAGGGGGTTGCTTTTACAGCGGAGGAACGCAAAGAACTCGACTTGAACGGAATTCTGCCTCCCACTATTTTGACTATTGAAGAGCAGGTTAATCGGGTGTACGAACAACTGCAAAGTGAACCTAATAATCTGCGCAAAAATATTATGCTGAACGATCTGTCTAACCGCAACGTGGTACTGTACTATCGTCTGCTGAGCCAGCATCTGAGCGAAATGCTGCCAATCGTGTATACACCGACTGTCGGACAATCGATTCAGGAATACAGCCAGCAATACCATAAACCGGGCGGTGTTTATCTCTCTATTGATAACATGGACGGCATTGAAGAAGCATTCCGCAACTCTGGTATGCAGCCGGGCGACGTTGATCTGATCGTCGCAACGGACTCTGAAAGTATCCTTGGTATCGGCGACTGGGGCGTAGGCGGTATCAATATCGCCATCGGTAAACTTGCTGTATATACTGCTGCTGTAGGTATTAACCCAAGCCGTGTACTGCCAGTCGTACTGGATGCAGGTACGAACAACGAAAAATTGCTGAATGATCCACTGTACATCGGTAATCGTCATGAACGTATCCGTGGTGAGAAATACGACCAATTTATCGATCGTTATGTAGAAACAGTTCGCAAGCTATTCCCAAATGTACTGCTGCACTGGGAAGACTTCGGTAATGTGAATGCACGAAACATCATTAACAAATACGGCGATAACATTCTTACCTTTAACGATGATATTCAAGGTACTGGTGCGGTAACACTGGCAGCC
Source organism: Paenibacillus sp. JQZ6Y-1 (assembly GCF_040719145.1). Classification (NCBI taxonomy): domain Bacteria; kingdom Bacillati; phylum Bacillota; class Bacilli; order Caryophanales; family Paenibacillaceae; genus Paenibacillus; species Paenibacillus kandeliae. The sequence goes on from NZ_JBFDUZ010000001.1 coordinate 1,730,558, forward strand.
ATCATGTCCGGTGTACAAGTAAGCGGCACACCACTGCGCGATCATCGTGTACTCGTATTCGGTCCGGGTGCTGCGGGTATCGGTAATGCCGACCAAATTCGCGATGCTATGATCAAAGAAGGGCTGTCGCAAAAAGAAGCGGAACAACGCTTCTGGGCATACGACTATCGTGGTCTGCTGACAGAAGAAACAGAAGGCGTTTTTGAATTCCAAAAACCATATGTACGTGAAGTATCTGAAGTAAGCGACTGGGCGACTGATGCTGATGGCAAAATCAGCCTGCTGGAAGTGATTCGTCAAGTGAAACCAACCATTCTGCTTGGTACATCCGGTGTAACTGGCGCATTCAGCGAAGAGATAATCAAAGAAATGGCGAGCCATGTGGAACGTCCGATCATTATGCCAATGTCCAACCCAACGTCACTGGCTGAAGCTGTACCTGCTGATCTGTTAGCATGGACAGATGGTAAAGCACTGATTGCTACTGGTAGCCCGTTTGCACCAGTTGAATACAAAGGCGTGACTTACGAAATCGGTCAATCCAACAATGCGTTTGTCTTCCCTGGACTTGGTCTAGGTGCCATTGTTGCCAAAGCAAGCGTATTTACAAAAGGCATGTTTACCGCTGCTGCTGATGCAGTTGCTCATGCGGTCGATTCTTCCGCACCGGGCGCATCGCTGCTACCACACGTGAAAGATCTGCATACGGTATCGTTTGCCGTGGCTGTTGCCGTCGCAAAAGCAGCGATTCAGGATGGTGTTGCCAACCATACTCCAGACGATGTGGAGCAAGCAATCAAAGATGCCATGTGGCATCCAGTATACCGTGATGTAAAAGCTGCCGAAATGTCTCAAGTAGGCTAAATCGAGACAGGCATTCCTATAGAAGAAACGCATCAAAGCGTAAAAGAGAAGCTCTATACAAGAGAGAGCTGTCGAATCACCGGAATACCGGGTATGGATGATGCCCGGAAGATTCCCTAACCGTATTGCCGCGGTTTGTAGATATGTACGCTGCAAACGCGAAGTCAGCTGCTACACACAAATGATGATGCAACTGCTCTGCGTTTGCAGAACCCGGCTGCCTGTCCCTTTGGATAGGCAGCCGCCCTTTTGGGCATTACACAACATAGCGCAACCATAAGATGGAGGTCCTGTAATCATGTCAGTCGGTCATATTTTTGTGATTTTAATTCCGATTTTCTTTGTTATTATTCTTGGGTTTCTAGGCGGTCATTTTAAAGTATTCAATCCCGCCTCGTCCAAAGGTTTAAATACATTAGTTACCAAATTTGCGCTACCTGCGCATCTGTTCATTGGTATTACCACTACCAGCAAACAGACGCTGATTGAGAAATGGCCATTTTTTATGACCATGTTCCTTGGCATTATCGGCTTCTATGTCGTTATGCTGCTGGTTATGCGTCTGGTATTCAAAATGGATCTGAACAAAGCATCCATTTTCTCGCTAAACTCGACACAGCCATCGTTCGCTTTTATGGGGATTCCCGTTCTGGGCAGTTTGTTCGGAGCAGCGGAAGTTGCCATCCCGATTGCGATTACGGGTGTTGTTGTAAACGCACTGCTTGATCCAATTGCCACCATCGTTAGCTCGGTTGGTAAGAAAACACAAGCCAACAGTCAAAAAGAAGGTCATCAAGAAGGTCTCCTGAAGCTGACCATTCATTCCATTTTGCATGGTTTGCGTGAGCCGCTTGCTTGTGTACCGCTGCTTGGTGTCATTCTGACGCTGCTGGGATTCCAAGCACCACAATTGCTGCAAGATTCTTTGGATCAAATCGGGGATGTTACTTCCGGTGCTGCACTGTTTGCTATCGGTGTAACCATTGGTCTGAACCGTATCAAATTCAGCGGTAGTGCCATTGGTATCTCGCTGTTAAAAGTCATTGCACTGCCTGTTCTGACATTTGCATTGGCACTGGCATTCGGTCTGTCATCGAATGATGTGACGATGGCAGTTCTGCTCGTATCGTTCCCAGGTTCAGCTGTCGCTGCCATGATCGCGACACGCTTTGAAACGCTTGAGGTCGAGACAGCGTCGTCCTTTGTCCTAAGTGCAATCCTATCTTTGATTTCCTTACCGATTCTGATCTCCATTCTGTTGTAACAGATCCGATAGTTGCAATTTTAGATGATTTTTGGATAAAAGAGATTTGAATGATTATAGATTTGCATGATAATGCTACATCGTTATCTTGATGTTTATATAACAGTACGTGGTGCCAATATAGAGCGATACAATAAGCATCATGTAGTATTCAATCCGTGAAAAGGCTGCCGTTTTGTTGAAGATATACAATTCAACAGAACGGCAGCCTTTTATATATGAGGTGCTTGTACAGAGGAGCATGACGCATTATCATAAACATACCAACATTTACATACACAAAGCCGGATGATATCGGCATGGGGAAAAGGAGTGGTATGATGTCCAATCAACTGAGTATTCGTCCATATGAAGAGAGTGACCGCGAGCCAATTGCAGAACTGATTGTACATATTCAGCAGCAGGAGTATAACATTGCAATTACGCGTGAGGATCAGCCTGATCTGATGAGTATCCCGCAATTTTACCAGCAGCAGAACGGCAATTTTTGGGTAGCGCTGGATGGTCAACGTGTCGTCGGTACGATTGCGCTGGTTGACATCGACAATCAGCAGGTAGCACTGCGCAAGATGTTTGTGCATGCCGATTATCGTGGCAAGGTATGGAAAACCGCACAGCTGCTGCTACAGCAGGCGATACAATGGGCAGAGGATAAGCAAATCACCGATATTTACCTTGGTACTACTCCGCAATTTCTAGCGGCACATCGCTTTTATGAAAAGAACGGCTTCGTGGAAGTAACCGAGTCGCAATTGCCCGAATCTTTTCCAGTGATGAAGGTGGATAAGAAGTTTTATCGTTTGAAGATTTAAGAGGTGCATGTGAGGATGTGTATTGGAACGTATAGACTGCCTGGGGATCATATGAAGTTGAATGTTGAATTGGTAAGGAAAATGAAAAAGAAGCTTCACAGTTTGTGCTGTGGAGCTTTTTTGTATCCTTTTTTATGTCTGAATCCTCTGTTATGATGGTTGACAAAAATCGCAATGAGGAATATATTGATAATCATTAATCGTAATTATTACTATTAAAGATCGGTGATAAATAGCATCCGATAATGGATAACATAAGTTGATAAGCAGCGTATCAGCATTTCAGTGTTAGCAGTCTGGATACTGACTACCTGAATTGTCTAAAGCTGAAGCAGGAGTGTGGAGTGAATGACAATGGATACCTTTACGATGTGCCGAGTGCAGCGAACGATAGATGGTTATATTCACGCGAAAGTACCTGCACCTATGCGCACATCAGTACAACTGGTTTACGATATGGACGATCACAGTTTGACATTGCATGAAAAGCTACCGGGTACAGAGCGTCATCAGTGGAAAAGCACGCCAGTCGCGCGTTTTACACTAGAACATGGATATTGGCATGTACATGCTTTTCAACCGCAAGCACAGCAATGGAAGCCTGTAGATCATATTGCGCCGACTTCTGATTTTGAACAGCAATTGCAAAAGGTGGAGGAGGATGAACACCAACAGTTCTGGCCAGAATGGGCAGAGGAGGAATGGGATGAGACAGGAGCAGTACGACCATAGCAGGGCAAATGCAGAGATAAATGAATCATTGGATAAAGAACGGCAGGAAGCAGCCCATTCATCTCAATCAGAGGAGACAGAGCAGATCGGTGATCCACGGATTCCGGTTACGATTGTGACCGGCTTTTTGGGCGCAGGTAAGACCACACTGCTGAATCATCTGTTGACTGGTGATCATGGGCAGAAAATAGCAGTCATCGTCAATGAATTTGGCGAGGTCGGGATTGACAATGAACTGATTGTTAGTACGGACGATGAGATTATTGAGATGAATAACGGCTGTATCTGCTGCACTGTGCGGAGTGATCTAGTGGAGATTACAGTTCAGTTGCTGCATCGCAAATTCGGTTCACTAGAGAAAGGTTTAGATTCATGGCAGCAGAATTCAAAAAGCGGCGGGGATTTTGACCGTATTGTGATCGAAACGACGGGATTGGCTGATCCGGGTCCAGTTATTCAGACCTTTCTCGCAGAGGAGCTGCTGGCACAGTTTTTTAAGTTGGATGCGGTGCTAACACTAGTGGATGCCCGTCATGCGCACCTTCATTTGGATCAAGGACCGGAAGCGAAGGCGCAGATTGCTTTTGCCGATGTGTTGCTATTGAACAAAACGGATCTGGTGCATGATCAGCAGTTGGAACAGCTGGAAGCACGGCTACGTCGCATGAATGCGTATGCACCGATTCATCGTACCCGATATTCGAGTCTGGATATTGGGCAATTGCTTGGCATTTATTCTTTCGATGTAGAGCAGAAGCTGGATATTAGCCCAGACTTTTTACATGCGCATCATCACCACCATGAGGACGAGGTGCAGAGTATCGTTTTGCAGGCAGATCGTCCGCTAGACTTGCAGCGAATCAACCAATTTATTGATGAATGGTTGCTGCTTCATGCCGAGGACACATATCGGTATAAAGGAATTGTGCATATTGCAAATGTAGAGCAGCGAGTAGTCTTTCAGGGAGTTCATATGATGCTTGGTATCCATACCGATCGCAGCTGGCAAAAGGACGAGCCGCGCAGCAGTCGCATCGTTATTATTGGCAAGCATTTGGACGAAGAATGGTTTCAGCAGCAATTCGCTCAGTGTGTAGCCGAACCTGCGACGTATACACCGCCTATCTTATCACCGCAACCTGCCGATCCATCCCAGTAAAGCAAACTGTTAAAGGAGTCTACCATGAATAGTAAGCAGCACGACACATCTATTTATTATAATGCTATACGGCACAGACTTCCCACCAAAGCCGAGCGCTTGAAGCGATTCGGCTCGGTAGAGCCTATACAGGGAACGAAGCCTGTTCATAAGGAACAGATGAATGACTTGCAAAATACACATCATGATTATCTGTTCACGTTAGAAGAGGTTGGTATCGGTAATCTGCATTATCCGCTAATGGTTCAGTCTTTGCTGACACCGGAGCAGATGACGGTCAATGCTTGTTTTCGATTAACGACTAGCTTGCCGTCTACTTCACGTGGCATCAATATGAGCAGATTGACAGAGCAATTGGAGCGAGCACGGCGACGCGGATTGAGCGATCGGTTACAGGAGTTGTGCACATTGACCGCCGATCTAGCACAAGTGATGGATCAGCAGCAAAGTCAGTTGCAGGTGACCTACGATTGGTTTTACGAGCAGACTTCGCCGATGACCAGATCGATTGGACTCGGCAATGCAACAGCTAGCTTGCATATTGTCTATCACGCCCATGAGAATCATCCCAAGAAAATGGATCGCTTGGAACAGCAGCATTTTGCTATCGAAGCCAGCTTACAGGTACAGGTAACCACGCTCTGTCCATGCTCCAAGGAAATCAGTGAATATAGTGCGCACAATCAGCGCGGTTACGTGGAATGTACTGTTAGACCAATGGGCAAGCTGCCGTACGATTGGAAGGAGCAGCTATTGGAGGTAGCAACCAGCAATGCTAGCAGCTTGCCTTACCCTGTGCTCAAGCGTCCCGATGAGAAGGTGGTCACCGAGCAGGCGTATGAGAATCCGCGCTTTGTCGAGGATATGCTTCGCCTAACAGCAGCAGATCTATATGAGAAAGACTGGATACAATCCTTCGTGATCCAGTGCCGCAATGAGGAATCAATTCATCAGCATGATGCAGTCGGTACCGTTTCCTATCGGCGGACGGACATAGAGAACCGCAGAAACGATACTATTTGACCATAACGTTGTTTTGGGAGTGAACACCGAATGATTGCACTGAATGACCACTTCACTTTACTTGAGTTGGATATGGAATTCATGGGGAAGGATAGCACTATTTATCCTCTGCTTATTCAGGATCGTCAGTACCGTATGCTGGTGGATGTAGGTCTGCCGGGACACTATGACGAACTTTCGTATCAGTTACAGCTGGCAGGTACTTCGCCGGAATGGCTGGACGGCATTCTGCTCACGCATCAGGATCTCGATCATATCGGCTGTTTGCCAGAATTGGATGCAGTCAATCGATATGCGACCTTCTATGCACATGAACAGGATGCACCGTATATTCGCGGCGAACGACTATTGCTCAAGCCTAATGTTGTGCCTTGGCAAGCCTCTTTGCCGGTATTACCATCAGGACGAATCGACCGTTATCTTACGGATGGGCAGAGCTTTCATATTGCAGGTGGAATACAGGTCATTCATACACCGGGTCATACATCCGGGCATGTTTGTCTACTGCTGGAACAGGAGCGGACGGTGGTCACAGGTGATCTGGTATTTTATATTGATAATGAACTGGTGTTGCCGCCTGCCGAATTGACAGAGAACATGCCGCAGTCGATAGCTTCGCTGCATAAGCTGATGCAGTACGAATTTGACATATTGCTCTGTTATCATGGTGGCATTTGTCTAGATGGTAAGGCGAAGCTACAACAATTGCTGGATCGTTTACCGATATGGCAGACGAACAGCTGACAATTGAATCGTACAGGCATTGCGTGCATCGTATAACTGCTGGAAGCTTCATGAAGCTACGTCATTCCAATTAAGCTAAATCAAGCTGCATCACTCCCATTTTTTCCTGCTTATGTGTCTCATTAAGGTATATTCAGAATGTGTGAGGTACAGGAAATCGGTTTCTATTGTGAGGGGAAAGTCGAGGTAGATTTTATACGTATACTTCATATACTATAGAATCTGCCTCGACTTTTTTACTACATACACAGCCTATCACCTGTATACATCTAACTATTTGGAGGGATTTTACCGTGCATATTTTTCAATTTGGTCAACAATCAGGAAAACATATCGATAAGTTCAATTCAAACTTTATTATTTCTCGCATTATGCAATACACTGGATCATTACATATGAATTGTGTTTACCTTGAACAGGATGGCGTAATTGGATATCATCAGGCTCCTATACCTCAATTATTACTCATTATGAATGGTAAAGGACAAGTGAAGGGGAATGACGACGTATTCATCGACATTCAACAAGGAGACGCTGTCTATTGGGAAAAGGATGAATGGCATGAAACTAAAACAACCTCTGGCATGACTGCGATTATGATTGAAAGTGAGCAGTTGGATTTATCTCATTTGCAGTTGATGTCTAATAAAGCATAATAGCAATAGAATAATAGTTATGTATATGGTTCTTGATTCCATACCAAAGTTTGGCTTTTACATATTGTTGAAAAGGAAACAATAACGCCATATAATGGATGTATCAGGAGGGATCAGCTATGGACAAGCAGGAACAGGTGATGCAGGAGTTCCGCGATGTATTCAATAAAATGGTATGGCTGAATAAGAGTAAGATGGAAGTCAGTCTCAGAGGGCATACACCTTCGGAAGTACACTGCCTTGAATATATCGGCAAATACGAAGATCCTAATGTAACGCGACTGGCAGAGGCTTTTTACATGACTCGCAGCGCAATCAGTAAAATGACCAAAAAGCTGATGGAGAAAGGCTTGATCGAAAGCTACCAGAAAGCGGAGAACAAAAAGGAAATCTACTTCCGATTGACGCCGAAGGGCAAAGCGGTTGACCAGATTCATGAGGAGCTACACCGAGAGTTTCAGGAGCGCGACCAACCCGTATTTGCACAGATTACGGATGCACAATACGACGGTATGCTCCGCTTTATCGACCATTACAGTCGTCATCTAGATGAACAGATTCGGAAAATGGAAGACGATCCCAAGCATATTGCTTCAGCTAATAGCTAAACCAAACAGCCATTCTCAGTAGAGGATGGTTTTTTTGTGTTTATAATTTTGTTGACAAGGAAACAAAATAATTCTATGATATTGTCAACCAGGAAACAAAATAAACTTGTAAGGAGCGATCTACTTGTCTCAATCGACATCCAACTCATCTCATCAACCCCCATCCACACCAGAACCGGCTGTGAACAAACAAGCACTCATTTTCGGTCTAGTTGCCGTATTTCTATGCGGTATTGGCTTCAGTATTATCATGCCAGTGGTTCCGTTTCTCGTTCAGCCTTATGTTCATTCACCAGAGCAGCAGGCAACCATCGTTACGTTCCTTTTATCCGTATATGCTTTTTGCGTATTCATCGCTTCGCCGGGGCTAGGTGCATTAAGTGATCGCTTTGGTCGTCGTCCAGTACTGCTTATTTGTCTATTCGGCTCTGCTATTGGCTATATCGTATTCGGTATCGGTGGGGCGCTATGGGTGTTATTTCTCGGACGCATCATTGAAGGGCTGACGGGTGGCAGTATCGGTACGATCTTCGCTTACTTTGCAGATATTACTCCGCGTGAGCAGCGTACGAAGTACTTTGGCTGGGTCGGTGCTATGACAGGCGTAGGTATCGTTATTGGTCCCACGATTGGTGGTCTGCTTGCTACATTCGGCTATGCTGTACCGATGTATGTTGGCGCTGCGATCACGCTCGTCACCCTGATCTACGGTCTGATCTATATGCCGGAAAGTCTGGATGCACGCCATCGCTTACCCCGCATAACTGCTTCTCGCCTGAACCCCTTTACTCAGTTATTCAGTGTACTATCGATTCGACATTTGCAGCGGTTGCTGCTCTCGGCATTTCTGCTGTGGATTCCCAACGGCTCGCTGCAAGCGATCTTCTCCCAATTCACCATCGACAATTTCCACTGGCAACCAACTGTAATCGGTCTGATTTTCTCCATCATCGGTATTCAGGATATTGTCTCGCAAGGGCTGATTATGCCGCGTCTACTGAAAAGGATGAGCGATTCACAGATTGCCACGCTGGGCATGATGTCGGAAATCGTAGGCTATCTGTTCATTGCAGCATCAGCGATCTTCAGCTTCTATCCGCTGCTTATACTGGGTATGCTTGCCTTTGGCTTCGGTGATTCGATCTTCGGTCCATCCTTTAATGGGATGTTATCCAAATCCGCAGAAGCGAACGAACAGGGACGCATCCAAGGCGGTAGTCAGTCGATTCAATCCTTGGCACGTATTGTCGGTCCCATTGTCGGCGGTCAGATCTATGTCTCACTCGGTCATACAGCTCCCGCATTCATGGGGGTTGTGCTCATCAGTCTTGCCATTCTGATACTATATCGCGGACGTAAGGCGTACACATAAGCCGCCTTAGTGTGCGCAATCCGAACCATATTCGAACGATCTCACCAAGATCAAGCGCTGTCGGAGCATCTCCGCCTTGTCTTGATCTTGCTCATGTGTATCCCTCGACATCAACAATATTCCATCCACTCCAAAAAGGGCATACCCAAAAGTACAATATACAAATGCCCACACCTGATATAATGGAACAGACAGGTGAAAGGGTGAAACTATGCAGAACAGTCATCATTTTTCGGGAATCGCTCGTGAAGCCAGAAAAATCACCGTACTCTGGATATTCATTATTCAGATCGGAGTCAGCATTATCGTGACCGTTGCCAGACAAAGCCCAGTGCATGTAGGGCTTTTGATGCTGGTGCTGTTTGCGTTTATGATTATGAACTGGTTTTTTGATCGATTTTCGCAAAAATGGGTATGGCTTTATTTTACCGTTCAGGTATTACTGAGCGTATCCACCATCTATTTTTCCCATTATGGTTATGCACTGGTACAGCTCGGCTTGTATCCGCTGCTGGCAGGGCAATTTCTGTATGCGTATTACGACAAAGTGAAAATGTTCTTTTTCATGGCGCTTGGCTACGCGATTGTATTATGGTACACGCTCTCAACAGACGGCATATCGGGTCTTGCCTTATCGCTATCGCTGGTAACGGTTATGAACATTATTGTCATCAGCATCGTGAATTTGATGCTGCGGCAATATTATGCACGCGTGCGTACCCAGAATTTCCTTGAAGAACTGGAACAGGCACATCGGCAGGTGGAGGAATTGACCGTTGCGAACGAACGCCAGCGGATGGCGCGTGATTTGCATGATACATTGGCGCAGGGATTGGTCGGCATCATCATGCAACTGGAAGCGGTACATGTACATCTTGGCAAAGACAATGTTGGTCGCGCACGCGAGATCGTCTCATCTTCTATGGACAATGCGAGAACCACGCTAGCAGAAGCGCGCGAGGTCATTGACAACCTGCGGTTGCAATCGACGGATGATACTGATTTTGGTCATCTGCTACAAAATGAAGTGAATCGTTTTCAGGCAGCAACTGGTATCGCTATGCACACAGACCTTTCCATTCCGCAGGAGCTGTCTCCACTGCAAATGGAGCATAGTCTGCATATTGTGCGCGAATGTCTAACCAATATTGCGCGTCATGCGGAAGCGCATTATGCAGCTCTATGGTTAGGTGCGCAGGACGATCATATGCTCATTCGCGTCGTTGACGATGGACGTGGGCTGGATACGTCGCAAATTGGCAAGCAGCCCGGTCATTATGGTCTACTCGGCATCCGCGAGCGGGTACGTATTATGTATGGCAATTTGAATATTATGCCTAATAAGCCAAAGGGCACGATTATCGAGATTGAGATTCCGCTCAGATAGGAGGGTGACATGAAATATCAAGTACTGATCGTCGATGATCATTTTGTCGTTCGGGAAGGGCTGAAGCTGATTCTAGAAACGAGTGATGACTATCAGGTTGTCGGTGAGGCAGAGAACGGGCAGGTCGCTGTTCGGCTTGCATTGGAGCTGCAACCAGATGTGATTTTGATGGATCTGAATATGCCCGTGATGGATGGGCTGGAAGCGATGCAGCAGCTGCAACAGCAGCAGTGCACCATTCCGGTTGTTATTTTGACTACGTATAACGAGGACGATCTGATGGTGAAAGGGCTGGCGATGGGGGCGCGCGGATATTTGCTCAAGGATTCCAAGCGCGAGAATCTGTTCCGCACGCTGGATTCGGCGATTCGCGGCGAGACGCTGCTACAGCCTGAGATTATGCAGACTGTCTTTCAAGCGCGCGGCAAAGCGATGGCACCCGCACCAACAGTACGCACAGCCAGTGCCTCCGGCTACAGCGCGATTCTATTATCTGAACGCGAAAAGGTCGTTTTACAGGCGATTGCGCATGGACATCGCAGCAAGGATATCGCCTTTGATATGGGCATCTCCGAGCGGACGGTTAAGGCGCATTTGACGAGCATTTACAATAAGCTTGGTGTCGATTCCCGTGCGCAGGCAGTAGCGATTGCGATTGAGAAGGGGATCGTTCATCTGTAACAAAGCAATAGACTTCGTCAAGGACACTCATTCGTAGGAATGAGTGTTTTTTTGCGTACGTTTACCCAAAGGGCAAGACTCGGCTGCCCTTTTGGGCAGAAAGGAAAAAAAGGGCAGTTGCACGTATGGACGATTCCGAATGTTGTCGATTTTGGTAGTGTGGAATACAGGAGTACAGATTAGACATACGATTATAGGAGGATACTGTAAGCATGAATAGGAAATGGTCCATAGCCTTCACATCCGTGGTGCTGGTTGCCAGTTTGGCAGCTTGCTCCAGCGAACCAGCGGCGGTAGCGCCGACAACAAGTACAGTGCAGATGACAACGGTCAAAAAACAGCCGCTCCATACGAACTACGATCTGTCCGGTACATCAATCGCGTATGAGCAGACCCCCGTCTCCTTTCAGACGGCGGGAACCGTATTGAGCGTGAGCAAGGATATTGGCGATACCGTCAGCAAGGGCGAAGTGCTTGCCCGATTGGATACGTCGGATCTGCAATTATCTCTGCAAAATGCACAGGAGGATGTATCCGCAGCCGCCGCTTCATTGGCAAGTGCGAAGGCATCCTTGAGCGATGCTCGCGCCGGGCAACAAGCTGCCGCAGCAGGTGTATCTTCGGCACAGGCAAAGCTGGAAAGCGCCCGTATCAGTGAGCAGGATGTTCAATCTGGCGCTCGTTCACAGGAGCTTGCACAGGCGCAAAATGCGGTAAATCAGGCACAAACCGCTTACAACCAAGCGAAGACCGAAGCGACCCGTTCACAGACACTACTGGATAACGGTCTGATGACACAGCAGGATTATGAACAAGCACAAACAGCGCTGTCCGATGCACAAACCGCACTCTCGGACGCGCAGGAGAAGCTGTCCCTCACCCAAGAAGGCTCTAGCACCGCAGACCGTGCCAAGGCTGCTTCTGCTGTAAAAGAAGCGCAGGTCGGCATCCAAAGCGCACAGGCAAGTGTCGAGCAAGCCAATGCAGCGGTCAGCAAGGCAAATGCAGGCGTGGAGCAATCGCAAGCGGCATATGATCAGAAGGTCGTCGCTGTACAAACCGCCAAGCTGAATCTATCCCGTGCCAGCATGAAAGCACCAGCCGCCGGTACCATTCTGGAAAAAAATCTGTCTGTCGGTCAATCCGTAAGTGCAGGCGGCGGTGGAGGCAGTAACGGCAGCTCACCCTTGTTCCAGATCGGCGATATTAGCAAGCTAAAAGTGCAGCTTCCTGTTGCTGATAGCGATATTGCTAGCTGGAAAGTCGGTCAGCAGGTAAGCGTACAGCTGTACAACGATGTACGTACCGGCAAAGTAACTAGCCTTAGCCCACAAACGAATGAAAATACCGGCTCAATCAACGTCGAAGTTGTGATCAGCAACCCGCAGCGTGACTGGAAGCCGGGGCAGGTAGTGAATGCATCTCGTCAAACCTCTGCACAGCAGGGCATTCTGCTGCCAACCGCAGCCGTCATCAGCTCTGGCAGTCAGCCTTATGTATTCAAGGCAGTCAACGGCAAAGCGGTACAAACAAACGTCAAGCTTGGCGAAGTATACAACAACCAATATCAGATTACAAGTGGACTGAAAGTTGGCGATACAGTCGTCACCAGCGGTGCTGACCGTCTGTTCAACGGAGACGAGATCAAGGTCGGCAGCTCCGAATCCAGTGCAACCGGTGGCAATGCTACCGGCACGAATACAAGCAGCAGCCCCGCAGTCTCCAACAATGGAGCTGGCAGTGAGGCTGGTGCGCAATGATTAAATATTTTGTCCAAAAGCGCAAAATCACCATTCTGTTCTTCGTGATGCTCATCATCTTCGGTGTCGCACAGGTCAGCCAGTTGCCCAAGCAGCTAATGCCGGACGTAATTATTAAAACAGCTACCGTCACAACGACCTACGCTGGGGCTACACCGGAGTTGATGGAGCAGACGGTAACCGAAGTGCTAGAACAGAAGATCAAGGAAGTAACCAATCTCAAGACGATCTCTTCTACGTCTAGCAATGGCGTATCCAGCATTACCGTACAAGCGGAGGATGATGCTGACGCGACGGATACATGGAATGAGCTGCGCCGTAAGGTTGAGGATGCACAGGCGCAATTGCCACAGGATGCCGATGCACCAGTCGTCAATGACAATCTAACACAGTCGTTTGTCAAATCATACGCCATTTATGGCAAAAGCAAAGAAGACCTGTATGCACTCAATAATCTAATGACGACTTGGCAAAGTCAGCTGCGTTCCGTTCCCGGCATTACTCAAGTGTCTATCGCCGGTATTCCCGATCAGCAGGTACGCATCGATGTAAACATGTCCAAATTGCAGCAATATGGCATCTCATGGGAAACGGTGCAGCAAGCCATTCAGGGCGAGAACAACCGTGTACCTACAGGTGATCTCACCTATGATGATCGTACCTACCAGATTACGGTGGATAAATCGACAGATTACAAGGAGTTCAATTCCATCGTCGTTTCTCAAAACGATAATAGTATCCCTGTCTACCTGAAGGATGTTGCCACTGTTGAGCTGGGTAAAGCTACCGAAACTCAGCTTAGCTACTACAATGGCAGCCCAGCAATCTCGCTCGATATTAGTAGCCAAACCGGGTCTGATGTACCGACTATGGAACATCGTCTCAATACAAAGATGGCTTCGCTGGAAAAAACATTACCAAGCAATGTCAAAATAGAACCATTATTTGCCCAGAATGACGAAGTGGATCGCATTTTCAAAGATTTGATTAAGGAAATGCTGATCGCGATTGCTGCCGTTATTCTGATTTGTACGCTTGGCATGAACTGGCTGACTGCTGGCTTCGTTGCACTGGCGATTCCAATCTCTATCGCACTCGGCTTGATCTTCCTGCCGGGACTCGGTATTACGCTCAATCAGATTACCATTGTCGGTCTGATTATCGTACTGGGGATTCTGGTCGATGATGCGGTCGTCGTCAATGACAATATCGAACGGCGACTATCCACTCTCGGAGAGAGCCCAACTGACGCAGCGATCAAAGGAACGAAAGAGGTCTCCGTATCGATCATCACGGCGACGCTGGCGACAATTTCGGCATTTGTGCCTTTGATGCTATTGCAGGGAGATATGGGTTCCTTTATCCGTCCGATTCCGACGGTTATCTCGCTCTGTATGCTCGCGTCGATGATCATGTCGTTAACGATCATTCCAATCTTCCGTCAATGGTATGAAGAACGCCAATTGGAACGCGGCAAGCGTCGTCAGGATCGCCCTGCTGGGATACTTGGTCGTCAGATTCAAGCAATTAGCAATGGCTATGCCCATAGGCTGATGCCGCGTGTATTGAAAAAACCGCTTCTGATTGCACTGATCGGTCTGATTGTTAGCACGGGCATTTACGGATTGGCGGCAGCTACACCAGTAGAGCTGTTCCCAACCTCCGAAGATCCGCGCATTACCGTGAGCGTCTCTCTGCCATCTGGCACATCGCTACAGGAAACAAACAAAGTGATGCAAAGCATGGCAGTATGGGTTGGCAAGCAAAATGAGGTAGACAAGACTTCCTATGCAGCTGGCGGTGGAGCACCCCTACTATTTAGCGGGATTGGTAGTGGTGGAGGCGGCAGCACTAACACCGGTCAGATTCTCGTGACTGGTAAAACGGGCATGGATGTGGAGCAAGTAACTGAGCAATGGTCTGATCAGCTCAAGCAGCTATATCCGGGCATTGAAATCTCTGTTAAAGGTGCTGCGCTTGGCGTGTCCGTCGGTAAGCCGGTATCGATCCGTATCGCTGGCGACGATCTGGACGAACTGCGGAGTCTGACAAATCAGATCAAGCAGGTGATCAGTGAAACGTCTGGCACGTATGGGATTACCGATACGATGGGCAATGATAACTATGCATTGGATTTTGTCGTGAATAAACAGGCGATGGATCGTTATAAAGTCAGCTATAATGATCTGACTCAGACCCTACTTATGATGGGTAGCGGCATCAATGTCGGTGACTTTGATAATGGACAGGATTTGGTGGACATCAAGCTGTATATGAACGATGCAGCGTCCTCTAGCCCGAATAAGCTGCTGCAACAGGTGAATGTCACGAATAGCGCAGGTACACAGGTTCCATTATCGCAAATCGTACAAATGAAACCCGGCTTTACGATTCAGCAGATTAACCGCTACGATCTGCAACGTGTGAATACGATTGAAGCAGACGTGAATGGTCGCACCGCTACCGAAGTCATGGGCGATATTACACCGAAGCTGGAACAAATGAATTTTCCTGAAGGCTATACATGGGAAGTAGGAGGAGAAACATCCGATCAGGCGGATACCTTCGGCGATCTAGGGCAATTGTTCGTCGTCGCCGTATTCATTATTTTCATCTTGATTGTCATTCAATTCTACTCGCTATCGATTCCGTTTATTATTATGACTACCGTGTATTTGGCAGCCGCAGGTGCAGTCCTTGGACTGTTTATTACGCAGACACCGATTGGATTTATGGCGATCATGGGGATTATCGCACTCGCTGGTATCGTCGTCCGAAACGGAATTGTATTGATCGAATTTATCGAAGATGCAAGGCGTGAAGGCATGGAGCTAAAAGAAGCGGTGATTCAAGCAGCATCTGCGCGTTTCCGTCCGATCCTGCTTACTTCGCTAACGGCAATCGTTGGTATGATTCCCATTGCTACCATCGGTGAACTACTATTCCGTCCGCTTGGCGTTGTTATTATCTTCGGTCTGATCTTCTCAACCATCCTAACTCTGTTCGTCGTGCCATCGTTGTATATGGTCGTCGCACAATGGAAAGAGAAGCGTCATATTCGCAAGGCGGAGCGCAAACAGCAACGACTTGAGAAACGTAAGCAGCAATTGACACCGTAATAAGAAATGAGAAAAAGTAGACGGCAACAAGCCTACATCCACTAAATACAGCACTTTATCAATAAATTACCCATCAAGGCAGCATGAACGAAACAGCACGAACAAGTCGGCATATGAATCATATCCGTACCCGCCGATGACAGGTACACAGGAGGCAGACCAGATTCTGCCTCCTATTTGTACAATACGAGAGGAGGGCAAGGCATGACAACTAAACATTCCTTTTCTGCGGATACTGCTTCGGTGGAGAAGGCAAAAGTGAAGATGACACTTGAGCATCCTAGGCACGCATGGATTACAGAAATCCAGCAAACGATTTTCCAACTGTACGCCGATCATACGCTGAAACGACAGCATAAAATGGGCTGGTTAATCCAGCTTTACATGACCGTGATGAATGATAACAGGAATAATGGAGCTCTCGATCATGCCAGTGCATTACAAGAGTCTAGCGAAATAGAGAGCATTTCGTATGACGTGTATGGCGACAATCCACAAGAACAAGAGCAGCAGGAGATGCCATGTGAATACTGGCTGAGTCAGCTGCTGATCGAAATGCTGCAAATCCATATCCATGAACGCCATCCTAGTGACAGCATCAAAGAAACGCAGAAAAGAGAATGTGATACTGT
This sequence comes from Paenibacillus sp. JQZ6Y-1, assembly GCF_040719145.1. NCBI lineage: Bacteria > Bacillati > Bacillota > Bacilli > Caryophanales > Paenibacillaceae > Paenibacillus > Paenibacillus kandeliae. The sequence goes on from NZ_JBFDUZ010000001.1 coordinate 1,747,371, forward strand.
TAACGCCCGCCGCGATGATTTTACCGTCCATTTACAGCAATTCAAATTCAATCTATCCTTCTCCAACCAGCGCTTGCTAGATACTGCGTTGCAGCATGCTGCTTGCTTATACACTGCAAAAAAGAAGCTGCATACGCAGTATTTGTATCCATCCCTCCGACAAAAGCGTTGGCAGCAATTGCTAGACAGAGAGAGGGATCAGCTGCAACCATCACATCGATTAGTGCTTGTGCGTCTATGGCTGGATTATATAGAGCAACACCCCAAGCTGTTGGAGGAGTGTATGCAAAGCAATGGACAACCGGAATCTGATTCCATGCTTGGCAGTGGACGCATACATTAACTGCAAATGACAAGAATGCAAATGACAAATCCATATGATAAGTAGCACGCATCCATGCATCTATGAGCAGTAAAATATAATCAACAAAAGGTATCTCTAAAAAGCAATGAATCGTAATAGATCAAAAAAAGGCTGCACCGGAATATTCCAGTGCAGCCTTGAGTTTGTGATTTGATGCTTATCTCAACCATTCCGCAATCAGCGAGAAGGCGATGATGATCAGGAACAGCAGAGTGATGTGGTTGAGGGAGAAAATAAACATTTTCTTCGCCCATGGACCAACATTCGTTTTGTCATAGCTTTTGAAGCTGAAGACGAGCCATGCGGTGCTGAGTACGAATGCAACGCCAGCGATGTACGGGCTAAGTGGCCAGAACATGAAGCTGGACAGTACGAGCAATACCAGATAGAAGTTCGTTTGTGCATAGGTGCGTTTCAGACCTTTTACCACTGGCAGCATCGGTACGCTAGCTGCTTTGTATTCGTCGAAGCGACGAATCGCAATTGCGTAGAAGTGAGGCATCTGCCAGAGCAGCATAGTAACAACGAGCGCCCAGATTTCCCAATGTCCCAGATCGCTTGATACTGCTGCCCAACCGATCAATGGAGGTACAGCACCGGACAAGCTACCTACTTCGGTATTGTAGATCGTTTTGCGTTTGGTCCACATAGTATAAGGAACCACGTACAGGAACAATCCGAGGAATCCGAACAGTGCAGCTAGCGGAGAGCTAACATACAACAGCGCCACACCGATCAGCGCCATGGTCGTTCCGATTGCCAGACCGTTTGGCGCGTCCATTTTGCCGGTTACGGTTGGTCGTGTTTTGGTACGTTCCATGATCGCATCAATATCGCGGTCATACAGATTGTTGAATGCACCGGCAGAGCCGATTACGAGCGAGGAGCCGATAAAAGCCAGAATGATCGCCCCAATATGCTCAAAAAATGAAAGATTGAATACGTAGATTGCCATGCTCAAACCGGCGAACATCGCAATCAGATTGGATTTGATGATCCCCGTTTTGATCGTAGCAAAAAAGATGGCAGGAAACGAATTTACCTGAACATTTGTTTGTGCAACTTGACCTGTTTGATTTTTCATCTCTATATATGTCACCCGTTTCGATGTATTGTATGGATCAATCATACCATTTATAAGGTACAAACACGCATTGTAAATGATGATTTTAAAAATTAAGACATGAAATTGTGAAAACTTTATAACTTTTTTCACAAAAGTATAGGAATCTTTGTGAAAATATGTATGAACATTGATATCATATTAAGATAAATACACATGACAGCAGCAAAATAAACCATATTCTCTGAAAATATAACCTCTTGATTGATAACGTTCTTTTGAAAATCGTAACATTTACCATAAACGATTTATAAGAAAATCGATATTCCATATAGGCAACACCAAACTCCCAATATTCTACACATCAGCGCATGGACATAAAAAAGGGCCGTTATGTGCGGCAACCGATGTTCGTTAGGGGGAAACAGTCGGCGTACCAGCCAGCATAACGGCCAGAATATGTTTTATTGCTGAATATATAATAGATGGTAAAGCAAAATCTAACTTCGTATACCATACATAACGTTCCGCTACATAGCGGTGAGTCTATACCTATCTATGCGCGAGCGGCGCTTCGTTTCTCTGGAAGCGATGTTTCCTGCTGCTCTGCCTGTTGCTGATCGCGAATCGTTAAGCGGCGGTGAGCAACGAACAGGAACGGCAGACCGACCGCAGTTAACAGAGCAAGTGGGACGAATACCATCCAGCCACCCTGCGAAGCATAGTGATCCAGCAGCACGCCACCAGTAATTGGTGCTAGCACATTACCGATATTGTTAAATCCAATCGTTCCGAAGTACGTACCTTTCCAATCGGGATGGGCGATATGATCGATCAATATATCCATCATGGTGAACATCAATACTTCACCGATGGTGAACACGAATACCCCAACAAGAAATGAGATCAGATTATGCGAGAATCCGAAAATAAGCAGGGATACCGCAACAAGCAGATTCCCCATGATGAGCGGTATAATCGGACGGAATCGACGAGCAAAACGCACCACCGGATACTGCACAATCAGTACAATGGCAGCATTGGCAGCTAGCATGTAGGAGAAGATCGTACTGCCATTTTGCAAGTCAGGCGTCAATGACAAATATTGCGCTAAGGTAGAACTAAAGTGACCGTAGCCAAGCACGCAGAAGATCGTACCAATCAGCACAAATAAGAAAATGCGGTCAGAGGTCGTCACACGCAATGCTTCAGCAAGCCGAGGCTTTGCTACGTCAGTTGACGTTGTTACATTCGCTACATCGCGGTGAGCAGCAAATTGAATCATTAGCACGATGCCATATACAATGTACACTAATCCAGCGATTAAAAAAGGAAAGGTCGATTTCGCCGAGCCGAGCTGTAATCCGATAATCGGTCCAAACACAACACCGATGTTGATCGCAGCATATCGCAGATTGAAGACGAGCAGCTTGTGCTCTGGTGGAGTCGTTTCTGACAATAACGCTCGCGATGCTGGCTCAAATACCGCGCGGCAGATGCCGTTCAGCACATTAACAACAAAGAACATCCAAATCTGATTTGCTGCTGCAAAGCCGAAAAAGACAAGTGCCCAGAAAAAGGCGGAGAATAGCATCACCTTTTTGCGTCCGATTCGGTCTGATATGTACCCACCGTAGAAGCTGACAGCTACACCTGCCAATGAACTGGCGGCGATAATGAATCCTGTTTCCGTAGCGGCAATGCCAAGCGTTGAAGTGAGGTAGATCGCCAGAAACGGAATGCTCATGGAAGTGACGAGGCGCCCGAATACCGTTCCGATAATAACGGTCCAAGCGAGAGGATGAATAGCGGTAAGATGTTTGGCAATCATAATCAACACTCCTATGTTTTACAATACGTCAGATGAATTGTTATTATTGTAAAAAGAAAAAAGGAGAAGAAAAAGAGTAAGCTTTTCTATGGTAGTTTCCCCTTTTATTTAAAAATTGTCATTTGCCTATTGAAGCATGCGAAATTACGCTTAGCACGGACGATGCGGACGATGCGGACGATGCGGACGATGTTCATTAAGGAGTACAACGTGAGAGAGTGGTGGAGTGGATGGAGCATGAGGCGTTGCAATATATGCAGTTGTACGAACGATTAAATCCAGAACGAGATGTACCGTTGACCTGCACAGCGACAATTGCTGAGTTGGCGGATATTTTGTACTGTACGCCGCGCAATGTGAAGTTTGTGCTGCGCAAGTTGGAGGAACGAAGCTGGATCAACTGGCAGCCGGGACGTGGACGCGGCAATCATTCGCAGCTTGAATTTCGCTGTCATCATCATGAGTTGGTAGAGCAGCAATTGGAGCATTTACTCAGTCGGGATCGGGTGAAGGATGCGCTAGAGTTGACGGGTACTATGGAGAATGACGAGCCCTTTCGGGAACGGCTATGGCAGCGGATTAATATTTATCTTGGTCTGCATCGTGAGCAGGAGGAGAGCAGCACACAGGATGTGCTGCGTATGATCCGTTATCGTCCGCTAGAGGAATTGAATACGGTAAAAGTCTTCACCGCATTCGAGGTATTTCTGCTGCGTCAATTGTTTGATACACTCGTTTGCTACGATCCGCAGCAGGAAGATTTTGTACCGCGTATTGCTCATCGCTGGGAAGCCAATGATACGTTTACGGAATGGACGTTTTATTTGCGGAAAGGGATTCGTTTTCATGATGGCAGTTTGCTGACTGCACGCGATGTATATTCTACGGTTCAGCGTTTAAGGCAGCGTGGACGCAATATTAGCTGGCTGTATAGCGATATGGATGAGGTGATCGTTCATACCGATTACACGTTAACTTTTTGTCTAGCGCAGCCGAATGCGATGTTTTTGCATCTATTGTCTAATATCTTTATGGGTATTGTGCCGGAGCATGAACAGGGTGACGAAACATTGAATGGTAGTGGTCCCTTTCGGATTGCACAGCGTTCTGCTAGTAAGCTATCACTGATCGCGTTTGACGGATATTACGGATTCCGTCCGATGCTGGATCGGGTGGATGTATGGTTTATGCCGGATGAAGGGCATAGCAATCGGTATTACCGTCTCAGTAACGGCAGGGAAGAAGACGAGCAATACAGTCGTCTGATCAATCAACCAGCGCAGGGTGGACGGTATATGCTGTTTAATTTTAATCTACCGGGTGTTCAGCATGAAGCAGCGTTTCGGCAAGCCATTCGTCTGTTGTATGACCGAGAAACGATGCGGCGTGAGCTAGGTGGGGATCGAATCTCGTCAGCGGGCAGTTTTTTACCGTGGCAAAGTGCGAAGATGTCCTTTCCAGAAATACCGCTGGAACAGGTACGGCAACAATTGACACAGAGCAGCTATGCTGGCGAGACACTTAAACTGACGTTTGTGGATAAATATGAGGAGAGGCGAGAAGCAGAGTGGTTGCAGCAACGAGCACAGCAGGTGGGCTTGCAGCTGGAATTGGAGCCACAGGAGCGTAAGCTGATCGTTGGCGGACATATGGTGCTTGCCGTAGAGGTGCTAGAGGATGATTGGGAATGGGATCTGATCAATTATTTCTCCAATGAGGCGAATTATCTGCATCATATGCTGGGCGCTGAGCAATTGCAGCAGATCCATGAGATGCTGTATGACATTATGCGCAAGGAGCAGGAGCAGCGCAGACAGAGATTGACACAGATTGTTGAACGATTGCAGCAGGAGAATTGGCTGTTGTTCGGGAATCATATTAATCAGCGTGCTTATTTTAATCGAAATCTGTATGGGCTGCATTTGGATTCGTTTGGATTTCCGAATCTGTCCGCATTGTGGATTAAAAACCGATAATAGACGCTCATCCTCTTGCCATCATTTGTTACTGCCTGCTTGCCATTTATTCTTGTGCCTTCTGTATGCAACAGGTAAAGGTAGAATATAGGTCTGATTACGGCGAACTGCGCCTAAAGTACAAAAATGGCTTAATTAAGCGAAAAGCGCTTAGTCTAGCAAGCTTATGGGTTAATTATTCCACAGAAACAAAGGAACACGAGCAAAACGTTACCATACCATGTCGGAATGAGGAGATGGCGATGATCTATTTTGTACGTAAAACCGAATTGGACAAGCTGCCGGCAGGCGGAGATGAACTACAACGCTGTCTGCAGCGAATGGTGGAGCAGAATGAAGCGATCGGTATTGATCGTATGCCGGCTGAAATGCAAATGCAAAGCTTGCAGTTATTGTTGAGCAATCCGGCATTTTCACTTGTACAGGTACAGGGGGATTATGCGGATCGGTTTGTACGTTCGCCGCTGCATGGTCATGCAAACGAGGTATATCTAGAATCGCTGGAAGTCGTAACCGATTATATTCGCGAATTGCAGGATGAGATTATTCGGGGTGCCGAGTCGCTCGCACGGTATCGCATAAGCGAGCAGGATGGTAGTATGGAGCGCGCGGGACTGCGGCAGGCATTGATTGATCTAAGTGAACGGCGTGAGATTTTGACGATGGTGCTGCATGAAATTCGGCATCGCATTGATAAGCAGATGGAAAAGGAAAAGCTGCGCTCTACCGAGCAGGCGCTGGAAAGTGAATAGTAATGATCTCTACTCTCGAAGCTGCATCCGTTGAAACGATGGATTGCGGCTTTTTTGTTATGGCATTCTTCTGCGGAAAGAAATGTACAGCAAGCAATAAATATCGATAGATATAGATATTGCTACATAGTATAAAAAAGAAATGTATATATTGACACTTCTGAGTTTTTTGTATACATTTGTATACACGAACAAAACGTATACAAATGTATACAAAATCCAAGGAGGAATACACATGCGTGAAGGAAGACATGAGCATCGAGGCCCACATCATCATGGGGAGCATCGCGGACCAAAAGGCGGACGAGGCAGAAGTGAAGAGGATAAAAAGCATTTTCGCAGCGCACAGACTTTTCGGCGCGGGCGTGCAGTCGCTTTCTTGGAGCGATTAGAGGTGAAACGCACTACGCTGGTGCAGCAATTGGAGCAGCCGGAATATGTAGAGATCAAAGCAGTGATCAGTGGCGAATTGAAGGCAACAGATGCCATCATTCAGGAGTTTATCCATATGTTTGAGCTACAGGAATGGCAGGAAGCAGAACCGCAGGAGCAGCAAATGAATGAAACAACATCTTCGACCGAAGCAGCAGTAACCAACAATGTGGAAACCGAAGAGAGTGAAGCAACAACAGTTGCTCCAGCCGATGCTACAGACCAGCCTACAGACCAGCAAAGCACAGAGTTCAACGCTGATTCTACTTCGTCTACTACCAGCACCTCGAAATCAAACGATGAACAATAATGAATATTGGCCGGTCGAGACAGCAGCTTTTGCCTACAGGTACCGGCAACATGCCGGAAGGAAGGGATCGTGAATGTGGAAACTGCTCAGGATGCTCAAACCATACTGGGTATCCAGCCTGCTTGCACCCCTACTGATGCTATTAGAGGTCAGCATGGACCTGATGCAGCCAACGTTGATGGCGAGCATTGTGGACGATGGCTTAATGAAGAACGATTTGCAACACATTATTACGACCGGCCTGCTCATGCTTGGTGTCGCTCTGATTGGTCTGCTTGGTGGGGTAGGTTGTACGATCTTTTCCAGTATGGCTTCGCAGCATTTTGGCAACGATCTGCGGATTCGATTGTTTGAGCATATTCAGACCTTTTCCAATCGCAATCTGGATACACTGCAAACCGGTTCGTTGATTACAAGGCTGACCAATGACGTCGTACAGCTACAAAGCTTTGTCCAGCTCATTCTACGGACCATTCGCTCGCCGCTACTGCTTATCGGCAGTTTGATTATGGCGATTGTGATCAGTCCCAAGCTGACGATTATTTTGCTGATTTCGGTGCCAGTATTGACCGTTTTATTATATGTATTGATCAAAGTATCGTTTCCCTTATTTTCTCGTATGCAATCGCGACTAGATCAGGTGAACACCGTATTGCAGGAAAATCTCGCGGGTATTCGTGTGGTGAAAGCATTTGTACGCGGATCGTATGAGGAGAAGCGTTTCGATGAATCGAACAGTGGCTATACCGCCGTTGCAATCAAGGCGGTACGATTACTGGCGCTGAATATGCCGCTTATGATGTTGATTCTGAATGTCAGTATTGTAGCGGTGTTATGGTTTGGTGGAATGCAGAGCTGGAATGGCTCGTTGGAAGTGGGGCAGTTGGTCGCTTTTATCAATTATGTCACTCAGTTGCTCATGTCCATGCTGATGCTTAGCAGTCGCCTTACGATGATCTCGCGTGCCAGCGTATCCGCGAATCGTATCAATGAAGTGTTAGAAACGAATAGCGAGATCGTTGATCACTCATCTGCAGCTGCCGATATTATTCGTGGCGGCGAAATTCAATTTCGTGATGTGTCCTTTGCCTATAACGCGGATGATAACGATGTGCTTCAGCATATTAGCTTCACCGCTAGACCGGGCGAGACGGTCGCCATTCTCGGTGCTACCGGCTCGGGCAAATCAACGCTTGTCAGTCTGATTCCACGTCTGTACGAAGTGAGTAGCGGGAGCATAATGATTGATGGAACCGATATTCGGCAGATTGAACTGGATCATCTGCGTAGTCGGATCGGTTTTGTTATGCAGCAGACCATTCTATTCAGTGGTACGATCCGCGACAATATTCGCTATGGTCATCCGCAAGCAACCGAAGAACAAGTGATAGAAGCGGCAAAAGCAGCGGAAGCGCACGAGTTCATCGTTCAGCTCAGCGAGGGCTATGATACCGTGCTCGGTCAGCGTGGCATCAATCTGTCTGGCGGACAGAAGCAACGGCTATCGATTGCGCGCGCATTACTCATCCAACCATCGATTCTCATTATGGATGATAGCACCAGCGCGCTGGATGCCGTAACAGAAGCAAGGATTCGTCAGCGACTGCAACGTGGTACGCATGGCAGTACACATATTATGATTGCGCAGCGTGTATCGTCAATCCGTGATGCCGATCGGATTATCATTTTGGAAAATGGACAGATCGCCGCTCAAGGAACGCATGACGAGCTGATGCGAACAAGTGAAGCATACCGCGATATTCGGCAATCCCAGCTGCGTGAGGAGGAGGTGCATCATGGCTGATTGGCAAAAACCGTCTTCTCATGCGCAAGACGCCAAGGAAAGCAATTCCCCTACACGTCAAGAAACTATGCCATCCATGCCGGGTCCGGGCGGACGTGGACCGATGCGTGGCAATGTACCGATTGTGCGTGCCAAGCATCGCACTGCCACCATCCGCAGACTATGGAGCTATCTGAATCGTCAGCGCAAAGGCTTAATTATTGTCTATGTTTTCACCGTTCTGAATGCGATCCTATCGTTACTCGGACCATATCTACTTGGTCGGGTCATTGATCTAGCGATTATTCCGCGCGATTATACTATGCTACTCAAGCTGGCGGGAATGCTGTTAACCATTTATGTGATCGGCAGTGCCGTCTCGTGGGTGCAGGCGTATGTGATGACAGGTGTATCACAGCGTACGGTGTACGATCTGCGACGTGATTTGTTTGGGAAGTATCAGCAGCTGCCCATTCCCTTTTTTGATAAACGGGCAAAGGGCGATCTGATGAGCCGGGCGACCAATGATATTGATAATGTATCCAATACGCTGAATCAGAGTGTAACCCAATTGCTGAACAGTCTGATCATGCTGGTCGGTTCGCTGATTATTATGCTGACACTCAATATTCCGCTTACTATAGTAGCGCTATTAACAGTGCCAATGATTCTACTGGCAAGCCGCCGTATTGCTGCCATGAGCCGCAAGTATTTTAAACGTCAGCAACGTCATCTGGGCGAGCTTAACGGCATGATCGAGGAGTCGATTGGCGGGCAGAAGATCATTCGTCAGTATCGGCGTGAACAGACGGAAGCAACTCGGTTTCGTCATACAAGCGGTGAGCTGAATCAAGCAGGCATTCGAGCGCAAATCGCTTCTGGTTTAGTCGGACCTGTGATGAATATGGTAAATAATATCGACTTTGCACTGATTGCTAGTATTGGCGGCTGGATGGCATTTCATCAGCTAACGACAGTCGGTATCATCGTCAGCTTCTTGAACTATTCCAAGCAGTTTGGTCGCCCGATTGCTGAGCTGGCGGATCAGTACAATATGATTCAGTCTGCTATTGCTGGTGCGGAGCGTGTGTTTGAGATTATGGACACACCATCTGAGTATGAGTCGCAAACAGTACGTGCTGCAAGTGATGGATCTGCACCTTCGTTTACGACGGGTGTGAAACTACAGGGGAATGTTCAATTTGACGATGTATCGTTCGGTTATGATCCAGAGCGTATGATTCTCAAGCATATTGATTTCACTGCACAACCCGGCGAGAAGATTGCATTGGTAGGTCCAACAGGAGCAGGCAAGACGACAGTGATTAATCTACTGAACCGATTTTATGAAGTGAACAGTGGTACCGTTCGTATCGACGGACGTGATGTACGAGAGCTGGATAAGGATCAGCTGCGCAGTCAAGTGGGCATGGTGCTACAGGATGCGCATGTCTTTTCTGGAACGATTCGCGATAATATTCGCTTCGGTCGACTGAGTGCGAGCGATGCCGAGGTGGAAGAAGCAGCACAGCTTGCGAATGCAGCGCCATTTATTGCGCGCTTGCCGCATGGATATGATACCGTCTTAGCGGCGGAAGGGAGCAATCTGAGTCACGGTCAGCGGCAATTGCTGACGATTGCGCGTGCCATTCTAGCGAATCCGACTATTCTCATTCTGGACGAAGCGACAAGCAGTGTGGATACGCGAACCGAGATGCACATTCAGCAGGCGATGAAGACGCTGATGAAAGGACGTACGAGCTTCGTTATCGCTCACCGTCTCAGCACGATTCGTGATGCCGACCGTATTCTGGTCATTCGCGAAGGCACAGTTGCTGAGCAGGGGAATCACGAGCAATTGCTGGAGCAGCGCGGTGCCTACTATGAGCTGTATAACAGCCAATTCCAGCAGGGCGCTCAACCGGAATCCAGTTGATTCATAGCCTTGATTCATAACCTGTTATCATTCTGATGTTGCAGAGCAGACCATTTTAACTCTCACCCTATTGCTATCTATACTAAATAAAAATCCCCTGAACTCCATGAGTGGAGAACAGGGGATTTTGTATATGCCTACTATGAACAATAAAAAGAACTTTCATTATGATCCGAAATCGAAGCTTCTAACGGTCTCGGAGTACATGGTATCGAACTGTTATACGTTTCCGTTCACAGCTTACAGTGTTGCTACATCGATAACGAAGCGATAACGTACATCACTGTTCAGGACGCGCTCATATGCTTCATCCACCTGATGCGCATGAATGACTTCAATCTTTGGCTCGATGCCATGCTCGGCAGCGAAGTCCAGCATTTCCTGCGTTTCGGCAATACCGCCTACAAGGGAACCAGCGATGCTGCGACGACCCATGATCAGGGAGAACACGCTGTATTGATCCTGCTCAGCTGGTGCACCCACGTTAACGAGCGTACCATCTACACGCAGCAGCGACAGAATCGCGTCTACATCCATATTGGCAGATACGGTATTCAGAATCAGGTCAAATTGACCTGCCAGCTGCTTGAATGTCTCTGGATCTCCCGTTGCAAAATAGTGATCCGCGCCAAACTCAAACGCTTCATCTTTTTTGTTCATCGAGCGGCTCAGTGCGGTAACTTCCGCGCCGAGTGCATGCGCGAATTGCAGCGCCAAGTGACCCAGTCCGCCGACACCGATGACTGCTACTTTTTTACCCGGACCCGCATTCCAGTATTTCAATGGGGAATAGGTAGTGATACCTGCGCACAGCAGTGGGCTTGCTACGTTCATTTCCAGCTTCTCTGGAATGCTAACGACAAAGCGGTCTTTGACGACAATCTTCTGGCTATAACCGCCATAGGTTGGCGTACCATCATATTCGCGGGAGTTGTACGTTTGTACAACGCCTTGGGTGCAATATTGCTCGTCGCCGCGCTGACAGTATTCACATTCTCCACAAGAATCTACAAAACAGCCAACACCGACACGGTCGCCGACTGCAAATTTGGTTACATCTGTTCCGACAGCTTCTACAATTCCGGCAATCTCATGACCTGGAACCATAGGGAAAATACCGCCGCCCCACTCATCGTAGGCGCTATGAATATCGGAATGGCAAATGCCACTGAATTTGATATCGATCAAAATATCATTCGGACGAAGTTCTCTGCGCTCAATCGTTGTCTTTTCAAAAGGTGCTTTAGCATGGGAAGCACTCAATACTCGTGTTTGTACCATTTTCTCCACTCCTCATTCTGTATGGTTTGGTAAGTATCTAAACAAAGTGACATCTGCTTATCAATGAACACTTACTCATTTATTATATACATAATTTGAATAGATGCAATTTTAGGTAGACAATCGGGTGCAATTAAATAGGTTACTGTTTAATAGTTTCCTATTTATTTAGATAGCAAAATACGTGATTATTCTCTGTTCGCCATACTTGTGCCCTGTTCGCAGTGAGAAGGATGACGTAAAGTGTACCTATCAGCAAGACGAACAACATGCTGTAACGAAGCCGCAGGCTATGGAAAAGCTTCCTTCTACTCTTTTAAGCCAGAGTGGAGATTCGTCTCCCCTGGCATGGTATATTTCAGCTTTCCCGCTCTCCTGCAGCTTACTTATCGCTTTGTTCGTTCAACATCATACGTCAGCCGCAGGCTATCAGAACACTTCCTTCTAACCCAACTTGTCCTTCAGTGTTCCGGCTCTCCTGCGGCTGTTGTATATCTAGGAGGTTTACATATGAATACCAATAACTCCAAACCGATCATCCAGCAAGCACAAGGCAATCCATATCCCATCATCCCTACCTTTGAGTGGATGAATCCTATTTTGCTGCGTCGTGTACAGCAGCTTATCCTGCCTAAGCAACTATCTCAGCTCTCTCATCGAACAGAACACGTACAAGCTAATCTTTCAGCATATACCGAGCAATCGACTATAGAAAATTCATTGTCAAATGAGCGTATTCTAGCTACACTGCTTCAACATATACAGCAAATCGGCTATACATTTGACCGCGAGCTGTTGCAAGCATGTCATACCTTGCCAGTAAAAGTACTGATCGACTTGCATCAACAGATCATACCGATCCTGCAGCAGATGGTAGGCGATCATGTGAACTACACACCGATGTATCCCAACTTTCCAAATGAAGTGATGGCAGCTTCCGATGCCCAGCTGTATCTGAATGCGGTGCTGCATTACGCCTGCGGCACATTACCAGATCACGAAGCACAGCCTCGTCCGCTGCTACTGGATGATACTCCACTTCGATTCCTATCGCTTGCGGAGGAATCGACTGGCATCAACATCATACGCAATCTGGCAGCCGCCAACGGCTCGCTTTCCGAACAGGATAAAGAAGATCTGCGTACAGCGCTGCAACAGATCGAGGATATAGAGTTGCTGTTGCCAGAGCAGATTCCCTATAAGGAAAATGCTGCGTATATCGCAGCGGTCTTGTTGGACAATGGACGTGCTAGTGTTCAGCGATTGAGCGTGTATTTCCGCACAGCTACCGATGTGCTACGACTTGCTGCTGGCTTATCTGGTCTAGATACAAGTCTAGCGTGGGCGAAAAAGCTGCCGCAGCTCACGCGCCCATTTGCCAATCTGTACAACATGAATCAAGGTATGAATATTCAGGTGAATCGTACATCAGGTGTAAACCAAGAGAGTGGAACAGCGGTCACTGATCTCGCAGCGGCATATCATTTCCGCAAATTCAAGCGTTCGGAGCGTAGACTGCTGCTTGGCTTGCTAGAGCGTACGGTGGAACCGCTGGAAGATATGGTGCTATACCGTGAGCAATGGAAACGGTTGGGTGAGATTCTGCATCCTGGCGAGATGCGCAAGCAATATCCGTATGCGTTTGCAGCCTTTACAGCATTGCGCCGCGACAAGCATATCGTTACATTCCGCAGTGAGATCGAGCGCGGTTTGTCCGTCGGTGATTCCGCGATGATTGCCAAGCTAGGAACGCGTCCGGGCGAACTGGCACGACGCTTGGATAAGCTGCTACGCTCTCAGCCAGCACGAACTGTCGTTATTCTGGATCAGTTTCAGCAAAGTGCGAACCAGCTAGCGGTACCGCTACTGCTGCAAATGATGGCACATTTCAAGCATCGTCATGAACCAAAACGGTATCGTGTCTTTTTCCCGAAAGGCAATATGGGGAAAGTAGTGGCGATGCCGAATCATCTGCCTGCATTACCAGATGGAGTAGCGCAGCAGCTCGTACAAGTAATCAAAGAAGAATTGAAACAGCGCTTTGCCCAGCAAGAAACATTGGGACGGGTATATATAGATCCAGCACTGCAACAGATTCCCGTTCCATTGTCACAGCGTTCCGCAAGTCGCGCGCTTCGTGCATTGCCACGTGGAAGTAGAGTGAATATGCCGGATGGAGATACGGTGCGTCTATTCTGCTGGTGGAGCGATATGCGCGAGGGTTCACAAACTCGCGTCGATGTCGATCTGTCGGTGATCCTGATGGATGAGAACTGGCAACATATCGATACACTAGCTTTTTACAATCTAAAATCGGAATTTGGTGTGCACAGCGGTGATATTGTGTCCGCACCTAATGGAGCCTCCGAGTTTATTGATCTGCATATTCCGGCTGTATTGGCACAGACCCGTGCGCGTTATGCTACGGTGCAGGTAAACTGTTTTACGGGACAGGCATTCGCCGAGCTGCCAGAGTGCTTTGCCGGATTCATGATGCGTCAGTATGATCAGACGGGGGAGATTTATGAGCCACGCACAGTACAGTCGAAGTTTGACCTGACTGTTGAGGCGCAGCAAGCTGTGCCGTTCGCGCTGGACTTGCATACTCGCGAGATGATCTGGATGGATGCAGTATTAAAAAATCGCAGCTTCCAGATTACCGCACAGGACAATATGACGGGTTTGCAAATGCTGGGACATGCCTTTTCCGATCTGCGCCGACCAATGCTGTCCGAATTGTTCACCTTGCATGCAGAAGCAAGAGGTAGCATAGTGGAGCATATAGAAGATGCAGATACTGTGTTCGCAATGGAAGAGGGCATCACACCGTATCAGACGGATCGAATTTTAGCTGAATTTGTATAAAAATTGCGTTATTAGCTTATATCCCATTTCGTAGAGAGGAAGAGGATCGTGGACTCTGATTCTGCAAAATATACAAGCTATAATCGGCGACATATGGATATTATTCAAGCAGGTATCGAACCGATTCAAGTCTTTTTGCAAACGGAAAGCCAGCAGGAAAAGGACAATTTGCTATTTTGCATGGATCGGTTTCTCGACCCATGGTTTGGATACGATCTTCCGCATTTCGATCTGATCATTGTCTTGCTACAGCAGCATTTGTTTACAGAAGAAACAGTGGAGATCAAGACCGTAATTCTGGAATTGCTGACTCAATATGGAGGGCAAGTACTGGATATTATCGCCGATCAGATAGATCAGCTTGAGCCAGAATTACTGGCAGAGGCAGTGTATGCACTAGGAATAACCTACAATCATAAATATATTCCGATTGTGGAGAAGTATGAATCTCATCATAATAAGACGGTTCGCAATGCTGCTAATGAAGCGTTACGTGAACTGTACCTTACCAAATCATGAAGATGTGGAAAGCAATAGGATGACGGTGTAAATGGAAATGAAAAAATAAGATAGAGGAGAGACGTGAATGGCTGAAGGTTAGTATTCAGCGATTTGCGTCTCTTTTTGTGATGATGTCTTGTTAGTATGTTTGTGAGTATCCTGTTTTGTTATTTCATTTCGATGGGTATGATGGTTGCTAATTAATGAGGAAGGATAAGCATTGTTTTATTGCATCAATTAGTTTACATAATAAATATTATGTTGATTATATAAACGTAAAGAGAATTAGAATCAAAAAATGCAATATATTATAAAACATAGCATAGATAAAACAAATATCCCTACATAGATCAAATAAAGATAAATATTTCCATTCAACTTCTTAATTATTACCATAATAAATATTATGTAAACTAAATGAGTTGTAAAAAATAATATTGCCCTCATGTATAGAAAGTTTCAATTAAGGGTAAAGGTATAATTAGGTGTAGAATGACAGGAATAGGATCATCCACAAACGAGAGGAGCTTTTCATATGACAACCGAAAACCTGAATGCAGCCGCATCTGGTACGTTTAAGATTGGCGGCGACCTGGAAGTGAATCGTCTTGGTTATGGAAGTATGCAACTAACGGGTAAAGGTGTATGGGGCGACCCGAAAGACCCAGATGAAGCAGTACGCGTCTTGCAGCGCGCAGTAGAGCTAGGTGTTAACTTTATTGATACAGCGGATTCGTATGGTCCGTTTGTAGCGGAGCAGTTGATCCGTAAGGCGCTGCATCCGTATAGAGATGATCTGATTATCGCTACCAAAGCGGGTTTAACCCGTTCCGGTCCAAATGATTGGCGTCCAGTAGGACGTCCAGAGTATTTGCGTCAGCAGGCAGAGCTTAGTCTGCGTCATCTAGACTTGGAGCGCATCGATCTATTTCAATTGCACCGCATTGATCCGAAGGTGCCACTGGAAGAACAGCTTGGCGAACTGGAAAAGCTGCGTCAAGAAGGCAAGATTCGCCATATCGGTCTGAGTGAAGTAGACGTCGACCAGCTACATGCAGCAAGCCAAATTACCAAAATCGCGTCTGTGCAAAATCTCTATAATCTGTCCACTCGCAAGTCGGAGGACCTGCTCAACGAGGCAGAAAAGCAAAATATCGCCTTTATCCCGTGGTTCCCACTGGCAACCGGCGAACTCGCACGCGATGGCGGTCCATTGGACGAAATCTCCAAAAAACTGAATGCCAAACCAGCACAAGTAGCTCTTGCATGGCTGCTGCGTCGTTCTCCGGTTATTCTGCCGATTCCGGGTACATCGACGGTATCGCATTTGGATGAAAATATCGAAGCGGCGAATCTGCAATTGAGCGATGAGGACTTTGCTACATTGGATCAGCTGTCTAAGCAAGGGGAATAGGTTTATATGAGTTAGCATAATCAGTTACACAGTATAGCCAATCATCATAAGTTTGGATGAGGTTCAACTATACAAAACCCGAAGTGCCAGCATACGGCACTTCGGGTTTTTTACATATTCAGCGGCAAAATCATTCATTCACATCCATTAAGGCATCCAAGCTGCAATAATATACTATAGCCATTCCATAACGACAGGTATATTGATATAAAAACACCGCCAACGTGCAGAGAGGGGTTTTTCCCATCAGTATCCTGTCCTTTTTATTGTATTGCTTCATTATTACGTTCACACCCGGTCCAAGCACCATCGTTATTCTCTCAATTGCCCAAAAAGAGGGGACTCAGCGAGCATTGCGTTACACCTACGGTGCTACACTGGCGTTCGCGTTGCTGCTTGCGGCATCCGCCTTTTTGAATAGTATGCTGGCAGCCGTGTTGCCTAAAGTTATGATTGTTATGCAGATTGTCGGTAGCGCATATATGCTGTATCTGGCGTACCAGATTTCACGCAAATCCAAAACATCCAAATCGGGTACATTTAGCGGCATGGGTACCTTTCATTCTGGCTTTATCACACAATTCGTCAATCCCAAAGTCATTATGTTCACGATGACTGTGATTCCGACGTTTATTATGCCATACTATCCGGCGATCAGCGGACTAACAATGGGCGTGCTCGTCATTACCTGTATCGGATTTCTTGCCTATACAACATGGGTGATGTTTGGTACAATTTTCAAACAGTTTCTACAGCGGCATCAACGACCAGCGAATCTGATTATGACACTATTTCTGATCTACGCTGTCGTTATGATCTGGGTATAGGAGGAGAATGCGGTGAATCCGACAGAGCATTTTATCTATAAAAAAGCAGCGGGTATTACGATGCTGTCCGCCAGTATCAACGAATTTACGTACAAACGCCATTCGCATCAGGAATATTCACTTGGCGTGACACTGCGCGGGATTCAGCGGTTTACGATGGATGGCAGTCTGCAACTGTCGCATTCCAGCGGAGTGATGCTATTCAATCCCGAACAGGCGCATGATGGCATGGCAAATGACCGCAGCGGGCTGGATTACGTCATGCTGTATGTCGACCCACAGCTCATGACCGAAGCCACTGGGCAAAAAGAGCTGCTGCGCTTCTCATCGCCCATCGTTTACGATCCTGTCTTAAACCGCAAAATCGTCTCCTTATCTAAAGCGATGTTGAGCGATCAGGATGACGCATTGTGCAGTGAATTGCTAATCTCCTTGACTGACAGCCTTGCCCGTACGGATTGGACCTCCCGTGCTTCACAGGATGTCGGATTTATCCGTAAATCCAAAGATATGCTGCATGCAGATCTTGGCGGCGTGATGAAGCTGGAAGAGATTAGCGCAGAGCTGGGACAGTCCAAGTTCCAATTCATCCGTATGTTTAAAGCACAGACGGGCATTTCGCCTTACCAATACTTTCTAAATCGCAAAATTGAGTACGCCAAGCAGCTGATCGAGCAGAACAAGGATGTATACACAGCGGTGACGGAATGCGGATTTGTAGATTTAACGCATTTGAATAAGCATTTTAAAAGCGTGTATGGCATTACTGCTTTTGAATATATGACGTATCTTGGATAAAGAATACAAGCCAGATGAACACCGGACTATCCGATGAGCATCTGGCTTCTTTTCATACTATAAGCTTTATCTGCTAAATCTACTAAACTTCGCTAATCGTATTCACGCATTGAGCGTGGTTCCGTATTTTTCCTTCCATTGCTTCATATCCGTGCGCGGTGGCGCACCGAATAAGCGTGCATACTCCCGGCTGAATTGGGAAGCACTCTCATATCCCACACGAAAAGCAACATCTGCGGCATCCGCTGATTCTGCGAGCAGCAAGCGCCTTGCCTCCTGCAAACGAAGCTGCTTTTGGAATTGCAATGGACTCATCGCAGTAATCTCCTTGAAATTACGGTGAAACGACGACACGCTCATGCTCGCCAGCTCCGCCAATTCCTCCACACGTAGTGGCTGATCATACTGCTGAATAATCTGCTCAATTACTTCATGAATGCGATATGAGCTGCTGCCTTCCAACGCAATCTGTGCCAGAGTTACACCATACGGAGTTTGAAGCAGCTTATATAAGATCTCTTTGGTAAACAGTGGCGCTAGAAACGGAATATCTTTTGGCTGCTCCAACAATCGTGTCAGTCGCACTGCCGCATCCAATAACTGCTGCTCACTTTGCCCAACAAACAATGCCCGTTTCGCATGATCACGCGGCATCTGTGGCAGATCGGTATTATGAAGTACTTCCAGAATCTGTGCTTGAGAGAATTCCAGCTTAAAGCTTAAATACGGCTCGTCCACTGATGCCTGTACTACCTGACCGACAACCGGCAGATTCATGGAAGCAACCAGATAGCTGGCAGGTCCATAGGCAAGATGCTCGTTAGCGAGAAAAATATCTTTGGCACCGCTGGCAATCATGCACAGACAAGGCTGATATACGCGAAAAGCACGTTCCGTCGTCTGCCGATGATGTATGAGAAACAGCGAAGGTACTGCTGTTTCAAACAATCCTTCGTCTGGGCAATGCCGTTGAATAAGTGTTGCCAGCTCCGCATTCTGATGATGTAGCTGCTGGGTCATACGATGGGTTCCTCCTCTGTATAAGCTACTGTGAAGTTTGGCTATGTCTGCATTATATACCTGTGACATTGCTACTGTTAATGGTCATAAGAGAAATAGGCAATCATTTGAGACGAATGAGATAACGGTTTTGCTGGGACTGCGGCATACTGAAGGAGTAGTCGCTGTGTGTTATACAACATAGACAGTCTCATGAAGCAGAGAAAGGAGGTGACCTCGGCTTCGCAACCCTTTTATCATATGTCTATGTTGCTGTTCTAGTATTGCAGCAATCAAGAATCGGCATAAATGCAGGTTGTCGTTGCCGTGATCATGATGGAGAAATGGATGATGTATTTTGAGAAACGTTTGATATGGCGTCTGCACACATTGATACAGCATGAAACAGAAGCCCCATTCCGTGAGTTATATCAACAATCGCTGGATCAATTGGAGCGCAAATATCCAGAAGCTTCACCATCCACACGTAAAGGTTATCCATGCAAACGCATGTTCATACGCGATCTCAATAAAGGATAAAGGAGACAGTATCTTATGGAATATAGCAAACTTGGCAACACAGGTCTCGACATTTCCCGTATTTGCCTCGGCTGCATGGGCTTTGGCGATGCTAGCCGCTGGGTACACCCGTGGGTAAAAGACGAGGAAACCAGTCGCTCTATCATTAAAAAAGCATTGGAGCTAGGTATTAATTTCTTCGATACTGCCAATGTCTATTCGATGGGCAGCAGCGAAGAATATCTTGGTCGTGCGCTCAAAGACTATGCGAACCGCGACGAAATCGTCATCGCCACCAAAGTATTTAGTCGAATGAAGGAAGGTCCGAATGGTGCAGGTCTGTCCCGTAAAGCAATATTAAGCGAAATCGATCAAAGTCTTCTACGTCTAGGTACCGATTATGTCGATCTATACCAGATTCATCGCTGGGATTATACCACACCGATTGAAGAAACGATGGAAGCCCTACACGATCTGGTCAAAGCAGGCAAAGTGCGCTATATTGGGGCATCTGCCATGTATGCATGGCAATTCCAAAAAGCACTGCATGTTGCTGAAAAAAACAACTGGACGCGATTCGTCTCCATGCAAAATCACCTCAATCTGCTATACCGCGAAGAGGAACGCGAGATGCTGCCATTGTGTCGTGATGCAGGGATTGGCGTTATTCCGTACAGCCCGCTCGCGTCTGGGCGTCTCACCCGCGATCCAGAAGCACAAACCTTCCGCTCGGAAAGCGATCAGATACAAAAATCCAAATACGACGCGACGCTCGACACTGACCGTGTCATTATCCAACGTGTCGCCGAACTGGCATCCAAATATGAGGTGACTCGTGCGAATATCGCTACTGCATGGCTGCTGCAAAAAACACCTGTCAACGCACCGATCATCGGAGCAACCAAAATTACGCATCTGGAGGATGCAGTGGCGGCGCTGGATGTGAAACTAACGGACGAGGATGTGGCCTTTTTGGAAGAACCGTATGTGCCGCATCCTGTAGTGGGTGCGAACTAAGTCTGTTTGCAACATTACCCTTTATCGAATGTGATCAACGATCACAAATAAGAAGTCTCTTATCCGATTCTGCCAAATGTTATATGACGCAGGATCGGATTTTTACATATTGAAGTAAGTTACCATGCAATCTGGAAAAAAAGTAGCCACATAGCAACCAAATTACCTCTTCACTCGTCAAGTATCATATAGCATGCTGTTCAGCCACCCATATCTGCGCCCGGATGGTCAGCAGACTATGATATAGTAGCTAGTAGAATCACAGATCGTACCAGCTTCATACTACATAGAATAACGGAGGATTAGACTGCAATGACGATCAATCCCACAGATATTCAAATTGTCGAATACGAACCGCGTTATGCTGCATCCATTGCGGACATGTGGAACGCTAGCCATGAGAGCTGGGGCGGTGACAACGCAATCCAAACGGAACAAATGATTTTGAAGGAACATCACAATAGCGTTCATTTGAATGTGTTTCTGGCAGTGAACCAAGATGAAGTCATCGGATATTGTAGCTTTTCGCATTACAAAGAAGACGCAGGAGCGCTCTATATTGCCCTGCTGAATGTACGCCCAGATTATCACGGGCAAAAGATCGGCAAACGCTTAGTGCTGCGCGCGGTAGAAGAAACGATCACGCTTGGTTGGCCACGTGTGGATCTGTATACATGGCCAGGCAATGTCAAAGCGGTTCCTGCATACAAAAAAGCAGGCTTTTTCTGGGAGCGCCGTGACGATGTTACCCATCTGATCAACCTGATTCCGTCTGTATTGCAAACGCCTGCGGTACAGTCGTATTTTGATCAGATTGACTGGTATAACGATAGTGTACGCGAGATTGCGACACAGCCGGATGGAGAAGGCGAGAACGGGTTCGATTATTTCGTCTATGAATGGCGCAAAGATGACCTGCATCTGCGAATGGAATATGAGCGTACGGGACGAGGGCTGCGCCTGATTGAAACCGACGATTATCTTATTTCCGCTACCATTCCGAAGCAGCATCGTTTGCCGTTTGGCATGAGCTATCCCATACAATACGAGATCGTCAACAAAACAGGTAAGCCGCTGCAAGTAGACATTAACGCCTCAGGCAATGAGCAGGTGGATTATGAGCTGCACCAGTCCGTAACGGTGCAGCAACGCGAAACGATACAAGGCAGCTTTGTATTGAAACCGATTGAGCAGGAACAGAATCCGTTTCAAACCCATCCTGTTGTCGAGGCGGAGCTACTCATTAACGGGCTTGCTGCGGTATTCAAGTTAGGCGTCGAACCGAAATTCCCCGTACGGCTCAAGCTACAGCCGCCGCATCGTACGCTGTATGTTGGCGATCAGGTGGAATTGGAGCTATCGGTCGAGAATGAATACGACACCGAAGAAACGTATCGTATCCGCTGGCCGCAGCATGCGCTGCTCTCGTTTGTTGAGCCAGAGCTGTTGATTACTGTACCCGCACAATCGCGCCGTTCGGTCATGGTTACAGCTCAAGTACTTCAATACGGCATCTGGCATGAGCGTATAACCATTGATAAGGCAAATGGCGATGCAATGATTCATGTGCTGGATCAATACGTCAGTCTCGTCTTGCCACATGTGCAGTCTGCTTTTGGCGGCGAAACAGAGAAAGAATGGGTCGCAGTCAACGGCTTGTGTCATGTGCACTTGAACAAGGAAAGCAACAGCCTCAACGTGTATTATGGCTCGGAGCAGGGCACGGTATTGTTTTATCCGAAGTTTGGTTTGCCGTATAACGATGCGTTTCAGAAGAATCGTCCAGTACGCGTAAGCTTCCGTCAGGAGGACCATATGATCATGGAAGTGGAATACGAGCTGGAGTCGCAACAGCTGCAATTCACTACCGTGATTACACTACAACGCAATGGCATTGTCACGCGGCATCATATCGTACGAAATCAGATGAATGAGCAACGGATAGAACCATTATTTTTAAAAGAAAAATTCGCAATTTCGCTGCATGATAGTGTTATTCCTTATCGCGGCGAGTTTATTCACACATCCAGTGGGCCAGATGCGTCCTCTAGCGATTATTGGCTAGTAGAGGATTGGAGCGAGAACTGGGTGTTTACACAGAAGGATCATTCCGCATGGGGAACCAGTTGGCCGCAACATCTGCCATTGCAGCGCGATCTCTGGCATTATGCGTTGGAGCATCCGCTTGGTGTACTACAGTCAGGCGAAGTGGTAACTACATCCGCGATTACGCTGGCGGGCGGAACATGGAGCCGCTGGCAGGATTTCCGTTCCTTTGCAATTGCTGAGGGTACGAAGGAGTCATTATCGACCTTACCGCCACTGGAACTTGTATTCAACAACGGCAATCCGTTTGTACATGGTGTAGCCGCTCCGATCCAATTAATCGAACACAAAAATGCCGTACTGGATGGCAAAATGCTCGTGGAATCGCAACAAGCACAGAATCATTCGCATACGTCTAACGATGGTAATATGTCAATCCAGCCGCAGCAATTCCACATGCCGCTGGAAGAGCAGTTGCGCCAATACAATGGATCGTGGTCGTTGGAATCCCAACGTTCTGGTGAAGTGGATGTACTGAATATCCATCTCGATATGGATAGCTATGAGCTGAAGCAGCAACGCTTGCTAATTCCGGTTGCGGATCATTCAGTGAACATGCAGATTATCACGGATGAGCATGGTGAGGTTCATAGTGTGAACAATGGCATATTGGAGTTCAAAGCAAGCGAAGCTTTTGCACCGACGATCTTTTCCTTACAATATAAAGGGCAGGAATGGCTAGATTCTTCTTACCCACAGCCCGGTCCCAAATCATGGTGGAACCCGTGGCTGGGCGGATTGTCACTTCAAATTGGTGAAATGTCGCAAGCTAGCATGCTGGAAGAAACACATACATGCTCATTTACAGAAATGCTAGATACAAATGGGAATCGCTGGTCAGGAATTGCCATTGATACAGCTATTCGCAAAAACGCCAAATTCAAAGGCTTGTCTTTGCGCCAATACTATCTCACGTTGCCGGGGGTACCGCTCGTCGCTTCGGTTGTGCGTGTGGATCAGCAAACGGGTACAAGCTTGACTCCACTAAATGTGCGCTACTGGAACTATTACAAGCCGGGAGAAGATATGGCTTCCGGTAAACTGCATGTTCGCAATACAGTGGGTGAAGAATTGGTCTACAAAGCGGGTAAAGTAGAGTATGATGTTCGTGTTCTGAGCGGAACGGCACGCTTGAGTTCCAGTGAACGAAATCATCATTTGTATGCAATCTCTGTGCCGCAGGATGAAGAATGCTGGGGATTTGTCGATGCTGGCAACATGTTGACGGCTGCGGATAATCTGCTATATCTTCATCATGGACAGACCGTGCTGACCCGTCCACAGTTCCATCTATTCACATCGATTGAGCTTGCCGATGAGGCATTGAACGATCTGCGGCGCATTCGTTTTGTATCAGAGGAGCCTACTTCATAACAGCGGGAAAGGAACATTCCATGACACATCCTATGAAGATTATTGATGCACATATTCATTTTTCCGAGATCGAGGCATTTCATGATACAGCGCGCAATTTGGCATCCATCGACTATACGACCGATGGATTATTGGCTGAATTTGCAGCATCGAATATTATTGCAGCAGTGGGAATGGGTGTAACCGAAACGACACCGGGCGCATTCCCAGATGTGAAGGCGACGAATCCGATGCTGCTGGATCTGAATGACGAGATGCCAGACAATGTATTTACCTGTGTCGGTATTAACCCAGAGACGCTGCATGAACCGGGGCAATTGGAAGCATTAGAGCAATCGCTTGCCAATCCGCAGGTGGTTGGTTTCAAGCTGTACGCTGGATATTACCATTACAATGTAGGCGATGCTATTTATGATCCGGTATATGACCTTGCCCGCAAGTATGGTCTACCCATCGTAATTCATGGTGGATTAACTTATGCAGATCAAGGGCTGCTCAAATATTCGCATCCGCTATCTATGGAAGAGACGTTTCTCAAGCATCGCGATATTACGTTTATGCTGTGTCATCTAGGCGATCCGTGGGTGATGGATGCAGCAGCGATGCTGGAAAAGAATCCGAATCTGTATGCTGATCTGTCCGGCTGGATTGTCGGTGATCATGCCAAAGTACAGCGTCTAATGGGTGAACAGACGTATGTCGACCATTTTCGGCGCGCACTTGTCTTTGCGGAAAAGTATGATCGTGTGCTGTTCGGTACTGATTGGCCGCTCGTACCGCTGGATGCGTGGATTGGATTTATCAAAAACCTGATTCCAGAGCCGCATTGGGAGGATGTATTTTACAATAATGCACTGACCGTATTTCCGCGTTTGCGGGAATGGATAGAGCGGCAGGAATAGGAGAAGTACGATTATATTTGTATAGTAATATAACTCTGTAAGCATGCGGTATGGATTCCGCTTAGCTTACAGAGTTTTTGTGTATCCGATCGGCTGAATCATAAGCTGAGATGAATGATTGCATACCAACCCGAACCAAGGAATTGACAAACATATTACTTTACACTAATATGACTCTATAAGAAAATAATGAACGCGATCTGGATTGTTACTGCTTCGGCAGGCAAGACCGATTAATACGAGGCATGATTCGCTTTATTTCATGTAGTCGTCATTATCGGTCTTTTTTATTTCTAAATTTTGTAAACGTTTCATTTTAAAAGGAGATCCCATGAAAATCACACGCATTATTAACAATAATGTCGTCTGCGCAGTGAACGATAGGCGGCAAGAGATGATGCTTCTCGGGAGTGGCATCGGTTTTCAAAAGAAGAAGGGAGACGATGTAGAGACAGGGAAAATTGAAAAAGAATTCTTCCTCAAATCTAAAAATGTAACCGGTAAATTGTATGCTCTACTCGCGCAAATCCCGATGGAATATATTCGTGTGTCAGACAGTATCATTCAATATGCCAAAGAAACGCTCCATAAAGAATTGAATGAGAATATATATTTAACGTTAACCGATCATATTAACTTTGCAGTAGCTCGCTATAAGCAAGGGATGAATTTTAACAATGCGTTATTGTCTGAAATTAAAGCGTTCTATTCCAATGAATTCCGAGTTGCCTTGAAAGCGTTAGACATGATTAATCAGGAATTCGATATTGCTCTGCCAGAAGATGAAGCAGGTTTTATCGCTCTGCATATTGTAAATGCCGAACTCGGTTCTGAAATGGAAGAGACGATGCGGATTACGCAATTTATACAGAAGGTACTAAATATTATTCGTTATCAATTTAAGATTAACTTCAATGAAAGCTCCATTCATTATTCCAGATTGACTACTCACTTAAAATTCTTTGCATATCGCTTGTTTAATAATACGGTTGTGAAGCATAATGATAGTGATTTTCTCCATATTATCAAAGCGAAATACGCCAAAGAATATGAATGTAGTCTCCGTATCGCCACATTGATTCGAGTGGATTACGGCAAAGAATTAACCGAGGATGAACTGGTCTATTTGACCGTTCATATCAAGCGAGTCATTGATGAAGAAACAGATTGATCCATGTATCGTGAATTATCTCATAATGAATAGACTAGGATTGTTACTGGTGAAGCAGGCAAGACCTAGAGCCCGATCGTGTATAGAGCACATCTATATGCGATCGGACTCTAGGTCTTTTTTTATATCAAAATTGTTCAAAGGGGAACCGTCCATGAAACATGAGAACACAGCCGCCGAGGTTTTAAAGCTCGTTGGTGGAGAAAAGAATATAGACAGTGTCACGCATTGTGCTACCCGACTTCGGTTTAATTTGAAAGACGAGGCTGTTGCCAATGGCGAAGCAATCAAAAATGTGCCTGGTGTGATGGGTGTTGCCAGTAGTGGTGGGCAGTATCAAGTCATCATTGGTAACGAAGTAAATAATGTGTACAAGGCATTAACCCAGCTCGGTAATTTCAGTAACCAGCAATCTGATGTACCCACAGTGAAAAAAGGGAGATTCACTACGATTCTGGATACGATTGCTGGTATCTTCACACCGATCCTGCCAGCAATGATCGGTTGTGCGATGATCAAAGCGGTTTTACTTATTTTGAAAACATTCCATCTCGTCGATCTAGATGGTCAATTCAATACGATTATGACCTTTATCGGGGATGCTGCTTATTACTTCTTACCGATACTGCTTGCTTGGAGTGCAGCAGTTAAGTTGAAAGCGAATGTCGGTTTGTCGTTAACGGTTGCTGGTATTTTGCTACATCCTAGCTTTCTGGCATTGATGTCCACAGGGAAGCCTATAAGCTTTCTAGGATTACCTGTCACGCCAGCGACGTATTCATCGTCGGTTATTCCGATTATTTTGGCAGTATGGATTCTCTCGTATGTAGAGCGCTTTGCTGAGAAATATTCCCCGTCAGTGGTTAAGTCGATACTTAAGCCGTTGATTATTTTGATCGTCATGGCTCCGTTAACACTGATTGTGTTAGGTCCGCTTGGTGCGATTGCAGGTAACTATCTGGCAGCAGGCGTAGGTTACATCAATACGCATGTCGGCTGGTTATTGTCTGGTGTGATCGGGGGTGCATTCCCATTCCTCATCATGACGGGTATGCATTACAGTCTCGGACCCGTTGTACTTACCGCCTATGCTCAGACTCAAAAAGATAGCATCGTTGGTCCGGGTATGCTCGTACACAATATCGGACAAGGTGCAGCAGCACTCGCTGTCGCTCTGCGAACCAAAAATAAAGCGTTCAAGCAAGTTGCTTTCTCTACTAGCGTTACTGCACTACTCGGTATTACGGAACCTGCCTTATTCGGGGTCAACCTACGCTTGAAAAAGCCATTAATCGCGGTCATCATCGGGGGAGCGGTCGGAGGAATCTATGTTGGATTGTTTGGAGTGGGTAGATCTGCTTTAGGCATCGCGGGACTGGCTACACTACCTGCATTCATTACGGAAAACCCATGGAATCTGGTGCATGCAGCAATTGGCTGTGTGATCAGCTTTGTTGTTACTTTTATCATGACGCTAATCTTGGGGTTTGAAGATATACCAGAAGATACAAGTGATCAAGCAACACAAGGCAAATCGCCCGCTAACGCTGGAGTACCTGTTGAGTCGGTATCTGATCGTGTGCTGGTTGCACCATTATCCGGTAGAGTACTAGAGTTATCTACGATTAAGGATGAAGCCTTTGCTTCCGGTGCGATGGGCAAAGGGGTAGCGATTGAGCCGACGGAAGGCAAACTTATTTCACCTGTCGATGGTGTAATATCTGCTGTATTCCCGACTTCTCATGCGATTGGGATCAGCTCAAGTGGGGGAGCGGAGCTGCTTATTCATGTAGGTATGAATACAGTAAAGCTCAAAGGCGAGCATTTTGTTGCACATGTACAAGAAGGAGACGTCGTCAAAGCGGGCGACCTACTTCTTGAATTCGATATGGATGCGATTGCATCCAAAGGCTATGACCTTACGACGCCGATTATTGTGACGAATTCCGATGCTTTTGCAGATGTCATTAGCACGGATAAGCCTTCAATTGCTATGGGAGAGAAACTAATCCAAATCATTTAAGGAGGAAATATCTATGAATCACGACAATGTACATGTATTCCCAGAACACTTTATGTGGGGTGGCGCGACGGCTGCCAATCAATATGAAGGTGCATGGAATGTAGATGGTAAGAAAGCAAGTACTGCCGATATGATGACAGGTGGAAGTCATACCGTTCCGAGACGTATCACACGCGAGATTCAAGAGGGTGTACATTATCCTTCTCACGAAGCAGTAGACTTCTATCATCATTATGAAGAAGATATTCGTTTGTTCGCTGAAATGGGTTTCCGTTGTTACCGAATGTCAATCGCTTGGTCAAGAATCTTCCCGAATGGCGATGAGATGGAGCCGAATGAAGCGGGGCTTCAATTTTATGATCGAGTATTCGCTGAATTGAAAAAGTACAATATCGAACCCATTGTCACCATCTCGCATTATGAAGCGCCCTTTGGCTTAACGGAGAAGTTCAACGCATGGGCTTCCCGAGAGATGATCGACTGCTATGTTCGTTATTGCGAAGCGATCTTTAACCGATATCGGGATGTCGTTACGTACTGGATTACGTTTAACGAGATCAATAGTCTGATCGTACCTGCTGGTGCATATTTGGCTGGAGCACTGCTGGTGGATGATAGCGGAGTATTCAACAGTACTGCTGTGGATAGCACTCAGATGAGATTCCAAGCGCTGCATCATCAGTTTGTAGCTAGTGCCAAAGCGGTCAAGCTCGCACACGAGATCAATCCTGACTTCAAGCTTGGCTGTATGATTAACTATAGCCATGGCTATGGCAGTACATGTAAGCCAGAAGATATGTTACAAGCACTGCGTATGGATCAGGTGAACAATATGCTGAGTAGTGATGTACAGGTACGAGGGGAGTATCCTGACTTTGCGAAGAGATATTTTGCAGAGAAGGGGATTGAGATTCAGATGACGGAAGATGACGAAGCTACGCTCAAGCAAGGCTGTGTTGATTTCTATAGCTTCAGCTATTACAAGTCCCACGTCGTAGGTACTCGCCCTGAGGGAGATGAGACACAAGGGAATGTATTTGGTGGCTATAAGAATCCATATTTGAAAGCAACGGATTGGGGCTGGCAGATTGATTCGGTTGGGCTGCGGTATGTGCTCAATCATGTGTATGATCGTTACCGGATTCCCATCATGATCGTCGAAAATGGTCTGGGTGCTGTCGATGTCATTGAACCGGATGGCACGATCAATGATACGTATCGGATCGAATTCCTGCGTGCACATATTGAACAGATGAGAGAAGCGGTACGTGATGGTGTAAACCTGATTGCGTATACGTCATGGGGCTGTATTGATATTGTGAGTGCTTCGACGGGAGAGATGAGCAAGCGCTATGGCTTCATCCACGTAGATAAGGACAATGAAGGTAAGGGAACACTAAAGAGAAGTAAGAAGAATAGCTTCTATTGGTATCAAAAGGTGATTAAGTCTAATGGCGCCGATCTAGGCTAAGATTCAAAACAAAGAGAGCAGGAGGATTCAATACAATTCACCTGCTCTCACCTATACAATCAATATAGAAAATAGATACAGAATAAAATGAAAAGCTGCTGAAATAGCGGCTTTTTTGTACATAGAGGAATGTATATTAGCTCTATTCATAGTGCTGCTTGATCAAGAATTCGGCTTGTTGCTTACTATCGCTTTTGGGCGGTAGTCCGAACATACGCGCATACTCTCGGCTAAACTGGGATGGGCTCTCATAGCCGACTTGAAATCCGGCTTCTGCTGCATCTATTGGGGAACCCAGTAACAGACGACGCGCAGTTTGCAATCTGATTGTTTTCTGATATTGAATCGGGCTCATTGCAGTTGCTTGCTTGAAATATTTATGCAGCGTCGCAGCGCTCATATGCACTTCCTTTGCCATCTGAGAAATGTTGAGCGGTTGGTCATAATGCTGATTGATATGATCGACAACCTGTAGGATCCGGTTGATATAACTTCCAGTCACAGCATAATATGCAAAAATTGCTCCTTGCTCCCCTTGTAGAACGCGATACAGAATTTCGCGGATAATTAACGGCGCTAGCGTATCAATATCTGTAGGATGATCCAGTAAGCGAAGAAGACGACTAGCAGCATCAAGTACATCGCTAGTCATAGAGTCGATAAATAGCCCTCCATCATGCTGTATCATCGCGGGCTCTGGTCGCGGTTTAACAAGGTCTAAAATCATATCCATATCAAAATCTAATTGAAGGCTAAGATAAGGCTTCTGAATCGAAGCTTCCTCAATTCTTCCGATAACCGGCAAATGAACGGGATTGACGAGATAATGCAGCGGGTCATAGTGATAAGTCTGGTTGGCTAGTGTTACCGTCTTAGACCCTTGGGCAATAATATAAAGGGAAGGAGAAGCGATGGAGTGTACAGGCTGTGTAATCTGGGTTGTATGTCGTAAACGAACACCTGAAATCATTGTCTCGTATACACCGTCCTCAGGTGCATGGCGTAGCATTATGCAAACCAATTCGTGCAATCGCATATCTATATCTGCATAGGATGATATCATAGTGAGCTCCTTTATTTTGCGAACTAGATGTTTGTATCATTTTATTGTAACGGAAGAGGTAAGGCAACTCGTGATAGGCTCGTCCATGTGATGCAGAGGAATAGGCAATGATCGTTTTGGAATGTTCTACTGTATGAGAGATGTATTCATGTAAGCTGAAATCAACCCATTCCATCTAAACACATACACTGAGCGAGAAGAAAGCGAGGATGTTAACATGAGTACACATTCCAAAGTGGTTATTGTTACAGGAGCTAGTAGTGGTATCGGTAAAGCGACTGCTCTTTTGTTAGCTGAAAAAGGAGCGAAGCTTGTTTTAGGCGCAAGAGGAGAAACAAAGCTTGCACAATTGAATAAGCAGATCAACGACTCTGGTGGAGAATCCATCTACGGTATCACAGATGTATCAAAACGTGAGGATGTAGCAAGATTGGTGCAAATGGCTGTCGAGCATTATGGACGATTGGATGTATTGATTAACAATGCTGGTGTAATGCCTATTTCCCCTTTGGATGCACTCAAAGTAGACGACTGGGAAGCGATGATCGATATTAATATTAAAGGCGTATTGTACGGAATCGCTGAAGCACTACCTGTTTTCCGCAGTCAAGCATCCGGGCATTTTATCAATATCGCCTCAACAGCTGCCCATCGAGTCGTACCGAATCAATCGGTATATGCAGGGACGAAGTTTGCGGTGCGCGCGATCTCCGAAGGGTTGAGACAAGAGGCGGGAGATAAGCTACGTGTTACGATCATCTCTCCGGGGATGACACGGACAGAATATGTAGAGAGTGCGACAGACCCGGTTGTTCGCTCGAATGTAGAGATAGCGATGCCGCCGAGAGCTGTAGCGGATGCAATTGCCTTTGCCATTGAACAAGCGGAGCAGGTAGATGTGAGTGAGATCGTGATCCGACCTACTGCGCAAGCGTGAATCTATGGATGGTGCACAAACTCTCATCCAAGATTATGAATATATTGTAGTGATTTAATGACAATCTGTATTTGCTTGTTTGCAGGCTGACCGTTAACATATGAACGATGTTTACAATACCGGATCAGAGGTAGAGAAGAGGATTGTCATGAACAAAGCCAAAATTTTGATTATCGAAGATGATGCACCCATTGCTGATTTGCTGTCTTACGGATTGACGATGGAAGGATTCCAGACGCGTACAGCTTCTAGTGGAGCAATAGGGATGAGCGAGATTCAAGCATTTCAGCCGGATTTGCTGCTACTGGATTGGATGCTGCCCGATCAGAGTGGTCTAGACATTTGCAAAAAAGTCACTGCTCACTATAACCTTCCGATCTGCATGATTACCGCCAAATCCGATATTACCGATAAAATTCTCGGTCTTGAATTCGGAGCGGATGATTATATTACTAAGCCATTTGATCTGCGTGAGGTCGTGGCGCGCATCCGCACGATTTTACGTCGGGTGGAGCAGGCTAGTGATTCTATACGGCAGGAGTCACTACCTGTCGTTATCCGTTTTCGCCATTTGGAAGTCATCGAAGACGAGCGGCTGGTCAAAAATGCGGGGGAACCAGTCGAGCTTACACCGAAGGAATACGATCTGCTGATAATGCTACTCAAAAATCAGGGCAAAACCTTTACCCGTTCTGACTTGCTTGATCTCGTATGGGGGTACCATTTTGTCGGCGATACCCGTACCGTGGATACGCATATTCAGCGGCTTCGCAAAAAGCTGGATGCTACTGATTGCATTACGACCGTTTTCGGCATCGGTTATAAGTTTGAGAAGACGGGTGGATAATGATGGTACGCAAAATCAGTATCAAATTCCTGATCGGATTTCTCCTGATCTTTTCATTATCTTTTGTTGTGCTAAATCAGACGGTGAAAGAATTCATTCGCAACAGCAATCAGAGTCTAGTCACGAATGAGCTAGAAGGGTTGAAAAACAATAGCAATGGCTATGTGCGGCAGGCATTTCTAATCAATCACTATAGCAGCAATCAGCTGTATTTCGGTGAGATTGCCAAAGAAATCGCAGTAGATCTGAACCGGATGACAGATAGCGGTATCGGCATTTATAACTTGAATGGTAAGCTGCTCTACGCATCGGATACTACGGTTTTCCCCGTCAATATGCAAAGTGATCTCGAGCAAGCCATTGGTGGTAATACAGCATACAGCATTACGTATAATGGCAAATATACAACGGTTCTGTTCTCATATCCGGTCATTATCGACGGCGCAAAGGTCGGGATTTTGCGTTTTTACAAAGACTTTAGCGCATTATATCGACAAACTGGTCAAGTGCTGCAAATTACACTCTATATCGCGCTCGCTATCTTTGCAGCAGCATTTCTATTCTCGTACATTCTATCAAGGCATATTACGATTCCACTCACTCGGCTGACCGAGGCTTCGACTGAAGTGAAGAACGGCAATCTGGACGTGCGACTGCATGTTAAGCGCAAGGATGAGATTGGCAAGCTGGCAGACAATTTTAATGATATGATCGACCAGATTAGTCGCCAGATTCATATTATCGAAAAAGATCGAGATCACCTCAAGCAGCTGCATGAGCAGGAAAAGCACTTTTTTGACAATATTACACACGAGCTCAAAACACCGCTGACCTCGATTCTCGGATACGCGGAGATCATTCGCAAGAATGGTGAGAAGGACCCGATATTTTTTGATAAAGGTATGAATCATATTATCGAGGAAAGTCGGCGGCTGCACGATATGGTATTGAAGCTGCTGGAAGTCTCTCGCAACCAAAATGCTATTCACGAATGGCAGCCAGTAGACGTGGGACCGATTTTGCTGGATGTCTGCGAGTCCATGACAATGCGCGCCCAGCGTTACAACAAGCAAATTCATTGCGACATCAGCGACAATCTCATACTGCTTGGCGACGGTGATCGGATGAGGCAGCTGTTTATCAACTTGGTCGACAATGCGATCAAATACAGCCTGCCTTGCTCTACCGTCTCGGTCAAAGGGCAGCGAGATCATGACCGCATTTGTTTACTCTTCAGCAATCCCAGCGATCCCATCGACGGCAAATATTTGTCGCGATTATTCCAACCCTTTTATCTCGCCCATGCCGGAAGTGCGGAAGAGGGAAGTGTGGGGCTAGGGCTTAGCATTGTGAAGTCGATTGTGCAGCAGCTCGAAGGTACGGTTCACATCGCTAATGATCACCATGAGACAATTGTCACTTTGGAATTCCCTGCTTGGGTCGGAATGGAAAAGGAGGGGGCGTTATGAGAGTTCGAACTATGATGCTATCCATTCTGATCCTGCTGTTGACGATGATACTAGCTGCATGTAATACAGCACCCAAGACAGAGGTAGTCATCATTCCAGATAATAACGAAGCTCCAATGGTCGATCCAGCATCCAAGCCTGTACAGGTCAAAACAATCTATCGGCTACCTGGACATTTTTCCAACGCCGGTCACTTGCTGGGCTGGTCTGCTCATGATGAAGTTATATCTGCAATGAATTTTATGTCTGTGCTGGAACAAGGTACGTTAGAACAGATGGCATATCCGTTTGAAAAAAGTACACCTAACACTGTCGTTGGTCATATCAACTACAATACCTTCCTATCGCCGGATGGTAATTTCTTTTGCGAAACACTCAATACCTCTAACCAAACGGTATTGAAGCTTGTATCTATGCAGGATGGCAAAAAGACTGTGCTGACACAATTGAATGACTCTAGCACATATATCCAAAATGTATCGTGGTCACCGAATAGCAAATACGTCAGTTATCTGGTGGATCGACCTGCTTTTAATGCGAATGAGAAACCTAGCGCGGTTCTGCATATTTACAATATGGAGAATCATCTGGATAGTAGCTATTCGCTGACTCTGTTTACGGCGCAAGACTCCATATTCCATGTGGACATTGCGAATAATGGTACTAGCATTTTGATGCAGTCGTATCAGTCGAGTCATGGTCAAAAGAAGGTACTGACCATGGCAGAAGCATCGAATAAAAAGCTGGATGTGAAGTATGAGCGTAAGATTGGTGGGGATGATGTGAGCTGGATTACTAACGATCAGTTTGTCTTTATCGGCTCTGACCAATCGTTGTATGAATACGACCGACGTAACGGGGAGTTATCCGTCCTTCTGGATCATGTACAGGGCTTTGAATTTTCCCCAGATCGTAAAAGTGTCGTATACACCTCATTGCAGGATCAGAATATAGTATTTGTTGGCAAAATGCAGGGCAGAAATGTGCTGTATCGCGAGCCGATCTATCGCGGGATGCTACCTTACAATATGTTCTGGAATCAGGATAGTAAAAGCTTACTTATTCAAGGCTCCAAGCCGTGGAATCCTGCGCAGACCTCTTCTGCTTCCTCGGACGGCTATGCAGATGAGGCATTGGTTATTGAGTTAGAGTAGTGTAGGATAGATCGGAATCAAATAAATAATTTACTCCATCATTTTTTCCACACATCGCTGATAGATCATACGATCATCACAAAAGCATGATGAAAAACCCTGCTTGGGCAATACACGCCATAGCAGGGTTTTTCTATGTTAGACAACCGCTGTGACAATTTGTTTACAAGTTCATCAAACTTTGGCGACAACTGTTCGGCATAATGAAGACATCAAGAACAACACATACAGAAAAGGAATGGATGCTATGCATAGAAAACATACATGGATCGCAAATGCACTTTGGGGAGTGGTGGCAATCGTTATCGCTAGCGGCGTGATCTGGCTATTCAACTCACAGGAACAAAAACAAGCCTTTGGCGATAATTCGGCAGTTTACAATGCCGACGCTGTACCTGCTGTATATCAACAGCCGTCTGCGGATCGAGAACAACCTACCAATCTTCAACAACCAGCCGACTCGTCGGTTATGAATGGTCAAAATAACAATACTACCAATAGCGAACAAAGCAACGATGCTAACAATAACGACTCAACACAGCCAACATCAATAGCCGGAAATCATGAAAATAGTCCAAAAGGTTCATCCTCCACATCTGTACCGGATGGCACTGGCGTGAGTATGATCGGCGACTCTGTCACGGTAGGTGTCGCACCATATTTGCAAGAACAACTGCCTAATATGACCATCGACGGCAAAGTGAGTCGTCAAATGTCACAAGCAGATGATGTCATCAATAATCTGGTTGCTGCTGGTAAGCTGGGTGATCATGTTATTATCGAGCTTGGCACTAACGGTCCATTCAGTTCGGATCAATTACGAAGTGTTCTACAATCCTTGTCCAGCGTGAAGCAAGTATTGCTCGTAACGGCGCGAGTGCCGAAACCTTGGCAGGATACAGTGAATGATACGATGACTCAAGTGGGACGTGAGTTTTCCAATGTTCAGATCGTAGACTGGTATGGAGCAAGCGCAGGTAAGGATCAGTACTTTTACAATGACGGTGTGCATCTGAAGCCGGATGGCAGCCGATACTATACATCGCTTCTGGTCGCTGCGCTGAAGAAATAAAACTTGCAGCGCTCCAGCTGACGCGTGACAGGGAGTAGACGGACATGACGGAACAGGAACAAAGCAGGCAACGAAGAAAAACCAGATGGATGATCGGATTATTGAGTGCAGTTACCATCGGGCTTGTCGTATGGTATTCCATCTTCTTATTTGACCAAATTGAAATGTTGAATCAGAATAGAGGTGATTCTGTATTTGTACAGGTGACACCGGGTGTGAATGGTTCACAGGTGTATAACGGAGATCGAGATAACTCGGCGGCGTATGATGAAGGTGATACATCGTTATCGCTAAACGAGAATCAGGCATCATGGTATAACGGTGTGATTCCTAATGCGCCTAATCAGTTAGAAAAGCCGCTGCATAGCCGTTCGTTTATCCAAGCGCTGTACGAGTGGAGCCGTTTGAAATTGAGTGATTCTCGTTAATATGATAGATAGAATTAACATAAGCCATTATTTTATAAAGCAATAATAAAAGACGTTTGCATACTGTATTATCCAGTGCAAATGTCTTTTATTATTATATACATTTTTTGAATTATGAAATGTCCTACTTTATCGTATGTTTTAGATATATTTTCAAATCCCATTAGCTATTTTATATTTGTTATTTTTAACTTAATATGAATAATCAACTGTTTATTCCTAATATATTTTATAGTTCTATAATACTAGCTAATATATTAATAATATGTTTAAATGGTAAAGTATACCTAGTTGGGATATAAGGGGAGTCAAACAATAAAGGAGCGATACGAGTGAACGAAATTGATCTTTATGTAGACTTACTAGATGATAAGAGTTCTAGTGAAATACTTAAAGGATTGAAAGAAACAGTGCCTGGATTTAGTAGAAACCCTTCTTTACAACAAAAAAAAAATTATCTTCGCAATGTTTTTAAGGGGCAAGCCAACAATAGAAATAATAGGAAAAGCAATATTTTTTATTCTCATTTGATAAGTTATAAGAATCCCAAAAATGATGAAATGTTTGGAGAATTAAGTGCAAAAGATATCAGTATTCTATTTTCGACTTCAGATAACATACCTGAGTATGTGAAATTAGGAATAAGTTTAGTTTATCACCCGGAATTGATAAACGAAGAGTTAGAAAATTTAATTGAAAATCATAAAAATAAAAAGCCATTATTTTATTATCAACATCATTTTGAAGATGATGAAATGGCTGAAAAATATCTTAGAAAAAATGCTTCATTTATTACTGAGGAAAAAGTAGAAAATTTATTGAATATTTTAAAAGACTATTTTGAAGAAAAAGAAATAAAAGAGATAAATGATTTAAAAATAGATTTTGAATCTCTCGATCTTTACCAGTTTATGAATAACAAGGAAATCCTTCTTTCAAAATTCCCAAGAGAAACTGTATATTACGCTTATGCTTCTGTCCAAAAAAAAATGTCGGAAGATATTAGATTAGGAATGGTATTAGATGTATTCAATACTTTGTTAGAAAAGAAAGATGAGTCTCTAAAAGCTAAACAATTTTTGATAAACGAATTTAAACAAGAAGAACTTAATTTTGAAAATTTAAATGTAGTAAATGAACATTTAAAAGAAGAAATTAAACAATGTAAGCAAAAAAAATCTAAAGAATATGAAGAACTATTGAATAGTCTTAAAAAAAGTGAAAAATCAAATCTACTAATAATTGAAAATCAAAATAAAGAACTGAATAATAATCAAATTAAATACAACAAAGTTCTAGAAGATTTAAAAATAAAACAAAAAAATGAAATTAAAGAATTCAAAAAAAATTTACTAGAAACTAAAAAAAGTCTTCTTCAAAAAGAACAAGATCTTGCTCTGTTAGAAAATGAATTCAATGATAGTAGTATAATCGATGAATTTGCTATTGTATGTATTGAGAACAAAACTATAATACAAAAAATATTTCCAGAAATCACTAGCGTCTCAACAAATGATTGGAACAAAAAGCGGAATGGATTAAAAAATTTTAAACTTATTTATTTTCAAAGAGAAGGTATTGATAGTGCTCTTATATATAATATACAGGATTTTTGTGCAAAAAATGAAATAGAACCTGTATTTTTTAATGCTAGAAATACTAAAGAAATTATAGAAACAATCTCTTATTATAAATTTAAAAGTAGAGAGGGAAATTAAAATGATAGATATTAATAAAACATTACGTTCTCAACTCCAAGAGTCTAATTCAAATTATATGCTAGGTGTATTATCAACTGATCCACTAACTTTCCCTAATATAGGAACCGAAAGAAACGAGTCAGTTACTTTTACAAAAACAGGATACAATATTTGTTTTTTTGTTAATCCAATTAGCGCTCAGCCAACACCAATCAATGAATTGGACAGTATTCTTCAAGAGAATGGGATATTATCCACTGTTTATATTGGGTTTGAAGAATCATTCCCTCGAAATCTTTTACCTCTAGAATCTACTTACAATAGTGATTATCAGAATAAATTGCAAAAAATCAAAGAAATTTTAACCGGAAAAATAATAGTTTTCCGACCCAAAATAACAATCAATAATGAAGGTAAAATCTTCAAAAATATAGATATAGTTTCTTTGGAAGATGCTAATATAACTCAAAATATGGATTATCTTCCTGTTCCTTTAATCAAAGAAAAAGAAAAGTTTGAGGTTGCACTTACTAATTCTGAATTATTACTTCTACAAGATTATTATCACACCATGCTCCCACCAGTCCATGCTTTAAGTGAAAATCAACTCTATTATTTTGAAGGGGAATGGAAAAAAGTTCCCGGGAAGAAAAATGGTTGGTTGTATACTTCTTCAAAAACAGCACAGTTAATAAACATTAATGCTCCAGAGTTAAGAAGCCATCAAGTTGTTGCAAGTCCTAATAACCTGGTTTTCATAGAAGTCGATTATATTCTAGGGTTGCAAGAGAGGTTTCAAAATGAAGGGATTGATGTTTTAAAAGAAGATCATAGTCAAGGAGATGTAAATAATAATTTGATAATAAATAAAGTTTCAGATGAGAAACATAAAACAGATGAACAATATTTTTCAAAAGACAATTATTCTAACTCTGATGCACAAAAACTTGAACAGCAATTTTTAAATGATTTACAAAAAAACGCACTTTCAAAAAAATTGTGTTATAAAAAAGAAGATTTAATTAATTTTCATATCAGTGTAAAAACTAATCCTATAACAATTTTGTCAGGAATGAGTGGAACGGGAAAAAGTCAATTAGCATTGTTATATGCTAAAACATTAGGATTGTCCAAAGAAGAAGGGACATTGTTAATGCTACCTATTAGTCCGTCTTATACAGAACCAGAAGATTTGATTGGTTTTCATAATTCAAGTACTGGTTTATATATGCCTTCCGAAACGGGATTAGTTGATTTTTTAATACATGCAAAAAATGAGACTAATAAAATGCATATGGTGATCTTTGATGAAATGAATTTGTCTCAAGTAGAATATTGGTTTGCACCATTTATTTCTTTATTAGAAATTGATGAATCTGTAAATTATAGAGAGTTAAAACTTTGGAGTAAAGATACAGTTTGTCATAATGCTTCTAAATATCCACCCTCTATAAATATTGGGAACAATATTATTTTTATAGGTACTGCAAACATGGATGAAACAACTAAAGATTTTTCTGACAGGTTGTTAGATAGAGCTAATATAGTTACGCCACAAAAAATGAAATTTGTTTCTCTCCAAAAAGCATTAGATGATAATGAAGAAAACTTTCAAGTAAAAGAAGAATATATAGAGTTATATCGTACCAAATATCGATCTTGGAATTTTAGTAAAGATGCTTGGTCAGCTTTTAATGAAAACGAGTTAGAATTTTTTGACAAACTCCATGACATAATACAAAAGTATGATCGTCAAAAAGGTGTATCTTTCAGAGCGCTGGAAAGAATAGGAATGTATTTGAATAATATACCGAAAGACGAACTAGGGAATTACACCATACAACGTTCCGATGCAATTGACTTACAAATCAAGCAAAGAATATTAACTAAAATTAGAGGTTCTTTTGAAAAGATTAATAACTTAATAGGAACTATGACTTCGCAAGAATCTACACCACAAAATAGCGAGTTATATGATTATTTTATGTTAGAAGAATCGCAAATGATTAGTCATTTTAATTTAACTATTGAAGAGATAAGACGAAAGTCAAGGGAGTTGAGTATTAATGACTACACTTCCTAGAGTGAAAATTTATTTGAAAAAATATAGTAAAGCCCCTTGGGTTTATAAACAGGATTTAAAACTAGAATCACGCACCAGCCCTGTAATTGATATAATTGCGTTTAAAGAATATGAAGGGATACAGTTGGAGTTTTTATCATCTGATCCTGAAGATCTTATGTTGGTAGAAGTCCCTAATGGAGAACCTTATAAAGAATTTCAAGTTGGTGACAAGAAAATATTAACTGAGACAAGAAATGATGAAGATATATTAGTGCCAGGGGACTATTTGGTAATAGTTAAAACTAAAAAAGAAACTTATGAATCACTTTATCGGATTTCACCTAAAAACATGGATTGGGATAGACTCATGAACTTACGTGACTATCTTGAAAAAAAAGTCATGGGTTTATCTCACAATTTATTGAAAAGTCAAGGCGGGAGTCTTGAAACGGAATTTGAACATGCTCCTCATATTTTGATGATCTATCAGCATATCAAAAAAAACTCACCAAAGTTATTCCGTTCCATAGAAGATATCTTGAAAGATCCAATCAAGAGCGTAGTACAAAACTATAGACAGAAGAACTATTCAAGGAAGCCTGATATCAAAAGCCAAAGATGGTTGTCTCGGAAGGGTTCAACCAAAAACGCTAATCACATAGTGCCTAATTTCTTTTTTGAAAAACACACAGAACTCACTGAAAATAATTTGGAGAATCGTTGGGTTAAACACATTTTAAAAGTAACTAAACAAAATCTTAATAAAATCGATAGTCTTTATAAGTTAGAAAACACACTTAAAAAAGAAAATCTATATAACAAAAATAAGGAAATAGAGGGTTATGAAAATCGTATTAAAAAACTAAATAATTCTTTGGGTTATGATGGTACAAAAAAAGATCTTACTAAATTAATAAACCGGGGGAAAGAAGAGTCAAAATCTATATTAGATAATCTTTTGAGGATAGAAAAAAATTCTTCGGAAATTGCTAAAATCACCTCAAAAATATCTCGTTATGAACAAGAAACATTTTTGGGTAAGATTGATGGTTTTAAAAGTGATCGCAAAGTATCAGTAAATATATTCAAGGATTCTAGGTATAATACGATTTACCGATTTTACAAACAAATCGAATCTATAAATCGAAAAACTTCATCAGCTAAACAAATTACATTTCCTTATAAAAGAACATCTTTGTTATTTGAGTATTATGTTTTATGTTTATTAATTGAAGTAATTCAAACAAACGATTTTGATTGGATTAGTGGTTGGTTAGCCGATAATAATGATCCAAGTCTTGGGATGAATGAACTCATGGCAGGAACTCTTCTAAAGTTTGAAAATATAGAGCGAGGTTTCTCAATTGAATTAGCTTACGATACTCAAATACTTCCTAGTAATTCGGAAAATAAAAGTTACTTTCAAGCGAATAATAATAGAACTCCGGATTTTAGAATTGCCATTTATAATAAAGAAGGTATTTTTATTGATGGGCTAATTTTAGATGCTAAATATCGCCATCACAAATATTTATGGAGTGATAGTGAAGAGAACGATGTTATGAGACAATTAAATGATTATCTTAGAATATGGCATTATAATTCTGTTTCAGATAAATGGAATCGCGAGGCAATACAGAAAGTGATAGCGATATATCCCAAACAAGATGGAGTACCTTCTTATTTTGAGAAAAATTCCAATATGCTTTCTTTTTTACAAATTGAACCCAGCGATCCTGATAGCGATGATGAACCTTTTGGCTATAGAAAAATGGAAGAGATAATTAATAGATTCTTAATGAAGTCAACTGTTTCCGAAATGGAGGAGAGATAATTTGAATAATGCTGAAGACTTACAAAATTTATTAAAAAAAGAATACTTGAAAGGTCCAGAATTTAAAATGGATAATAAAGTAGGCATAAATTATTATTCAGGAGATTCAGAATCTGTCTTTTATGAGTTGTGGGGAAAGGAAGAAATATTTCAAATAATTATTCTGAAGCCCTCTGTAAATTTATATACTACTAAGTTTGTAGGTAAGAATCATCTTTTGATTCTGCTTGTTGTAGAAAACGATCAAACTATAGGAGGGTTTATTTCTTTGAAAGATGAAGTTAAAAATCAATTTGTAGATATTTTCCCGAATTTAGACGAGAATAACGTTTTTCAATTGTCGGAATTATGGAATAACTTTGTCATAGATCATTATAATGACTTATTACAAAAATAACAGTTATAAAGCTTTGATTTAATGTTAAAAAACAGCGTATAATATAAATTATACGCTGTTTTTGTTTTAAAGGGATTTATATTCACTGTTCGACCACTTTCCTTGCTTAAAAAATCGATTTTCAGCCCATTGTATTGCTTCAGTCAAATATAATTGGAATGAGA
Source organism: Paenibacillus sp. JQZ6Y-1 (assembly GCF_040719145.1). Classification (NCBI taxonomy): domain Bacteria; kingdom Bacillati; phylum Bacillota; class Bacilli; order Caryophanales; family Paenibacillaceae; genus Paenibacillus; species Paenibacillus kandeliae. Next base: position 1,790,216 of record NZ_JBFDUZ010000001.1, read on the forward strand.
TTCCAGTCTATACTAACCATCTCATTTTCGATCTTGATTATTTATTCTCTATAAAAGTTATTACGGAGGAGACATATGCAAAAGGATATGCTTAAACATGGGCTCCAGATCATCGCTAACTGCAAAAGCAAAACAGGTGATATTTGGGAGGCGCATTTTGGAGTTGCTGCAATTGCTGCTTATTTCTTTATCCAAGAAAATCATATCCCTTCCACAATCGCGGATACAATTTTTATACAAGCACAAGCCATGCTGGATTATCACTCATCGATCGAAACGAATGCTTCCATAGCAGAAGTGAAGATATCCGAGGTGGAGAGTGCTCTTCTACAATCATTGCAATTCGTGATGGATGATTTGCATTGGGTAGGGCATAATGTGATCTACACGGCATTGAGTGTAAAGGCGATTCGGGAGTTGGGTGAATGGGGAACAAGTTCCGACATAGCAGGCATTTGCACATTAATCGAATCCTTCCGCAAAACCATTCCCGGCAGATCGTGGCTCGGTTATTCCGCAGCTCAAGTGAAGCGATTGGAGATTACAGAGGGTGATGCTTTCCCGACAATTACCAATGCGAAGCAGTTGTCGGAGTTCGTTGTAGGTGAATTGTCTTACTTTGAAACAATCTATAGAGCAGAAGCGCATCATGATCTAATTGGTCATATGTTGACCTTTTCGCATAGCTTGAATATTCTGTTTGATCTTGGGTATGTGGAGTATTTTGAGCGTGGGCTTCCAGCATTATTGAAATTGGTCAAGGTGCTGAGGGCTTCGCAGCATCTTTCATCTCAATCCTCTATCCAACTGTATTCTTCTGTAGATCAATTGCCGCTCGTGAAAGCGAAGCGGTCGGAATGGTTACCAGCGGAAGAGCAATATTGGGCTACGGATTTTGCAGAGGTGGATTGGGATTTTGGGCATGTATTCAAATTTCCGTTTAGTTTTTATAATCACCTTCATAGAATCGACGCTTACGCGCCGAGCGCTATGGAGAACTTTCGCTATATTATCTATTCTCCAATCGAATAGTAAAAACTAGTAAAGATAATCGCGACAGCAAGATGCGAAGCTTTCGTGAACTCAAAAGCGGCAGATAACTACTGGATCAAACCAGTTCGTGTCTGCCGCTTTTTTCATATTCTACTTAGGAGCATTCCATTCACGAAAAGCATGAATACAACACAAGAATATGTTGAATATACACCCTATGTACACCTGAACTACACATCGCCTATCTATAATAAAGTCATACCAAACAACATAGGAGGTCATTCATTATGAACAAAATATCTCGTAATCTTATGAGCATCACACTGGCAGGAGCTGCATTGGTTGCAACATCCTCCGCTATGACAGCAAGCGCAGCATCTATTACTTACAGTTCATCACCGGATACAAGTTACGCTAACGCTATAACAGAATCTGCGGTTGCTCCTCAGGAAACGTCAGGAAGCACCAAGGCGACACTAGAAAGATCGATGAACAAAACGACGAACAATAAATATGAAGTGGCAGGCATCGACGACCCCGCTGTTGTCCAAACTTTCTTTGTGAAGCTGCAACAAGCAGTGAAGAAAAATGATAAAAAGACCGTTTCGACATTGGTTCATTATCCACTACGCGTAAACAGCGATAGCGGAACGTATTCTTTCACTACACCAGAGCGATTCATCGCCAAATACAATTCGATCATCACGCCAAAAGTTAAAAAAGCAATTGTAAGCAGCACTGAAAAAGACTTGTTCGCTACATGGCAGGGCGTGGCTACAGAAGGCGGAGACGTATGGATGGGTATCTTCAATACCAACATGGGAATCGAGGCAATTAATAAATAAGTCGTATAGAGTGACAACTATCGTTTTACAGATCCTGCATAGATAGAACCGTTTTAGACTGATAACGGAATCCATTTTGATACTCTGCCGCTGTGTTTTGACAGCGGCTCTATCTGAATGTAGCATGTAAGGGATATTAAATCCGACACATACGGAGTGCATAGAGATGAAGAAAAGTATTTTGCTGGTCGAAGATGATGTGCTGATGCGCGAATTTATGACAGATTATTTTAAAAAAGATGATTGGCATGTGCTGGAAGCTGATAATGGTCGTGAAGCCTTGGAAATGTTCGAGCAGCATGAATTGGATCTGATTGTGCTGGATATTATGATGCCCGAGATTGACGGCTGGTCTGTCTGCCGCCGTATCCGCAAAATGTCTGCGATTCCAATCATTATTATTACTGCTCGAACGGATGATGATGATCAGGTGATGGGTTTTGAATTGGGTGCAGATGAGTATGTAACCAAGCCGTTTAGTCCAAAAGTACTTGTGGCGCGTGCGACGGCTTTGCTAAAGCGAACACAAGGGACACTCGGACGTGAAGGGGATACGCTTGTTTATGCAGACGGTCAGTTAAAGATAGACAAGCGCGCCTATACCGTGCAAGTGAACGGTGAGAATGTCAGCTTAACGCCTAAAGAATATAGCTTGCTGGATTTATTGACTCGTCGTTATGGAGCGGTGCTAGATCGGGATGAGATTCTTACCGCTGTCTGGGGTGCGGATTATTTTGGTGATACCCGTGCAGTCGATACTCATATCAAAAAGTTGCGTGCTAAGCTAGGGGATGAAGGACGACATATCCGTACGGTGATTGGAGCGGGATATAAGTTTGAAGTGTAATGTAAAGTAGAAAGAGGGACGGCGATTGTGAAAAAAAGGGGTATTGTATTCAAGCTGTTTGTCGTCACATCCGCCGTGACCATCGGCATATTCGCTCTTATTTTGCTGGCGCAGGGATTGTTTTTTGAGAAATTTTATCAGACGGTCAAGGTGCATGATCTGGAACAGAGTATGCGCTCTTTTGGTAAACAATATGCTGAGCAGGGTGAGGACCCAGTCGCATCAGCGCGTATATTGGGGCAGTACAGTAACGAAAACCATGCAGCACTTGCAATATATGATAGTGATCTGGAGCGGCGTAGTTTGAACCCGTATTTTATAACTATACACACCAATGATCGTGACGTTTCACTGCTATTTTCCTCTTTGGGAACGACGATTCATGATGTACCACCTAACTTGCAGGTGGGTGCGACCTTGACGGTGGATGGCATGTATATGGATCAAAAGGATACCATAATGCAGCCTTCCATGTTGGAGCCGGAAACAGCGGAACCGGAGCAGGGAGCGACCCGCATCCGAGGTACTATTACTGATTTGCTGCTACCGAAGGGACAGGAGCTTAGTCCATTTTATACGAATACACTGGTCGATAACGCATTCAACGATTGGCGTAATCATAGCATGGACACAGGTCAACAAACCGTTGCTGAGCTGCAAGCAGGGAAGACCATTCAAACCGAATGGACGGACAACTGGAGCGGTGTAACGTATGCTATGATTCTGATGCCGGTAAGCGGAGAGGGGAATCAGGTAAATTATGCGCTCTCGCTGTCGTCATTGCAGCCGGTTGGAGAAGCCGCTGCTTTACTACAGCGCTACTCGTATTATCTAGCTCCGATCATTGCGGTCATTTTGCTGCTGCTGTCATTTGCGTATTCGCGCTTGTTGTCGCGACCATTATTACAGCTAAGTCGAACGTCGGCACGAATGGCACAACTGGATTTTCAGCCAATTTATCCTCGCACACTACAATCTCAAGATGAATTCGGTGAGTTATCCCGTAATCTTGATACCCTACGTCACAACCTTGATGCTGCACTGCGTAAATTATCCGAAACGAATGAAACACTCAGCCATGAAATGGAAGAGAAAACGCGAGCTGAGCAACTGCGTAAAGAGCTAATCGCCAATATCTCACATGAATTAAAAACACCACTTGGCATCGTCAAAGGCTTTGCCGAAGGATTACAGGACGATGTTGCCGCAGATAAGCGTGAGCGCTATGTACAACTAATCATTACCGAAACCGACCGCATGAATGCGCTGATTATGGATATGCTTCAGCTATCACGCTTTGAAGTGAAGGCGGTCAAGCTCAAGCAGCAACCGATGGATATTGTGCGTCATATTCAAGCGTTGTTGCATTCCTTTGCTCACCAATTGGATAGTCGCCATTTACGAGTGATTACATCCGGTGATCAAGCGCTCTGGGTAACAGCAGATCCAAGACGGATAGATCAGGTGCTGTTGAATTTGATCAGCAATGCCGTTCGACATACTCATGAGGGCGGTACGATTACAGTGGCTTGGCAGACGATCAACGATACAGAAGTGGAGATTGTAATCGAGAACGAAGGGGATCATATCCCTGCGCAGGATCTAGAACGAATCTGGGATCAATTTTATCGGGCAGAGCGTTCAAGAGATCGCAAAACGGGTGGAACTGGGCTGGGACTAGCGATTGTGAAGCATATTTTTGAATTACATGAGAGTCAATATGGAGTGACGAATACAGAACATGGCGTGGCGTTTCGTTTTACATTGAAACAAGCGGCGTCTGATATAGAGATGAGGGATAAGGATGAATAAAATGAATATTCCAGCAGCCTGTGTGTTGCTGGCAGGCATTGTATTACTGAGTGGTTGCGGAAAGCAGATGGAGAGCACGAACGCTGGATCTTCCACAACAGCTGCAGAACAACAAGGAACGACGAATGCTTCACCATCATCGAGTGAATCGGCAGGGGCGATAGCTGATACAACTACTAATCAGGAATCGACTACAACAAGCGATGATTCTGCCAGCTCAGACGATATTCTAATGATTATTGATCAGTCCGAGCTGCCGATCACCAAAGGCGGTCTCACGTATTGGGTCGAGAAATTGCCCAAAGGGTATACGCTGACTGGTATGCGGTGGGATGGCAAAGGCAAGCCGATTGTCAGCACATTTGAACAATCAGTAGAGAACGAAACGAAAGCCTCAGAGGGTGTAGATACGGGAGAAGGATTTTATGTAGGTGGTACTTCTGGCAACCAAACTTTTATATACGAGAATTCTAGAAAAGGTGAAAAAGGGACGTTATCGTTTACCTTTACCAATGATGCAGGCAAGCAGCTGACATGGAAAAAAGAGATTACCTTAAAATGATTACGAATGATCATGATGCAAATGCTCTGTCCGTATAGAGGGACAGAGCATTTTGGGGCGAGTAAACAAACAATAATTGTTTGTTTACGTTCTCATTCTGTAGAATAGGCGATTGTATCCAAATAAAGACGATGATTGAATCCAAATGAATCAAATTCTCTGCGATATATTTGCTATATAATAGAAGGAATTTTTCTAGAGAAGTACTACGATGGTGTGCTTTCCCCATGTTTTGAGTGGTGAAATATGCTTCGATTTTATAGAATTTACATACGATTTGTAATAGACATTTAGCGTTATAGGACCGCTTGCAAGGAAGGTTGATGCAGTTCCTTATTGTTATATACGGAGAAGATTGAATCAAACATAAACAAACACATTCATGCTGAACTCAAATTGACCGAACCAAAACCTCATTTCCTGCATATAACTAGAAAAGGAGGTGATACGATGAATCAATCTTTATCCAAGGAACAAGCGCAAGCCTTATTTGAAGAACATTCCTCATACATTTTTAAATGTTTATTTTATGTAAAAGAAGATAGCAAAGCCATCATAGTTTACATAAAAATAGTTATGTAAACTATGATGGCTAAAATAGGTTTTTGCTCAAACTATCCTATTCTCATTGAAAACATCAGAAGCTTACATCTATGACTTTTCCGAACCCCTATCGCTCATTTCTCAACACCTACAAAACCGCAATACCGCATGTTTCGCTTACATACTTACCTATATCTCTCTAAATACGGAAATAAAGCGCTTGAAAAAAGTTCCTGTTTCTACTACAATTACAAACGATAATGATATTCAATATCAATTAACAGTGTAGGGGGAACTAAATCATGTTCAGGTTTCAAAAATCGGTAGCCGGAATGATGGCATTGTTATTCGTGCTGATCATGCTGGCAGGCTGTGCTTCCGGTACAAATAAAGGGGAATCCGCTAACGCTTCTGCTCAACAAGGTAGTAGTACAGAAGCTTCGGCAAACACGCGCGTCATTAAGCATGCAATGGGCGAAACAACCATTACTGGTACGCCAAAGCGCATTGTGACGCTATATCAAGGAGCCAATGATATTGTTGTATCTCTGGGCATCAAACCCGTTGGCATTGTAGAATCATGGGAGCAACAGCCAGTCTACGATTATCTGAAAGCCGATCTCGGTGATGTGCAGCAGGTAGGTCAGGAAACTCAGCCGAATCTGGAGGAAATACATAAGCTCAAACCGGATTTGATCATTGCGACCAAAACGCGTCATGAAGACATTTATGAGCAATTGTCGCAGATTGCTCCAACCATCGTAACAGATAAACTGTATGACTGGAAAGAAGGCGTCAAGCTTATTGGGGAAGCATCCGATCATCAAGATCAGGCAAACCAATTGCTGGCAGATTGGGACAAACGGACAGCTGATTTTAAACAAAAAATGGGCGACCGTTTGCCAATCGTTGCGAATATTATCAACTTCCGTGAAGATGAAGTTCGTGTCTACTATCTAAGCTATGCAGGTATGATTCTGAAGGATCTGGGCTTTACAAGACCTGCCGGACAGAACGATGAAGACTGGGGAGCGGAGTTGACGACCAAGGAAAGCATCCCTGATCTCAATGCAGATATGATATTCAACTTCAACTATGACAAAGGAAGTCCGGAAACGGTCAAATTGTACAATGACTGGACCAGCAGTCCCCTTTGGGCCAATCTGGATGCTGTGAAGAAGCATCAGGTATACCAAGTCGATGAAATTCTGTGGAATATGGCAGGCGGCTACAAATCAGCGAATCTGCTGCTGGACGACCTGTACAAGCAGCTCAAATTAAATTAAACATGTAGAAATACAAGCAAATAAGGGGACTGTTCGGACGGTGCATAGGGCGATGTTACTTACCACCGGACGGACGCCCTTTTTTTCATGACATGAAAGTAGGGTCCGAATTGCGATTTGGATTGGAGATTATTACATGAGAGAGTGAGTCTATGTTTCCGTTATGTAAAACGTATCAGTCTAGACTATTGGGAATTCTATTGCTGGCGATGGTCTGTATCGCTTCAGCTATGGCAAGCATGATCTTCGGACGAACGCCGATTACGATGAGCGATCTAATCCATGCGTTTACCCAGTACGATCCGCAATCCATTCCAGATGTCATTTTGAAAACAGAGCGTTTGCCGCGTACCTTGATCGCTGCTGCTGTAGGGGCGAGTCTGGCGGTCGCTGGTGCGATGATGCAGGCATTGACACGCAATCCGCTCGCTTCGCCTAGTGTATTCGGCATTAATGCTGGTGCTATTTTCTTTATTGTGATTGCGATTGTTGTGTTTTCTATTCGCTCGTTAACGTCCCTGATGTGGTTTGGATTCGCTGGAGCAGCGGTATCGGCGATTATTGTATATATACTCGGCTCAATCGGACGTGATGGCTTGACGCCAATTAAGATCGTATTGGCAGGTACGGCAATGACGGCATTATTTTCGTCCTTTACGCAGGGGATTCTTGTGTTGGATGGTACAGGCTTACAGGATGTATTGTTTTGGCTGGCGGGTTCGGTCAGCAATCGGTCCTTGGAGATGCTGTATCCAGTGCTTCCTTATATGGGGCTTGCGGTAGTCATCGCGCTAGGTATGGGACGAGCTGTAAACCTGCTGCTCACAGGTGATGATATTGCGCGTGGGATGGGACAAAATGTACTGCTCGTCAAGCTGTTGATGGGTCTAGTAACCGTGCTGCTTGCTGGAAGTGCTGTGTCGGTTGCCGGTGCTGTCGGTCTGGTTGGTCTAGTAGTTCCGCATCTAATGCGCGCGCTGGTCGGCAATGATTATCGCTGGCTGGTACCGTATTGTCTGCTTGGCGGCGGTATTCTGCTGCTGCTATCAGATGTGGTTGCACGGCTGATTATTTCTCCATCCGAGCTACCGCTTGGCGTGATGACGGCGCTGATTGGCGGGCCATTCTTCATTTATATCGCCCGCAAGGAGGTAACCCGGATATGAAAAAGACCTTTGTACTGCGTAGCCGTGGAAATGGCTTCTCTATACAGCTGGATAAGCACTCGCTCGGTATCATACTGATTCTTCTGCTGCTTGTATGTATAGCTGCGGTTCTGGGTACCAGTCTGGGGAGCGATTGGATATCGCCGCTAGATGTGGTACGAAGCATTCTTGGTTTGGATAACGGGGACAATGATTTTGTTGTATTAACGCTACGTTTTCCAAGGGTACTACTATCGCTGCTGGTCGGGCTGGCGCTGGGCATGTCCGGTGCTATTTTACAAGGCATTATTCGCAATCCGCTGGCTTCGCCGGATGTGATCGGCATTACGGGTGGTGCGGCAGTGGCGGCAGTTGGATTTGTCACGTTATTAGGCGGTGCAATTAGTATTAAAATGCTGCCACTGTTTGCGATTGTCGGTGCGTTAATAACGGCGTTGATCATTTATATATTGGCTTGGAAATCGGGCGTAACACCGATTCGATTGGTGCTGATTGGGATCGGAGTATCAGCGATTACTGGCGCGGCGACAACCTTTATGCTGATTATTAGTCCATTTTATACAGCAGGGCAAGCGTATGTGTGGCTGACCGGCAGCATTTATGGAGCAACATGGACGGATGTGAATACGATCTGGCCTATACTGGTTATCGTTATTCCAGCAGCACTATGGCTAGCTCGCAGTCTGAATGCGCAGGAGTTCGGTGACGATCTGGCGACTGGTCTTGGTGTAACAGTGCAGCTACATCGACTGCTACTGATCGGATGCAGTGTACTACTAGCAGGAATCGCGGTAGCAGTAGCAGGAACGATTGGATTCGCTGGTCTGATGGCACCGCATATTGCTCGTCGTTTGGTCGGGCGCATGTTTGGCAGTTTGCTGATCGTGTCGGGATTGATTGGAGCATTGATTGTGTTTGCCGCTGATCTGATCGGGCGTACGCTGTTTGTTCCGCTGGATGTACCAGCAGGTGTGTTTACCGCTGGGATTGGAGCACCGTTTTTCTTATATTTGCTATTCCGTAATCGTAATCAATAGTCATATCTGCCAGAGGAGGAATATGTATGAGTATACTAGAAGCCAAAGAGTTAACCATCACGTATGGCGCGGCTCCTGTGATTGAAAATCTAAATCTAACCATTCCATCTGGGCAAATCACGGTGCTGATTGGCAGTAACGGCTGCGGCAAATCAACACTGTTGCGTACGATGGCGCGCCTGCTCAAGTCGCGTTCCGGCTCAGTGCTGCTGGATGGTGAGGATATTGCACGCTTGCAAACCAAGGAGGTATCGCGGCGCATGTCGATTTTGCCACAGGGACCGACAGCGCCGGAAGGGCTAACAGTGAATCAGCTAGTGCGGCAAGGACGTTATCCGCACCAGAGCTGGCTCAAGCAGTGGTCTCGTGAAGACGAACAGATGGTACAGCGGGCGCTACAAGCGACCCGTCTTACCGAACTGTCAGATCGTCCGGTGGATGCACTGTCGGGTGGTCAGCGTCAGCGCGCTTGGATTGCGATGACACTGGCACAGGGAACCGAAACGCTACTGCTAGATGAACCGACCACTTATCTGGATATGACGCATCAAATCGAAATTTTGGATTTGTTATTTGAGCTGAATGAGCATGAAGGTCGTACGATTGTTATGGTGCTGCATGATCTGAATCTAGCATGTCGGTATGCGCATCATATTGTGGCGGTACAAAATCGCAATATTTTCGCACAAGGCAAGCCGGAGGAAATTATCAATCAAGAACTAGTACGGCAGGTGTTTCATATGGAGTGTGAGATTGCAGTCGATCCGCTGTTTGGCACACCGCTTTGTATTCCACATGGAAAGGGGCGACGTCTGCATGATCCAGCAGTCACATCACAGATTTGAACCGCATGAGCTGGATGTATTGACCTCACAATATCGGCTGGCATTGGAGCCGGGGCAAGACCCGTCATTTTCGCTTCCTTGTCGGGAACTACTGAAACCCGAACGGAGCCAGCCCTATTTGCAGCGGGTCGCGGGCATTTTTGAAACAGATTCGATGACAGCGAATGTATCCCTTTTTGCCAAGCGGTATGCCTATTTGACGATTGCTGCGGGGTTGTTTGCTATGTCACGATATAACAAGGCACTGGATTTGACGCTGGAAAATTGTACGCTGGATTCGTACCGTAAGGGTGAGGCATGGCTTCCACGCGTGCTGCTGCATGATCTATCGGTGACGATGCCGGAGCCAGAGCAGCGCCATGTTTGGCGCGATGAACTGATCCGGCGTATGTTTGCCGATAATCTGGAAAGAGTCTGGTCAGCGCTATCACGCGATACCGGAGTGTCAAAGGCGGTCTTATGGGAAAATACGGCGATTTATATGTACTGGCTATACGAAAACTCGTTTGTGGAAGGAGCCAAAGGTGAGGAGCTAGCACGGATAGAGGAGGACTTTCACTATCTGCTGCATGATGCACCAGCGGTATTATTTGGCGACCGTAAAAATCCGCTACATACCTTCAACACGCCGAAGCGCACCACGATGGTATCTGAAACCCCGATTCGTGTGCGGAAAACATGCTGCTTGTATTATCTGGCGGCGGATGAGCCTGATGATTATTGTCCTACCTGTCCTAAGTTAAAGCATGGAGCGGCAAGCTGTATATAAGCGACTGCCGTTCTAGCGTTTCATTCTTTTATGCAGAGACATCGATTCCTCATAGCTTTGCAAGTACGTTATGGGGAATCGTTATCGCTGTACAAGGTTTTTAGAATGCAGGATGTCGTGGAATTCTAATATAAGAACAGGATCGACACAAAACAATAATATTCGATAAACAGCGATTTACCGCACATCCAAGTGCGATTGCATCCTTTTACAAAAAACATATTCCTCTATTCAGCAGTGTATGCCTATTTTGCTGTCGTTTTCTTCTATAATCCATAACTTTCTTACATTTCCTAAAAAGTTGATTGTTGACAACTATATCACGCATCTTATAAGATAGGAATCGTATGAATGATACTGATAATCATTATCATCTTAGAAAACGGAGGAGATATGTTGTGCATGTTACAGAAATGCAAAATCTGCAAAATCGGTTAATTGCGAAAGCTGCCGATGAGCTGGGAATACAATGCGAGTTGCTGATTCCGGGCTGCGAGGATTTTTTGCAATTGAGGAAGCAGGATGTCAGCATTGTCATTAACAAGACTCGCTCCCACCGCTTGCCGCTTATGTCAGGATTACTTGCCAAAAATAAGCAGGCTGCGAATCAGCTGCTATCACAGCAAGGATTACCTGTACCTGCTCACATCGTACTCAGTGATAGTGATAGGAATGAACAGGCGTTATCGTTTCTGGAATCTGTATCGGCAGCCGGACAGTCGTTGGTGGTCAAGCCGCTGGATAGTAGTGGTGGCAATGGAGTAACCCTTGATGTACGTACACAGCAGCAGTTGGCAAAGGCAATGAAGGATGCGTCGGCATTCAGCGAACAGATACTGCTGCAACAGTATGTACAAGGCAATGACTACCGAGTACTGGTTATCGACAGCAAGGTAGTAGCAGTGACGGAATATTCACCTGCGTATCTGGTTGGTGACGGTCAACGAACGATTGGAGAACTGATCGACGATCTGAATCGTCAGCATCTGAGGCAAACTCCGATTGGTCAGCTGACTCTGTTCCATAAGCTACAGCCGGATGATCCGTCGATTGTGCAGTCTTTGGCAGAGAAGGGATATACGCTTGATGCTGTACCAGAAACAGGCTGCACCGTTACGCTATATTCGCTGCAACATACCGAGATTGATAAGGTGAGCGAGTTCTCGCGTGATTGCACAGATGAGATTCATGCCCACAATCAGGCACTTGCCATTCACGCCGCACAGATTCTGAATATCGACGTCGCTGGCATCGACATTCGCTGCAATGACATTTCAATTCCTTTAACTTCCGATTGTGGCGGTATATTGGAGGTGAATGCACTGCCGGACTTTGTATTTCATGTCTATCCGTATGAGGGGCAAAGTCGGGATGTAGCGCGTCGATATGTAGAATATTTATTTCATCAACCAGTCAATGAACCCGTTGCAACGAGTTCAAACCTACAAAGGAGTGTACATTGATATGTCACTGGAATTACAAAGTCGGTATTTGAAAATGCAGGAGCAAAAGGAATCGAATGCACGCGCGTATCCACGCCATTTCCCGCTTGTGATCAGCAAGGCGAAGGGCATCATGGTGACCGATACGGAAGGACGGCAATATTACGATTGCCTTGCCGGAGCAGGAACGCTGGCGCTGGGACATAATCATGATGTGGTTATTGAGGCGATTCGGGAGGTGCTGGATCAGCAGATTCCTTTACATACGTTAGATCTGGCGACGCCGCTGAAGCTGGCGTTTATGGAGGAACTGTTCTCGCTGTTGCCAGTGGAGATGAGGGATCATTCCAAAATTCAGTTTTGTGGACCAACTGGGGCGGACGCAGTGGAAGCAGCGATCAAGCTAGTGAAAACAGCGACTGGTGGGCGTTCGATTCTTGCTTTTCAGGGCAGCTATCATGGCTCTACACAGGCGACGATGGCGATGAGTGGCAATCTGAGCAAGAAGCAGCATTTGCAAAGTTTGCTGCCGGATGTACATTTCCTGCCATTTCCGTATGAGTATCGTTGCCCGTTCGGTGTAGGTGGCGAAATGACAGCACAGCTGAGTGCGCAATATATCGAGAATCTGCTCGACGATTGTGAAAGTGGTATTTCCGCGCCATGCGGTGTGATCGTGGAAACAGTGCAAGGCGAAGGCGGAGCGATACCAGCGAATATCTACTGGTTGCAGGAGCTGCGCCGAATCACGGCAGAACGCGGCATTCCGCTGATCATTGACGAGGTACAGACGGGATTTGGACGTACGGGAAAAATGTTCTCGTTTGAACATGCAGGGATTGTGCCGGATGTGATTATCTGTTCCAAAGCGGTCGGTGGCAGTCTGCCGATGTCGGTCATTATGTATCGCGATGAGCTTGATCGCTGGCAACCGGGAGCGCACACAGGTACATTCCGTGGCAATCAGATGGCGATGGCAACGGGGCTGGCAACTCTTCGTTATATCAAGAATCAGCATGTAATGGACAATGTGCGCGAACGCGGACAGCAGATCATGAACCGGTTGCGCAGTCTGCAAGAGAGTGTGCCTTCGCTTGGTGATGTGCGGGGTCGTGGCTTGATGATTGGCGTGGAAATTGTCGATACTACAGCTGCCGTCGATCGGCTGGGTCATTATCCACCGAGTGGTAAATTGGCAGAACAGATTCAACAGCGCTGCTTTGCCAATGGATTGATCATCGAGGTAGGCGGACGGCATTCGTCAGTGATTCGCTTCCTACCACCGCTCGTGATCAGCGAGCAGGAAACGAACAAGGTGCTGGAGCTGTTCACTATGTCGGTGCATGAAGCGCTGGCGGAGTACAGACGCTAATGTCACTCCTTGGTCGGCTGCGACAGCATGCAGTGCTAGGATCGATTCTGATTGGTGCTTTTTCACTCGTACTGACGAATAGTGCGTTCAATGTGCTGTTACCTTATTTTGTACAGTATTACGATGTATCTACATTGACGGGTGGTTGGATTATCGCTCTGTATATGCTGGCGATGACATTAACGATGCCAGTCGCTTCATTGATCGTAGATCGGCTCGGTCGCAAGCGTACGTACATGCTAGGTATTGTGCTGTATGGGTCCTTTTCCATTCTCGGTGCGCTGTTCTATCCGTATGTAGCGGTCATGCTGGTGGTGCGATTTGTGCATGGTGTAGCGGCGGGGCTAATGATTCCGCTATCGTTGGTGCTGCTATTTGACTATTATGGCACCGAGGTACGGGGGCGTATTACCGGAGCATGGGGCATGCTGCTGATGATTGCTCCTGCAGTCGGTCCCACATTGGGCGGAATTATTATTCAATTTGGTCGATTGGATCTGCTGCTATGGCTGAATGTGCCGTTTGCGATTGGAGCGCTGATCTGGTGTGGGCGATATATTCAGGTGTACGAACCGGCACGACGTAAGTCGGTGCAGCTATCTAGTCTACTGTTGATGGTAGGCGGAATTGCGCTGCTTAGCTTCGGCATTCAGCTGCATGCGTCGACATGGCTGCCTGTCTGGGTACCGTGGCTAATGCTGGCAGCCGGGCTATCTTCGCTGGTCATCTTCGTTCGAGTGGAGAATCGACGTAGTGAGCCAATGATTCGGTACGGACTACTACGGCAAAATCGGATCTTCGCGTGGACGGTATTCATCTCTACGATTCAGGATTGTGTCATGTTCGGGGCGATCTTCGCACTGCCGCTGTTATTTCAGCAGGTGTTTGGCTTATCACCGTCATGGTCAGGGATGATGTTTTTGCCGACGGCGATTGGTACGAGCCTATTCATGTGGATTGGCGGTACATGGATGGACAAAGGGCAATCGCGCCGCTTTATCGCTTGGGGCGCATTGCTAGTGACGGGGACGCTGATTTCCTTTGCTTGGCTGCCGCACATGACAGTGACGATGGCAGTTCTGGTCATTGTTGTGCTGATGGCTCTACGCGGGATCGGTATGGGCTTGTCCGGTATGAGCGTATCGGCGATTGGGCTACAAGCGTTACCTGAAGAGGATATGCACGAAGGCTCGGCACTGGCGACCACACTGCAACGATTGATCTCATCGTTTGCGCTTATTATATTGACGCTCTTTTACGATGCGCGTTGGCAGATGCTGATGACAGCCGGGCAATCGGCAAGTGCGGCACAGTGGGCGGCATTGCGAGAGATTTTTCTGATTCTCGGCGGGCTGCTACTATGCACGCTGCCGGTTATTTTAACCATAACAAGAAAGAAGGTTGGCATCATTGTTGAAGATCATAAGCAAACCACAGCCTGATTGCTTGCATCAAGCCGGTCAACATGCCTGCAAGCTGTTGCTGAACTGCTATATTCGCGAATGGAGAGATCAGCGTCCTCAGCAGATTGTAGTGGATGAAGCAGCTATGGCAGCTGTGATCCGGTTTCCTCATAGCGGCATGATAGTCAAGGCAGAGCTGGCGTATTATTCGGCAGTCGGCGAGCATGAATATGCGTCGCTGTTGTGGTCTAGCGATGGATCAACAGAGAAAGTAACGATGGAAAAGGCAGCATCTCAGCTGCCAACGGAATCGTCGTGGATAGATGAAGCGACATCAGGTAAATATGTGCCTGCACAGGAGTCGGCATTTTTCCCAACACATCAATCAGCTGATGCTGATGAGCAACCATCCGCATTGAGTTATGATCAGCTACTGCGTTGGATGATTGCAGAGCTTTCTGCCGCGCAGAATGTAGAGATAGATGCTGTGCAGCAGTTTATGAGTCGAGTCGATAACAGTGTGCGCAATATGGCGCTGTATATGCAGCACGCGCAACGTAAACAGAATGAAGTTCATGACTATAGAACGTCGGAACAGGGGCTGGTGTGTGGGCATCCATTTCATCCTTTTCCGAAAAGCACGGTTGGATTTCATTCAGAGGACAAGCAACGGTTTAGCCCGGAGTTAGGAGCTTCCTTTCAGCTGTGTTATATGGCAGTGCATCGGGATTGCTATAGCACAGAATGGGTGGACGAGCAGACAGAAATTCAATTTACACAAGCATTGGAGACGCTATTGCAGGATATACTACGTACACAGTCTGACCGTATAGCGGATGATTATGCGCTGCTGCCTATGCATCCTTGGCAGTATGAGCATGTGCAGCAGTTACTGGATGTACAGCAGTATATAAAGCAGCGGCTACTGATTCCACTGGGCGCCGCTGGCCCGCTCGCTTATCCAACCTCTTCTGTTCGTACGGTATATGTGCCGGATATGAACTGCAATATGAAGCTACCACTGAATATTCAGATTACCAATCTAACGCGCAATAACAGTCAGGAGCAGATGCAGCGAACATTGGAAGCAGCACGTTATGTGCTAGATAGAGATGGTTTTGCTGACGAGCAGGGTACACATATCGCTTATGAAAAAGGGATCGGTACATGTACGTTTATAGATGAGCAGATTACGTGTCTATTCACGGTAGCGTATCGACCGATCACGTTCGATCCAGCATGTACGTATGTGTTATCCAGTTTGGTAGAAAGTCATGTTCCGGGCGGTATGTCTCGATTGGTGAAGATGCTAGAGGAACAGGTTCAGAAGCAGGAATCAGCTGAAGCAGAAGCCGAGCATCATCCTTCACAGATGCTTATCCAACAGGCAGAGCGATGGTTACAGAAGTATTTGGAGCTGTCCTTGCTGCCGATTGTGCGGATTGCCGAGCGAGAAGGCATTCATTTTGAAGCCCATTTGCAAAATACGCTAGTAACGCTGTATGAAGGAATGCCGAAGCAGTTTATCCTTCGCGATCTGGAAGGGGTTAGCGTAGAGGAGCAGCATGGGCGACAACATCTACTGCAATCAAAGCAACCTCAGTATCTGTTCTACGATCAGCAATCGGCGCGGAATCGTACGACGTACTATTTTATCGTGAATCATCTTGGTTCGCTGATTCATGTGCTAGCACGGGATACGGGATGCCGGGAGCAACATTACTGGCGCATCGCGCAGGCAGTATTGAAACGAGAGTTGGAGGAGACGGGCAATAGCTTCGCTGATTACCTGCTGCAAGCAGATGCTTTTCTGGCGAAACAGAATTTGCGTAGCTGTCTGCGAGGGCATGGCGATACACCGGATTACGTATATGTAACTAACCAACTAAAGTCAACGGAGGAGTGAGCACAATGGGAACAAGCGCAGTTGTAACGACATTGCCGGATCAACAGTGGACGGCGTATATACAGGTGCAGGAGCGAATTATGCGGCAGACGCTGGAGGCGCTCTGGTTTGAAGGCATCGTATCGTATGAATGTGAAGGAGAGCGCTGGACGACAGATGGAACGACAGTGGATGGACAGAATGTTGTCTATTCCTGTATTGCAGAGCAGAAAGCCAGCTTTGGACGGGTGAAGATACAATCGGGTACGCTTCAGCGGAATGAGGAACCATGTACCGACCTGTATGTATTCCTAGAAGAAGTGGTGCATCATCGACTGGAAGGAGAGCGGGTTTCACATTTTATTCAGGAGTTGCTAGAGACGCTTGCAAAAGACAGTCAGTGCCGCGCCCAGCTACCCGCATGTATTCCGGCAGAGGATCGTCATTATGATGCACTGGAAAGTCATATGACGGATGGTCATCCATATCATCCCAGCTACAAATCACGCTTGGGCTTCTCATTGCGCGACAATGCCGCTTATGGACCAGAGTTCAATGCCGATGTGCAGCTATTCTGGGTGGCGGCAAGACGCGAATGGGCAGATACAGCATTATCGCAAGGTGTAAGCTACGAGCAATTGCTGGATCAGCATCTGACAGCGGAAGATCGGAATCGATTTGAACAGTTCATTATGGATACTGGGAATCCTGTCGATGCTTATGTACTGCTACCTGTGCATCCGTGGCAATGGGAGCATCAGATTCAGTCTGTATTCAGCGGTCAGCTGTCGCGGCAGGAACTGATTGCACTGGGCTACAGCGATACTCCTTATCGGGCGCAGCAATCGATTCGTTCGTTATCCAATCGTCATCAGTCATATGCACCCTACATTAAGCTAGCACTGCATATGACGAACACATCGACCAGTCGCATTCTGGCGCATCATACGACACAGAATGCGCCGCTGATCAGCGACTGGTTGGAGCATTTGATTCAGCAGGATGCGTATTTGCAACAGCTAGATTTTGATATTTTAAAAGAAATCATGGGCGTTTCCTTCCGCTATGCCGAGTTGCCTAAGCTGCAATATAGTAGCGCATACGGTTCACTGGGTACGATCTGGCGAGAAAATGTAAACACCAAGCTGCATGAAGGCGAAGAAGCATGGCCGCTCAATGCAGTATCGCTCATTCAGCCGAACGGCGAGTCATTCTGTGCCGAAGGGATCGCTAAGCATGGTGTACAGGTATGGAGCCGTGAGCTGGTCCGTGCGGTTGTGCTGCCGATTGTGCATCTGCTGTATGGTCATGGCATCGCATTGGAAAGTCATGCGCAAAATATCATTCTCGTGCTAGAACAAGGACTACCGAAGCGGATCATTGTCAAAGATCTGCATGACGGTGTACGTTATGTGCCAGATCAATTGCTCCATCCTGAATGGGCACCAGAGCTGCATCCGATTCCTGAAACCCATCGCAAATTTAACCGCTATTCGTTCATCCATGCGGAAACGAAAGAGGAAGTGCGGGATTATACATATGACGCCTTTTTCTTCATTTGCGTAACTGAGCTGGCATTGACGATGGAGCGATTCGGCTTACTGGAGCGTGAATTCTGGAAGCTGTGTGCAGATACGATCGGTGACTATCAGCAGCAGCATCCGCAGTATAGGGAGCGCTTTGCGGATTATGATCTGTTTGCACCGGATTCGTTAATTGAGGAAATGACCAAACGCCGCTTATATGGCGATAGCGAGCTGTATTTCCGTAGTGTGAGCAACCCGCTGCGTCAGGCACGCGACGGACAATGGTCATGAGAAATAATCTATTATTATCCAAAATTCGCGATGGACAGCCAGTATTTGGCCTATTCGTCTCGATTCCGCATCCGATCATCGTTGAAATGATTGGGCATGCGGATTATGACTTTGTGATTATCGACTGCGAGCATACAACGACAAGTATGGAGCAGGTGGAAGAGATGATTCGTGCTGCGGAGCTGGTAAATGTAACCCCGCTCGTTCGCATCGGACAGCTGGAACGCACGCATATCCTACGCTTGCTGGATAGCGGTGCGCAGGGAATTGTCATTCCGAGTGTGGAAGGTCTTGAGCAGATTGAGGAAGTCGTACAGCATATGTATTATCACCCAGAAGGACAGCGCAGTCTGAACAGCGGGCGTGCGGGCGTGTTTGGCAAGTACAACTTGCAGGAGTATGTACAGCAGGCGAATGAACAGGTGATGCTAGTGCCGATGATCGAAAGTGTCACTGGTGTTGAGCGCAGTCTGGAGATTATGAGTCATCCACAAGTGAGCTTTGTGCTGGAAGGGGCTGCGGATCTGTCGCAATCGCTGGGTGTACCGTGGCAAACGGATCATCCCGATGTGCTAGCAGCGTTGGAGCAGGTATATGAAGCGGCACGTACGGCTGCTGTGCCGTATGCGACGGTTGCAAGGCAGAAGCAAGATATGCAGCGCTGGCGGGAACGCGGTGTACATATCTTCGTCTTGGGCGATGATCGCAATACCGCCTTTCGCGCGTATCACACGAAACGAAATCAATACCGTACGTCAGGAGGGTGGATATGAGACAAGCTGTAAAGGAAGTCATACAACAGATACAGCAGAGCAGTAGCGAGCCGGTATGCGCGTATATGTATGATCTGGCGGCGATGCAGGAGCATGTACAACAGATGGTGCGAAGTCTGCCAACGCAATGCTCGTTATTTTACGCGATAAAGGCGAATCCTGATCCGCATATTATTCGCAATCTGCTACCAGTGGTAGGCGGCTTTGAAGTGGCTTCGATCGGTGAACTGATGAAGGTGCGGAAGATAAGCCGCGATGTGCCAATTCTGTTCGGTGGTCCCGGTAAAAAGGAGCATGAGTTAGAGCAGGCGATTCGTCAGCAGGTGTACTGTCTGCATGTGGAGAGTTTGTTGGAGTTGCGACGGATTATCCATATTACGCGTCGTTTGCAGGCGCAGGAGAGTTCTACGTTTACCCAGCCGACGCGTATTATGCTGCGCATCAATTTGCATTCTGACGATTTGCCGCAGACGAAGATTACGATGGGCGGACGGGCAACGCCATTTGGCTTGGACGAGGGATTGCTGGAAGAAGCATTATCCATCATGACCAATGAAGGTGTGGGAGCGGTGAAGCTGAGCGGATTCCATTTCCATTCGTTATCCAATAACCCCGATGCGGCGCTGCATGCGGAGATGGTTGGCTTGTATGTACAAAAGGCTGCCCAGTGGCAGCAGCAGTATAATCTTACACCGCTAGAGCTGATCAATGCAGGCGGCGGCTTTGGTGTGTCATATGACGAGCAGACACCGAACTTTGACTGGACGTTGTTCACCTCGCTGGTGGCGAAGTTGCCTTTGCAGGAGTTATTGCCGCAGGCACGGCTGATCTTTGAGCCGGGACGGATGCTGGTGGCGGATTATGGGTATTATGCTGCCGAAGTTAGCGATTTAAAGGTATCGCATGAGCAGAACTTTGCTGTACTGCGCGGAGGCACGCATCATAATCGGCTACCTGCATCGTGGGGTCATAATCATCCCTTCATCGTGATGGAGTCGGAGCGTTGGAGCTATCCTTGGGAACGTCCAGAGATTCGTCAGCAGGCGGTGCATCTGGTCGGTGAGCTGTGTACGCCAAAGGATCGTATGCACAGCGATGCTAGGGTGGAGCGTTTGCGGGTTGGGGATCTGATCATATTCGTGAAGTCAGGTGCGTATTGCTGGACGATCTCGCATCATGATTTTCTTGGACATCCGCATCCCGAATTTTATTACATAACGAAAGGAAGTGACGGCGATTATGTTATCCACGGTAACGACGGCAGTGCAGTCGGGCAGACGCATCGCTGAGCAGCAGATTTGCCGCGATTTGATGAATGCTTTGCTGGCGGAGCAATTTTTCCCGCTGGATGAGAGTGAGTGGGTGCAATGGGACGATGCACCGCAGGAGATCAGAGAGCGCTACAGTGAAGAGATGAAGACTGTAGCGGCAAATACTGCGGAATCTGAACATTCTACATGGTGGGTATACGTGTCTGACGAGCTGCTCTTTTTGGCGATGGATAGTATTCGGCTATGCAGAGAATGGGTGGCGAATTCACCAGTGTATGTTCGGTCTACATCAGAAGCATCGGAGCAGCTGGAATCCTCATGGCAACACCTACATGAAGCGGGAGAGATTGCGGATCGTATTCTTTCCTTGAAGCTGACTACAGACGAGTTTGCTCAGCCGGGGGTTGCCGAGTTTATTACCGGTATCCGTACGGCTGTACAACAATTGTCACTGAGTTTGAACCCGGAATCATTGCAGACACTGATGGATCGTCAACCGGAATCTGCGTACGAATGGTATGTATATGCGGAGCAGGTCGCTGCGCTACGAGATCGTCCATTTCATCCATCGTCGAAGGCGAAGACGGGCTTTAGCGAGCAGGATTGTCTGGATTACGCTGCCGAATTTGGTACGTCCATTCCCCTACGTTGGTTGGCAGTTCAACATACTCATATCCAGCAGGGTAAAGAAGGCGATTCGCTCATGCTTACGGATCTGCTAAGCGATGCGGAGCAGCAATCGCTGCATACGGAATTACGATCTCTCGGTCTAAGTACAGAGCAATATATGTTGCTGCCCGTGCATCCATGGCAATTGGAGCATGTGATCCTGCCACGCTTTGCCAGTGAATTGGAGCAACGCATTCTGGTGGTTTTGACAACAGAAGTTGGTCATGTACAGGCAACGTCCTCGCTGCGTTCGATGGCTCCTAAGCAGCCCAATACTACTATGCTCAAGCTGCCAGTAAGTGTATTGTCACTCGGCGCGGCAAGGTATTTGCCAGTCGTGAAGCTGCTAAATGGATTGTCCGGTGAGCGTATGCTACGTCAGGCAGTGGAGTGTGATGCACAATTGCAGAATAAAGTATGGCTCTGTCACGAAAATCACTGGTGGGGCTACATGCCGTCCGATATGGGATTGTATGATGATCACCCGCGTCATCTGGCAGCGCAGCTACGCTTGTATCCAGAGGTACTACTGGATGAGCAATATCGCATCGTACCGATGGCAGCATTAGGTGTACAGATGAAGGATACCCACCTATTGACTGCGTTACTTGGTCGCTCCCTGTCGGCAACGGAAGCAACTACATTTTACCGTCAGTTGAGTACATTGTTCTACGATGTAGTGATGCGCTTGTTCACAATTGGTGTTGTACCGGAGATTCATGGGCAAAATTGCTGCGTCGTCTTGCGCGACGGTGTGCCGCATAGCCTGCTGTTCCGTGATCATGACTCGGTACGTCTGCATCCACCTTATACCGAAAAGCACGGTATCGCTGATCCGCAGTATCATATCCGTCCGGGCTATTCCAACAGCCTGTACAATGAAACGCTAGAAAAGCTCATTTTCTACGTGCAATCGCTCGGTACGCAGGTGAATCTGGCTGCTATTATGGAAAGTCTGAGCGAGGTGTATGGTGCAGACGAGCGGCAGCTTTGGCAGATTACGTCGGCAGCTTGGCAGCAGGCGCTGGATGAGGTAGATCTACCGGAGGATGATCGCGAGCTACTGCATCGGTGCATTTTCCAAGCAGAACAATGGCCAACCAAGCTGATTGTACGCCCGTTGCTGGAAGCGGATGGTGTACCGGGTGCAATGCCGTCAGGTAAAGGCAAAGGGCATAATCCATTTTATCGTTTGTAGGCTGGGATTCTACATGATACGGCTAAGCACGATATGAATCATATGGAACAAGCGCATGTATTCTGCTGTGTCTATTCCTGAGCTATATTGGTTTTGAGAATGGTTCAGAACCATCTATATGCACATCAAAAAGAGACAGTCGCAACGTAAACGCGACTGTCTCTTTTCGATTGATACGGACGAGAGGTATTGCAAACGATACACCATATAGCATTCTGTATCGGCAATACGCTCATATGACCGAGACGGATGATCGATCAATCTGGAAATTGTACATTGCCCGGTACGATATACGCATTGGAGGTACCATTCGCAGGCAGTGCTTGGAGCGTATCGGTTACAGAAATACCACGAATATCGGTAATCCGTACTTTGAGCGGCTGTGTACCCAGCTGTTCGCCAACGAAGTGGTTGTAATCCATCTTCGGCAGACTTACCCAGCTACCGTTCTTTTGTACTTCCAGCTTCAGCACTGGATATTTATGATTGCGAACCTGAATGGCTGCCCACCACTGGGAACTGCCTTCTTTGATCCGATAGCTGAAATTGCCAGTAATCGGCGCTTTGACAACTTTCCATGAAATATTGATTTTACCGTCCGCTACATTACCGATTTTGGCAAAAGCATTAGGTGACAGATCTAGCGCACCGCTTGGAGCTTCTAGATACAGATCAGTGACGTATACAACGGTTTTGCCTTTCGGTCCTTGCACTTCCAGATAAGCGCCTGCCAGTGCAGCTTTGACACCACCATAGTTCATTTGCGTTGGATTGAGTGCTGTAATCTCCATATTCGCCGGAATCGGATCAAGCAGTACCGCACCACCGGAATAACCGGAGCTGGTATATGTAGCATAGCCCTTATACGTATCGTTCCATGCGGCAGATGCAGGTACAGCGAACATCGCAAAGCTCAATGTGGCAATGAGTCCGATCATACTCCATCTTTTCGTTTTCTTTGTCTTGATCATAGGGTTCCCTCCAAATTATGAATTGAAGTGTAGCTGTTACAGGACGTCATAATGAATAAAAGAGTGGATAAAACGATCCTGTCACCATACACCTCGCGCTTCCTTTAACAATGTACTATATCCTTCATTTAATTACAATTATTATCAAATATAACAAAAGAGAAGGAGGATACAACGAGCAACTATGTATTGTCGCATCTGACAAGCAAAACGAATCAGATTTAGCATTCGCGTCTTATAAGCAGTGTTTTATCCATTCTTCGATAGAAAATAGGTACTGAGGCAAAACGACTATTTTTACATGGCGCTGATTCCATTTTGATTATTTTGTGATAGTTTAAAAAGAAACCCATTCTTGTAAGAACATTGGAGGACGATACATATGAGGCGATGGAAATCAAAAACAGGGGCAGGTCTAGCAGCGGTCATGCTGGCATCTTCCATAGTACCGGGGGCAAGCTGGAATCTATCTACCGCTAGCGCAGCCGAGCGTAACGAGACGAACCATGACGGTATCACTTCCATATCCGCTTCAGCCGAAAGCGCATCACTTGCACATATACAACATAAGGTATCCACTGCAAGTGAAGATACATATTCGATTGCAACCGCCCGTCAACAGACGATTGGCAATACGGTCAACATACAGGGCATCGTTACTTATCGTCAGGATACTGGAAGCGGCTACAGTAATCTTTACATTCAGGACAATCAGGCAGGCATTGTTGTACGTGGCAGCAATCTATCTGCACAGCAGGGGCAACGTGTTCAAGTGAGCGGGACATTAGGTGCATATCGTAATCTGCTGCAAATCTCTGCTTCATCAAGCAATGTCATCGTTACCGATCCGAACAGTACCGTTCCGTCACCAAGCCCGATCACGTCCGCTGATTTTGCTGTAGGAAACTCGTACGAAGCTCGTCTGGTAGCCGTTCATAACATTCAAGTAGACAGTGTATCTGGCAGTCGTTATACCGTTTCGGACGGTACAGGAACCTTTATCGTCTATTCAACCGAACCGTGGCTGGAAGCTGGCAAATCGTATGATTCCATTACTGGTGTTATTACACGCTACAACAATGAATATCAACTAATCCCACGTACTGTTAGTGATATTGCGGGCAGCGTGCCGCCAGTAGAACAGGAACCGTTCAAGCTGACAATCAGCCAGATTCAAGGCACCGCGCAGACTTCTACGTATGCCGACGAGCAGGTACAGCAGGTGGAAGGCATCGTAACGATGGTCAAGAGCAAATCAAGCTTTTATATGCAAATGCCGGATAATCTGGATGATGGAGATGACCGCACATCACAAGCCATTCTTGTCTATCGTGCTTCACATGGAGTGAAGGTAGGCGATAAGGTCAGCGTAGATGGCTCAGTCAAAGAATACCGAGAAACCGGCTACAGCGATGCCGCGGATCTGACGACAACCGAAATTGCCGCTACTGCTATTCAGGTATTGGATGAGAACCAGACACTGCCTAAGCCAACGGTAATTGGAGCGGGAGGACGTGTGATTCCATCGCAGATTGCTGCACCAGATGGCTTTGCTACATTTGATCCATCAGCATACAGTATTGACTTCTATGAAAGTCTGGAAGGAATGCGGATTCAGCTGAACAACGCGGATATTATCGGACCGTATGGATACGAGACTCCGGTATCCGTTGATATAGACAATAGCCCACGTCGTACACCCGCTGGTGGATTGATCATTAGTAACGGCGAGTTCAACGCCAATCGACTGCTCATTGCCGAGAAGCCCAAGCAGTCGATCAAGACAGGGGATCGTTTCGACGGATCCATAACTGGTATTATGAGCTACAACTATAGCAATTTTAAAATACTACCAGATGCCGAGCTGCCTCCTATCGTAGATGGTGGCTGGAAGCGTGAAGTATCTGCGTTGCACAACGGCGACAAGCAACTCTCGATTGCTTCCTTTAACGTCGAGAACTTCTGGGATGACCCTGCCAATACGGCAAAAACCAAGCAAATCGCTCGCAATGTAATCGACAATCTGCATACCCCGGACATTATCGGGCTGATGGAGGTTCAGGATAATAATGGAGCGACCGACGATGGTACAACCGATGCCAGCACCAGCTTTAACGCGCTCATTCGTGATATTGTCGCTGCGGGCGGACCGGAATATCGTTACGCCAGCATTGCGCCTCAGAACAATCAGGATGGCGGCGCACCGGGCGGGAATATCCGCGTCGGTTTCCTGTACAATCCAGCGCGGGTTTCATTGCCTCAGGCAGCAGGTGGAGCAGGCGATTCAGTCACAGCTGTCACCTACGGACCGCAGGGATTAAGCGCGAATCCCGGTCGCATCGATCCGCAGAATCCAGCTTTTACGGATTCGCGCAAATCACTGGCAGCTCAGTTTGAATTTCATGGGCAGACAGTCATTGTGATCGCCAATCACTTCAACTCCAAAGGCGGCGATCAGGCATTATACGGTTCAGCACAGCCACCGGTGCGCAGTAGTGAAATCCAGCGTGCCAAGCAGGCAGCAGTGTTGAACAAGTTTGTTCAGGATACATTGGCACAGAACAGCGATGCCAATGTAGTGCTGGTCGGTGACTTTAACGATTTTCAATTTTCCAATACATTTAAGATTTTGAAAGGTACACAGCTCACTAATCTAGTCGATACCTTGCCGATCAATGAGCGTTATTCCTATGTGTATGAAGGGAACTCACAAACGCTAGACCATGTACTGATGACGTCAAGCATTGCAGGCAAAGCTAAGCTGGACATCGTGCATATCAATGCCGATTTCATGGAAGCAGATGGACGAGTTAGTGACCATGATCCACTACTAACGGTGATTGATTTTGCCAAAAAAGGGCATTCCGACGATGATGACGATTCGGGCAATAATACAGGCGGCGGTTCAGGCAATGCAGGCAGTGGAAGCGGTAATGGTGGCGGAAGTGGAACGACAACACCGACCAACCCACAAACGACTCCAATATCACCAATCGCTACTTCGCAAGGATTATCAACAGACGGCAAAACGGCACGCTGGTTATTCGCACCGACCATTTCTAAGCAAAATAATCGCCCTCTAAACGCTGTGACGCTAACCGCAGATCATATCCAGCAGATGCTGAATAGTGCAGAAGCAGCTACTGCTCTACAGATTAATGTAGATTCCAACGACACGGAAGGTGCTTTTGAAGTGCAATTGGCTTCGGCAGCTATACAAGCCCTGACCAATCAGCAGCAGGTAGAGCAATTGCTGATTCAAACACCCGTAGGTAGCTATACATTACCGCTAGCACTCATTCGAGAATCTGTAACAGGCACGCAGGCGCTAGGAGTGAACATCACGCCATCCCCCGCGGCATTGGCTCAGGCAAGCCAAGAAGGATACACGGCGCGTGCCGCTGTGGATTACAATCTATATACATGGAGCGATAACACAGCACAGCCTATAACGGAGTGGAACGGTTATATTCAGCGAACGATTCCAGTTGCAGGTATCACATCATCGAATCGTCTGGCAGTGGTACGAGTGGAAGAAGCATCCAATGGTACGTTCGCTTATACACCTGTTCCATTCACTGTGCAAAATGATAAGGTAACTGTATTCAGTCGCAGCAATAGCACGTATGTGGTATTAGATGCCAAGCCGCAAGCATGGACGGACATGCAGGCGCACTGGGCAGCATCGTCTGTACAGCAGCTTGCTGATCGTATGATTATCCATGGCACTACCAAACAAACATTCTCGCCCTCTGCGGCAATCACCCGTGCAGAAATGGCTACACTTCTGAACCGCGTGCTTGGATTATCCAAGGCTACGGCTACAACAGGCAATGATCATTCTTCGCGCGACCAAGCAGGAAAGGGAAAGGAATTTTCCGATATAGCATCCTCCGCATGGTATGCAGAAGATGTTTATACCGCTGCTGCTGCGGGATTGCTGCAAGGCGATGCTAGTGGTACATTCCGACCCAATGCGACCATCACCCGTCAGGAAATGGCAGTGATGCTGGATCGTGTTCTACAGCAAAATGATCTGCTTCGTACTGCCGCCACGGAATCTGCAAACAATCCTATGAATCGGTTTCCCGATTTGGGAAAATCAGCGACATGGGCGAGACAGGCAATTGTGAATCTAGATGCTTCCGGTTTGCTACAAGGAAATGAAGCAGGATTGTTTCAACCTAAGCAGTCACTTACTCGAGCCGAAAGTGCAGCCATCATGTATCGCTTATTGAATGAAATCGCAAAATAGTAACATAATAATAATTATGTAAACTAATAACAAAAAAAGCAACCAAGCTCACAACAACAGCCATCATTCTTGTCAATTGTAGACAAAGAATAATGGCTGTTGCTATTAAGAGCCATTATTTTCGTTATATGAAAGGATAAGCCTCTTTTCTAATAAGGATCATTCCAATTCCAGCTTGGCGATAGATGAACCGATACCCGGCGTATTCGGATTGTTACTACCGCGCGGCTGATCGAAATTACTGATGTACAACGTATTTCCTATAAAAGAAAGACTGGCTGGGAACTCCAGTGGACCGCTATTATCATTGCGTGCAATATCGGTTACCGTGCCATCCAGTGTAACCCGCACAATCGCATTGCGTTCATTAGCGGCAATATACAGGTTACCATCCGGTCCAATCGTCAGACCATCGGCACCGTATAACAGCTCACTCTTAGCAATCGATTGCGATTGACCCACTGCACCATCCTCGTCCACCGTAAAGCGATGCACCTCTCCAGAACTTGTATTCGCAACATATAGATACCCATCTGTACCGACAGCGATCCCATTTACAACGATTGCCTGCTGCGGTCGTTCTGCGGTTAAGCCGCTGGCGTACGTGCTCAACTGTCCCTCCGGTGTGACCGCATAGATATTGCCCGTTGCGCCACCCGTTACGTACAGTGTTCCTTCGCGGTCAAATGCCAGTCCATTCGCACCCGCTACACCGCTGACGAAGGTATCCACCTTAGAACTGTCAAATGGATCACCGTTCAGATCAGCAGCGTTTATTTTGTAAATTAGACCTTCTTCACCACCGCTGGCAATATACAGATTGCCGCTCTCATCCATTGCCATACCAGTCCCCGTTCGTGGCAGTACGGTCAGCACCTCTGCTGCACCCGTACTAGCATCTATGCGATACAACTCGCGTGTATCCATATCAGCAGTAAATACATTATCCCCATAGGCAACAACACCTTCAATCCGTGTTCCTGTATTCTGATCCGGCTTCAAATCCGTCAATATCGATACGTTTAGCAGTCCCGCGTATGTGTCAGAAGTTACACTATCGTCTGTAGTGTTACCATACACATCATTACCTACCGTATTATCGTTGGAGCTACCTGATACTGGCGGCTGCGTATCGTCATCCGCTTGCACATGAACCCATCTATTCGCCGAATCATACGAAACGGTATAGCTGAATGCCTCAAATGCTTTACGTACGGGAATGAGTACCTCACCATCGGTCTGAAATAAAGAGGAGGTCGTACTGCTCTCGGTAAAGGTAATCTGTTTCTCTCCGCGCTGCAACGTTAATGTTCCTGTCTGTTTATTCCAATCCACATCTGCACCAAGCTCCTTGGCGATCGCCGCATACGGAGCATACAAGCTGTGATTCACCGTATATCCTTCCAATGCTAGCTCCTGTCCATCGACCTGTAGCTTCATATCTGTTTCTGCTGGTGTCGCTGCCCACCCCGTAGATGGTAACAGCAGTAACCCACCAGCCAGTGTAGCGGTAATAAATGCTTTGTTTTTGATCATAAGTATTCCCCTTTCTGATTATAATGGGCGTTTGAGCCTGTTACCCCTATTCCACAAAAGCAAAGCGTTTCCTTTGAAAAGACACGATAAAATAGACAATCACCACTTATTTTTTACTTTTTATGTAAATGATTACGCAATATATTGACTCTCTACATCTAGAGGCGGAGAGAAAAGGCAGTAGATTTCATCCTATGAGCTGATTCAAACAATTGCCATATGCACTACTATGATAACAGGCAACATATTCCTGAATGGAGGGCGAATAGCATGGGGAAGATGTTATATGATACGGAGCAGGCACACAGCACAACCAATTCTACAGAGCAGCAAAGTCGTCTTTGCTACATCTGGACACCGGAGGAAACGATCATGAACGAAAATCAACCTACCGAAGATGAATGGATGGACGAGCTGGATGAGCAGCAACAAATTGAGCAGGAGCTAGAATACTTAAATTCATGGGATCGCGTGCTAGAATTTTTGTGAATCATGGATTAGACCTTATGAAGCATGTGCATCACTCACCGCCAACTTTTCATTTTTCTTGCATGAAACAAGAGATGAGAAATTGGCGGTTTTGTATGTCTGTAGTGGGGTAAGTAAGCTGTATAGCTGCGAATGCGTTTCTACTGTCATCCTTGACATATAGACATCGCTATTGCTTTGGGATCGCAGTTCATGATCTTTGCAAAAGGACGTATAGCTTGGTATCAAGCTTCCTGTTTGCGAATGCAATTCAATATGAATATGAAGGAGGATGCTCATTATGGGCTTCAATCTCAATAATCTCAAGGATATGCTAACAGGCTCCAACAAAGACGGACAACAATCCGGTGGTTCTTCCGGCGGTATTATGGATATGATCAGCAAATTGCCACTAGATCAGATTATTCAAAAGCTACCACTGGACAAGCTGCTGACTCCCGAATTTATGCAAAAACATACTCCATTTCAATCAGCAGGTGACATGCTGCAAAAATTCGGTCTTGGTTCAACTACCGACTCTGCCGACAAAGTAAAACAAGTACCGCAGGATCAGATCGACACGCAGGTTAGTCAAAATACACAATTCGGCTCGCTGCAACAAATGCTGCAAAAAGCTGCCGAATTTTACGCTTCTCGCAAAGGCTAATCTAAGCCATCAGTGCAACAGAGCTGCGTACAAATGCGCTCTACAGATAACAACGATCAAGATCAAGACGAATAGAACGAACCCAATAGCGTTCATTGCTGATATTACTGGCAATGAACGCTATTTTTGTATGTAACTATGACAAGCAACAAGTACCATAAATGGCGCATTTTGTTTTGCATGCTTTTGATCATCGGCACTATAATAATGGACAAATTTACATCTGCCTACAATGCGTTTTGACTAAACTGTTATAGGACTGCAATGCTATCAATAAAATACGGAACTCAGTGATCAGCAAAGGAATGTGCAAGGTTACGCTGGAAGGAGAGAGAACATGAGCAGTATTACGGTTGAAGAAGCGATGGCAGTCGGAGCGCTCGCGCGCGCCCAGATCATTGCTGGGCATACCGGCTTGCGGAATCCGATTGAGCATGTGACCGTACTGGAAATTCCCGATTCGGAAGAATGGTTTAAAGGGCATGAACTGATTATTACTGCCTTTTATAATATTGGAGACGATGTACAGCGGCAACTCGCTCTGCTGGATAAAATGAAAAAAATGCACGCCGCCGCACTTGCGCTTTGCTATCCCGGTCTGCATTATCATTCGCTATCGCCCGTTGTCTTGCAGCGGGCGGATGAACTGCATCTACCAATCATTGAAATTCCACGCGATGTGCCTTATATCGATATTATCTCGCCAGTCGTACAAGAGATTCAGAAACATCGTTCGCTTGAGATCCGTCAAATGCTGCAAATCCAAAACTACGTAACCGAATGGCTTGCGGAGAAGCTAGATCATACTGTCATCATTCCCAAAATCGGCGAAATTCTTGGTGATCCGTTGCTGCTGGTTGATGAGCAATATCGTCAGCTTGCTAGTTATGAGGTCGAGCTAGTGTATACCGATACCGCCGAATCAATCGCTGCCCATCCACCGGATGAGGCGGATGATTCTCCATTTGATATTGTAGAGGTGATCCAATCTGCCGAGCGAGTATACGGGTATCTGTGTATTCGTAGTGATGAGAAGATGCCGCCATTTAAGGAGATGCTATACCATTCTGTTGCTGTCAGTCTCGCATTGTATTTTGCGCAAGAGGATGCTATTCAGAGTGCGGCGCGTGATTATCAGCAGACCGTGCTTATTCATTGGCTGAATGGGCAAGAGATTGGGCAGGAGCAGCTGGAACGTAGTCTCAATGAAGCCGGGTATGATCTGCATAGCTTTGGCGGGATGGTCATTCTAATCGTGCAAGATACAGCACAACAGCAGCAGCTTCATACATCGATTCAAACAGCCTATGAGAAGGTATGGCATACGAAAGGCATGATTATCACGCATGGTCAGCAGCTAGTACTGTTATTGCCGCATCCATCCAGCCCAAGTGAGCAACCAGACGAGTATAGACATCGGCTTGACGCTTTGAAGGCAGCATTGCCTGTTCCGGTGATCATGGTATATCAGCGTATTCAACGTGATCTGATAAACGAAGGCGCAGCGATGTATCGAGGTCTGCTCGATATTCTTCATTTTCGTCGGCGGATGCCAGCCTTATCTGATCTGTTATGCGCGGACCGCTTGCCGTTATTCCAGCTACTGCGTCATATGGAAGACGATACGTTACAGCGTACGATTCAGCCTTTGTTAGAGCCACTTTTGCAGTATGATCGTAAAATGAATGCCGATTTTCTGGATACGCTGGAGTATTTTCTATTTTACCCAGAGCAGCAGGAGCTTCCTGATGTGCTGCATATTCATCGGAATACGCTCAATTATCGCAAGCAACGTATTATTGATATTTTAAAAGTCAATCCATTTGAGAATCCGCATCGTATTCATTTTGAGATGGCATTGCTGCTGAATAAGCTGTAAAAGAGATAGACGTATAGTGAGCAGACATGAGGAAATAGCAATAATTAAATAGAAATGATAAAGCCAATGCTTCCTATGTACTGCATTTGTTGCAGTCAGGTCATTGGCTTTACGTTTTCATTGTGTAGGAAGTTCAAATTACATAGAACGTTCAAGTTAGGTGGAGAGTTGAAGTTACATAGAACAATAAAGCGCATCTAAAGAGAGCTAAGCAGAGGCGGCTGATTGTTCATCTAACAAAGGATTAAGAGAGCAGTAAAAAGCTTGTTATGAAGAAGATAGAAGTAGTAACAAATTCATCAATCAAAAATAAAATATCGACCTTTACGAGTTAACTTTCATAACATTAAATCTTATATTTGTTCATTTGACCAACATCATCGTCTTTATTTCGTGTCACAACCTTATTATCATGATAGAATTTATGCCCTATATTAGATACATACCCGATATCGTTCGGGACATAAGGGAGGGATTCCGATGAGTCAAAATGGAAATGCGGATGATTATTCACTAGCAAGAGTGCCTGCTGACCGCAGAGAGTCGATGTTTAGTATTATGCTCGTCAGAATCGGGGCGCTCACCTGTATTTCGCAATTTCTGATTGGTGCGGCGCTTGGCTACGGTATGACGTTATGGGACGCATTTTGGGCAACGATGTTCGGGAGTGTTATTTTGCAGGTGGTATCGGCATTACTTGGAATCGCTGGTGCAAGAGAAGGCATGTCCACCAGTCTACTGGCGCGCTGGTCGGGATTCGGGCAGTATGGTTCTAGCATTATTGGGCTGATCTTCGCCATTTCTTTGACGGGATGGTTTGGTGTACAAAATTCAGTCTTCGCCGAAGGCATTGATGGAGTAACCGGAGGCAAGCTGGGCTTCGTTCTAGCTTCGATTATTACGGGGATTGGTACCACCTTGCTCGTGTATTTTGGCTTCAAATGGATTAGCTGGACAGCGAAGATCACTGTTCCTCTATTCTTAATTGTTATGGGTGTTGGTGTGTATCAAGTATTGAAGAATCACTCCATCGTCGAGCTGGCAACAATGGCTCCACCGGGAACGGCATTGACCATTGGCGCGGCGACTACGATGGTAGCGGGTGGCTTTATCGTCGGCTGTGTCACTACACCGGATATGACGCGCTTCGCCAAGTCGGGACGGGATGTTATCTGGATTACGCTGGTAGGTACCTTCCTCGGCGAATTTGGGGTCAATTTAATTGCAGTACTGATGGCGCATGCAGTGGGCAGTGCAGATATTATGTCGATTGTTATGCAACTGACCGGATTGCTCGGCGGCGCGATTGTTGCTTTTGCTACATTGAAAATTAACGATATTAACCTGTACTCCTCTTCACTAGGGATTACGAACTTCCTGAGTACGCTGTTCAATGTCAATATGAACCGCGGGGTGCTAACACTGATTCTCGGGGTGCTTGGAACGGTGTTGTCGATTGTCGGTATTCTGGACAAATTCACTTCGTTCCTGATCATTCTAGGTGTTGCCATTCCGCCAATCGCTGGCATTATGGCGATTGATTATTACCTGCTCAAGCGTTTCCGACCAGAGCTAGATGCGTCGCGTGAGCTAGGAACATTACCGGAAACCTGCGAGAAAATCAATCCTGTTGCGATCTTTTCATGGCTGATTGGCTTTGCTTCAGGCATGTTCATTACGTGGGGCGTGCAGGCGCTGACTTCGATTATCGTCAGCTCGATTGTATATTATGTCGGTATGAAGCTATTGGCTCCCAAAAAGGTACTGGGCTTGACCAAAGGATAGCATCACATTCGCAAAGCGATCTAACTACTATAGCTTGTAGTCATAACAAGGGAGGCTGATGATTGATGCGATGGATCACAGAGGAAGATATTGAGAATCTAGCAGTTGGCGCGGCGCTGCTTGGTACAGGCGGTGGCGGGGACCCGTATCTTGGCAAACTGATGGTGCAAAAATGTATTCGGGAGAATGGACCGATTCAGATGCTGCATCCTGACGAATTACCCGACGACGCTTGGGTGATTCCAACCGCGATGATGGGTGCGCCAACGATTATGATGGAGAAGATTCCGAATGGCGATGAAGCGCTGAAGTCGATGCGTTTGTTGGAGGAACAGGCAGGTGTTCAAGCCTTTGCAACGATGCCGATTGAATGCGGCGGCTTGAATTCAACAGTACCGTTCGTCGTCGCGTCCAAAGCTGGTATTCCACTTGTGGATGCAGACGGCATGGGACGAGCCTTTCCTGAGCTGCAAATGGAAACCTTCCATATCTACGGCATTCACGGTACACCGATGGCACTGCATAATGAACGCGGCGATCGGGTACTGCTGGAAACGATGGACAACTATATGCTCGAATATATCTCGCGTGGCATTGCGATACGGATGGGCGGAGCGGCTCATGTAGCGGAATACATGATGAATGGGGCGGATGTGAAGCGTACCGCTATTCATGGCACGATGACCCTGTGTATGGAACTAGGGCGCGCCATCCGCGAATCACAGATCAGC
Organism: Paenibacillus sp. JQZ6Y-1; assembly: GCF_040719145.1. Classification (NCBI taxonomy): domain Bacteria; kingdom Bacillati; phylum Bacillota; class Bacilli; order Caryophanales; family Paenibacillaceae; genus Paenibacillus; species Paenibacillus kandeliae. The sequence goes on from NZ_JBFDUZ010000001.1 coordinate 1,825,043, forward strand.
AAGCGTGATCCAATCGAAGCCATTCAAGAGGTCACTCGGCAGTCAATCTACGGCGAAGCGATTGTGATTTTCCGTGGGAAAATCACCGATATTGAGCGTCAATCAACCGATGGCTTTGTACGCGGCAAGGCGCTTGTATCTGGACTGGGCGAATATGAAGGCAAAGAGCTGCGAGTGGACTTTCAAAACGAAAACCTATGCGCACTGATGGATGGGGAGATGCAAGCAATGGTGCCGGATCTGATTACCTTTTTGGATCAGGAAACAGGCATGCCGATTACGACCGAATCGATCAAATACGGCTTCCGTGTGATTTGCCTTGCTATTCCCACACCGGATATTATGCGCAGTGCGGCAGCATTAGAAGTATGGGGACCACGATATTTTGGCTATGATACTGACTATGAGCCGGTTGAACATATTCAGCAGAGACGGAGGGAACAGCATGTATAAAATCGGAATCGATGTCGGCGGAACGAATACGGATGCCGTCATTCTGGACGAACAGCAGCAGGTAATCGCCAATGTCAAAGCACCAACCAGTCAAGACGTCGAATCGGGCATTTATGATGCACTGGAACGCCTGTTATCACAGGGAAATATAGATCCGGGACGTATCTCATCCGTCATGCTGGGAACCACCCATGCAACCAATGCGATCATTGAACGCAGTCGTCTCGCCAAAATCGCTTGTGTACGAATTTGCTTGCCAGCAGGGACATCTGTTGAGCCGATGTTTACATGGGATGCTGAGCTGAAGGCGGCGGCAGGGGATACGTATTATTATGTGCATGGCGGCTGCGAAAGCAACGGTCGTCCGCTGGCTAACAAGACGCTGGATCGTGACGAGTGTATGCAGGTGTTGCATCAGATTAAAGCATCTGGTGTAGAATCGCTGGCGATTACGTCCATCTTCTCTCCTGTATTAGCAGATTACGAGGAGCAATTTGCCGCTTGGGCAGCAGAGGTATTGGGAGAGGGATTTCCAGTAACCCTATCATCTGAGATCGGCAGTCTTGGTCTGCTGGAACGCGAAAATTCCGCCGCACTCAATGCTGCACTGGTTCGCGTCGCATCTGCCGTTTCCAACGGTCTGGAAATGGCGCTCAAGCGCTATGGTATCGATGCACGCATTTATTTTGCCCAAAATGACGGTACGCTAATGACGCTGGAATATGCCAAAAAGTATCCGATTCTGACCATCGGCTCCGGTCCGACCAACAGTATCCGTGGAGCTGCCGAGCTGAGTGGGCTGAAGGATTGCATTATTTGCGATATTGGCGGTACAACAACGGATATTGGTATTCTCGTGAATGGCTTCCCGCGCGAATCAAGTGTGGCGGTTACATTAGGCGGAGTGCGCACCAATTTCCGTATGCCAGATATTGTATCCATCGGTATTGGCGGCGGTAGCATTGTACGTCAGACGGAGCAGGGAGTTACCGTTGGACCTGATAGTGTTGGTTACCATATTGTGCGAGATAGTATTGCTTTTGGAGGTAGCATTTTGACGGCAACCGATTGTTTGTTGGCTTCGGGGCAGGCGCAGATTGACCATCCCCAGTGCGATTTGTCCCGTTTATCCGTCATTCCAGAAGCGGTATGGAAAGAAGCGCTACAGGTTATTCATGAAAAGGTGAATACAGCGATTGATCAGATCAAAACCAGTGCTGCCGAAGTGCCAGTAGTGCTCGTCGGTGGTGGCGCCATTCTGATTCCCGGCGATATTGAAGGTGCATCACAGGTGATTCGACCGCCTCATTCCGGCTGTGCTAATGCACTAGGAGCAGCGATTGCCCAAGTGAGTGGAGACATCGACAAAATGTTCTCCATGACGGGACGGAAACGCGAGCTGGTGCTACAGGAAGCAGCAAATGAAGCGAAGCAAAAAGCCATTGCCGCTGGCGCTGATCCCGATACCGTGGAGCTGATTGATCTGGAAGAGTTGCCAATGGCATACGTGACGTCGGAATTTGTACGAATCAAGGCAAAAGCTGCTGGTTCAATGAAGATCGTGTCAGCTGTGTAAACCATAATAGAAACAGTAGTTCCAGTGTGAGTAGGGAACAAGCAATCATTCTGTATATGCGAGGAACTATGTAAAATGTAGAACAAAAAAACCCGTATCGATCCTTGAAACAGGATGTGATACGGGTTTTCTTTCATTATAGTTGTACTATTACTTCATCGTCATATCAGATGAATGAGTACGCATCAGGAATGATCCGGTATTAGATACCGTCGCGCAGGAAGGCATTTGCCAGAATCAATGCGCCTTTTTTCGCTTGTGTATCTTTCAATACATTCAGCATCATAAAGTCATGGATAATACCGCCAAAGCGAGCTTCGGTTACTTTCACGCCTGCTTCACGCAACTTGGCTGCATATTCTTCACCTTCGTCACGCAGTACATCGGCTTCACCTGTAATGACAAGTGCTTCTGGCAGACCTTGCAGCTGCTCTATTGTTGCACGCAGTGGGGACGCAGTCAGTTGAGCACGCTCTTCTGGATCGGTTGTGTACTGATCCCAGAACCATTTCATACCTTCGCGTGCTAGGAAATAACCTTCAGCAAATTGATCATAGGAGTTCGTATCAAAGTTCGCATCCGTTACTGGATAGAACAGCAATTGTTTGTTGATTGTTGGACCGCCACGTTCTTTAGTCAACAGCGTCATGGCAGCAGTCATGTTACCGCCTACGCTGTCACCGCCAACGTAGATGCGGGAAGTATCGAAGCCTTGCTCTGTACCTTGTTCACCAATCCATTGCAATACAGCATAGATTTCCTCAATCGCGATAGGGTAGCGGTTTTCTGGAGAACGGCTATATTCCGGGAATACCACAGCAACTTCACTACCAACAGCCAATTCACGAATCAGGCGGTCATGCGTATGAGAGTTACCGAATACCCAGCCTGCGCCGTGGATATATAGCAACACGGGCAGCGTTGCAGGTGCATTTTTCGGACGGAGGATACGAATGGCGACCTCGCCTTTCGGACCGATTGGCAAAGTGACGTCTTCCATATCTACATCAGGTTTGTCGATATCGCCAGATTGTACTTCATCTACCGTTTCGCGCCCTTTTTCCGGTCCCAATTGATAGAGGAAAGGGGGTTTCGAGTTGTCGTCAGCGAATTTCTGTGCAGCAGGTTCTAGTACAATACGTTTTTCTTTAGCCATGGTAATGCCTCCTTGAGTAGTTTTGAATCATGTATGTGGACGAATATTGCCAGTATTCTTCGTTGTAACATGAAGGGAACAATATTTTGATGAATACAAAACATACTGGCAATCGAAGAAGATTCGCAATATTCATCACTACATTGTATATGATTGATCGTAACGATTGTTCCTAATTTCAACGTAAACGAATTATAAGTTCATGAAACAAAGGATTGTATGCAAAATGTTCTTTTATCCGATGAATGTCATTTGTTTTCAACTAAAAACAGCGTATAATTGTGAAACACGAATGTCTGCATTGTTATATAGCTGTGAAAGGAACGAAGCTGATTGAACCGAAAACGAATATCGTCTATGTCTGCTGCACCGGATACCTATAATCGGAATACAGCGCAGACCTACCTATCTATAGATCACGAGCAAGAAGAAGACAAGGTTAACCACCATGATCGTGCCCGCCGTATGAATCGTACAGCTGCATCATCACCCTCTTCGCGATACAGAGAAGAGGAGGATGCGATTGCCGAGGAGCAAGATGACGACGATGAATTGCTGTCTATCTACAGCGAGGAGCTGGAAGCCTTTCAGGATTGGATGAAGGACGCGGGATATACTGGCTATACTCGTCGTTCCTATAACCACGATATTCATGAATTTCTGTCATCCCATTCTGTTTATGGTAAGCCATTGGATGAGCTGAAAAAGCGGCATGTGCTCTCATACCTAAGCGGTGCACGTTCGCGCGGAGTAAGTGATTCGACACGTAATCGCAAACACGCAGCAGTCAGCTGTTTTTTTAAGGCATTAATGGAAATGGAGCTAGCTTCGCACAACCCTGCTGCTGGGATCAAAAAAGCGAAAACAGAGCAAAACAAAGAACCGCTATATCTTGATCAGTCACGGCTCACAACATTTTTGCAATCCGTGGATGGCAAGTATCGGACACGCAATCTGACTGTATTTCTGCTCATGGCATATATGGGGCTGCGTGTTGGCGAAGTCCATCTGCTAAATGTACAAGATTACAACGAGGAGCGCCGTACATTGCAGGTGTTTGGTAAAGGTCGCAAATGGCGTACATTACCGGTACCGGAAGCGGTAGCCGATGTGCTAAACCTCTGTATCCGCGAACGTCTCACCCCATGGCGCGATGGCGAGCATGCGCTTTTCATTTCACAAAAGGGGAGTCGGCTATCCATCCGCAATATTCAGCAGATTGCCGCAGATACATTTGACCGATTCCAGAGCGATGTAGAGCCATCGCGCCGACTGCCGTACTCTAGCCATAAGCTGCGACATTCCTTTGCAACGATGCTGCTGCGTCAGGGAACCGACCTACGCACCGTGCAGGAATTGCTCGGTCACTCGTCGATCCAGACGACTATCATTTACACTCACGTCAGCAACCGTGAGAAGGAAGCAGCGATTTCTCAGTTGAATGTAGAATTGCCAAAGATGAAGGGGGAAGAGGATGCTTGAATGGATGAGCCCCGCATGGGCAGAGCTGAGAACGGCATTCGGAACAGCAGAGCAGATACCGATCCTACTGGATCACTTGTATGTCCAGTTTGAGCCAGACGTATTTCGCGAATTAACAGAACTGCTAGTGCATCAGCATACGATTTATGGTGCTACGCTGGCAGCAGTCCCTCATCTTTTGCAGCTGGCAGCATCGCTGGATGCGAATCCTGATGCACAGGCAGACATATATATCGAATGCGGTGTAATTGAGGCGATATTTGCTGGCTCTGGGGCGTGGATGTCAGAGATGATCGGCGATGTCAATCCGATGCAATGGCAGCGAATCATCGCCGATTATCGTTTGGCGCTGGAAAAGGTAGAGCCTTTGCATGAAAAGATGCTGACATATGCCCAGCAGCGAATCGAAAATGAATATGAACTGGACTACATACTGGCAGCGTATTGTGCTTATCATGGGCATGATCGATTGGCACGGCTGCTTATTCATTATGCAGGCGGGGAAGAATATGTGGGCGTTTGTCCACAGTGTGATGGCGAATGGTTTATCGATCAGCTAGAAGGCGATTCTATGCGTCTGCATGGCACTGATCCTGTGCTATATCCGGGCAATTCCAGTATGATGATTACACCAGCATCGCTGAGTCTAACAGATACCTATGGATTCCATACGTTACAAAGAGCAGCAGAGCTTGTGGAGGCAGAGGCATTACTGGAACGACTGCCTTATCTAAATGGCACGGTCATCTGTCCACACTGCCATAATTCAGTCAGTGTAAGTGGCGGCTTGTTTAAGGAAGTCGGATAATTGCACAGTTACTGCTCTTAGGGGAAATGATGGATACAGATTGCTGTCATTCTCACTACATCCCACTAGACTTATGATGTATCACATTGCTGCATAGGTGAGCATGAAAGAAAACAGCCATAACCATACCAAAAAGCACACTGTAATCAACAGTGTGCTTTTTGGTATACATAATGCTATATCCACATCATAATTGGAAAAATATTCTTGATAACGCTTAAATACATGACAAGTGTCATGTATAGACACTGACACTTATGACTTATTTGAACCTACCTATTCCTTTACAATGGAGATATACCCGGAGCCAATATAATCGAATCACTGAACCGGATACTAAAATCAGGTGCACTCTACCTGAGAGGGAGTACATTTATGTCTTTGACCAAACAACTCAAAAAAGAAGTCGCTCCATTTGAAAAAGTTGATTCTCGTAAAAGTATACAGCAACTAATTACAACATTGGTGCCCTTGATCCTATTATGGGCGGCTGCATACTGGAGCCTGTCCATTTCTTACTGGTTGACTATACCGATTACAATGGTAGCCGCAGGTCTTGTTATTCGTACCTTTATCATTTTCCATGATTGCTGTCATGGTTCATTTTTCAAAAATAAAAAGCTCAATCATTGGATCGGTACGATTACCGGCGTGATTACGCTGACGCCGTATATGCAATGGAAGCAAAGCCATTCCATTCACCACGCAACCAGCAGCAATCTGGATAAACGCGGAGTAGGCGACATCTGGACGATGACTGTTCAGGAATACCAAGAAGCAACATGGTTTACTCGTTTAAGCTATCGTCTGTATCGCAATCCGATTATCCTGTTCGGTATTGGTCCTATCGCTGTATTTTTGATACAACAACGCTTTAACCGCCGCGATGCAAAATGGGCAGAGCGTCGTAACACGTATCTGATTAACGTATTGATCGTATTGCTGTATGCGGCACTGTGCTGGCTCGTGGGCTGGCAGGCTTTCCTGCTGATTCAACTGCCAATCTTCTACATTGCAAGCATGATGGGCATCTGGCTGTTCTATGTACAGCATACCTTTGAAGATTCGTATTTTGAAAAGGACGATGAATGGTCGTATGTACAAGCAGCTGTAGAAGGTAGCTCGTATTACAAACTGCCGCTCATCCTGCAATGGTTCACTGGTAACATTGGGTTCCATCATGTGCATCACTTGAGCCCACGCGTACCGAACTATTATCTGGAAGAAGCGCATAACGCTACACCGCCACTGCAAAAGGCAACAACCATTACACTCAAAACGAGCCTGCAATCGCTACGTTTCCGTCTATGGGATGAAGAGGGTAAACGCTTTGTGAGCTTCCGCCAGTATAAGCGCAATGCCAAGCAAGCTTTGAAGCATGCGAAGGCAATGGGGGATAAGAAAACGTTTAATGCAGTCGGCATCGATCTGAAGTAAAATAGAATCATCTGAACAAAAGCATGCGGCATCCATCAGGCGCTATTATCAGGCGCAATCTCTGGATGCCCGGCAAAGGTGACTACATGAACAATTGGAAAGACCTGTTTCGGAAAACGACAGGCGGCGTCAATCTATACATCTGGCTGTTGTTTTTCCTGCTTCCGTTTTACTTTATCTTTAATAAGTTTACGATTGGTTATGTAATCGCCGGTGTGCTGATGATCATCGTATTTTTCACCTCGAATTTGCTGTCCCTGATCATTAAGGGGCGGCAAATTTATGTTTGGTTCGGGGTGCAAATTGTGCTGTCGATCGTAGTAGGGTTGATGTTCGGATTCATTTACTTCTCCCTGTTTCTGGCGTTCTTCATCGGCACGGTGCATCACCGGATCGGCTTCTGGGTGCTCTACGTGATCAATCTACTTAGTACACTCGGACTGACGTACAGTAGCATCATTTCCGACTTGGATCAGTTTCTGTCCCAACTGCCGCTACTCGTTATCAATCTGACAGCAGTCATTCTCGTGCCGATTCATGCGCATAACAAATCGCGTGAGGATCATCTACAAGGACAGCTGAACGATGCCAATCGCAAAATCTCCGAGCTGGTGAAGCTTGAGGAGCGTCAGCGCATTGCCCGTGATCTGCATGATACACTGGGACAGAAGCTGTCCCTAATTGGTCTGAAAAGTGAGCTGGCATACAAGCTGATTGAGAGCAATCCGCAAAAGGCAGAGCAAGAGATGCTAGATGTGCGACAGACTGCTCGTACTGCGCTCAATGAAGTCCGTGAATTGGTCACACGCATGAGAGGCATGCGGCTGGATGAGGAGTTGTTCCGGGTGCAGCAGATACTGGATGTGGCGGAGATTAAGCTGCATTTATCTCAGAACAACGATACGGAGGATATTTCGCTAATTAGTGAGAATGTATTAGCGATGTGTCTCAAAGAAGCGATCAACAATGTCGTGCGTCATAGTGAAGCAACGCAGTGCGACATTTCGCTAGAGTCCAGTGCCACGGAATTTGTATTGACCGTGCAGGATAATGGCTCCGGTATCGATCTGAAACGTCAGAAATATGCTGGCAATGGGCTAAAAGGAATCAAAGAACGGTTAGAATTTGTCAATGGTAGCCTGTCGGTATCGTCGAATCAAGGCACGATACTGCGTATGGTCGTACCAAACGCAGTACAGCGCCAATTGTAAACCAAATGAAATACCAGCGAGAGGGGGATCATTATCATGATCAATATTGTCATTGCGGAGGATCAGCGCATGCTGCTCGGCGCGCTGGCTTCGCTGCTCGATCTGGAAAAGGATATGAACGTAATCGGCAAAGCTACGAATGGAGCAGAGGCGGTAGAGCTTGTTCATGCGTTGAAGCCAGATATTTGTATCATGGATATTGAGATGCCTGCCAAAAGCGGTTTGGATGCTGCGGAGGAGCTGCGTGATCAGAGTGATTGCAAGATTATCATATTGACGACATTCGCACGTACGGGTTATTTTGAACGTGCTCGTCAGGCAGGGATTCATGGCTATTTGCTCAAGGATAGCCCGATTGAAGAGCTGTCGCATACAATTCGTATGGTGATGGCGGGGCGCAAAATTTATGCTTCTGAGCTAATTGACGAAGGATATCGTGAGAAAAGTCCACTTACCGAGCGTGAACATGCCGTACTGGAATTGATCGCCGATGGCAAAAATACGCGCGAAATCTCCAATGAGCTTTTTATTACGACAGGTACGGTGCGCAATTATGTCTCAATCATTATGGATAAGCTGAATGTGAGCAATCGCATCGAAGCAATCAAGCATTTTAAGGAAAAAGGCTGGTTCAAGTCATAATTCCAATAATCAATACCCATCACAAAAAGAGCAGTGCCTTCTTAACAGAAGCACTGCTCTTTTGCATTTCAATAAGGTTCGTATGCTATTTTTAATGACATTTGTATATGTGAACGGTACCGGATAGTAACACAAACTATCGGACACTCCATCATATGACCCAATTCCATACAGACTCAACTTGCCTACCTATTACTTCTTATCGACAAATCCGCCTGTCAAGCGCAGCAATGCTTCTGGAATCTGTAAGCCTTGTTCTCCAGTCAACTGCTGCATAAGCTCATACTCGTCGTCGATTTCATCTGCATGCTTAATCGATTCGATCTCATGGCGCAGCTTCTCCATTTTTAGATCCAGCGCAGTGGCGGAATCAGCAGCATCCTTCAGCTCGTTGGTCAGCTGCTCTGGCACAGAGCCTTCGTATTTGTAAAAGATTTTATGCTCCAAGCTTGCCCAGAAGTCCATCGCAATCGTACGAATCTGAACTTCCACATACACCGATTCCTGACGATCGGACATGAATACAGGCACTTGAATGATCATATGAAGACTACGGTAGCCATTCGGCTTCGGATTGCGAATGTAGTCCTTGATCTCGATGATTTCGATGTCGGACTGATTTTTTAACATATCGCATACCCAGTAAATGTCCTCGGTAAATGAGCACGTAATACGCAGCCCGGCAATATCACGTACACGCTCGCGGATATCTTCCAGACTCTGCACGCCGCCTTTACGCTGGATCTTCTTCAAAATACTATCTGGCGATTTGACTCGTGACTTGGTATGCTCAATCGGATTGTATTCGTGCAGAGACAGAAACTCATCGTTCAGAATTTCGATTTTCGTTTCTAGCTCTTTTAGTGCAAATTCATACATCATCATAAAACGGATGACGTTCTGGCGAATATGTTTTAATTGCTCCATTTGATTATTCATTGCATTCTCCTATTTGCTCGTCTAGTTTGGCAATATCAGTTCTGTTAAGAAAAACATCTATATATGTAGTGTACCTAAATATTCGCGTGTTTGAAAGTTTACGTTTATAATAGGAATTATCACCCAAAGGAGGGAAAGATATGAAAGAAATTATTTCGCTGTTTGAGAAACGATTACATATGAATGAAGGGGCTTTAGCGGATGAATCGATGCGGCTGGAGCAACTGAACGAGCTATTGGAACAGATGGCGCTAGTGCTGCCGTTTGAGAATCGAAGAGTGCTTACAGAGGATGCGTATCGCGTGGATCGTGACTCGCTGCTGGAGCGGCTATTGCTGCATCGTAGTGGAGGTCTCTGCTATGAGCTGAATACCTTGCTGTACTATGTGTTATCCGCTAAAGGCATGGATGTATCGCTTGTACAAGGGCAGGTCTATGACGCAGCGCTGGGCGACTGGTTAAGTATGGGTAATTCGCATATACTGATTATTCTGCAACTGAACGAGCAGCAGTATCTGGTCGACAATGGATTTGGCATCCGATTGCCGCTACGCGCTGTTCCTTTACATGGCAATCCTGTGGTCAGCCGGAACGGCGAGTTCCGCATATCCACAGAGGATGGATATTGTATTCTTCAGCAAAAACAGCTGCATCAAAGTCCAGACTGGCAGATATGCTATCGTTTCCGATTGGATGATGTCATTGATGAATCAGTAGTCAACGATATTCAGCAGTTGGTACGTCAGCACCCTGATTCCAAATTCAACAAGTCGGTGCTGATTACCCGCTGCACAGACACTGGCAGCATGACACTGACCGATCATTCCTATACCGTTGTAAATCATGGTGATATTCAAAAAGAGCCTATTGATGATCAGCAATTTGCCGTTCTCGTGCGTGATACTTTCCAATTGGATGTATAATGGATGGAAATGACTTGAGCATGAACAAGGAGGAGTACCGAATGAGTACAATCAAGCATATGGTGACATTCTCGCTTCATACTGGTAAGGATAACGAGCAAGCAGACGCATTCCTGAATATGAGCAAGCAGGAGCTCACAGAGATCCCCGGTGTTCAGCAATTCGAGGTCTTCCGACAGACTAGTGGCAAAAATGACCATGATTACATGTTCTCCATGGTATTCGCTGATCAAGCTGCATATGACGCGTACAATCAACATCCGGTGCATGTGAAGTATGTAAAAGAGCGCTGGGAAAAGGAAGTTCGCGCGTTTCAGGAAATTGATGTGGTACTATACGAACAAAACGCTTAACATTTAGCACGCTTGACGCTTCAACTCAAAAGCCATGGAAATGATATATCATTCATTTCCATGGCTTTTCCTTTCTTCTATTTATTTTAAATTGCTGCCTGTAGTAATAACCTGATCCTGAAAATTCTCAACAGAAGCTGTTTTCTCATAAAAGTATGGAACATGCTCTCGAATACCTTGACGCGTATAAAAGGGATCGTCCATAGCAATCGGAAATGTGACGGTAGTGCCTGTGCTTGCTGATTTGTAAATGCCGATGATCAATTCCAGCGTATCTCGACCGCTATGTCCATCGATCAGCAGCGGCGTGCCTTGTTCGATAGCGGATAGCATATGATCGATTTGACCAGTATGCCCTTCATACCGCAGTTCCGGCAGAGAATCATAATACGTCTGAATATCGGCAGCAAGAGTGGAATGCGGCTCAGGGAATCCGTTAGGCAGTGAACGGGAACATACCAATTCCCATGGCGCAGAGACGCGAGCATGCTCACCTTGAAAAATCAATTGCTGCTGTTCTCCATGATGAACAACAGAGCTTGTGATCTGTCCAAGACCGCCATTTTCAAATGTTACCATCGCGATGGATATATCCTCAACCTCAGCGTTATCGTGCATCGTGTTGCTCATAAACGCATGCAGCTTAGTTGGCGAACCCATCATCCATAACAGAGCATCGATATGGTGAACGGCATGATTCAGCGTACAGCCGCCGCCTTCGCTTTCCCATGTGCCGCGCCACCACAGATCATAGTAATTATGTCCACGCCACCAGTAGGAATCCACCTGTACATGGGCGATACGACCGATCATTCCGCTGTCGAGCACGGATTTCAATTTCATCATTGGTGTACGAAAGCGATTTTGGCTGACGACGGAGAGCAGCTTACCGCTCTGTTCGGTCGCCTGCAAAATAGCATCACATTCCTCTAATGAAGAAGCCATAGGCTTTTCCAGTAGTACGTGTTTGCCTGCCTGTAGGCAGTGGACAGCAAGATCGGCATGCGTATGCGGAGGTGTGCAGATGGAGATCAGATCAATAGATTGATCTAGTAATGCAGTATAATCACTATAGGCAGTTGCAGCGTGCAGCTGATATTCGTCGATTCGTGTTTGTGCCTTGTTTTCATACATATCCGCGACAGCAACAATGGTGCATCGATCTGTAAAGGTGAGATACGCTTCGATATGAGCTCTACTGATCGCCCCGGCACCGATGATGGCTACATTTAGCATAGAACAGAATCACAACTCCTTTGATAGATTTGTGATAAGAATATATGGAAAAAGTGTCCAACAATGATGCCATATTGCGTTAAAATGTTTATATCTTGTGGTTATGTCGGAGGAGGAGCAAGCCCATGTTTCATGGCAACTGGTTCTGGTATGAGCATCGCAAAACATCAACCGAATCTTTTCACAACGTGTTCCATGCGCATTCGCAGATGGAATTGACCTATGTGCATGAGGGTAGAGGGCAACTAATCAGCGATAAAGCAACGTATTATATTCAGCCGGGGACACTTCTTGTATTCCCGCCGTTTCAGCTGCATCATGTGCAGATACAGGTGACGGAAGAGCAGCCGTTTATCCGAAGTGTGCTGGCATTTGAAGCTGCGCCAGTGTACAAATATTTGAATGATTTTCCGAGTCTACGCAGCTTTTTTCAACGGTTGGTTCTGAATCAGATCCATGTGCAACCAGTGCTGGCGATGGATGAATACGATCCGCTGGTGGCACTGATGCAGCAATTTCGTGAGGGAATGGAGCATATCACGGAGATGGAATTGGAGGAGCATATCGGTCTTTTCCTGCTTGGACTGATCTATCAACTACGTCAGCGTCCGCAAGAACATTCCGCCTTTGCTAAAAAGCAGCATCAGCATGTGGAGGATATCATTCAATGGATTGAACAACACTATATGGAAACTTTTCGTTTGGAGCATGTGGCTAATGAGCTACATCTGTCGTCGTATCATATGGCTCATTTGTTCAAAGAGGCAACCGGCACGACGATTGGCATGTATACGCGCGCAACCCGCATTCGTCATGCGTGTTCATTGCTGCGCAAATCCAATCTACCTCTGTCTGAAGTGGGCTATCGGGTAGGGCTACCGAATCCATCGTATTTCAGTAAATTATTCAGTGATATGATGGGAGTCACGCCGTTAGCCTATCGTCAGCGATTGATGAAATAGCAGCTAGGAGACATGATTATGAATAGAAAAACCAGTCTTATATTGGCGCTGCTGCTTGGTATCGCCATGATCGGCACCGCTGTTGTATGGGCTACCAGTGCGCCAAACCGTACGACTATACCTGCATCGTCTGCATCATCGACTTCGCCATATGCGCAGGCTTCACCGCTTGTGCTTGGTTATTATACAGAAGCTTCAGCGCAAGCTTTTACCAACTATCATCCATATATGAATCAGCTCTCTACGGATACACTAAATACGGATGCCGAAGGAAACCTGATCGGAACAACGCCTCGTCAAGCGATTCAACAGGCAAGGCAGTGGCATATGAGCACATTTGCATTGGTGTCCAACTATGGCGAAACCGACTGGGACCCACATGCCGCACATGAGGTAATGACCCATCCTTCTGCGCGTAAGAAGCTAATTGCCGGTCTATTACAAACAGTAAAGCAAAATCGCTACACGGGTGTCAATCTGGACTTTGAATCATTAGTACCGGAAGATCGTGACGCATTGAGCGCCTTTGTACGTGATACAGCCAAGGTGATGAAGAAGAACGGATTCCAAACAATGGTATCTATACCCGCCAAGCAGCAGGATGATCTAAAAGATAGTTGGGCTGGCGCTTACGATTATGCGGCGATTGGCAAAGCAGTCGATTGGCTACAAGTGATGACGTACGATGAGCATGGAACATGGAGTGAGCCCGGCTCGTCCGCAGGCAGAGATTGGATACAGGCTTCCCTTGCGTTTGCGGTGAAAGAAGTACCTGCCCGCAAAATATTGATGGGATTACCTGCTTACGGTAATGATTGGAATGTAAAACAGACCGCATCTGGGGAGTATGCGGATAATACTATGGTTCCATGGAAAGCTACAACATCCCTACTGGCAAAATATCATACAACCGGAACACGTGATCAGGCATCCGGCTCTATGGTGGCGCATTATACGGATACCAATGGAGAGCCACATGAAGTCTGGTACGAGGATGCAACCAGCATCAGGCAAAAAGCAAAGCTCGTTCAAAACTACCATCTGGCTGGTGTGTCCATGTACGCAATTGGCATGGAGAATGAGGATTTCTGGAAAGCAGTGCAGGCAGGCTTGCAACAGTAAATGGATTGACTATTCAGCATATATAAACATAAACAAGCAACCCAATGGATGGTTGGCTACACCGAAAGAGTAGCCGACATTCAACTGGAGTTGCTTGTTATGCTTATTGAATAAACGCTTTATTGAATAGACACCTATTTATTTCACAGATACCTGCGTATCCGCTAGTAGATTGCGCATATCCTGAATATTTTGCATTGGTGGCTTGCCATATAATCTCGCATACTCACGGCTAAACTGCGATGGGCTTTCATAACCAACCAAAAAAGCAGCATCCGCTGCTTGCATCGCTTCGGTCAGCATCAATCGCTGCGCTTCCTGCAAACGAATCGTTTTCTGATATTGCAACGGGCTCATCGTTGTAATGCGTTTAAAATGCTTATGAAATGCCGAACTGCTCAAATGAACATCACGTGCCAGCTGTTCCATTTCTAGCGGCTTGTTGTACTCACGCTTGATGACTTGAATGGTTGCTGCAATACGGGACGAGTAGCTGTCTGTAACTGCAAACGGATATAACACATGCCCCTGTTCACTTTGCAGAATACGGTAAACTAGCTCACGAATGATCAGAGGGGATAGCACCGCAATATCCTCTGGATGATCCAGCAATTGCAGCAGCCGCACGACCGTATCCAGTATCGGCGACGACATCGGATTGATCGTGATCCCTTGACTAGTTTCGGTAGTGGATGGTAACGGATGCTCCATCATACGAACGACATCCAGAATCACATCGGTATCAAAACTTAATTTTAGCCCTAGATAAGGAATCTCCGACGATGCTTCACTAATCCGCCCCATAATCGGTAGATCGACAGACGTAATCAGAAAGGAATCAGGATCATAACGGTACATTTCATCAGCAAGCATCGCAGTCTTGGCTCCCTGAACGACGATGCAGATCGATGGCTTGTAGACCGTAATGAGCGGTTCCGATACTTCCTCCGCGCGTACGATGGATAAAAGAGGAATGCTCGTCTGACATGTCCCTGTTGTAGGCGTATGTCGTGTGATGATCTGTTGAAGCTGCTGTAATGCATGGTCTAGACGCTGACGTTCATCTACTGAGTTCATAGGAAGGCGCTCCTGTCGAGAAGGATTTATTTTATTATAAAAACAGCAAACAAAAATAGGCAAGCGACATACAGGATTATTCTACCGTCACCGCAGAGGGAGGCTTTATACTGAATACAGACGATCACGAGAGAGTGAGTAGATCGAATCTGTAGGTATAGAGGAGAGTGTGTAGTATGGAAGCAACAAAAACAGCCATTGTAACCGGAGCATCACGCGGCATTGGTCGCCAAATCGCTATTCAATTGGCACAGTCGGGCATAAACGTCATCGTTAACTACGCATCCAGCAGCGCCAAAGCCGAAGAAGTCGTCACCTTGATCCGCAATGCTGGCGGTGAAGCGACAGCGATTCAAGCCGATATAAGCAAAGTCAGTGAAGTGGAGCGACTATTTAACGAAACTCTCCAACAGTACGGAGCTGTTGATATTTTGATTAATAATGCTGGAACGATGAATATGGCAACGCTCGATACAGTCACAGAAGAGGAATTTGATCAGCATATGGCACTGAATGTCAAAGGAACGTATTTTGCTTGCCAACAAGCGATGCAGCATATGCGCGAGGGCGGTACTATTATTAACTTCTCCACATCGGTATCAGGAGCAATGCTGCCAGGATATAGCTTGTATGGCGCAACCAAAGGTGCAGTCGAGCAGCTGACACGTCAACTCGCCAAAGAATTCGGACCGAAGGGCATTACGATTAACAGCATCGCTCCGGGACAGGTAGCGACCGATCTGTTCTTAAATGGCAAATCTGACGAGCTAGTGGAGTCATATCGACGGATG
Organism: Paenibacillus sp. JQZ6Y-1; assembly: GCF_040719145.1. NCBI lineage: Bacteria > Bacillati > Bacillota > Bacilli > Caryophanales > Paenibacillaceae > Paenibacillus > Paenibacillus kandeliae. The sequence continues at coordinate 1,841,211 of NZ_JBFDUZ010000001.1, forward strand.
AATGCGTTTGGTCGATTAGGAGAGCCTGAGGATATTGCTAATGCGGTAGAACTACTAGTTAGCGACAAGTCTCGCTGGATTACTGGGCAAACTATTCGTGTGAATGGTGGATTTAACTGAGTTAGAGAATGTCCGATTTTCCTCTTTGCTTTTTTTCTAAAATGCAGTATGATAATGACAATTACATGAAGTTACGAGGAAGCACCTCGCTTATAGATATTTTTATATCTATGGCGAGGTGCTTTTTTGTCTTCTCGGAGGCGATTGAATTGAAAATGATCCAAGATTCAAATGTACCACAAGACCAACAACGTAAGATGATGAGTAGCAATCGACATCTATTTCGTCCCAAATTGATTCAAACTTCTCTATGTACGCTCATTCTTGCATCTGCTTTTGGTCCTATTCCCACTGCTTCGGCAGCAAGCGTTACAGCTAATATTACATCCATCAAAGCAAATGCTGATTCCGTACACCTTGAGTTTTCTGTGCCGTTAGCAGATTCAGATGTGCTATTTAAGACTGGCTTTGAAAGTGGTGAGCCGCAGTTAAATCTTAACTGGCATGGCACAGGCAATCAGTCGTATGTGACTACAGACCAATCCCATGGCACAGTGCTTCAATTGACAGATACAATCAATACGCAAAAAGGTAATTATTATGATAATGTAGGTGGCGCTACATCTAGTGTTGACAGTATGGCACAATACGGTATCCCATCCATCAAGGCAGCCAGTAAGTTGACTATGCAGTATGATTTAAAAATCACAGGCGATAATGCGAATATTTTACCTTTCTTCGGGAGTTTGTGGAAGATGAAAGGAGACGCTCTTGTTGACAATTCAGGTTATGTAGTAAAATTTGCACAATCTACAGCATTCTCATCATCGTCTGCACCCACCAAGTTTTATGTAACAACAGATAACGGAGTAGTTAATATACAGGATGGCGTTTTAGTAACGCTTATCTCATCCAAAGATGCTAATTATGGCTGGGGTTATATGTACTATCGATTCAATAAGTCGGATAATAGTATGAATCTTTTAACAAACTATATGACACAACCGACATCCGTTACGATAGGCGGCTCGGGCATTTCTTCATCGCGTGCTGGAGAAACATTTGCTGCTGGTGATACAGTTCTAAGCCTTTCAAATTTTGGTGATATATGGGCAGGGGCAAAGACATTTAATAAGACTACGGATTGGATTACATATAACAATAGCTTTGATCTACCAACCACAGGATATGATCCTGATAAGTACGGTGCACAATTCTATACCCGCTGGGCAACCAATGGACAGTTACAATTGGATAATATCAAGATTGGCTATGCTGAAAAAGCGATCATCTATCGTGATGGAACGCAAGTCTATGCCGGCTATGATTCAAACTATACAGATACAGGCGCTACAGATCATGTTAGCCCTGATCCTGTTTCCGATGAGTCGTTGCATTATACGTACTCCCAAGACACCAGACAAGTCATCGCTTCATGGGCGCCCGCGACTGATCGCGGCACGTATTATCATTATCAAATTCAAGGACAACTACGCGATGGTACTGTCGGACAAGTTCAACCTGCACAAACTGCACTCGTCACTTCAGGCATCAAAGGCTATATTGTAACCACAGATGATTCCTCTACAACCAAAATCGTATCAGGTGACATTGCAACAATGAGTACATCGTATACATTTACACCAACTGAGGATAAACGATACATCCATATTGCTCCTGTTGATAATAATGGAAATATCGGTGAAACCAAAACAATGACCCTGGCTGATAACGATCTGCCAGTATTAACATTAACTCCATCAACACAAACACCAACGAAATCGGACGTTCTTGTCTCTATCACTGCTACCGATGATACAACATGGATTACTCATACCACATTACCAAACGGTGAGAATGTGGCATCAGGCAACACGTCATTTATTGCTAAGGAAAATGGAACATACACCGTGACGGCGCGGGACTTTTTAGGGAATACAACAAGCCAGTCAATCACCATCTCCAATATTGATAAAGACAGCCCTGTCATTACATTCACTCCAGATGGTTCCGATTGGCAACCAGACAAGCTGAATGTTAATGTACTCACCAATGATCGTATACTGAAGACAGTAGCGTATATCGTCAATCAAGAAGCGACACGTCCAGATCATAATGCAGCTTGGATAGACGGAAGCGAGAACTTCTCCATTACCTTGCCAGCTGAAAATGAAGGGGGATGGTATGTACACGTTGTTGCTCTAGATTCTGCTGGCAATGAGTCGTACAGTCGTTCTCAAGCATTTCGGATAAAAGCTTTACCAAGCAAGCTTTCGGATAGCGATATTAGCTTACGTTCTTACTCTACAGATAGCATTACGGGTATACTAGCAACCCATTTAGATGCATACTATGAAGTGAAGAATACAACAACCGGAACAACGACGATCATTCCTGCGGGAAGGTCTACCTTTGTAGATACACATTTGGCTTCGGGAACGTTGTATGAATATATCATTACACCCATCAATGCTTCGGGTCGGGGACAAAGTACAATCGTGCACTATCTTACTTTACCGGCTGCTGCAACATTTGATGGAGCCTATCCACATTCCGAAACATCGGTAGAAGTGAAACTTAAACCAGTACAATCGGCAGATCACTATCTCTATATCCTGACCGATAAAAATGGAAACACAGTGTCTAACGGCATCATGGGTACTAGTCATGTTTTTGATGGTCTGCTGCCCAATAATAAATACACGCTTATCACAGAAGCCGTAAATTCGTCCGGTCAAAGTTTAGAGAGCCGCTACACCTTCCTAACGTTGCCTTCACTATCTCATTTAAGCGTGGTAGCTGTCGGCGTTGATTATGCAAAGCTATCTTGGGATACTGTTACTGGTGATGTGTACTACGATGTCAAGCGAAATGATCAGCATATCGTTACGGTTACGGGTGAAACATACTCAACGGTGACGAATACAACGTACAATCAGTACGATATTGCGTATCGCAATGCCAGTGTATGGTTGGGCGATTATAATCTTACATCAGGCACGGAATACAATTATGCGATTGCTGTGAGCAATGCTAGTGGTCAAAGCAATTTTAAAAATATTTCCTTATGGACGCTACCAGCTGCTCCAGAGATCTATAAAAGAAATACAACAACAGAAACAGCCGCCTATGCTTGGAATCATGTGCGAGGTGCGAAAGGATACGATGTATATATAGATGGTGGTAAAATAGCGCAAACCGATCAAACCAACTATGAGTTCACCGGTCTGAAACCGGGTAGTGTGCATTCGATTGCGATTGTACCTTTTAATGATTTTGGTACCGGACAGGCAGCTCAAACCTCGTTTATTTCATTGTCTGATTCAGTAAGTAGTATCCAATTAAAACATATCAATCCTACTTCGGCGACTGTGTACTTTGCGCCAGTAGAGGGAGCAGATTCTTATCTTGCCTTGGTCAATGGTGTGGAATTCACAAGTAAAACGCCAGAGATCGATCTAACTGGACTCACAGCTGGTGAAAGCTATACAGTTCAAGTGCATGCGCTAAACGAAAGCGGGAAATCGGCACAACATACAATCCAATTTCAAACCCTGCCGCTCGCGCCAACAAGTGCAAGCGTAACTTCAAATACAAATCATGATTTCAACTTGTCTTTTACAGCCGCTTTTGGTGCTCAGTCATATCGTATCTATAATCCATATGGTCAACTCATGACTACTACCAAGCAATTACAAGTAACACTCCCAAGTCCGGGAGCAGGTATTCCGTCTTCTTTTGGTATTGCAGCCGTGGGTAAGGATGGAGAAAGTGTTGATCGTCTTTGGATTGACTTTCAGGGTGCAGCAACTCCAGCTGAAGCAGATCCGCTACATATTCAAAATCTAACCAACGATTCCGCAACGATTACATGGAAACCTTTCAATGGGGCAGTATCATATAATCTGTATAACGGCGATGAGTTTGTCAAAAATGTACAAGACGAATATGTAACTGTTGATCAATTAGCAAGCAGTACTACCTACGATAACTTGGGTATACGTGCAGTGAATGCCACTGGTGTATTAAGTGATATGTACAAGGTCAAGTTTGAAACTCATCCTTACTCTGACTTTCATGTACATGTCCAAGACATTACAACATCTACAGCGACGATCAACATCACCGACGGAAGAGAAACAGATCTATATATTTTTGCAAATGAACAAGGTGAAATTCAGCGTTCGCCATTACAGACCGTCAATTTAGAGCATTTATCCGATGCACATCGTTATACGATTCAGGTTTGGTCTGAAAATGCGTCTGGTGTTAGATCATCCGTTCATTCTATTCATTTTAAAACAAAAGAAAAAAACCTTGGGAATGTTCCTTCTACAGCTTTACACCCATTTACAGAAGAGAATGACAAAGGGTCAAACGAAGATCATTCCAATATCCATGCACAACCTGTTATCTCAGCAGAAGATACTCCCACAAAGCTCATTCGATTTACAGATGTAGAATCCAGATACTCAGAATATGCTATTCATTTTTTGGCGGATCGAGGGATTGTTAATGGGGATGCTACAGGCAAATTCAATCCCAAAGATGGAATTACTCGTGCGGAGTTTGTGAGTATGTTGCTTCGTGCAAAAAACGAGCAAAATGAAGAATCTGCAACAAGTCTATCTTCATCGTCGGCTATGTTCACCGATATTGAAGGAAAGTGGTATACCCATAATGTAGAAAAAGCTGCAACCATGAACTATATCGACGGTTACCCCGATGGATCGTTCAAGCCAGACCGCGTGATTACACGGGCAGAGGCAGCCAAGATACTGCAAAACTTTATTGACCAAGAAAAATCAACATTGTACTCCTTCACAGATGAACGAAGCATCCCATCCTGGGCAAAACCAGCCATCGATCAATTGGGTGGTGAGTTATTTATTGGATATGAAAATGGTCAATTCAAGCCTCAACGTAACATCACGAAAGAAGAAACTGCCGTGGTGATCTATAGGTTATTAAATAAATAAGACAGGTCAGAGCAACAGGAGAAGTAAATTTCTATTCACTTACAGTCCACGAACCCACAAAATTTGCTAGCTTTATCGATCGGGAATAACATATATTTATTATATTGGATAATTAAACCATATCCAATATAGATATCATACAGTTGTATCGATTTTATTAATAAGAATCGAGGAGGGTTATCATGGAAATTCATTCAAACAGCTCGTCAAAAATTCCGTTTGACCAATTTAAAGAACTGTATAAGGTAAAACAAATTCCAGACTTTTCGAACCTTTCGAATCATGATCTTTTAAAAACGATTTATGAACATGAAAAAAGTACTCGCGGTGTTGATTGGCTTCAAGCAAATGCTTCAGGAGGCGGAAATCTTCAAGGAGTCATCTCTCAATACACTAATCTTCTATCGTCTCAAGTTTCTTCCTTATCAGAAGAAGAGCTTTCTTCTGCAAAAATGCTTGGACTAATAAATGAAGATCATTCGATCGCTATTGCACCGCTTACTGGCATCTTAGGGTCCACTGTTTCACCTGCAACTTTTCCAGATGGTGCTCCTAGTTATACAGTCTGGACTTGGAAAGCAGATAAAGTGGCTAAATATTCAAAGTTACGTGGAGTAGATGTAGAAAGAGAAATATTGAACCTTGTCGCCAACTTTCAAGTGTTGGCTCAGGATGATATTGTCGGTATGGTCAAAGGGTTAATGCACATGGGTATTGTTGCATTAGGTAAAAAGGCTTGGGATATTATCAAAGCCACCTATCAGACGTTGAGTGCTCTAACGGAAGAAACGGAAGCTTATGCAATATTTCAGGGAGTATTATCCATCGGTACAAACCTAGTACGACTTATGGTTTGTGGTATTATTCTTGCTATCTTAATTCCTTTGATGTATTTAATGTCTCGAGATGCCATAGGTTTATTTGTTATTATTAACAACACTTCTTCTGATTTAGTGATGTCCAATATAGAGTGTGTCCATGGTAAATGTATTACTGGTTTCAAAGAAGATGCTGATGTCGATAACACGAAAGCTATCTTGCCTGCAGCGGAAGAGATTTTTAATCCTGCTTTTGATAAGAAAATCAAGATGGTATCTGCTGGTTTTCTTGCTGTTCGTAAAAGAGACAATGCATTAATTGGAACATTGGGCGGTTTGAGCTTTGCACCTACAAATGAGTATCCAACCGGAGTTTATCTTGGATGGGAAGTACCACTAATCTTCGGGGATAATAAACTTCTTGTCAGCGCTAACTTTAACAGCTCAATTTCCGATTTTGCAGATAATGTTAGCGATGCAGATAGAATAGATTCTGAAGATACATCTTCAGCAGGACATACTGTTGAAGGTCACATGAATAGTGATAGTGGAAGTCATGCTTATGCATTTTTTGTAGCGAATTAAATATTAAATTACATTCATTTGCAATCATAAAAAGGAAGTGCCTTTTCATAAGGTACTTCCTTTTTATGATTGCGAAGAACGTATAAGAGAAGTTGTCAACAAAATGCTATAAAAGTAAAAGGTATAGTTATAATTGATAATTCTAAAGAATGAGGACATTGAAACATTCTGAAAATCAGCTTTTGAAATGAGATCAAGATTGAAATAACAATAAAAGAGATAATAAAACGCATGTCTGTGATTTTTGATCATAGAAACGACGTTTTTAATTTACGAAAACATTAGGTATGGTTAGCACATAAAGGCAATTTGCGATACGTATTCAACTTTATTCTTTCCTCTTTTTCATTATTTGTCCTCTCCATGTGTACAAAGAATAAAAAAGATGATACATTGAAATCAGCGTATAGACAGCAATGAAAGCGTTATCCTAAATATTATATGTCTCCTGTAAAAGGACATATGTATACTGAGGAGGGAATGTAATGTCCAGCCAAGTATTGGACCAATTTTTGAGATCAAACATTGAGGAGTTAAAGACAAAAGGGCTATACAATGTCATCGACACGCTACAAGGTGCAAATGGACCTGTGATTCGTATTGATGGAAAGTCTCTTATTAATCTCTCTTCTAATAACTATCTGGGATTGGCAACTGATCAGCGTTTGATTGATGCTTCCGTTCAAGCAGCGCAGACATACGGGGCAGGCGCAGGCGCTGTACGAACAATTAACGGTACGATGGATCTGCATATCGAGCTTGAACAAAAGCTGGCAACCTTCAAAAAAACAGAAGCTGTTATTGTGTATCAATCAGGATTTAACTGCAATATGGCGGCGATCTCCGCAGTAATGGATGGTCACGATGCTATTTTGTCCGATGAACTGAATCATGCTTCGATCATAGATGGCTGCCGTCTGTCGAAGGCGAAAGTCATTCGCTTTAAGCATTCAGATATGAATGATTTAAGAGAGCAGGCAAAAGCTGCTAAGGCATCGGGTCAGTATCAGAAAATCATGGTCATTACTGACGGTGTATTCTCTATGGATGGCGATATTGCCAAGCTTCCTGACATTGTGGACATAGCCGAGGAATTTGACCTGATTACGTATGTGGATGATGCGCATGGCTCAGGCGTTCTTGGACAAGGAGCGGGAACGGTGAAGCATTTTGGATTGTCTGACCGGATTGATTTTCAAATCGGTACGCTATCCAAGGCGATCGGCGTTGTGGGCGGTTATGTGGCGGGGAAGAAGCAATTGATCGAATGGCTCAAGCTAAGAAGTCGGCCATTTCTGTTCTCGACCTCATTACCTCCGGCTGCCATTGCTGCTTGTAGCGCTTCTGTCGATATTTTGATGAACGATACGGAGCTGATCGACAAGCTATGGAAAAACAGTACCGATTTAAAAGAGGGCTTAAGTCGGCTTGGATATGATGTAGGCAAGAGCGAAACGCCGATCACCCCATGTATTATTGGCGATGAAGTAACGACCCAGCAGTTTAGCAAACGGCTGTATGAAGAAGGTATATATGCCAAGGCAATCGTATTTCCAACTGTTCCAAAAGGGACGGGCAGAATACGCAATATGCCAACGGCTGCACATACAAAGGATATGCTCGAACAGGTAATCTCTGTTTACGAGAAGGTTGGTAAGGAAATGAAGCTGATTTAGATGCATGCGCGAGAATCTATTTCGGGAGGAATTTCTAATGGACAAGATTTTAGTGACGGGTGCACTGGGTCAGATCGGTTCAGAGTTGGTTGTGAAGTTGCGTGAGATATATGGTGCGGATCATGTGGTTGCTACAGACCTCAGATCATCGACTCACGACATTACCATATCCGGTCCATTTGAGTTGCTGGATGTGACGAATGATAAGGCAATGTTTGACATTGCCAAGCGATATAACGTGGATACAGTCATCCATCTGGCAGCGTTATTGTCCGCTACCGCAGAGGAAAAGCCGCTGCTTGCATGGAATTTGAATATGGGCGGATTGATGAATGCACTTGAAGTATCCAGAGAGCTCGGTTGCCAATTTTTTACCCCAAGCTCGATTGGAGCGTTTGGCCCTTCGACTCCGAAGGACAATACTCCGCAGGATACGATTCAGAGACCTAATACCATGTATGGGGTGAATAAGGTATCTGGTGAGTTGCTCTGTGATTATTATTTTCATAAATATGGGGTGGATACGAGAGGGCTGCGGTTTCCAGGCTTGATATCGTATATGACGCCTCCTGGTGGTGGGACGACAGATTACGCTGTGGAAATCTACTATGCAGCTATAACAGCCGGGCGGTATAGCTCTTATATCGCTAGAGACACCAATATGGACATGATGTATATGCCGGATGCTTTGGACGCTATTATCAAATTAATGGAAGCGGATTCATCGAAATTTAAGCACCGGAATTCATTTAATGTTACGGCAATGAGTGTAGATCCAGAAGCGATCGCTGCGGCGATTCGAGAGGAAATTCCTAGTTTTGTCCTTGATTATAATGTAGATCCCAAAAGACAGGCGATTGCAGATAGCTGGCCGCATTCGATCGATGCAACAGCAGCGAGAACAGAATGGGGATTCCAGCCACGATACAACTTGCAAGCGATGACGAAGGATATGCTGTGTAAGATAAGTGAGAGACAATTGCTTCGTAAGGCGTAGAGTGATTGTGGATTGGGCTGCGGCGTGATTATTTGCATGGGATTTACTTATGTGTAGTTTGTTGGTTCTATCTAATCATATTTTAGAACTGTTTTGAAGCGGGTATGATGATTTCATACGTAACGATTAGCGCTGAAAGAATTAGCGTCTTAGGGTGGTCATCCATCTTAAGTCCCTTTTTTATGCGAGAATATGTTTCCCAAAATTTCCAGATGATGATAATATAAGTAGGCGAGTACGATGAAGTTTGAGTGGATTTATCGCAATCCGCTGACTGTAGGATTAAAGAGAGAGTGGTATGAAACAGAAAGGTTGAAAGAGATTCGCAGGGTGCCGTTTAGAGTCGGAGGACTACGTTTGAGAGCGAATTGTCGTGAAAGTTAGTAAAGGTAAAGGTCGAAAAGACAAATATTGTTATCTTAAATGGCAAGTACGATTTCGAAGCGTTATATGGAGCAGGAAAATTCGGATCGGGAGGGAAGCAATCTTACCGAGTGATCTGCGCAAAAAAGTGTTTAAAGAAGCGTTCTTACAATTATGGATTCAAAAGGATTTAGTATTCATTCGCTGAGATATTCCTTAGCGACACATTTGTTGGAGAACGGAATTGATCTGAGTTATATTCTTGAGTTGCTTGGGCATAAGATTGTTATACGCATTTGAGCCAGAAAGATAGTGGGCTGATTCAAAGTCAGGTGGATCTATGGGTAGGGTGGGGATGATGAAAGGAATAGGGATACATTCGTGAATAACTATGTAAGAAGAATTATTTGGAATTTATGGAATACTGCGTCGAAGATGGTATAAAGTAAGTTCAGGAATAAGACGCTATATGATAGAATCGAAACAAAAATTCATACTAAACAACTGAACAATCAGAGCATAAATAAATTTTAAGATGGACTTTGAATGTGGAGGTTATTCAATTGAATCAAATCGTTAAAAGTTTTCTTGAGACGCACATTAAAGAATACGGAATTGAACATCTAAAGCAAGAAGTAGCTTTTGAACATTTTTGTAATAGATTAATTGTTAATAAATATGTTATAGAAAGATTTTCTCCTGAAGATACGATGACTAATGCTGGAGAAATTGGACTAGATGGTATAGCAATAATAGTAAACGATATACTAGTCAATGATAAAGACACATTAAATGAAGCATTAAAACTTTCTGCTAAAATTGATGTGAAGTTTATTTTTCTACAAGCTAAAACAAGTGATAAGTTTGATGGTGATGAAATAGGAACTTTCTGTTTTGGAGTTAAAAGTTTCTTCTTACCCAAAGAACAAAGACCAAAAACAAATGATAAAATTGAAGCGTTAATAGAGATTAAGGATCAAATTTATACAAAAAGTATTGATTTTTCTTCCAAGCCAGAATTAAATCTGTTTTTTATTACTTGTGGTAAATGGAATAGTGAGAATAATCTTAATGATAGAGTGAAAATAGAGTGCGATTATTTTGAAAAGACACAAGATTTCGAGGATGTTAATTTTTATCCATATGATAATGAAAAGATAATAATTACCTACAAGGAATTGAAGAAGAAAATAAGTAAAATGATAGTAATGGAAAAAAAATTTACATTTCCTAGTATGCTTAATATAAAACAAGCATATGGTGGTTTAGTAAAATGTAAGGATTTTGTGAATATATTAGAAGATAACGAAGGGAATATGTTAAGAAATATTTTCGAAGATAATGTAAGAGACTTTCAGGGATATAATCCAGTGAACAAAGAAATCCGTGGTACCATTAATGACGTTAATGAACAAAAATGGTTTTCTGTACTTAATAATGGACTTACAATAATTGCCAAGAAAATTGAATCAACAGGAGATGAAATAGAAATATTTGACTACCAAATCGTAAATGGATGTCAAACTAGCTACGTATTATTTGAGAATAAAGATAAATTTACTGATGCAATGCATCTTTTTATCAAAATAATTGAAGTAGAGAATCAAGAAGTCTTAGATAGAATTATTTACACAACCAATCGACAAACAGAAGTTAAGTCAGAAGCATTTGCTTCCACTAGACCATTTCATAAGGGTTTAGAAGATTACTACAATTCTATAGAACCGCAGTATCGTTTGTATTACGAAAGAAGATCCAAACAATATGACTTAGTAGATAATATTAATAAAAATAATGTAGTTACACTTTCTACTCAAATAAACTCCTATATATCTATGTTTTTGAATTCTCCGCATAGTACACATCGTTATTACGGAGAGTTATTACAAAACTATAATAAGCAGTTATTTGTTAATGATAGTTTATATGAACCATACTATATTTCGGCTTATTTTCACTATTTCGTAAATAACTATCTAAAGTCAGGTGATATTTCAAAACCAAAATATCAACGCTTTAAGTATCACATAGTTTGTGCAATGAAGGCTTTATCAGTTGGAAAGGAAATGCTTTATCCTAACAGTCGTAACTTGAAAAAGCAATGTGAAGCTTTGATGAAGGAAATTAAGTCAGATAACGATTTGAAGGAACTGTTTATTATTGCCACTTCTTGTTTAGACGAGGCAATGTTGAGAAATCCTAATATAAATCCGGATAACTTGCACCGCAGTAGAGAACTTACACAGACTTTGCTAGAAGTTGTTTCAGAGTATTCGCAGGCTTTAAATAACAGAGATTACTTAAAAAAGGGCGATGTAGTGTCTTGTGTGGTTAAAAAAATCGAGAGATATTACTTTCTAGTAGAAATAAAGACTGATGATATACGAACTAATGGCTCAGTACACATTTCGATGATTGCTGATCGATATGTTAAAGATATAAGAGATGAAGTGAAACTAGCAGATATAATTCAAGCTAAAATAGTTAATGATGACTACTACGAAAAATGGTTTGGATGGGAATTATCAATGGTTTTGAATTGAGTTTATTTTAGAAAAAGTTATCTAAAAAAAATTTAAGATCTTTCTTTATGAGTTGATTAATAATATTTAAAACAACTTTATAAAGAAAGATCTTTTGAGTTTAAAAACCACTTTTCCTAAGATTAAAGTTCATGTGACTATTTGATGTAAAAATTCCGATCAGATTATAAATAGAGTTGTCCTTGAGAAGGTCGCTATATCGATCATATACTTACCGAATTCAAAGATAAGATTCACAGCATTTATATGTGCGGCTCGATTCCCAAAGGAACGGCTAAACCTTTTCAGTCAGATGCAGACTTTACGATTGTATGTGCAAATCCTAACGATATTGATTACGAACAATTGTCAGCTATTAAAGATAGTCTTTTGAAAGAATACCCAATAGTAACGAAGATTGATACAATCATTTGCTCAATTGACGATGTATTGAATAAACCGAATGAGTGGGGTTTTTGGGTTAAGATCATTTGTGTTTGTGTATATGGTGAGGACATTGGAGAAAAAGTACCACCGATCATGATTTCTCCAGATTTCATTCTAGACTTGAATACAGAGACTAAGGAGGAAGTAGATCGTATTGTACATCGTTTACTTTCAAATGCTAATGATCATACCGTGACAACTAGATATATCAAAGGTTATTCGAAGAGATTGCTTCGTGCATTATACTCTTTGATTTTAGAAGATACAGGTGTGTGGGAAGATGACATGTTGAAGATGAAAAATACCATATTAAAATATTGTGATATTGACTCCACTTTAGTCGATTATCTGTATGCTTGTTACTTGGATAGCAACGTACCTGTTGAAGAGTTTCTGAGAATTGCAGATGAAGTATATCGCTATTTTGAGAACGCCTTACATAGAATGGCTGCTTCCAGAACTTCTTTTAACTGACTACATAGCCCGAAACTCCAAAATGAATATGTAGAGGTGTAAGCATGACACAAGAAGATATCAAAATGCTGTTGATGGAAAAGAAACTGATTCATACACCTCTCGTTGGTTGTACTGAAGAAGAGATAATTAAACTAGAGGATAGGGTTGGTTTTAAGCTGCCGGGAATGTATAAAGAGTTTTTGCTTGCGGCTGGGCACGGATCAGGCAGATTATTTCAAGGAACAACTGTTAATTATATTAACCTTATTGAAATTCAAGAATGGGCAAAAGAATTATTGGAAGAGAATAATAATCCCATAACTTTATCAAGTACTTCATTTGTTTTTTCAATGCATCAAGGGTATGAAATTAGATTTTTTGATGTCCATATGGGTGAGAATCCACCTGTATTTCTCTGGCACGAAGGAATGGAAAACCCGGCTTCAGCTATTAAGTTATTTGATACATTCGAGGAATTCTTGCTACAAGAGATTGAAGATCATTCCAGTGTAAGCTGGAGAGATTAAGAAAGTAGGATAGTTTGAAGAAGTGTGGAGCATCACATGACAAGTTCCCGTAACGAAGCAGGAAGTTAAAATAATGAAGAAAGTAAATCCATGCGTAAAAAGCAGGATAGATCTGAAGAAGCAGCCGAGAAATTTGGGGACCTACATGTTTAGTTCTATAGAGAAGGATCTGAGCGCTATTCATTCCGCCAGATCAGGTGTTCGCCATGCTTTCGAGTATGATAAGAATCTCATTTGTTTTCACAAACCGGGAATGACGTCCCAAACGAATTAGAGTTCTGCAGACAAACTCATTGGCATACTGTCGATATACATCATATGGCAAGCTTTTTAGATAACAAGTGAGGATTTCCTTAGAACATGGGAATCCCCACTTGTTTTGCTATAGGTACATGTGCTACCCATTCTAACCCTTCCAAAAACAAAAAAATCTTATCTCGATTAAGATCGAAATAAGATTGAACAGACGACTCAATGTACAAACATTAAAAGTGAAAATAAAGTTGAAAAAGTAATAATACTATAATATCATAATTAATATTAATTAAAAAAATTATATCACATATCCGAATGGATGTCAAGTGCTGAACAAAAATTTTTACAAGAGAATGAAGGAAGCAATGAGAATTAGTCATGACCAGGTAAACAGAAGCATTTCACAAGCTTGAAAACACAAAATAAGTTCCGTTTTCCAGACGGAGGGAGCTGAAGAATGACGAACGAACAGCAGGCAAGATTAGATACTGAGTTTACGCTTGAACAAACGAAAGAGTTTTTATTGGAACAAGGAAAGAAGAACGCATCGCTGCACTACAAGGAAATTATGAATAAGCTCGCTCCATTTGATCAGGACCCAGAGCAGATTGATGAATTTTTTGAGCTCCTGGTTGAAAGTGGGATTGATGTAGACAACGAATCCCATGAGGGGCAGCCATATGACTCAGATGCTCCTGTGATGGATGATCTGAATATGAAGGAATCCTTACTGCTTCGGTCCGGTATTAAAACAGATGATCCGGTTAGAATGTATTTGAAGGAAATCGGGCGCGTTCCTCTGCTGTCCGCAAAAGAGGAAGTGGAATTGGCCAAAAAAATCGAGAAGGGAGACGAAGCGGCGAGCCGTAGACTGGCTGAAGCGAACCTGCGGCTGGTCGTCAGTATTGCGAGGCGTTATAACGGCCGCGGCCTGCTGTTCCTGGATTTAATTCAGGAAGGCAATATGGGGCTGATCAAAGCAGTGGAGAAGTTTGACCATACCAAAGGGTATAAATTCAGTACATATGCAACCTGGTGGATCAGGCAGGCTATCACCCGAGCTATTGCTGATCAAGCCAGAACCATCCGCGTGCCGGTTCATATGGTGGAGACGATTAACAAGCTGATACGGGTATCCCGGCAGCTGCTTCAGGAAATTGGGCGCGAGCCCACTGTGGAAGAAATCGCCAAGGAAATGGAGATTACCATAGAAAAGGTGAGAGAAATCATGAAGGTATCTCAGGAGCCTGTGTCCCTTGAGACGCCTATCGGTGAAGAAAACGACTCGAATCTTGGTGATTTTATTGAGGATCAGGAAGCACTGGCTCCAGCGGATGCCGCTGCATATGAGCTGCTTAAGGAGCAGCTGGAAGATGTTCTGGACACACTCACCGAACGTGAAGAGAATGTTCTGCGTCTTCGTTTTGGATTGGATGATGGTCGTACACGAACTTTGGGGGAAGTGGGTAAAGTGTTTGGTGTTACTCGCGAGCGTATTCGTCAGATTGAAGCGAAGGCTCTGCGCAAGCTGAGACACCCAAGCCGCAGCAAGCGATTAAAGGATTTTTTGGAATAAGCTCGCATTATGAATAATTACAGAAGGAGGTGGTAGTATGGAAGCCGGATTTATGATCCGCTGCTTGAAATGTGGTGAGGAACAGAAACTCGTGCCGGGAAGACGTCTCAATTTTCGAAATGAGCCTATTAATTTTGGAACGGACAATTATGGTGCTGACCAAATATCCTGCAAATGCGGGAACGCGCTTGAAGAGCGGAGCAAGCATGAAAGCAGTGACTTTGAAGGAGAGTTTATTGTAGAGTGGCATGATATCTCTAAGTAAGGTGCATAAAGAATCTGTCGATGCAGAAAAAGAAAGAGCAACAAGCTTGGAACTTGTTTGTGCTGATTTTTCTAACAGTTAAGAAAGTCTAACTTCACTAAAGCGTTAAATTACTCTGAAACTTTCTGCTGGCAAGAAAAGCTTCATTTGAAACTAAGGAATTGTTAGACACGCTAAATTGACTTGAATTTCCATTAGAATCACGATCTTATAAAGAGTTTGCAGTCATCGAAAAAATGATCAGCAATTTGCTAGAATCAATAGACAAATTAAAATAAAGAATAAATATTCAAATATAATAACTGTAGTAACGAATACAATTAAATAAATCCTATGTAGTAATTATAAAAGTAAATTGCATAGGGTTTATTTAATTAAAATATTAAAAGTATCAAATAGCAGCGGTAGTAAGAGAATTAAGGTTGATAATTATTAAATAGTAAAATTTAGCTAGATGTATAGTATATGAGCAATGATTATGGATACAAGGTTAAGATCAAGCGTAAGGATTTTCAATTCTTTTATACATAATCACAAAACTCGTATTTTGTACATATGTATATACATAGTCTTAACCATGACTTTTTGTTTATTCTATCCTTCCTTGAATAAAAAAACGGAAAAGCGATTTCTAAATCTGCTTTTCCGTTTGCCATTTGATTTGTTTCTTATTCCCCAAACTAACTCATGCAGAACGCTTATTCAAAATCCGTCTGAACACTAATACTCTTATTTGCTTCCAAATTCTCATGCAATTGAACTAGCCGTTCCGATGCTCGCTGATAAGCATCACTTCCCAAAAATAATTGAACTGGCGGATTCGGCGACTCGGCTAGATTCATAAATACTTCGGCTGCCTTTTCAGGATCACCCAGCTGCTTACCATCAGTCGATACAAATTGGTTGTGACCAGAGTGAATCTCACTATAATCTTCTATTTTATTGGCAGATAAAACTAGTGAATCCGCCTTATTAAAATGAGTTCTAAATCCACCCGGAGCTACTGCCGTCACTTTGATTCCCAGATGCTTCACATCCTGAGCAAGCACCTCCGTCAATCCCATTAGCGAGAACTTCGTAGCCGCATACACACTCCAGCCCATATGAGGAGCAAAGCCAGCAATGGAAGCAATATTAAATATATGCCCTGAACGCTGCTTTCGCATATACGGCAGTACACTCTGAATAACGTTGATCGGACCAAAAACATTGACTTCAAAGCTTGCCATGATTTCCTTCTCGGATAACTCCTCAATCGCACCTCCAATCCCATAGCCCGCATTGTTGACAACTACATCTATTTGCCCAAACGTCTCGTACGTTGTCTTCACCGATTGCTGAATCGAATCCGCTTGCGTCAAATCAACTGCCAACGGTAAAAATTGTCCTTCTGACGCCTCTCCTACAGCTTGCTTTAACTCTTCGATACGACGTGAAGTTGCAGCAACTCTGTATCCGCTCTTAATCAATGTTCTGACCAAAGACAATCCGAGCCCTTTCGAAGCACCGGTTACATACCATACTTTAGCTTGTTGCATGTTTTCCCCTCCAATAGATAATCTTTGTTGTGTAAACAGGCAATTGCGATACGCCTGTTAGCACAAATTGATTATAGGTCTCTCCTCCTAAATTCCTTTAACCTATTCTTTCCGCATTCTTGCCTATTATTGTCATCTGCTTAACAAAGTTAGTCCGACAACTTATAATGGATGTAACATGAAATATACGTATAGGAGAGATATACATGCTGGCTGAAGATCAAAAAACATACGTCAAACAGTTAGAACTTGCAAAGCTCGTTGAGAAGTTCTCTGTTACAGATGGCGACCATGTCACTCCGATCCCTTCCTTACATCTAGTTCGAGATTCTCAATCGAATATTCCTGTATGTAGAATTCAAAAACCTTCGCTATGCATTGTAGCTCAAGGTGAGAAGGTTATTATGCTCGCAGATGAGCGCTATCAATATGGGGTATCCAATTACTTAGCGGTATCTTTGGATGTGCCGATCACCGGTCGTGCTATTGATCCTTCGCCTAACGATCCTTACTTAGCGATTCGTTTGGATTTAGAAGCTGACCAAATCTTTCAGATCATGAAGGAAACTGACTTACTACCTGAGAACACGAAAAAGTACCATAAAGGGTTATTTGTAGGCAAAATGAATACTCCTCTTCTCGATGCAGCCGTTAGACTCGTAGCGCTTTTAGAGACGCCAAAAGACATTCCAGCAATTGCTCCTCTTGTTATACGTGAGATGATCTATAGACTCCTTAGCGATGATCATGGAGATGTATTTAAGCAAATTGCCTTGGTTGGAAGTAAGTATGCCTCTATTGCAGAAGTGATTGAGCAGATCAAGAACAATTATAATGAGCCTCTTCGTATTGAAGAATTAGCGGAGCTGGGGAACATGAGCGTTTCCTCGTTATATCGTCATTTTAAAGAACTAACCGCTATGACTCCTGTACAGTATCAGAAGCAAATCCGATTACAAGAAGCGCGTCGTCGCCTGTTAACTGAATCTACCCATGTGGCAGATATCGCATTCGAAGTAGGCTACGAAAGCCCCTCTCAATTTAGTAGGGAATATGCGCGCCTATTCGGCTTTTCTCCGGTAAGTGATATAAAGCGGTTCATCTGAATGAACATGAAACTCAAACCGCGTAAAACGTACGAAGTGTTAAAATCATCCGCTGTTACATGCAAATATTCCATACAAATGACTGCCTATTTCTTTCTAAAGATATTGATATAAAATGATGCAAAATAAAACAGCCTATCATCACTTCCATTTTGGTGACCGGCTGTTTTATTCCACAGACTTAGACTTCATCACTACATGATAAGCTTTCCACACACAATATTGATTTTACATACTATGCTTGTTTTATCCCTAAACTCGTATACAAAACCTCCCTTACAATTACATACACAACTTCATGCAAAGGATTGTATAGAGCTACGGTAATAGCTACCCATTGTCAATTTGCCGCTTTAGCAATGAATAGTTGTTGAAAGAATTCTTTGTAGGTTGTTGGTTTTCGACCAATGAGACGTTCCAGATCGCCGGTGATTTCCGAAAATTCTCCCGTGTTGATGGCTTGCACCCAACCGAGTAAGAAATCATGCATAGCCTGTGGCAAGCCCATCATGTCAAGATAATCTGTTTCGGAAATAGCTGCATAGGTGATGTGTTCCCCGCTAATCTCTGAGAGAATGTCAGCCATCTCTGAAAAGGATTTTGCCTCTCCGCCACTTAGGTGATATGTACGATTCTCGTGTCCGTTTTGCGTAAGAACAGCCACGTTAGCCGCTGCCAAATCATCTAAAGATGCAGCAGCTACTTTACCGGAACCTTCTGGTACTCGTACACTACGAGAGCTAATTGCATCTCCAACGGATACATTCATAAGTTCAAGATATGGTGGATTCCGCAAAATGGTATAGTCCAATCCAGATGCTTGAAGCGTTTGTTCTGTAAATATGTCGGACAACGTGATTTCAGGCAAAATAAGATTGGAATGTTCTTTTCGTATAATCGATGTGAAAATGACGTGCTTAACCCCCGCCTGTTTTGCAGCAGTAATAACGTTGAAATGTTGTTTATTGCGGTCGGTAAATGCTACTGCGGAAATGAGCATGACTTTTTCCACACCATGAAACGCCTTCAACAGAGAGTCATAATCGAAATAATCGCCTTGGTGGACCTCTACTCCTTGTTCAACCATTTTTTTTGCTTTAGCAGATTCTAGATCACGTACGAGTGCAGCGACCTGATTGGGCTGAACTTGTTTGAGTAGAAGATCGAGTGTTTTGCCACCAAGATTGCCTGTTGCTCCAGTAATAAGAATTTTTCCCATGTGAATTGCTCCTTTTAAGTTAAATTTTTTGTTTTTGATTAGCATTCCATAGTATGAAAAGAGGTAATATTAAATTTTTGCTCACTGTGTAACTGTAACGGTTACAGTTACACAAAAGGTAAAAAAAAGACGTTTATTCACGTCTATCTTTTTTTAACAAATCGTCTACAACATCTTGCATGGTAAAGCTAGCCAGAACATCTTCCATGGAGATTTCCGCTTTTTTAAATATGACAGACAGAACGCTTTGTATATTAGCTCCAACAATGCAGGCTAGCTCAGTATCCTCATGAATCTGAAACAACTGCCCTTCCTTTACAACTTCAACAGCTCGATAGACATCAAGCAAAGTGATCTGATCAATAGGCTTTAAAAGAGTCGTTCCTTTATAACCTAGATTCACATGAACCAAGCCTGCTTTTTTCAACATACTCGTTACTCGACGGATGACGACTGGATTGGTTTTTACACTAATTGCAAAGAATTCAGAAGTACAAGTCACA
Source organism: Paenibacillus sp. JQZ6Y-1 (assembly GCF_040719145.1). NCBI lineage: Bacteria > Bacillati > Bacillota > Bacilli > Caryophanales > Paenibacillaceae > Paenibacillus > Paenibacillus kandeliae. Next base: position 1,861,103 of record NZ_JBFDUZ010000001.1, read on the forward strand.
TTCTTCCCTATCGCTAATATACTCAGTATATGAATGGCTACAGAAAATCTAGTACTAATTTTGACGGTAGTCACCTCCTTTTATGTAATCATATTAGTTACAATAATTGTGGTTGTCAACCTGTAAAGATGAATTCTTTCTCTTTTGCTTTTCTAATGCATGCATTGCCTCCTCTTTCAATCTGCATTTTATTCGCGGTAATGATTCATGCTAGATGCTCGACTATTTTATTACAGTTATAATAAAGTGAATTATAGCTATAAGGAGTAGGTACACTGGCAGCAGAATGCATTGAATATTGGGTGGGTTCTGAGACTTAGACTTCAAGAATGATTTATGAACTTGTAGCGGAGGAATAGTACGTCAAAAGGAGATTATGTATGATAAGAAACGATAGAGATACCATTGTAGATGGTATCAAGCATTTATGTGATGGAATTGGTCCATACCAAAAAATGGATACCTTTGAGGATTATCTTAAAATGCAAACGGACGTCTATGATACGTTTGGAGACGATTCATTCGATATTTTAATTGATATTTTAGTGAATCCTCCCGATTTGGGGCGCTTTGATCCGAATGATTTTGAATACGAATTACAAGAAGCTATTACCGCAGTCGGGCGTAGAAATCCTCGCTATGCTTTAGATACACTTCATGATCTGCTCGGTATAAAAAGTATACGGCTCGTCCTGATAAATATTATTGGTGGATTGGAAAATGAAGACGGTTTGTTTCTATTGGAGCCTTTATTGCAGCCGTCAGCAGAGTTGGATCCCTTGTCTGAAGATGAACTCATAGGCTTAGCTTGTGCGTTCCGTGAGATTAGAGGCGAGAAAGCTGTTGAACTTTTAATAAGAATGAAAGCAAAATATTATAATCATTCATCTGAGCTGTTGCAATATATAGAAGAAGGGTTAAAGGCACTTTAGCAGTTTTTTAATTACTGAAAACCTTTGAACATTCATTCCTTAGTGTATAACGTATAATATAGCTGTTTAAAAGACCTCATTTCCTACTTATAGCGGAAACGAGGTCTTTTGCTTTTGCATGGATATAACAATCAAATGATCCTTCACCATCAACTATAGATTCAACCATGCTTGCTTTCTATCTGGCAGCAGCACTGGAACGCTTTTTATGTTGTTCTCCCCAGATCTTCATTTCCCTAATAATCGGCACTAATGTGCTTCCAAATTCGGATAGCGAGTATTCTACTTTTGGGGGAACTTGCGGATATACTTCGCGGTGTACAATCCCGTCTTCTTCCAGCTCTCGCAGTTGCAGCGTGAGCATTCGTTGCGTAATGGTTGGGCATATTTTGCGAAACTCATTAAATCGGATAGGCCCTTCGATCATATGATACAGAAGGACTCCTTTCCACTTGCCGCCGATCACATCCAGTGTATATTCGACCGGGCAACCCTCTTCATTCGGACATTCACCATAGCCCGATCTGCGGTCACGCATGTATCCCACTCCTCTGTCATAGTATACAAATTGATACTAGATCACACGATTGTGCGTACTATTCATGCTAGTTAATATACGTTATATTACAACCAGAAATCAATAAGTGCTACACACTCAAGGAGGAAATCATCATGCCTAAGCAACAAATGAAAGCCATTGGCTTGCTGAAATATTTACCTATTCATGAATCTGAAAGTCTACTGGACGTTATGATCGATGTACCGGAACCGTCAGGAAGAGACTTGTTGGTCCGCGTCAAAGCAATTTCTGTCAATCCGGTTGATGTGAAGGTCCGCGCTCCTAAAAGTAAGATCGAAAATACGTTAAAGGTTCTCGGTTGGGATGTTGCCGGTATTGTTGAACAGGTTGGACCAGAATCTTCATTATTCAAACCAGGCGATGAGGTATACTATGCCGGCAGTATTGACCGTCCAGGTGGGAATAGCGAGCTTCATCTCGTCGATGAGAGAATCGTTGGGTTTAAACCGGAAACATTGGAATTTGCGCATGCAGCCGCTCTGCCATTAACCGCGATCACCGCTTGGGAAGCATTGTTTGATCGTTTGGGCGTGTCGACTTCTACCGAACAAAACGAAGGTAAGTCTATTTTGATCATCGGAGCAGCCGGTGGTGTCGGTTCGATTGCGACACAATTGGCAAAACACGCTGGCTTAACGGTCATTGGTACAGCCTCACGTCCAGAATCGAGTGATTGGGCTAAACAAATGGGCGCTGACTATATTATCAATCATTATGAAGACTTTCTCCCTCAGCTCCAAGCTCAAGGGTTAAAAGAGGTTGATTACATCTTCTGCTTGAACAGTACAGACAAGCATTGGAGCAATATGGCGGAAGCAATTGCTCCACAAGGGAAAATTTGCTCCATTGTCGAGACGGATGAGCCGCTGAATCTAACGTTACTGAAAAACAAAAGCGTTACGTTTTCTTGGGAGCTGATGTTTACCAGACCGTTATTCCAGACTTCAGATATGCTAGAACAGCACAAGCTATTAAACGAAGTCTCTCGTATGATCGATGAAGGAAGCTTACGTACAACAGTCGCTCAGACCCTCTCGCCCATCCATGCAGCCAATTTGCGCAAAGCTCATGCCATTGTCGAAGAAGGACGTATGACAGGTAAAATCGTACTTGAGAACTTCGAGTAATCGATTCCTGTTAGATAAATGAAACTTAGAAAAACAAATGATAGAGAAAGTCAGTTGACGGATGGTCAGAATCGTTGACTTCCCTATTCATAGATAACTGAAATAATATAGATAATCAAGTATAAGCAGCCGATCACTGTGATCAGCTGCTTTCTTTTTTATAATAAAGGTATAAGAGCAATCTCTACATTCCTCTACATTCGCATCAACTTACTGTATCCCTTTTCTACGTCTACTAGCCTAAACTTAACGTAAGGATTGGAGGAATCCTGTTCTCCATGTGGGATACTTCAATTCCCAACCACTTTCGCTTTTGGCTTTGCTGTTCGAAGCGCCTCTTTCCCACGGACTTGCACCGGATTGAATGTTGGGTACAGGTGCGTGTAATGCGTCTGCATACATCGGTAGCCAATCGGTACCTTTGGCTGGTTCATCATCTACGATGTTATACGTTCCTGTAGACCAGTCCAATGCCAGTAAAGCAGCATGTGCAGCATCTTCCACATGGACAAACGAAGAGATACCGTCTGTTGCTTCTACCTCCTGCTTTTTTACCTTCTCAGCCGTAGCCCCATTCTTGTCATACCATGTTGCTGGTCCATACAAAGTGCCATACCGTAAAATCACATATTCCGGAATTTCTTTCACTGCTTCTTCTAGAGCGACTATGCCGTTAATGGTTGTATGTCTAGGCATCGGGGCATCGATGTCCAATGCGGTTTCTTCTATAGCAGGAGTTGCGCCGGGTTCATATGCCCATGAAATACTCTGTGCGATCATTTTTTGAACCTTCGCCTGTTTGACTGCATCTACTAGATTCCGAGTCCCTTCGATGCGTATGCGTGCATTTTCTATTGAACTGCCCTCACTTAATGCGGTAAGTTGATGAATGACTACATCTGGTTTTATATCCGTTAATATAGCTGCCATTTGCTCTGCATCAAATACATCAGCAACGATAGCTTTGGCTCCTGTTTGTTCAATGATCTGTTTCTGTTCTTCTTTCCGTGTCATGCCAATCACTTCATGTCCAGCCTGTAGAAGCTGTGGCAGCAAGCATCTTCCAATCACACCACTTGCACCAGCTACAAAAATCTTCATATACGTACACCTCCATGCTCATTTTATATTCTGTTGTGTGTTTATAAGTAGAATTGGTATCGAAGATACACTCTCCGGTGCTGCGTTCTCGGCGGATACTGTTAAGCTTTTCGTTCTAAGACTTCTCTTTCTCATGCAATTGACTTCTTTCTATAAGTATGGGATTTGGCATGACTTATCGTAGCATGCTATATTGGTTCTCATAAGGTCCACTTTTATTACATTTTTACCATACCACTTTAGAAGGAAAGGACATTCCTCATGCAGCCCGAACCAAATGAAACCAAAACGAGACAGGTCTATTCATGGATTCGAGACCGTATCATGCAAGGCAGCTACAAAGCAGGCTCTTCCCTTCCCTCCACCCGTGAGCTGTGCAAAGAATTGGGAGTCTCGCGCGCCTTGATTGTAGAGGTGTATGAACAATTAACAGCGGAGGGATTTTTGGAAGGTAGACAAGGGTCAGGAACCTTTGTACGAGATATAGGTTCAAGCCGAGCGTTACATGTACAGTCCGAAGAGCGGATGTACAGGAATGAGGATGACTCCCTAGCTGGTGGAGAACATCTAGCTAATATTGATTTTCGTCCCAGCTTTCCGGCTCTTGAATATGCTCCTCTACAGAAGTGGAAACGAGTTGCTATGGATGTATACCATGACCTTCCCTCTTCTATGCTTGGGTATCAGGAGGATCTAGCTGGCAATATGGAGCTACGTCAGGCGATCTGTGATCACCTTCTGCATACCAAAGGTCTTCACTGTCTACCTTCGCAAATTATCGTCACGGCTGGCGCCACTCAGGCATTTTCGATACTCGGCAAGCTGTTATTATCATCTAGTGAAGCGATTGTTATGGAAGATCCGACGGCAACCTTTATTCATGATATTTTTGCGGAAACAAATGCCCGGATTATACCTATGCCCGTGGATGCAGATGGTCTATGTGTAGAGCAGCTGCCAACCGATGTAAATCCCAAGTGTATCTTTGTCACACCGTCTCATCAATTTCCACTCGGGAGTATTCTATCCATTACGAGGCGACTCCAATTGCTGGACTACGCTCGAAGCACAGGAGCCTATATTATAGAGGATGATTACGATAGCGAGTTCCGGTATGGGGGTATGCCTGTCCATGCGCTGCGCGAGCTTGATATAGAGCGTGTCATCTATATAGGCACATTTAGCAAAAATATGTTCCCTGCCCTACGACTCGGTTATATCGTGGCTCCACAAGCGTTGATACCATCGATTGTACAGCTTAAACGTACGGCAGATATGCAGTGCCCTACTTTACCGCAACTTACATTGGCTCGCTTTATGAACGAAGGACATTTGAAGCGTCATATGCTACGAATGAAACGAATCTATCATAAACGGAGGACTCATCTGATTCATGCGTTGCAGGCTACATTTGGAGAGAATGTTCAAATCACTGGCGATGCTGCGGGGCTGCATCTGATCGCAACATGGCATGGACAAAAGGTGAATCTGCTGACTGCAATGGAACTTGAGCAGCAACGTATTACAATCTACCCAGCCGAACGATACACGATTCGGAAGGATCAGTATCCTGACAGTCTGATCATGGGATTTGGCAATGTGAACGAGAGTCAGATTTCTGAAGGCATTCAATCTCTTGTGCCATTCCTATAATTCTGTAAGTCGTTATGTTGAGGTAAGTTGAGGTATGCTCGCGATCTGAGCTTGTTCTCTACATTACACGTAAACAGCAAAAGGAAGGGCAAATGCCCCTCCACTTGTTCTCTATCGATTTGCTTATTGTAAAATTGCCGTGATGATCATAGACTTAACGCGTGTTACCTAAGAAAAACGAATATCGCTCTGCTTCACCCAACACTTCCGTATCCGTCTGGTCAATCAGCCGCACTGCTTTTAGCAACGAATGAATCTGCTCATACATTAGATGCACATTAAATTTGTCCATTTCTTCGCTCTCACTATTTACGGTCAAATAATCCGGCATCGGAATGAGTCCAATCATAGGAATCCCCGCTTCAAACAACGGCTGACTCTCACCAAACTGAAACTTGTTATGTCCGCGCAATATAACGGTTCGTGTATTGGTTCGGTCTTCAATTGCTCTTCTCCAGATCCCCGTCATAGACTCATTACCGGCATACGTGAATTCGGTACTGATCTTACCTGTCGGTCCGTATTGTCCATCAGCATGATCGGTCCATTCCATACTGCCTAGATGCTCCACGGTTACACCAGCTACTGCTTTGCGATGTCCATCTTGCCCGTCCCACAACTCGGGATGATCCTGCATCCAAGTGGAGGTCGCCTGTGATGTCCCGCCAAACACAGGCAATCGAAAATGACCAGTGACAAAAGCAAAGATGAGCGTACGTTCAGGCTGCTCCTGTTGCAGGTAGCGGATCATGGACAACATCGCTACCGCTCCATTTTCCTCAATCGCATTTACTCCATCCGTGTGCGTGTTGATAAGAATGGATTCTTTATCATTTTTGCCTTCAATCTTCACATAAAACGATTCCGTTGGTGCACTTGGCTGTACGTCTGCTTGTAGCGTCACAGTCGCTTGTTTGGATTGTTTTGCTGCATGGATCACGCGCTGTCCTTCTGAAGCGTGAACCCATACTGCTGGAATACCTGCATAGTCCTCGGTAAATGGCAGGTACTGCTGCTCGACTTTGGCAGGAGATGCCCCATTCCAGACGAGAATGACTGCTAGTACACCTTGTTCTTTTGCTTTTTCTAGATGGACATTTTTTAAGGCAGTCGTCAGTACAAGATCCCCTACATTCGGAGAAATGCCGTTCGGCTCGTGAATGGATTCACGAATATTCATAATTAGACGTACGGGGAAATGCTCAAAGTTATGCACGTCCACCACTGCTATTTTACCTTTGGCTGCTTCATAGTGATTGGGATCGGTATATACCAGCTCTCCGGTTACTCCCTCTGCTGTCGTTTCACCTGAATAGGGAAACGCTGATGATACGTGAATGGTGTCATGACCGATGGTGATGCCGCTGTGCTGTTCTTCCCAGCGATCCAATATGTAGTGATCGGAATAGGTGGCGTGTCCGTCCTTTTCCAGTTGCTGCTTTAACCATGCAATGAATTGACTGTGACCTTGAGAGCCTGTTGTGCGGCTTCCGAACGCATTCATTTGCTGCATGTTGCTAAGCATGGCTGTCGTGGAGTCTAATTTGCTTTTGTCGATCTCAACCTTCGTTTCAATGGGCAATGTTACAGATTGGGTAGCTCCATATCTCCAAGCTGCCGCTACTAACAGCAAAATCGATACCGATAGTATTCGTCTCCACATAGATGCGATTCCTCCTAGCTTCACTTCCATTTTCTGATGTTACATTTGTCAACTCATGTCGTAAAGTGTAGAATGGAAACCGCGAAAATACAATACGAAGCCACGTCTGTTGTACAAAGAGGAGGAAAATGTCATGCCCAATGACCCATCACTTCAACCACATATTGCCAAACGACAGTCCAATCAAGAGACGAATCGTCTGACAAGAGAAGCAATCTGTACCGCTTTGCTTTTGCTTATCCAAGATCGTCCCTTTGGCAAAATTACAATTACTGATATTGTGAAGCGTGCAGGTGTATCACGTATGGCATATTACAACAACTATTCATCCAAACAGGATATTCTAATTGATCTAGTAGATTCACTTATTCTGGAAATCAATCAGCATTTGCTGCCTTATACGGATACTCTTACAGGTAAATCTACCGATCCTGAAGCGTTTATCCGTGTATTGTTTGAATCGATTCTCGCTAAGCGCGAAGTATATCGAACGCTTCAGGAGGCACATTTTGATTATGTCATTTTGGATTGTCTAAATGAGATTATGCAATCCCAATTGCAGCATCCGACAGATGAGTATGTATATTGGACGTACTTTAAAGCAGGTGCGTTATATAATGTGATTGTACAGTGGATTCGATTCGGATTTGTTCAATCGGTTGAGGAGATGACCGCGATCTGCTTGCGCTATTACTATACCCCTATGTCGGAAGATGATAAAAAGATTGGCTGGATGTAAGCGAGTGATTTCTTTACAACCTTAATGTAAGTGGGAATGTTTAATGGGAAATAAGAAAAAGCCCTAACCGTTGATGGTCAGGGCTTTTTCTTATCGATTTAATTGCCTGTGTATTTCACCCAATCATATTCGGCATACAGTGGATTCGCTCCATTGTACGAACCGAGCCAATCGTCAACACCAGTGCCGTTCCACAGATTCATCATAATTTGACCCGGTGTAGTTGGGATGTTGCTAGTTGCTGTATGCTTCAGAACGCCATCCACATACCATTTGATGGAGCCAGGCTGCCAGTCAAATGCGTACGTATGGAAGCCTTGGGAAGCGTCAAAGCCCAGATTGATCACTTTTTCGTGATTGCCAACACCGTTGGTGTAGTAGTTGAATTGAACTTTGGTAGTGTCTTTGCCTAGGAATTCGATATCGATCTCATCCCATTGTGTTCCATTAGCAGGACCAGTATAGGTGAAGAACGAAGATACAATCCCCGTATTTTTGGCAGGCTTCATGCTTACCTCGTATTTACCATAGCCATATTTGTTCGTTGTGCGGTATTCGCCGCAATCGAATTTGTTCTGCGCGGAGCTGGTCAGACCCAATTTCAGCTTGCCATCACTTGTAAAATTGACATTATTCCCACGCCATGTGCAGTTGAACATATCGCCATTGGAATATCCGTCTGCCTTTTGCCATGTACTTGCATTAAAGTACGTGAGCGGCTCCCAGAACGTTGTAGCAGCAAATACATTGGTCGAGAATAATAGCGATATCATGCCTGCGGTCAGTAAGGTAAGCCAAGATTTTTTATGCATATTTAACCTCCATATGGGTATGAGTGTATAGCCAATGATTATTGTTCCACTGTGCTTTCTTGCGACTCAACGGTCGAGGCATCAAGCTCACTTTGGCTTGATCCATTCTCTTCGTCCGTTGCAGCAGCAATACCAGCAGTAGAGCCGAATTGCCAAGAATCCAGATTGAACAGATTCCCGCTACCACCAGTGAATACCAGATACACATTATGAATACCGGTAGCGTTGCTGATCGTCGTTTGGACTTCTTTCCACGTTTGTACTCCGCCTGTGGAAGGAACTTGCAAGGTGCCAACCAGTGGACCAGACACACTATCCAGACGTACTTCAATTTTGCCGCCTGATGTCGAGGCTACATTCGCTTTGAATGTTTTCGCTCCGGCGGAACCGAAGTCTGCTCTGCCTACAGCGATCCAATCCCCATTATTGATATTGGTTACATCCAGATTATTGTAAGGTCCTCCTGTTGCTTGCGATGGCTCGGTGGTAATACCCGCTTGCCAGCCAATTGTTTCCGCTTCAACTCTCGTATACGGATTCAGATTGGACAGCTGCGGCACGCCGCTCATATTCGCCTGCACTTCAGCGATACTGCCATCTCCGTTGTGTACCAGTTTGTTAATATGCGGGGAGCGGTAGCCTTTGCCATCGCCGATTTGCGCTTTGCTAACTGTCTGCGCATGGTATACGACATACCATTCATTTTTAAAATTAAACACAGCATGGTGATTGTTGCCACCTACGCCAAAGAACGAATACGGATTTTTGAGGAAATGCCCTTTGTACGTAAACGGTCCCATTGGGTTATCACTCACCATGTAGCCGATCTCACCAGCAGGATATTGTGACGGATGACTTCCGGCAAAATTGATGCAGTAGGAATAGTAGTATTTGCCGTTGTATTTATGAATACCGGAATCTTCAAACAGGTACGGCGCATCAATCGTCTGAGCGCTTCCGCTGACGCTGATCATATCCGCGCCCAATTTGATGACTCTGGCGGTTTTTGGATTAGCAATGGAGCTTGGGTCCGATTCGTTCGGAATGCCGCCACCGCTATACAGATAGCCGTTACCATCATCATTAACGAGTACCGCTGGATCGAACAACCATGTAACTCCAGCCATGCCCGGTGTGTTATGTGTCAACAGCGCTTTGCCCAGTGGGTCAGTCCAAGGACCGATCGGTGAATCCGCTGTTAACACACCGATGCCAGATCCGCCATTTGCAAAGTATAAGAAGAATTTGTCTTTACCGTTTATTTTTTTGTACGCCACTGCGGGTGCCCATGAATTGGCTGCCCATTTGGCGATCCCTTTACCGCTGTTTTTATTGTTGGCGCCTGCCACGGGAATCGTCCCATGATCGGTCCAGTTCACCATATCCGCAGAGGAAATGACCTGAATGCGATCCAATGCGCTGAAGTCATTGTCCTTGATCGTTCCATTGCTGTTGTACACATACGTATCGCTAGACATGTAGACGTACACTCTGCCGTTGTATACGAGTGAATACGGGTCTGCACCTAGCTTGTGATCCATGAGTGGGTTGGAATTGCCCGGCAACTTGGCGAGTGCCGGTGTAGCGGCTTCTGCGCGCATTTGTGAAACAGTGCCCAGAATCAAAAGGAAAGACATCAGCATAACGAACGATTTTCTAAACCTACTCATTGAATACCCTCCACTTCTTTTATTGGTAACGCTTTCATGAATAGATACATAAAACCCTTCTTCCTTGGAAGATGACTTTATGCCTTTGCATCGATTAACTGATGGCACCATCCATACGGGGTTAGGTGGAGCATGTGAAGATGCAAAGTTCTTAAAAAATCATAACACGGATATAGGAATCATTATATATTAAAAAAGCGATCCCTTTCGTTCACGTCACATGCTATCATGCCAGTGCTGAGGATGCGTAAGTGCTGGTGGTAGTAAGGTTCTGCTGTTCCCTTTTGCAGAATTGACTTGAGCCTGCGTAAGAAAAAGGCTACCCGACAGGTCGGCTCCAGCAATCTCTGCATCACGCAAATCCGCTCCGATCAGATCAGCACCATCTAGATTGACTCCGCTTAGATTCGCAGCGATCAGCAAACTTCCTCGTAAATGAGCACCCCGGAGATCGGTATTTCTCAAGTCTGCTGCAATGAGATCAGCACCGCGTCCTATTTTCTTTTGGCGACCGGAATTGGACTTGGTATTGGGCTGGTGCTTGAACTTGGTGCGAGCCTGCGCACGTACTTTTTCACTAATTTGAACGAGTAGTTCATTCACAGCATCTCGATGACTCGCTATATCAAGCTGCATTAATTGTTCTGGACGGTACAAGGTATATTGCTCTGTTTGATCAATCATGCGCTGAATCTCATCATGTAGCGGTAGCGCAGCTTGCCGCGTTAACGCTTCTGTCAAATACCAGAGCAGTTCATGCAGCTGCATCATAATCAAAAATACCTTGAACATCGGCTGTGCCGTATCCGGTTCCTTTCGCCAATCGATTCCTTGGTAACTGACCTGCGATACCTTCTGTCCCGCACCAAAGCAATCAAAGGTGATGCAGCCTTTCAGCCCGCGTTTGTTCAGCGCGTCATGAATGCCACAACGAAAATTCGTCTGTAAATGAATACATGGGGTTCCCGCAGGCTTATCGATCGGAAATCCTTCTGAAGCAGAGAAGTTGAGGGCGACGCAGCAAAGTCCAAAACACTTCTCACAATCCGCCCGTAGATCCTCTCGTCGTTGTTTGTATACATTCTCTTCTTTAAACGTGTTCAATTTGATTTCACCTCGAATAAGAGTTTGAATATGTAAGGTTGGTGGGATACCATTTTTTACTATATCATATTATTGCTGATCCAACAGCTTCTAGAGCATGGTGTATAAGGTATCTCTCAACAAAAGAAACACACAAAAGCTGCCCGATTGGTAGGCAGCTTTTGTGTGTCCATTGTGCGATGGATATGTGCTTCACCGCATCTTTTATCGGATTGAAAATACTTCTTTTCTTAACAACGATTCTGGCTTCTTACCGATCGGGTCTTTGTGGAAATAATCACGGATGACACCATCCTGTAAATAGTTAGCGATCGATACCATAATCATGCCCTGATCCAGTGCAAGATATGCTTTGGCGACATCACCGGTTTCCATATTAACGGAATCATAGAATCCGTATTTACCTGCCATCTTGAGCTTTTGAAGTGCTTGAATATTCTTTTGCGCAGCTTCTGGTGCATACTCCAATGCAAGGAATGTTGCATGTGCCGTTACGGTTGCACCGTCTTTGTAGCCTGACGTGCCGAGCGGTGTTGCAGCAAATTCGCTATAGCCTGTCGTTGTAGCAGATGGTGAGAATCCCCATGCCGGATAGCCTTGATCCTTGGCGTATTGGATTTGCAATTGTACGTGACGTTTGTTGTTCAGACCGAGCGCCTTGGTGCCAAGTTCCTTTTCCTTGATCACGATGCCGGGCATTAGTGCTTCAAACATGCTGCCGCCCCAGCTAGGTACGAATGTCTGTCCAGCGTATACATAGCTTCCTTCAAACACCTTCACCCCATCATACGTAACCTCTTTGCCTTTTGGCGTTTGGGATTGCCAGTCAAATTCTGCTGGCATGGTGCGGTACATTTTCCACCAATGATCTTGAGGTACATCGCCTTTTCCGATCGCGATATAACTTGCAACACGTGGCTCGGTGTAGAGCATACCATAATGATGCTCGGTCAGCTCGCCTTTGGCTACGTCGTAACCGCCGCGGAATTGACCGACTGCTGGATCGTAGAGGGTTGCGTAGTTCATGTTGTTCACCAATGTGCTGGTTTGTGCGTTTAATTCCTTATATGCTTGACCTACGACGATCAGACCCGCGGATAGCCAGCCGTTATCGACCTGCGAGATGAATTGTCCCCAGTCTTTTTTGAGAGAGCCATCGTCAGTGTTGTACCAGTTATAAAAGAGTCCATTCCAAGTATCCAGCTTCTCGAGCGTATTGAGTGTTGTTTGAATACGCGATACTGCTTCTTTTCGCGTAATGATGCCCATCTGCTGCGCTGAGACGGTACTCATCATATACATCGAAATGTTGGTTGGAGACGTTCGTTTGGCTTCCTCTGTTCCCTTTTCCGTTGTGCGTACTTCGTCGTAGGTTAGTCCAGTAGTAGGGTCGGTGTAGTCTTTAAAGTAATTGAATGTTTTAATTGCAACCGCTTTCAATTCTTTGTTGAACATGCCCTTTTTGCTGGATGCTGCTGTCGGTGCGGCAGAGATTGCAGACATAAACGACAGATTGATTAGCAGACATATAGATAATACACTGCTGAACAGCTTCACTTTTCTCATGATTAATCCCCTTTCATTGTATAATCGAAACGTTTCGCATTTATGATAGCATGAACAAGTCGCGCAGGTAAACCATAAAATGATAACGCTTACTATTGAAGTGTTTTGGAGTTGGTTTTTCTCTTACTGTTAGTACGAAACGTTTCAGATTACCTATAATTATGTGAGATACCTATGTATCATGGGTAGATAGCAGTAGATAAAACATCATACGAACATACGAGTAAAAGAGCAGCACGTTTACCGGCTGCTCTTTTGATATGCTTTTTAAAATAGATTGTTTAGTTAGTATAGATATGTGTAGCCCGCGTGCTGCTTCAATATTAAGAGGAAGTTTGATTTTGCTGTGCCTCAAGCTGTTTGCGTTGCTCGCTAAACACTTCAAACCGTTCAGGATGAACGACTTTGCGCATCAGGTGCATTGGTCCTTCGCCCTTCCCTGCATCACGTACACGTATACTTTCATATCCTCGGCGCTGATACATCGGCAGCAGCCATGGATGTTTCTCGGATGTGCCTAATGTAACCGCCGGTGCACCGACTTCATCACGGATGATATGCTGCTCTACCCAGTTTAGTAGCTTACTGCCAGCACCCGTTCCCTGTACATTCGGATCAACGGCAAACCACATAATAAAGGGTAGCCCCGTAGAATCGATCAATTCCTTAAACCGTTCAGGATTGGCTAATGTGATCGTAGCGGTGATCAGACCGTCCTGCTCCAGCACATAGCATTTGTTATGAGTAATATTTTCTTGAATCATCGGTACATCTGCATTGGCAGCTGGCCAGCTTAGACCCAACTCGCGAATCGTTACATACGCTTCATATATAATATGCTGTACGCGCTCCGCATCTTCCAAGGTTGCTAAACGATATACGTCACTCATGGTGTTCACCTCATCATTCCGACAATTGGGATCGGATTATTTATACTCTAATCTATCATTCCTTTTCGAACAAAGACTAATTGATTTTTTCGAATGAATGATAGAATATTTTAATACATTTTACACCATTAGTCACTTCCTTCATATAAATGTGCAGTAGCATATCCTGATCATGATTGCCAACCCACGCTCCATGTAAGGTCAATCCGCTGACATGCTCCGCATCTTCTTCCACTGCCATCGCAGCGTCCAATGCGGTTGGTACTTATTCAAATCAGAAAGCGTGATGTTCAATATCTGCTCCCATCTATATATGTACCCATATGATCGATTGTAATGACTTTTAACAGACCGTATCGATATGCCACCATGCTGGTATATAATGTCCACGCGCCGCTCTGCCAAAGTCCGCTGGGCTTCTCCATCTGCCGAGTGGAGTATAATTTCTACATATATGCTAAATAGATCGCTAGACAACGAACAAGCTTGTGTTATACTCAGTAGCCGAACCTTATTTAACTGCATATCGCAATATATTATGAAAGTATACCGTTAAAATATACAGGAAGATATTATAGTGATTGACCATGTATATGGCATATCAAAGGAGAATCTATGGAGCAGACCGATATCCAACAGCGCTTGAGAATATTTATGAAAGAAGCCGTTCTACATTATTTCAAAAATCCACAGATAAACATCAATGTCATCTTAAATGAACATTGTCTTCTCATTCGCCTACATCATTTTCTAGATAATGAGATGGAGAATCTGGTCTATCGTGAAGATATGGACGTATTCCGCAGTATTCGCGAGTTAATGATGGAGTATGCACTCAAGGATATCCAATCGCAGTTGCTGGAGCAGTTTGGATTGAAACTGCAAGAATTATATTACGATTGGGATGAGTATGATCAATCTAGTATGATCATGGGTATGTTCCAAAACCAGGTGTTTGATATTGAACAACCATATTATCCGAATCAGAAACTAGTACATGAACAGGTATCCCATGTAACTTATATTGTCGAAAAGTATCCAGATACGATTCGAAGCTTCTGGGCTGATCCGCATACACTCGTTATGATGCGACAGGGTTTGCTAGTACGAATTGAAGAAGAACTTGTAAAAGAAGGATTTCAAGAGATTCTACGTAAAACGAAACGAAAGGTCGAAAAGACTGAGTTTCTGAACAGTAATATTGAGTCTGTCACAGAACGCAGCTTAAGATCTGCTTACCTGGATTGGGATTTTGAAAAAGATCAAAGCGTACTTGTATATTCATTTCATTCACATTGAACCATAATGATTTTATAATGTCATAATCTATATATTCGCATTCAGATTTGTATAAAAAAAGGCATCCATACATCATGGATGCCTTTTAGTCTGTTGACTATGAAGCACAATGATCAATCCTATATACAATCATCGTTTACAATGTTCATTTAGTTGTTGGCTTGTGTAAGTGTAATATTCGGTCGTTCTGGCTGCTGCATGCCGTTGCCTAGATAATAGCTTGTATGCGGTGGCTGATTATAACCGGTATTCTGCCAAGCTATGCCCAAACGGTATACCGGATCGTGCATGAGTGTAACAAGACGAATGTCGGTGGGCAATGTGGTGGAATAGATACGAAGCTCAGTACTATCCTCATTCCGCAGCACAACCTCTTCTCGCCAATCGCCTAACATATCCGCCTGTAATGCTGGATTTCCTTTGGTGTCGTTATTGGATTGTGTGCCAGAGAAGGTTACCAGATTGCTCAGTTGATTCGTATTAGGATTCCATTTGTCAATCTTCGGTACACCTCGGCGTTCCGGTGTCGTCGTCCAGTTATGATCTAGCAGCTCACGACTTAGATCGCCGTCCCACCAGATGGCAAAATTGGACGTTGGAATGGAGTTGGAGATTTTCTGTCCATGTGCGGTAAACAGACCACCGGTTGTACTATTCCATTCCCCGTCAATCGCCCACATCTCTTCGCCCGGATACCTCGGATCAATATCTGCGCTCAAACCGCGTCCCACGTCGATGCCGATTTGCGGCTGACCCCAGATGACACGACCCGTTTTGGCGTCTTTTAGATCAGCGGAGTATTTGGCATTGTTATTCTCTTGCACTGCCCATACTTCGAGACCTAGACGGTTGGGATCAAGATCGCCGACATGCATCGCATCGCCATGCCCTAATCCCGAATTCCATAATCCAGTGCCATTGTCATCAATAGCGGCGGCACCCGTAATGATCTCATCTCGTCCGTCGTGATCGACATCCGCTATAGACAGCTGATGATTCCCTTGTCCGGCGTATCCTTCATTGCCCGATGTATTGGAGTCAAATGTCCAGCGCTTGGTCAATTTGCCGTCCCGCCAATCGTAAGCAACCAATACCATCCGTGTATAGTATCCACGCTGCATGATGATACTTGGATGCTCGCCGTCCAGATAAGCGATAGCTGCCAGAAAACGGTCGCCACGATTGCCGTACGTATCGCCCCAATCACCGATATTGCCGCGCGGCGGTTCATAATCCGCAGTTGCCAGCTCGCGTCCGGTCATTCCCTCAAAGATCGTATGATATTCTGGACCTGTGATTATATAACCGCCCGAATTGGCATAACGTGCATTGGCATCGCCGATCACATGACCTTGACCATCAATGGTACCATCTGCGGTGCGGAAGGTGACTTCGGCTTTGCCATCACCATCTAGATCATATGCCATCATATCCAGATAATGCGCACCTGCCCGGATATTCGGCCCTAGATTGATACGCCACATAAAGGTACCATCCAGTCGGTATGCGTCTATTAGTGTGCTGCCGGTATGACCGCTTTGAGAATTATCCTTAGAATTGCTTGGGTCCCACTTCAAAATAATCTCGTATTGCCCGTCACCATCTAGATCGGCGACCGTTGTATCATTGGCGCGATACGAATAAACCTCACCCGTTACCGTAACCCCATCCGCTGGCTTGCGAAGTGGAATGCTTAGGTGATCGCTGGTCCAGACAGTCGCTGTTTCAGAACGCTTAGGACTGTTTTTGCCGCCAACGGTTTGCAGATAATAGGAAGATGTTACTGTACCGCCTGTATCTTTGAAATTAGTCGTTGTACGTAGCGGCGAGCCATTGACCTTTTTTCCATTGCGGTACAAGTCAAAGCCGACATTGTCGGGATCGGTGCCAAGTAGTCGCCAGCTGATATATACGCCATCTGGCTGTTGAATGGCAATCAATCCACGGTTCAGATATTCCATCTGCCTAGGCGGCAGTTGAACCGGAGTCGCTTGCACCGTTACACCCTTCGATTCCGTACCGTCGGTATACGCTGCTTTGACGATAAAGGTATAGGTGGTGTTATTTTTCAGCTTGTCGATGGTGGCAATATAGGTGTTTTTGCTAACGGTATCTACCAGCTGAGGACGCTGCTTTTTGTCTAGTTGATAAATATGAGCTTCCTTGTACGTGGGATCGACATTTTCCTGCCAGCCGATACGAATCTTGCCGTTATCTGGTTCGGTATCGACATATTCCAGCTCTGGGGAGGCTTCCAATCGGTTGACGATCAATGTGTATGTTCTGGCAATGTCTGTGTACGTATCCGAAGTGACCTTGATCGGGATGGTGGTGGATGATTCGGAAATAGGCACTTGTACAGCTGTGCCACTAGTTGCCATTTGTCCAGCTACTATCAGGCGCACATGATCGGTATTGCTCGCCTGCGGAGCAACGGATACAATCTGACTGGAATACGGAATATCCAGCTGGTAATTCTGAATCGAAGGATCAAAAGCAGGTGTGAGCGCTGGCGTGAATCCATTACTGCTTACCTTCAAGTCTGTCAGTGCCAGATCTAGAGAGGTTACTTTCATATTTGCCAGCTGAATGGAACCACCGTCGCGACCGAGATAGAAGCCAAAGCTACTGATTCGGGCAGCACTACCAGTAAACGTCTCTTGCCAGTTGGCGACTACACTTCCAGTTGTGAGATCGGTAATGGAAGTGGTATAGGACTTTTGCGGAATATTGAGTACATAGTTGAATCGATACCAATGGGAGGTGCTGTAAGGAATGGAGAAAGTGGATGAACCGGCGCGCTTGATCGTTCCACTGCCGAGTGCATAGTTGATGCCGGTGGCGCTGGTGGCATTGATTTTGCCATCCATCGCGTAAAAGGAACCACCATTATTACTTGGAATGCGTGCATCGAATGAGATGGTTACGCCACCACTCTGCGGCGTAAAGCGTTGACCAACGTATATGGAGCCAGAGGTTGGATTGCTCATGGCAGCATAGGTTATGCCTGTAACGGTATCACGGTTAATCTGAATATCTGGTGTATTGCCCTCTTTGCTCCAAGCATTTCCGTTTCCGACGGTAAACGCTCCCTTCGGGTAAGTGGCAAAGTTCTCATTTACAAGGTCAATGTCTGCGGCATGAGCGATGGAAGACGTGCCAGACCAAGCTGGACAAGCTAGGAGGATAACAAGTAGGATGATCAGGTAACGGGTATAGCAGCGAACAGGTTTTCTTGGATATGGTGGTGTAGATGAAACGGAGTCTATAACGTGCGAAGATGATGTAGAAGACGATTGCGGTTTGGCATTTGCCTTTGAAGCGGAATTCATCGGTATCAATCCTTTCAGTATAGGTTGATATGTATTTTTTTGAATACGCTTACAAAATAAGAAGTTCATTATGTGTACGTTAACATTTTATAGAGCGATGTAATTTTCATTTCCCCCTTTGCTATTGCAATCGAAAGTATACTTCGAATTTTAGTGTATCAGCTTGTTGTTTGAAATCCATATCGGAATTGAGATGTGTATAATAATAGGGAATTAAGAAACAGCGATATAAGAGAATATGTCTAACTTGTACTTGAAAAGGAGGATACTTACGATGCAAACCCGCCAGCAAGCCATTGATCACTGCTTGACCCTAGCCCAGAGCTATGAGGACTATCCATTTCGCGATAGCGGCTGGACGGTGATTCGGCATGAGCAAAATCGCAAAATCTTTGCTTGGATCTTTGAAAGACAAGGTCATATCTGGATCAATGTAAAAGCGACACCAGAACTGATCGATATTCTGCGGCAGGAGCACGAGTCCGTCATTCCCGCCTATCATCTCAACAAAGATCATTGGAATTCAATTATTCTGGATGGCTCCATTCCCGAAGAAGATATCTACGATATGATCTATCATAGCTATACGCTCACCCTGCCGCGTATCCGTAAGCCAGCGAAGGAAAAAAAATAAATCGTCTGTGCATAACAACATCCCGATACTATGCTTGGAGTGTGAAGCCTGCCAACGTAGTATTGGGATGTTGTCATTTGTTTATATTCATCTATGTGTATTGGGCTGGATCGTTATTCCGATTTCTCTTGGTCCATCATGATTTATCCTGTTCTATCACACTACAGCCACCCAACATATCTGGCAGCAATGCCATACTATCCATTTCGGTAATTTCACGAATGACCCGGCATGGAACACCAGCGGCAAATGTATGCGGTGGAATATCCTGTGTGACTACGCTACCTGCACCGATCACGCAGCCATCCCCAATAGTTACTCCACCACACACAGTCACACTAGCGGATAACCATACATCATTGCCGATCACAACGGGCTTGGCGTAACAAAGTGTTTTCGCTTGTCCATGCTGATCCAGCATCTGCCGTCGCTCAGAAGCAATCATTGGATGAATGGGCGTAACGATGGTTACATTCGGTCCACAGTTCACATGATTGCCGATGGTCACTCTCGCATCATCCTGTACCGTCAGATTGTAATTGGCAAAAAAATGATGCCCAATCTCCGTATGCACGCCGTAATGGAAAAAGATAGGGCCCTGTATAAAGCTCCCTTCTCCCAGCTTGCCGATCAACTGCTGCAAAATCTGCTCCCGTTCCTCGGTCTCCTCTTCAAAGGTACGGCTATATTGACTACTCCAATGATGCGCTTTCAGCTTAATCGCCTTCAAGGCTGGATCGGCAGGCGAGAACAGCTTGCCGTCAAAGATACGTTGCTCCTCACTCATACATTCAGCTCCATTTGTCCATAAATTGGGTAGGTTAAGGAGATTCCTATGCTCCCGTATGTGCAAAGGTAATCAATAAACCTGCCTATACAATTGTAACGCAATCAGCTTGCAAAATAGTACACTCGTTATTCAAACCAATCATCCGCACAGCGAATGCTGCGAATGACCGGCTCTTCATCCGACATTTTCATACAGCCATACGTGCTGAGCCAGATGACAGCACTCAGCAGCGCACAGATCAGCAAGACGGCAATCATTGAAAATAACATCTCAATCTCCTACTTTCCGGTATGATAATATTCGATTTACGCGCTCGGCACTGTACAGCATCAACACGAGAAAGATCAATACTACCCAAGGAAACACGCCTACACTCGTGCGTGTTGCGAGCAATCCGAACAACGGTGGCAAAAAGGTGGTGCCTGTGTAAGCCACAGCCATTTGATACCCCATGAGCTTGGCGGAATTGGCTTTGCCAAAACGGGTTGGTGTCTCATGCAGTAAGCCCGGATAGATCGGGGCTAATCCCAGACCAATCAGGATCAATCCTGCGAGTGCGAATCCATCCAACATCGGCAGCAGCAAAAGAATTCCGCCGATAATACTGATCAGTTGTCCACAACGAATCAGCATCGTATTGCCTACACGCAGCGTAATAAAACCAGTAATAAAGCGACCAACAGTAATCCCACCATAGTATAGGGAAACCCATGCCGCAGCTGTCTCAGCGCTCATCCCTCTAGCGCCAACCAGATAACTTGCTCCCCATAGACCAACTGTCATTTCCACTCCGCAATACAGCAAAAATGCCGCAAGTGTGGGCTTGATTCCACGTAAACGGAGAATACGACTGCCGTTCTCAGCTACAGCATTGCTAGTTGTTTCCGAATCAGCCTGCTTCCCTAAAGGTAACTGTGATTCTGCCTGCTCTCTAGCATGAATAGCTGCTACTCGTGACCAGAGTGGTAATGTAAGCAGCAAAATAAGTACAAGTGCGAATTGAATGCCTGCAACCACTAGATAGCCGCTACGCCATGAATGATGGGTGGCGATGGAATACGACATGATGATCGGTCCCATCGTCGCCCCCACTCCCCAAAAGCAGTGGAGCCAGTTCATATGATGGGCTTGGTAATTCGCAGCTACATAATGATTCAGTGCTGCGTCGACCGCTCCTGCACCTAGACCAAGCGGAATCGACAGCAGAATCAGCCACAGCATGGAAGGTGCCGCAGAGAAGCCAAGCAACGCTGCTGCCGTCATCAGGCAGCTAATGAGCGTGATTTTACCGGTACCAATCAAGGCAATACATTTGCCGCTAAACAGACTGGATACAATCGTGCCTGCTGCAATGATCATCGCAATCATCCCCGCCGATCCAAGTGAAGCATGGAGATCTGGGTACATCACCGGCCACGCGGAACCCAACAACGAATCAGGAAGACCCAAGCTAATAAAAGCCAAATAAATAATTATCAAAAACCACGTTACCATGCGATCCCTCTTTTGCCCGACAATGAATTTGGAAGATGTCGATGCTCGAATAATACCATAATAAATAAACTTTATAAAGATGTTTTATTTAATAATCATTATTTTATTATATAATTATTCTATGGCAATTATTATGAAGATCATGGATAAACTTATATCATGTATTCGGTAGTTATGATTTGATTGCAAGCAAAAACCCCCTGCCACAATGACAGAGGATACATGAAGGTTCATATAGATGATCTATTACTAGCCTATCCTAGCGAATGTTTGAAAGTCCTCACTTGCTACTCCACTCAATAATTCAGCGATGGCGTTAATTGCTTCAGCGTTAGCCAGCGCATCCCTGCTTCAAAGTCACGCTGAAAGCTACTTTCGAGTATTACATCTGGATAAGATGGCATCACATGCTGCTGTTGGTACACTTGCCATTGCTTTTCCCATTCTGCCTCCGTTAGTAGCTCCTGATACATAACGATCCGATCTGGTGCCAGAATGGCATTAACAGATTGAATAATTTGAGCCGCAGCCTGAGCAAAAACGGTAGACTCTATCGGTCCATACCAATCCATCGGCAGGGGCAGAAATTTAATCTCACCCGCCATCCCATTTTTCCCACGCACAAGCTGTCCATCCAGATGAATGCCCATACCCGGCGGATGAAGCGGCGGAAAATACACCCCAATCACTGTCTCATTGCCCTCTAGCTCATGGCGCGAACAATATCCACTCACGGCAGCATTTACGTCGTTTTCCAATAATACAGGGAGATTGAACTGCTGTTCGACCTGACGGATGATTTGTACGCCTTCCAGCTCTTGATGACTACTAACCGCTACGACGCCATCCATCACCTGTCCAGGCAAACCAATGCCGATCACTTTCACATCATGATACTGTGCCAGACAGTCCTCAATCAGATGAAGCAATGCCTCTTGTGCAAATGCTGGGATGTATGTTTCTTTTTTGAGTACGATCCGGTCTTCTAGATTGATAACGACCGCAGATAGCAGCAGACTGCCTTGCTCCTCCTTCATACAGATCACCAGAGCAAGGCTAAAATCATAATTATAACGATACGTTAGCGCGGGACGCCCACCATTCGAAGGTACGGTTTCATCCGCTACGATTTCACCGCGTTCGGACAATTCGCGGATCAGTGAGTTAACCGTCACCACGCTAAGCCCAGTTAACGAGGCAAGCTGTGGTTTGGTCGCCGTTTCGATGCGTTTCATTACCTGACGCACATTATTAAGATTGATTTCTTTCATTAGATTGGCATTTGCGTTTTTCATAGACACCTCATTGGTTCCACCTTTTATCTTTTCCCTTACTGATCACTGCTGTATGCGCATGTAAGAAAGTCGCTTATATATATGGCATGTACGTTTTATATTTAGGACGAAAATGGGATCACGAACCGCTGCTCCGGCAACGGCTCAGGTACATATACACGCTCACGATAGATCATCTCCTCGTCGCTCATGAGCAAAACAGTAGACGAACGCGTGCCATAGGCTAATTCCTGACTATGAATGAAGATCGACGATAGTAATCGTTCCCGTTCCAGCGAAATGCCGGTATGAGGCAGCTCTTCGTCCTCAGGGCGATCCGTTACTTGCAGCAATGCAAACAGCTGATCAGCTAGCTGCTGCTCATTGATCTGCTGTGTATCCAGCTGATGAACCGTCTGCTCCAGCCCTTGCTTGCCCAAACGAACCTTAGGCCAATCCGTATCCAGCAGATGGTTACTAATGCCATATATGCCCGATTCCAGCGGCATCATCTCTTTACCCACATTGGAGTAATAATACAGATTCTGCCGATCTCCAACAAGTAGATTGTAGCCGGGGTATTGGTAACGTTCTTCCACCATTTGCTGCATGTATTCAGCTGGTGATTGCTGTTCTTTTAGAAAATTCGTGATCAACTCACCACGCGATCGTTTCCCCTCTGCTTGCTCCAGCGGATTACGATAATTCGTTAGCGCTGCGAATTGTCCCACTTTCGAGACACCGATCCACGTACCACGCTTTAGTAAATCTCGTCCAGCAATGATATACGGCATATCTTCCCAGCGATGCGCCTGCGCAGACGGACGTTCA
This sequence comes from Paenibacillus sp. JQZ6Y-1, assembly GCF_040719145.1. Taxonomy (NCBI): domain Bacteria; kingdom Bacillati; phylum Bacillota; class Bacilli; order Caryophanales; family Paenibacillaceae; genus Paenibacillus; species Paenibacillus kandeliae. The sequence goes on from NZ_JBFDUZ010000001.1 coordinate 1,884,594, forward strand.
TAAAATTCATCCCGATTGGTAGCCATAATTAACGGATACCTAGGGTGTACACGATAAGCGAATAAGATGAGGCACATGAATGGATACACTCCTTTATGCAAGAGTAATTACGACTATGAACGAGTGGATACGATGCAATATGTATGCAATCATTGTACCACAGCAGCACATTCGTACACGATACATACGATGATGTAGGCTGCATTGGTATAGCTGCTACGACTTCATAAGTCGTAGCAACAATCCATCGGTATCTCTCCAAATGTAGAAAGCACATTCCTCTAGGAAGAATGTGCTTTCTCTGTCGTTTCATATAGTTGAACTGTTCACATAGGATTAGCTACGTGATGAATATACAGCATCCTTCCCAGCTATAATAGAAGTGGGCTTGTCGTATCGGTTTCTTTATTGCTGCGCCTGCTGTAGATAATTCGGAATCATCGTCTCGAAGGATGGGAACGCATAGATCAGTTTTGCTGCATCCGCTGCGGTCAGACCCAATGTGATCACCGGAGTCAGACTGTTGATCACTTCAAGTGCCTCCTGTGTATATGCCGCTGCACCAACCAACTTTTTCTCACTATTGTAAATGAGCGTTAGATGCGCTTCTGTCTCCCCGCGTCCAGCAAAGTCCCATTGTTTGCCCAGCTCAATCGGAACGATGCTGTATTCCGACGACTGTTTGGCATCTTCTACGCTAATACCGACTTGAGCAATGCGTGGGGTTGTAAATGCAATCGTCGCAATCGGCGGATATGCAATCGCATCCGTACTTACGCCAAGCAGATAGTTTGCCAGATATTTCGCTTCAAATACAGCCGTTGGTGTTAAGCGCGGCTGTGTCTTATCCAGTACATCGCCAGTTGCATAAATGTGAGGCTGCGAGGTTTGCAGGAATTCGTTCACAATCACGCCTTTTTTGTTATATTCCACGCCTGCCGCTTCCAGATTGAGTAGATCAGTATTCGGCTTACGTCCTGTTGCGTTGATCACAAGCTCTGTGCTCAAGGTCAGACCGTTCTCAGTCGTAATTTGAAGCTGATTCCCTTGTTGTTCAATGCTGCTGACTTTTTCATTGAAATGGAATTGGACACCGTCCTGTTTCACTTTTTCAATCAGCTTGTTGCTGTAGTCCTGATAGAATCCAGACAGAATGCTGTCTGTCGCTTGAATGATATGCACGTCTGAACCAGCTGTACGAGCGATAGACGCAATCTCCATCGACACATAGCCTGCGCCGATCAGTACAATTTGCTTCGGCAATTCTGTCAAATACAGAAACTCATTACTCGTAATCGCCAATTCTTCACCCGGTATACCGAGCGGAATCGGACGTTGACCAGCAGCGATGACGAATGTTTCGGATGTATACTGCTCACCGTTCACTTCCACGGTACGGGAATCAACGAACTTCGCTTCCCCGCGGATTATGTCTACACCGGATTTTTTGAGGTTGGCTTCCATCATGTCCGGCAGCGGTGTCAGGATGTTATTCTTATGTTCCATCAGCTTGCCCCAGTCGAGCTTGAACTCACTGCTCAGTCCGGCAGTTTGTAAAAGCTCGGCATCCTCCATCAGCTTGATGGGTCCATCCAATATGATTTTAGGATTGCAGCCATAGTTGGTGCAAACGCCTAGAATTTTATCACGCTCAATGATAGCTACTTTTTTTCCTGCTTTGCTCAGTGGCAGTGCTGCGTTCCACGCGCCCTGTCCACTACCGATAAATAGAATGTCGAATGATTTCATTGTGCTTCCTCCCTAGTTATATGAAGAATGGGTTCAATCAATCGTGCAAGATTAATTGGGATAGTAAAATGATTTTGTCCGTCTGTTCTACCATTACCCAATAAATCGTGATTACAATAATATTTGCCATAAAAATATTTGCAATATGTTGATACACGACATGCCAAACCTAACAAAAAGCCTGATCTGCTCCCGTGTGAGAGGCATTGATCAGGCTAGTGTGAGTGATGGAGTTATTTGTTATTTCCTTATGTCCAGTATGGTTCAGGACGATACAAGTGTAGACTTCCCAGCAATCAATCCATGCTTGAGGAAGCTGTTGTATAATCCATCCTGCTCCAACGTATCTGTCACTTCATCGGCAATTGTGAGTAAGCCCGGTTTGGCATTGCCCATGGCGATACCGAGTGCGCAATATTCCAGCATTTCCGCATCATTCATACCATCGCCAATCGCTATCGTTTGCTCACGCGGCCAATCTAGCTTTTCCAATAAATCGGCAATGGCAATCGCTTTGTGAATACCGGGAATCATGAGTTCTCCGCTATTCTTGCCAAACATAGGAACCGTACATTGAATGACTGCAAACTTCCCTTCAAACTCCTGCTGGATCATGGCAAACGGTAGGCTGCTCTCCAGAAAACAAACCTTGTTCACGTCATCTTTATACAAATCGGTTTCTCCATAGGTTAACCCTTCAATAAATGGATGTGGCGATTGTTCCATCCGTGCGCGCGCTTGTTCATCATTCAGCACATCGCCATAAATGAGCCGTTCTAGCTGTGGACGAAGCATAGCGCTTGCATATAATGCCGAATTGGATTCCAGATAGAAATGCACGCCATGCTCATTGAAAAAATCGACCATATGACGAACATCCTGCGGCTGTACCTTTTTGTGATACAGCACTTTACTACCGATCTCCACATAACCGCCACCAGCACCGATCAATCCATCAAAACCAATATCCCAGATGGAATCATAGATTTCTGCCTTGGACCGCCCTGTACATAAAAACAGTAGATGCCCATTCTCGCGTGCCTGTCGACATGCCAGCTGCGCTGACTCTGGCACATTTCCATAATCGTCTACCAATGTACCGTCAATATCAATAAAGATCATTTGTTTATGGTTATTCATCCTATTGTCCACTCCTTCAATATAGTTATGAGACGAAGCGTAATACACAATCTTGAGGATTGCTGTAAGAATGTACATTTATGCTCTATGTACATTCATGCTCTATGCAAAACCTACATGAGGCTGTAGCTGGATACTGTGAACCGCTGTTGTATCATCTACTGCTTGCTGTCTCCTTAACTGTACGAGTTGGAACGGGTTACATGTCAATCTGTATTTTACATGCCAAAAAAGCAGTGCCTGTACAGCGCCACTGCTTCTTTGTGTTGATCTATCAAATGTACTCCATACAATCAAAATCATACATGAATCGAGACGGAATATCGCTTATTCACGAAACGTCCAATCCATATAATCTGCACGCCTCCTCTAACCCACCAACAAAATAAGAATCCGACGTCGTAAACGCCCATTCGCCGTCGATTTTACGGAATTGTCCCAGTACGAGAGTGTCACAAACTGCACTCGGCATATATTCAAAGGTATGATACAAATCCAGTTCATTATCAATCGTCAATTCTACCTTTTGCTTATAGGCGTCCAATGAACCTACAATAATAATACGTTGGCAATGCTCTGGTAGCTGCTCCAGATTGAGATACATTAGCTTTTCCCAAGTGGTATCGTTAATCAATCGCACACAACCGCTACCATGCTCCGGCTGATTGTAAAATACAAAGTCCTCTTCGCCCACACACCGATCATGCTCATCCACTAGAAATGCAGAAATGTCGATATCGATCTCATCCTCAGCATCCTGTTTGGACAGCTTGAGCTTCAGCTCATGTTCCGGCGAGATACCGATACGTGAACGCAGCCGATCCTCTACCTTACCCAGCTGAGTTTTGTCCCATACCTCCACATTCAATTGCTCCGCAAGCTGTAATGCTGCACGGCTAAAATAGTTTGTTGCTACAACCATGTACTTAGAGCATTCATACATGCGTGCTCCAGCATATACTTCCTGAATTGCCTTGATTGGCACCACATTGCTAAAGCATTTCAATTGTACAGCTGTACGGGTATTCGCTTTGGTAATAATCAGATCCACGCCGTAATCTGGCGCATACGGATCACTGGTCGGCATTTCCACCTCGTACCCAAGCTTGGTGAACAAATCCTGCATATGATATTCAAAGCTTTTGCCGTCTAGAGCAATCTCTTCGAGCACCTGTGCAGTGAAATCATACGTTTCGTTCAGATCCGGTACCCCATATTGTGCACCGATCTTCTCCATTCCGGCATTGTAGCCATTGCCAATCGCATGGAAACGCCATTCCTGCTTATACTGATACAGCGCACCGAGTTCCAGCGCCGTGTTGCCCTCGCATGTCTGCATATCCACCGTATAGCGCAGCAGCTCACGATTGTCATACGTGAGCAGACGAATATACACTTCATCCGGTATACCACCCGGCATGACAAGTGAGAATAGGACACGCTCCTGCTGCGCCTGCTCGATTGCAGACAGATTGATGATATACTGCTCCATATCGGCTGTCGGCAGCTCACGTCCGTCAATATGAGTCATACCAATCGTCGATTTATTGCCGAAAAAGGCGATATTCTCCGCATCCTGCAAGCGATCTGCGCTTAACAGCATCGCGGCACTTAGACACTCATCCTCCGATGTTTTCCACCCAATGCCGACTTTAATATTGCTCTGCCCAATCGGCGTTTTGGAGCCTTTGACCAGTTGAATCGAACCGGATACATCCTCTGTTCGGCTCATACGTACACGCCCACTTAGCGGCAGATCGGTTTTATTAATATATTGGGCAAATTTGTTCAGTAGCTTACGGTATAGTGCAGAGGTCGCCAGACTAGAGATTTTCGGAATATGATTTAGATTTATATTTTTGAGCGGCTTGACCGTGCAGCGCAGCGGATAGCCCTTGATCGAAACGAAATTCCAGAACAGATGTGGAGCATTCATCGATTGGATAACCGTTATGTACGGTGTCACTTCCTCATCGGTAAACCAGATAATATGCGTTAACTCGCTTGTATGAAACAATTCGGAAAATAAATCTACTTGTTCGCCGCGCTGAGGGTCTTTCCCATAAATCTGCTCTTTCATATATTTGGTCGCATGGTTCTCGGTAAAATCAGGCAGTCGGTAAAAGCTACCGTCCTGCTGCGCCAGCGCCTGAACCGGATGATGCATAGATAGCGGAGCCAGCTTGTTAAACACCGTCTGCATATTGCCGCGACGCATATAGCGCTGTAGCCCTTCCGCTGCATTGATAATAAAAATGTATTTGATCTTGGTACCATCCACGTCCTGACGCGTCAAATACGAACTGTAGGACATGCGGTGTTTGTGCACAGAGCTCATGATAAGACCCCTTTGAATGAAAGATATTGGAATGATGTGAAGAAAATGCTATCTTCCCATACTATCTTTTTATCGGCAGGAAATAAATGAAATATATGGTAAACTTACAAAATGTACATTACTAGGTATAAAAAAGAATCATCCACCATACAGACGGAATGTCTGAAAACAATAGTGGATGATGAGGAGGAGTCCTTGATCGAATAAGAGGATAGCATAAGAGCAAGCTGCTTATACACCGATCCACCATAAAGTCATATCAGTCTATGTGCCATTCACACTATGTCTGTAATCGTTTCAACACTTCGTCAATCTTCACTTCCATAAACAATGCGTCGTCCAGCGGATTGTAAATATAGGCGTCGATCTCTCTAAAACCAAACGATTCGTACAATCGGCGCGCTGGAATCATTCGTTCCAGTGTATCTAGACGCATCTTCGCATATCCAAGACGCTGTGCCTCATGAATCGCCGCTTCTACTAGTAATCTTCCCAGCTTCAACCTCCGAAACTCCTCCGCCACATATAGTCGCTTCATCTCACAGGCATCGCCTGTTTCTGGACGAATCCCGATACAACCTGCTGCTTGCCCATCTACCGTTGCTAGCAGCAACGTTCCGTGAGGCGCAGCATATTTGCCCGGTAGCTGCTTCAGCTCCGCTTCTATATCCTGAAACGCAATATCGACCGGCAAGGCATATACATAGTCGGTAAACAGCTGGCGAATCGTATTCAGTGATTCCGGTTGTTCAGCTCCCACGTGCTGAATCTGAATATTCGGCTGCACAGAAGCATCGCTCGATGCGGATATAGCAGTTGTCTTATTGTCTTCTGGTGTCGTCATACTCTATTGTACCTCCTGCCAACATAGTCCTATTATCGTACACTATGCAATGCAGAATGACTACAATACACTCTTGTCTACTATCAGTCGACCACTGCCCATTCTTCTTCCATTAATGTTGCATGAATCATCGCCCCTGTACGACTTCCGGCAGCAGCAGCAAGAATCAACTGAGACGGACCAGTGATCGTAACATCGCCTGCGCTATATACCCCTTTTGTTGTAGTCATACCGTACGCATCTGTAACAATACTGCCGTGCTCGTTGACTTCATAATGCAGAAGGTTCTGATCCGCGACTTCATACTGAAGCTCTGGTACAATAAAGCCGCCGCTGCGTTCGATCTTAGTGCCGTCCTCTAATTCAATTGCCGTCAACTGTCCATCCTGATGCTGCAAGGCTGCAATCGGTGTGGTCACAACTGGAATATGGTGACGCTCCAGCTGTTGTAGCTGATCCTGATCCAGCACATCCAATCCATTTGTGAATACGATCAACTCTCGATTCCACGCATATAGCATTTTCGTCAGGTGCATGACGCCTGCTGGACCAGCAATGACAGCCAGCTTATGATGCTGCATCTCCCAACCATCGCAAAATGGGCAATTGAACACACTCGTTCCATAGCATTCTTTTAACCCCGGCAACGCTGGAAATGCTTCCTTCAACCCAGTCGTAATCAATAATTTGCGAGCATAGACAATGCTGCCATCAAGCAGTTGCACGCTAAACGTATCATCTGCCTGCTGCTTCATCACCTGTGCGCGCTTCGCCATATGCTCAACTGTGGGATAACGCAGCACCTCTTCGTAAGCAATTCTACGAAACTCTGCTGGCTTGATCCGATCGCGTGTCAGATAGCCGTGCGACTCATGAGTGACTTTGTTACGAGGATTCCCATCGTCGATAATGAGCACCTTTCGTTTCGCTCTGCCCAGCACTAGTGCTGCATTCAGCCCAGCCGGACCGCCGCCGATAATGATACAATCGTACATCGTTGTCATTTTGTTTCCTCCTAAATAGTATGGAATATGGGTGGATAAGCGTAGGCTTGGATAAAGTAAGGTACAATTTTTTAGGGATATTAAGGACTCATTATGTCTGTAATAAAAGTAGAATACGGCATGGCATGTAACAAACTAGAACGAACTCAGCAGATTCGCTAGATCAATCGTTCGTGCAGGATGGGTACGTTGCTCTTACAGAAAGCGGCTCATCTGTGAAGATGAGCGCGCATTTGAACAGTCAGATCGGAAAGCTTTTGCTGGCGGAGATACTCCTCCATCGTACCTTCTGCCTTCATCATCACCTGCTCAATCAAACAATCTGGACCGTGGTTCAAATTGCACTCAAACAGTGATGTGTTTCCTTCAATGGCATGAATCACATCCAGAAAAGAAAGCTCCTCCCAGTTCCGTCGCAGCCGATACCCACCATTGGCACCGGATGAAGATTCCACCATGCCCGCCTTCGCTAGCTTGGTTAGAATTTTGGATAGATATGTGGGAGACACCTGCTGTTGATCTGCAAGCTGCTGCACACCTGTCAAACGATTCGGTTCTGCTGCCGACAGATGAAGCATGGTATGCAGCGCATAATTCGTTGCTTTGGAAAATTTCACGCTGTATCGCCGCCTTTGTGACAGACTTCATTCGTCCCTATTATCTCTAGTATTGCCAAAAACAACAATTACTAAATGCAATACAACAGGGAACATACAAAAAATTAAATTAAAGACTTTACGGGTCTATAATATACGTTGATGATTCAAACGTCAATTTAATTTTACAATGCTAGTGGAGATAGCGAGTTTCATAATCTCTATTTTCGAGATTATTAGGTCATAGCGTGATTGGGACGCTTTTCGTCCAACTATCATTTCACTGCTCAGCTCTATGCTCAACATGCCAGATCAAGCAATTCCTGCTCATGCAGTTGTTCAAATACAAGCTTACTGGCAGCCGATACACGCTCCAGATCATCATAACTCAGCCATGCCAGCTCCTCAATCTCACTTTGCGGCAGCAGCTCGCCCTGATAATCCGCAGTATAACAAGTAAGACGGACGATAATTCCTTCTGCTTTGCCATCGGCAGGTGCCTCAAAGGTTCCAGCATGCTCAATTGTTTCAGGCGATAGATGAACATTCAATTCTTCCTCTACCTCGCGAATCAACGTTTGCTGATCCTGTTCACCGGATTCGCGTTTGCCACCGGGGATGTAAAATAGCTGCTTATCTTTGGAGCGCACACACAGAATATGCTTATTTTCTAGATAGACCCAAGCGATTTTGTCGATTGTTTTGATGTTGTTCATGGAAAAGTCTCCTTTAGCTTTGATTTTCTTAGGGATAATGGATAGACGGTATTTTCTTTGCAGTTTGATCAGCTGATCTACAGCCCTTTATCTAAAAGGTTTCGCTGGAAGCCAATTCCTCTAGCTGTTGCCGATCCTTAATCACAATCAATCCGCGCTGACGCTCGATCATGCCCTGCTCGCTGAACTGTCGAATGACTCGATTCAGATGGCGATAGCTTGTACCGATCAGATTGGCAATGTCGGTCAGACTGTAATCTGCTGGCTTGCCGGTGGACAGTTCGCTGTATTGTTCCGTTGTGACAGACAACAGATAGCTGGCAAGCCGTGTTTCCACAGGATACATTAGATTGAAGCTCATCGAGTCCGATTTGACTCTGAATTTGTATGTGATGATATGTAGCAGAAAACGCAGCAATGGCGGGTGATCCTGACCATATCGGTAGAGCCACTGATAACGAATGCCCAGTACCTCCACTGGCGTTACCGCCTGCACCGTATTCATCAGCTCCACCTGCTCGACATATTCAATATCACCAATCATTTCCGGCGGTGTTTTTAACGATAGCACCAATGTTTTTCCTTCTGGAGAGGTGAGCGATGTTTTGGTTGTTCCTTTCACCAGTACATATAGAATCTCCGAACGTTCCCCCTGTGCGCACAATACCTCGCCCGGTTCAAACGCATACAGTCCCACATGCGGCAATAACGGCTCGTGAAACACATCCTCAATTCCGAATTGCTGCAAATAAGCGTGCAGTCGCTGTTGATTATGAATCTCTTGCATGACGCATACCACCGTTCCCTGTAGCTTATTTTTATTATACCGAAACCTACTATGGTATAGATTAGGACATATGTCCTCAAATCGCAAATGAGAAAGGTACAGACCGTTTCAGCGGTAGTAGGTATCGTTTATGATATCTGGTATACTGCAAGAGCATAACTTTACAATATTGGAGGCATCACCTATGGCTCTCGAATTGGATACATTGGATCACTGGGATGAATCGCTATGGCAGCAGATGAAGCCCATTTATGAAGAAGCCTTTGCGCATGGCGCCAAGCCAGAGCGTATCCTGAAAATCATGCTGGATCGCGGTTTGGCTACGATGCATGCTGGTTATGACGACGGCGAGCTGGTCGCGATGGCGTTTACCGGACGAGGCGATTCGCCAGATCAACCAACGCTTATTATCGACTATATGGCGATTCGTAAGGATCGGCGCGGTCGTGGAGAAGGCAAACTGTTCTTTACATTATTACGCGATTGGGCAGTGTTAACGTATGGTGTTGCTGCTATCATTATCGAGGCAGAAGCAGAGGATAATGCGGAGAATCGAGAACGGATCGTATTCTGGGAGAAATGCGGCTTTGTGCCAACCTCGTATGTGCATCATTATATTTGGGTACCGGAAACGTATCGAGCATTAGTACTGCCGATTGATCCAGCCTTTACTGTTACCGATGATGGACAATCGCTATTCCGGCAGATTACCCACTTCCACGAACAATCCTTTCGCAAAACATGGGATGGCACGACAACACAGCCGCGTTCTTGATGCGCTTGGTGTTGAAAGTCAAAACGAGAAATTACATGGAAACTCAATACAAAAAGAAGACTCCTGCTATTCTGGAGTCTTCTTTGCATACTGTAATAGAATGACAACGCACGATTGAGATTACAGCCTATTTAAGCAATCTGAATTTGGATTGCAAGCTAGAACATAAGCCCTGCTGCACAATGACTATGGCTACGCCGTAACAACGAAGCCATTAGCAAATGTATTAGCTAAATCGCAGCACAATCACACCGATAATCATCAATCCGATACCGAGCACATGCGCCATGCCGATACGCTGCCGAAGTGTGCCGAACCAGCCCCGGCTATCAATCGTAAAGGTCATACATAATTGCGAGATGAGTACAATCGCAATCGTCAGCGTCGCACCGATCCGATGCATGGATGTAATATTGCTAAATACGATAATCGCTGCAAAGGCACCGCTGAACCAGTACAGCCTTTTCACTTGTAACAAACCGGACCAATTATTGTTACGCATGAACAGCATGATGATACCCGCCAGAAGGAAGCCGCCTAGCTGGTTGATAATCACTGCTTTCCATGTGCCTACAAATTGTCCAGTATGCGAATTCACAATTCCCTGCAAGCCAAGAAAAATACCTGCTAGCAGCGAAAAGATCACGCCTTTCATCTGTCCGCCTCCTCTATCATTCACCTTTACATTATACTAGAGTGGCTTCGTCGTGTAGTTAGGACATATGTCTTGTAATTCATAGCGATGTGAGTGGTGAATAAAACCTTTCACAGCTTTTGCCCAGTTGGTGGCAAATTCCGTATCCGGCGTCGACGTCTGCGATATAGCTGATAGCCTTTGCGCACGCTTTCCAGCATAAAGGCAGGAATCGGAAAAATGATATGCGAAGCGACTGGCCAATAGAGACGATAATAAGCTTTTTTGAAATCATCCCACATCCTGCATGATTCTTGTTTAGAAAAATCAGATACATCGACAATCAGACCGCGCCCGTGATGCACCATAACATTTTTGGCGTGTACATCATGTGGACGTAAATTCACAGAACGTGCGTAATCTAGCGCCAAATCGATGTCACGGATAGCGCGTTCAGGTATCACCACGCCTTTTTGCAGACATTCATATACCGTCATGCCCATCAGACGCTTGAGAATGAGAAACTGCTCGCCTGCATAATAGCAGGTCGAATACGAAGGATGATCTCCTAACAAACGATAGACTCCATGCTCTTCTTCCAGACCAGGTTTGCCGTCTGCATACACCTTGACTGCATGCTCTGGATAATCAGGATGATAGAGCACAGCAGCATAATTGCCCGCACCGAGCAATACCCACGGCTGCGGATACGACATCACTTGTATCGGCTCCAGCGGATCGATACTCTCAATGAGTAATTGAGGCAACAAATCGTTATATACATAGTGGATTAACGTTTCCATATATAGCACTCCAGTCGTTAACAAATAAGAGATGATTGCAAAATATAGAGAGGATACAAGTAGAATACAGCTGTCGTTTGAATATACTATGAAGCGATCCCTTCATGTCTCATGACCTTGTATACATCTGTGTAAAGGATTGCGAAAATCTAAGTGCTCAGAAACAAAGCGCGCGCGAGAAATGCAAAAACAAACATTATAATACGAAAACCAATCCAAGCATACTTCGCTTGAGCGTTATGTATGTTAAATTTGACGCTTTCTATACTATATCGGTAATGCGCAATGAAATAAACAGCTGCCCAAATACAGGCAGCTGTTTAAAATTGCAGAAACATTTGTCAAAAGAATACCTTCAAAACTCCAAGCTTCTAGATGGTAGGATCATATACTGCAAACGCATCTGTACGACTTTCGAACCTCTTCTATTAGCTCAGCTTGATACTGCTCAGGCTGCCACCACTGGCAAATAGTCGATCAATGCGTTTCTCCACATCCGCATCTGGTACAAGCGGCGGTGCTTGGTGCGGCTTGATGCGTGCATCAATAATCATATTATCACAGCCCCAATGCTTGTACTCATACGAGCTGTTCGTTCCGTAAATATCGTGTGACGGATTGCTGCGCGTAAATGTTACCCATAGGAAATTACTCAGAGTAGCGCTGACCATCTCACTATCATCGCACAGAATGATCATTGGCGCACCTTCCAATCCTTCATGCGCTTCCAGACTAGCGCAGATGTCCGCCAATTCCTGCCGAGCCGCAATATAATCGGTAAATGGCTTGCTCTGCACGGCAACCACACCCGGCATCACCAGATACGGATCATGCAGCGTTCGCAGCCCTTTCAGCGCTTCTGGTACTTCACGACACAGCTCACGGCGCTTGTCGCCATAAGCGGCGAAGATCACTTTACTTCCTGTATTCAAGCCAGTACCGGAATAGTCCAGTGTATCAATCGTTGTGTTCGTTTGGAAATGAATATCGCGGCGCAGATCCATACGCTCTAGAATATAGCCGATAAATTCGACTTCACGATGCGTATCCAGCGGTTGCTGATCCTCAGCAGTGATAAATAGGTATTTGGCAAGGCTGACCTGACCAGTACCTAGAATTCGGTTGGCAATGGTCAACAGCTCGGCAGGCTGCTTGACCTGCTGATACGGTGTATACCGCTCGCTACCAATAGCGAATAGCAGTGGATGCACACCTGCCGCATCGACAGCATGCACTTCCTTAACGCCAGGAATCTCCTGCTTTACCGCATCCCCCGTCAATTCATGGATCAGCTCACCAAAAACAGTATCCTCTTGCGGCGGACGGCCAACCACGGTAAATGGCCAAATGGCACGCGGTCTGGCATACACGCCATGTACTTTCAACACAGGGAAATCATGCACGAGACTGTAATAGCCCAGATGATCGCCGAATGGTCCTTCTGGCTTCGTATCCTGCGCATGAATCTCGCCCGTGATGACAAAATCAGCATCGTTACTGATCGCATAGCCGTCCAGATAGCTATAATTGAATCGACGACCTGCCAGCAGTCCGGCAAAGGTTAATTCGCTTAGTCCTTCCGGCAGCGGCATGACCGCAGATAACGTATGCGCTGGTGGTCCACCGACGAAGATACTCACCTTCAGCGGCTTGCCCTGTTGATTCGCCTTCGACTGATGGACACCGATACCGCGATGAATCTGATAATGCAGACCGATCTCACGATTCAGCTCGTACTCGTTGCCTGTCAGCTGAATCCGGTACATACCGAGGTTGGAATTCATAATGCCCGGCTTGTCCGGGTCTTCACTGTAAACGAGCGGCAGCGTCACAAACGCGCCTCCATCCATCGGCCAGTGCTGGATCAGCGGCAGATCAGAGATTTGAATCTGCTCCGCTGCGGCAGGCAAACTATTGCCGCGCTCATTCGGCAATGCTTTGTAAGCAGCAAGCCCATTGCGTACATTCGCCAATGGTTGCTTGAGCGCCTTCATCGGATCATTGCGTAGAGCGATGACATTACGCGTTGATTCCCATGTCTGTCGGAAAATAAAACGACTGCGATCCATCGTACCGAAAATATTCGATGCTGCCCGGAAGCGCGAGCCTTTCACATTTTCAAATAGCAACGCCGGTCCACCGGCTTCATATACACGCAGATGAATCGCCGCCATCTCCAAATGAGGATCGACTTCTTCCTTGATTCGGAGCAGATGACCGTTTTTTTCAAGATCGAGCAGGCATTCTTCAAGATTGCTATACATATCATTTCTCCATTTCATCCTGACAGAGATAGTTGTAATTTTCGTTATTCACTTTATTATAATCGGATTACAGAGCAGTGACAAAAGCCTAGGAAGCAATAGTTCGACAATTTTGCAACAGCGACGGTCAAACGGCGCTTTGGGATGTAGAAACAGATCCCTCTTTTGCTTCTATTGGAAGCATCCTGTAGACTAACGATGTTCATTCTATATGTATACCCAATATCTATGTTCAGACCAAATAAAAACCCCTGATCGACAAGCGGCTATAAACAACTCAAGCCACTATACGTCGATCAGGGGCGTGCAATATACGATCAATAATAGTTTTCTTCGCTTCTACTTACGCTTTGCGCAGCAGTCGGGTCATCGCATTGATCATACCCGAATGAGCCGCTTCATGCGTCAAGTTCAGCTCTAGTAGATCGTGAATAATTTTGGCACCCGCAAAGTTGTCCTGTACTGCTACTGATTCGTCCAGCTTGCTGCCAAACACTTCGCGCAGCTCATCCACTTGGCTGTTGAATACGTTCAGCACGTCTTCCCAGCTTGGCGGCTCGCCATGCCATTCCGACGGACGTGTATTCGGTGCGAAAAATGTAGAGTATTCTACTGGCAAACGGCGCGTCTGACCAGCGAACCCATAAATGATACTATCAGCGATGGTCACAATATGACCAAATTGCCAGTGAATATTATTGTTAAAATCCTCCGGGATAATATCGATGTGTTCTTCGCTGATCCGGTCGAGATATTTCAGCATATTTTGGCGTGTTCTCGCCATCCAATCAAAAACAAAAGCATCGGACATGATTGTAATTCCTCCTGTATGTTCTAGATCATGACCTGTCATCAGGTCCTTGACCATCGTAACCCGAATACACAGGTCATGTCCAATCTCACAACATTATTTTCGCTGAAAATAGACAATATCCCCATCCGTTACTGACTCTACAAAGCCTTCATTGCGCAAATACACCAGTCTCGCCAGCGCTGTATAAAATTCCAACAGCTCCTGTGATGCCGGTCTGCCTGTTCCATAAATCTCACGACATAACTGCCCAGCCGTTCGCCTTCCCTCTGTCAGACTGCCCAAAATCTGCTGCATCCGAAAATGATGCGCATTGCGAATATCGCGAATCCGCTGCGGCAGATCGTGAATGACATGATCATGTCCAGGCAACACCAATTCTGCCGGATACGTTTCGATTAGATCCAGTGATTGGAAATAATCCTCAAGCGGATTCACATCCTCCTCGCTCCAAAATGGAATCACAGGCGCGGTATCAGCGAACATGAGATCACCCGCAAGCAACAGCTTGGACGGCGCATGCCAAAAGCAGAAATGATCTGCCGCATGTCCCGGTGTCCAAATCGCTTCATAAGGCTCATCGCCCAGCATGACAGTATCGTGGTTGTTGTAGATCTGATCCGGCTCTAGCCATACACTGCCCATATAACGGTAAAATTGTCGTTCCTCGATCTCTGGTCCATCGTATATTTGATTAAATGCATAGGGTGTATGATCATCCGGCTGCTTTTGCTCTAGCAGACGGTGATAGGTGCTCATCAATTCATAGCTGTTACGTGAACATAGGACAGGAACGTTCCACTCCTGCTGAAACCAAAGTGCCAGTCCGATATGATCGGGGTGGGTGTGAGTAATGATCACCTTTTCGACTACCAGTCCGTTATCGCGCAGCTGCTTCCATTCCCGGCGTGTCGCTTCATCCTGTACCCCAGTATCCATAACCGTATATCCGTTCTTGCCTTCAAAGAGATAACTATTCACCGTGCCGTCTCCATAAGGAAGCGCCAGCCGGTATACGTGGTCTGCCAGTCTAACAAGTCGTTTAACCATGATGTCTCCTTTTGAAGATAAAATGAGAATTGCTTTCATGCTCAGCGTTCATGTTATATTCTAATACACTTATTCTGGCATCACCATAACAGATTATGCGGAAGTACGTGAACACAACAAATAACCGCCGAGTATCTCCTTGCCTTCACAGACTGTCATCAGACAGTTGCTTGGCATGGAGAGTCGGCGGTCATTTGCAGTCATGAAGCGATCCTGTCGGCAGGGTGCGTGCCAGCGATCGTTCCGACTGATCCGTAATGGATGTGTTTGCCCGCAAATGGCAAGAGACTAGACGACGTAGCGACATTGCACGCACGGCTTTACGGAGCCGGGTGCACGTCCCGCAGAGACTTACGTATCGGCTCGGCGGGGGTGAATGGATGATGAGCGAGATGCTGTTGTGTTTGCTCATGCTGTAATGATGTAGGGACGGACGACATTGGAAATAGGGAAATGCAGATCATCCTCATTGACCGGCATCTTCCATTGGTGCCTGTTTGTTGCCTGCCTTTTCATGCAGAACTTGCAAACTGTTGTAAAGCCACTGGGCAGCTTCGCCGCGAGTGAGCTTTTCTTTTGGCTGGAAGGTGCCGTCCTCATGCAATGTGATGATCTTGTAATGCAAGGCACGCTGTATCGCTCCCTGATTGCCAGCGGTAATATCGGATTCATCCTTGATGTCCGCTGGAACAAGATTGATCATCGGCAGACCTGCTTGATGTTCCAGTGTGTCCATAAGCAGCGTAGCGAATTGCTCGCGAGTGATGGAATCTGCCACATTCACATTTTTATCCAGCTTGACGTTATTGTAATACGCCAATACGAGCGTGTCCGCGTACCATGCTTGGTCGGATACATGGGTGTACATATCAGTCGCTACTGGCATTTTGATAAAGCGCATATTATCAATATTCAGATCATATCCTTTGACCAGCAGGGTAATCGCCTGTGCATAGCTGAGATCTTGTTCCGGTTTGAAGCTGTCTTTGCTCATACCGGCGATCACTCCCTGCTGCTGTAGGCTAGTAATCGCTTGCTTTTGCTGTTGATTCACATCGTCAAATGCCAACGCACTTCCAGTGCCACCTAGTAGTAAGGCTGCTGATAATGCTGCCGTGATTACTTTTTTCATGTGCATTTCCTCCTTTCCATTGAACATTGTGCTTGCCTCTTCATGATGTACACAACGCAGGCAGGAGGAATGTTGCAACAATGATTATGTTTTATAAAAAAATAAGATTGATACACAAAAAAGCAGTATACCCACATCTAGTAGGTATACTGCTGCTTATGATATAGATCAACAGCTTATGATATAGATCAACATCATGCTCGATCTATAATGGATCGTTTACAAGGTCTTACTCAGCATACTCAACGTTATGGTATACCTGTTGTACATCTTCCAGATCTTCAAGTGCGTCGATCAGCTTCTCAAATTGCGCTTCCGCTGCTTCGTCTGGCAGTGTCACAAAGGTTTGTGGCAGCATGGTCAGCTCGGCTACGCTAAATTCCTCGATGCCTGCGTTTTTGAATGCTTCTTGCACCGCATGGAATTGATCCGGCTCTGCATAAACGATCACGGACTCGTCTTCCTGCACGATGTCGCGTGCATCCACGTCTGCTTCCATCAGAATTTCCAGTACTTCTTCTTCGTTCTTGCCTGTTACACCGATCACGGCAGTCGATTCGAACATGTACGCTACGGAACCCGCTACACCCATGTTTCCGCCGTTTTTGTTAAATGCGGAACGTACTTCTGGTGCGGTACGGTTTACGTTGTTGGTCAGCGCATCAACGATGATCATCGAACCATTCGGACCGAATCCTTCGTAACGCAGCTCGGAGTATTGCTCGTCTCCGCTACCTTTAGCTTTATCCAGCGCGCGATCAATGATCGCTTTCGGTACATTATATGTTTTCGCACGCTCCAATACGACTTTCAGAGCACTGTTGGATACGGGATCAGGCTCGCCTTTTTTGGCAGCAACATAGATTTCCACGCCAAATTTGGCATAAATCCGACTTGTGTTTGCGTCTTTATTTGCCTTTTTTTCCTTGATATTATTCCACTTACGGCCCATACTATCCGCTCTCTTTCTGCTTGTGAATTTATACGCTATTTATTATAACGCGTTTTGCATCGTAATCAAAATATTTTGCTAATTTTATCAAATGAATCATACGCATTCTCCATTACGTATGCCAAAAGAAAATCCTGCTCAAGTCGTAACTTAAACAGGATTTCCGTCGATCTATGATCTGCATCAGGATGCAACGATCATTTACTATATTAAAATACTTTCGTGGTCCACGATTCGCAGTTCCATGTCTCGGTCACGATGTCACGGTAAAATTCCGGTTCGTGAGAGATCATGAGGATGCTTCCTTTGTACGCTTGCAACGCGCGCTTCAGCTCGTCCTTGGCATCAACGTCCAAGTGGTTGGTCGGCTCATCGAGTACGAGGATATTCGTTTCACGGTTGATCAACTTGCACAGACGCACTTTGGCTTTTTCGCCACCGCTGAGGACAGCGATTTTGCTCTCGATATGCTTGGTCGTCAGACCACATTTGGCAAGAGCTGCACGAACTTCAAATTGGGAGAAGCCCGGGAACTCGCTCCAAATTTCTTCAATACAGGAATTGTAGTTGTCGGACTTCATCTCCTGCTCAAAGTAACCGATCTGCTGATGCTCACCGCGCTCCACTGTACCGGAAATAGCAGGGATTTCGCCGAGAATACTGCGTAGCAACGTCGTTTTACCGATACCATTCGCACCGACGAGGGCGATCTTCTGCCCACGCTCCATACGCAGATCAAGCGGACGGGACAATGGCTCATTGTAGCCGATAACCAGATCTTTGGTGTCAAAAATCACTTTACCCGCTGTACGTCCAACTTTGAAGTTGAATTGCGGCTTCGGACGCTCCTGTGCCAGCTCGATCACTTCCATTTTGTCGAGCTTTTTCTGACGAGACATCGCCATATTACGGGTTGCGACGCTTGCTTTGTTACGAGCAACAAAGTCTTTCAGCTGGGAGATTTCCTGCTGTTGACGTTTGAATGCTGATTCCAGCTGTTGCTTTTTCATTTCATATACTTCCATGAAATAATCATAGTCGCCGACATAACGGTTCAGCTCTTGATTTTCCATATGGTAAATAATGTTGATAACGCTATTCAGGAATGGAATATCGTGAGAAATCAGGATAAACGCATTCTCATACTCCTGCAAATACCGTGTCAGCCACGTGATATGCACTTCGTCCAAATAGTTGGTCGGCTCATCCAGCAGCAGAATGTCGGGTTTCTCCAACAGCAGCTTGGTCAGCAGAACTTTAGTACGTTGTCCACCAGACAGATCGTTAACGTCCTTATCCAGACCGATGTCTGTCAGACCGAGACCGCGTGCGGTTTCGTCAATCTTGGCATCAATCAGGTAGAAGTCCTGCGCCGTCAATAGGTCCTGAATGGTACCAACTTGCTCTAGCAGCTCTTCCAGTTCCTCCGGTGTAACTTCCCCCATTTTGCCGTACATGTCGTTCATTTCCTGCTCCATATCGAACAGGTATTGGAATGCACTTTTGAGTACGTCACGGATAGTCATGCCTTTTTCCAGCACAGCATGTTGATCCAGATAGCCGACACGCATGCGCTTCGACCACTCAACTTTGCCTTCGTCAGGTTGCAGCTTGCCTGTGATAATATTCATGAAGGTAGATTTACCTTCACCGTTTGCGCCGATCAGACCGATATGTTCGCCTTTCAACAGACGGAACGATACATCTTTAAAAATAGCCCGGTCACCAAAGCCGTGGCTTAACTTTTCTACGTTTAATATGCTCATTCATTACACCTTTTCTATTGGACTTGAGCCTGCGCGAATTGCGGATCAATAGGGCAGAGACATCTCGTCTTATTATAGAGATATATGATGGACAACTCAATGGAAAGTTGATCAATTTTGTAGATTTTTGCAATAATCGTCTCACATCTCCAAATAGATCTCGTAAAATTCCAATCGCTCGCGAGCAAAGCAGATCGCAATCTGTCCTTCGGGAACCTGTTTGCCAGTGAACCCGCCGAGACAAAGACCTAAATCAGCGAACAGTACATACGTGCCTGATTCGTTATAAGTCGCCTTATATGTTTGTTCCAATTGCTGTACAGCATGAGGATCGGAAAAGAGATTGATCTCATCCACCTGTAATTGCCCACCTTTGACGATTATCACATCCGCAAGTTTCTTTTCGATATATGTACAGCGTACACCCTCTCGCATCTCTCTGATTTCTTCCATGATGCCATCCTTCTCTACACTTAACGCTTTGCCACTTTGCTTTTTGATTTGTGCTTGTGTGCTGCCGAATTCATACGCGTCCACGCCTTCATATGGCGTTAATATCATCATGTTTGAGTCGCTCCTTTGGTTTTTTAGAGTATTGGCATCGTTGTTATTATTGCATCATTTGTATGTGGGGATGTCAATTGAAGTTGATCATGCTACAGCAAATTGCAGTTTTCCTAATACAGCAAAAAGCCTCCTGTCATGTATCATACAGGAGGCTTTGCTGACAATAAAAGAGTGAAGGTCGAAATACTACGGTATCTTATCCTCTTTTTCTACGAGTCATGACGTCGAAGATAACGGCAAGTGCCAGTACAGCTCCGCGAATCATGTATTGATAAGAGATACCAACGCCGAGCAGGTTCATACCGCTGGATAGCGATGCCATAACAACAGCACCGATGATGGAGCCAGTAATTTTACCGACGCCACCTGCTGCGGATACGCCGCCGACATACGCAGCTGCGATAGCATCCAATTCAAACAGCGTACCTGCGGTTGTTGTTGCAGATTGCAGACGGGATGTGTACAGAATACCAGACAGAGCGGACAGCATACCCATGGAGCCGAATACGATGTACGTAATCTTCTTAACATTGATCCCGCTCAGGTGAGCGGCTTCTGGGTTACTACCGACCGCATAGATATGGCGACCGAGTACCGTACGTGTTGTTAAGAAGTGGTACACGATTACGACTGCGAGCGTGATAACAACCGTCCAAGAAAAGCCGTGGTATCCGGCAAGAATCCAAGTCACATAAGCGATGATCAGAGAGACGAAGATCAATTTGACAGCGAAGATCGGTTTGGATACGACCTCGAATTTGTATTTCAGCTTTTGGTTGCGCTTGCTAAACTCAGAATAGATAAAGAACAAGATGATCAGTCCGCCGATGATCAGGGACAGCAGGTTCAGTCCACCAACTTGACTCAGCGCTGGTAGATAATCGTTACCGATTGCATTGAATGTTTTGTCTTTAACGATGATGGTACCGGTATTCTCCGTTACTTGCAGCAAGGCGCCACGGAAGATTAGCATCGCAGCAAGCGAGGATACGAATGATGGGATACCGACAGAAGCAACCAGTACACCATTGAACATCCCGATGACGATACCGAGCACCATAATGATCGGAATGGTCAGGTACACCGGCATCCCTAGCTGCGATAGCATAATCGCAGCGATGGCGCCCATAAAACCAGCAGCAAAGCCGACGGACAAGTCAATATGACGAATAACGATAACGAGTGTCATACCAACAGCGAGTACGGCAATATAGCCAGTCGCATCAAGCAGGTTACTGATGTTACGCGATGACATGAACAGACCGTCAGTCAGAATGGAAAAGGTGAGCATGATAACGAACAGGGCGATATACATACCATAATCGCGGATATTCACTTTGAGCAGGGATCTTGCTTCAGTAAAGAAGTTCACGGCCAGTCCTCCTATTGTGTGGCAAATTTCATAATTTTCTCTTGATCGGCTTCTTCCACCGACAGTTCGCCCTTGATGCGTCCTTCCGCCATAACATAGATGCGATCACTCATACCTAGCACCTCGCCCAGTTCGGAGGAGATCATAATGATGCTCATGCCTTCGCTAATCAGCTTGTTCATGATGGTGTAAATTTCAAATTTGGCACCTACGTCGATGCCGCGTGTTGGCTCGTCAAGAATGAGTAGTTTCGGTCCGACGAACAGCCATTTGCCAAGCGATACTTTTTGCTGGTTACCGCCGCTTAGGTTGCCGACGATCTGCTCAATGGACGAAGCCTTGATGTACATCGAGCTTTTGTAGCCGCTGGCGACATGAACTTCTTCGTTTTCATTGAGGATACCGCCGGAGGAGATGCCTTTAAGGTTAGCAGCGGTGACATTGCTTTTGATGTCTTGAATCAGGAACAATCCGTCGCCTTTGCGGTCTTCGGTGACATAGGCGATACCAGAGCGAATCGCTTCGCTAGTATGACGGAAATTCTTCTTCTGCCCATCGACGAATAGTTCGCCTTCTAGCTTGTAATGCTTCGGATTACCAAAGATGCTAAGCGCGAATTCAGTGCGTCCTGAGCCCATCAGCCCAGCGATTCCAACAATCTCGCCTTTTTTGACATGCAGATCAATATGTTTGGCAACATGACGACCTAGTTCCTGATCGTAAGCGCTCCAATTTTTCACTTCAAGAATATGGCTGCCGAACCGTTTGTCTGGGCGCTTCGGATAAATATCTTCGATATCGCGTCCAACCATGTTTTTGATGATGACCGATTCAGTCAATTCGCCGTTTGCTGCGTCCAGTGTACAGATTGTTTTACCGTCACGCAGAACGGTCGCTTTGTCGGCGATGGAAATGACCTCTTTGAGCTTGTGTGAGATCATAATGCAGGTGATGCCCTGCTGCTTCAGATCACGTAGTAGCTCCAGCAGGTTTTCGCTGTCATTTTCATTGAGTGCAGCTGTAGGTTCGTCGAGAATGAGCAGCTTAACATTTTTACTAAGTGCCTTGGCAATTTCGACCAGCTGTTGCTTGCCGACGCCCAGATCGCGGATTAATGTTTCCGGGTTCACGTTCAATTTGACCTTTTGCAGCATTTCGCGAGCTTTGATGATCGTTTCGTTCCAGTCGATCACGCCACCCTTTTTCACTTCATTGCCGGCGAAGATATTTTCATAGACGCTCAAGTCTGGAAACAATGCCAGCTCTTGATAAATGATGGCGATGCCCGTTTTCACGCTATCGCTGATTTTGGAGAAATTTTGCACGTTTCCTTCAAAGATAATATCGCCCTCGTAGGTTCCGTAAGGGTATACACCGCTGAGTACCTTCATTAGCGTAGATTTACCGGCTCCATTCTCGCCGATCAGGCAGTGGATTTCGCCCTTGGCGACTTTGAAGTTTACGTCGGATAAGGCTTTGACGCCTGTAAAGCTTTTGGAAATGCCTCTCATCTCCAGTATGTTACTGTCCATTGATATTCCTCCTTACCCAACGTTTTCTCTTCCTCTATTTCGTCCCTTGCTGGTGTAGCTCATTCGTTATTCCATTTGCCAGATCATATCGCTAGACCATGTGGGAAGTGGGGAATGGAATTGCAAAACAGGAACAGCATCCCGTCCCTGTTTTGCCGTTTGCAATCTGTAGCTGATAATGCCGACTAAGCTTACAGTCCAGTAAAATCGGACGCTTTGTAGTAGCCAGAATCAATCAGTTCTTTTTTCACATTGTCTTTATCAACCACGATGACGTTGGTTTGTTTTGCTTTGACGTCAACGCTACCGTTGTTGTAGGAGCCTGTTGTTTCTGGTGTTTTACCATCCAGAATTTCAACTGCCATGCCCATTGCATCTTTTACGAGTGTACGTACATCTTTGAATACAGTCATGGATTGTTTGCCGTCAATGATATATTGGATGGATGCTTGCTCTGCATCTTGACCAGTGATCACGAAGCTTTTGATTGCAGTATCCGCGCCGAATACGTCAGCGATCGAGCGTGCAGTACCATCGTTTGGTGCCAGAACAGCTACATCGCCTTTCATGTCAGCTGCGGCGGCAGTCAAGTGAGTTTGTGCTTTGTTTTTGGCTTCGTTCGGGTCCCAGTTGGTTGTTACTTGACCGATGATGGAGCCGAGCTGGTCACGAGACAATTCTTTGGTTCCTTTCAGCGCTTCCGCTTGTGAAGAGTTAGCAATTTTGAATGTGCCATCAGCGATTTTTGGTTGCAGTACTTCCCATGCACCTTGGAAGAACAAGAATGCGTTATTGTCGGATGCTGCACCTGCATACAGGTAGAGTGGTTCGCCTGTGCCTTTGGCGTGATCTACCAAATATTTCGCTTGTGCTGCACCAACCGCCAGACTGTCAAACGTTACATAGTAGTCAACTGCATCTGTATCTGTGATCAGACGGTCATACGCGATAACCGTGATGCCTTCTTTTTTAGCAGATTCAACAGCGGCTGCTGCGGCTGCACCGTCTTGCGGACAGATGATCAGTACTTTGATGCCTTTATTGATCAGTGTTTCCACGTTTTCTTTTTCCTTAGCGGATGAACCTTGGCTGAACAGAATCTCTGTCGAGTATTTCGTGCCGGACAATGCTTCTTTGAAACGTTGCTCATCCTGTACCCAACGCGGTTCATCTTTGGTTGGCAATACGATACCTACACTGATTGATCCGTCGCCGCCACTACCGCTGCTGCTTGTGCCTCCGTTATTACATGCGGACATAATGAGCGAGAACATCAATACGATGATCAGTAGGGAAATTGCTTTGCTATGTTTCTTCAATGGTATGTGCCCCTTTCGATGCTTGTCTGTTTGCTTACAGGTCAATCATAGCATCGCTTTCTGGTAATGTAAGCGCTTAAATATAGCACTCTTTTGCAACCTTCTGTACTTTTTTATCCTAGTGGATGATCCTGATTACCATGTGCCTGTTTCAGGATCGTTGTGCTCTGATGCTTGGTGGGATTGGTCTTAGATATGTAAGGCATATGAAACATAACAAAAAAGCACCCATTTCATGCACGGGTGCTTTTCCTGCCTTTATCTGCTTTGTTGGGTTGTGTGACTCATTGAACATTCTTTTGTGTGATCGATCATCATCTTCGAAAACGTACCACAACATCTCATTTTCCATACACTTCTTGTCTGGAATGAAATCCATCGGCAATGACAGTCTGGTTAATATTGTTGCGGTTCACCTCAATGGGACTAAGCAGTATAGAAGGTACTTCGATCTTGCCATTGTTCACATATTGCTTTGCCGTAATGCTCTCGTCCTTCGCCAACTTGACCGCCATCTCTGCGGTAATCTCGGCAAGCTTCCCAATCGGCTTGTACACGGTCATCGTTTGTGTGCCTGCTACAATACGCCGAATAGCTGCTAGATCGGCATCTTGTCCAGCAATCGGAATGCGTCCGGCAAGACCTTGTTCGTTTAATGCTGCCACCGCTCCGCCAGCGGTTCCGTCATTGGCTACAATGACAGCATCGATACGATTATGATTGGCAGTCAATGCTTCGCGCATATTGATCTCGGCGTTCGATGGCTTCCAGTCTCTTGACCATTGATCGTACACGACGCGAATCTGCCCCTCATCGATGCGCGGCTGCAAGACATCGAATACGCCCTGCTTAAACATGTGCGCGTTATTGTCTGTATCCGCGCCACCGATATAGACATATTTGCCCTCGGGAACTAGCTTGGTTATTGCTTCTGCCTGCAAACGTCCGACCTGTTCATTATCAAAGGAGACATATAGATCAACGTCGGCATTTTTGACTAAGCGATCATAGGAAAGAACCTTAATGCCTGCGCGATGAGCACGATTCACGATGGCGGCAGTTGCTTCAGCATTATGCGGTACGATGACGAGTACATCGACGCCTTCGCTAATCATCTGCTCTGCCTGCTCAATCTGGCGTGCATCATCACTATTGGCAGATTGCACGATGACCTCTGCCCCAAGACGATGCGCTGCCTGAATGAACAACTGCCGATCCTTTTTCCAGCGTTCTTCGACTAGCGTATCCATCGCAAAGCCAATACGAATTGGTCGGTTGGCTTTGGAGTTGCCAGTCACTGCTGTACTGCTGCTGGACGATGGGCTTGGAGCTGAATGAGTTGATGGTGTGTATTGCTGCTTGGTCGATGGTGCGACTGCCGTGGAGCTGGCAGCTGATGATTCCGACGATGTGGTTGTCGATGGTGCTGTTGAAGTAACTGTTGTGGATGGTTCAGAATGGGTCGGGCTGGATGATGAACTACAGCCGCTCATTATCAGAACTAGCAATATGCCAAGGGAGATCAGCCATAGGTGGTACGTTAGCAGATGTTTAACAGATAGAGAGCCGATTCTCCATGTGCTTGCTGCTCCATATGATGGATGCGTTGTATCTGTATATGTTTCTATTTGCTTCATTCGCGTGCTCCCAGTAGTGCCTTTCGATATTCCGTTGGTGAGACGTCACAGGACTTTTTGAACACTTTGCTAAAATAGTTCGGGTCCCGATAGCCGACTTCATAGGTGATTTCCTTGAGACTACGCTGCGGATCACCCATCAGCGTTTTCGCACGATTGATCCGACATTCGGTTAGAAAATCAATATAGTTCACACCTAGCTGCTCCTTGAACAGTTTACTAATATAAAACGGGCTTAATCCAAATTGCTCAGCGATGCCTTCCAGCGAAATATCCTGATGCGAATGTTCAGTAATATACTGCTTGATCTTGCCAATCGTATCGGGTTTGATTCGCTGAGCATACGCATCGGAAATACTGCGCATCTGCTCAATCATTAGCGACGTTTCATGACGCAACTGACGATAATCCTGCACTGGTGAGGAATAGACTGGCGGCTCTAACTCCACTCCCATCTCAGTTAGCATACGTGCCGCAATCCAGAGCCGCTGCAAAATTAACTGCTGCGCCTGCAACTGATCTCGTCCAGCCTGCTCATACTGATGTACGGCATGTAGAATATCCTCCCGAATACGATCCCAATCACCAAGACGAACCTGATCAAACAACCGCTGCTCCGCCTGACGTGCTAGTGTACCAGTTCCCGGTGATGCGGTGGACGCGTAATCGTCATAAAAGCGATGCTTGACTGGTAAATACGGATTGCTTGTCGCAATCAAGGCTTCCTGATACGATTGTCGCAAACGTCCAAGCGAGCTGCACGGATTACCGATCCCGATAAAGCATTGCTCTCGTAGCTCTTGTCCAGCAACTGCCAACAATTCACGCGCTATATCCGATGCTTGCGCGCGAAACGATTGTCCAGCACGTCGGAATCCAATGATCGGCACTTGTCGTCCATTTAATGCACCGACCAGACCTTTGCCTGTACGGCGGATTGTTTCTCGAATGGCACCGTATAGATGCTCGGCAGCATCGGGGATAATGACCGCGAGTGCGAATTTCTCACTATCGGGATCAACATCCAGCCAACGTACGGTTTCGTCCAGATGCACATCATGCACATAATCAAATAGCAGTTGCGTCACCATATCTGTCTCGATTACCGGCAGTAGACGTTCCAGCTTATCATCCCGCTGCTTGCTCTGCTCCCGACTCTGACGTTCCGCCTCGATCTCGGCAAAAACCTTTTTGACTGTTGCTGTAATCTCCCCCGCCTTGCTTGGCTTGAGCAGATAATCCTTCACTCCCAGCTTAAGCGCTCGCCGTGCATACTCGAACGTATCATACGCGGTAATCATAATGAATTTGATCTCTGGAAAAGTCGCTCCGATCTGCTCGATCGTTTCCAATCCGTCCATACCCGGCATTTTGATATCCATAAGGATGAGATTCGGCTCGAAGCTGGCAGCTAGCTCAATCGCCAGCTTGCCATTTTTCGCTTGCGCAATCTCCAATTCTGGAAACCCCCGCTGCAAAATGGCTTCTAGTCCTTCCCTCACTACCTGCTCGTCATCGACGATAAGCAGCTTCATCATACGCGTCCCGTCCCCTTACTTTTGGTATTTTTAAGAGAACGCGTACGCCGCGTCCCTCTGTGCTATGAATCTCGATCACATCCCGTACACCATAAAAGAGCCGCAAGCGCTGCACCACATTTGTAAAGCCAATCCCCGTCGAATGCCCTTCACTCTCTACCGGCTGCTCGTCCAGAATCTGCTGAATCTTCACATGACTCATGCCCGGACCATCATCGGCAATCTCCACGGTAACGGTCTCGCCGCTATCGCGGATCACAATCTCAATATTGCCACCATGTTCATCCGGCTCGACTGCGTGGGTGATCGCATTCTCGATGATCGGTTGCAGTGTTAGCCCCGGAATCTGAATTGACAAGCATTCCTCATTAATCTCGGTATGCAAATGTAGTCGGTCGGTAAAGCGCGCCTTCTGAATCTCCATATATTGTCCCATTACCCGTACCTCATCATATAGCGTGACCGAGCGGTCCAATCGCTTGAGATTGTAGCGCAGCAGTCCAGCAACACTAACCAGCAGATCGCTCGTCTCCTCCGCCCCTTCCAGAAATGCCTTCTTGGATAGCGTATCGAGAATGTTGAACAGGAAATGCGGATTGATCTGGCTCTGCAAACTACGCAGCTGACTTTCTTGAAGTAGCAGCTTGTTCCGCTGCAATTCATTTTCCAGCTGTGCCTTCTGCTGAATCTCGGAGATCAGACCATTGATGCTAATGCGCATATGCTCAAACATCTTCGCTAGAAATGAAATCTCATCCGACGAATTAACCTTAACCTGTAGATCAAATCGCCCCTTCGCAAGCTCCTGTGCCGCTTGGGTCAATTGTTGAATCGGACGTGTGATGCTCAGTGAAAACCAATACGTAAATAGCAAAAGCCAACAGGTCATCGTAAGCAAGATCCAGATACCAAGTCGCTTCAATTCACTCGATTGCTGAATAATCCCTCTGTAAAATTGCTCGTAGGTGGTCAGCTCCCGATCCAGTAAGGTGAGCGTCATATCAGAAATATATTTGGAAATGCGTGTTGCTTCGGAGAAAGCATCCGCTGAATCCTCGGTTTCCTTTTCCGAATGAAACATCACGGCGCGCTCTGACGTTTCGATCAGACTGTCGATCAAATTGATATAGCTAGTTAAGGCAAAGTCATTGCCGCTATTACGCAAATTGCTGATTTCCAACTGAGCATCCTGCAATTCCGTTTCCCGTCGGCGTAAACTACTCAAATTACCTTCAGTTGGTGTAATGAGATAACTATTGAGTGACGTAATCACTCTCTGACTTGAGGTGGTCACTTCATTCATTCGCAGGTAGCGTTGCAGAATCTCGTTGTACTGATTCTCTGTCTTCTGGTTGTAGTACATGAGCGTAACCCAGATCATCAGCATAATGAACATGATGATCGCCGTGAGTGTCCATATTTTCCGCTGAATGCTAATCATTGGACCTGCGCCTCCGTACGGATGGAAATGTCCGTCAGATAACCGTCTCGGTTCAAAGGCAGCGTCTTGCCATTCAACCACTGTATCATCATCTGCACGCTCACCTTTCCCATCTCATCAGGCGATTGCTCCAGTATGCCATCTAGCTTGCCGTCACGCAGCAAGGGCAGCACATCTGGGTTGTCGTCAAACGAATAGATTTTATATGATGCTACACTGGAACGTCGGCTGATCTCCTGTACCATCGCTTCAGTTAGATTAGAATCCACTGATATGAAGGCGTTTACATTCGGGAAACGGTTCATAATATTTTGAGTGGCTGCGACGATCTTGTCGCGTACTTCCGGGGTTTGTACATATTCGGTATGAATACCGGGATATTGTTTGAGGATATGCTCCATTCCTTGTACACGTTGTTGCTGGTCGTATTCGTTGCGATCATCGCCCATCAGGACAACGGTGCCCTTTTGCCCCATATCTTGAATCAGTTTACGAGCAATCAATTGACCAGCAGCATGTGGGTCGGAGCCAACATAGGTTTTACGCAAACTGCTCTGCATCGGCACATCGCTGGCAACGGTAATAACGGGAATACCGTAGAATGCGGCTTTCACCTTAGTCAGATTGACAAATTCATCCGTATCCAGCCCTTGCACGATAATACCATCCACGCGTGAATCAATAGCAATCTCCAACTGCTTGAGAAAGCTCTCACGGTCGCGTCCGTAACTTCCCCATACTTCTAGCTTGGCATCCAAGCGTTGTGCCTGCTGTTCTGCGGCAGTACCTAGCTTTTGCCAGAAGGGGGTGCCAAGATCAAAGGTGATCAGAACGAGCCGATATTTCGGTTGTTGCTGGGAACGCACTACAGGCAGTTCATGTTCCGATTGGACAAACCGCAGTGCCGCCATAATGGTAAAGAACAGCAGCGTTAGGGCGACGATCGCCAGTAAAGCGCTTACTTTTTTATGCAAGTGAAAGATCCCTCATTTCGGCTACGATACACGTATTATAGCATCGGTGAGGGTTATGCTAGAAGATAGGAAAGGATAATTTTTTGATGAGTTTTTGGAATGTAAACATACAACACGAGAATAGGAACGTTCGTGTAGAGAGGTCCATTGGGAAACGATCCGTCCTAATTCTGCGTTGTATTGTCATTCTTGCTATCCATCGTTCATTGCTATAATTTCAATTGGTAAATGTAATTTGATCTACCGACTCCAATGTAGCAAAGCGTTTATGCCATACACTCTCATGATGACGAATAATCTGTTCAGCCGACAGAACACTGCTATCTAGCGTACTATGTGCATCCGCCGCAACAATATTGTGTTGGTACCCGATACTGTACGCATTCCGCAGCGTCGTATCCAAGCAAAACTCTGTCTGCGCACCAGCAAAAATTATTTGTTCAATTTCATTCCGGCGCAGCCAGTCCAACAGGCTTGTCCGGTAAAAGGAATCCCAGCGCGTTTTGCGAATGACCGTGTCTCCCAGTTGCCGTGATAATTGAGCACTGATTTCCCAATCTGGCGTATCCGGGTAAAGATCATCACCGGGATTCTCGTCACTGTGTTGAATAAATACAATTGGTACCCCCGCAGCGCGTGCTTTGTCAATTAGTGTGTTGGTGCGTTCTATCAATGATTCCCGTTGGTACAACGCGTTCTCCTCACTGTTGAAAAAGAGTTCTTGCATGTCGATGATGATTAGCGCCTGTTTCATTATGTATCTCCTCCATTTAATCGGAAATGTGAGTGAACCATTTTGAAATTTTAAATTGTTTATTGTGATTGTGCAATGGGAAGTGATTCAATTTGCGTACTGGGGGTTGGTTTTTATGGTCGTTGATACGTGGTTTTTAGTTTTTATTATTGTGAATTTTTCATATAGTGAAATATTTATTTTGATGTTTTGGGGTACTTGTATAAATGGTTGAGACATATTTTTCGTTATTGTAAAATATCGTCTCTTCCTCATTTTATTTAGTCGCTAGCCTACTTCTGCGTTCGCTGGTTCGCTGGTTCGCTGGTTCGCTGGTTCGCTGGTTCGCTGGTTCGCTGGTTCGCTGGTTCGCTGGTTCGCTGGTTCGCTGGTTCGCTGGTTCGCTGGTTCGCTGGTTCGCTGGTTCGCTGAGTAATTGTGACTGGGTGTTTCGTATATGGCAAGTTTACTTTTTGATCTGTTTTTTTATATTCTCTATTGTGAATTTTTCATATGTTGATATTTTAAGATATTTTCTAAAATCCCCTCATCTGTCCTGCCTTATTTACTTCAACCTTCAAAACACTCCTCATTTATAACTTTCCCCTTCCCCATTTTTCATAAAAAAATCGGGAGCATCCGCGTTGTGAACGCGAATATT
The DNA here is from genome assembly GCF_040719145.1 of Paenibacillus sp. JQZ6Y-1. NCBI lineage: Bacteria > Bacillati > Bacillota > Bacilli > Caryophanales > Paenibacillaceae > Paenibacillus > Paenibacillus kandeliae. The sequence goes on from NZ_JBFDUZ010000001.1 coordinate 1,915,729, forward strand.
CCCGATTGCATCATTCTATTATGATTGTTTTTTCCGTTGCATCATTCTTCAAGCATGAAATTGCTGACCATCGTATACCGCTTCCACATAACCTGCACGGATAACGAAGTCGCCAAAATGCTCGCCAAGCTCGCGCTCAGTTGCATAACGCTGGATAATCGGCTTCAGTGAAGATAAAATCTCCTCTTCCCCGATATTTTCACGATACAGCTTATTCAAGCGGCTACCGTCAAATCCACCGCCCAGATACATATTGTATTTGCCCGGTCCCTTACCGATAAAGGACAGCTCTGCCAGCATCGGACGAGCACAGCCGTTGGGACAACCGGTCATACGTACAACGATGTCCTCATTACGAAGTCCCGCTTGATCCAGCTCTAACTCCAGCTTGTCGATCAGCGTTGGCAGGTAACGTTCAGCTTCTGCCATTGCCATACCACATGTCGGCAGCGATACACATGCCATCGAGTTACGACGCAGCGCGGAATAATGCGCGCCATCTGTCAGATGATATTGAGCAATCAGCGCTTCGATGGCTTTCTTCTTCTGACTGCTGACATTGCCGATAATTAGATTCTGGTTCGGCGTTAGGCGGAAGTCACCCGTGTGGACCTTAGCGATCTCACGCAGTCCAGTCATCAGCGGATAGTCTTCCAGATCGACGATACGACCGTTTTGTACAAACAGCGTGAACATCCATTTGCCATTGCTGCCTTTCACCCAGCCGTAACGATCACCGTTATGATCAAATTGATACGGACGCGCTGCTTGCAGTTCCCAGCCTAGACGTTCATGCAGCTCGGCTACCAGCCAGTCCAGTCCACGGTCGTCGATTGTATATTTGAAGCGAGCGTGCTTACGCACCGCGCGATCACCATAGTCGCGTTGAATCGTAACGACTTTCTCTGCAACGTCAATCATCTGCTCTGGTGTAATAAAACCGATGACTTTGGATACTTGCGGATAGGTCGCGGTATCGCCGTGCGTCATACCCATACCACCGCCAACTGCTACGTTGAAGCCAGCAAGTCGTCCATTTTCCACAATCGCGATAAAGCCGAGATCCTGAGAAAATACATCCACATCGTTGGATGGCGGAACGGCAATGCCGATCTTGAATTTACGTGGCAGATAGACGGCGCCATAGATTGGTTCTTGTTCGGTTTCTGTATCACGGCTATCGATAATCTTTTCCTCGTCCAGCCAAATTTCGTGATAGGCACGAGTTTGCGGATCGAGGTGGGTGCTGACTTTGCATGCCCAGTCATACACTTCGGCGTGTACATACGATTGATCTGGATTGGTATTACACATGACGTTCCGGTTAACGTCGCCGCATGCTGCTAGAGTACTGAGCAGCGCATCGTTTACTTCACGAATGGTATTTTTCAGATTCCATTTCAATACGCCGTGCAGCTGAAACGATTGGCGAGTCGTGAGACGGATCGTTTCGTTACCATATTTGTGCGCGATGCTGTCCATCATTAGCCATTGTGCTGGTGTAACGATACCACCAGATGCGCGGACACGCAGCATGAACTGGTACGCTGGTTCCAGCTTTTGCTTTTTCCGTTCGTTGCGCAGATCGCGGTCGTCCTGCATATAGCTACCGTGGTGCTTCATTAAGCGGTTGTCGTCCTCAGGGATGGAGCCAGTGATTGGGTCTTTGAGCGTCTGCTCTAGACTACCGCGCAGATAAAAGCTATTTCGTTTAATATCCTCGACGTCGCTATGCGGACGGTCATGAGGTGGAAATTTTTCGTACTGGACCATGTTCAGTTCTCCTCTCGTAATCGCGGGCGTTTCCCCATTCAGCTGTTATTGCTCAATATACGTCCCGCTGATAACGTTTTTGCTGCAGCATATTGCTCATATACTGGGCAGCTTCTTCTTGGCTCATATTGCCCTCTTCAATTAGAATGCTTTCCAATGTCAGATGAACATCGTTTGCCATATGCTTTTCATCGCCGCATACGTATACAACGGCGCCTTGTTGAATCCACTCGTACAGCTCGCGGCTGCGTTCCTTCATACGGTGCTGAACATATACCTTTTGATCACTGTCACGAGAAAAGGCTACATCCATGCGCGTTAGCACGCCATCCTTGAGCCAACGCTGCCATTCGGTTTGATACAGGAAATCCGTACCAAAGCGGCGGTCACCGAAGAACAGCCAGCTTTTGCCCTCTGCTCCAGTCTCTTCACGCTCGGCGATAAAGGAGCGGAATGGCGCTACGCCTGTACCCGGTCCAATCATAATAATCGGTGTCGAGTCATCATGAGGCAGTTTAAAGTTGTCATTGTGCTGGATGTAGACTGGCAGCGTATCGCCCGCTTCCAGCCGCTCGGCAAGATGCACGGAGCAAACACCGTAACGCTGACGACCATGCTGTTCATATTCAACCTTCCGTACTGTCAAATGCACTTCATCTGGCGATGCCTTGAAGCTGCTGGAAATGGAGTACAAGCGTGCTGGAATTTTACGAAGCAGCGACAGCAATTCATCCGCTGGAATATCATTCAGTGCAAAGTCACGGATCAGATCGAGCAGATCGCGCCCTTGTAAATACGTACGCAGATCCTGCTCGCGCCCTTCTGCCAGCAGATCGTCCAGTTGCTGATTGTCTGCCAGTCCAGCGATTTTTTCTAGTAACGGCTTGCTCAGTGTCGTGATCTCATAATGACGAAGCAGCGCTTCGCGGATGCTTAGTTGATCACCATTTTTGTTAATGACAATGGATTGCTCGTCGTTCCAGCCCGTTTGCTGCAAAATGTCCTCCACCAGCTGCGGATGATTTTGCGGATACACACCCAGACTGTCACCGGGTTCATAGCTCAAACCAGAGCCTTCCAGCGACAATTCTACATGCCGTGTTTCCTGATCTGAACCGCGACCGTTCAGATTTAGATTTTCCAATACCTCTGCTGGAAATGGGTTGGTGCGATTGTACTCCGATTCTACAGCAGAACCAGCCGTACCTTCTGCCGCTACAGACGCAGCGGTCACTGCCGTACTGGCTTGCCCCAATGCAGCCAACACGCCAGCAATCCATTCTCCTGCCGCTTCTTCAAAATCCACATCGCAATCGGCACGATCAACAATGCGCTGTGCACCGAGTTCTTCCAATCGTTTATCAAAGTCCTTACCAGTCTGGCAGAAAAATTCATATGACGTATCGCCCAGACCGAGAACGGCGAATTTCGTTTCTGGTAATTGTGGTGCACGCTTGCTATTCAAAAATTCATAAAAGGGAATCGCATTATCCGGCGGATCGCCCTCACCCTGCGTACTGGCGAGAATGAACAAATTGCGGACCTTTTTCAAATTGTTCGTTTTGTAATCGCCCATCGACGAGAGCGTAACGTCAAAGCCTTGTGCTGTCAGCTGTTGGGACAGCTTTTTCGCCAATCCCTGCGCGTTGCCCGTCTGGGAACCGAACAGAACTGTAACTTCCTTCGGTATTTCTGGTGCTGCGGGCGCTGCCGCAACCTGTGCAGCTTCATTGCTTGCAGCTGGAGCAGATACGGCACTGCTCGTTTGCAGCGAAGCGCTCAGATAACCGCTCAGCCAGATGCGCTGTGTGTCGTTCAAGGTTGGCAGCAGACGATTGAGGAGCTCTGCTTGCTCCTGTGTAAACGGACTGTTAGTAGCTTGAAATTCCAACGATATCCACCCCATCATTTAGCAACGGCGGTCATGTCGCCGTCACTAATTCCTAGTATATTGCTCAGATTAATTTATGCTTACTTGAACTTATCACAGTCCAGCAAAGCGGTCAATTAGAATGCCTTATAGGTCTTATCAGTTCTGCTGATGAACGACATAGCAAAGACAAAAAAGCCTTTTCCATAGCGATACCATACAGTAGTAGCATACCTGTTGGTACCGCCGGAAAAGGCAGATTGTTATTTTACATACACAACGAATCCATAGGTGATCTCATGAAACTCATCCCATTTTGCCGATACGCTGTACTCGTAGTATCCGAGTTTGGTCGGCAGGGTGAAGCTGCGATTGGTGAGCTTTTGTGGAATATATTTTTTGTCGGTAACCTTGTACACAAACAATTCGGTTGGCGTACCTGTCAATTGCACACTCAGTTTGGAGGAAGGCTTGAGCTGAAGTGCATTGTCCTTCATCTTCTGATCGGTTACTTGATACAAATATCCACCGCCTGCCATACCTACTTCATTGCCGGAATAATCGACCGTAGTCCAAATGGAAGCGATGTATTGTAGCGGTAGTGTCTTCTTGCCGCTATTGATCTGTACTTTATTTACAGCAAAGGTTAATGGTGATTTGGTCTTGACTAGCAGATTCCGTAGAATATCCGCCTGCTCTGCGGGAATCTCCTGCACCGCTTGCCCTGCATCTGACGAGGTAACGATCAAGGCTGATTGCCCATATGTAGATCCAAGCGATAGTCGATAGGATGTTACTTCGTTATCTGTTGTTTTTACCGATACTTCGTAATCGGCTGCTTGCTGCGAGCTTCCTTGTGAAGGCGTGCTAAGTGTAATCGCTTGCTGGAACAATTCAATGATTACTTTGTCCGTATACGTTCTGGATACGCAGGGGCTAGAGCTTGATTGTGCTGGTGCTTGAGTAGAACAAGTTGCTGTGATGGATTGCGTATGGTTGACGATGTCTAGCATTTGTTCCGGTGTGGCTGCCCATGATGGCGTAGACGGTACAATCAGGCTGCATACCAGCGCTGCTGGCATGAGCCATGCCGCCTTTTTACGTGTAAAGATGTGCATGAATAAATCTCCTCACTATATTCTATATTATGTATAACATTTAAATTATAGAATAATTTGGGATAATATGCACCTTTCATTTTATACTTATCCTTTAGCAAGTCGCCAATCAGCTGTTACGAAGAGCAAAGATTTGTTGGATATATTGCTCCTTATACGCTGTATATTCCATGATGCCATGCTGCTGTTGAGCGATAAAATTCATTTTCAGCTGTGCATACCGCTTCCGTGCGTCCTCATGTTGATTCATATAATCGCGAAAAAATATCATATTCCGCCAATGCTCACCATCATACGGAATCATATGAATGAAATGCGTCTTCACCTGAAACGCAGCATCCGCAAACCGGGCAAACACCGCTTCCTGCGGACGCTGCACCTTTAACCGATAAAATCCAGCGATACGCAGGGGTGTATCATACACTGACCATTGCGCTTCCTCTTCCTCAACACCCAGCGCTATATCAATAATTGGCTTTGCCTGTAAACCGTCAATCGCAGTACTGCCAACATGCTGAATCTGATCGGATGAGAGACTAGAAAGCTGTTGCAGCAGTTCCATCCGCACCTGTTCAAATTCACGTTTCCACAATGGATCATGCTCCACTACAAGCACTTGATCCGGCTGCAATCCAAGCTGCGGACGTTTCATCTACAGCCCTCCTTGCTTGAGAAATGCTTTCTGCTTGCTTGCATTTCCGAATAGCAGATAGAGAACCCACTCCCGCTCATGATCTTCTAGCGCTCGCAATTGCTCTGCCACAAGCTGAATCCATTCCTGCTGCTGCATAATCTGATCCCCCAGCCCTTTGACCGTTTTGGCAGATTGACCGCTACCTAGCAAGATGTACAGTAGCACTGGCAATGTCTGTTCATCCAGTCCGTGCGTTTCCACAAAAGCAGCAGCATAGGAATTGTGCGCAGACTGATGCTCAGTATCAACCAACTGCATATACCGACGCAATAGCGGGAAATAGTCGCGACTGTATAGACCCAGACCCAAAATGGCATACGTTCCCGGCATGACCGATTTCTCGCCCGGCTCTACATCTTGATACCACGCAAATTCCTGCATAACCTTTTCTCCATAGGTTGCAAGGAGTGGATACAGATTCGGATATTGCATCGCATTGGCGAAAAAGCGATGTAGCGGCGATTTGGCAAGACGTTTTAGCGGTAGCGCATTCTTTTGCTTGCTGCTGAATTTCAGTTTGTATTCACGCGGAAATCCTTGCTCCAACACATCGCATATATACGTGAGCGCTTCACGATACGACGCCTCTTCCTCCGACTCCAATGTAATACTCATCTGTTGCAGCACATCGTTAGCTTTAGCAGTTATATATTCATTTTTGCGTTCATGCTCTATATTGCCGCTGCCCTGTTTTACATACAGAGCTGCCTGCTGCGAATGTAGCTGTACCGCATAATGCAAATAGATTTTACGCTGCTCTGCATCCTGCTTCCCAATCCGCATAGCTGCATAAAGGAACATGTCCAATTCATGCGGATCAACCTCCTCCGCCGTCACTTCCTGTCGAAGGGTTCGCTCGGTGGTATACTCATGCTCTGAATCAAAATATTGCGGCAAAAAGACATCATTCGCCCAGAATTTCAATGCCATCGAGGATGTAGACTGCCATCTCTCATATTGTGTTCTGAATTCAAATAACTTCTGATCCACCTGCTCAAACAGCGGCGCTAGCGTCTGTACATCCGTTGGCACCATATCCTTATTCAGCAGCAAATTGGCGAAAAAATGTAGATCACGTTCATTGGGCAAAACAGGCGGTTCTGCATAAATCTTCTGCTCTATAAACGACTGTAACGCTTGCTGAAGCGATGTCAGCTTGACTGGATTGATAAACGTTTCGCCATATACATACCTCTCATCTGTCTGTTCACTCGCAAATGCAAGCTTAAACTCTAGCCTATAATCAAACATCCGCTTCCCATACTGATCAGATAGGAATAATTCATGCAGCTGTTCACGGAATGTAGGCATAAACTCCTGCTCCAACAAGGAAGATGTCAATGACTCGCGCTCCACCTCGCTTTCCCATGTATACGCCGTATTACTCCATGAAAAGGGTTCCTCAATCTCTACGAAACATTTGCCTGCTTGTCGACTGGAAGCATTCATTCCAGCACGTCCCATTTGATAACCGACGTGCACATAATCGCGGAATCCCGCTTGCAGCGGACTGTGATGATTTATTTCGTCAATCCGACGTTGCTCCTTGCTGTATAGCTGATGTAACTGTGTCCATGTTTCGTGTAATAACTGCTCTATATGCGGGTGCACCCTGATTCCTCCCTTGTTATACCATAGCGTCTGATGATTCATTTTCTATTCTATGTAAGCTTGCATATTCATACAAATATGCAAGCCGATCCGTATTCATCCCCTATTATTATCACCCATTGTCGCGCCTATCTGTCTGTTATCCCTGCTCCACCTTGAGCAGTTCTGACTTCGCAAATGTACAAAATTCCTGCAAAGCCTCACTCGAAGCGAAGCCAGCCTGAGCGATGGTATCATTTCCGCCGCCTTTGCCGCCATAGGTCGACAGATGCTGCTTGAAAAAAGCGCCAGATTTCACATGAGGATGACCGTTCTGCGCCAATACAATCTTGTAATCCTGCTCACTAGACAGCAGCACCGTACATTGGCGCTGATCAAGCAGCTGCGCCGCCAGACGCTGCAAATCCTGCAATGATTTATCAGCAAAATGATGCACAAGCAGTGGTTGCTCCTGCTGCGCATCCACTGAAGATAGCAACGTATTCAGCAAAAATGCGTCATTTTCGCTCCGCAGGCGTTGTAGCTCATCCCGCTGCTGGCGCTGTTCCTGCTCCCATTTATCAAAGCGTCCCACAATATCGCGCCGTCCCGTATTGAAGCGTGATGCAATATGATCCAGAATATGCAGACTTTCGCTGTAATCTGCCCATACGCGCCAGCCATATTTGAAATACAAACGAATATGCCCTTTGGTTTTCTCCGCCTTATACAGCTTAATCATGCCAAGCTCACCTGTGCGGGATACATGCGTACCGCCGCAGGCATTATGCTCGATACCCTCAATCTCCACAATACGTACATGGTCTGTTACCGATGGCGGCTTGACCAGCGTCAAGGTCGCAAGCTGCTCTGCATCCACGAAGTAGCTGTTCACCGGAATATTGCGGTAAATGATCTCGTTAATCTTCTTCTCCAATGCTACTAGCTGGTCGGCAGAGCAATCTAGTGTATCCACATCAATCGTAGATTCCTGCTCACCCAGATGAAAGCTCAACGTCGGTGCAGATAACATATCCAGACAAACCGCTGATAGCAGATGCTGCCCTGTGTGCTGCTGCATATGGTCAAAGCGTCGTTGCCAATCAATCTCGCAATATACCTCTGCACCATCTGGCTGCTCCGGCAAGCTTGGCAACTGATGCAGCACTTGTCCGTCTTGACGCTGCACATCCAGCACCGGAATACCGTCAATCGTGCCAGTATCGCACGGCTGTCCGCCGCCGTGTGGGTAAAAAGCGGTCTGGCTCAGCACGACATAATACTGACCATCCTGCTCCCATGTATGCTCAATGACCGCACTCCAGCTGGTCAAGTATGATGAGTCAAAATACAGTTCCTTCATGCTTCCTTCTCTCCCTGACAACGTTCTACTGCCAGTGTTTTAATCATTTTGCGATGCGGAATCCCTACCTCGATAAACGGTTCATCAAAGGCGGTGTAATTCAATTTTTCATAAAAAGGCAGTGCCACCTGACGCGCATTCAATACGATGTGTATGTACCCGGATTCCAGAGCGACTTGTTCCGCACGCTCTACCAATCGACGACCGATCTGTTTGCCACGCAGCGATTCATCAACCGCCACCTGCTTCATCTGAATGGTATCATCATCCACTTTTTTGAGCAGCAATACACCGACGACACGATCTTCATACAACGCGCACAGATGGATCGCCTGATCTTCGCCGATCAATTCCTCGTGATGAATGCTCATACCTAGCGGCTGACGTAGTACCACATCGCGCAGTTCCAACGTCAGTGGGTATAGCTCACTGGCAGTATCAATTTGTTGAATCGTTACTTCACTCATCTCCAGTTCCTCCTGCACCATATAATCATCTACGTTTATGACAAAGTTAATCATATCCGCGGCGGAAGATCAAGGATTCACACCCACAAGCATGCTGCCACAGGACAACAATCAAAAACGATGCGCCCACATGGACGCATCGTAAGAAAGGATTGCATTCTGTTATATATCATTCGGATATCAAAACCGTACACAACAACGTGTAACATTCCGTTCTATAATTCGCTCTATTAAAAGTCAAAATTGTCCGGGTCTGCGCCAAAGCGTTGATCCTTGTTCAACTCGTCAATCCGTATCATATCCGCATCGGACAGCTCGAAATCATAAATATCGGCATTTTGTACGATACGCTCCTGCTTGATCGATTTGGGAATTGTAACGATACCGCTTTGCAGATCCCAGCGCAGCAGCACTTGCGCAATCGACTTGCCATAGTTGTCAGCAATCTCCTGCAATGTTGGATCATTTAACAAACGACCTTGTGCTAGCGGTGCCCATGCTTCAATCTGAATACCATTTGCTTTACAGAAATCACGCAGTTCCACTTGACTGAGCAATGGATGCAGTTCCACCTGATTCACAACAGGCTGGATCTCCGCATCAGCCAGCAAATCCTGCAAATGATGGATTTGGAAATTGGATACGCCGATCGCGCGCACTTTGCCGTCCTTATGCAGCTGCTCCAGTGCTTTCCATGTTTCTTTGTATTTGCCTTTGACTGGCCAGTGTACGAGGTACAGATCGACATAATCCAGACCCAGCTTATTGATACTCTGGTCAAATGCTTTTAACGTGCTGTCATAGCCCTGATCGGAGTTCCAGACCTTGGTCGTAATAAACAGTTCTTCACGTGGTACACCGGATTCGCGAATCGCCTGACCAACGCCATCCTCGTTTTGATAGAGAGCAGCGGTATCAATCAAGCGATACCCAGCCTCAATCGCCCATTTCACAGAGCTGATTACCTCATCGCCCTCTTCGACCTTATACACACCTAGACCGAACCAAGGCATCTTCACGCCATTGGATAATTCAACAGTAGATTGCAAATGCAGCATAATGATTACTCCTCCTTCAGCGCTTACGCTATGGCAGCGCGATCTTCGATATAAAGTCATGATTGCACAGCAAATCTCTTGCCATCCACCGATCCCCCTTTTCAAGGAGACGCAGATGAATGGCAGATGCTGTTGATATGCCTGTTCACATTATACCTCACACGGGTACAGTCTTGAAATTGAAGGAAATACAGATCACCTGTACAATTTACAGTTCTTGTTTCGATGTATGGTTCTTGCTGGTAATTATGGTTCTTGTTGCGATTGTTCAGCCTACGTAACTGTATTGCAAAGCTTCAAGCACATGATCCAACCTAGACGATGCAATCTGTTTGCACATAACGTGCGCCTAACTCATATCGGTACGACTGCTACGTCCTGATTGCCGCTTGAACATACGCTTTACACCCGGCTCCACCAGCCAACTCGACATCACGCGTACACTGCTCAATGACAGCACAACCGTAATGAGCAAACCAAGCGGAATGAGCAGCAAGCCACGCGCTGGTGCATCCGTAAACCATTCGTAAAATCCACTTACCGTAAGCGCCATCACCAGAAATCCGTGCAGCAGATACGTATACAGCGTATTGCCACCCATGCCGGATACGCCAGCAACACGGCGCTGTGGCATCAGACTCATCACTGATGCCCCTACCAGCACAGCAAGCGCGTATACACCTACCCGATAGATGCCAGCAGACCATTCGTTATGACTAAGCGATTCATACGAGAAGCTTCCATATAGCCATTCCTTGTCGATGTGCGGTGCATAGATGCTCAGCATAATCCATGTTCCGATCAATATCACTGCCGACAGCATCCGCATCATCGGTGTACGCAAGCGATCAATCCACGACCGATCCATATAATACCCTAACAGGAAAAATGGGAAGAACACGATAGTGCGCGATACACTTGCATAATATTCCGCATCATTCGCATATCCCGCCCATAACGCCAGCACCACAGTCAGCGGCAACGCATACTTGATGCGAATCATATATGGCATCGCCGTTTTCCAAAGAATCATACTGAAAAAGAACCACATTAGCCAATATGGCGTGAAAAACGAAAAGACCAGTTGCTCGCGTCCATATAACCAGTAATCCCAAAGCGAATACAGCGATTCAAAAATAAGATAAGGCAAGATCAGCTTGCTGACCACTTTATTGAAATAGTCGCCCGTACCGATATGTTTGGCAAAATAGCCGGAAATCAGTACAAATAACGGAATATGAAAACTATAGATTAGTAAATATAGCGGCTGTAGCAATGGATTATCATACAGCGGCTCAATGAGGTGCCCGATTACAACCAGCGCAATCAGCACAAATTTTAAATTATCAAAATACGCATCCCTCGTCGTCATGTACTGCTCACTCCCTTCGCCTACAGACAGCATCGCGAGATGGTTATCATCAATCTGCGGTTGCTTTCTGATTTTGTAATCATGCGATGGAGGGAAATCATCACGTTTTGTTTGCCATTCTAGTAGGATGAATAGCAGGAATAGCTGTATCCTTCTTCTGGGGTCTTATACCCCGCCCTGCCAGACATGAACCCCATTATACCAACCTGCTATCTGAATATCCAATGGAGGACATACTGGGTTCGACAGTAAAAATGAACTGTTTTGAGCTGGATCAGTACTTACGAACCATACATGCGATGCAAGACATTCAGCTTTATACCCGTCAAAATATACCGAAATGAGGGAATATAAAACTTTTGATACGAGCATATGAAAAGTACTCGCATGTATGTCGGAGGAACTGTTTTTTCATGACGGTCCTATTTTTGGTAGTCAGCATCGCCATTTTTCCCTATTGCTGCTACGTAGCTAACAGTATCGGTATACAAAATCATTCATAGATTCTCATGTATTGCGTTCGGATGTGTAATGCACTACTCCCTATTTCACATACACACATAAAAAAGCAGGCACTGTCTGAACGACAATATGCCTGCTTTTATTGAGAAGAAAGTAACACCAACCATATTTAATCCGCTGTTACAGACTCTCGCAACCCCGCCACTCGGCTAATAATATCATATGAATGCAGACGCGCCTGGTGATCGTGGATCATACTCGTAATGATTAGCTCATTCACACCTGTTTCCTGAATATACTGCTCCAGCCCGCGTCGAATTGTATCCGGTCCACCCTTAATGGAGGAACGAAGCTGCTTCTCCACGGCTGCTTTTTCATACTCTGTCCATTTGCCCGTCATATCGGCAGGCGGCTGAATTTGTCCCGTCCGACCACGGATAATATTGAGGAATTGCTGCTGCATCGTGGTACTTAGCCATTCCGCTTCCTCATCGGTGTCTGCTGCTACCATATTAATGCCCAGCATCACATATGGCTCTTTCAGCATCTCTGACGGTTGGAAATATTCCCGATATACACGTAGCGCACGCTGCAAGTAGTCTGGCGAGAAATGACCAGCAAATGCAAATGGCAATCCTTTTTGTGCTGCCAGACGTGCACTAAAATCACTGGAACCGAGCAACCAGATTGGCACCTGCAAGCCTTCTCCTGGCACTGCGCGCACGGGTGCATGATACGATGTCGCTGATGCGTCAAAATACGCTGTCAGCTCTTCCAGCAGCTCTGGAAAGTCTTCGCCGCTGTTTATATCTCGGCGCAGCGCTAGCGTTGTACGGCGATCACTGCCAGGCGCGCGTCCCAGACCCAGATCAATCCGACCCGGATACATGGACTCCAATGTACCAAACTGCTCAGCAATGACCAGTGGCGCATGGTTTGGCAGCATAATACCGCCTGCTCCGACGCGAATCGTGCTTGTACCAGCAGCCAAGTAACCGATAACGACCGATGTCGCTGAGCTGGCTACGCCCGGCATATTATGATGCTCTGCCACCCAGTAACGATGATAGCCCCATTTCTCAGCGTGCTGCGCGAGATCGAGGCTATTTTGAAATGTTTGACTAGCGGTTGATCCGGCATTGATCGGTGCCAGATCAAGAATAGATAACTGTATATGTCCCGATTGATCGGGTTGGTTAAATGATGATGCAGACATTGAACTGCCTCCTTTGATGTCATTTCTAGAGGTTCAATATCCCATTATGCTCCTATTGAATCGTAAAATCCAGCCTTTTTGCATTATCCGATGGTGCTACAGCCTACAACCTTATTGCGTCCCGAACGCTTCGCTTCATATAGATTGTGGTCGGCGAGAGACAGCAATTCGGTACGGGTTACGTGCGTACCATTGGTAGTACTAACACCAAGACTGGCTGTCACTGGCATCTTACCGGTAATTGAGCTCCAATCTGCCGAACGAATAGCCTGACATAATCGATTCGCATACAGCATGCCTTGCTCGACATCTGTATCCTTAAATACCGCTAGAAATTCCTCGCCGCCGATTCGTGCTAACGCGGACGATGAAGGTGCGGTTAACGACATAATTTTGGCAAGATGTACTAATACCGTATCGCCCACCTGATGAGATAAAGTATCATTGATCTCTTTGAAATGATCCAAATCGATCAGCACTGCCGTTACAGGTTGTCCGCTAACAAGCGATTGACTAAGCAATTCGTCCAGATATGGGTCCATAAAGCGGCGATTATGCAATCCCGTCAACGGATCACGTAGCGCCATTTCTTTGAAATACTCACTATCCCGACGTGCTTCTTCAGCATCAAATGTAATTTGCAAAATCCGTGCGCGTGCTTCCCGTTCCGCCGAGCGCTTAGCTTCATTTTCCTGATGGTACAGCTTGTGCTCCTCGTAAGCACGTCGATAATCGCCAATAGCTGCATACATTTCCGACTGCTGCAATCGAACGCGAACCATTAAGCCAGACAATCCCTGCTCACGGCACATATGGCGAGCTTCGTTCAGCGTTTTCTGCGCTTGTTTGAGCTTACCCTGCAATCGCTGTGCTTCTGCCGTTGTGATGAGGCACTCTGGCAGCACACTTAGATCACCTAGGCGGCGACTGAGTGGATCGTTTACAAGCGGCGCCAGTGTCGCTTCCGCTTTTTCAGGATGACCCAGCAATAGCTCGATTGCAGCGATAGTATCCAAATGCGAAGCATTCAGCTCCACATTATTGAGTCTAGCAATTTCGCGCATCTCGGTTGCGAGGCGATAAGCTTCCTCGCCCTTGCCTTCCTCACAGCGACTATATGCCATATTGTTCAGTGCGAACAGCGATAGCTGCACATCGTCTGTAATTTTCGCAATTTCCAATACCTCATTAAAATGCTTGATCGAATCCTCATATGCCCCTACTTCATCAAGGGTCAATCCAATCATCATTAGATGGTCGGCGCGCAGCGAGAGTAGTGCATTGTCTGGCAGCTGTTGCACACTAATAATCGCATGCTGCAATGCACTCTCATTATCACCCAACCGGCGGAAAAAGCCTGCCAGCAGACGATGGCTACGCGCCAAAATATGCTTGTGTCCGTTGCGTTCTGCCCATTCATTGCTCTGACGGATAATCCGTCCCGCTTCGGCAACCTTGCCCTGACGTGCCATAATATCGGCTTGAATTAGCTTCGTTCGGATCAGCAGCGCCTCATCACCGATCTCCTCCGCAATCGACAGTGCAGGCTGCACCGCCGAGACCGAAGCATTCACGTTCCGATACGGAAGCAGCTCCAACGTATCCAGCATCGCCAAAAAGGCTTCCGGCGTTTGAAGATCAACCGACTCTCTTGTAGAATGAGCGGTATTTTCTCCTGCCTGCGGCGTTTGCTCCTGCCGGGGTGAGGTTGATTGGTTATGGATTGGTTTAGACATACTGCTTCCTCCTTCATGACATGCACAGCGCCAGCTTGCTTCTATATCATTTATTTTCGGTACATTCTATCTAAAATGTTTAAAAATTATGAATCTATATCTAAAATAGCTTTTGTTATGTAATCAAATGGGTAAGAAAAACAAATATTTTTAATATTATACACGTTTAAATTGGTTATCAGGCATATTTTTATCAATCTATTACTAACTATAGCTCAATGGATTATGTATGATAAGTCCTTTTTTTCACTTTTCCTTTACATTACGCAAACATTTTTTCATTTTGAAGTCATTTGCATCTTTTCCATTTGCCTAATAGGGTTTTTTTGCGGTACATTGGGTACATTGGAAATAAAACATGCAGAAAGTGAGAGCACATGAGACGTTATTCACCATACATCGAATTTGATCGTCGGGATTGGGCCGACCTGAGCGATCATTCCACCCCCTTACCTTTAACCGAACAAGAACTAGAGCAGCTAAAAGGTCTAAATGAGCATGTCTCGCTACAAGAAGTGCAGGAGGTCTATCTGCCGCTTACTCATCTGATTCACATGTACGTAGGCGCTTCCCAGCAGCTACATGAGCTTACGAGCAGCTTTCTACGTAAAAAGGCACGCAAAACGCCATTCATTATCGGGATCGCCGGCAGTGTGGCTGTAGGCAAAAGCACGACAGCTCGATTACTGCAAACGCTATTATCGCGCTGGCATACCCATCAGAAGGTCGATCTAGTAACAACGGATGGATTTCTGTATCCAAACGCGGTATTGGAAGAGAAGGGTATTATGAACCGCAAAGGCTTTCCAGAGAGCTATGACATCAAACGGCTGATTACCTTTATGGGTGACATCAAGTCTGGCAAACCGAATGTACGTGCTCCACGCTATTCCCATCTAACCTATGATATTTTGCAGGATGAGGAAAGTGTGATCAACAACCCCGACATTCTGATCGTCGAGGGTATTAATGTGCTGCAAGTGAAAAAGGAAAGTCCATTATTCGTCAGTGACTTTTTCGATTTTTCCATTTTCATTGATGCAGATGAAAAGGATATTGCTCGTTGGTACATTGAGCGATTCCAATTGCTGCGTCAAACCGCTTTTCAAAACCCAAAATCATACTTCCATGGACGATTCTCCAATCTGTCGGAGGAGGAAGCTCATGCGGCTGCCAAGCATACATGGAAAAGTATTAACGCGAAAAATTTGCATGAGAATATTTTGCCGACCAAGGGACGTGCGCAGCTGATTTTGAAAAAAGAAGCCGACCATGCCATTCAGCATATTTATCTACGCAAATTATAACGAAAAAGATGACTTCACTTCGAGTTTCATGTAAAACGGAGGATACCGATATGCACATACTTATTGCGATAGGCGCTATTATGATGTTTCTGGCGGTAGCGATTGGCGCATTTGGCGCTCATGCGCTCAAGCCGAAGCTTACCCCAGAAATGTTGAAAATCTACGAAACCGGTGTTCAATATCACCTGATCCACGGACTCGGTATCATTGTGACTGCTATCATTGGCATTGTGTTGCCGTCAGCAAGTGGATTGGCGACAGCCGCAGGCTGGTGTCTACTGGGCGGCATCGTACTCTTTTCCGGCAGTCTGTATGTGCTTAGTCTGACCGGTGTACGTAAGCTAGGCGCAATCACACCGCTTGGCGGTTTGCTGTTCATTGCAGGCTGGATTGTACTTGTTATAGCAGCAGTACAAGGATAAACGTTTCCCCATTCGCTATAGAAACGTTGCTTATTGTTACCCACTTTTTGGAATACATAAGCAGCTTAATCACAGGAGCATAGACGGTTAATGTACTATATCTGACAGTATGTTCACATCGCTACCTAACCAGCCGTATCGCTTGCCTGACATTTGCAACGATACATGAATATGAAGTAAGGAAACGCCCCGGCAGTGGCTACTTGACCCGTATAGGATCGAGCAGCAGTCCGGGGCGTTTTGTTTCTGCAAAAAGCTTGCCTAGCGATTATTGCGTAACGTTCACTATCAATGGCTCGCTCGTTGTGGAGCCGGAAGCATTCACCAACTCGGCAGTGTATACATATTCTCCCGGCGATTTGCCGGAAATGCTGGATACAGCGCTCTGTGCTTGTGGTGTAGCAGGCTTCAATGACTGTGTATCCACCAGCTTGCCATTTTCATACAAACGATATTCCGTCGCATTGGTGCCCCACCACAGATTTGTAGTCAGCTGATAACTTCCATCGCCATCCCAGTTGTCGCTTGCCAGCACTGGCTTGCCTGGATTTGCATCCGTCACTTTCACCGTTAGCGGCTGGCTTTTTGTCGTGCCGTAGCTGTTGGTCAGTTCCAATACATACGTATAGGTACCGTTCGCTTTGCCTGCAATCGAAGTGCTGACTTGCTGTGCATTCGGCGATTGATCAGATAGCTTGCCGCTCGCGATTACTTGATCGTTTTCATACAGCTTGTAGGACGAACCGTTATTGCCCCACCACATATTCATCGTCATGCGATAGTCGCCATCCAGTAAGCCGGTATCATGACCATTATCGTCGGACAGCACTGGCGTACCCGGTACGCCCGTAGCTTGTGGTTGCTCTGTCGGCGGTTCTGGTGTCGGTTCTTGTTCTACCTTTTCCAGATCGCTCAGACCACGCGGCTTCAGTTGGAAACTATCCTTGAAGATCGCCGCGATCCCACGAATATTGACTACATCGCCCGCCTGATAAGGAAAAGACGATTGAGTCAGACCTGTGCGTGCATCCACGCGTACATGCGTCGTTACTGCCTGCGGCGTGTATACATCGCTTGTAACATCAAATTCAAAGGAGCCTGTCGGTGTTGCACTCACGATATTGCTGATTGTTACCTTGTTCAATTGCACCAATTGACCTTGATTGTACGCATCCACCGTTACCGCTGTAGCTGGTTGCGGCAACGCGGAGGTTCCTTTTTTCTCCAAGGCAATCGGATCGGTTAATTCCAGCTCGGCATTGTAAATGGTCGTTGGCGCCGTAATGCGAATCACATCCCCGGGAGCAAATCCGGTTTGATTTTGATACACGTAGATGCCGCCTGTTTGATCCTGAATATAAAATGCTTGTCCGCCAAAAGAACCCGGTGTTGTAGTCACTACACCTTCAACCGTTACAAGCGTATTCGCATTCTGGCTCCGTGCACTAGAAATGGTGCTGAGCGCTGGAATCTGCACACCACCATTATCCTGCGGTAGCGGTTCAGCTGGTACATTTGCGATTGTAACGGACTTTGTCAGCAGGTTGCTGCCATTTTGACGCAGACGCAGACTGGCTGCACCTGTTGTACCCGGCTTGATGCGTACAGTCAGGTCCTTGATCGCATGACCTTTGCTGTCTGCAGTCAGACTGTAACTCGAGCTGTAACCATACGAAGTCGGCCATGTGCCGTCTGGATTCTGAATTTGTGCCACCTGCGTACCGCCGGTTACATAAATACCTGCGCTAAAGCCAGTGACTGTAGTATTCGGTGTCAGATCGTCGGCGACGATACGAATCTGGAATTCCTCAGCGTTTGGCAGTTGTGCTTGGTGCACAAGGCTATACGTCGGATTGGAGACACTCACTGTACTGCCGAACGAACCCGGTTTAAATGTAGAAGTATCCCACCATTTGTATCCGGCTGCTGGTGCTGCCCACGGTTCTGCTTGCGGTTCTGTCGATGTCTGTGGCGTTTCGATTGCCAACAGCTGCGTCGGCTGATCCAATTGCAGTCCGTCTACTTGATCCAGACTGGTGTAGCTCTCGTCACGAGACAACCAATTGACCGTGTTAACGAGCAGCTTACCATCATCCACTTCTTTGAAGCCATCATATGTTGTTTTCTTAGCGCCTGTTTCCTCGCGCAGATATTTCGGTGTTGCATCCTCGACTGGGGAAGAATCACCGATAAAGGCTGCTTTACCGCCACCCAGCTTGGAGACTGCTACATAAGGACCCTCAGCTACGCCGCCCCCATTATAGACGCCCTGATCGACCGCATTGCCCCATGCTTCTTTCGTTTCTGGCAAGTATACGATGCCTTTGGCTTTGGTTGGATCGGTAATCGCTAGTGTGGAACCAGCGTGCATCGCCACACTATTAACGCCTTCCGTAATACCAAACGCCTGATCCGGCGCTACGATATTGTTAGCGTTAATATCGCCGAGTGCATTATAACGGAAACGCACACCAAAGTTGTCGGACAGCCAATCAGAACTAACGACATCCTTCATCGCAGCGGAATTGCGTTCCTCCTCCGACATTCCTTTGGCTGGGTCTTCCCATGCACCACGACGATAGCCATTGATCGCCTCGGAGCCATCCCAACGGTTTTTGTTACGGTCGGCATTATAATGATCGCCAACGAAGAAAATGCTGCCGCCATTTTCCACATATTGCTTCATCGCTGCCTGTTCACTTGTTTTGAACGGTACATTCGGTTCGGCAATGACAAACACATCATATGGACTGAGATCGGCATATGTAAATGAAGATGTTTTACGCAGCTCTTTTACGTAATACCCATCATTCGCCAGCGCATTAGCAAAATCGGAGAATCCACCATCAATGACCCAGTCCGCCGCTCCTGCGGTTTGTGCGTGCGTATTGTCAAACAATACCTTTTTCCCGGCATTTTGATTGACCACTTTGGCTTCAATATACGGAGCCGGATCACTTGCTGTCTCAGCGTGTGCTACCGTTCCCCCTGTCAAAAGCGCTACTGGCAACGGCATTGCCAGCGATACTGCCAGCAGACTGGTCACCCATTTGGATCGAAATCCATTCCATGTAAGCATACATTTCCTCCTATGTATATAAAATTAAGATAACGTTACTATATTATCATGGAAATATAGTAAAATGTATTTCTTTTTGTAAATTTTTAAACAATAAGGAGATGTAAATTTAATGTTTACTCACATGAATATAAAGAAATGATTCATTAACTCGTATGAATTTACCGAAAACGTGAATAAAGTTTACACAACAATGGATTTTGATCAAATAAACTTTACTTCTATTTCTTGTCTTCTATTTCTTGTCTTCCAATCAAACAATAAAAAAACACGTCCCGCTACAGGACGTGTTTGCTTATGGATAAATAGATATTCAACGACAAGTAGGTATTCCATGTAGCATTGCCTATCGTTAATAATGCTAATTGTCTACAGACCCATTTACCATTTGTTGTTGTTTAGTGCTCGTTGTATTCAAGCAACGATTTAGCCTATACTATCTCATCTTCTACTGTAGAGTTTGATCGCACATTCGATCACTCCGGCAGTTTGTCCGATGACGTATGATGGCTGCTATCAGGATGTGCGTCTTTTCTGCCCTCACTTGTATCTTGTATAGGATCAGGCGGTACAGATACCGGCGGCTCCTTGCGCTTGTTGCCGCGATTGACCCCAATCAGATCAAGGAAGAACACGAACAGCGGAATACCGATAATCAAGCCCCACGGTCCGATAAAGTGCTCAGAGAAGATCAGAATCACAAAGGTATAAAAGACCGGCAAATTCGTTTTGCTGGACATAAGCTTCGGATTGAGCAGATAAGCTTCAATCGCATGAATGACCAGAATCAGAATAAACAGGTACAGCACATATTTGATACCACCAACACTCAGCGCAGTCAATCCGAGCGGAATAAGCGAGATGAATACGCCTGCCACTGGCACCAGACCGAGTACAAATACAATCACAGCAAGCCCCAATAGATTCGGGAAGCCCATAATCCAAAGTGCGCTGATCGTCAGAATCGTATTGATAAATGAAATCAACAGCTGTGCTTCGATAACTTTACCAAACGTATTCAAGAACATACTTCCAAAATAGCCGACCTCACGGAAAAACCAGCTCAGCTTACTATCTTGGAACGAAGCTGTAAAACGTGCGATATGCGAACGATCCAATAGGAAAAACAAACTAAGCAAAATCGCGATAAATAGCTGCGAACCAATCTGGCTGATTTTTAGCAATACGGTAAAGCCCGGACCAATAAATTGTCCAATATGCTCCAGCATCTGCTCAATATTGAGCGTCCGCAGCAATTCCACCACATAATGATTCCATTTGCTGTCCTGTGGGTTGGTATATACACCCTGAATCAGCCCGTACACCTGAGCGACCTGCATACTGATGGTCGGCACCATTCGATAAATCCCCCAGCCGATTACACCTAGCAGCACGACATACACAAGTGGTATAACAAAAAACGGCGATACACTCGGTATGACCTTCTGAAAGATCTTCATCACACCATTGTACAGACTGCCGATCAGAATCGTCAGCAGCAATGTCATCAGGATGATATTCATCATACTCGACATTGAATAGATGATCAGAATCAGAATTGCCAAGACGATAATCCGCCTGATTCCCTCATGGTTAATCCATTCCCTAAACTTCATCCACAGACCCCTTCTCTATTTCAGTCCACTATCTCCATCATAACGTGTTTAACGTTGGCTGTCACCGCATTCCTGCATAGTACACAGCTGAAGAATGGGAAAAGGGGGCATCGTTCTTGTGCTCCCCTGTTTATTTCACAGTATCTACTATGCCTTATGAGGCTGGCAAACCGAGCCTACCCTTTTGCACACTTGGTCCCCACAATCTAGTTATACCTTATACAAATGTATTGGTCAGTTGACCAAGCTTTTCAATCTCAATTGTCACGGTATCGCCAGCGGTCAGCCAGTGCTGCTGCTCCGGCGGTTGTCCGAGGATCACCCCTTCTGGTGTACCGGTCAAGATCAGATCACCCGGCTGCAAGGTCATATGACGGGACAGATAGTGAATAATCTCGTCACAGTGGAAGATCATATCCGATGTGTTAGATTGCTGCACAACTCCCCCATTACGACGTGCTGCAATAGTAAGATGATTCGGATCGCCAACTTCATCTGCTGTGACTAGATAAGGACCAATTGGTGCAAAGCGCTCACAGGTTTTGCCCAGTAGCCACTGGCTCGTACGCATCTGTAGATCGCGCGCGGATACATCGTTGGCAGCACAATAGCCGAACACATAATCCAGCGCATCCTCGCGACTGACATTACGTACTTCCCGCCCGATCACGATACACAACTCCGCTTCATAATCGACCTGCGTGCTGGCTTCTGGAATAGGCACATCATCGCCATGTGCGGCAACAGTATCAGAAAATTTACTGAATACAACCGGCGTTTCCGGCTCCGGCATATTCGTCTCCGCAGCATGCTTGCGGTAATTGAGACCGATGCAGATGACTTTGCCCGGCTGTGGTATACAAGGTAAAAAGCGCAGCATAGATTCGTCCAGTAGCTCCGTTTCCAGCTCGGACCCATGAGTATCCAGTATTTTCTGAATATCGGTATGTAGGTTGGATGCGCTTAGCAGTTCTTCCATACGTTGCGGCAATGGCTGATGGCTGTAACGGGCAAGACTAGGCAGTGACAGAATACCCTTTTCCAGTCGGATGCCAATCTCAGCTTGTCCATTCCATTCATAATGTACATATTTCATCACAAATACACCTCCAACATCTATGATGACATGTTGGAGGTGCGGATACAACTTTTTGCATCACAGTACAGCAATTTCTTGCTGCTTGCTGCTTGCTGCTTGCTGCTTGCTGCTTGCTGCTCAAGAATGATAGTGAAACACTTCAGGAATGTCACTCGATGTGCTGCCATGCTCACCAACAATGAGTAGATCAGCCATATATTCCTGCCAACGCTGATTGGCGGGATGCTTTGCTAGCGTATCCATCGCCTTGCGATAATCCTCAACTTCCATATAAGCAAACAACGTTCCTTCATGCAAAAAGATGCTGTACGTTGAGATTCCTACTTCACCGAATGCCTGTAATAACTCCGGGTATACCGCTTCATGGCGCTTGATGTACTCGTCCCGATCCTCTGGGCGAATATTCAGTACAAATGATACTCGTTCCATCCAGCCTACACTCCCTTTGATTGATATGCACCGCTTACTCACTAAATTGTAAGCGTTATCTCAGTCAAAATCAAAGGTGATTTATATTTGTTTATTTTTGCTTATTTCTATTCATATTCATTTCACAGTTGGTCTTTACTTCTCATCCAAGCCTGGTGGTGTATCGGTAGGATGATCGACATATTTGCCGTGCGACGGTCTTGCCCATTCGTCAAAATGCTCTGCCAATCCTATTAAGGATGCCGACAGCTCCGGTCCTATGATCGGCTGTCCATGACCAGTCAATGCGCTCTCCGGCTCGAGTGAAGCCAGACGCTGTACCGATTCGCGTGCCGCATCCCAATCCGTCGTTGCATAACGCGGCGGTCCGCATAGCTCTCTTTTCTGAATCAAGCTGTCCCATAGCTTGTCCTGATCAACCGTAATAAAAGCATCTCCTGCCAGCAGCATCTTATCCCGCTCGCGGAACAACGAGATATGTCCCGGTGCATGACCCGGCGTATGAATCCAGCGCCATTCCGGCAAGCCCGGCACACTGTTATCAACAGGCAAATTGTGAATATACGGTCGCAGATCAATCGGCTTATTCGGGAATACAGCTGACAATTTGGAGTTTAGCCCACCTTCTACACCCGGATCGTAGCTTGGATAACGTGATTCTCCGGTCAAAAATGGCATTTCCAGCGCATGTGCATACACCGGCACATCCCATTTTTCTGCCAGCTCTACTACTGAACCAGCATGGTCAAAGTGTCCATGTGTTAGGATGATCGCCTTTGGTCTTGCTCCTGTACCAAAACGCTCATTTGCCACCTTGATGATCTTGGATGCCGATTGCGGCAATCCGGTATCTACTAGCACCCAATCGCGCAGATTGTCCTGCTTACCAACAAACGCCACATTAACAAATTGTAGCGTCAACCCGTACACATCCTCGCGCAGCTCTACCTCATCACCACTACCAACCGTCGTCATTGGAATTTTCACATGTTTCAGCGGATTCTCAGCCATCGAAATTTCCTCCTTTGGAGTTGAATTACTTATGGTATTATTACCCAACTGTAGAACGCGCATTCACTACACGCCAATAGCTGTGCACTTCACCACGGTTACCGTTCTCAAACCATGCAAAAAACGGCTGTACCCATAAAGAGCACAACCGTTTAGCAATAGTTATAAAGTGGTGAGCATATTTCTGTTTTACCTATCATTTACCACTTATAGGCGATACGATATGTTGCTTTGCAAGCATGACTTCTTATGGAATCTCATACTTGAACAATGCAAACATAGTTTTGAATATCGAATATATGGTCTTAATCCGTATTCTTCGATACCCTAATTATGCGTTTGGATAATTGGTGTAGGTCCAAAAGCGTTCGCGGCTAAAGCGTTCACGCAGTTCACGATCCATCTTTTTGCTTTTGCCCAGTTCGCCCGGAGATGGGAATTGGGAACGGTGCGCATGGATGGAATTTAGCTTGGTTTGCACAAAGTCGCTCACATCGTTTTCCACATCTGGGAAGCCGATCTCATCTGTGCAATTTCGTGAGAAAGCCATTGTGTACAGCGGTGGACGCTCTGCTTCTGGCAGACGGCTCATCGCACGCACCACAGCCGCTCCGGTGGCATCATGATCGGGATGCACGCTGTAGCCGGGATAAAAGGTAAATACCGCCGCTGGCTTCACTTCATGGATCAAATCCAGAATCGAACCGTCCAGTACCGTACGGTCTTCAAATTCAATCGTTTTATCGTGAAAGCCCATCATGCGCAAATCTTGAATACCGATCGCTTCAACAGACTTTTGCAATTCATCGCGACGAATATTCGGCAATTCTACACGATTGGTAAATGGCGGTGTACCCATATTGCGACCCATTTGACCGAGTGTGAGGCAGGCATAGGTTACTTCGCCGCCACCTTGAATATGTTTGGCAAGCGTGCCGGACAGACTGAAGCTTTCGTCATCTGGGTGCGGAAGCACAACAAGCACGCGTGAATTGGCAGGGATATTCAACTTCATATCTTTCATCTCCTCACTCATTAGAACGGCTCCTTGCTTAGTTGTAATGCTACAACCAACTTGCCTTGTGCATCATGACCGGCAAGCAGCAGGCGCTCCTGTTCGCTATCTTCGTAATGAGTCAGTCCTTCCGAATAGACCCAACCCTGTTCCATCTTCAAGCCAACACGGAAAAATGGTGATTTTTCGGAAATGGAGCCTGTGCTGTAACGAATCTGCGCATTGCTGATAAATGTCGCGGACGGGTGCTTGCTGCTGTCCAGATGGGAGGCATAGGCACCAGTCGTCATTTCGAGGTGAATATACAAATCCTGATCCTGAAGCTCGTTCAAACGACGCTGGATCAATACCGGATCGATTAGCTGCATTGTCATCTTTATCTTCCTCCATATCCTCGCAAAAATGCTTATTATATTATACTACATTATTTTTCGTATGTATAAGTGTTGTTTGAAACGGCAGTAAAAGAGGATAGTAGAACGCCTATTTGGCGCGATGTTCTACTATCCTCGAAACGACTTCCAAAAAATGTTTACGTTAACATTCAACTGTATTTTGTCGATCAATTGGTTTCATTCATGTTCATGTTCATGTTCATGTTCATGTTCATGTTCATGTTCATGTTCATGTTCATGTTCACAATGATGATACAGTATGGTTCCCGATCACAGTGATATAAATCATACACATTTATTGATACAATCCTTGTCGCTTTAACTCCTCCACTACAAGTCGAGCAAGTTGGGCAGCTCCGGCACGGTTGGGATGCAGCGTATCGCCTTCCATGTACAATGCCAGTGTAGCAGTAGCTCCAATCGAGGTAAAATAAGCGGAACTAAGTACATTCAGATCAACCAGTGGCACATTCTCCTCAGAAGCGAGTGCAACAGTGGCTGCGCGATACCATCTGCCTTCGGCGTTATGTACGCCTGCGCTGTTAAAGTCAGTCGCGCGTCCCTGTGGTGTCGATAATACAACTGTCGCGCCTTTTGCCTTCACCTGTCTAATCATATCGCGCATAATATCTTTGAATTGTGCTTCGGTTGTGTTGTTTTTGGCATTGGTATCATTGATACCCAGCTGCACGATAAACATATCACCCGGCTTGATATATTTCACAATCGCTTCCAGTTGCCCGTCATCACGGAAGCCACGGGCAATCTGACCACCAGATGCCATGTTACGAACAAGAAAGCTAGTCGGATTAATATACTGTGCAAGCATCTGTCCCCAGCCACCCTGCACGCTGGAATCAAGCGGGTAATAGTTGGCAACCGTAGAATCACCGCCTACATAGATCGTTGGACGAGTTACCGCAATGGTAGACAGCTGCTGAATCTCAAGTGAGCTAAGTGTGAATGCCGCGCCTGTCTTGCCCTCTGTAACTAGCAAATTTAACTGCCCATCGGTCACCGGAATCTGGAATTGATCCACCGCATTGTTGCCAGTCATATTGATAATCTGGTATACACCCTCTGCTGCTACGCTAGATCGAGTTGTATTGCCGAGTGTTACTTTTACATTGTATAAACCATTAGGAAGATCGACATTAAAGGTATTATTGCTTTTTGTGCCAAATGTAACAAATTGTACAGCATCGCTGTTTACCCCACTACCAGAGGAAGATACATTGCGCATATTGGCAGGCGTATTGAAGCCGTAACCTTTTGCTGCTGTATACGCATCCTCGGCGCGTACGCCTGTATACCCTGCCTGCACCGCTCCACCGCCAAAATCGAATGTGTAGGTCAATGCGGCAGAGGCTTTCTCTGCGGGTGCTACTGTGTATAGGGCTGATAGCATAGCTGCACTCATCGCCATCATGGTCGCCTTTTTCCAAAGACTACGCTTCTTCTTAGGGGACATAGAATGACGCTGTCTGTGGGCAATAAAGCGTGATACCAGCGTACCCGATTCATGCAGATGATCTCGTACTCCTGCATCTGCCACTGCTTTTGCCTGTCGATGTGGCAGCACCTGTGGTATCTGTTCTGCCTGTAATATCGTACGTTCTACTTGCGGAGTCAGCCTGCCATCTGTGTACCGACGTTCTTCATTTGCATAATGTACCATCAAATCCCTCCTATTAATGTAAGCGTATTCATATTGCATGTTATACATTCGACTGCTAGGTACTGCCATCCTTTCTCCGTATAGGCAATGAATTATTAAAATCGGGAAATCTTAAGCATAAAATTATGGATAATCGTAATGATCATCGATATATTGTCATCTCTCGATAATCCCAGCAAGCAACTGCTGCATCCATATGAAAAACCTCCCAATCAGAATGCACATGGCAATTCAGATTAGGAGGTTTGGTATCATTCAACCGTAGTATGATGATTCGATGATAATATGCTCATTCAACCTTCATGCTATTTGACAATCGTTACCGCACATGGAGCGTGCTGAGCGACATAATGACTCACGCTACCCAGCATCCATTCCTGCAACGTGCCTAAACCGCGACTACCGATGATGATTAGATCGGCATGGACATCCGCAGCATAGCGCACAATCTCCTTGCCTGCATGCCCCTGTAATACTGTCACACGCGAAGGATGAGCAGAAGAAGTCAATGCTTTCAATCGATCCTTCACGTCCTGCTCCTCTTCGGCAAAATAAGCATCCAGCTCATGCGTCGGAATGGCGAGTTGCTGTTCCAGCAGTTGTGATTGTGTTGGGTCGACATATACAACGTCCAATGTCGCTTGCAGACCATCCGCTAATTGCACCGCCTGCTCCAATGCACGCTCTGCATTCTGTGAACCATCGTACGGGACAACGATATATTGAAATGCCATTTTTTCTGCCTCTTTTCTATCAATGATTGGCTGCTGGTTGGTTCAATGGGCTGGTTGCCGGTTTGACCAGCGCCGTACGCAGCACGGTAATGCCCCATGTAATGAGTGCAATCAACAGCAGGTGAGCAACAAAACTGTCAATTGGTGCTCCGTTATAAATCAATCGTAGATACCCCTGAATGGCATTCGGTGCAGGCAGGAACGAACCGATATGACGATAAAATGGTGTCAGCATCGCGGACGGAATAATATTGCCTGCTGTCATCAATTGCAGCGGTATTAACGCTACATTGAACAGTGGAGCCGCATTGCCAAACAAAGCAAATGCCATTTGAGTTACACCAATGCTGGCAGCATACACTAAGATATGGAAGCCCCACATTTGCCAGAAGGAAGCAGCGGTATCAGCGAATAATAGCGCTACACTCGTTACGATTAGCGAACCAATGATCGCGATGCCAAGCAACAATAGCTGTCTCCCCCAGAAAATCTCCCATTTGCTGCGCGTACGCTTGAGCATCATCGACGCTAGATTCAACTGAATATTCATCGTCATCACACCGATGTACGTAACGAATCCGAGAATCATCGGGAGCATCGATACAGCAAAATTGCTAATATCATGCGTTTTAACCACATTGGTCGTTACGATCTGTTCCTGTATATCGCCAAATGCTTCTTTGCCGACTGCTGCGGAGATAGCTGGTGCAGAGCCTTCGACAATAGACTTGGCAATATCAGAATTTGCCTGATTGACATAGTAGGACAGCTGCGCTTGCTGCTTGCTACTTCCCTGTTCACTGAAGCCTGCGGGAATCTCAATGACCATTGTCAGCTCGCCCTGATCCATTTGCTGCTGTGCCTGTTCTAACGAGCTATACAATGTCGATTGATACGGCAGTTGAGCCATCATACTACTGGCAATACTGGCGCCGTTGGTGCTGTCTTCGTTGACAATACCTACCTTGAGCTGGGATACACGTTCGGTTGCTCCGTTATAGCCGGTCATCCATACAATCGTGAATAACAGCGGTACGAATATTGCAAATACCATTCCGATCTTCGTCTGTACGATGTTTAAAAAGTCCTTCAATGTGTGTACTGCATTCATTTTGTTTCTCCACTCCATATCTTAAAATGGTTTGTAAATACATGGCTAGCCAATAAAAGGTTGTGCATCTATTATTGCAAAAAAATTTGCCGACCGTATTCAGTCGGACAAACTTTCATAAATATGATGAATGGCATCCCGTAATTGATGCTCATCAGTATCGTGCAATCGATCATATATATCACGATCCAATTGCTTCATAATCGGCATTACCTCTTGCAGCAGCTTGGTGCCGTCGGCAGTCAGATGCAAAATAACAGCACGACGATCTGCCGGATCGACATGACGGGAAATCAACTGCTTATTTTCCAACCGTTCCAGTGTTTTACCGATGCTGGTCTGGTCGCGCTCATGAATACTGGCAAGCTTTTTCTGGGAAATGGCATCGTATTTGCTGAGTTGGTGCATAATGCCAAATTGCTCCGGCGTAATATCGAATGCGCTTAATAGCTGTGAAGCTTTCTTTTTGTACACAAGATAGGTACGCGATAACAGCAGTCCAAGCGACTGATCATGCGCATCCAGAGGCATGATGATTCCTCCCTAACAAAAATACTAGCATAGCCGATAATCGACTATGCTAGTATATGCTGTATATTTTAAATTTGTCAAAACTTTTTTCTCGGTATTTCATCTTAATCACGCGGATAGTTAATATCCATAATGTCCATAAAAGGGACCTTATACAGATCTTCTACGCTCTGAACATGCACTCTACCTGTACGGGAATCCATTTTTACAATTTCGCCACGTACTGTTTCTTCCCAGCCCCAGACAGTCAGAACAATAACGGACTTCTCACGAAATGCTTCAGTCAGTTGATTGCCCAGCTCTTCTAGAACAAATTCATCGCGTGTTGGACGCTTGGCCACTTTTGCTTTAGCCAAAGTAAAACCCTCCCTAAATATATGCTGACCTTTATTTTATCGTGAAAAAGGGAACGTTTCAATAGTTTACACAAAAAAATAAGAACATAAGTTCCTGAAATAGTTCCTATCACTGGATATGAACTGGAAATAAGTAGATTCCATTCCCATCTTACTTGATCAATTTAGCATATAAAAAAGCCGCCTCCTAGGAGACGACTTAGCACTATCATGTATGTTGTTGTAAGGTGTAACCTCGGCTAAGCAGCGTACCTTCTCTGTTGCTTATTGCCACCGTGATATGCTCTTACTTTACGATCATGACAGGAGCCTGCGCGCGCTGGGTCACATAGCGACTGACACTGCCCTTCATGAATTCGTTCATCGTATTCAGTCCCCGACTGCCCATAATGATCAGATCAGGCTTCGCCTGCATCGCATATTCTACAATGCCCTTCGCGGCACTACCATAAATAATGACCGTTCTCGCATCTGGAATACGGGTAATCATTTCGCGTAGATTTTGACGTACGGTATCTTCCTTGTGATCAAAATAAGCCTCCAGCTCGCTTGAGGTCATGATCAGTGGCTGACGAATTTCCTCTACCGTTGCCGAATCGACATACAGAATTTCCAGCTCCGCCTGCATACTTTCTGCGAGTGCAGCTGCACGCTCCAATGCACGCTGGGAATGAAGCGAACCATCATACGGGACAAGCACATGCGAGATAGCCATCGTTACTTCCTCCTTTTGAATATAGGTTGGATTCACAAACGACACACACGGTCATGAAACTTGTATTACAGAGAGCCTGCACTCTATCAGACAGAAAAGTCGCCAGTGTAGACTTGATGTTCTTACTTCTAAAATATACCATTTTTATCATAATTGCAAGCGTTTTCAGTTCAAGCAGATATACTCTCGTCTACCTATGTTAAATGGCAAAAGAAAGCAGCTGTTTATGTCTTCATATATTCATGCACGTCCCATACTCAAGCGCGACGCAACCAGACTGCCATCTCGCCCTCGCCGCGATTGCCCCAAAGGAAGTATGGCACGGCAGTAAAGGATTGTTCTGTTGTTGTTATTTCATGAGTTCGATACAGATTGCCATTCCAATCCTGCTCTTGTTCACGCCATGCGCTACCTTCAATCACAACACAACCGCCCAGCAACTGTTCATCATAGTGAGCGTGCAACGGTTTATCCGTTTCAAGCAGCAACGAAGCCAATTGATCGCCGTTATCCGCCTGCTCCAGACAGTATACAAGCGGTCCGCGCTGTAATGCCACTTTACCAGCATTGGCACGCAGCTTTGGATTGGCATAGATGGTCTGTACGTCCATTTCCAGCTTCCATTCCACCACATCGTCTACCGACCATTCACGTGTCATATACACATAGCCATCGCGCAGGTGGTCGGCATATGCTACTTGTTCTCCATTAATCTGCAAAGAAGCCCGACTACACCAGCCCGGTAAACGCAATGCCAGCGTAAAACTGCGCTTACTCTCCAATGCAAAGGTAAATCTGCTTGCCCCATCCCACGGATATCCGGTTTGCTGTATGATCTTCACCGCGCCCTCTGTGAGTGGCAATGTTGCTTCTCCCCCAACATACAGATGCGTATAGATCGTATCATCGCTGCTACTGTAGAGATAACTGCCGAGCGACGTGATCAGCCGCGCCACATTCGGCGGGCAGCAGGAGCAGCCGAACCATTTTTGCCGTACAGGCTTCACATGATGCTTGCCCGGATTATGATGGCAAGCCTGTGGCCATACTTCAAGAGGATTCACATAAAAGTAGTGCTTGCCATCCTGCGACATCCCGCCCGTTACTGTATTGTACAGCGCACGTTCCAGCACATCAGCATATTCGCCCTTTGGCTCAATTTGCAGCATCCGATGGGCGAAGAATACCATCCCTACTGCCGCACAAGTTTCTGAATACACCGTATCGTTCGGCAGATCATAATCAAAGGTAAATGCTTCTCCATGATGCGTAGATCCAATACCGCCAGTGATGTACATCTGACGGGTCACAATATTGTTCCATAACGTTTTGCAGGCATCATACAATGTGGCATCTCCATTCAAGCCTGCTAGATCCGCCATGGCACTATACATGTACACGGCGCGCACCGCATGACCGACCGCTACCTTCTGCTCCCGTACAGGCAGATGTGCCTGATTATATGCCAGATCTATACGATCCGTTTTGCCAACAAAGAAATTGACCTTGCCACGCTTCTCCCACTCGTCATGCAGAAAGTTCGGCTCCTGCCCACGCTCGTCGATAAAGAACTGGCTTAACTTCAAATAACGTTCTTCACCCGTCAACCGATACAGCTTCACCAGTGCCAATTCGATCTCCTGATGACCATCGTATCCGCGCAGCTTACCCGGCTCTGGTCCAAATACGGAATCAATATAATCGACAAATTTACAAACGACATCCAGCAGCTGACGCTTGCCTGTCGCTTCATAATACGAGACAGCCGCTTCGATCATATGCCCCGCGGTGTACAGCTCATGACAATCCGCCAGATTGGTCCAGCGCTTGTCCGGTTCCTTGATGGTAAAATACGTATTCAAATATCCGTCTTCGCCCTGCGCTTCAGCTACTAGCTGGATCACATCATCCGTGATCTGTTCCAAATCAGGATCGGGATGTGTCATCAAAGAGTACCCTACGGCTTCGATCCACTTGGCGACATCCGTATCCTGAAACACGAAGCCGTGAAATTCGCCTTCCGTACGACCAGCGGCAATCTCAAAATTTTTGATCGCATGGCTTGGCTCCGCATCTGGAATCCGGTCATGTAGCGCATCATATTGATAAGGAATGACTACCTCGCGCACAAGTTGATTATAATGAGACCAGAATGAATCATGAATTTGAACATCCTTCGGACTTACCGTTTGCAGCAGTTCCTTCGCTTTTTGCATCCTCATTCTCCTTTGGATTGGTCATGGTTAGATACGATGTACTTCATATGAGCAGCATGACGCAGACACGTCATCATACAGAGCAGGACGTTTTTAGATAACGCTTTCAATTGTTTCTACCTATGTTGATTGTGGATGATGAACAACGAATCTAACAACGCATAATGCCCTCTTTTTCCTTACGATTGTAATGTGCAAATATGCTGTTATGTAGGTCCTCCTTGCCTCTATAGGTTTACATTATTCTTAATTAATATCATAATCATTAACGTTAAACAAGGGCATAGACCACGAATGGTCCATGCCCTTGCTAATGTTGTAGGATTCGTTCACCATATGTGGGATTTGTGTACCTTGAACACGTCACCCCTACATCATTCACCTTTAAAATAAGCCGTCGATCCATCCATCATCCGATATTGTCATGCGTTCAGCAGCAGGTACTTTCGGTAGTCCTGGCATCGTCATCGTATTGCCAGTTTCTATCACGACAAAGCCTGCTCCAGCTGATAGAGATACACGTGATACATGAATCGTAAAGCCTTCTGGCGCGCCTAGCAGAGACGGCTGATCACTGAACGAATACGGCGTCTTCGCCATGCAAACTGGCAATGATCCGAAGCCTTGCTGCTCTAGCTCGCTTAATCTTTTCTGGGCAGCTGGAGCATAGATCACATCCTTACCACCATAAATACGCGTCACAATGGTTTGGATTTTCTCCTGCAACGATAGGGATGCCTCATATAATGGAGCAAATGTCTGCTCATTTCGATCTTCCAATACATGCAGCAGACGTTCCGCCAGCTCTTTGCCGCCACTGCTTCCTTCTGCCCATACTTGTGAAACAGCACAAGATACACCGAGACGCGTACATTCTTCCATGATTAGCTGCAACTCCTGCGGCGTATCTCCGGCAAAATGATTAATCGCTACAATGACTGGCACACCAAATGTACGCAGATTGTGCAGATGACGACGCATATTGCGCAATCCACTGCGTAATGCCCTATGCTTCGCTTCTTCATCTGTTACATTTTGCTCTAATGAATCGTCATTATTCTGATTGGCTTGACCGTTATATGTTAGCGCTTTGACTGTGACGACGAGTACAGTTGCAGCTGGGGACAGATTGGCTTGACGACATTTAATGTCAAAAAATTTTTCCGCCCCCAGCTCTGCTCCAAACCCTGCTTCTGTTACGACAATATCGCCGAGCTTGAGTGCAGTTTTGGTGCCGATCACGCTGCTGCATCCATGCGCAATATTCGCGAACGGACCGCCATGAATGATGACTGGTGTGCCTTCCAGCGTCTGCACCAGATTCGGCTTGAGCGCTTCCTTGAGCAGCACCGCCATCGGCTCTACCGCGCGCAGGTCGGCAGCAGTCACAGGTTGCTTGTCGTATGTATAGCCGATAATGATGCGACTTAATCGATGTTTCAGATCATGCAGATCCTCACTCAGGCAGAGAATCGCCATCACCTCTGATGCAGAGGTAATCACGTAGCCGCTTTCTCTGGTCTCCCCATTACCAGCACCCAATCCAGTCACAATACTACGCAAGCTGCGATCATTCATATCAACAGCTCGTTTCCAAGTGATTGTTTTCGGATGAATGTGTAGCGCATTGCCATGATACAGATGATTGTCGATCATCGCCGCCAGCAGATTATGCGCCGATGAGATCGCATGAATATCACCAGTAAAATGAAGATTGATCTCATCTGCTGGTACAATCTGCGCTTTGCCGCTTCCGGTCGCTCCGCCCTTCATACCAAAGCATGGTCCCAGCGACGGCTCACGCAATGCCGCTACTGTCTTCGTACCGAGTGCATTTAGCGCCTGAGACAAGCCAATCGTTGTTAATGTCTTACCTTCGCCTGCGGGTGTCGGATTGATCGCTGTTACGAGCACCAGCTTGCCGTCAGGACGAGATGACAATCGCTGGCGCAGCTCTGGCTCTAGCTTGGCTTTGTATTTGCCATACAGCTGTAGCTCGTCTTCCTGTATGCCCGTGTCCAGCGCAATATCGATAATGGGTTTCATACGATGTAGTTCCTCCTATCCAAGATGCTCCTATGCAAAGCTGATTTCTCTGGTATTATCCAGCATCGTTCAACGGTTTGCAACAGAGCGGCGATGAGTTTGCGCTTTTTGTCACAACTATGATTTGGGACCTGCCATTTGTCAAAACACATGATACAATCAGATTATTCCGCACAAATAAGCATGATCGCGTTCTACATATAGGAATCCAGATCTGATTTTCTACTGTTTTATTTTATTTGTTGGACATGTACAAATTGTGCTAAGAATATATGTACTTTTGACCGAACTATACTATATAGTGAGGATAATTTGAAAAACGAGAACAATACTTTGCAAAAGCATAGTATAGGGAGTGGAATCGTATGTGTAATGACAGGAATGAAGTACCTCCGCTTCTTGCTCTGGCTCTGGATGCAATCGAAGATTTTGTATACATTATGCGTGTGCAGGATAAGCAATTTTACTACAGCTATGTGAATCATTCGGCTGCATTATTTAGCGGTGTTAGAAAAGAAGATATGGGCAAGAACTTTTTTGAGTGTTATGCAAATGAGCCGGATATGGCGCATTATCTCCATAACAAATATATGCGAGCACTGGATTCCGGGGAAAGCATGCGCTTTGAGGACGGAAATTTGCTTCCCAACGGTAATTTGAGCGGCGAAAGCATTATCTCGCCATTGCGCAATGAAGATGGAGACATCACCCATCTAATCTGTATGACTCGGGATTATACCGAACGCAGCAAGCATGAGGAAAAACTGAAATTTTACGCATACTACGATGAATTAACGCATCTGTTCAACCGCCGCTTTTTATATGAGTATGCGATTGAGCATGGCACGTTATTTTTGCTGAATATTGATAACTTCAAAAGCATCAACGACATGATGGGTCATGAGAATGGCGACGCGCTGCTGATTCAGATGGCTGGACGCATCAAGCAACTGTTTACTGATGGCGAAATCATCTGTCGCTTGGGTGGTGACGAGTTCCTTGTGGTATGTAAAGATTTATCGCGCATCCCACAAGAGACGGCGCAAAAAATGCTCGATACGCTGAGCACTCCATTTACGCTCAAGGATCGTGAATTGAAGATTACCGCTAGCATCGGGATCGCTCCTTTTACGCAGCATATGAATGCCCAGACGGCGCTGCGTCATGCCGATATTGCGCTTCATTACGCTAAAAGTCAGGGTCGCAGTCGGTATCATATTTTTGATACCGCATTACGGTATGAGCAGATTGTTCGCTTTCATCATGAGATGGCGCTGAACAGTTGTCTGGAAAAAGAAGAACTGCAACTTCTTTACCAGCCTATTTATAGCATGGAGCATCATCGAGTAATTACAATCGAAGCATTACTACGCTGGCACAAGGATCATAAGCAACTCGTCTCGCCTGCGGAATTTATTCCTGTTGCTGAGGATACTGGATTGATTTTGCCGATTGGCGATTGGGTGATTCGTCAGGTATGTAGGGATCTACCGATTTTGCAAAGTAAATATGGCAATGGTATTCGCATAGCAGTCAATATTTCTCGCATCCAGCTGGATGATCCCGACTTTATTTATCGGGTCAATCGCATTCTGGAGGAAGAACAGGTAGCCGCATGTTATATTGACCTTGAAATTACCGAAAGTGTGGCAACAAGCAATGCGGTCGAGGAGCATTCGCTATTGTCTCGTCTGCGCGAGCAAGGATATACGATCTCGCTGGATGACTTTGGTACAGGTTATTCCTCACTAAGTATGCTTACCCGATTGCCGATCGATAAAATCAAGATCGACCGCTCTTTTGTTACACAGATGAATCCACCTGTGCTCAAAGCGTTGATTACGATGGCGGAAGCACTCAATCTGAAGGTCGTTGCTGAAGGCATTGAAGATCAGGAGCAATGGGATCGTCTGGTTGAGCTAGGCTATCGCGAATTCCAAGGCTATTGGCTCAGCTATCCAATGCCAGTGAACAATTTGCCGGATCTGGATCATTTGATGCCTATTTCGCCAGCAGAGTAACATCCATCCTACCGATCGTTGAATGGCAATGGAATATCCTGTCGTTTGATCATCATGTACGTGGCGATACACTGGATAGACAATGAAAAAGCAGCCTTCTCGTTATCGAGAATGGCTGCTTTTTTGATGCTTGTACGATAGGACATTCTACTCTACATACACTTGATCATGTACCTATTTGTATCATTCGTAATGTTCAATCGTCGTTTCTTTTATTGAACACCGATATTCCATTCATTCACGGTCAATGTACCGTTACCGCTCATAACATCAGTACCGAATTTCACACCGCTCACATAGTTGCCCGTGGTTGTCAGTTCATTGCGATCTAACAGATTTTTCACAAAATCAGTCAGATTCAGTGAAATGCTTTCGGTGTTGGCTGTACGCACATAGGTGTACGTTACATTATCATTGGAATTCGCAGGTGTGATGGTATTGTCGGTATTGCTTGTTGTGCGATATACATTCCATGTCGAGCCGCCGATGCTAACGGTATCCAACCACTGCCCCCATGCGCCAGATTCATTTTGCATAGGATCTGTACTACTCATTGTTCCGGTAAACACATTATCCGCTACACTGGTTTCTGTACGATTGGACATATCACTAGAATCCATTGTACCGCTAGTGTCATCATTGCCCGCATTTGCAGAGGTAGATGTAATGACTTTGATCGTAGCTGTTGGCATGGTGTCCATACCCGCCCATTGTGTATTGTGAATATATACAGTATAGCCTGTTGCATAGTCACCTGTTACGTCAGAGGTGGTATACGCAACGGAGGTATCGATGTTTTTCATTTGCGCACCACTGTTGGATGGGCGATTGCGTGCATTATCGCGGAAAATATCTACCGGAATATTGCCAGCACCTTCATATCCATTCGTCCAGTTCCATCCGAATGAAATAGCTGGCGAGGATTGAATACCGGTTGCATCCGATGGATATGCCCATTTATAGCCAAAGGAAGTTGCATTGTCATAGAAAATCGATTGATCACTGGTCATGCCTTCTGCTTCTGTAGTCATAGAGCTTGTACTACCGGTCCATCCGGTATTACTCAAATAACTGCCGCTGTTCAGGGAGAAGCTGCCGTTTGCCATAGTATTATCGTCAGCAAATGCTGCACCCGGAAGTAACAGCGAAGCCGTCAATGTCATAGTTGCCAATGCGCAGATCGGTTTTCTCAGACTGGATTTCTTTTTCATGATTAGTCCCTCCAATGATGTGGTCAATTTGTTGTTAAGAGAGATCGATATACATGATTATACGTAAAGTGGATATTCGCCAAAATCGAGCGCTATCGAATCATCCTTTGAAAAAACTGATACATAAAAAGGCACAGTACATCCAATTGGGATATGCCATTTTACAATCAAGCTGTTGTGTACGGCGACCTGTAGGGTATCCGTCCAACCTCAGCAATTACGTGAGTTATACCGAAGCAGGCGGTATGTAGTTCCACATACTTACGCTTCATGTCCAACTTCATGATTGTATATCGATGTTCCCAGATATTATTTACCCAGCCTTTTGCATCGAATAACCTGTTTTGCAAAAATGTTTGAGAATTTGCTAATATTTGTAATCATTTCTACGTAAAAATACCTAGAAACATAGCAAAACAGACCATTTCTATGGTCTGTTGCCTACTCCCTATTTCTCAGGTTACATAGCAAGATCATACGATACGCTCACTACAATAGACGTATACATATCCTTTTCTATTCTGTGTATATTAACTTGATCTTGGGTCTAGCCGATCACGCAGTTCATCCCCGATCAGATTGACCGCCAGAACAAAGCCCGTAATCGCTAATCCGGGGAATGTACAAATCCACCATGCGACAGTCAGATAGCCGCGTCCCTGCGATAATAGCGCTCCCCAATCTGGGATTTCGCTGACTGTACCGAGACCGAGAAAGCTCAGCCCTGCACCAGTCAAAATCGAACTGCCTAACCCAATGGTTGCCATGACGAGCACAGGCGATACCGCATTGGGCAAAATATGACGGCGTACAATATGCCAGTGGGATGCGCCTAGGGTGCGTGAAGATTCAATATATCCCCGTGTGAGCAAGCCGACTATTTGTCCACGCATGACCCTTGCATAGCTTGGAATAGAAGCAACTGCAATCGCCAATATAATATTGGGCAAGCCCGGACCGAGCGCTGCCGCAATCGC
This sequence comes from Paenibacillus sp. JQZ6Y-1, assembly GCF_040719145.1. NCBI lineage: Bacteria > Bacillati > Bacillota > Bacilli > Caryophanales > Paenibacillaceae > Paenibacillus > Paenibacillus kandeliae. The sequence goes on from NZ_JBFDUZ010000001.1 coordinate 1,954,417, forward strand.
AAGTGCCAGCAGCACACCCGGAATTGTCATCAGAATATCCATTATGCGCATAATGATCGTATCCGTCCAGCCACCAACATAGCCTGCTAACGCACCAAGTGCACCACCTGCCAATACACCAGCAATAACGGAACTAAAACCGATTAGCAGAGAATCTCGTGTGCCGTAAATGACCAAACTTAGCATATCACGACCAAAATAGTCCGTGCCTAGCCAATTCGCTGCTCCGGGCGGCTGCAAGATTCGATCCGCCATCATAGCGGTCGGCGCATACGGGGCAATCCATTGCGGCACTAGTGCAAATACAACTAGCATCGCCACCAGTGCCGCCGCAAAGCCCGCCAGTATTAGGCTCATACGTTGCTGCCTTTTTTGTCGTTTCCAGCCTATGCCTTCCCCTTGTATCGCTTCTACCTTGCCAGTACGATTTCGTCCGTTTAGCGCTGCTGTCCAGAATAGAACCTTCATTTGTACACCTCCCGCTCTGTGACTCCTTGTCTTCTGCATATTTTATATTGAACTGTATGCTAAACAATCTGCTTGGATACGCAATCCGGTTCAAGTGGAGCGACGAATACGGGGGTCGATATAAGCATAGGATAGATCGACAATCAGATTGATCACTACATACACAATTGCCGTGAAAAAGATGACACCCTGCACCACTGGTATATCTCGACCCATAATGGCATCCGCTAATATACGACCAATTCCTTGTCTCGAAAATACCGTCTCGATCACCACCGTACCTGCCAGCGTCTCACCCAGCTGCATACCGACAATGGTTACAACCGGAATGAGTGCATTGCGCAGCGCATGATGGTACATAATCACCCTTTCGCCGATTCCCTTAGCTCGTAGCGTGGTGATAAACGGTTCATGGATCACCTCCAGCATACTGCTGCGTACCATACGGATAATAAAACCCGCGCCGACGATACCGAGTGCAACCGAAGGTAGTACAAGCGTCTGCCAGCTATCTGAGCCCATTGCTGGAAACCAGCCCAGCTGAATGGAGAAGATCAGAATTAGCAGAATGCCTGACCAGAACGTTGGCATCGAGATGCCGAATAGTCCAATGATTCGGGCAATCATATCAATCCAACCATTCCGATGCACAGCCGATAGTACGCCAAGTGTAATCCCGATTACCGCAGCGATCAGTGTACTGGTGAGTGTCAACATCAATGTCGCTGGAAAATGGGCGATAATCTTCGGCAGTACTGGCTCAGAATTGAGCATGGATACGCCGAAGTCGCCGCGTAGAATACCACTCAGATAATTCCAGAACTGAATATAAAATGGCTGATCCAGTCCTAGCTGTACGCGCAGATTTTGTACCATTTCCGCCGTGGCATATGACGGATCAATCATCGACAATACCGGATCGCCGGGCAGTAAATAAAAGATAGCAAATACCAGCACCAGCGATCCCAGCACAACGAGCAATGAAGAGACAATACGTATTCCTGCCAGACGGAGCATCGTCACCCTCCTGTTCCTGTTAATTTCACATCGTTAAAGTCGGGATAACCAAGATGATTAAAGCTTAGACCTTGTACACTTTTGGAGGCAGCTACGGTATACGGGAAAATGTAGATCGGAATAATGATCGCCTGATCGCTAATCCACTGCTGAATATTGCGATAGATCTCTTCGCGTTTAGCTATATCCTGCTCCACTGCGCCTTCATCCAGCCACTTGTCTAGCTGCGGATTGGACAGACCGGACAGCGTCTCACGCGCTCCTTTTGCCGGTGTGTGATAAAAGGAATACAACGCATTCGGATCAGCATTGACTTGGCTATTGCCATACAGATCATACGCCTGATTTTGGTAAATGGTGGTGGCAACATCTTTTGTGATATTCACCTGAACCTCGATACCGACGGCTTTCAATTGCTGCTGCACCATGGTGGCAATATCATTGCGCTTCTCTCGGTTGGGCGAACCGTCCACATACCGCAGAACCAATCGTTTGCCATCTTTCACACGAATGCCGTCCGCACCCTTTGTCCAGCCTAGCTCATCCAGCAATTGATTGGCGCGTTCTACATTCGGCTGAATGTTGTGTTCGAGCGATGAATCGTAGCCGAGAATGCCCGGTGTGAGTGAAGACCATGCCTGTTTGTAGGTGCCTAAGTACAATGTTTTGACGATAGCACCTACATCGATGGCAGATTGTAGTGCTTGACGCGCCTTCAGATCATTCCACGGTGCATTACGTTGATTGATGAACAGCGTGTATGGTAAGCCCGGTGTATCGGCTTGCAGTAACTGTTGATTCGGGCTATTTTGCAATGCCAGTACGTTTTGTGGTGGTACCGTTTCGGCAGCCAGTACTTGATTGCTCTGTACACTGCCGATTCGCGTCGCTTCCTCTGGAATAATGGAGAACGTAATACCATCGAGATACGGCGCCTTCGTATTGCTGACCGTCTCTGGTCCCCACGCATACTTGTCATTGCGCTTCAGCTTGATGCTGGCATTATCCTCCCAGCTAACAAATTCAAACGGTCCGGTACCGACCGGATGCTGACCGAATTGATCGCCGTATTTTTTGGCGGCGGTGGGGGATACGATACCAAGCATCGATTGGCTCAGATTGACCAGAAATGCCTGCGATGGACGAGACAGATTCACTTTAACTGTGTAATCGTCGATCACTTCCGACGACTCATATGGCTGTATCAGCGCAAGCGCATTGGCTGCTTTGGTCGCAGGATCGATCACACGATCCAGATTAAACTTAACAGCTTCGGCATTGAACGGAGTCCCATCTTGAAATGTAACATTCTTGCGCAGCTTGAATGTGTAGCTTTTGGCATCCTTGGATTCGGTCCAGCTCTCTGCCAGCCACGGCTTGATCTTGCCATCCTTGTCCTGTACAACCAGATTGTCATAAATGTTATGGAAGACGCGCACCGACACCGCCCAGCCGCTGCGATGCGGATCAAGCGTATCCGGTGTTGTTGCCAGCGCATATGTCAACGTGCCGCCAGTTCCACCATTAGCAGCCTGCGCCGCATCATTGCTTGTTCCAGCACTTGTGCCGCAGCCGGAAAGGATCAACACCACTGCCATAAGACTGATCAGTGTGCTGCTCCATGCCATACGAGGTGACCACTTTTTGCGACGTTCGCCGCTGGCACGCTTAGCCATATGTCTTGACGACGAAGCATGTGGTGGTTGGTGCTGTTCCTGTGAACTGGATATATTCTCTCTATCTGTCATCATGGTCATGTTCATCTCCCCTTCTCCCCGTTCGATATGCAAAGGTATGTACATCGGCATACAGATACGTTTCTTGCAAAACGTCGGTATGCCGATGTGTGATTTCTAGTCTATTTCCGATAGACAGCCATCAATCGCGATGCGTGTTTGCGCTAGATAATGATGCGTGGCTACGCTACACAATGACGTGTGTTCGTCAGCGAAAGATCAAATACATATCCGCAAATGTTCATCTTGTAGACTCTTTTAGGAATGGATCTTTGCAGCCTGACGCTCTGCGGTATACCGATTCTCTGGTGCAGGCAGACCGAGATTCCCGCGCAGTGTGGCATGCTCATAATCGGTGCGATACAAGCCCTTCTCCTGCAACAACGGAACGACTTGATCAATAAATTCACTCAACCCGTTCGGTGTACCACCGCCAACGATAAAGCCATCCGCTGCGCCAGCGAGGAACCATTCCTCTAGCTGATCGGCAATATGCTGCGCCGTTCCGATAAAGGTCGGTCGTGGCGTTGCCGCCTGTAGCGCCACTTCGCGCAGCGTCAGACCTTTTTCCTTCGCATTGCGCTTTATGCTATCCGTTGTACTACGGAAGCTATTATCACCAAGATCGCCCAGCTCGGGGAATGGCTCGTCTAGCGGATATTGACCAAAGTCATGATGCTCAAAATAACGTCCCAGATAAGCAATCGCATTGTCGATAGTGACCAGCTGGGCAACCTGCCAGTACTTGCGCTCTGCTTCTTCGTCCGTTTCCCCGATAATGACACTGATACCCGGCAGAATCAGCAGATCATCAGAGGTGCGTCCATACTGTGGCAATCGACCCTTTAGATCATTGTAAAAATCCACTGTCTTTTCTAGACTGTCATGACGCGTAAATACAGCATCTGCCTGACTCGCCGCCAAATTCTTACCATCCTCCGATGAACCTGCCTGAAAAATAACCGGTTGCCCCTGCGGCGAGCGACCAATATTGAGTGGTCCCTGTACGGAGAAATGCTCCCCTTGATGATTCAGTGTATGCAGCTTGTTCGGATCGAAAAACTCACCGGTTTCCTTGTTACGGACAAATGCGTCCTCTTCCCACGAATCCCATAGCCCCTTAGTCACCTGCAAATATTCCTGTGCAATCCGGTATCGTTCTGGATGACTGGGATGCTCATCACGGCTAAAGTTACGTGCCGAGCCTTCCAGCGGCGATGTAACCACATTCCAGCCACCACGCCCGCCGCTAATATGATCCAGACTGGCGAACTGACGTGAGACGGTAAACGGTTCGCTGTACGATGTGGATAGTGTACCAACCAGACCAATACGTGAAGTAACCGAAGCAAGTGCCGACAACAGGGTAATCGGCTCAAAGCGATTCAGGAAGTGCGGAATCGACTTTTCATTGATATACAAGCCGTCCGCGATAAATAGGAAGTCGAATTTGCCCTGCTCCGCCTTCTGCGCTTGTTGACGATAGTAGTCAAAGTTGATACTTGCATCCACTGTAGCCTCAGGATGCCGCCAAGCCGACATATTGCCGCCTACTCCCTGAATGATGGCACCCAGATGTAGCTGCTTGCCACGAGCATTAACGTGATTAGCCGCTGAGACAGCAGGTTGCTGATGGGTAGTCGAAGCTTGATATGAATTGGATTGCGGATCATTGATAGAATGACTCATATTTATACATCCTCTCGTGTATAGGAAATGGAAGATAACGCATGTTTAGCAAACTGTACATGTAGTCGCGCACCTAGCAGCAATACATGTTCATCAATATCAAAACGTGGATGATGCAGCGGATACGCTTCTTGCTGATCCGGTGCTCGACAGCCAATAAAGGCAAATGCACCCGGTCGCTGCTCTGTGTACAAGGCAAAATCTTCACCCGCTAGCACAGGCTGCTCTAGCAGCTGCACGCCGTCTGCTCCAAATACATCCTTCGCTGCCAATTCCACCTGCCGTACGACATTAGGATCATTGCGTAGCACCGTACCTGTTCGCTGTACCACTTCAGCGGTTCCGCCCTGCTGCGCCGCAATCTGCTGGGCATACTCTGCAATCGCTGACGTAATGCGCTCTACCGTCTGCGAATCAAAGGTACGAAATGTGCCTGTCAATTCACTTTTGCCAGCAATTGCATTTTTGACTGTACCGGCGTGCAATGTACCGAACGATAACACCGCCGATTCTAACGGATCAATCATTGTCGCCATAAACAGCTTGATGTCATTGATAAAGCGTGCCGCCATGATAATACTGTCCGAAGCGAGATGCGGTGTACTGTGATGTCCCGGCGTACCGCTGAAGGTGATTGTAAAATGACTAGATGCCGCCATTGCCGTACCCGGATGAATGCCAACCTGCCCTGTTTCTAGCTGTGGCCAAACATGAAGCGCAAATACCTGATCCACTTTCTCCAAAATACCGTCCTCGATCAGATCGCGCCCACCGCTGATCAAGCGTCCATCCAGTGGGGACGGAAGTGCTCCCTCCTCTGCCGGTTGAAAAGCAAATACAATCGTGCCATGCAGCTGTTCTCGTTCTGCCGATAAGACTCGCGCTGCACCGAGTAGCATCGCTGTATGCGCATCATGTCCACAAGCATGCATCACTCCTTCGTGTACCGATGCGTATGACGTTGTATTCTGCTCAGTAACCGGTAATGCGTCCACATCCGCGCGTAGTAGAATTACGGGTCCCGGCTCTGCCCCGCGCAGAATACCGATTACGCCTTTATGAAAATGATGTCCCACCTGCTCATGCAGCTCTATATCCCATTTGCGAAGCAGACCAGCGATAAGCTTCATCGTCTCATCCACCTCAAACAGCAATTCTGGATAACGATGCAAATGGCGGCGAATACGTGACAGATCACTTTCCAACGTGTCATATATTAGCCCTGCCGACGAGGATATATGATCCAGCATCTCGTTCCTCCTCTCCTCATTTGCTTATTCATTTAATTCCTATCGAATAAATATGAATTATGACATTAAATGTATGCCTTATCTTCGTCAGCGTCAATGTATCTGCTAATAGATAAGATCAATCCGCTTATAGAATATATCAATACAAGTTCTTAGCATCTGTTAAGAATGTTTTAAAACATTCTTGTGAATATTGGCGCAAAAGCATTAAGAATTACACGTTGTAATAGATACAGTGAAACACGCTGACGTGGAATATACGCCAGCAATTTTAGTTTGGAAAGGAACGTCGGCATGACAACTTCAACTACTGTATCCAGCAAAAAAGAAAGACTCCCTCAGCTTCAGGTCGTGCGAGCCATCGCGATTATGGGCGTGATTACTGTGCATTCGACCTCATATGCCACCCTGAATATGCTGGCATCAACACACTACTGGCTGTACAATTTTCTGAATATTTTCATGAAATTCGGAACCCCTACCTTTATCGCGCTCAGCAGCTTTGTTCTGTTTTATAACTATATTGATCGTCCGTTGGATCGTACATTAGTCACTAGCTTTTATAAGCGCAGACTGCTATATATCGTTATTCCGTATGTAGTATTTTCACTGTTTTACTTTGGTTTTAGCCAGTATCTTAGTAGTAGCCCATCCTCTCTGCATGAGATGACAACGAGCTTTATCCATAAGCTGCTAACGGGTAAGGCGTATACCCATCTGTATTTTGTGTTTATCAATATGCAGTTTTACATTTTGTTTCCACTATTTCTGTGGCTGTTCAAGTCCTCACCACGTGTTGCTCGCTGGGCGATACCGCTCGGATTGCTGCTGCAATGGGCATTCGTGCTAGGGAACAAGTATTATTTTCAGGTGGATAATCGAGGTAGCTGGTCGCTGTCATATTTCTCCTATTATATGCTGGGTGCAACGCTTGGTATCTATTACAACCAGTTAAAAATATGGCTGATCATTTGTCGTAACCATATATCTGCTGCTCGAATCGGAGTATGGTTACTGCTATGGATGATATGGCTAGGAAGCGGTCTAACGCATGTGTATATGTGGTATGAGAATCGCTTGTACGACATATCGTATCATTCTACTTTATTTGATCTGTTTTATAGTCTGTATGCTTTTACAAGTGTGCTAGTACTGCTGCAATTGTCCTTTCTGTTATATCGTGGCGGACGCTCATTGACGGGGCGTGTATTGGCACGACTTGGTTCATTGTCGTTCGGAATATATCTGATTCATCCATTCTTCCTGCTTCTGTACCGCAGATTGATACCGGAATCGGGGTATTCGTTACTGGAGCATGCGTGGTATGCTGGCGGATTCCTTACTGCACTGCTATGCTCGTGGTTAGTCGTTTATCTCGCCGCCCGCTATATTCCGCTGGCTTGGCTGGCATTTGGTAGTCTGCCGAAGATAGGCGCATCGTCTACATCAGCAACCAGCCGATCCACCATGTCATCTGAATCGCATACATCCTCGTCGTCAACGACAACGACTGCATCTATTTCATCGCCAGCGATCCAAACGATGACAAAGAATCACACACCTACAACCGATACGACATATCGTTGATCTTCTCACTATATGAATCGTAAGCAAATCATCTGTAGAACTTCTGCCTACTAGCGAATGAATCTGTATACATTGGTCGTTATATTCCCAGCATCCCTATCCCGTTCATGCCATGTTCATACACCCATTGTATGATCATCTCATATGAGATGCTGCTGGATTCCACTATTAGCAGTGCGGGAGGATACGAATGATGACACAAGGTAAAATATTGCTTGTCGATGATGAGCCAGATATCGTCAAGCTGATGCAGATTTATTTGCAATATGAAGGGTACGATCTGTTAACTGCGACGGATGGACAGCAGGCGCTAGATGTGGTTGCCGCCGAGCAGATTGATCTGATGGTGCTGGATGTGATGATGCCAAGGCTAGATGGCATTCAGACCTGTATGCAGATTCGCGAAAAAGAACATTTTCCCATTATTATGCTGTCCGCCAAAGGGCAGGATATGGATAAAATCACTGGGCTTAGTGTAGGAGCAGATGATTATGTTACCAAGCCGTTCAATCCGCTCGAACTGGTTGCACGCATTAAGTCTCAGCTACGTCGCGCGCAAAGCTATACGCCACAGATCAGCACATCAAGCGAACAGATTGAGCTAGGTCCACTTCATATCGATGTGACCAATCATGAGGTCTTTGTACATGGCGAGCCAGTACGTCTAACTCCGCGCGAGTTTGCCATTTTGCTGCTGCTTGTTCGCCATCCGGGGCAGGTGTTCAGTACCGAGCATATATACCAGAAGGTATGGAAAGAAGACTATATGGATTCACCCAATACTGTAATGGTGCATATCCGTAAAATACGCGAAAAAATTGAGTCTAACCCGCGCCAGCCCCATTACCTCAAAACGGTCTGGGGCATCGGCTATAAGATTGAACATCTGTAAATGATCGTAACAATTGAATACCATCTATTGTTCAACCGATTCTCCATCCCTTGCAACACCTATTACAAAACCATCATGGACTTAGGAAAAGAGTGACTAGATATGATTCCTCGACGTCTCGATACACTAGGCTGGCGCATGACGTTCTATAGTCTCGTTGCCATCGGCTGTGCAGCCGCTATCGTATTCGCCGGATATGTAGGCGCGCGTATGCTGCTTTGGTTTCATCCGCCGCTGCCCGAGCCTGCACTGTATATTAATGTGATTCGCTGGTGTGTCAATAATATCGGCTTTGGACCAGTAATGATCCTTTGTTTTATCCCGTTCTATATGCTGTTCCTGCATCGCTTCTCGCGCCCACTGCTACAGCAAATGCGTCAGCTCAGTAACGGTATGAGTATGGTCGCAGATGGTAATACCGCACATCGACTACCCGTATCGTCTAACGATGAACTGGGCAGATTGTCATCCCAGTTGAATCATATGCTGGATCAACTTCAGCATGCAATGAATGAGGAACGCACCGCGCTACAATCGCAAAATCATCTAATTACTAGCGTTTCCCATGATCTACGTACACCACTCACTTCAATTATTGGCTTTCTTGGTTATGTAGAAAGCGACCGGTATCGCGACGAGATTGAGCTGCGCCATTATGTGCATATCGCCTACGAGAAATCACGAACGATGCAAAAGCTGCTTGAGGATCTACTAGACTATACACGCATCACCTATCATGCCCAACCTCTGCAATGCACAAACCTGAATGTGGTACAGCTATTGGAACAATTGACTGAGGAGTGCGTGCCTATGCTGGAAGAAGCGGGGATGGAATATCATCTTACATCCTCATCCCCCGTACTCATGGTATCGGGTAACGGTGAGGAGCTAGTACGCTTATTTGAAAATGTGATCTCCAATGCGGTGCGTTATGGCAGCTCTGGACATTGGCTTGATATTCAGCTAGAACAGCGACAAGGGCAAATTATGATTCGATTCACCAATTACGGTCAGCCGATTCCGCCAGAGGCACTGCCCTATCTATTTGATCGCTTCTATCGCGCAGATGCTGCACGTTCCGGTTATAGCAACGGAAGCGGTCTTGGTCTTGCCATTGTGAAAAGTATTGTCGAGCGTCATCATGGTAGCGTGTCTGTACAAAGCCATGCTGCTGAAACCTACTTTGACATTGCATTGCCTGTCGCATCATCCTAACGTATAGAAGCAGCATATTCTGCCTGCTACCAATAGATTGACATGTTAATACTATGCCTCACAATCAGAATATCCATCTCTCCATCTATCCACTACATCAAAAAGGCTGCGATTCATCATGCTTGTGCATGAAGAATCGCAGCCTTTTGTACAGAATATGTCTATTCATTTGCTGAATGACACATTCATCTGCTCATTCTATTTAATGCTTGTTGTGTGAAGGATGAGGGTCCAACATCATCTCTTTGGAAAAGACGGTTGTCCGGTTTCTACCCTCGCGTTTGGATGTGTATAACGACTCATCTGCTTTGGCAATGAGATCTGTCGGAGAGTCGCCCTGTTCTGGAAATACCACAATACCGAGCGAGACGGTAATCAATTGTCCCGAAGGTCCCGGCGTACTGCTAACCAGCTGACGCAAACGCTCTGCCACAATATAAGCACGCGTTATGTTACAGCCACGCAGCAGAATGCCAAGCTCCTCACCACCATATCGGAAGCAGAGATCACCCTCACGCGATACATTCCGCATCGTTGACGCTAAAAATTGAATCACGCGGTCACCGACCAGATGCCCGTACGTATCATTCACCTGTTTGAAATGATCAATATCAACCATAATCAATGCAAACGGCTCTGTATCCAGACACCATGCTTCTAGCGTTGCATCAAAGTTACGCCGATTCGCAAGCCCTGTTAAGCCATCTAGTGCCGTTTCATTCCGTAGCTTGTTGATGTACTTTTGCAGCTGCCGAGTCGTTAAACGCAGACTATTATACAGCAACTTGATCTCATACGTAGCTGAACGAACCGGTGGCAGCTCACCAGAGTTCCATTCGGAGAGCATCTTGTCAGAATAATCCGCCAACCTGTTCAGTGGACGAACCACCAAATAAGTCAGCACCCAGCCAGCCGCCAACGTGATCAGCAGTAGCGGTAACGATTGTAGCGTACTGCTCTGCAATAGATTATTCAGCGGATCTTGGATCACGTTCGCCGGTGTCTGCGATACAATGCCCCAGCCAGACTTCATATTGTACGCATAACCGGCATAATACTCTGCCCCGTTCATATCCGTATACGTTACGGAACCGTTGAGACCAGCAATGACCTTCCAAACCGCTTCATTAGAAGCGACATTTTTGCCAATCATCGCAGAATCTGGATGAAAAATAACATTCCCTTTGGAATCGACTGCAAATACATAAGAGCCGTCACTGTCATAATCCTGCTGCAGTATGAGCTGCATCATATTCGACTGGTGCAAATAGATCGTTCCGGCAATATATCCATAATAGTTGTTGTTTTTATCAAATAATGGACTGGTCACTAGCACAAGCAAATTACCCGTCTGTCCGACAAAGGGATCGGTAACCATATTTTCGCGTGCTTTCACAATGGCACGACTTGCATCGCTGTCCAGCTTTTGTCCAATTTTCAAATTGAGATTGGTTGGTGCAACCCCCGTTAAGGTAAAGTCATTGCGTACCACGGTCAAGGAATTGAAGTATTCACTGTTGGTCATATACAAATCATCCAGCCGCGCCTGATCGATACGACCGTCACGCTTCCACATATCCGCCATGGAACTAATACTTTTCTGAATGCGTTCCAGCAAATCGCCGGTTGTAGCGGACAGATCCATAGCACGATCATAATTGCCGCTCAAATAATTATTGACCAGGGATTGTTTACTAACATTGTAAGCGGAATGAATGGAAATGATCATTGTGAGTACAATGGATACGACAATAATAAAACTGACGATAGTAACAAGCTTAAACCCCTTTTTAGGATATAAACTCAATGTTCCATCCCACCTGGCAATAAAATAGTATATCAGCTTCATCATAACACACTGCTGAAAAGAAGGGAACGCAAAAGAACAGTATCCCCTCTTTAATGAATTCGCCATCATTCAGCAAAAAACCTTCTGCGTATACGTGCATACGTATCTGCAGAAGGCATGTTTGCCCATATACGGGGTATCTAGTTAAGAGTGAATCGTATGCTGCTGTCGATTCGCTTGTTGAGGATGCTCTTGATTCATTTTATGCAAGGTTTTATTGATCCAAATTGCTGCCTGCGCGCCTTCGCCCATAGCGATATTCGCTTGTTCGGAATGCGCCGCCAAGTCACCAGCCACCCATACATTGTCGATATTGGTCATTTTGGAGCGTGGATGTGGCTCAATATGGTGATTGTGCAGCGTCTCGACTCCCAGCTGCTCCGCCAGCTCTGAATTGACATGATTGCCACCAAAAGCGATAAACCCGCGCTCTGCTTCCAGCAGCTTGCCATCCTCCAATTCTACACTTTCCAATATTCCGCCTTCTCCATGATGCACCTGTTGAATAGCCGATTCGATATATTCGATTCCCAATTCACGCAGACGCTCCATCGTTTCTGGCTTGAATGGCTTACTCTCATGATTGACATAGACCAGTTGATCCGTACGAGCAGATAAGATCAATGCCATCTGCGCACCTGCCTCGCCTGCCCCCAGTACCAAGGTACGCCGCCCTTCAATCTCATAACCATCGCAATCGGGGCATACATACACACTATGACCTAACGTTTGCATCAAACCCGGCAGACGTGGAAAACGATCAATCAATCCCGTTGCTAGCAATAGTGTGCGTGCACGGTAGCTTTCTCCTTCTGCGCCTTTGAGTAGAAAGTGATCCTCTTCCTTCTTCGCCTCGATTATACGGTCGGCATGGAACTCAACGCCAAGCGGCTCCGCCTGACTACGTCCAAGTTTGCGTAATTCATCGCCAGAGATTCCATTGGGAAATCCCAGTATATTGCCGTAATTCTGACAAAAGGTAGAGCGCCCTTTGCCTGCATCAATCACCAGAACGCGATGAGCCGAATAACGTCCCAGCTGTATCGCTGCCTGCAAACCGGCAATACCTCCTCCTACAATAATGCAATCATATCTTGTATTACTATCAATCATATGGGAACCTCCTAGAGTTTGGATATGGAGTATATATTCATAACGATGCTTATACGTTAATATGTAAACCTTCTAGGTAATATGAAACGGTAATACCTAATATATTAAAGGATCATTTCCTAATATGCCGATCGGCAATCTATTGTATGCCTTTTCATAAATTGATATAAAAAATCCCATCGCCGCGATGCAATCGCAAACGATGGGATATAAAGTACTATTCGGTAAGAACATCCGTACGTATACAACAATCTGTGCTTGTATAGCGAATGGATTCAATGAATAGACATTCCTACTCACCGTACAGATGATGGATTGGTTAGCCTTTAGTCGGTTACATCTTCAGGAGTAATTTCATACAGCTTGTTACTCATCATGCCGAAGCCACCAAATCCGCTAATCACATCATTGATACGACTCATACCATTGCTGGTCGTGCTGGATGTACCTGATGTGCCGGATGTTGATTTGTTACCAGATAACGCATTTTGCACAACAGATGCGGTTGTTTCTTCCCATTGTGAGGATGGCACTTCGGTACCATTTTGCTCAATCCATTCGGTAATCTCACTGGAACCGCCACGACCCATACCGCCAATCAGGAAGTATTTGATCTCTCCAGCTTTGATCATCGCTTTTAGTTTATCCAGCGTTAGGATCGGATCGCTACCACTGTAGCCACCCATCGCCATAACCGCCTTACCTGTTCTGATAATATACGCGGACGCGGAATTCGCATTGCTGACCGCGAACAGATATTTCTCGCCGGTATTGTTTTCCGTCACATAGGACAGCAGCTTCTCATTCACAGAATCCGCCAAGCCCATTCCGCCGCGTGTACGGGTCGTTCTGCCGGAAGTGCTTGTTCCAGTACCACTTGGAGGCGTACCCGGCGTTGGTGTATTCATACCAGCGCCATTCATACCGCCGTTGCCAGTTGTACTTGTTCCGTTTGTACCAGCTCCCATACCTGTTCCATTCGTACCCATTCCGTTTTCCGAACCGGATGTGGTGCCTGCTCCATTATTCATACCCGGCTGACCCTGACCCGCGCCCATCATAGCGCCACCTGGACGATTGCCGCCTCCGCCAAAGCCCATTTCCGTTACGGGACCACCATAAGGCAGAGCGATATTGCTAGACGGATTCATCAGCGGGAAGGAAGACCAGTATACTGGTGTCAGCAGCAAAGCACCAATCGCACCAGAAACGACATACGTTTTGGTACGGCGTAGCGACTTAACACGCGGAATCGCGATCAGTGCTACCGTTGCAAGGATGCCCAATGCAGCAATCAGATAGAACCAGATCGAAGCAATCTCATTGCGATACGGATAAATAACATATAGCTGGAAGGCTGCGGTCAGTAACACGCTGATCGGCAGCAACCACGATAACCAGCCTTTGCCCTCACGATAAAAGCGCCACTGAGCGACCAAGCCTGCCGCTGCAATTGCCGCAACCGGAGGCGCCAGCATAATCAAATAATATTGGTGGAAGAAGTTCGCGATGCTGAAGAATCCAGCAACCGGAAGCAACCACATGAGCCAGAAGACGATTTCTGTGTATTCCAGACGACGCCAGTTCTTTCTGCGTACACCTGCAAACAGAGCAATCAAGGAAATGATGGCGAAGGGCAGCAGCAGACTTGACTGTCCCGACAATTCTTTTTGGAACAGACGGAATGGCCCTACTTCGCCGGTATTGAACATACCGCCTGTACGGCGACCCGTGTCACCGCCACCCGGAGGCTGCATATTGCCGCCCGGCATACCAGTGCCCATAGCATTGCCAGCTGCACCGTTCTCTGTTGACATTTCACCAGTTGCAGATGCTCCACTGCCCTCTGTACCGGTTGTGGTAGAACCATTTTCGCTTGTAGCGCCCGGCATTCCTGGCATACCGCCACCACCCATATTGCCAAAGGTTTGCGTTTCACCAGTCAGACGGCTAACACCGTTATATCCAAATGCCAGCTCCAGTACAGAGTTGGTTTGGCTACTGCCGATATAGGGACGCTGATCTGCTGGCACGCTATCGACGATAACTGGCCAAGAGAGCGATACCCCTGCCAGTGCAATCGTACCGAGTATCAGCACAGATAGCTTCTTTTTCCAATTCACTTTGTAAGCGAGCAGATAAAATACATACAGCGCAGGCAAAATCATGTAGGCTTGCAGCATTTTCTCGTTAAAGGCAACGCCGATCATGGCGAATCCGCCGATGATCCAGCCGATCTTTTGCAGACGTACGCCTTTGAGCAGCATCCATGAAGCCAGCAACAGCGTGAATACCAGAATGCCGTCCACGTTGTTGGAGCGCTGCACGGCTACAGCCACCGGTGTAAGCGCCATGAATAATGCAGCAACACGAGCGGCAGTCAGACCGAAGGTTGGCTTAACCATCGCATAGATGAGTCCAACCGAGCCTATGCCTGCAAGTGCTGCTGGCAATGTTACACTCCATCCGTGCACGCCAAATATCGCCGCAAACAACGTCTGAATCCAGAACGCTACAGGCGGCTTATCAATCGTTACGAATCCCGCAGGATCAAACGAAGCATAGAAAAAATTATGAAAGCTTTGCAGCATGCTTGTAATAGCAGCTGTATAGTACGAGTTGGCATTTCCGTTATCCCAAATATTCCAGAGATTCAGAAATGCGGATAAGATCAAGATGAGAATGAGGGGAATATCTATTCTTGAGCGAGATACAGTAGTGGTTCTTGGTTCCATTGGACTTCCTCCCGAATTGGTGATTGGATGATCTGACGCATCCTTTACAATCGCTCGTCTTGCTCCGCTCCGAATGAGGATGACAGATATTGGGATCGAGCAGTCATGACGGCTTATTTATTCCTCCTCATCTATTAAATATGATGTATATGTATTTTGTATGAACAACATTAAGATCAGTTCATAGAATTCTTAAAAATACATAAAAAATAAAAAAGTACCGCCAATATAGCGGTACTTCAGTCATTTCTTAGTATATATATAAGCGTTATGCAATATAAGGGGTATGTAGCACAGACGCTTGGCGCCTGTAGAAAAGGATAATTGCTGGCTATACGATACTTTGGCGATGATCATTGTATCGCATAGTATGATGGACATGGAACATAGATCAATTCCGCTCCCTATACTTTACAGGCAGGCTTAGTATTGTACATTGCCACTTTCTGTAATGTTAGCAGTGTTTACACCACGGAATTTGGTCGGGATATTATGGTAACGTGTATTTGTCATCTTTACGGTAGAGATACTGCTATCAGTACGGAAAATGGATTCTTTCATATTGGAGATGTCACAGCGATCAATAATCACATTAACTTTGAATGTGCTGCCACCCACCTGACGGATGAATTTACCAGCGTTGGAGCCTTTAAAGTTTTTTACCGTAAAAGTAGATGGAGCGTTAATTTGGAACATTTTATCATCGCCATTGGTAGCGGAACCGCCGTCCAGGGTGACATTACCGCTTTCCTTGATCGTCAGGGCATCTTCACCGATGTCTTCCCAGACAATATTTTGGAGTGTTGCATTGCCGTACGTATGTATGCCGTCTGCTGCAGGTGCGCCAATTACTACATTTTTGATAGCGCCACCATTTTCAATACGGAAAATAGGCTTTTGCCCTTCCTTTTGACTTCCATCCCCCAATGCGCTGCCTGCGATATACCGTTGACCTTTGCCATCGAATACTTCACCGCTTTTTACAATAATCGTCGTGTTCTGTACACCCGGTGTGGCAGACGTTGCCGCTGATACCGTCGCTGTAGGTGCTGGAATTATCATAATAACCGAAGCTAGTACAGTGCCTGCCATCAAAGAAACAAACCATTTTTTCATATTCTCAATCTCTCCTTTATCATAACGTTGTTACCCGAATTTTATTGTAAATAAATGGGTACTCTTCCACAGTATCATCCGTTGGATTACTTATCTATATGAAAATGAAGAACCCTTTTCATGAAATGCTGTAGAATTTTATGTATTTTTCATCATATGAACCTATACAACATTGACGTATCATTCTGTTCATATCTCCTAGATATACAAATGGTGCTAACCGTACATGCCACATATTGCATACCATACGATACGAGATGAGGCAGTTTCGTCAGGTACGCAAACATGCCGCACATCAAGGATGCACGGCATAGAAAGTAATCCTACTTAACGTTTCTGATCCTTATCAAAGAAATAATGCTCATATCGAATATCGTCATCTTGGATAAAAAGCTTCCCATAAGAATACCGAGGCTGCATGCGTTTGTCAGTTGGAGAGCCGGGATTGAACAACAGAACGCCATCACGCTCCTCCGCAAATGGAATATGCGAATGACCGAACACAATAACGTCTACTTCGCCCGGCTCAAAGGAACGGAATGCTCGATCCTGCGTCGATCCCCGGAATCCGCCGTCTCCGTGTACAATGCCGATTTTCTTACCAGCGACCTCGATAATTTTGCGGCGTCCCAGCTTATCGACGATACTCTGTGAATCATTATTTCCAGCAATCGCTTCGACAGGTGCCACCTCTGCGAGTAGCTCATACACGCCCCAGTCGCAAAAATCACCTGCATGAATAATTAACTCTACATCAGCCAGACCATCCCACACCTGCTGCGGCAAGGTCAGACGATGGCGAAACAAATGCGTATCCGAAATAACACCAATAATCATGTTACCCCTCCTTCAATGAATGAGCGAGCCGTCGTTCCTCGCGGGTATTCTTGCTAAGTTTGGGACAGTTAAAGCAGTAATCGCCATCATCCATCTGATGATACAAACAGCAAGCACTGCGAATCAACACCTGTCCATTGCGCTCCAGATTATCGGTATAACGCGGTGGTACTGCAAGTGGATTACGACTCAATGCAAATACGTCAGCAGGCAATTCATGCAGTACATAATGCAGATCCTGCTCTAATTGGCTTTTTACTGGTTCCTCTGCTTGCTGCTGCCATAATGCAACAAAATAATAATATCGTGCTGGCAATTGCCGCCAAAGCATACGTACATGTTCTCCCGTCACCTCTGCCATACATTCCATCAGCGGTCGCAACACTTCCGTATACATCGCTGTCATAACCTCATATCGGAACGTTTCCCGATCACCATTCCATGACGACTCATACAAAATATGTCGCGTTGCATGGTCATTTGATACTTCAAGCTCATCTGTCACTTCATGCTCTGCCGACAATGACTGTAGCGACAGTGTATCCACCTCAAAGGCAAACTGACAATATGCTCCGCTCATGTACATATGGAGCGTCAATTGTTCCAGCGATAAGCGAATTCCCGTTTGATGCACGGACAAGTAATACTGCATCGCTAGTGGCAGCCCAGTCAGCCATGAACAGAAAAAGGTAGCTGCTGGCGCAAGATCAGACGCTCCCAGTCGTGGTGCATAATCCTCCAGAAATGCCTTCATTCCCTCAGGAGTCGCCAATTCCGTAAATGGAATGTGATAGATCGAATCTGGCTGAGGCTGATTCACGATATAAAATTGCTGACGTAGCTGTTCCCAATCCGGCTGTATGATATGCCCCATCGCATTCATCTCCTTTGCCGTGTTCGTGATGATATTCCTTCATCCTATACCATTTATACAGGTAGTTCAAACAAACAAAAAAAGGGACAGCCCGATATACGGACTGTCCAAATCACGGAGGTAATGCTGAGAAAGCGTACCGACTCTTATACAAGCATGCAATCCTTGCATTCCCTAATATGGATCACTGCTATGGGGGAGGCCATAAACAGTCATCGAACATAAGAGCCGGACATTCAGATAAAACCCTTAACCCGATAAAGCATCAGGCGCTTATTGCGCCTGTTTAACGGCAGCCTGCTGTTTCTTACCAGCTACCGATTCCACGGCTGCCGTGCGGCGGTCTTCCGGCGTACCAGTCGACTGAATTTTTGCAATTTTATGCAGCACTTCTTTGTTCGGCAAATAATGAAGCGACTTGATATAACGAATCGTTTTGGTTTTGGCTCTCATGACGATAGAATGCGTTTCGGCACGCTCGTCGCCGACATAACGGACACCACCCAAAATCTCGCCCGGTGTTACACCTGTTGCAGCAAAGATCACATCATCGGTACCGATCATATCCTCCATGCTCAATACACGATAGGGGTCTTCAATGCCCATCGCTTTGCAGCGAGCGAACTCATCTGCATTGGCAGGCATCAGACGGCCTTGAATTTCACCGCCCAAGCATGACAACGCTGCTGCGGCAAGAACGCCTTCCGGTGCGCCGCCGGAACCGATATATAGATCGATACCCGCTTCTGGGAATGCTGGAGCCATTGCACCAGCGACATCACCATCACTTAGAAATTTGATGCGTACGCCTGTTTTGCGCAATGTCTTGATCGTACTTTCATGACGATCACGATCCAAAATCATGACCGTCAAATCCGCCATTTTCTTGCCCAGTGCCTTTGCTGCCTTGCGCAGCGTGACATCCACTGGGTCCTCAATACTAAGCTTACCGACAAGTGCCGGTCCAACGGCCAGCTTCTCCATATACATGTCTGGTGCATGGAGCAGATTGCCCTTGTCCGCTACCGCAATAACCGATAGTGCATTATTCAACCCCTTTGCTACAATGACGGTGCCTTCCAGTGGATCTACAGCTACATCCACCTCAGGAGCTTGGGTGCTACCCAGCTTCTCACCGATATACAGCATCGGCGCTTCATCCATTTCTCCTTCGCCGATTACGACCGTACCATTCACCGATACGGAATCGAACATGGCTCTCATGGCCAGCGTTGCTGCCTCGTCTGCACTGTTCTTGTCACCGCGACCCATCCACGGAGCCGAAGCCAATGCCGCTACTTCCGTTACTCGTACAATTTCCAATGCCAATTCGCGTTCCATGTCTTCCACTCCTTCTATTTGTGGGTTTTCCAAGAGAAATGATTTGTTTCTGCTGACTATAATAGCATCTTTCTTTAAATAAATGTTGCTTTTTTTGAAAATTTTCTTTTAAAACAAATTTATTGCATCAATAAAGAAAGATTATATGTAATTATAACCACTTTTCACGACATGAAACAACATTATAATTTGGTATTTTAGTCCCTTTTCCTATACTCCTTTAAGCTAAATCCATAAAAAACAGCTTAATACATAACAAAAAAGCCTAATTTCTATGAAATGTTAGGCTTTTCGAATCATTTTCAGTTATGAAAATACGACAAAAAATAGCCACTTTGAAATAAACATGAAAATACGGCTAATCAAGGGGGATGATTAGCCGTATTCAACATTAATGTCCGAAACCAACATTCAATGTTATATTCAGACATTTACAATAGGGAGAAACAAACTGTCTGCCTGGCAGACCATCCTATTGCTGCTTCTTTTGCTTGCTGTTGCCGTACGTTTCCTTCATTAGATACATATACCACTATGACTCCAAAAGGAAACTCCATGCAAGAGCAACCATTCTTATATTAGAAGATCCCCACTGCGTCGAAAGCATCCTTGACGGAAGTGGTTTGCGTGGAGCTAGCACCATACAGGTCTGTAGAAGCCTGTGTCATTGCTGCACGGAAATCGGCAAAATCGGAGGTGGACGTCAGATACAGCGTCAGCGCGCGATACACAATGGCAATCGCCTGACTGTTACCGATGCCTTTTACATCGACACCTTCAAATGTACCGCCGTGAGACAGCAGATAATATGTTTTGTTAGGAATCCCACTGTTGGTGTGTACACCGCCCCAATCACCGTCTTCGGTGTTTGGCAGGTTTTTGTATTGATCCATATGAGCTGGATCACCATACAGTGTTGGATCAGCCATCGAACGCAGCGCATCGCCTGCTTTGCTTGGCGTATATACATCCTCGCCGATCAGCCAATCATTTTTACCCTGAATGGCATTACCGAACATGTCGGCAATCGCTTCATTCAACGCGCCAGATTGATTCTCATACTGCAAATTGGCTGTATGCTCGATTACGCCGTGCGTCATCTCATGCCCTACTACATCCAGTGCACCGGACAATGGAGCGAATACCTTGCCGTCTCCATCACCGTAGATCATATAGGAGCCGTTCCAGAATGCGTTATTGTACTTGGACCCATAATGCGTAACGGATTGGATACGCAGACCAGAGCCGTCGAGACTGTTACGGTTAAACTTTTCTTTATAGAAGTCATACACTTTAGCCGCGTAGGCATGTGCATCGACCGCCGCTGGATCAGTAAAGGTAGAACTGGTGCTGGATACCGTACTCAGCGAGCCAGAGGTGCGGTTATTGATGGTATACGTCTCAATGCCACTACCGCGTGTTGTATCGCGTAGCAGATAACGTGTTCCAACCTGAGCAACAGTTAGCGATTTGGTATCACCAAGCACTCCTTTGCCTGTGCCCGTAGCATGCTCTAGCAGCTCCTGCTTCTGAACGATGGAGCCGTCCTTAGCATCGACAAAGTAGCGTGTACGCACCGGCTCTGGATCAAGCAGATTCACTTCAGTCACATAGACCAGATGCGCTTGCTCTCCTTCAGGTGCGTAGATGTACAGGGTAGCTGATGGAGCCTCCAATGGATGTACAGCACTGCCGATGGCAGTAGCTGTATCCTGCTGAGCAATCCGAATCGCTTCCGCACTACTCAGCTTCGGTGTTACTAACGATTGCCCATCTGTCCCATTATCCGTGTTAGATGAACCATTGTCATATACATCATCAGTGACAGCATAATGAGATCGCGTCTGCTTGCCATATACCTCGTCTGTCACACTTCCCTGAGAAGAAGCTAATTTACCGTATACATCGTCAACTACCTTGCCTAGATAGAGCGATACCTGACCGGATGTATCAAAATGCAGCGTCTGGTCTGCACCGTATATCGGTACACCTTTGTACACCTGCGCAAGGCGATAATGATCCGTACCTGTTGCCGAATCTGGCTGACGCTTTGTAATTTCAAATCGCTGCTGTACACTGTCGGAGGAAGAATCGGTTGCCGTCAGAGAGCGATTTTGCTGTTCAAGAAACGACCATACTTTGGCATCACCGGAAATAGATGCCTGACTGACAGCCTTCGGTGTGTAGGAACCGAGCGGATTCACATCGCCCGCTGCAAACACGGATGTCTGGGTACCGATCAACAAACTACCTGCGAGTAAAAGACCTGCTGTTTTTTTCAAAGCATTCTCCCCTGTCTTGTAAATTGGATTACTGACTAAAAAACTTACAAATTCCACATCGCTCATAACTGACAATTTGCAAGGTACAGCTTATGTATATTGCATGAACACGCATGAATGCTTCTCATTGAGCATCATTTCCAAATCCCCATGGGCATCCTCTTTTTCATACGAAGTTGTAAATAATGGAACAACTATCCATGCGTTGGAAAGAATATTATCATGATTCCTAAAGAAAATAAACACTTATTTAGATTTTTTTAAGATTTGTTTAAAAATAGTTCATTGTGCCTGACACTTTGGGTCAGCTTATTCAACGACTGGTCAATAATAATCAATACTAGATCCTACTCTATGTATAAGGGGATAGAATTCCATTACATAAAAGAAAAGCACCTATCCATTACATAAAAGAAAAACACCTCTCTACCCTCAGGCAGAGAGGTGCTTCCTTTCATGTTCATCCATGATCCGTCGAAGAGATCGTTGGCTGAATTAGTTGATGCCTACCGCGCTCAGAGAGTTCTTAACCGCTGTAGTCTGTGTGGAACTTGCACCATACAGGTCAGTGGAAGCTTGAACCATAGCGGAACGGTAGCTGGAGAAGTTCGAAGTGGACGTCAGATACAGTGTCAGTGCACGGTATACGATTTGGATCGCTTGGGAACGACCGATACCAGTTACTTTCACGCCATCGAATGTGCCACCTTGTACCAGCAGGTAGTAGGCTTTGTTAGTGATACCACTGTTCGTATGCACGCCACCATTGTCGGAAGATGTGTTGTAGTAGTCTGCCATACGAGCAGGTTGGTCACCTTTTTCAGGGTTATCCATGTAACGCAGTGCATCACCGGATACGCCTGGTGTATAGATGGAATCACCGATCAGCCAGTTTTTGCCTTCGATTGTGTTACCGAAGATATCGGAGATGGATTCGTTCAGTGCACCGGATTGACCGTAGTATTCCAGGTTAGCTGTATACTCAGTTACACCGTGAGTCAGCTCGTGACCAACAACGTCCAGATCGCCGGACAATGGTACGAAGGTTGTGCCATCGCCATCACCGTATACCATTTGGGTACCGTTCCAGAACGCATTGTTGTATTTGCTGGAATAGTGCGCAGTGGAGCGCAGAACCAGACCATTACCGTCGATGCTGTTACGGTTAAAGTTGGATTTGTAGAAGTCGTAAACTTTTGCAGCATACGCATGCGCATCAACTGCAGCTGGATCGTTGAATGTGCTGCTTGTGCTTGTTACTGTCGAACCTGGCAGGGATGTACGGTTCGAGGCAGTGTATGTTTGGATACCTTTACCACGAGTAGTATCGGACAGAACATAAGAAGAACCGGATGTGCTAACAGTCAGTGTTTTGGTGTCGCCCAGTACACCTTTACCTGTACCTGTTGCGTGCTCGATCAGGTCATATTGGAACAGGATCGAACCGTCTTTTGCATCTACGAAGTAACGAGTGCGCAGTGGTTCTGGTTCCAGCACGTTCACTTCTGTTACGTAAGCCAGACGTGCTTCTTTATCTTCTGGAGCGTAGATATACAGTTTCGCTTCAGGTGCTTTTTGAGCTTCGCCCAGTGCGCCTACTTTGGAGGCAGCATCTTTTTCAGCAACAGCGATTGCGTCAGACGCGCTCAGCTTCGGTGTTACCAGATCAGCGGAGCTGTCTTCTTTCGCGTATACATCAGCAGTTACGCCTTGTACTTTTTCGGAAGATTCCAGTTTGCCATATACATCTTCAACCACTTGACCGAGATACAGGGATACGTTACCCGATTTGTCAAAGTGCAGTGTTTGCTCTGCACCATATACAGGAATACCTTTGAATGTTTGATTCAGACGATAGTGCTCCGTTCCGGTTTTGGAATCGGATTGGCGCTTCGTGATTTCAAACAGTTCTTTTACATCTGTAGAGCTAGCATTATCCGTTACAATTGTACGTTTTTGCTTGTCCAAGAACTTCCATACTTTCGCATCGCCATTGCCAGAAATACCAGCCGTTTGTGTGATCACTTTTGGTGTGTAATCACCGAGTGGTGCCAGACTATTCGTATCAGCTGCAAATGCGGAAGTTGTTGCACCAACGAGCAAACTGCCTGCGAGTAAAAGACCTACTGTTTTTTTCAAAGTTTTCTCCCCTGTTCACTTGGTTTTGTTTGAATAATAAACTGCTCCGGTCGAAAATCCAGCGTACATCCGTAATTGTACCTGTTGCTACCCAACCCGAGATCCTGCTTACACCCTGCCAGCTATGTATAGCGGGCTTGCCAAACCTGTGATGCCGCTGCTTTCTTCACCTCCTGTAGTTGAATGTGAATCATCATTTGCGGAACACATCTCTGTGTGGGAGAAAGCGTATCACGATTCCTAAAAAAAATAAATACCCTTTTGACTAAAAAAATGAAAAAATCTTAAAAAGATCCTAATAACTAACATATGAGGTGCCTTTAATTGACAATCGGTCAAAAAAGATGATGTTTTCACACGCAAAAAAGACTTAAAAAACGCTTCTGCGATTTTTTAAGTCTTTTTTTACATGTTAAACTAAGTTTTCATTTAAAATATATAGGAATCAGGAATATGATTTATTCATTTTGACGCTATCATCTGCCTTTTTTGATTTCCCATTGTAAAAAAGGGAACTAAACAGGAAAGGTAGTTCGACTGGCGAACTATTGCAGGCTCAATGATTAAGAAGATTGATTAAACACAACAAGCTTCGTTTCGAGCATATCTTCTAGTGCATATTTGACTCCTTCACGACCAATTCCACTCTGCTTCACACCACCATATGGCATTTGATCCACACGGAAAGATGGAATATCGTTCACAATAACGCCGCCTACCTCAAGTTGACGAATAGCACGGAAGGCAGTATCCAATCGGGATGTATATATTCCTGCCTGCAATCCATAGTCGGAATGATTCACAGCAGCGATTGCTTCATCCATATCTTTTACCTTATTGATCATAACGACGGGTGCAAATGCTTCGCGGCAAGCAATCTTCGCTTTGGGATCGACATGCAACAGTACCGTTGGCAGCAATAAGCCATCCTTCAGTTCATTTCCGCACGCCACTTCTGCTCCTTGCTCTATTGCCTCGGCAATCCATTCCAATGCCCGCTTTTGCTCCTTCGGTGCGATCATCGCCGCTACATCGGTGTCCTCAGATAATGGATCGCCCAGCTTGAGTTTACCTGTCGTTTCCACAAACCGCTGAACAAATGTATCAAAGATCTCCTCATGCACATAAATCCGCTGAACAGAAATACATACCTGTCCTTGATTACCAAATGCGCCAGAAACTGCGCGTTCGATCATACGATCAATATCCGTATCGCGGTCAATGATAAGACCAGAGTTGGAGCCTAATTCTAGCGTCACCTTTTTCAAACCAGCACGCGAACGAATCGAGATGCCTACACCCGGGCTACCCGTAAACGATAAAGCTTTCACCCGATCATCAGTCACGATGATATCGCCAACGGTCTTGCCGTCACCAGTTACTACATTTAATGCGCCAGCAGGCAATCCCGCTTCTTCTAATAATTGTGCCAACAGTAAGGAAGACAATGGCGTTTGCTCCGCAGGCTTCAATACAACAGTATTACCTGCCGCTAATGCTGGTCCTACTTTGTGGGCAACCAGATTCATCGGGAAATTAAACGGCGTAATCGCACCGACTACACCTACAGGCTCTTTGATGGTATAAGCGATTTTGCCTTCACCTGTGGCAGCAGCATCCAGCGGTACGGTTTCGCCATGAATACGCTTCGCTTCCTCTGCTGAAAATTTGTATGTCTCAATGGTACGTGCAACTTCACCGCGTGCTGCTTTTAACGGTTTGGAGCCTTCGAGGGCAATCAGTCGTGCAGCCTCCTCGCTACGCTCCTCCAGCAGACGCGCCAATTGTTCCAAAATAGCAGCCCGTTTGTGAGCTGGCATATCTCGCATGATAGGTGCTGCTTTAGCGGCGGCGGCAATAGCCTGACGCGTTTCTTCCTCATTCGCTTCTGCCACATTGGCAATCTGTGCTCCATTATATGGAGAGTATAACGCTTCATAGGAAGCAGCTTCCTGCCATTTGCCATCAATATATAGATGCTTGTTCGCAATTTCATTTAGAGTATCCGTCATCATTCATCTTCCTTTCCTTATATCCTATAAAGTAAGCCTACCGTTATTTTAAACGAACAAACCTTCCGTTAATCGAATAACGTCGAAATGTCTCATTTTGTTCATAGGCACCTTCCTTAATTCGATTAAATTCGACAAAATAAGATATATTTCCTATTTTTAACAAGACAGTCCTAGGACTATAATTAATTTACTTAGTCCTACCGACATATAATACAGAGAGCAAGGACAAGAGGATTCAGAGCCAAAAGACATAGAAAACAAGGGGTTATATCATATACAGTCTTTGTTTATAACCATTGGGATACTGGACAGGTCAAAAGGAGAGCACCACAGCAACCAGATTTCAGCATACTTAGATTCGACAAAAAACTGCATTACCGCTTTATCTTTATCCTTCGCAGCCAATTCAATAAAATGGAGTGATTCACATGCGTAATTTGACCGTTCAAACGAAAATCCTTACTTTACTTGCTATCACTATCCTGTTCATGGCGGTAATCGGTTATGGCAGCTACAATGCTACCGTCCAGATCGCTGACAAAGCGAACGATATGTATCACAAAAACATGCTTGCCAGCGAAGATGTAAGCCAGATCATTATTGATAACCGTACCATTGAAGCTGCGGTGCTCGAATTGATGATCACCACTAAGGATGAACGCAATACGGAACTGAGCAGCACAATCACAGAACGCGAAGAAATGAACAAGACTTTATATGAACACATGAAATCCATCGTTCTTGGTGCACAGGCTGCCAAACTGTATAACACCTATCTCGCCAATCTTGATTCGTATCAAACGTTGCTGCAACAAGTACAGACGCTCGCAATCAACAATCAAAATACTGCCGCTTATGCACTGTTCAATACGAAAGTAGAACCACTACGCCAAGCGATGAACGATACGGTTCGTAGTCTCAATGCCGTCCTGAGCAGTCAAGCGAAAGATGCCAATGTGCAAATCGAGCAAATTACTAGCAATTCTCGTTTGGTCATGATCATTCTGATTGTATCGGCTATCGTACTGTCCATGGCAATCGGTTTGTTTATCAGTCGAATGGTAACCAGCCCGCTGCGTACTCTCCGTGAGCTGATGAGTCGTGCAGGTGCAGGCGATCTGACAGTCCATGGCGATTATCGTTCCCGTGATGAGATCGGTCAAGTGACTGGCTCCTTTAATGACATGATTACCAATATGCGTGATATTATTCGCAAAGTAGACGAAAGTGCTTTGACGCTATCCGCTTCCTCCGAAGAATTAACGGCTAGTGCAGAGCAAACCGCACAGGCTGCCGAGCATATCACTATCGCAACTAGCGAATTGTCAACAGGTGTGGAAACACAGGTAGAATCAGTGAACCAAGTGAATAGCTCGGTTAACTCTATGTATGAAAAAATGGGCATCGTCGCTTCCAACAGTCAGCAGGTCGCAGCATTAACGAATGAGATGAAATCCGCTGCCCAAAACGGTCAGGATCAAGTCAAAGATATCAGTCGTCTAATCGAAACGCTTGCGGTCGATATGCAGCGTAACCTGCAAGTCATGCAGCAGCTATCCACTACCTCTGATCAGATCGGTTTGGCATCGTCCTCTATTCAAAATATCGCCAAACAAACGAACCTGCTGGCTCTCAATGCTTCGATTGAAGCAGCACGCGCCGGTGAAGCGGGTCGCGGCTTTGCCGTCGTTGCCGAAGAAATTCGCAAGCTTGCTTCCGGCGCTGCCGATTCATCTCGTGAAATCTCTGATATGGTACAGATGATGCAGGATAGCAGCAAAGCTGCGGTAGAACAAGTTACCCATTCGTCTGCCAGCATTCAAGAAAGCGTGCAAAGCAGTCACAAGGTGAACACCGCCTTTGAAGCGATCCGCCAATCGGTCGACAATACTGCTGAACGCATTCTTGCTTCTGGTAGCATCATTCAAGAGGTAGCCCAACAATCGGAGAAAATTGCCGAAGCGATGGAAAATGTCAGTGCCATTATGGAACAATCGTCGGCAAGTCTGCAACAAACTGGAGCAGCGAGCGAAGAACAGCTGTCCACAATGGAAGAGGTTTCTGGGTCTGCTCGTTATCTGTCCGAGCTGGCTGAGAATCTGCAACAAGTAATGACTCGCTTTACCGTTTGAGTGATTGTCCCTCATTGGGAATCGTTTGAAGAGATTACAATCACACATTCGTCAGAATATAAGGAACAATCATGGACCAATACAGAGAAAATTACGTAGCATAAGGGGATATTCAACATGAAAAATTTGCGCGTCCAAACAAAAATCGTTATTTTGATCATTGTCAATCTACTGTTACTTGTAGCAGTAAGTTACAATGGTACAAACACTAGTTCCAGAATGGCTACTATTGCTACTAATATGTATGAAACCAATATCAAAGCCATTACAGCGATGGATCAAATCGTTATTAACTATAGCACCAATGCTACTCGTTTGCTGAAATTAATGAACCCTACTGCTACTACCGATGAACCATCCTTAATTAGCGAAATTAATACAACTGCTAGCAATACTAAAAAACAATATGAAATTCTAGGCGAGGTTCCACTGAGCGGCGATAATCAAAAGATCTCTGCTCAACTGATCGCCACAGCGCAGCAGTTTTCTACAGCCCGTCAGCAGGTACTTGATGCCGTGGATGCGAAGGATCGCACAGCAGCACAAACCGCTTATACCAATCTAGAGAATGTACGCACTACGCTGAATCAATATCTCAATCAAATGCGTGATAATATGATCAAAGAAGCTGCCAACAGCAAAACCGATGCTGATGGTACCTATAATACATCCAGAATCGTCACCCTTATCGTGCTCGTTGTCGGCATCATTGTTTCCCTGCTGATCGGTATCTGGATTGCGACTATGATTTCAAGACCGCTGCGTCAAGTACAGCAGCTAATGAACCAAGCAGCAGACGGTGATTTGACTGTTACTGCAAGCTATAACGCCCGCGACGAAATTGGTCAAGTCTCTACCGCATTCAACAAACTGATCGACAGCATGCGCAAAGTGATTAAAAGTGTGGACGAGAGCGCTATGACTCTTTCCGCTTCATCTGAGGAACTGACAGCTAGCGCAGAACAAACCGCTCAAGCATCCTCGCATATTGCCGTATCTTCCGGCGAGCTGTCTACAGGCTTCACGTCCCAAACGCAAACAGTCATCCAAGTAACCGATTCGGTCAATCATATGGCGACACAAATGGAACAAGTTGCTCATACAAGCAAGCAAATCGATGAATTAACTGGCAATATGAAAAAAACTGCCGAGCAAGGTTTGGGTGAAGTCAATGACATCACTGGTCGTATTCAGCGCCTATCCAACGACATTCACTCTACACTGAATGTGCTGACTAGCCTGAATAACAAATCTGAACAGATCGGTTATGCTTCTTCCGCTATTCAACAAATCGCCAAACAAACGAATCTGCTGGCATTGAATGCTTCAATTGAAGCAGCTCGTGCTGGTGAATCGGGACGCGGCTTTGCTGTCGTAGCCGAGGAAATTCGCAAGCTGGCGGAGAGCGCTGCTGAATCCTCCACTCTGATTACCGGCTTGGTCACAGATGTACAGCAAGAAAGTCAAAGTGCTGTCGAACAAGCACAGGAATCGGTCAGCAGTGTACAAGCAAGTGTGGATGGCAGCCGCCGAGTAACGGTAGCATTTGAAGCCATTCAGCAATCTGTAGGTAGTACAGTGGAACGTATTGATGAAACGACCTCACTCATTAACAGTGCCAATCAGCGTTCCCAACAAATCGCCGAAGCGATGGAGCATCTGAGTGCGCTGTCCCAACAAGGCTCTGCTGGAATTGACGAAATGAATGCCGCCAGCGAAGAGCAGCTGTCCACAATGGAAGATGTTGCGTCCTCCGCTCGTCATCTGTCTACCTTGGCGGAAGAATTGCAACAATTGATCGCCTTCTGCAAATTGTAAGAGGTACACACCGATCCTTCTGATCGTTCTATAAAATGATTTGTATGCTTCGGCATCTATAATCATCATGAAGCAAAAACTCCTGCATTATCGCGAATGATTGTATTTCGCCATGATGCAGGAGTTTTTCTGTATTTCCATCTGTATTTGCCCAATCACACGATGTTCGTTATATCGCACCATTGACCTTTATTCTAATATGATGAGAAACGCACTATCATTTCATATATCTGGAGAATAGATCGCCTGCTTTTTTGGCGAGTTCTTCCAAGTTCAGTGTATTGTTGACCACACCGATCCGAGCGTACCAGTTTTTGACTGTATCCAGCACCCACGAAGGGATACTTTTACCAGCGATACGATCATACAACTGATCGTACGCCCATACCAGATGATCCCAGCGTTTATCATCGCCCTCTTTGACATATTCGGAGACATCGATGACCTTGGCACGTCCATTTTGCATAATCACATTTTTCAAATGGATATCACGTGGATTCATACCGACTCCGCGTACATATTTGCGCGCTGCCTCCACATCCGTAATGACCTGTCTCGGCACTTCGATTCCTTGCAGCAGACAATCTTGCAATGTTGGTCCGGCTTCATAGCTTAGCACCAAATAATTCGCATCGCTACCATAACAAATAGGGAAAAACGGTGCTGACTTTAACCGTTCATATACCGATACCTCCACCGGAATCTTCTCAATCGCCTGCGGTGTGAAGACTTTAAACGCGTAACCCGGTGCCTGATCATACGTGAATACCGCTGCGTCTGTACCAATTCCGATGCAGCGAACTCCCTCGGCATAACCAGAAATGACAACCGGTTCGTTATCATCGCTACCATTAACAGTGATTTGCTGTAACGCATCTTTTGCGATTTTCCAATCTTCATTCCAATTCATCCTATGTGCTCCTCTCTCCTGCGACACTACGATCCCAATCTTCGTCTATTACATTTGCGTATCGGTTTTTCGGTAATGGTTTTCATCAGCGTTCACATCCTGTAATATAGATGGGACGGGTCATTTCATTTGTATGATCCCAGTTCACTCGTTGTGACCGCTAGAGTGCGGTGCATAACGATACACATACAGATAGTCGAAACGGAGGAACTATTCATGTCAGATTTTCAGACAAACCTGGAACAGTACGCTGAGCTTGCAGTTCGCGTCGGCGTTAATGTACAACCAGGACAAAAGTTCATCATCAACGCACCGCTGCACGCAGCTGAATTCGTACGCCTGCTGACCAAAAAAGGCTATGAAGCTGGTGCTGTATTCGTAAAGGTCAACTGGTCGGATGATCAGATTACACGCCTTCGTTATGAGCTGGCACCTGATGAATCGTTCGAGATCGGACCGAAATGGTATGCTGCTGAGATGGAAGAACTGGCAGAGGAGCACGGTGCTGTACTGCACGTCGTGTCCGATGATCCAGATCTGCTGAAAGGTATTGATTCCAAGCGTATCGCTACCTTCCAAAAAGCAGCCAGCAAAGTGCTGGTCAAATATCGCGAGTATGTGCAATCCGACAAAATGAGCTGGTCGATCGTAGCTGTACCTTCCCAAGCATGGGCAGCAAAAGTATTCCCAGATCAACCTGTGGAAGAGCAAATCAACCATATGTGGGATTATATCTTCAAAGCGGTTCGTGTTGGTCAAGGCGATACCATCTCTGCATGGCAGGAGCATGTAAAACTGCTAAATGAAAAATCCAAATATCTGAACGACAAAGCTTACAAACAGCTGCATTATGTGGCACCGGGTACAGATCTGACGATCGGCTTGCCAGAAGGTCATATCTGGGCAGCTGCGGATAGTGTGAGTGAACGCGGCGACTCCTTTATCGCCAACATGCCAACAGAGGAAGTGTTCACGGCTCCACTGAAGTCCGATGTGAATGGCTATGTGAGCAGCACCAAGCCGCTCAGCTATGGCGGTACAATCATCGACAACTTCAAACTAACCTTCAAAGACGGTCGTATTGTTGGCGTTGAAGCCGAAAAAGGTCAAGAAACACTGGAACATCTGGTAGAAATGGATGAAGGCGCACATTACTTGGGCGAGGTTGCTCTTGTACCGCACCGTTCCCCAATCTCCGAATCCAATATTCTCTATTATAATACCCTGTTTGATGAGAATGCCTCCAACCATCTGGCAATCGGTAGCGCATACGCGTTCAACCTGCAAGGCGGCAAACAAATGTCCCGTGACGAGCTGACCGAACGTGGTCTGAACAACAGTCTGGTACACGTCGACTTTATGATCGGCTCCGGCGAAATGGACATTTACGGCATTACCGCTGATGGTAAAGAAGAGCCTGTATTCAAGCAAGGCGGCTGGGCATTTTAATACCATACGAATCAAGACGGTTGGATGATACGAGAAGGAACTCAAGTTGTTCTATTATTATCCGATCCGTAGATTTGTTAAACAGCAAAGGATTGCAAATAGACACCGAGCCTACATGGTCGGTGTCTATTTATTTTGCTTGTTTGGGTGTGGACCACTCACTTACGTATGTAAACTTTAGTTTAGATTATGGATGGGTTATATGGGACATATTTGTAAGTTCCGCCTGTCTCAGCTCTATTTATATTCCTCCTCCCTGCTTATTGTTTGCAAAATGAAGCAGATCCTTTACAATCATAGAGATAATACGAATAGTCATAGTTTTTTGATGAATCAGATTCGTTTATATTTCTGACCCATTCGTATCATTTCTATGATTCACACGATCAAAGCACTATGTACGAACAGCAAGGAGGAATGTATCATGTCACCACGAATCGGCTTAAATTTGGATCAAATTGTTACGGCTGCTGCCGAAATTGCTGATGAGCACGGTATTCAACAGATCACCCTATCCACGGTTGCACAAAAACTCAATGTGCGCTCCCCTTCCCTATATAACCATGTAGACGGTTTACCGGGATTACGCCGTGCAATGGCGCTCAAAGGTCTGGAGCAACTACGTGAAATTATGATGCAAGCAGCCGTCGGTCGCTCTCGCGATACCGCAATTCGCGAAGTAGCACGAGCGTATTTGCAATTTGTGCGTACACAGCCGGGATTGTATGAAGCGACCTTTTATCAAGCAGAGCAAAATGATCCGTCTTTAAACAAAGTTGCCAACCAGCTATTGGAACTGCTATTTCAAATCTTGCGCGAATTTGAGTTAACGGATGATGGGCTTATTCATGCGGGACGCGGATTGCGAAGTGTATTGCATGGCTTTAGCTCTCTGGAGCGCAATCACGGATTTGGCTTAAAGGTCGATGTAGATACCAGCTTTGAGATTATCATTACTGCATTTCTACATGGATTACAGCAAATGAAAAAGGATGCTCCATCTGTATCCTCTTCAACCGATCAGTAAATGAAAAACAATAATCAACATACCATCCATACCACAATCAACGACTGTCTGATGATCTACATCTACACAGACAGTTTTTACATTCGCAAAAACTAATTATATTAGTATAAATTGAATATAGATATTGATAAAACTAATACTATTAGTTATGATGTGAGTAGAGGTGAACATTATGAAAATAAACAGGAAATCCTATTTGCATCAGCTTGTCTTCTTGCCCGGTACCTTTCCAGTCAATTGTTATCTTATTGAAGAAGATGACAGTCTGACATTGATCGATGCTGGCTTGCCGCATAGCTACAAAGGCATTCAACAGGCGGAAGCTAAGCTTGGCAAACCGCTAACCCGCATCATACTGACTCATGTGCATAGTGATCATGTCGGTTCGCTGGATACATTGGTGCAGCTTTATCCGGGGATCGAGGTATATGTATCGCGCCGAGATGCTCGCCTAATGAATGGCGATCTGTCATTAGATGTCGATGAAGCACAGACACCGATCAAAGGTAGTGTCCCCAAAAAGCTACAGACACGCCCTACCCAATTACTAGAGGACGGCGATCTGGTCGGTTCGCTGCAAGTGATTGCTGTACCCGGTCATACACCTGGCTCAATCGCATTGCTGGATACTCGCAATCAGTTTGTTATCGCAGGGGATGCGCTTCAAACCCGTGGTGGTATCGCGGTAGCTGGCGATGTACGTCTGTTCTTCCCTTTTCCAGCAATGGCTACGTGGTCCAAAGCTGATGCACTGCAAAGTGCGCAAAAGCTGCTGCATCTTCAACCTGCACTACTGGCAATTGGTCATGGTGATATGATTGAACAGCCTGTACAAGCAATGCAGCGCGCCATTCAGCAGGCAGCGTCTCAGTGGAATATCCAGCTTTCACTTTCCTAACTCGGTATTCTAGAAATTGAAAAGATTTTACTATCTCACTTTATACCATGGCTCATATCAAAAAGCCTGCATATGGATGAAAGAATCCTATGCAGGCTTTACTTATGAACGCATATTTTCACAAAATGATAGGTTAAGCCAAATCACATCTCATACATGAGATTACATACGATCCATGCTAACACGAACCATATGATAAAACATCATTATGACACAACATCCATCCTGATCAATTATGGCTTCAGAATAACCTTGATACAGTCTTCTTTTTTATCATTGAAAATATCATATCCGTGTTCAGCATCACTCAGCGACACCTTGTGCGTAATGATGTCTGTCGCATCAATTGTACCGTCGGTAATCTGCTTGAACAGCTCTGGCATGTAGTGAACAACTGGTGCTTGTCCCATCGCCAGCTTCACGTTACGTTCAAACAAATGACCCAATGGGAAATTGTTGTATGTTTCGCCGTATACGCCCGTTACCTGAATGGTACCGAATTTGCGTACTACATTGGCAGCAAGATTGAATGCGCTCAAGCTACCGCCCTGCAATTTGAGGTTGGTTTGGATTTTCTCACCGATGCTTTTATCTGCATCCAGCCCTACGCAGTCGATAACGACATCTGCACCGCCACTCGTGATTTCCAGCAGATGCTGATCAACATCGTCCACTTCTTTGAAGTTAATTACTTCTACATTATTCGTACGCTTCGCATGAGCAAGACGGTACGGCAGGTGGTCAACCGCGATGACGCGTTTAGCCCCTTTTTGCCATGCGAACTTTTGAGCTAGCAGCCCGACTGGTCCGCAACCGAGAATGATAACGGTATCGCCAGCTTTGACACCGCCACTCTCTACACTCCAATACGCGGTTGGCATAATGTCAGATAGGAACAGCACCTGCTCATCTGTTACTTCCGCTGATTCCGGTACGACAAATGGCAAGAAGTTTGCGTAAGGTACACGCATCAGTTCTGCCTGACCACCCGGATAGCCACCATAAATATCGAAACCGAAGTAGGCACCTGTGTTTTTCTCTTCCATTTTGTTGGAGTTGTCGCATTGACTTTCCATTTGATTTGTACAGAAGAAACATTCGCCGCACGATACGTTAAATGGAATGACGACACGGTCGCCTTTTTTGACGCGTGTTACACCGGGACCGACTTCCTCCACAATCCCCATCGGTTCGTGACCGATCACATAATCGTCATGAACGACAGGCATTGCACCGTTGTAGATATGCAGGTCGGAACCGCAGATTGCCGTCGATGTAATACGTACGACAATATCGTCCTGCTTTTGGATTTTGGCATCCTCTACCTCTTTAACCTTTACATTTTGCTTTCCTTGGTAAGTAAGTGCTTTCATCATTATTCCCCTTTCCGGTCTTCTTGAATGTGTGTACAGGCTGATCCTCCGAAATAAACAAACAATGGTGACACCTAACATTGCATAAATTGCATGCTAAGTACAAGGTGAAAGCTAATCTTTGTTGTATTAACCAACCTATTCCAATTACTAACCTTTCGTAGGTAAACAGTAGTTCTTACGATTAAGCTCTTCATTTAATAGGCTATACGTGCAGGAAGATTGATTTTTCGTTTCGCAGGGTAATTGAGGTAGAACGGGTTGTTGCTGTTCATTCGGAGCACAACCAGCCCCATGTAGCCAATGACCGAAGGGAGAAAACAATCATGAAACATTTAACAGATGCTCAAATAGAGGAATTGAAAAACAGCTTACTGGAGGAAAAGAGTGAGCTGGAACGTCACTTCAATAGCGAGGATGAAACTGCGGATGGTCTACCAGAATCAGAACGCGATTCTACTGGCGAGCTGTCCGCTGTCGATAACCATCCTGCCGATCTGGGTACAGAAACATTTGAACGTGGACGCGATCTAGCGATTGATGATCAAATGAGTGACACGCTGGAGCAGGTAAATGCTGCATTGCAACGTATCGAAGATGGTACGTATGGTGTTAGCGAAGTGAGTGGCAAGGAAATTCCATTTGAACGGTTGCAAGCACTGCCATTTACTACGTATCTGGTAGACGAAAGTCCACAACAGAACCAAATCAATGACTATCGCCCGGTCGAAGAAGATCTGATCACTCCTGCTGCGAAAGGCTCCGGTGAAAATCGTCAGCATAATACTGGTCGCTTTGACGATGCAGGTGCATGGCAGGCAGTTGAGGATTACGGGGTTGCTGACTCTCCTGCAATGAGCGCGCAACGCGAGGTTCACGATTATAATGAACTTGCTGAAGGTAGCGGTGATAATGATAATTTCACCGAAAGTATAGAAACATTTGCCGCCAATGATATAGATGGCGATAATCGTCATGTAGAACAGGGTAATGCGGTAAAAGCATATGAAGAACGCGGCGAAGGCGATACTGAGTTGCAAATCGACGAGGACGATCAAGAGGTTGATGCCGAAGTAAAAGAAGCCGATCGTCGTCGATAAGTATTGGCATGACAACCTATAACTGTCGATCAGTATTGCTCGGAAGCGTGCAACTATTGTAGTAGATGATAGGTGTTGTTAGCTAAATATAGGAATGGACTAGCCTATATACTGATATATGGATATTCTATATACTCCAAAAAAAGAAGGAATCCCATCATGCGGGTTCCTTCTTTTTTATGTTCTATTCTCATTTATATTATATTCTAAAAGCATAGTATCCTGATCGTATAGAATATCAAAAAAAGGAGCGGGATTATTCTCCCGCTCCTTTTTCCTGTACGATCCGTGCTCTGAATCGTCAACCGTAGCTTAGTTTTAGGCTCCGGCTTGATTCGTATTGACCGCGAATTGCGTAATAACCAGCTTGATCCGCGAAATACGTTTGTTCTCCGTCTCTTCTACCACTAACAAATGCCCGTCATGTGCCACGCTCTGTCCTACTTGCGGAGGCAGTGATTCAACTCGCGAATACAGCCAACCGCCGATCGTATCATATTCGGAAACATCCAGATCCAGCGAGAAGCGTGTATTGAACTCCTCAATCAGCATCAGGCCATCGATGGAATACATCATTTCATTGATCGGTTCGACTACAGGACGTTCGTGATCAAACTCATCCTGAATTTCACCGACGATTTCTTCCATAATATCTTCCAATGTTACTAGACCGGCTGTACCACCATATTCGTCGATCAATATCGCGATCTGCGTCTTGCCACGTTGCATGAGTTTCATTAGTTCGCTGATCTTGATCGACTCTGGTACAGCAATAATCGGACGAATCAGTTTGACCGAATCGATAATCTGATAACGCATCAGATCCTTAATATGCAGAAAGCCGACAATATGGTCTTTGTCGCCATCACATACCGGATAACGGGTGCGCATGCCATCAAGCGCAATCTGCAAGTTCTCCTCACGGGAGGCATGCAGACTCAGACAAATCATTTCGGTACGTGGAATCATAATCTCGTGGGCGGTTGTATCGGCAAATTCGAATATATTATCAACCAGCGCCAGTTCGGTATTATCGATCAGCCCGCTCTTGTTGCTTTCTTTCATGAGTATGCGTATCTCTTCTTCGGTGTGGGCGGATTCGTGTTCGGATGCCGGAGCGATTCCAAACAATTTCAGCAATGCGTTTGCCATGCCGTTCAACATCCAGATAAAAGGATACATGATTTTGTGAAACAGCATCATTGGTGCAGCTGTCCACAAGGTTACGCCTTCCGCTTTGCGGATTGCGAGTGATTTGGGTGCTAGTTCGCCAAGTACAATATGCAGAATCGTAATCACAGCAAAAGCGATCACAATCGAGACGCTGTGTATGGCAACTTCATTATTCCAGCCCACGGCTGCGAATAGCGGTGAGATTAGTTGGGCAATTGCCGGTTCACCAATCCAACCAAGCCCCAGTGAAGCCAGTGTAATCCCCAGCTGACAGGCTGAGAGATAGGCATCTAAGTTATTGACAATGGACTGCGCAAAGCGTGCCCGTTTATTTCCTTCATCGACCAGCGTTTCCAGTCGACTGCTACGAATTTTGACCATTGCAAATTCCGCGGCTACAAAAAAACCATTCAAAAGTACCAGTGCTAAGACCAGCAAAAGATTCAACAAACTGGGTAAGGGGTCAGTCAAGTGTTATTCCCGCGCTGTGTTCCTCTAGTGGGTATACATACAGCGACGGGTTCACCTCCTTCGAAACTTAAATTTTTGGATAATCCGACATGGTACGATCAGCATCAATTCCCCAACACATTCACCTCTTTCTCATATGTAAGTATAGACGTTGCCTGATTATATTATAGCCCGAAAATGAAAACAGTCAAACATCCCTCCGTCCTATTTTACTGTTACGAAGGATACACAATTTTTACATTCATGGCTATTGTCGTTAACATGCGCTCTTTATACTTTAGCAGGTGAACAGGAACCATGAACTGCTCTTATGCGCAGGCATAATGAAAATAGACATGAAAGTGAGGATGATGATTTTGGACAAATCTACTGCTGTTCCCGTCAAACGTAATATGAAGCGAAGTGCAGTCAACGCCCGCTCCACTCTGCGTCTACCACGACGCGCCGGACGCTGGCAGGAATATTCACTGGCAGGGTTGTTTCTTGCTCCTTCGCTGGTGCTGTTCAGTATCTTTCTATTTTATCCACTGCTCAAATCGGTATACCTAAGTGTGCATTCTACGACACCGCGTGGGGATGTTGCTAAGTACATCGGTTTACGCAATTTTGAAAAGCTGTTCGATTCTGGACATTTTCTGTCGAGTCTGTGGGTAACCTTTGAATTCATGCTATTCACCGTACCGACCTCTATTCTCGTTGCCCTGATTCTAGCGGCTATTTGCCGGACGCATTTGCGCGGCAGCAAAGTGTTCCGCTTTCTGTTCTCGCTCCCGATTGCCATATCGGTCGGTACCGGATCGGTCATCTGGATGATGCTGTTCCATCCGACACTTGGCATGCTGAATGTGGTGCTGCAATCACTTGGCTTACCCGCAGTTCCTTGGCTCACTAGCCCCGATTGGGCGCTGCTCTCGATCTCGCTGATGACGATCTGGATGAATGTCAGCTTTTTGTTTATTTTGCTGCTAGGTGGTATGGAGGGCGTACCAGAAGACATTTATGAAAGTGCCAAAATGGACGGTGCCAGCCCGATCCGCACATTTATTCAGTTAACCTTGCCGCTGATCTCACCTACGCTCTTTTTTGCCAGCGTAACCTCA
Organism: Paenibacillus sp. JQZ6Y-1; assembly: GCF_040719145.1. Lineage (NCBI taxonomy): Bacteria > Bacillati > Bacillota > Bacilli > Caryophanales > Paenibacillaceae > Paenibacillus > Paenibacillus kandeliae. The sequence continues at coordinate 1,994,023 of NZ_JBFDUZ010000001.1, forward strand.
ATGATTGGTGCATTCCAGTCATTCGGGCAGATTCATATACTAACCAAAGGGGGACCGATGAATAGTACCAATGTGCTTGTATACAATCTGTATCAGGACGCATTTGTGAATTTCCGATTTGGTTCAGGCAGTGCTCAGGCACTTGTCCTGTTCGTACTCATTCTCATTCTGACGATCATCCAGTTCAAATTCGGAGAAAAGAAGGTGCATTACCAGTGAAGCCTAATCTTGTGCGTCAAAGTGCTGCCTATGCCGTACTGCTGATTGCTGCGGTAATGATTCTCTTTCCGTTCTGGATCGCTCTGTCGAATGCATTAATGACCGAAGCCGAATCCGCTACATATCCGCCCAAATGGTTTCCATCGAGTCTCCATCTGGAGAACTTTATTAAGGTATGGGACACGATTCCAGTTGGACGCTTTATTCTGAACAGCTTTGTGACGAGTGGCGTCATTACCATCGGGCAAATTGTGACTTCGTGTATGGCTGCTTATGCGTTTGCCTTTCTCCGCTTTCCCGGTCGTAAAGTACTGTTCGCACTGTTTATGGCAACGATGATGATTCCGTGGGAAGTGACGGTCATTCCGAATTATTTGACTGTACGCAGCTGGGGCTGGCTGGACTCCTATCCGGGGCTGACGATTCCGTTTCTAGCAAGCGCATTTGGTACTTTTTTGATGCGACAGTTTTTCCTGCAATTGCCGAAGGAACTGATGGAAGCTGCACGGATCGACGGCTGTGGACATATTCGTATTTTCCTATCCATTGCCGTTCCATTATCCATGCCGGGATTGGCTACATTGGGCGTGTATTCCTTCTTGAGCAATTGGAATATGTATCTGTGGCCGTTACTTATTACGAATACCGAAAGCATGCGTACTGTGCAAATTGGAGTCAGTATGCTGCAATTTGCCGAAGTGACCGCATGGAATATGGTGATGGCAGGCATTGTTATGGTGCTGTTGCCTTCGCTCGTATTGCTTGCGGTTGGATTGGGACGACTGGTTGGTGGACTAACCGCTGGTTCCTTAAAAGGATAATGTATGTTCCCAATCCGCCCTTCTATACTCTGTAGAAACAAGTGTGTGGAATCGCATGGATGGACTGCTAGATGAATCGACAATGATTTAGTACTTTGCAGAGACGATACAAGGCTTACGCTATTTGTCGTATGACTGAATGTTCACCCAATCTATCTTCATTTAAAGGAGAATGTATACACATGAAACGCAAACCTTTCTGGGCCCGCACATGGGGTCTGCTGACATTAAGTCTGTTTTTATTCCTTGCAGCTTGTAGTGGCGGTGCTTCTCAAGGTTCAGAGCCTGCTTCGGCGGCAGGTGGCAGTTCTTCTGAAACCTCCACTGGCCCGGTTAAAGTCGTCTGGTGGCATTCCATGAGCGGTGAATTGGGAGAAACGGTAGATAATCTGGTGAAGCAATTCAACGAGTCGCAGTCCGAAGTAGAGGTACAAGCCGTTTATCAAGGGGATTATGATGAAGGGCTGAACAAATTCAAAACAGCGATGGGTTCTGGCAGTGGTCCTACAATGATGCAGACGTATGAAGTCGGTAGCCGTTTTATGATCGATTCGCAGGCAATTACGCCGATGCAGCAATTTATCGATGCTGACAAATTCGATCTGTCGCAGCTGGAAGAGAATATTTTGGCGTATTATACGTTTGATAACAAGCTCTACTCCATGCCGTTTAACACATCGAATCCGATTCTGTATTACAACAAAGATGCCTTCAAAGCAGCAGGTTTAGATCCCGAACATCCACCAACAACGTTTGCTGGTATCGAAGCAGCAGCCAAAAAGCTGAACAAAGATGGTCAATCCGGCGGTGCTTTCCCAATTTATAGCTGGTTGATGGAGCAATTATTAGCGAATCAGGATGTACAATTGCTGAACAACAATAACGGTCGCAGCGCACTTGCTACTGAATCGCTGGTTAACTCTCAAGCAGCTGTAGATACACTCAGCTGGTGGAAAAAGCTTGTAGACGAAAAAGTCATGATCAACCTCGGTCGCAAAACCGACGATACCAAAAAAGCATTTGCTGCTGGTCAAATTGCGATGACAATGGACAGCACTGCTGCTCTACGCGGGATTGTAAACTCAGTAGGTGGCAAATTTGAAGTAGGTACTGCACCTATTCCTAAACCATCTGACGCATACAAAGGAAAAGGCGGCGTAATCGTAGGCGGCGCTAGCCTCTGGATCATGAACGACAAATCTGAAGCAGAGCAGCAAGCGGCATGGAAATTCATCAAATTCCTAACCGAGCCTTCCACGCAAGCATACTGGCATGTGAACACTGGCTACTTCCCAATTACGAAAAAAGCCTATGACGAAGATTTGGTCAAAGAAAATATGAAGAAGTATCCACAGTTTGATACAGCGGTAACACAGCTGCATGATACGAAGATTGATCCTGCTACGCAAGGAGCAGTTATGGGAATCTTCCCTGAAGCACGTCAATTGACCGAAACAGCAATGGAAGAAGCTATCAATGGCTCCAAAACGCCAAAAGAAGCATTAGATAATGCAGCTTCTCAAATTACGCAAAAGCTGCAAGATTATAACGACTCCATTGCACAATAATCGTATGATGTGCTAATCGAAATTCCACTGCAAAATCTGAAATGGTATTTGATCTGTAAAGCATAAAACTATACAGCAAAGCCCGCCACGGTCAGCATAATGACGACCATAGGCGGGCTTTAGTATAGGTGTGCTTTTTATTTAATATAGAAGGTTATTATTCGCGATGTACCAAACGGACAGCTTATTGACCTGATAACGAGTAACGACTTGGTGCTGCCTGACCCGAAATGCTTGTATAAGCGGAGGTCGATTCGGTAAATACTGCGCTATCCAATGCGGATAATGGCAATACTTCACGTTGACCAGAATTCATATGACGAACAACAAAATGATCTTCGCCTGTTGCTTCCAATCGCCCACGATACACCTGATTGTTCACACCATGACCCGGAATCATATGGAATGTACCGACCAGACCAACTTTCTGCTGTAATTGTTGACGTGTGGACATATAATCGTTGCCCAGCGCTGGCTTGTGATCCTTTACGGACGACTTTGCATTGGCATGTGGCTGAGATGCAGCCTCTCCCGGATGAGTATACCTGTGCTCCGTGCGATAGGAAACCGGACGATAAGGTTGGCTCAACATGATTGCATTCCTCCCGTAACATATATTAGACATCACATCCTATATATTACCCTTGTGCATTTACCCTGAATCGAATACATCCAACAGAATGTTACAGTTGAAGCAAATGATTCTGCCAGCTGTGGTCTATTGGATGTTAGATGGTTTGTAGAATATGTAGTATTTCATTCAATGTTCTGGAAAAGGGTGTACGGTGATTATAGCAGACTTTGATGCTGGCAGGTATGACAATAATTTCATTGTTTGTTAGGAAAAAGAACAGCCTGCCATCCTTACGGACCACGGCTGTTCTTTCTTTACATAATAAAGATAAAGAGCCTATCGCATCAAAATGATTACGCCTGACCGACTCCCGTCAATGTTACCGACAAATCCCATAACCGTTTCGCTTCATCCGAATCAACTGCATATGGCTGTACGCCAACGCGTGGGCCATCTTTGGGTGTCAGCTCAGCGATATCGCAATCCTCACAATATACGCCGCCTTTGCCCTCTAGCTGTGGCGATGTTGCTGCCCACACTTGCGTTGCTGCCCCTTGCTCTGGTGATTTGAATGCAGGATTGACGGCATTGCCTTCCTCATCTACCCATTTCAGATCTACCATTTCTTCACGGCTCAGGTGACGTTGCAATGGTGTCAAAATCCCGCCCGGATGCACCGCAAAAGCACGTACGCCTTGTTCTGCACCACGACGATCCAATTCCACCGCAAACAGTGAATTGGCTGTTTTGGATTGACCATATGCCTCGAATTTATGGTAATTGCCTTCAAAGTTCAGATTATCCCAACGAATCGGCGAAAAATGATGTCCCGCTGACGATGTAGCAACGACGCGTGCACCATCTCCTGCGGTCAGCAGTGGCCAAAGCAGATTGATCAGCGTGAAATGTCCCAGATGATTGGTTGCAAATTGCAGTTCCCAGCCCGGACCGACGCGAGTTTCTGGGCTTGCCATAACACCAGCATTCAGAATCGCTAGGTCAATACTGCGTCCACTATCTAATACTTGTTTTGCAAATGCACGAACACTATCCAGATCGGATAGATCCAGCTCGCCCACTTCCACATTTTCTACACCGCTCAGTGCTTCTGCTGCTACTTCTGGACGACGTGCTGGCACGATAACATAAGCACCTGCATGAACGAGTGCTTTGGTCGTTTCCAGACCGAGACCGGAGTAGCCACCTGTTACCAGTGCAAGCTTGCCTGACAGATCAATTCCTTCTAATACCTCGGTTGCTGTGCTTTTCGGACCAAATCCTGAGTTGATTTTATGTTGTGGTGTGCTTTGATAAGCCTGTTCCATTATGATAATCTCCTTTGCAGTTGGTAATTTCACCGATTTCGTTCACGCTGAGCAGATACACATGCGTATGGCAGTTGTTTGTGCTCCTCGGTGATGATTCCACTTTACAAGCTAGAGTCTACTCTAGGTCAAGCCTGAATTTCGGAAATTACATTGATTGCTCCGTGATGTTTGTCTTATGCTGACGATTCCTACGCTCCACCTTAGATTTCTTGTATCTATTTCTGTGCGATGTGTATCTGCTGCGCTTGTTGCTGACGCAGATGCGATTCGTAAATGTCCGCCTTGGACGTAATCACATCCAAGCACTCATTCAATTCCTCCACCTGCCTTATGACCCGCTGCTGATGTTCTTTTAAAATAGCTAAGCGCTCATATTCATTCCCCGGTCCCAAGCGTACTAATTCAGCAAAGCGCCGAATCTCGGCAATCGGCATACCCGATGAGCGTAAGCGAGTGCAGATTGCCAGCCATTGCACATCCGCTTCACTATACCGCCGTCGCCCGCCCTCATCTCGACTAATTCGCGTTGTCAGCAGCAGCCCTTCGCGTTCGTAAAAGCGCAGCGAATGCACACTCAGACCAGAGCGTTCGGATACTTGTCCAATGCTAAGCGTATGCTGAAGACTGCTATGATTAGGATTCGCATTCATTATTATTCCTCCTTTATCATCTAAACCTGTCCCTATATCCTATGGGCATATGTTGATATGCACATTGGTTCATAGTCATTATCTTATAACGAAGCGTCTGCGTATGCCAACAAAGCATTTGACACCCCTAAATGAACATGCTAGTATTTTTATACCAAGTATGTTTGTCGGATTAGTTAGTACGATTTTCTATTGCTTATGAATTATTTCTATAGATGATGTTTGAATGTTACAGCGTATCTGTACACAAGAGTATCCAATGCCTAAATATAAAGGAGTTTCCTTATGTCTACTGATTACATGTATCGTGAAAATGTTGAATTTGGCTGGTTCATGCCTACGATGGGAGATGGCACCAGTCTTGGACGTGAGTCTGAGCGCAAACCTACGCTAGATTATCTGACCTCAGTTGCCCGTACTGCCGAGCAATCCGGCTTTGAATTCGTGTTAATTCCAACTGGTGGCGCCTGCATTGACTCTTGGGTTGTCGGCTCAGCGATCATTGGTGCTACGACTACATTGAAGCCGCTCGTTGCTGTTAGACCCGGTCTTATCGCGCCAGTCTTGACTGCACGTATGGCTGCCGCTCTGGATACGCTGTCCGAAGGTCGCGCACGTATCAACATCGTAACGGGCAGCTCTCCAGATGATTTGGAAGAATTGGGCGATCCATTAGCGAGAGCGCATGACGAGAAATATGCCCGCACTCGCGAGTATCTTGATGTGATCAAAGGCGTCTGGGAACAGGCAACTGGTCTTTCCTCGACTGAATTTGGCGCAAGCGCAGATGCTTCTGTCAAAGACAATAAGGTATATTACAAAGGCGATTATTATGAGATTAACGGCGGTACAAGCCGTCCAGCTACGGTACAAAAGCCGGGTCTGCCTATCTACTTTGGCGGTAGCTCCCCAATGGCAAAAAGTGTAGGCGCCGAATATGCCGATGTATTCCTAATGTGGTCAGAGCCGCTTGAGATGATCAAGCAGCAGATTGAAGAGCTGCAAGCAGAGCAGCGCAGACAAGCCGAAGCAAGCGGCAGCATTCGTCCGCTACGTGTAGGTATGCGTGCTCAAGTGCTTGTTCGCGATACCGAAGAAGAAGCTTGGGAAGCTGCTCGTAATCTGATCAAGGATATTGATCCAGCAACGATTGAGCGTGCCAAAGCCTCCTTCAGCAAAACTGGTGCGACTGGACAAAATCGCCAAAATCAAATTCGCGATGCAGCCGCTGCCAATGATTTTGTAGTTGGACCGAATCTGTGGGCAGGTCTGTCCAATGTACGCTCTGGCGGTGCACTGATGTTCGTTGGTACACCGGATCAGGTATCGGATCGCTTGCTGGAATATGCCGAAGCAGGTGTAACCTCATTCATCCTGTCCAGCTACCCACATCTGGAAGAAGCTAAGATCTTCGGTGAAAGTACGCTGCCATTATTTAAAGAAAAATGGAATCGTCGCCTCGTATCGTCCGTTTAACAATAGAGTATAATCATATGAAAAGCCCGCTTGCATGTACATCGGCAAGCGGGCTTTTTGTAGTATATTTCATGATACATTACGGATCAGGACTTCTCTACATGATCACTTTACTACATAGCTCTTCATTACATTGTATTTCATTGCATCATACTACGTTATATACCACTACTCGATATACTACTACTCTACATAGATCATCTTACGAGTCATTCCACCGTCGATGACCAGCTCTGCTCCGGTAATAAACGTATTCTCATCTGAGGTCAGGAACAGACAGGCACTAGCAATATCTGCCGGTTTACCGACACGACGCGCTGGGTGCTGCTCATGATCTTCTTTTTTCAAAGCAGCGTAATCACCATTCTCAATCCAGCCGGGGCTAATGCAATTGACACGAATATGATCCTCGCCTAGTGATACAGCAAGTGCGTGCGTCAATGCAGTAATGCCGCCTTTGGATGCTGCATATGCCTCTGAATTCGGCTCAGACATATGCGCACGCGTTGAAGAAATGTTGACGATACTGCCGCCTTCACTCGTTCTCATGACCTTCGCTGCTTCGCGTGACACGAGGAAGCAGGCGCGTACATTCGTATTCAATACATCATCCCAGTCGTCGATGGTCAGTTCATATGGCGATTTCCAGCGTCCGATCCCTGCGTTGTTAATCACTACATCAATCTGTCCGGTCGTATCCACCACTTCTCCGATCATTTGCTTGATCTGCTGCTCGCTACGTACATCGCATGGCAAGAAATGGGCTTGTCCTCCATTCTCACGGATGGCTGCTGCCGTAGCTGCTCCCTCTGAATCTGCCATATCACTTAAAAATACAGTTGCTCCCGCAGTAGCATAATGCTCTGCCACCGCACGCCCAATGCCTTGAGCAGCACCGGTCACAACTACTGTTTTCGATGTATATTGCATCGTATCCCTCCATCAATTTCGTATTCAGGCTGCATCGTATTGCTGCGTATCCTGTTTCGACTGCATCTTCAACCGGAAGAGTCAATGCGCATCACAATATTATCGTATGCGATTCCCGCCTATACAGCAATATTCAACGACTACAACGTGTACGAAACATTCGAATGGGTCTATATATACAAATAAACCTCCACGCGTCCTGTATCGGAGTGTGGAGGTTTATGGATTGCCAGCGATAATATTTGCTGCGCCGTGAGAGAAAGGAGCGATTAGAATGAATGCTCTAGGTTCACGGCGCTTACTGTACCAGCCGGAGTCAAGCATAGTATGCGTGAAGCAGTTGGTTGGTGTCATCTTGTTCTTTATCGAACAGTCCTTGATCTGCCCAGCAAGCGAGACATGTTTCTTCATCCTGACATTTGGCGGCTTCTTCACAGTTGTAACACAGGTCCATATAGTATTTTGTAAAATTCTCGGTAACGTTGGCTTTCATCTCAATCATCTCCTTGTTTTTTCTACACCTTTATCTTAACCGACAGATGCAGATAATAATGTGATTTTTTTCACAATTGAACGCAAATTTTAAATTATTTTTTATTTATTTTGTTTTGATGAAAAAACCGTTGTGCAGATTGGATTCTGCACAACGGTTTTAGAAAAAGTCATAAAAGTCATATATGAATGCAAGCGTTCATATCAGTTGGTTATTGCATCACAGTACATGCCATGTTTTACCGCCATCGGTCGTCTGCATGAGCAAGGAACGACGTTCTTCATTTTTAGAAACGAGCAGCCAGCCTACTTCTTTGGAGAAGAATTGCAGCTTGGATAGCTCTGGGTAATTTACTAGCGTCTTTTTGAGTGTTGCATCCTGAGGCAATGCGTTCCATGTTTTGCCCTGATTTTGTGAGCGATACACGATTCCGTTCACGATGGACCAGCCCGTCGTTTCATTGAGGAACGTCGGTCCCATCGCCTGATTGATACCAGTTTGCGACTTCAATTGAAAAGGCGTCACATCCCAAGTTTTACCGCCATCGGTTGTAAAATAACCCATGTAATGCGTCGCATTGTTGCTGACACAACCAATATTCATCCAGCCCTTTGTTTTGCTAGTGCCAAAAAATTGCGGCTTGCTGGTAGTCAGTGTCGTACATGCCTTCACTTCCTGCGGTACCAATTCCTTGCCCTGCACCCATGATTCGCCGCCATCCGACGTTGTATATAGATGCGGTTGTCCATTATCCTCCAACGTGACAAACCCATTCTTTGCATTTCGGAAGGACATCCCAACCAGCGTACCATTTTGCGGGATTGCATGCGTAGTAGCATTCGCAGTGGAGATCGAGCCGGTGTTTTGCATCATCTTTTTCCAGTTCATGCCGCCGTCATTGGTACGATATAGCGCCTTCTCCTGATTGTTGCCGTTCGTTTCGTCGGATGTCATCACCCAGCCTGTTTTTTCATCGATAAAATAAATGCCAAGGATGGCTTCATCATTGTTGAACGTTTTGACATTCCAATTTTGTCCGCCATCTGTCGTATGCAGAATAAGCGTCTGTCCCACACCATTGGCATTGCGCGCCACCCAGCCATTTTTCTGATTCAGGAAAAAGATCCCGCTACCATACGCGGGAGATTCGGAAAATGTTACCGTTGGTGCTGGTGATACATTGTCCCAGATTTTTCCGTTATCCTGTGTGACATAGATACGCAGTTCATTACGCGTAATCCCCCATGCCAAACCAGCCTTCGCACTAAGCAGCTGGAAATCGGTTAGCCTCGTCTGAATGCGGTAGCCTTCTTCTTGCGTCTTGTTGTCTCCGCCTTTATTTATATTGGAATCCGTTGTTTTTTTGAGTGTAATTGTTTGTCCCTGATCTTCCTTTGACTGCTGAAGCTGTTGTCGGACCGATTCACTGACGGGAGCGATGTCCCCACCGGTTGACGTACAAGCTGACAGAAGAAGGATCATGGAGATTCCGGTTAGAAGCGATTTGGCAATACTCCACTTCATTTGGTAGTTCTCCTTCCACACACTTGCCCTAAGCCAAGATATTCATTGATCACAACTTATATTAGAGTAAACTATATTTTTGATAGGTGGTTTACAGAAAAGTTACAAGCCATTACAGTTTCAAGTCTTTTCGATACGTTTTTACAGTTTTTTGGGTAAAGGACAGAGAAGTCCTTTTTACATTGGCGTGTCTTTCCGCTACAATAGTAGCGAATCTGTAACACAAAATGAGAAGGAGATGATAATTTATGCCTGAATCCGTATCCAAACCTCACCGTGTTGTTGTCATCGGTACAGGTGCCGTTGGCGCCACTACCGCGTATACGCTGCTATTGCGTAATCGAATGTCCGAGCTTGTCTTCATTGATGCCAATAAAGACCGTGCTCTTGGCGAAGCACTTGATATGAACCATGGACTGCCTTTTGTGGGCGGCGTCAAACTATGGGCCGGCGATTACTCCGATTGCAAGGACGCCGATATTATTATCATCGCTGCAGGTTCTAACCAGCGACCGGGTGAAACCCGGATTGATCTATTAAACCGCAATGCCGCCATCTTTGACGACATTATCAAAAATATTACCCAGTATAACAACCATGGTATTTTGCTGGTCGCCACCAACCCGGTGGACATTCTGACCTATGTATCATGGAAAAAGAGCGGCTGGCCTGCAAACCGCGTGATCGGCTCCGGTACCTTGCTCGACAGCGCCCGCTTCCGTTACCTGATCGGTAAGCACAAGGAAATCGATCCGCGCAGCATTCATGCCCATATTATTGGCGAGCATGGCGATTCCGAGCTGCCGGTATGGAGCCTTGCAAACGTAGCTGGGGCCAATATCGACTTTGAGCAAGCAGAACGCGACGAGATCTTTAACAGCACCAAAAATGCCGCCTACGAGATTATCAATGCCAAAGGCTCTACCTCGTACGCGATTGCACTTGCGCTGGATCGGATCGTTGCAGCGATTCTGCAAAACGAGCATGCTGTTCTTAACGTATCTTCCCTGCTGGACAACTACCACGGCATCTCCGACGTCTATCTCGGCGTACCATCCATTGTCGGTCGCGAAGGTATCCGTGAGAAGCTGCAAGTTCCGCTGAATGCACAGGAAGAAGAACTGCTACGCGCTTCGGCACAGAAGCTGAAGGATCAGATTGCGCAATTGAATATTTAAAGAAATCGGTATGTGTATAACAGTATAATAATGAACAAATGGGGGCAGCATAATGCTCCCGTTTTCCTTATGTCAAGTAATATCCTTTGTATAGTTTCGTACATGATGTACTGTTTTGTCAATGAAGGCGTTTACATTATTGCATCCTATCCCCACTTTGAATACAGAGACAGTCGTAACGTATGATAACGAATCGTCCTCATTTTTATTTAAAGCTTCCACTACAAAGGCAAAGCAGCCAACTCATATGGAACAGACGAAGATATTGCTGTAGGTGAATGACGTAAATCTTTGACATGATAGAAATAACGTCGAAAAAAGCATCCAAGTTAACTTGGATGCTTTTTCGTTATATTCCATGTATCTGCTCAATACGGCATGTCATCATCCGGCTCAGACGGACGATTCGCTTTCTCAATCAACTGCTGTGCGAGATTCTCAAAGCTGTCCGGTTGCAGCAATTCAACCGGCGAGAAGCCTTTTTCAAATGTAAACGACTCGCCTTCGATGACCATTGCATAATGATCACCCAGCTTGGCGATATGCATACGGAAGCCAAAATCCGCCAGCAGCCCCTTCACGCTCGTATCGCCCAGCTTCACCCGAATCTCAATCTCCGGCTTGATCTCGACGATGCGCTCAGCGGCTTCGATCACCTGCTGCGGCTCCCATTTCTCCTGCAAATCGCGCTTGTCACTAGCTGCCCATAACTCTAAATCCTGTTCCTCACGCTGACGCTCCACATTCCCAGCATCAGGCCACTTTTCTTCTACGTACGTCTGCACATAATCCATTACACGCTCGTTGACGATCTCAGGAATAGACTGCTCATACGTCACGAATTTCAAAAAGTCTTCAAAATAACGCGCATGGGACGACTGATGCACCTTCAGCTCCCACTCTTCAATCATGCCCTCTTCCGGCATATGCGGGTACTGGATCGATTTCATATTGCGCGCACTAATCGCCATTTCCACTTCGCTGATCAGACTGCGCTCGTCAGAAATGCGAGCGATTTGCTTTTCAAAATCGCATTTCATAACAAATACAAATGGATCATCCAGATGCGTATCCAGCTTGACCTGCGAGACGATGAGCGCACCGCCGCGTACCGAGCTAGTATCCAGATAGCTGCGTACCAGATCATCGCAGGCATTTTTGAAATCGTCTTTGTTATCGACCGTACGTAAACGGGCAAATAAGTTAAAATTGGGATTACTGGTCAATTCATGTCCCGGTTCAACTAGGAATGTTGCCACTTTGGTTGGCGGCTGCTCGCTGGACGGATTCTTTTCCACTTTACGTTTGGCAGTACGGGTGAACTCTGCATGCAAAAAGTTCTTAATCTGGCTTAGCTCATATTCGTCCTCGTCCAGTGTTTGATAATGCTTATAATTTTTGGAGGTCTGGCCTTCCTTGCCCTCGACCTGTAATACGAAAAATGATAAAAATTGAACGCTAAATCGCATGATCTGCTCCTTTATACCATAATATGCCGATGCTCATTGAACGTGCGGATGTCGGTTCCGTATCCATATTTCAGACACTGCCGAATCAATAGCTACGTTCTCCACTATACTTGAAATTGAAGGCGAACGTAAGTTTTAATTTTGAAGATAGACCGAATGAAGCGGTATAATAAAACAGGCATATCATTACATTACAGGTATTCGATACTTTCGATAAGTATGGTATAAAATGCTGTGGCAACATTAGACCACATCCGTTCACTATATGCCCTGCTAAAGCAGCAATTATCACTACTGCTTCGTTATATTGGATACACTCACTGGAGGATACATACGATGAAACTTGATCTTGCACACCGTCAATTACATACCATGCCAGAGTTGGAAGCGGATCCTCTCAACATTACGGATCTCAACCTGTTTGACAATGAATTAAGCGAAATTCCCCATGTTGCTTTTGATATGCACAATCTAACAATTCTCAATGTATCGGTCAACCGTCTCACTCATATTTCAGAACGTATTGGCGAATTGACCAATTTGAGCATGATTGATCTAGGACATAATCAGATTAAACATGTACCGGATGCGCTGTATACACTATCCAATCTGTCAGACTATCTGTATCTGCATAACAATCACATGGAGCAGTTGGATAATCGTATAGGGGATTTTCCACGGCTTCGCTATTTAAACATTAGTGATAATGCACTACTACAGCTACCGGATGGGATTGGTAAGCTTGGCGCTATGGTGGAACTTCGCTGTATGAATAACAAGCTTACTTCCTTGCCAGACGCACTCAATGGTCTGCGCAGTATTCGAGAATTGCATTTCCGCAACAATCATTTGGTAGCATTGCCTGATATGTTCGACTCGTTGTCTACCCTGCGCGTGCTTGATCTGGAAAGTAACCGTCTAACCGCTATACCAGACAGTATCGGTCATTGTCGACAATTGCGTCGGCTGAATCTGCGACACAATGAGCTAACCACACTGCCAGAGCACATCATTGGCTGTCATTCCTTGCTAGAATTGGATTTACGCAGTAATCTTCTGACTTCCTTACCGGAATCATTACGCGAGTTAAAAGGGCTAGAACGACTAGACTTGCGCTGGAATCATGAACTGCAATATCCAGATTGGTTGGAGGACATGGAAGCCAATGGATGTACTGTATATCGCTAATCCAGCAGTATGACATGCAATATACAAGTTGTGGACAGTATACTTTTATTACATGTACTATTTTCTTGTGAAAACGAATAACGTTCAAAACAAAGAGGAAGCAACGTGCACCTACGGCACATTTGCTTCCTCTTCTGCTCTCTGCTCTCTGCTCTCTGCTCTCTGCTCTCTGCTCTCTGCTCAACGATTATCATGCAAGGACTTGCCCCGGGATACGTTCATTTGCATCGCTTGCTTATATCTCATTCATCTGCTTGAGCTTTTTCCTAGATACGCCCGGCTGTCGTGCAGATAGTATGGCGTTAACGACAACTCCGCTCACCACTAGCACCATACCGACCCACATACCTACCGACGTTAGCATAATGCCGAGTAGAATCCATTCTCCCAGTAATGTAAATACTACTTCCAGCGCCTGTGTCGCTTCTACTGCTGCCAATTGTGCAGGGTGGTTGCGTGCCTGATCCGTAGCGCCGAAGAACAATACCGTGGCGATCACTCCAGAAAAGAGTGCCACTAGAAAGGATTGACCGATTTGTCCCGACGAAGGTCCTCCCTGCTGTATCCAGCCGAATACCGACAAGATGATCCAAAAAGGTAAACTAGCGATGCTCATACCGAGCGTACGCTGAAACGCATTCAAGCGCCCATCACACACCTGCATCATTTTACGATTACCAAGCGGGTAAGCAAAAGCCGCAACAACGATCAGCACCAGTGCCTGCCAACTCGCTCCTCCCTCTTGTGCTTGTTCCAGCTGCATCAGCCCGATACCGATCAGCATAATGATTGAAATCAGAAACGCGCTACGCGGAATACGTCCACGCCGCCGCACTGGTCCGTCTGCACTTGGGTAAACGAAAAAAAATAATGGCGATAGTAGCATACCTGCCACTATCGTTAGCTGAAAGCCTGCCGCTGTTAGCCAAGCGGGAGCATACACAGCGGAAGCGCATAAAGGGGCGTAAAACAGCCCAAAGCCTACTGTACTCCACAGCAGCCACTGCCATGGCTGGCGCTTCATCTCCTGCCATACTGGAGTCAACTGACGACGCATCAACACCAATATCCCCAGAAGCGGCACCATAAAAAAGTAACGCAAGGAACCGCTCCATACCCAATATCCACCGCCCACCTCCATCAACCGATTCAGCACAAAGCTGGAAGCGAAAAAGAACGCAGCGGCAACACCAATCCAAACTGCTCTCATGATGAACCTCCATTCGGATTTGCATGATGCTGTTCGTTTAGCCATTGACCCAAACTGAGCCAATTCTGCTCCATAAGCTCCGCCGCCTGCTGCGCTTTCCCTTCGCGACATGCCTCTATAATGCGCTTATGATCTTCTGGCGACTGGGTACGATCAATCTGGCTGAATTTTGCCAATTCCAGACGACGGATTTTGGACATAACGATTTGCAACGAAGAAGCGATCTCTGGATTGCCTGCCACCTCAATAAACACCTGATGAAAACGGTCATCTGCCTCTACCGCCTTCTCTGCGTCCTGCTGCTGCAAAGCCATGATCAACTGCTCATTCGCAGCCTCCATGTCACTATAATGCGAATCCAGCAATTGTGGAGTCGCTAATCGTGTAGCCAATGCGTGCAAAGCTGCCGCTACTGGAAAAGCATATGCTGCTGCCTGTTCATTTAGCGGTGTAATGCGCGTAACTGCACCCGGAAAGGATTCAACCAACCCTTCATCCTCTAGCCGTTTCAGCGCCTCTCTCACTGGTGTCCGACTTACCCCAAATTGAGCAGCCAGTTCAGAGTCATTCAGCTTCTGCTCTGGCGGCAATTCCAAGGAAAGGATATGTTGCTTGAGTGTCTGATAAATCTGATCTCGCAAGGATAAACGATTGATTTTTTGAATATTCGATGTAGAGATGCTTGGCTTGGAGGTATGGGATTGAGCTGCACGTGTTTCTGACGAACGACGAGTAGAAGAAGGTTGAGATGATTCATTATATGTATTCATAAAACCAATATATTGCATATTGATTGCAGTGACAATATGGTTGAAACTCATTTTGTAAATAAAATCTTCCCTGCCTCAAGCTATTTAACATGACATAACCGATTTATTAAACAAAATACAATAAAAAAACCTCCCCACCGCTATCGACGATGGAGAGGTTTGAGAATTAATAATTAACGACGAGTGCCATTCAACAGACTGTGACGACGACCGTAGGAGAAGTACACAATCAGACCGATAACTAGCCAGATAAAGAATGTGACCCATGTTAAAGCCTGCAATTGCAGCATCAGATACACACAACCAACCGCACTCAGAATCGGAATAACTGGAACCCAAGGTACGCGGAATCCTCTTTGCAGATCAGGCTGTGTACGACGTAATACGATTACACCGATACTAACTACTGTAAAGGCAAACAGGGTACCGATATTCGTCAATTCCGCCAGACTGCCCAGTGGAATGAAACCGGCGAAGAATGCAATCACTACGCTGGCAACCCATGTGCCGACAGCAGGGGTTTGGCTTTTGCCGCTAATTTTGGAGAAGACTGGCGACAGCAAACCGTCACGGGACATGGAGTACAGCAGACGAGATTGTCCATACATCATAACGAGCAGAACGGTTGTAATCCCTGTGATCGCACCAAGCGATACGATCCAAGCAATGCCATTCATTTGAACATATTGCAATGCAAAAGCAACAGGATCACTTACATTCAGCATGCTGTAAGGCACGATACCTGTAAGGATCAGGGACACGACGATATACAGCACTGTACAGATCGCCAGAGAAGCAATGATACCGATTGGGAGATCGCGCTGTGGACGTTTTACTTCTTCCGCAGCTGTTGAAACGGCATCAAAACCAATGTAAGCAAAGAATACAGTTGCCGCACCTGCGGTTACACCACTGAAACCGAACGGCAGGAACGGTGTCCAGTTAGCAGGCTGTACGTAAAATACACCTACCGCGATAAAGATCAGCACGACGATCAGCTTGATTGCAACCATAACACCATTGGCGCGTGTTGCTTCTTTGATACCACGCGTCAGCAGCAATGCGATAATTAAAGTGATCGCTGAAGCCGTAATATCAAAATATGTCCCCTTTTCAGGATTAAAGGCACTGGTCAGTGCGGTCGGCAGATGTACACCGAAGCCCGCGAGTAAGCTCTGGAAATATCCTGACCAGCCGCTTGCTACCGCAGCACTGGCAAAGCCATATTCCAGAATCAAATCCCAGCCTAGAATCCAAGCGATAATCTCGCCGAAGGTAGTATAGCTGTAAGTATACGCACTACCCGATGCAGGCACCGAGGAAGCAAATTCCGAATAACATAGGGCGGCAAATGCGCACACCAGCCCTGCAAGCAGGAAGGAAAGCACAAGCCCCGGTCCAGCATATTTGGCAGCTGCCACACCGGTTAATACGAAGATCCCCGTACCGATAATGGCGCCTACACCGAGTGTAGTCAGGTCAAGCGGGCCCAGTACGCGTTTCAGATTGCCTTCGGATGGGACAATCGGTTTGCGTCTGAATAATGATTGTTCGCGTTTGAGATTGCTCATACAACAAATCCTTTCTTCCTGTAAGGTATAGTTACATTATGGACTAATATTAAACGACACCTATAAAAAACTACATAATACTACACTGTGGCGCGTTAAATTATCATAATCTTTTTTTCAGAGTGATACAAAATCTTCCACATCTGACGTATTCCATATGGACAATTCCACAATAATTGAATCAAAATTGTATATTTTAAACAAACGACTGTAAAAAAACGGTATATGGGACCTCAGTTTCTGCAAATGTTCATTTTGTTCATAAAATAAACTGCAACCGTCATGTAAGCAAATCTACATTCTTCCATTCAGATGTCTTCCTATATGAACCGATTGATTTTAGATACAAAAACACGCCTGTAGAAGAACAGGCGTGTTGCAGTGGGAGTGGAATTAGTTAATGCCGATTTTGCTCGGCCAGTTGCCATACCAGGCATAACCAGCTCTGCGCTCTTGCTCAATGTCTTTGAGAGCATATTTTACTACACCATCACGACCGGTAAAGATCGGTTTATTGGTATCCAGCTGATAAAAGCGCGCCCAGATCGGCGCTGCGCTGGAGTCGGCAACGATATAGCTATCTGTGCTGTTGCGCTCATAACGATAGCCAGTAATTTTCACTTTTTTGAACCAATCTTCAGCAGCTTTGATTGAAGCGGTAATTTGCGTCGTTGCTGGTCTTGTTTTGAGGAACTTCACGATGGTAGTGCTCTCGCCTGCGCTTAGAGAAGCGACTTCATAGATACGTGCGCTTGTCGGTTTGAGCGTATTCTCATCATGCTGCTGTCCCCATGCGGTCAACTTACCGCCGGATACGTATTGAGTTTTCAGCAGGCAGTCCACGCCTTTATCGACCGCTTGTTTGGCTTTGCTCGCCAGATTGCTATCCACAAAGGAGAAATCACCTTTTTTGTTGGCAATTTCGTCAAGCAGAATCAGTACATTCACCATCGCGTCATCATTGTACGTGATATGCGTATGATAGTCGGAGCTTTTATATACTTGCGGGAAGCCGCCATTGGCATACTGCATATTCAGCAGGAAGTTAATGCCTTTAATAGCTGCGGCAGAGTACGTCGTATTTTTGCTGCTGGTATATTCGCTGGCTAGACGGCGAATTTCCGTATATGTAGCTTTATTGTCGATAGTGGATTTTGCCCATTCGCCACTTGTTTCGGAATAGTACTTTTTCCAACCACCATCGGCTTGCTGATTTTTTAAGATGTCAGAAATACTCGCAGTGGTACCCGAACCATCTGCTGCCATAACGATCGCTGTAGGAGTCGGGGTGAACAGTGCTGCTCCTACGGAACCTAATAGAGCGATAGATAATGCACAGGTCAGTGTACGATTTTTCATGAATAATACTCCCTCTCGAAATAAATGATGTGTTGCATTGGTATCAAATCTTGTGCTGTATTACTGTACCGCATCAGCACGAGACTCATTCTAGCGAATCTATGTTAACGTTGTCAATTCATACCTTTCCTTGCATATTCTTTATATTTAGAATCATTTTCCATCTATTTCGATATTGTTATGCTTATATATTTCAATGGCATACTCCCTTCCCTTCAATACCTACATCCGCTTTCTCATATGGAAAATAATATTTGAAATAGGTTTTCATTTTGCTGTCAACATGAATGCCATTGGTATAGAGTAATAAACCATCCAAACACAGCAAAAAGACTGGGTCATCGATCCCCCAGTCTCAAGCAACGTACGCCAATACCAAAATATGGAACTCCCCTTTTTATAGATGACAGTTATTCGATAATAATCTAAATAGATACAACGTAATCATTCTTTTCCCGAATATTATGTCATTTTTAACGCTTATTTGCGATTTCGTATGACCCTTTGTAGCTTAATGTCTGAATAATGCAACTTGATTACGTATGGCGAATCGCGATATTGACACGTTCCGAGAAGAACAGCATCAATACAATAAACGCCAACACAACATACGGAAACAATCCAATCTGCACATAGCTAGCAACCACACCGAACAGCGGTGGCAGCAATGTGGCGCCAGTATAAGCAACCGCCATCTGGTAACCGATCAGCCGTGCTGAATTGCCTTCACCGAAGCGTGCAGGTGTCTCATGCAGCAATCCAGGGAAAATCGGAGCAAACCCAATACCGATCATAATCAATCCGAGCATAAGTAGACTTCCCGGCAATGGCAACAGCAGCAAAATTGCACCAACTACAGACAATAGCTGTCCAAGTAAAATCAATGTTCGATTGCTCGCTCGCAATGTCAAAAATCCAGTCACAAAACGTCCAATTGTAATCCCAGCAAAATATAGCGAAATCCAGCCTGCCGCTACTTCTGGTGCAATCTGCCGTGAGCCGACAAGAAAGCTGGCTCCCCATAAGCTAACCGTTGTCTCTGCCCCACAATAGAACAAAAACGTAAACAACGTAAACTTTACACCCGGTAAACGAAAGAGTCCGGCTCCCGGTGCAGCCTTTGGAGTACTGGCTGCTGCCGATTGTTGTGCAGCATCCTGTGGATAATGATCTGGCTCGGATGTAGAGTGAACAGTCCCACTAGGATCATTTGCCACCACATTGGTTGTCGTCTGATCTGTGACGGACGATTGTTGAGGTTGCCCTATAGCAGTATGTGCTCCCTCCTGCGTTCCTTCTCCCATCACGGACAAACCATCGATAGCATGAGTTTCCGCTGCTGCTTGCTTTCGCTGTCGTTCAAATTGCTTTTCCTGCTGCCTTAGTTTTACAACCTTGCCCCATAGTGGCAGTGTGAATAGCAGAATAAGTACCAACGCAAATTGTACACATGCAACCGCAATGTAGCCGCCGCGCCATGAACTGTCCGTACCAATATAATGAGACATAATGATCGGTCCAGCGGTTGCCCCTACACCCCAAAAGCAATGCAGCCAGCTCATATGATGCGCTTTATAGTTGGAAGCGACAAAATGGTTCAATCCCGAATCCACAGCTCCCGCACCAATACCCAGTGGAATCTCCAACAGTACCAACCAACCGAATGACGGCACAAAGGCAAAGCCAAGCAGCGCTGCTGCTGTCAAACAACAGCTAATAAGCGTAATCAGCCCAGCGCCCAGCTTTTCGATTAATTTGCCACTTGCCAGACTGGATAGAATCGTTCCAACCGCCCCAACAATTGCCAATCCGCCTGCCGCACTGAATGGCGTGCCGATATCTACATGCAGCACCGGCCATGCTGCGCCTAGCATCGAATCTGGAATACCCAGACTGATAAAAGAAAGATAGATCACAATCAGAAACAGAGTAGCCATTAACAGAACCTCCAATTATGTATGCTGTTCATCTG
This sequence comes from Paenibacillus sp. JQZ6Y-1, assembly GCF_040719145.1. Lineage (NCBI taxonomy): Bacteria > Bacillati > Bacillota > Bacilli > Caryophanales > Paenibacillaceae > Paenibacillus > Paenibacillus kandeliae. The sequence goes on from NZ_JBFDUZ010000001.1 coordinate 2,014,323, forward strand.
TTCTTTTATTGAAAATCAGGATTATCATACCATCTATTGACTTTTTTGCAAGCGGATACGCACGGCATCATTGTTAGCTGAATGAGGAAGACAGACTATATCACGGGAACTATATACGGTGTAATGAAGTGGAGCGATGTATTACAATTGCTGAATTACACATATAGAAGAATATATAGAGAAATATATATAGGAACGGGCAGTGGATAACCTCCACTGCCCTTGGTGAATGAATGCAATAGGCACAGCATAACTTAGATGTGCCTAATATAACCTGCATATCATGACACGTATTTTATACTATCGTAGATAAATAAGAACGTTGAGTTTAGGAAAGAAGCGCCAATACTTCGTGCAATACCTGCTTCATCTGTATCTGTTGGCGTTGACGATCATGACGGTTCATCCATTCTACTTCGCCGTTTACGATTCCTTTGCCTACAATAATACGCAGCGGTATTCCAATCAGATCGGCATCCTTGAATTTGACACCGGCACGCTCATCCCGATCATCCAGCAGTACATCTACACCATGCTGTCGCAGTTGATTATACAACTGCACCGATGCTTCATATTGCTGCCCATCCTTGACCGAAACGGGAATCAGATGCAATTGATATGGTGCCACTGTCAGCGGCCAGCAAATACCGTCTTCATCATGATGCTGCTCAATAATGGCAGATAGTAGGCGCGATACTCCAATTCCATAGCAGCCCATCAGCAGCGTTTGCTGCTTGCCATGCTGATCTTGAACGCGCGCCTGCATCACTTCGCTATAGCGTGTACCGAGTTCAAATACATGACCCAGCTCAATGCCTTTGCCTAGCTGCAATATGCCTTCCTCACAACGCGGACAGCCTTCGCCCGCCTCTACATTGTGCAGGTCATAACGATCTGCTGCTGGCAAATGCTGCGCAGGTACTACATGTTCGTAATGGTAATCCGCTTCATTTCCACCGCAGATCGCTTCATTCATCTCATACACAGCATGATCTACAAGCACACGTATGGACTGTTGCTTCCATGCTTTCAGTTCATACGGTCCGAGGAAGCCAACCGGTACCTGAGTCAGACGAATGACGGTATCATGATCGGCTAACGTTAGCTGCTCTGCCTGCACAATACGCTGTAGCTTGACCTCATTGATCTCATGATCACCACGTACAACCACCAATAGCGGTTGCCCATCCGCGATAAACACTAGCGTTTTGATGATAGCCGATGCCTGTACATGCAGATATTCGGCTAGCTGACTGATTGTTGTTATGCCTGGTGTATGGATTTTTTGTGGTGCTTTGTCTATTCGCTCGGTGACGGAAGCTTCAGTCCATTGGCTATCAGAAGCTAGGGAGAGCCGATATTCCGCTTTTTCCAAATTGGCAGCATAGTGGCAATGGTTGCAGGAAACAATCGTATCTTCACCCACATCGGTTAATGCCATAAATTCATGCGTCCAGCCATCGCCGCCAATCGAACCGACATCTGCCTCCACAGCCCGAAATTGTAACCCGCAGCGTGCGAAAATACGGTGATACGTCTCGTACATTAACAAGTATGATTCCCGTAATGCCTCACGGCTGATGTCAAACGAGTACGCATCCTTCATCATAAACTCGCGTCCACGCAGCAACCCGAAGCGCGGACGATTCTCATCACGGAACTTGGTTTGAATTTGATACACCTTGAGCGGTAGCTGACGATACGAGCGAATCTCGCTACGGATCAGATCGGTGATTACTTCTTCATGTGTGGGACCGAGTACAAAATGACGTCCATGCCGATCGGCAATACGCATCAGCTTGCTGCCATACGTATCATATCGTCCCGATTCTTGCCATAATTCCGTTGGGTTCAGCACTGGCAAATGCAACTCCTGTACACCAGCTTGATCCAGCTCCTCGCGAATGATTTGTTCCACCTGATGCAATACTCGCTGCGCTAATGGCAGATGCGTATAGATACCAGCAGCAACCTGTCGAATATATCCGGCACGCAACAGCAAGCGGTGGCTTGCTACCTCAGCGTCGCCAGGATTTTCACGCCATGTATGTCCAAGCAATTGGCTTTGTCTCATAACTGTTCACTCCCTGATCGGATTACGGTTACATTGGATTGAATATAAGAACGCAAAAAGACGCATTCGTCAGGGACGAATGCGTCGTGGTACCACCCTTATTTATTCATCATTGCCAACGTGTACAGCTGCATGCCGCCAGACGATGATGAATCTTTGTGCCGATAACGGGGCTGCCGGCAGAATCACCGAACATCTGCTTCTCCCATTATGCAATGAGAAAAAGAGGATTCGGGTACTGCTTGCTCACGGGATAGGACTTGATCAGACCGTACATGAGAAACCTTTCAGCCGGTGGATTTCTTCTCTGGACAACGGTAGGATGGATCAAGAGTCTCGATCATTGCAATGTTGATATGTCATGCTCCGGAATATGTAGTGAACAGATTACTGTATCCTTCCCCGATCCGTCAACACCTTTTTTCAGGCTTCATATTGACCAGATACTTCTGCACACCACTCGGCAATCCATTTGTATTTAAGTGAGGTTGCCGGTTTCCCCAACGCATATCCCTGTCCAAACTGGATCTGATGTTGACGCAAAAACAGCAATTCCTCCGTCCGTTCAATCCCTTCCGCAATAATATGCGTACCTGATTCCAACGCAAACTCCTGTAGCAATTTGACGACACGTTGCTGATCGGGACGCGAATCAATATGACGTACAAGTGACTTGTCCAATTTGATAAACTCGGGCTTCAAGCTAACGATTGACTTGAGACTGTTATACCCTGATCCAGCATCGTCAATCGCAATGCGAAACCCTTGATCACGGTAATTTGACAGCACCTTTTCAAAGGCTTCGTAATCTTCCACTGCCTGCTTTTCGGTTAGTTCAAATACAATCTGCTCTGGCTTCAGCCCATAGCGAAACAGATGGCGGAGTGTCTCCCCGCTGCGATAATTGGTATCGCCCAGCACATCAGGATGAACATTGATGAATACCGTTCCCTGTTCAGCCGATGGTGCATAATCCAGCGCATCCCGATAACGTTTAAACGATAATTCACGACAGAATTGCTCAAACGCAAACACTTGATTGGTGCTGCCAATATAATCGTAAAAAGCATCGGTATGCGGAAACAAGGATGAGAATGGCGGACGGTTCAACACTTCATAACCGAGACAGCTGCCATCCTGCAAATTCAGAATCGGCTGGAAATACGTAGCGAGCTGCTGTTCTTTCATAATCTTTTTGAGTTTAAAAAATTGACGCTGGGAAGTAATCAAATGCCCTGTTGTGTAACGCAAATACTCCAAATAACCGTACTTTCCATGTTTAGCTCGCTTGGTCAGAAAAGGGATTTTCATGTTTATTCATCCTTTGAATGCGAAAGCCAGGACAATCATTCCTGTTGCGTGAATTTTGATGGGTCTATAGTAACACTTTTTTTAAGAAAAATCGTTAATTTAAAATAAAAAATGAAAAAAGAATGGGCAACCGCTTTACAACACGATTGTCCACTCTTTTGTTTGGTGCTATAGACCGAGTTATACCTTATCCTACTTGGCTTTTTAGAGAAGCAGAACGTAATAGAACGACATCTATTAGCGTAATAAATTGGATTTGGCAAGGTCGATCAATTCGTCCCCACGTCCGTTCATAATCGCTTTTGCCATCCATAGCGAGAAACCTTTGACCTGCGCTTTGGTAATTGTTGGCGGCATGGACAGTTCCTGACGGTTCACGACAACATCCAGCAGCACTGGACCGTCGTGCGCCAATGCGCGCTGTACAGCATCCTCTAATTCTTCCGCATCCTCTACGCGAATGCCTTGAATTCCAAGTGCGTTGGCAACTGCCGCAAAGTCCGTGCTATGCAGATCCGTTCCTGATTCCAGATAACCGCCCGCTTTCATCTCTAGCTCTACGAAGCTCAGTGCGCTATTGTTGAAAACGACTACTTTAACTGGTAAATTGTGCTGCTTGAGTGTGATCAGATCACCCATCAACATACTAAGACCGCCATCCCCAGAGAAGGAGATCACTTGACGGTCACGCTCGGTTGCCTGCAAGCCGATCGCCTGCGGCAGTGCATTCGCCATCGTACCATGGTTGAACGAACCAATCAGACGGCGCTGCTCGCTCATTTCCAGATACCGTGCGGTCCAAACAGTTGGTGTTCCTACGTCTGCCGTGAAGATTGCATCCGGTGCAGCCGCATCACTGACTACTTTAGTCAAATATTGTGGATGCAATCCTTTGTTGCCGGAGCGTCCTTTGACTGCCATCTCGTCCAGTTCCTCGCGTACCTTGCGATAACGATCCAGCGATTTTTCCAAATGTCCGCTATCATGCTCGGTCGTGAGCAGTGGTAACAGACGTTTCACCGTTTCCTTTACATCGCCACATAGACCATATGTGAGTGTTGTACGGCGACCAAGATGCGATGGGTCAATATCTACCTGCAAGATCTTTGCTTTTTCCGGGTAAAATTGACGGTACGGGAAGTCCGTTCCCAGCATCAGCAGCACATCACAATCCATCATGGCATGATAACCTGACGAATATCCGATCAATCCAGTGAGACCGACAAAATATGGATTATTGTATTCTAGATGTTCTTTACCGCGCAGAGCGACAATCATTGGAGCTTGTAGTCGCTGACACAGCTCCATCACTTCGGCATGAGAGAATTTGCAACCCGCTCCACATAGCAGTGAGATTTTCTTGCCTTCATTCAAATAAGTTGCTAAGGTTTGCAAATCAGCATCATTCGGCACAATAACTGGATGTGTTGGATAAGCGACCTGCTCTGGCACAGGATGCGTGCTTTCTTCCAGACCTGCAATATCTCCGGGCAAAATGACAACCGATACACTCGACTTGGCAATCGCTGTCTGGATCGCCATCGTCAATGTACGCGGCATTTGCTTCTCAGTCATAATGGCTTCGCAAAAGTCACTGCACTCCTGAAAAATCAATTCTGGGTGAGTAGCCTGAAAATAACTGCTACCGATCTCATCGCTCGGAATATGAGCAGCAATCGCTAATACCGGCACACGATTACGATAACAATCGTACAGCCCATTGATCAAATGCAGATTTCCTGGTCCACTACTGCCTGCGCAAACGGCAATTGTACCGTTCAATTCTGCTTCCGCGCCAGCGGCAAAAGCAGCGACCTCTTCATGACGAACATGAATCCATTCGATTTTGCCTGAACGACGAACAGCGTCGATAATCGCATTCAGCGAGTCTCCGGTAATTCCGAATATACGTTTTACCCCGGCATTGACTAATGTTTCTACGACCGAATCTGCAATTGTTTTTTTCAATGTACTCACCTTCCGTTTCTCCAATATGTTCATACATCATTACCCTGAACAGCAATTCAGTTAACCACTGGAATAAGTTTCCTTATTAGGAGTTCATATTGCACTTTTATCATATTCCATACAGACACTTTTACTCTGTACATACGGAAAGCAGACCGCCTATATTGCGATCTGCTTTTCAGCTTGAGAACAGCTTTATGAATAGATATAGACTGTGATCTTATGGTTATTGCGTTGAGATTGGCATGCATGTAAAGCTACTATTCCTTCCACCATACATCGTTATAGCTACTATCGCGTTTAAATTGAACCGCAGCATAAGAGCAGGCTGGTATAATCTTTTTATTCTCTGCGCGGGCTGCATTTACCACTTGATCCAACAAGCCCTTGGCGATCTTGCCACCTCGGAATTCTGGATTCACATACGTATGGTTTAGTGTCCATGTATCATGAAATGGACCCGGAATATACGTAATCTCACCAATCACTTGATCATCTTTTTTCAAGAAGAATGCTGTGCCTTCCTGATACAACTGTCCACCTTCAATCAGCTGAGCGCCTGCATGCTGCTGATCAGCGGCACGGTCAACGTCAGTATATCCATGCTGCGTATGATTGGAAGGAGCGGCGTGCGTGTCTACATTCGCCTCTTCCGCCGTTCTACGCTCGGTAACTGCGCCGAATAGACCTTTTACGATGCTCACGCCCTGTTGAATATCCTTTTTGGTAGAAGCGATATGCTTTTTAGACTGCGTCATACCAGTGTTCGCTTTTTGGAGACTTTGCTTTAATTGCTGCGTTGAATTCTGCGCTTTCTCAGATGTTTGCTTGGCATGATCCATTGTCGTTTGCAGACGCTTCTGCACTTGATCGACATCTCCTTTGACATCGTCCAATGTACCTTTAATACCGTCCATCGTCTGCTTTACTTCGTTAATGCTATCTTTGATGCCTTTTAGTTCTTTGATTGGGTTTCTCATCCTGTATTCCTCCGTTTCGTCTCTGCCTGTTACACTGTCATTTTGTATAAATGTACATGGATGTTTCGCTCATAGAAGTATTCTCTTTATTATATTACCCACATCCTGCACCCTTTAAGACGGCAATTCAGATTATCTTACACTCGCTTAACATTTCAGTTTTTACTGATCGTACGTTTACAAAGCTATTCTCGCATTCTTTTTGTTTGTCAGAAAAAAATAATCTAGATTCGTACTGCTCTCATCTTGTTATGGAAAGATCGAAAGCCTTACATGGCGGGCATTCAAGCGATTATGCGAACACATCTTCTGTGGACGAAAGAACCAATTCAGGCGAAAAACGAACCAAATAAAAGGAAAAAGATGGATTTTAAAGTAAGGTGTATGTATTTGCGTCAAATCGGATTTTACACTGATTTAACGCAGTATATACCGCTTTCATTTTTGTACGAGCGGGTTTATGATGTAGGCATCACCAATAACCAACGCTTTAACGTATAGCATCACCGGCGTTGCAATCTGGTGGTATCCACTCAATTCCTATCCTCAGGGAAGGAGAGACGTCCGATGGAGTAGGTTAAGCAACATACCGTTTCAACTGCAGAACAAACTGGCGTCCGTGAAAACGTCCATATTGCGCAGATTGAGGGTATGTGAAGACAACACTGATCCCATTTGACGACTGTAGGAAGAAGCTTTTTCAAGCAAGCATATTCTACTTGCAAGAAAGGGGCAGGATTCCGTTGGAAAAGGTTAGCGAAGCATACTGACACAACTTCACGCAAGAGAAGCGTAGTGACAGCGTTTTTCGTGACTTTGGGGTATGCGGGGCGTACAATGTGCTGACCGTTGCATCGTTGTGAAGAAAAAGTAAGAAAGTAGGTAAGGAATGAACTGTTTTCAAGCAAGCTTTGATCGTTGCTAAGAAGGGAGCAGGATTCCAATGCAATAACGATAGCGAAGCATATTATAATCGACTGCACATAGAGAAATGTCCGTGAAAACATTTTTCGCAGATCGTGGATATGTGGGACTCAACCTATGAAACAGGAATGTGAAATACGAATGATTTTCGCTTTTAATGAATAAATACTTTTTAATGAATAAATAATTACGATTCAAGTGAAGAATAATGAAATATGGATTTCTCAAACTTCAGAAAGGCTGTGAACAGAGGAAAATGCTATTTTCGAGCAAGCTTACAACAACTTGTTAGGAAGGGAGCAGGATTCCAATGAAGCAGGTTAGCGATGCATACTAAAGTGGATTTCACGCTTGAGAAATGCCAGTGAAAGCATTGCTCGTGAAGACACCGTATGCTGGAAATCATCCCATATGCAAAGACATGGAATGGTTAACTGGGAAGTGTGCGGACCCATTATTCGATCGAATCGGGATTGAATAACATATCATTGCCAACAGGCCAGTCGAAAATGGCTGCGGCAATAGAATGAAGTAAACAATCGCTAAACGATTGTCTGCGACTGCAGAGCATCGACAATCGGCAAGCATGGACGGCGAAAGTAACCATGTCAGGCATGTGGATTGTGTATACGTATAGGAGGAACGTTTAAAATTGAATATTGCTGTTAACGATTAAACCCCCACAGTCTTGTTGATTCAAGGATGTGGGGGATTTATATTTGTCTGCTTCCATTCATACTATCTATTCATACGAACGGATAAGAATTACTATCAAATGATTACTCTCATACACTACATAGACTGGATTGTAGCAAAACGCTTGACACTTAGGATAGCAAGATACGGCGCAACTTCTCTCCTGCCTCTTGTAGCACTACGCCGGAACGATCAAATTGCAGCATAGACAGAAATCCATGAATCATGCCGTCTTCGTTTTGATACTCTACGGTGTTGCCTGCTTCTTGTAGGCTATTCGCATATTGCGCACCATCGTCACGCAATGGGTCGTATTGGGCAGTGATAATAATTGCTGGTGGCAATCCGCTCAGATCATGATACAGCAGTGGTGACGCGTACGGCTGATCTTCATTCTCGCCTTGGCTAAAATAGCTTTGTCTGAACCATGCCATCGTCTCTGCGGTCAGCATATACCCCTTCCCATTTTCGCGGTAAGAATCAGTACCCTCCCCTTTCCCTGTGGAAGGGTACATGAGCAACTGTCCTTTGATTGAAGGTCCACCTTTATCTTTGGCGATCAGGCAGACGACGGCAGCTAGATTACCGCCTGCGCTGTCACCCGCAACGGCAATTGCTTGCTCATCTACTCCCCACTCTGCTGCATGCTCAGCGATATACACTAACGAATCATACGCATCCCAAACCGCAGCCGGATATGGATTCTCCGGTGCGAGTCGATAATCAACGGCAATGACGACTGCACCAGCTGCAATGCTCAAACGACGACACATTTCATCATGCGAATTGAGACTGCCCAATACCCAGCCCCCTCCATGATAAAAAACAATCGCCGGATGAATCGGCGCATCATCTGGCGTATATTTACGTACGTTGATTGTACGGTCAGCAAGTGGAAGCGGAATATCCGTTACATCGTGCAGAGGTGTACTCTGACGCTGCTCTGCCATTTTGCCCTCCATGCTACGAATCAGCTTAGGATCAATGGTGTGCAATGGCGGGATAGGCATATTGTTAAAAGCATCAAGAAATTCCTGTACTTGCGGATCAAGTGGCATCTAGTCTCACGCTCCGTTTCTCGAATTGGATAGTGGTATACATTGTAAAAAATTTACTGCATGATTTTACTTTAGCGTATATCGGTAGCGAAAAGCAATTTGCACCAAGCACGAGTTCAGGAGTTCAGGAGTTCAGGAGTTCAGGAGTTCAAGGCAAAGGTAGCGCGATATAAAAGAATAAACCAATAAAAAAGTCGCACTCTCCAATGGAGACATGCGACTTTTTCCGATAGCGGTGTGGATCATTATGTTGAATCCTATCGCCATCGAAGATAAAACATATCAAACATGTTCGAGTATCCGCTGATCCACGATCTTGAAGATCTGGTCAGGATGAATGCTCTGCCAATGCTTATTTTGTTATTGCAGCTTTTGCAGATGATCTTCCACGCGGCTCACTACTTCATCAATGGATTGTCCATCAATGCTGATAACTGGGAAATCATACAGATCATTATTGCCATCGCTCAGTGCGCGTACCACACCTACATCATAGCCTTTTACTTCTTGATCACTCTCTACCAGATCTACTTGATGTCCTTTTGCTTCAAGTGCTTCTTTTACATCATCAAAAGGTTTTTCTACTGCAATTTTAGCCATGGGAATAACCTCCTTTGAGTTAAAGCATGGATGCGCAGGTCATTATGTATCCATCATCCAGAGGGAATGACATTCATTCGTACAGAATGATGAAATGACAAGTCATGTATGCTTTTCTATTAGAGTGCTTCACCATAACAAGGGCAATTGAAACGTTTGTTATATCATTTTATACATAAAATCACTTATTTTCATTCTGTTCAGAAGTGAAGAATCTTTGAACGTACCGTAATCTATGACGAGAAGAAAAAGAAAGCAGGGCATCTCTAACGTAGAAGAGAATGCCCTGCTTTCGGCTTCGTTTGCTATTATGAATGCCAAACCTCGTCGGCAATTTCCTTGATAAATCGGAGCTTGTCCCATTGCTGCTGCTCGGTAAGAATATTACCTTCCTCGGTCGAAGCAAATCCGCACTGCGGGCTAAGGCAAATCTGATTAATATCTAGGAATTCCGTCGCTTCTTGGATACGTTTGAGAATGGTTTCTTTGTTTTCCAGCTCACCGATTTTGGAGCTGAATAGACCGAGAACGACCTGCTTATGGGCTGGTACATGACGCAGTGGCGAGAAATCTCCAGCACGATCGGTATCAAATTCCAGATAGAACGCATCCACATTGACCGTACCGAACAGCACTTCAGCAATTGGCTCATAGCCGCCACTACCTGCCCATGTAGACTTGAAGTTGCCACGGCAGACATGCATGGTAATTGTCAGATCCTCCGGCAGATCCTTGATCGCTTCATTGTTCAGATGCGCATACAGCTTAGCAACAACCGCTGTATCAATCCCTTGCGCTTCGGTAAACTTCGTATCGCACAGCATGCCCCATGTGCAATCATCCAATTGCAGGTTGCGGCAGCCTGCTTCGTAAAATGCCAGAATCGCCTTCCGATACGCGGTGGCAATGTCGGCAACCAATTCATTGTTATCGCTATATACTTTCGCCAGTTCGGCACGATTCTCCTCATTACGGTTCAATTCAAGGAACAGCTGCGCTGGGGAAGGAATTGTTTGACGAGCAACGACATCGTCGCCAGCTACACTTTTCAGGAATGTAAAATCATCCAGATGTGGGTGATTGACATATTTGATCTTACCGGATGCGTAGGCAGTCTCAGCACGTGTCTCTACGCCGTGAAACAGATAGCCTTCACCGAGTACTTTTTTCGTAACGCCGTCAAATCCCCAGAAGAAATCGAGATGCCACCATGAGCGACGGAATTCGCCATCGGTTACGGCTTTCAGACCAACTTCCTTTTGCTTTTGCACCAGCTTGGTAATTTCTTCATCTTCGATGCTGCGAAGTTGCTCAGCAGTAATTTCGTTATGTTGAAATTGCGTGCGTGCTTCTTTCAAATTCGCTGGACGCAAGAAACTGCCTACAATATCATTGCGGAAAGGAACACTTTTGCGCTGTACAGCCTGCTCATTATTGAATACGATACTCATGGTATTGCCCCCTCGTTCACCTGATTTGCGTTGCAGTTACTATATCACGAACGTATCGCAGCAGCATAAGTTCAAAAAGCTATGACCTATTATAAATGAAAGCTATAGCGATTTAGCTTCAGGCTATAGCGGCAAAATTCCCCTTTTCGATCAATGATAAAACGAGAAAAAGACCCTCGAATCAATCGAGAGTCTAGACCATTTCCAGCAATAGAACAGATATCGTCCTGCATAAGAGAGTGATAAACGAAATTTCATTTTATCCTACATACCTACAATGTGGTGTTTATTGTGTCATACCGGATTACCATTCCAAATTTCATTCGCCGTCTCGCGTACCAGACGGATTTTATTCCATTGTTCTTCCTCTGTCAGCATATTTCCTTCCTCGGTAGAAGCGAATCCACATTGGGTGCTTAAACACAACTTGTCCAGATCGATGTACTGTGTTGCCTCAGCGATGCGCTCTTTCAGCACGTCTTTATTTTCCAATCCGCCATGCTTGGTAGTGACCAACCCTAGCACCACATACTGATCCTTCACATAACGAAGTGGCTGGAAGTCCCCCGACCGTTCATTGTCATATTCCAGAAAAAACACATCCACTTCCGCGTTAGCAAATAGCTCCTCTGCCACTGGCTCATATCCACCAGCTGCAAACCATGTCGAACGGAAATTGCCCCGGCACACATGCAGTGCAATGACCATATCGTCTGGACGACCAGCAATACTTTCGTTGATCAGACGCACATAATCGCGCGCCAATTGATCCGGGTCCTGACCGCGATTGCGAATAAGCATCCGGTGACGACTGCTGCATAGCGTTCCCCAAGTGGTATCATCCAGCTGCAAGTATCGACAGCCCGCATCGTAAAATGCCTGAATCGCTTCTCGATAGACTGCAATAATATCCTGATTCAGCTCCTCAGGATCGTTATACACGTCATTGCCGTTATAGCTTTCCACAAAATGAAATAGTGACGGCGATGGAATCGTCATTTTCGGCATTCGATCACCGGCAAGATCTCGCAAATAGCGAAAATGCTCCACCATCGGATGATCGCCAAACGAAATCCGATCGACGATACGGAAGCTTTCTGCGCGGTTGCGGTTATCGATGCCTGCGGTGGGCAGTCCGATCTTCTCTGTTCCCTGTACTCCGATAAAAAAGTCCAGATGCCACCAGCCGCGACGAAACTCCCCGTCGGTCACCGTTTGCAATCCCATTTCCTTTTGCTTGGCAACCAGCAGGGCAATCTCTTCGTCCTCAATCACCTTCAGCTGATCCGCCGTCATCTCACCGCTTTCAAACTGAAACCGTGCCTCCCGCAGCTGCTCCGGCCGCAGGTAGCTGCCTACAATATCACAGCGGAATGGAGGATGGTTTCGACGCGTACCTGTCATTGGAATTGGCATATGCTCCCCCTATAATAAAAATTGATTCATATTCAAATAACTATTCGATACCAGATCATTCAAAATATCGATATACTGCGAAGCAATCTCGCTTGGCTTGCGATCCTTATGTGCAATCCAGCCGACCGTAAAGTCCTCATTCGTCTGCAAGGGTACTGACATCAGCTGCTCATAGTTAAACTGGGACACGAGAATGCCAGTCCCAATCGTATACCCATCCGTTCCTGCCAACAGATTCGCAAGGGTTGCTCGGTCATTCACCTTGATGCTTTTGCCCACGGTGGAAAAGCTAACCATCTCTTCCGAAAAGTGCAGCGAGTTGTTCGCACCCTGATCAAATGTAATATACGGATAGGCGCTTACATCCTGCGTCGTAACATACTCCTTTTGCGCCAGCGGATGACCAGCACGAATGAAAATATGCGGACTGGTATTAAACAGCGGCGTAAACATCAGATTACCATCGCTGAACAGCTTGTTCATCACTTTGAAGTTACGCTCGTTAATATACAAGATACCGATGTCGCTACGCAATGTTTTGACATCTTCGATGATGTTGTACGTTTGGGTTTCACGTAGATGCAGATTATACTCGCTAATATCGCTTTGATCCATCAATTTTACAAATGCGTCTGCGACAAACGCATAATGTTGAGTCGATACGGAGAAGTGAGTCAGGTTACGTTTGCTGCCATGATAGCGGTTCTCGATCAGTTCCGCTTGCTCAATAATCTGGCGCGCATATCCTAGAAACTCCATCCCCTCCACCGAAATGCTGATCCCCCGGTTCGTCCGGTCGAAGATCGAAATGCCCAGCTCATTTTCCAGTTCCTTGATCGCATTGGATAGGCTCGGCTGGGAAATAAATAACCGCTTGGCGGCCTCGTTCATCGAGCCGCAGTTTGCAATCTCAATCGCATAGCGGAGCTGTTGCAGTGTCATGCCGTTCCCCCTTTGACTGTATGACTGTGGCCCGCCGCTATACGTCCGGGGCGGGTTTGTCCACCTTTACACGGAGTTATCGTAGCACAGATGACCCTCCCAATCCAAGAGTCTTTGCTTGAAAAAGAATGGATGCTCATAGATGAGTAATAGAATTCATGTTGGAATGTCGGATCAGTCTTATACGCAAGCACTACCCATAACTCCTGCAAATGATATATCAAAAAAGACTGCCCAACATAGCTCGGCAGTCTTTTTTGGCATTTTATACGATTGGATGCAGCATTCATTTGGTGTCCAGATGGAAGTACGATTCGGCATTATAATCATCAGCACAAGATAAGCTCCATCTTAGACGCTTATTATCTGATGCTGCGAACATCGTCCACTATTTCCAAACGCTTCAATTCTGGCAACTCATGATCCACCCATTGCTCGAAGTCTGACGTCTTCATCGGACGACCATAATAATATCCTTGGATATAATGACAGCCGAGTTGTAACAGCTGATGCACATGCTGCTGCGTCTCTACGCCCTCGGCAAGCACATTCATGCCCAATTGCTCCGCCAGTTCTAGAATCGAGCGTACGACTGCTTCGTTGCGCGGATTGCGATCAATATCGTATACGAGCGAGCGATCAATTTTGATAAAGTGGAATGGGAAGCTTGTGACCGTACGCATAGAAGAATATCCAGTACCGAAGTCGTCCACAGCCAGCGTTACGCCCATTTTGACGATCTCATTACAGAGCGCCATAATCTGCTCATCCTCACGAATGGCAGCACTCTCGGTAAACTCCAAACACAGCATATGTGCAGGCAGTCCCGTTTGCTTGAGTACCATCTCCACTTTATGGGCAAAATACGGATCGGTCAGCTGGCTGGCAGAGACGTTAACTGACATCTGCATATCGGTAAAATAACCACCGTGCATCCAGCGTACCGCTTGCTCTGCCGCTTCTTTCATCACCCATTCGCCGATCTGGCGGATCATCCCGCTCTGCTCTGCAATCGGAATAAAGTCCTGCGGCGACACAAAGCCCAGCTCAGCAGAATGCCAGCGGAGCAGCGCTTCAGCGCCGATCATTGTGCCCGTCTCGCTATCCACCTGCGGCTGATACACGAGTGTGAATTCTTTATTTTCCAGCGCCGTCTCCAAGCCCTGCTGCATCATGAGATGATGCTCGGCAGAGCTTTTCAGCGTTTCGTTAAACAGTTGATACTGGTTGCGCCCCATCCGTTTGGCAGCATACATCGCTGTATCTGCATTGCGCAGCAATGTTTCGGGATCACCGCCATCAAGTGGTGCCGTACAAACGCCAATACTACAGGATACATGATAATACTTTTCCCGCAGCGCAATCTGCTTGGCGAATCCGCGTAAAATATGGCTTGCGATCTCGGCTGGTGCATATTCATCCTGCCCCGCTGGAATCTCGGCAAGCAGTGAAAATTCATCGCCACCCATCCGTGCTACAACGCTATGTTCCGGTGCATGTTGACGAATCAAACGCGCCACATTGATCAGCAACAGATCGCCAGCGGAATGCCCCATTGTATCGTTAATCCATTTAAAATGATCCAGATCCATCTGCATCACCACGACACGATGATTGTACACACGCGATCTCTCCAGCGCTTCTTCCAGCCGCAAATGGAACTGATACCGATTCGCAAGCCCAGTCAATGAATCGGTGTAGGCAAGCTCAAGCAAGCGCGCCTCGTCCTTCTGCTGCTGCGTAATGTCACGGATCAGCAAATAGCAGTGCATCTCGCCATCCATCTCCAAAAAGTCGCTGTTGATCTCAACCGTATACTGAACGCCTTTGCGATTCACGATCTGAATCTGCATATTCTGCGGTAGGGATCGATTCAAAAAGCCCTGCTCAAACAAATACATATACCGCGACTTGCTATCCTCGCTAAACAGAGCAAACACATCAATATCGTCATGCCCCTCTGGCACGCCAGCCAACTCGCGAAACGCCGGATTGCTTTCTACCGCAATCCCAGAAGCATTTACCAGTGCAATACCACCACTGGATAAGGAAAAGATCAATTTGTACCGCTGCTCTGCCGCTGCAAGAAACTCATACTTGTTCATCGCTACGCGCAGTGTGCAGGCAAGAATCAGCCCTGCATACGAAGGCAGATTGTTCAACGGCACGATAGGATTTTCCGGTAGCACATTGCCAAGCAAGAAGGCGACAATCAGCCAGACCGACGCAACCAGACTGCCGCGAATCATCGTCAGCATCATCTGCTGTTCGCGCTTGTACGCACGGTTTCGCTTCAATTTGCGATAACCGAATACGGTAATCAGCATCAGATACAACAGCGAGTAACAGGCAATGACCAGAAACATAATATCAAAACCAGCACTGTGTATCTCTACACGCCAATATTGCCCTTCCACCAAGCGTACATGATAATAATCGGGATACACGATCATAAGCACAACACCACTCAATGGGACGATTCCCATCAAGTGTACTAGTATTTTCGCTACCTTTAGACGGCTCAGCTGTGTAAAAAAGTACGTTAACAGCGTTAATGCCGCAAAGCTCAATACATACGCAGTCATAGGATTGATTTGGCTGGCAATGGAGAAATCAAGCGATTGAGTCAAAAAGTCGCTCAAAAAAATCAAGCCCAGCAAAACAATCAGCGCCATCGTTAATCGATGCAACGGATGATCGGGATGACGCAGCAATATTTCAATAGCCAGAAATCCTAGCAATATAAACGGAACAAACGATAAAAGCAAAGACATTATAAATACGTACATACGCTTTTTCCTCCAGACAGAAGGTAAACCACTTAACTTATTATCGAAAGATTGGGCGCAAATTGTTAGGGTTTTGTTCTATTGGAGTTGACTGGAAACGACTGTCAGCTTGAAATGAGCCATTGTCGCAGTTCATCGGCACTCATCGGGCGAGCATAATAATAGCCCTGCACATAATGACAACCCAGTCGCTTCAATAATTCCACCTGCCGCACCGTCTCTACGCCTTCAGCTAATACGCCCATATTCAGCTGCTCCGCCAGCTCCAATACAGAGCGTACAACCGCTTCACTGCGGGAGTTTCGGTCAATATCAAAGATCAGCGAGCGATCAATTTTGATACATTGAAAAGGAATGCTCGTTACCGTTCGCAGCGAGGAATACCCTGTCCCAAAATCGTCCACCGACAGTGAGCTACCCATCGCAATTACATTGGCACAAATATCATGGATATGCTCACTCTCCCGAATCGCGACACTTTCTGTAAACTCCAAACAAAATAAGTGCGGTGGCAATGCAGTATGCTCTAGCACATGACGCATCTTCATAATAAAATGCGGATCGTTGAGCTGACTTGCCGATACATTGACCGACATTTTGAGTTCCCCCATACCTTCCTGCTCCCACTGCGCTGCCTGACGGGCTGCTTCCTTCATCACCCACTCGCCAATCGGTCGAATCAATCCGTTCTGTTCAGCAATCGGAATGAATTCTTGCGGTGACACGGTGCCAAGGGTTCCCGAATTCCAGCGCAACAGCGCCTCCACACCAACGGTACGATCTGTGCGAATATCCACCTGAGGCTGGTAGACTAGCGAAAATTCATCATATTTCAGTGCAGCCTCTAAGCCGCGTTGTAGCTGCATCAGTCGTTCCGCAGAATTTTTGAGTTGTTCATTGAACACTTGATATTGGTTACGTCCTAGCTTCTTAGCATTGTACATAGCAATATCTGCATGACTCAGCAGCATCTCCGGTGTATCCTGATCATTCTCAGAAATGTAAATCCCGATACTACAGGACACATCATAATACTTCTCCTTCAAATTCACTTCTCTACGGAAGCCTTCCAAAATACGTGTAGCAATTGCCGTCGCTTCCTGCTGCAATTGATCTGAGGTCAACGTACAGAGCAGTGCAAATTCATCCCCACCCATACGGGCGACCTGACTGCCATCTGGAATATGGCGGGTGATCAGTTCAGCGATATGAACGAGCAGCTGATCACCCGCAGAGTGACCCATCGTATCATTGATCCATTTAAAATGATCCACATCCATTTGCATAACAGCGATATGCGTACCGTCCGCTCGGCACTGCTTCAATATCTGCTCAATGTACAGACTGAACTGATAACGATTGGCTAAACCAGTCAGAGAATCCGTATAGGCAAGCTCCAATAAACGCTCCTGATCCTTTTGTTCCTTCGTAATATCGCGAATCATGGCATAGCAGTACAATTCGCCTTCAATCTCAAGAAAATCGCTATTCACTTCAATCGTTAGCTGTTTGCCAAGAAAGTTGATAATCGGCAATTGAACGCCTTGCGGCATTTTGCGTTCACGATAGCCCTTTTTGTGCATATGAATAATACTCTCACGCTGATCTAATGGATATAACTGAAGTACACTAATATCATTTCGGTCGGCAGATACGCCCATAATCGCGCGAAATGCAGGATTCATTTCAATCGCGATGCCACGAGAATTAATCAGCGCAATCCCATGGGTCGATAACGTAAATAGCAGCTTGTAACGCTGCACTTCACCGACCAAAAATTGATGCTTGTTCATGGACAGCTGCAATGTGTAAGCCAGAATTAAACCGGCATATGTAGGCAAGCTGTCAATCGGGAAATACGGGTTGTCACGTAGCCATGCTCCAATCATAAAGCTACCCAGCAACCATACAACGGCATAGGCGCTACCACGAATAATAGTTAGCATCATACGCTGTTCATGCTGGTAAATTCTCTTACTTCTTAACTTGCGATATCCAAAAAACATAATGAGCAGCAAATAAGCCATCGTGTAACAGGACGTAACGATGACCAAATACTGAAAACCGATACTCTGTACTTCGACTCGCCAATAGCGTCCTTGGGCTACTGTAATACCGAATACAGATGGCATCCACTCCATCAGAATAATGCCACATAGCGGAATGATCGCTGCTGTATGCAGCACAATACCAGGTAAGGTGATACGACTTAATTTTGTAAAAAAATAAATCAGCAATGCCATCGCGCAAAAGCTGAAAATGTAAGTTCCTCGAATGGTAATTTGTCTGGCAATCTCATGATTGAGCACCTGCGTCAAAAAATCGCTCAAAAAAATCAATGCAAGCGTACCAATCAGCATCATCGTCAGACGATGCAGCGGATGATCGGGATGTCGCCACAAAATCTTGAGCGCCAGCAGACCAAGAATCACAAACGGAACAAACGAAAGAAAAAATACAGTCACAAATGTGTACATACTGTCGCCCTCCAGCTGAAGTCAAAAAGCGTCCTATTCTACATTATCGAAACGAGACGTACAAAAAGTTATATCTAATAGGCTTAATTAGTATATTATTGTCGATATTTGTTTCATTTTGTGTAATAAGGCTGGATTTTAGCACAAAAAAAGCGTGGTTCACGGAAAGAAACCGTGATACCACGCTATTGTTATAGAAGTGTTTGGACAAAACAGATGCTGCGCATGCAAATGATATAATTCCTTTTAACTGAAAAACATATCGATCTGCACAGACTGTAAATGGAGAATTATTATTTCTCTCGTGTATCGGCTTAATCAATCTGCTGTCTTTTTAGTGATAGGTTGAACTCATTATTGCTTGTTATGCTCCTGATCGCGCAGCTCAATACGACGAATTTTACCAGAGCTGGTTTTAGGCAAATCGCTGACAAATTCGATTTTACGCGGATATTTGTAAGGAGCTGTCCATTCTTTGACATGGTTTTGCAGTTCACGTACTAGCTCTGGCGAACCTTCCACTCCGTCACGCAGTACGATGAATGCTTTGACAATATGTCCGCGAATCTCGTCCGGGCTGGCAACTGCGGCACATTCCTTCACCGCCTGATGCTTCATCAGCGCCTCTTCTACTTCAAACGGTCCAATCGTATAGCCAGAGCTGATAATAATATCGTCACCACGACCTTCAAACCAGAAGTAGCCCTCTTCATCGCGGCGTGCACGGTCGCCAGTAACAAAGTATTCGCCATTCACACTTTGCTGCTTGCGCTGTGGATCAAGATAATACGTTTGGAACAGTGCAGGCATGTCATTACGTACGGCAATATCTCCAACTTCACCAACTGGTACTGGCTGACCATGTTCATCAATAATCTCAACCAGCCCTGGTGAGATGGATTGCCCCATAGCGCCAAGACGAACCGGTGCACCAGTCAGATTACCGATCAGCAGTGTGCTTTCCGTCTGACCATAGCCATCGCGGATTGTAATATCAAAATGACGACGGAAGGTATGAATGACTTCTTCATTGAGCGGTTCCCCAGCAGACACGGCACTACGCAGCGCTGACAGATCGTAATCGCCCAGACCTTCTGTTTTCGCCATTAAGCGATATTCGGTTGGTGTACAGCAAAGCACGTTCACGCGATGCTCTTGCAGCAGCTGCAAGTATTTGTGCGGTTGAAATGGTCCATTGTAGACCAATCCAGTCGCTCCCCAGCCAAGCACGGACAGGAACGGGCTCCAAATCCATTTTTGCCAGCCTGGTGCAGCGGTTGCCCAAACGGTATCGTCTTCACGAATATCGAGCCACGGGCGAGTAATGCGTAGGTGAGCATATCCCCAGCCATGACTGTGTACAACGCCTTTGGGATTACCGGTCGTACCGGATGTATAGGCGAGGATCGCCATATCGTCGCGATGCGTATCGACTGCGGCGAATTGATCCGATTGGTCGTTCATCAAGCCGCGCAGATCCAACCAGTTTGCTGGTAATACGCTATCGTCGGCAGCAACAGAGATTTTCCATGCCCATTCTGGCAGGTTCTCATCGATTTTGTCTACCTCGGCAGTTACATTGGACCAAGCGATAACTGCGCGTGCTTGTGAATGGTGCAGACGATAAGCAAGATCCTTAGCGCGCAGCATTTCTGAGGATGGAATAATAACAATGCCGCTTTTCAGACAGGCAAGGTAAATAATATAGGCAATAATCTGTCTTGGTACCATGACCAGCACCTTGTCGCCGCGCTTGAGTCCAAGCTGCTGCATACCGTTGGCAAGCTGGTTGGCTTGCTCTAGCAGATTACCGTACGTAATCTCGGCTTGCTCTCCGGCTTCATTCAGCCATTTTAGTGCAAGCTTGGCAGGGTTATGTTTTTCCATTTCCGAAGTGATATTGTATCGTTCCGGTGCAATCCAATCTTGTTGATTCAATGTCATGACCCCTTTGTGCTATATAATTAGGAAAGAATGTTCGAAAGCTTCCATACAGTATAGCACGTCCTAGTACCAGGTTCTAATACTAATTTAACATTGACTCAAAAAAATGCTGCAAATCCGTCTACGATCACGAGTTTGTACGATCACATTGCTGTCGCTGAGCCGGATGAGGAAGGGCGCGGTGACTTGGACTTACGCTTAAACCAAAAGATTCGTGCCAGCAACAACACACCTGTTATCGATGCTGTTATCATATACATCCACCAGATGGGAGCAGACTTGGTATCTGTACCGAGCAATGTCCCATGCAGCAAAGCCATAGCATAAGTGGGCAACGCCAAAAAGTGAATCGTTCTCCACACCTTTTTGCCGAATGCCTTCATATAGTCCGAGCTGATCATAATGAGCAGTAGCATATAAAAGGATATCGTACCCAATCCAGTCAACCATCGCTCATGCGGCGTAGCAAACGGAATGAGCAGTTGCCAGATGGAATAACCGATATAATCGTCAAATACCAATACAAGCCCGTGAATCATTCCGAACAAAAGCCCAAACCACCCACACCATTGATGAATTTGACTAATGATCAGCTTACGCTTGCCTTTGGAAAAGCTGCTGCCTTGCAGCATCCCCGCACTTACCGCAACAAACAGCAGCAGATATGCCGTCAAACCGGCAGCACGCGTTGTGTACCAAACGTTGATCATATTGCCCAGCTCACTCCACAGATTACTCATTATTCATCCACTCTCCTTGTCCCGTCAAGGTGACATATCGATCTAGCGGTCCGTCGATTAGACAGCGCCCGTCCTGCGTTACACCGATCATAGCGGCATCAGGGCATTGTCGGCGCAGCCACGCCGGTCCTTGCTGTTTACCGAGAATAAGCACACATTTGGCATACACTTCGGCATCGGTCAGCGAATCGCTGATGACGGTGAGCTGTACCCAATCCGATTGCGCAGGCATTCCGGTACGAGGATCAAGCAAATGATGATGGTGTCCAGCTCCATTTTGCCAGCTGCGTTTGATCGTGCTGCTTGTTGCTACTCCGGCATCCTTGTGCATGTGTAGGGAAGCAATATGCTGTCCGCTTGACCACGGATCGGCAACATCCACTACATAATCTTGCAGATTACTTCCCCATATGATCAGATCGCCACCCGCATTTACCATGCCACTTGCCACCCCCTGCTGACGCATCATCAGCGCATATTGCTCTGCACTCCATCCTTTGGCAATGCCACCTAGGTCGACCGAGACATCCGCATGAACATGAACCGTTCGCAATATTGGGTCTAGCGTGCATATTCGACCATGGGACTGCATGTACGAAAAATCTCCCCACTGATGTCCATTCATTGTCTGTGTAATTGCATGAGCAGCGTTACTGAATTCATTCGCCTGTAGAGATACTATAGGCATTGTAGCGGTCGAAAGCGAATTCTGATTGGGATAACCAATGCGGGTCAATATTTGTCCCATAAAAGGATCAAACAAATGATCCGTGCGCTGCTGGTACTGTATAGCCTGACTCATCGCTTCATATAGTAAGGCTGAGGCATAAAATGGATACCCCTGCTGACGATTGAGCTGTGACAGCTCACTTTGAGGATCAAACCGACTCAAATGTCGCTCAACAAAAGCAAACCACGATTCGGCACGCTGAATATCCTGCTCCTCTAAACCTGCAATGTAAAATAGAGTACTCATAGCTTGAAAGCTATACAACGTGCTCCCTCCTCTTGCTGTGATACGTTGATGTTCATGCAGCAGCTCAAAGGATCATGAATGGAATGTCTTCCGTATGACATCACGAAGCATGTGTGCGTGTATGCGTAGTGGTCTTAGCAGTTTTACTGGAAGCGGAACGGTCACTTTTCTTTGTCTTGTGGGCTTTGTGAGAGACTGCGGATAGATGTTCAGCTTGAAGCGGAGTGGCAGCAGTCTCAAGCGATGATGCGGTGACATCGCTCGGACTCGATAGTGTTCCCGACTCTTCGCTCCACTGTTGCTGTAATACATCTAGTGTTGATGCAGATTGTTCATCATTTTGAGGAAGTGCCGATACATTGCCAGCCAACGAATGGTCGGTTGTCGATGCCTCTGCCTGCTCATTATGCTGAATCCAACCGATAAAGCCTGTAAACAGCAATGCTCCAGACAAGCCGGTCATCCATTTGATTCGCGTTTGATTGTTCATGGATATCATCCTCACTGTATAATTTTTTGACTGTATCAGATATACCGATACGAGAATCATTGGTCGATCGTTCTGAATCCAAGTGTAGGATAGGATGGTGAAATTACGGTGAAAGAATCGCTATGTTCTCACAGACTCCCTCATTACCATTTCATTGAATTTTCATTGAGCCGTGATATGCTGAAAAAATAAAGACAACATGAATCATCCTCTACTTGATCTTGAGGACGACATGAACGGGGGAACATAGAAGGATGAATATTCTTTTGGCTGAGGATGATATTCGGCTAGGTGAACTGATTGTACACATGCTGCAAAAAAAGGCTGGTCATGCTGTACATTGGGTAACAACCGGCGAAGATGCGTACGAGCAAGCCGTCTGCGAATCATATGACGTTCTCATATTAGATCGAATGATGCCCGGTGGTGACGGAGCAGATGTATGCAAACGACTCCGCCACGAAGGTTATGAGCGCGCGATTCTCATGCTGACCGCGCGTGATGCGCTGCAAGATCGAATCGACGGATTGGATGCAGGAGCAGACGATTATCTCGTAAAGCCGTTTGAAATCGGTGAGTTGCTGGCACGATTACGCGCACTGTCCCGCCGCAATTATGCGCCTATGCAGGCAGAGGAAATCCGTATCGGCAATCTATGGCTAAACCGCACCTGTCAGACCATCTCGCTTGGCTCGCGTTCCGTACAGCTGACGCCGCGCGAATTTCAATTATTTGATTTATTAGCACAAAATCGCGGATTCGTTCTAAAGCGAGACGTGATTCTGGATCGCATCTGGGGGCTTGATGCAGACGTTGAGCCTAAGACGATTGATGCTACGGTCAAGCTACTACGTCGCAAGCTTGCCGAATTAGACAACAAGGAGCTGATCCAGAGTGCGCGAGGGCTTGGTTACAAAATGGAAAAATAGACGAGCGGATCAGCTTACTCACAGATCGTCCGATATTTTCAAACAGACACGTGGTCAGCTGACACGCAAATACAGCCTCGTGCTGATTTCTTTTCTGCTGCTGTTTGTCATGATTCTGTACGGCTTGCTGTATGATTTGCTGATTCATGGGCAGCAGGTGTCCCTGCGCGAAACGATAGAGCAAAAAATTCGCACCTTTACTGCATATCGTTCCGCCGACTCGGATGATAGCTTACAAGAGGATATGGAATACTATCTCGTCAATGATATGTATTTAAATGGCAATCTATTCGTCGGTACAGATGGAAGTACGTTGATGGGAAGCTCTGACTTTTCTACTACGCTGAATGCTTTAGTACAGCATGCCCAAGCAAACCAAGTTCCCTTACCGACTCAACGCAATCAACATATTCTACTCACAGGCAAGAAGATTGGATCCACTGAAAAGCAAAATGATCCCGATCTCAACAATCGTGATATACACAAGCACAACGATGATAACGACGAACCTATACAAATGCTGGTAACTGCCGATCCCGTCATAGTCAACGGTCAAATGATTGGCATACTTTATGTAGGACAGGATGTGACCGAGTCATATCGGCAATTTTACAGCTTACTGCTTGGTATCGGGATCACGGTGTTCTTGTTCTGTACGTTGGCGGTTTATTTTAGTAGCCGGATGGCAAAACGGGCGATGATTCCAATCGCTGCTTCCTATGAGCGACAGCGTGCATTTACCGCTGATGCTTCACATGAGCTGCGTACCCCGCTCAGTGTGCTGCTCTCTTCTATCGAGACAATACAGATGGAAGAAGAAGTGACCAGCAACCCGTTCATCAACCGAGTAGTGCAAAATATGAAGCATGAGGTCCAGCGCATGACCCAACTGTCCAGTAGTCTGCTGATGCTAGCACGTTCCGATTCGGGTCATATTCAGCTGCATAGGATCAGTCATGATCTGAATATTCAGGCACAGCAGGCATTATCATCGGTTGAGCCGCTCGCCAAAGCACGAAACATTCAGCTGGATTATCATAACGATGAAGCTGTCGTTTGTCGCTGCGATGCCGAGCGTGTCCATCAGTTGCTGATTATTTTGCTGGATAATGCGATCAAATATACACCAGAAGGCGGAAAAGTCGCGCTGTCTTTGCAGCGCAGCGGTGAAAAGCACGATAAAGCCATTATATCCGTGCAGGATACTGGCATCGGTATATCGCAGGAGGATCAAGCACTGATCTTTGACCGATTTTACCGAGTCGATCCGGCGCGCAATCGCCAAACGGAAGGATATGGTCTAGGTCTGTCGATTGCCCGTTGGATTGTGGAGGCGCATCATGGAACGATTCAGGTACGCAGTACACCCGGGGAAGGAAGCTGTTTCATTGTGACATTGCCACTATAATCAAAAATGAGGACAGGGATTGTGGGAACTTTCTGTTAGTCCAATCTACTTAGGGCAGCTCAGGATGAAAAGAAATAGAAATCGAGATAACAATATAGCTATAGACGCAGATGTAGATTCAGATGCAGATATAGGATCAACCAAAAAGAGTCCCATAGTCGGGACTCTTTTGCTGATTTAATAGCAAATACAGAAATACCAATACCGCATCCGTCTCTTTTATTCACCAATTTCGGCATGAATCCTCACTATCTTCCATTCGCAGATAGAGATAGGGCTATATTTGCGACTGTCTTCTTTTATCCGTTCAAAATACCAGCTCGCGGCGTTACACCAAATGCCTGTGCCAGATCACTCAACTCGCTTGTCGTGATTTTCTGGCGGATTGGCAGATGGGCAATCAACATATAAATTTGAGCTGCCTTTTCAATCGTTTCAATCAAACCAAACGCTTCATCTATACAGCTACCAGTGCCAAAAATGCCATGCTGTGGCCAGATGACGGCGCGATGCTCTTTCATTTTGTCAGCAGTGGCACGACCAATCTGACTCGATCCAGGCACCATCCATGGAAGCATGCCGATCCCGTCTGGAAATACGACGATACATTCCGTACACATCTCCCAAAGTGTGCGGGTAAAGGCATTTTCGTCCAGATCATGGACAAAGGTCATCGCCAATGTATGGGTAGCATGGTTGTGAATCACGACGCGGTGCTGCGGATCAACCCGCAACCGTTCGATATGACTCATAAAATGCGCGGGCAACTCACTCGTCGGTACGGCTCCATTGTCCAATCCCCACAAGACCTCCAATTGCGCTCCATCTGCCGATACACGCAGTACACCCAGGTTGCCCGCGGGATTATCCAGTACATTTTTAAAGTATTTACCGGAGCCAGTTACGATGAAATAGCGCCCAGCCAGCTCATGTATCGGAAACGCTGGTTGTAATACACGTTTTACCTTGTGAATATCGATATACTGGGCTACCTCCTGCTCATCGAGAATGCAGCTAACATTGCCCCCATTTCGTTCATCCCAACCCGATTTCCACATGCACTGCGTAATAGTTGCCATCTCATGAACAAACGGAATATCCAATGGCTGAGGCTGTGCTACGTATTCATTGACCGATAATGTACTCATGATTATCACTCCTGAATGTAATTTTTTTCACAATAAGTGGCTAGTCGGTATAAGGGGCTTGGGAAAAATGGGATATAGATAGAGTTGATTAGATAAATTGAAGATATAAAATCAAATGAAGTAACCGTATAAAGCTGCTCTTGCTCGGCAAGATTGTATGCCGCTTTTGTATATGTCCAGCATACGCTTTTCATTTCACACAGTCAATATAAAACAAACTTATTCAAACATAAATAAAAATAATTTTTCTGTTTACGTCTGTTTTAATACAAATAAGCTTCATTTGCGTTTATCTTCTATAGATCTATCCTCAATAAATCTTTTGATTAACGCTTTAGCCCGATCATTCCAACCGGATATCATATTACGGAAATTTGCGTAAACAAGTACTTTTGTAAGCGTTTTTATATTACACTGAACTGGAATAAATTCCTTATATCTCCATGATTAAAGTGATTTATTCATCTTTATCGTATGTGTGTTTGCTGGATCACAATCTGCTTCGCCACCCTCATGTTGAAAAGGAGTGTATTTACGAATGAATGGCAAAAAGACAGGCTTGGCTCTACTCTCATTTATCTGCTCGGCAGCACTAATTGTTCCATGGAGTGCAAGTTCCTCTACGGCATCTGCCTCCTCCTCCAGTCCGTGGGTGCAAATCTGGGCAGACGATTTTAACGGAGCCAACGGCACTGGGGTCGATACTTCCAAATGGAATCAGGAAATCGGCAACAATAACGGCTGGGGCAACAATGAGTTGCAGTATTACACGAACAGCACCAAAAATGCGTATATGGAAAATGGGAGTCTGGTTCTTCAGGCAAACAAGGAAAATATGCAAGGCTCTGCCTACACATCTGCCCGCCTGACCACTGCTAACAAATTCAATGTCAAATACGGCAAAATCGAGATTCGAGCCAAGGTTCCATACGGAAAAGGTATCTGGCCTGCCGCATGGATGTTAGGCAGCGATATTGGCAGCAATCCATGGCCGGGCAGCGGCGAGATCGACATCATGGAATATGTAGGTCCCGTCGCACCGAATACCGTCTATGGTACGATTCATGGACCGGGTTATTCTGGCTCCAACGGCTTGTCCGCTGGCTATACTATCGGCGAACGATTCAGTAATGCCTTCCATACATATACTGTGGAATGGGAACCCGCAGCCATTCGCTGGTATGTTGATGGTAATCTGTATCATACCCGTACACCTGTAGATGCAGGCGACAATACATGGGCTTTTGACAAGCCATTCTTCCTGCTGCTGAATCTAGCAGTCGGTGGTAACTGGCCGGGCAACCCAGATGCTAGCACCACCTTCCCACAAAAATATCAGATCGATTACGTGCATGTGTTCCAGCGTCAAAATGGCTACAATATTGTAGCACTGAAAGCAGGCGCGAATAATAAATATGTCTCCGCTGAAAATTATGGCAACGGTGCGTTGATTGCTCGCTCGGATACGGTGAGCACATGGGAACGCTTTGAGCAGATTGATCTAGGCAACAACCGCATCGCTCTGCGCTCGCTAATCAACGGCAAATATGTGACTGCCGACAATACAGGGACCAGCCCGCTAATTGCCAACAAAACGGCAATCGGTACTTGGGAGACATTTGAACTGGGTACGACCGCAGATGGCAAGCGCACGCTGAAGTCGCTGGCGAATAATCTGTATGTCACTGCCGAGAACGGCGGCAGTGGATCATTGATCGCCAGCCGTAGCAGTGTGGATGGGGCTTGGGAAACATTTGAGTTGGTGAAACAATAAATCAAAGCGATGAACACATCAAAAAAACAGGAGAGCCTTAGGCTTTCCTGTTTTTTTGGTAATCCAGCACTTCGTCCCATATTATATACAGCAATCCGACAATGAATAGCACAATTCCCAACGTGGTCAAATGTTGAATCGAGCTATCGTAAAAAACATATAATTTACCAGCTCCCGCTAATGCACCACAAATGAAATACGTAGCATATAGCAATACACCACTCAAACACAATATTGCACCAGCTATTTTTCTATACATCCTATGTACCAGCCCTTCTCTGTTCATTCTATTATTTCTATGCTTTGTGTTCTAGCTATGTATATCGGATGAAGAGCGTATGCCCATTTCAGCTTTCAGCAAATCCCCCTCATCGTTCATTAGTTTATCCAAAAGGAATGTCAATGTCCAATGAAGGGGCGCTTATCGTTACTATCTATAATCTTATTGCATAGATGATTACCAGTCACTCGTAACAGGTATCATTAGCCTTTAGTTCTTATTTCTCCATGACTTCTCGATTGATACTTACTCTCGATGGATGCTTACTTTTGACTTGATTCTTTATTGCTTCCTGCTTGCTTGATCCTGCATTGCTTGCACGTTACTTCTAACGCTCCGTTATGTCTACCTTTTGTTCATTCTCCCGATCACTCTCTCCTCGCCGCAATAACGAGAATCCACCAGCAAAGACCACACCGATCCAAACGGCAAACACAAGGAATATTACGCTAAACACACTCCCCTGCGGCATTCTTAACACAGCGTTTGGCGCCCAGCCGCTATATCCATGATCCAGCAGCAAGCCAAGCACCGTTGTACCGACCGCTCCGCAAATAAAGCTCAGCATCATATACATTCCCATACCAACGCCCACCTGCGAACCAATCAGTGTACGTGATACCGTATTCGCAATCCCTACCTGTGCAAAGGTCAACCCAGTATTGCCCAGCACAAGTAGCAGCATAATCACCACATACGAACTTCCAGTGAACAGAGATAATAGTCCATACGTCACCAGCTGTAACGTAAATGCAATCCCCAGCAAAAAGGCATTGCCCCGACGATCCGCAAGCCGACCACCAATAATGCCAAAGATCGCCGCCACTAACGCACCGGGGAACATGACCAAACCAATCTGAAAGGAACTCATCCCGTTCACACTGCTAAGTAGCTGTGGAATCAGATACGGCACACACAGATTGAATACTAGCATGAGACAGGCAATCACCAACGTGATCGTATAATTCCGATTCGCAAACATAGCGAGATCAATGAAAGGCGCTTCTCCTCGTTTCCGTCTACTATGCCAGACGAAGATAATCCCTAGCATAATGGTCAGCAAGCCGAGTAGTATACTTGTATTCGTAATTGCCAACAATAAGAGCGTAACGCTTAATGCGAGCAGCACTCCGCCTACTGCATCCATCTGTGTCGCTTCGGTCTGATCGCGATTCAAGTATTTACGAAAACATGGGATTGTTACCAACGAGAGCAAGCTGATCGCAAATAAATACCGCCAATCGGCAAAGCTCGTCACTAGACCACCAACAATTGGACCTAATGCTGTACCAAGCGCCATGCCGGATGACGTAATGCCTAGTGCTCGTCCACGCTGCTCTGCTTGGACATATCGAATTGGAATCACCATAGAGGAAGCGGGGATCACTGAAGCCCCTGCTGATTGCAGCACCCGCCCAGCAACGACCATGGCATAATTTTGCGCTAGAAATCCTAATAGTGATCCTATGGCAAACACAAGCAGACCGAAGGTCAGTAGATTTTTTAACTTATAGCGGTCAGCCAGCTTGCCGTAGGTGA
Organism: Paenibacillus sp. JQZ6Y-1; assembly: GCF_040719145.1. Lineage (NCBI taxonomy): Bacteria > Bacillati > Bacillota > Bacilli > Caryophanales > Paenibacillaceae > Paenibacillus > Paenibacillus kandeliae. Next base: position 2,044,237 of record NZ_JBFDUZ010000001.1, read on the forward strand.
CGGAACCAATCGCATAGATGATAATATAGCCAGTCACGACCCAGCTCACCTGCGAGCTAGTCAGTTGAAATTCTGTTCGCAGTGCTGGTAACGCCACATTAAACATGGTGGAGTTCATAACCGATAGAATCATAGCAAATGCGAGAATGTAGATGATTTTCATGAAATTATTCCTTTAGTTGGATTGATGAGAATTAGGTGGTGCAACGACTTTTAGATCAAGCGTATCCATATTCGCCATCACCCGATCCATACGCACTGGTCCAGCTTCATTCGGAAACATATGATACTCATACTCATCGCCCAGTAGACGGAAAAATGGTTCAAACAAGCCGCTAACTAGCAACCCGACCACTTGTGTAAAATGATCGTTTAATCGGTAGGAATGTACCGTTCCGGCAGGTACATGCAAAAAGTCGCCGGGAAACAGTTGTACCTCTTGATCATTTGCCCACATCGTCATATTGCCACGAGTACAGAAGAAGGTCTCGGTGTGATGCTCGTGGTAATGGGAGACAATCTCATCGCCTTTCGGTCCATCGCTGGCAACGACGATGTATTCGCCGCCAGTCGTTTGCTGCGTAGCCAGCAGACGGTGTAGCTGATCGCCAGTCAAGAGCCGAATCCCTTCCCCGCTCTCCAGTACATAACTGGTCACTTCACGAGGCACATGATCATGATCCACCAGTGAATAGGCGGGAAACTCGCGATGGATGGCAATGGAATCATCGACTCTGTGGAATACGATGTCTGCTTGCTCCTCTGCCTGACGAAGCTGCTGCTCATCATACGCATGCTGACTGACTGGGGGATATTCAATATGTGGATATGGCTCACCAATGATCGGATAAATCACTGTAGAATCTCCGCTAACAGAATAGGAAATAAAGCGATTCCGATGTCCGATCATCCGGTACGCATGCTCGGTACCCGGTGCAATATGCGCATAATCACCGGGCAGGAGCAAATGACTTTGCCCATCCAGCAATAGCTGTACTTTTCCTTCCAATACATACATGGATTCAAAGGTGTGCTGGTGTCTGTGCAGCGGGAAACTCTCTCCTTTTGCGCCGCCGATGATTGCAGCTGCAAATGTGCCACCTGTACTTTGTTCATTGGCAATAATCGTTGCCACCTGATTGCCGAACAAATAGCGTTCACCTTCGCCACGTCGCAGTAGATACGGTATGCTCTCCTTAGGTAAATGAGTGATAAGAGTAGATGTTGTCATCATATGCCTCCTTGAAAAAGTAATATGCCACGCTAATGAATCAACGATGCCCGATCGATTACTTTCTCATTGTAGCCAACTACACAAATTTGAAATATAGTTAAAGGCGACGTATCTATGGGCAATTACGACATGAATACATAACAAGCATACGTAGGAGAGATCTATCATGAATCGACATAGAGTACCGTATACACGACATCCATTTGAGCCTAATCATCCACTGTCTTTTATTAAAATTGATGTGGATCATTCGTATCAGCAGCATGCACATCATTTTTATGAAGTGATGTATATTTCCGAGGGGCAAGGGATTTTGTTTATTGAGCGGCAATCATTGCAGGTATCGGAAGGAGATTTATTTTTCATTCCACCGGGCATACCGCATATGCTGCAAAAGCAAGATCAGGATGTGAATGTACGCCCGCTGCAAATGCTGAACTGCCTGTTGCTACCGGAGGTGTTGGAGCCGCAATGTCAGGAGGATCAACCGTCGTGGGATACGGAATTTGAGCAGATGGCAGCCTTTTTCCGACAACGTAATTCTTGGCTCGGTTATCGGGAACAACAGCACGAATTTGCCCGCATTATGTATAGTATGCAGGCGAATCAGCAGAATATGCCGCTTGGCTATCGGCATAAGCAGTATATTTTGCTGCTTGATCTGCTGCATACTTTATATATTCAGCATCAATTCAGCTACCCTACAGCACAGACAAAGGTGGATCATCCAGCTGAGTTTGCGATCAGCTATATTGAGACCCATTATCGCGATCCACTGCGACTGGATGCACTGTGCAGCTGGATCGGTGTCAGTCCACGCCATTTGCAGCGACTGATCAAACAAGCAACCGGGCAGACATTTGTCCAAGTATTGCAACATGTACGGATGCTGCATAGCTGTGAGCTACTGCTCGAAACGGATTGGAGTGTGCAGACCGTCGCTGCGGAGGTAGGCATTCAGGATATGAAGTATTTTTATCGAATATTCAAGCAGCATTGCGGGATGACGCCTTCGCGGTTTCGGACAAAGCATAGTTCTAGAGAAACCATCTAGCCATATACGTAGAGTTCTCCTTTGTCCAAGGAAACTCCATCACATAATTAGCAGTACAGCAAAAAACCGGAGGTGGATTCCCTCCGGCTCTTTTGTATAATTTCATCTCGATGAATATAGATTCATGTATAGCAGGCATACGATGCTTAATTTATTGCGGCGCATCATGATCAATCGTTTCGAGTGGCAGACGTACGTCAGTGGTGCTAGAGTTGTCGCACTTATTCTTCGCTATTGCAAAAGCAATCGTTGCCAAACCAGCGAGTGCCAGCGTAGTAATGATCGGATGACGATTGGCTTCCACATAGAGACTGCCCTTACGAATATGCCCTTCATGCGTACCTCGTTCATGCAGCCCGTAGCCCGGCTTGTATAGAGCACTCGTTTCCTTCGGATTGGACGGACGCGACTTGGATTGCTGACCGCGGAACATAAACGCTTCAAAAATAATATCTGTTAGACGTGGCAGCGCATTGCCAAACGATGCGCCTACACGTGCTTGCGAACCGACAAACATATCACGTTTTGGATGCTCGGCAGCATACAGGATGGCACGTGCTACTGCCTGTGGCGGATAAATCATACCACGGTGAGCCGGCTGCTTGTCCAGATAGCTATGCGCATGTTCGTTATACGGTGTATCGATTCGCCCCGGATGAATGAGCGTAACGGATACTGGAGCCTTTTCCTTTTCCAATTCCATACGCAGATTTTCTGTCCAGCCATGTACGGCGAATTTTGCCGAAGAGTAAGTTGATTGCAGCACTACACCCCGATCGCCAAAAATACTGCCTACATTGATCAATGCACCCGGTACACCGCGCTCCGCAAAATGCTGTACTGCGACACGTGATCCGTATACAACGCCCCAATATACGGTATCAAACATACGCTTCATATCGTCAATGCTAACTTCGGTTGCTTTACCGAAGATCGATACGCCCGCATTATTAATCCATGTATCAAACCGTCCGAAGGTACGGATCGCTGTATCGGCAATACGTTGTACATCCTCTTCCTTACCCACATCCGCAGTCACCCACGTTGCTGGATAGCCTTTACCGCGCAGCTCTGCCGCCAGCTGAATGATTGCTTCCTCGTTGCGTGCAGCAACAACCACTTTTGCACCTTTGGCTGCTGCCATTCTAGCCGTAACCAGACCTATTCCACTTGATGCACCGGTGATAACGATTACCTGATCTTTTAGTTTTTTGAGTGATATTGCCATGATGGTGATCCCTCCTTGAAATAGTCTCATCAACCATTTACCCCTACCACATTCATGCCAATCTATCGAATGACAACATGATGTTCTACGGTCATATTATGCGTCCATACGAATCGTCAAACGATTCATATACGTGGACCAATACCAAGTAGGCAAGCATTTATGAATATATGGGTTAATTTATGAGTAGGTTTCTTCCTTTTACGTAGCCCCGATGGGTACAAAGGGAATGAAAATGAAGGTGATGTTATACGTTCACTATACTACAATATAACAAGATAGACCAAATTCGAGAGCGCGATTCCATAAACACCTAGAGCACGTACACATCTAGCAAATGGTAGCAATGGACCACATATCACGGGAGGACTATAACATGCGAAGTGTACAAAGCGTACTTGTAGAAATGATGCTCAAAACATTAAGCAATAAAAGGAATTTTTCCGATGAAAAGCGACTTCACAAGTTCATGGAGCAAAAGCGTATCGAGCACACACAGCCATATGTATTACCAGAGACACTCCGTACGAAGTACAATATTAGCAAAAAACAATACGATGGAATGGATTGCTATATTTTCAATGAGAATCATCCAGCAGCCCATCATCATATTTTGTACTTACATGGTGGAGCTTATATCAGTCAACCGAAACCACAACACTGGAGCTTTTTGGCTTCCATTGCTGACCAAACAAAATCCACAATCTTTGTACCCATTTATCCCAAAGCGCCTAACCATCAGTATACGGAATCCTTTGCAAAGGTAATGCCCATTTACAAAGAGATCATACAAACAGCAGGTTCGGAGCGAACGATCCTTATGGGCGATTCTGCTGGAGGCGGTTTTGCCTTAGCACTTGCTGAATTGCTGCTAGAAGAACATATCCCTCAGCCTAAACATCTTATTTTGCTTTCCCCCTGGCTGGATATTACATTACAAAATCCCGATGCTCTTGCACTAGAGCCTGAGGACCCTATGCTCAGCCTGTACGGACTGATTGAGATAGGGAAAACGTATGCTGGCGATACGGATCGGGAATTTTATTTACTTAGCCCAATCAATGGGAAGCTGGAAGGATTAACAGACATTTCTCTTTTTATTGGTACACATGAAGTGTTTTTACCAGATGCCCGCAGGTTCAAGCAATTGGCAGAAGCAGCGCAGGTACCTCTAAACTATTTTGAATATCCTAAAATGAGTCATGTATTTCCCCTTCAACCGATTCCTGAAGCCAAACAGGCAACACGACAGATTATAGATATCATTAACAACGGATCAGCGCCACTGTCATAATAAAGCAAAAAAAGCAACCATCCGATTCTTTCGATACGAAAGACCGGATGGTTGCTTTTTTTTATGGTAACAACTGTTGAACCGCTTGGCGCACATCATCACGCAGCAGCTCATGCCCGAAGATTGACACATGACCGCTATCACCGCTGGAACGGATCAGGCGACCGATGCCCTGACGCAGACGAAGCAGCATGTACGGCATATCCACTTCATGAAATGGATCATTCGACTCGCGGCGACGTGCCGCAAAGACCGGATCATTTGGTGGAAACGGCAGTGACCAGATAATAACACGGGACAACGAAGGTCCCGGTATATCCAGCCCTTCCCATAGCGTTACTGCACATAGGACACTGCTCTCTTCCTGCTGGAAGGTGGAGATCAGATGACTGATCTCTGCTGTACCTTCATACAGCATCCGGTAAGGAAGCGATATGCCGCTTGCTTCCACAGCTGTACGGAATGCGCTCAATTCCTGCATGGACGAGAACAATAGCAGCGAACGACCGCCAGTGTCGGCAATGAGAGACAATACCTTTTCCGTCTGCAAACGGTGAAGCTCGGCACTTCGATCTACGGATACCGCAGACACACTACCCGAAGCTACAGCCGAACCTGCAAGCGTCTCATCGTCGAACAGCTCAGCTTTCATTTGCTCCTCATAATCGTATGGTGATGCTACCGAAAACGACAAATACTGCTCAATGCCTAGATTGTCAGCGATATAATCGAAAGAACCTTCTACCGACAGCGTAGCAGAGGAGAAAATAACTGGCATTTTGCGACCGAATACCATCTCTGCCAGCACTTCTTTCACCTTTTTCGGCATGATGACTAGTGTTAGATCGTCACCCTCACCGTCTACCCATGAGATCAACTGATCCTGCTGGCGACATAGACCGAGAGCAAGCTGAATCATCTCCAAATGCTCCTCCACGATCTTCATCTGATATTCGTCCAGTGTGAATAGACCACTTTCAAATACCAATTCTTCCTCAATCACATCAATATGCTGCTTCACTCGGCTAATCTGATTCAGCAGTTCCTCGTTCCAGTGAATATCACGACGATCCGAACCCGGTACTGGGCGGCTATGCGATGCGAGCAGCTCAAACAGCAGATCGCTCTCCGCAATGACCTCTTCTACCGCGACTGCCAGCGTTTCACGTACTTCGCCTTCCAGCAAGCGCGTAACAATGCTCTCAAACAACGCCTGCTTGAGCTTATACGTCAGTGCATTTTGCGCAGCCGTTTCCAGCAAATGCCCTTCGTCAAACACAACTGAGCTATGTTCCGGTAGCAACGGCAATTGACCTTCGCGCTTACGACCCTCATAGGTCCATACATGCTCCATATAAAAGTCATGCGAACAAATGATAATATCCGCCGCTTTGCGATAATGATCGCGCGATAGCGTCTGACCACAGCGATGGCGCTGGGAGCATACAAGGCAATCCTGAAATACATCCCAACCAATTCGATTCCACTGTGCATCATCCAGCTCTGGATAATCTTTACGATTACCATATGGATAAAAACGCTGCAATGTATCCGTATAATGAACAAATTCCGGTAAGTCTGTATAAATGTCACGATAAAGATCATCCGATAGCGGCTCTGCGCGCACAGCATCCAGCTTATTCAGGCAAATGTACTGATCCGGCGACTTGCCTAGACGTGCATCCACATTCAGTCCCAAATACTGCGCTAACTTATTAATATCGCCTTCTGGCTTCACCAGCTGCTCAATCAGCGATTCATCCGCACAGGCGATAATTGCTGGCTTGCGTGTATAGCGTGCATATGCAATGGCATACAGCAGATACACCAGCGTTTTGCCTGTACCAACGCCTGCTTCGGCAAACATCGTTTTCTTTTCGGCATATGCTTTTTCGAGCTGAAAAGCCATATAAATCTGTTCATCCCGCAGCTCTAGTCCAGCTTCCGGCAAAATATCATAAAAAACATCCGCAATCCATTCGCCTGCTTGCTGCATAAATGGACGCTTCGAATCAAATGTAAAAGGATAAGTACTCAATCCGTTAGTTCCCCCACCCGCTTAAAAGTACAATCCGAACACCGCTGTATTGGACCCGGCTTCGGCTTGAATAGCATCATTTCATTATAACGGATAAGTTGGGGGTAAGGGAATCATTATTTGCATTTTATATCGTTATCACATCAAACCCTCATACAAGAAACAGATCAACCAAGGGGCGTGGTTCCATCTACTTTCTGAATGAATTATTTCAACAAGCCTTTTTGTTCCAAAAAGCTGCGTGCTACCTCCGCTGCGGGTTCCCCGCCTACATTGACACGATAGTTCATCTGCCGCATCTCATCGTCAGTAATCTGTCCAGCAAGCTTGTTCAGCGATTCAACAACTTCTGGATATTTCTGAAACGTATCGTCTCGCATCAATGGCGCTCCTTGATACGGTGGGAATAGATTCCGATCATCTTCCAGCACCTTCAATTTGTATTGCGCTAGCTCGCTATCCGTCGAATACGCGTCGATCAACTGAATATCACCAGATTCAATCGCTGTATAACGTAGCTTCGGCTCCATTGTTGTCAGATTCGGAAACGTGAAGCCGTACAGCTTTTGCATTCCTACATATCCGTCATTGCGGTCGGCAAATTCACGCGTAAAACCTACTTTCACCTGCGAAGATACCTGTTGCAGATCGGAAATATTATTTAGGTTGTACTGCTGTGCATACTGTTCCGGTACGGCGAGTGCATACGTATTGTTGTATTGCATCGGCGACAGCATATCCATATTAAACTTCTGCTTCATGCCTTCCTTTGCCTGCTGATAGACCTTGCCACTATCTGTACTATTGGCATCCTCACGCAAGAACTCGGAAATTGCAGTACCCGTAAACTCAGGATAAATGTCCACATCGCCATTTTTCAGTGCATTAAATAGGAATGACGTTTTACCAAGTCCCGGTTTAAGAGAGACATTGAGATTGGTATCCTGCTCGATCAATTGCTGATACATATTAATGAGAATTTCTGGCTCAGAGCCGAGTTTACCAGCGATCACCAGATCCTTTTGCGATTGATTGACCAGTGGACCGACAGTCAAGGCGACAACCACCACCGCCGCGATACCTAGCATCCATACAGCGCGTCGGAAGTTCGCTCGCTCCACTACCCGCAGCAGTAGATCGAACACAATTGCCAGCAGTGCGGCTGGAATGGCACCAAGCAGAATCAGTGCAGTATCATTCCGGTCAATCCCTAGCAAAATAATATCACCCAGACCACCAGCACCGATCAATGCCGCCAGCGTCGTGGTACCGATAATCAGTACCATAGCGGTACGAATACCTGCCATAATGACTGGCAATGCTAACGGCAGCTCTACCTTAAATAGACGCTGACTGCGCGTCATCCCCATCGCGTCTGCCGCTTCCAGCAGTGAGGGATCGACTTTGCGGATACCGGTGTAGGTATTACGCAGAATTGGTAATAACGCATAGATTACAATTGCGACAATCGCTGGAATAATCCCAATACCAAGTAATGGAATCAGCAAACCAAGCAATGCCAGCGAAGGAATCGTTTGCAGCACAGCAGCGACACCAAGTACACCTTCCGATATTTTCAAATGTCGGGAAATGTAAATGCCTAGCGGAATCGCGATTACGAGCGCAAACAATAAAGCGATAAACGAGATTAGAATATGCTGCGATAATGCCTCCAGCCATTGATCCTGCCGCTGTGTCCACACGTTCACCAGATCATTCCACATTATTGTTCACCCCGCTCAGACGCAATACCCGACGCATATGCCGATACATCCGGTCCAGCGGCACGGAAAAATTCACGCACAAAGTCATCAGCTGGTTGCTGGATCAACTGCTCCGGTGTATCGACTTGAACCATTTTGCCATCGCGCATAACACCGATGCGGTCGCCTAGCTTGATTGCCTCCTGAATATCATGTGTGACGAAGACAATTGTTTTATGAATACTAGCTTGCAGTGCTAGCAGATCATTTTGCAGACGTTCACGAGCAATAGGGTCCAAGGCGCTAAATGGCTCGTCCATTAAAATAACTGGCGGATCAGCCGCAAGCGCACGTAATACACCGATTCGCTGCTGCTGCCCACCGGATAATTCATCTGGTTTCCGTGTGCGAAAGACCGATGGGTCCAACCCGACCATGTGCAGCAGCTTATCAATGCGTGTATCGGTTTTTTTGCGATCCCAGCCACTCAATTCTGGAGTGACGGCGATATTCTGCTCTACCGTCATATGGGGAAACAGCGCAATCTGTTGCAGTACATATCCGATACCGCGTCGCAGCTCATGCGGCTGCATTTCCTGTACAATCTGATTGTTGACGCTGATCATACCAGAGCTTGGTTCGATGAGCCGATTGATCATTTTGAGTGTAGTCGTCTTACCACAACCACTCGGTCCCACCAATACAAAAAACTCGCCTTGTTCAATATGTAAGTTCATCGGCTGTACGGCGATTGTGCCATCTTCATACTGCTTTGTTACCTGTTTAAATGTAATCATGTCTGGCCTCCTGCATCGTGGTTACCTACTCATTTGCTATTACCCCACACACTGTCAGCTTACCCAGTGAATTACCTTTCCGCAGAAATAATTCATATAACTTTTCATAAACAATCATAACCAACCCAATTGTCATCGATAATGTGTATCGATCACCGAGTTAGAAAGAAATAGAAAAAGGCGACTATCTATCACAATAGTCGCCTTGCGTTTCCTATTTACAAACCAAGCTGTGCATTCAGGCTCAGTTGATTGGTTGAGCTGGTTAATGATACATGCCGTGTAGTGAGCTGTAAACGATCAATCTTCCAGCGCTGCGCGCAGATCGTCGATCAGATCCTCTACATCCTCGATCCCAACCGAGATACGTACCAGACCCGGCGTAATCCCCAGCTCAGCACGACGTTCTTCTGGAATAGACGCATGCGTCATCCGTGCCGGTACGGAGATCAGACTTTCCACAGCGCCCAGACTTTCTGCGAGTGTGAAGTAATGCAGTCGGCTCAGCAGACGCTCTGCTTTTTCATTGCTACCCACATCAAACGAAATGATACCGCCAAATCCTTCAGCTTGCTCCGATGCCAGCTTATGCTGTGGATGTTGTTCCAGACCCGGATAATATACTTTGCTCACTTTATCATGCTGATCTAGGAACTTCACAATCTCATGTGCATTGCGCTCAATCGCTTCCATACGCAGACCGAGTGTTTTGATACCGCGAATGAGCAGCCAAGAATCCTGCGGACCGAGAATACCGCCCACCGCATTTTGGATAAAGTGCAGCTCGTCTCCCAGCTTATCGCTGTTCACCACAGCCAATCCAGCTACGAGATCGCTATGTCCGCCCAAATATTTGGTCGCGGAGTGCAGCACGATGTCTGCGCCGAGTACAAGCGGATTTTGCCAGTATGGTGTTGCAAACGTATTATCTACAACTACCAGCAGATTGTGCTCATGACCAAGGTCGGAGATCGCGCGAATATCAGTTACTTTCAGCAATGGATTGGTTGGTGTCTCGATATAAATGGCTTTGGTGTTAGGCTGAATCGCCTGCTTCACCGCTTCCAGATCGGTCGTATCGACAAATGTAGATTCGATGCCTAGACGCGTCAACACTTTGGTAAAGATACGATACGTACCCCCGTATACATCATCCGTCAGCAGCACATGGTCGCCTGTGTTAAACAGAGTGAATACCGCATGAATCGCCGCCATACCAGAACCAAAGGCAAAGCCGCGCTGTCCTTCTTCCAGATCCTTGATCAGTTCTTCCAGAGCGAAGCGAGTCGGATTGCCAGTACGGGAATACTCATACCCTTGATGCACACCGATGCTTTCCTGCTCATACGTACTAACCTGATAGATCGGAACGCTAACCGCGCCTGTATGGGAATCGCCAGTAATACCAGCGTGAATGAGTTTTGTTTTGCGTTTCATATTAAATGCCTCCCTCGTAAATTTTCTTGCTCAGATAACGTTCGCTGCTATCTGGGAATATCGTAACGATATGCGCACCATCCGGTGCTTGCTCTGCTTCCAGCAGTGCGGCGTGCAATGCCGAGCCTGCCGAGCTACCGATCAGCAAACCTTCCCGTCGTGCCAATTCCGCTACTCGGTTGAACGCATCTTCATCTGTAATTGTATGAATGGCATTGAAATACGATTTGTCGATAAAATCTGGAATCATTTCCATGCCGATCCCTTCCGTTTTGTGAGAGCCGGATGGACCTCCATTTAGAATCGAACCTTCTGGCTCCACGATGACCGTTTTCAGCTGTGGATTCTGTTCTTTTAGATAACGCGATGTACCCATGAATGTGCCGCCAGAACCTGCACCTGCTACGAACACATCGACTTTGCCGTCCAGATCGTTCCAGATTTCCGGTCCCATCGTTTCATAATATGCTTTGGGATTGTCTGGATTGGAAAATTGACTTGGGCAATATGCGCCCGGAATCTCTGCCTCCAACTCGCGCGCCTTCTCAATCGCACCACGCATACCATGGGCTGTTGGCGTATGCACGATCTCAGCACCAAGCGCCTTCATTAAAGTCTGCTTTTCGATACTAAATTTTTCTGGCACAGCAAAAATAACACGAATGCCTTCGTGAATCGCCGCCATCGCTAATCCGATCCCTGCATTACCTGCGGTTGCTTCTACAAGGGTGCCTCCACGCTTCAGCTTACCGGTAGCGAGCGCTTCCTTAACCAGCGCACGACCAACACGATCCTTTACACTTCCGCCCGGATTCATGAATTCCAGCTTGGCGAACAAGCGAATACCACGCGGCAAATCATACGTATGAATCTCTACCAGCGGCGTATTGCCGATCAAATCCATTGTATTGTTATATAAAGTCATGATTATGCTCCTGTTCTTCTTTTAGACCATTGGTCAATAAAATGACAAACCCTGATACAGTACTGGTATATTACTTCCGCACTCTTCATTTATAAACATAACCTATTAAGCTCATAGGAATTGTATATAAACAACAATTTGAGTATATAATCCTTTGTGCTAAGCGTCAAAGGTTATTTTCTTTTTGTTATATTGAAAAAAAGATGACCAGATAGCTACAAACAACTATCTGGTCATCTTTGCTGTATTCCTTCATCTTTATCCATCATCATGGACGATCAAGAATGAACATCAATGATGGAAACCCTCTTTTATGAATGAAGATCGATATTATTTACGCATACGGTCAATTTTGTCTTTGCCACGCTCTAGTAGGTCTTTGCTTTTATCACGTAGCGACTCATCCTGTGCCGTACGGTCATAATCAGTATCGCGTACTGTTTCCGTATTGTCCATATTAGCGCCCATGGCTCCCGTGGTTCCCATACCAGTCGTGGTTGTCGTTGTATCAAGATCACGATCAACCGGTTGACCAGTACGATTGAGACGCTGTGCTTCCAGTGCTGCCTGACTTGTACCCGGATCGTCCTGATTCAGACGACGATTGGCTGCATCCAATCCATCGTTCTCGGTATGACGAATCGGCTCGTTCAGCATATCGCGATCCTCCTGACCGTCCATCATTGGCAGGGTTTCGCGCATATTACGGTCATTTGGAGTATCATTGAGCTGATTGCGGTCTGACAGATTGCGATCCTGAATTGTTGGATCGTTACGGTGCAGACGTTGCTCCGATTCTTCCGTTGTAAATACACCGCTCACATGCTCATCATTCGTTTTGATCGGTGGTGTGGATGTAACATCAGTTACGCTAGTCGTAGCGGATGTGTTATCAAAGTAACGGCTATTCGTTGCATTGTTACGTCGGAAAATATCATAGATCCGACTGCGGTTACCTGCCGCACTATCCACCATCACCAGAATGTTACCTTCATTAATGTTGGTTTCGTATTCACGAGCTTCTTCTTCTGGAATACCTAGACCAATCAATCCACCTACGAGCCCACCTGCACCCGCGCCTGCTGCTGCACCTGTAAGTGCTACAGCAATCGGACCTGCTGCCATAATCGGTCCAAAGATTGGAATTGCGGCGATTCCCAGCCCTGCCAGCAGACCCGCGACTCCACCAATCACACCGCCCGTTGCTGCGCCTGTAGCCAGACCTTCCGGTGCTTTGGTGCCTGTTTCATCGCTCAATTCACGCATATCACGGCGATTTTTACCGACGATGGAAATATCGTCCGATGAGAAGCCTTCATCCTTTAGATTACGGATAGCTTGACTTGCTTCTTCCTCATTTACAAATACACCTACGATTTTACGGGTTTCGTCCTGAAGATTGTCATTACGGTTGTGCTCGTTGTTCAACATGATGTTTCCTCCTTCGCATTCACGCGTAGTTATCTTTCAGTTTTCACTATCTTGATGAACCGTAAACCGTGCGAATGATTGCGCACTCAGTCTACTATTAACCTTGAATTTTCTTTTTAAACAAACCTGACAAACAACTGCCGCTAAGATTCTATTCCTGCGTATCCTGTACATTGGCGGCATGATTTTTACGGAAAATACGATACACTTCTGTCGTCCGTCCTGCTGATTCGGCAACCAGAATCAGAATGTTTCCATCGCCCAACTGATCATGATACCGATGAGCATCTTCTTCCGATAGTCCATAGCCGATCAAAGCACCAATCAATCCGCCAGCTCCAGCACCAAACAGTGCGCCAGTGAACATACCAATGATTGGACCCGCTGCCAGAATCGGTCCCACACCCGGAATGGCAAATGTACCAATGCCCGCCAGCATGCCTGCCAATCCACCGAACACCGTCGTTTCCGACATACTGGATTGCCGTTCTGCTTCAATGTCTACACCCGTTTCCTGTTCAATCAGACGCGCGTCCTCTGCGTCTTTTGCCAATACCGATATATCACGTTCCTCGAAGCCAGCTACCTTGAGATCTCGAATCGTTTGTACCGCATGCTGCTCGTCGATAAATACGCCCACAATCTTTTCCATTACCTTGTTATAATAATCGCTCATGCGTTTCACCCTCATTTCATAAAATTCAGATCATGATGTTATTGTTTCTATCTATTACTTAGACGTATCCATAGGGCAACTAAACGTGAATCCTTGAATTCGCGATGATCATTTGTGTAATTACCAATCCACGATATGTTGCTATGATCGTAATGGTGTATGTATATTGCGCTGTGCATTCATTTGAGATAGAAACGCATACCAACAAGCAATATAGGACAGCAGTGAACAATGTTCACGACTGCCTACTCACTCATACCTCACATGTGTAAACGCAACCAACTTACATCAAAATGAGAATGTTATTTATGATAGCGTTTTCATTAATTGCATATGCCTTTATCTCCTCTATATATCGCTATACAATAAGCCAATCATGACGTCATATTTCACATATTGCTTGTCGTACTGGGCTTTCTACAGGTCTGTAATGGTCTATCGCTCTTGCTTGTATATCCTCATATATGCAGGTACAAAAGTCTGATTCAGTATTATGTATCAAACACGGCAGCACATTCTACATATTTACGCTTCATTGCAGGTTTCCTTACAATAGCCTCAACGCGATACCGCTTTCGGCAATCTTGTCGAAGCCCACATTCGCAGGCAAACGTCACCCATTGCAAAGGAGGAATAGGATGCAAAAGAATATGTCCGATACGGTTCAAGTCGACCGGCTGTCCCAATCCTCGGTACGGGATCAACGTCAAGGCAGATGGAAACGAATTTCGCGCAACTGGGAGTTGTACCTGTTAATCGCTCCCGCCTTCCTGTACTTCCTGATCTTTCATTACGGACCGATGTATGGCATCCAGATCGCCTTCAAAAACTTTATGCCCGCACGAGGCATTACAGAAAGTCCGTGGGTCGGCTTCGACCATTTTATCCGCTTCTTCCATTCATACTACTTCTGGGATCTGATCAAAAATACACTAACCATCTCGCTCTACCAGCTCATCGTCGGTTTTCCATTACCAATTCTGTTAGCACTTGCTTTTAACGAGATCAAAAATGGCTGGTTCAAGCGTACTGTCCAAACGGTCACGTACGCTCCGCATTTTATCTCAGTGGTCGTCATGGCGGGGATTATCGTTACCTTCCTCTCGCCTTCCACAGGTATTATCGTAAAAATGATCGAATGGCTCGGCTTTGCTTCTCCTTCATTCCTTACCGATCCTGCATGGTTCAAGACGATGTATGTGTTATCCGGCGTCTGGCAAAGTACGGGCTGGGGAACCATCATCTACCTTGCTGCTCTATCCGCTGTTGATCCGCAGCTGCATGAAGCTGCCATCGTTGATGGAGCGAGTCGCTGGCGTCGCATTTTGAGTATCAATATTCCGACGATCATCCCGACGATTACTATTTTGCTCATTTTGAATGTGGGCAGTATTCTCGGCGTCGGCTTTGAGAAAATATTGCTACTGCAAAATCCGCTCAATATGAGTTCTTCTGATGTCATTGATACCTTCGTGTATCGTACTGGTTTACTCAATGTACAGTACAGCTTCTCTACCGCCGTCGGTTTATTCAACTCGGTGGTCAATGCGGTACTGCTGATCGCTGTCAATCAGGTTGCCCGTAAGACGAGCGAAAATAGTCTCTGGTAATCCCGTCGCGATATTACCGAGTGAAGGAGGAATTTGATTATGGCATCTGCGATTAAGGAAAGCCCGTCCGACCGCGTCTTTCTCATCTTTAACTATATTTATCTGGCGATTGCCCTCACTTGTGTACTGTATCCGCTTGTTTATATCGTCAGCGCCTCCATCAGCTCGCCAACGTATGTCAATTCCGGTGAGATGTGGCTGTTTCCGAAGGGCATTACGTTTGAAGGGTATCAACGTGTGTTTGAGAATCAATCAATCTGGCAGGGCTATGGCAATACGATTTTGTATACCGTCGTCGGTACGCTGGTCAATCTAATCGTGACCATTCCAGCCGCATATGCGCTGAGCCGATCTGATTTTGTGGGCAGAGGATTTTTTATGGGAATGTTTCTGGTCACGATGTTTTTCAGTGGTGGTCTGATCCCAACCTACCTGCTTGTCAAAAATCTGGGCATGGTCAACACGATGTGGGCGCTAATTCTACCGGGTGCTGCATCCGTCTGGAATATTATCGTCGCCCGTACCTTCTTCCAGTCCACGATTCCAAAAGAATTGCAGGAAGCTGCTCATATCGACGGCTGTACGAATCTGCGGCTGTTCTGGAAAATCGTCGTTCCGCTGTCCGCACCCATTATCGCGGTCATGGCACTGTTCTACGGTGTTGGTCACTGGAACAGTTATTTTAACGCACTGGTATACTTAAATGACGAATCGAAGTACCCGCTGCAAATGGTACTGCGTCAGATTCTCGTTTTGCAAGAAATGACGGGTAGTGGCATTGGGGCTGCAACGAGCGGGGAAGCCGCGATGGCAATGAATGCGCGCGCCGATGCAGCCGCTCTACTGAAATATGCAGTCATCATCGTATCCACGTTGCCGATTATCGCCATCTATCCATTCTTACAACGTTACTTCGTACAGGGTGTCATGATCGGCTCTGTCAAAGGATAATCTCGTCAAGTCATTTCCAAAGCATTATTGGCTCCAACCCACTTTGAAGGAGGAATAATATGACTCACCCATCCCGTGTTCAATCCGATTCATCCCAATCGATGTTCGCCCGGTTCAAAGCGCCCAAAACAGCTGCGCTGGTCATGTCTTTTATTCTCGGCACCTCCATTCTTGCCGGCTGCTCCGGCTCCGCTGAACCGCAGGTGGGCAGCGCCGAATCGGCTGCCAATGTGAGCAAAGAAGGCTTCCCGATTGTTAAGGAAAAGATTACGCTCAGTATGATGGGACCAGACGTAGGGATGCAAAACTGGAAAGACATGCCCGCTTTTCAGGAAATGGAAAAGCTAAGCAATATCTCCTTCCAGTTCGAAAACCCGCCGCTGGATAGCTTTGAAACGAAAAAGAATCTGGTATTCGCCAGTGGTGAATATCCAGACATCTTCTACGCCTCTTCGCTAACACAGGCGGATGAAGTCAATTACGGCAGTCAAGGCATTCTGCTGCCGCTAGAAGACCTGATCGACAATGGTTACGCGCCGAACCTGAAAAAAGTACTCGACGAGCATCCTGAGATCCGCAAGTCGATCACCACACCAGACGGACATATCTACTCCCTGCCGGTTATCAATGAGCAGAGCATCTGGTATCGCAGTCCAATGTGGTATAACGGCGACTTCTTGGAAGCGCTAAATGTAAAAGATACCGATCTCCCAACCACGACAGATGAGCTGTATGATCTGCTCGTACGCTTCCGTGATGAAGATCCGAATGGCAATGGCAAAAAGGACGAAATTCCACTCGCCTCCGTTAAGCTGGACGATATTCGTTCATGGCTGCTGGGCGCATGGGGCATCTATGGGGAAGACATCTACAACGATGCCAACGGCAAAGTGCATTTTGCCCGTACGGAAGATGGTTATCGTGAATTCCTGACCTATATGAACCGTCTGTGGAGCGAGAATCTGCTGGATCACGAAACCTTCTCACAAACACCAGACCAGAAAAAGGCAAAAGGCGCTAATAACCAGCTCGGTCTGTTCCAAGATTGGCACGCATACTTCACCCATGGCGGCAAACCAACGACCAAAGATCCGATGTTCATTCCAGTGAAAAGTGATGCTGTCGATAAGCCTGCTGTAGCCGTGCATCCGGGTCTATCCACTGGTGCATTCGCGATTACCGAAAGCAATCCGGCTCCCGAAGCTTCCTTGCGCTGGGTTGACTATATGTACAGCTATGACGGCGCCATGCTGTTTGACAAAGGACCGGAAGGTCTAATGTACGAGACCGTCAACAAAGAAGATCATACGAAGAAGTGGAAGCCGTTACCGAGCGAATATAACAGCCGTGAAGACTATCGCGGTACGTTGACGCCGAACTATGGCACACCTGCTCCTACCCTGCTGAGTCAGGATTTGCAAAAAGGATTGAAGGAAGATTTTGATATGTGGGTAGACAAGCAAAATGAGGAGAAAATCCTCGCCTATGATCCGCAGCCTCCATTCCCGATCCTGTATCTGACGCAAGAGGAACAAGCAGAGATTTCCAGTCTACGCGCCGATATGGATACGTACATCCAGCAGATGGAAGCCAAATTCGTTACTGGTCAAGAGCCACTCACTGGCTGGGACAACTATCTCGCTACAGTGAAACAAATGGGTAGCGACCGGATCATCGAGATTTACCAAACAGCTTATGATCGCTGGAAAAACAGCTAATATGGGTCAAGAATTCATCCTATCCAACGCATAAATATGCAGAATCTTATATTATAATATTGGATGAATATTCTGCTTTTCTCGAATCTATATATGATAGTATGTACACGGAATAGATTAGCATTTTCCAAGGCAGCTCTTGACGGGCTGCCTTTTTATATTGCTTACTACCTCTTTTAAAGCGTCACCAAGAAAGGTAGTAAGCAAATATTTTGTATCAAATACAGTTTGTGTCTCGCTTGAACTATATAGATATTTGTACAACAATATAAACACTTGTATCAAGAATTTTCAAAAAAAGACTTATCGAGTTAATAAAAAATAGCATAACCGCCGATAATATATTTGCGGAAACAAGATTAAATATGCAATTAAAGGGGACAGCATATGAAAAAATGGATGATTTGGTGTTTGGCGATTATGATCGCCCTGCCGAGCGCAGCAGCTACACCTGTCTATGCCGATGATAACGATACATCGACGACGACAAACACGGATACAACGAGCAACAACAGTACGGTTTCATCGGATACGTACTCAACAAACAATTCTTCAACATCTACCGAGAATACAAATCCTTCGACTTCTGGAGGCGGCGGTACAGTAACTACAGCCGCTACAACGAACCAACCAATTATCAATCTGATTGGCGACAGCAGTGTTCGTATGAAGATTGGTACAACGTTTGCTGATCCAGGCACAACGGTACAGGACGATGTATACAATGACCTCTCCGCAAAGGTAACGTATACACTCAATAACCAACCGGTTGATTCCATCAATACTAATGCAACAGGCACTTACGTGATTCACTACAATGTGACCACTTCTGACGACCGTGTTGCGAATGAAGTTACACGTACGGTAAGTATTGTAAATGTTGGCGATTATATCGATTTGTCCAGTATTTACGTACCTAATGCTTACGGAATGACTTATCACGAAGATTATGTCTATGTTGCACAGCGTGAAACTGGATTAGCACGCGTCAATCTGTATAGTGGCAAAATTGAAACGATCATTAGCTCCAACCAATCCTTTATGGCGGTCGCGCTTGATTCTGCCGGTAATCTTTTTTATACCGTGGACGGCGGCTCTACCATCTACCAATTGAATCACAGTAATCTGGACAATCTTCCTCTGAGCGAAAGTGATTTCAATGCTAAAAAGAGTGTGTATTTCTCCTCTAATAATTACCAATCATTTTATGGTCTGACGTTTGATAACCAGAATAACCTCTATTTCACGGATTTCAGTTCTAAAGGTATTGTGAAGCTGCCTGTCAATTCACTCACTCCGCAAACGGTACTGAGTGGTTTCTCCACCTCCTTTGTCAGCCTCACTATAGATCCACTTGGCAATTTGTATGCAGGCGGCAGAGATAGCAAATTGTACCGGATCAATTCCAGTTTGCTTCAATCCCTCCCTCTTGACGCAAATAGTCTTGTGAATATCAACAACGCTAATTATAATCGCATTTACGGCATGTTTTTTACACCAGATGGTACATCGTATATCGGTCCCTCTTTTACAAAGAATTCAGGATCTACACTTATTCCAGTCATTACGCTGAATGCACCCTCAAAAATCACGGTTACTCAATATGATACCTTCTTAGATCCGGGTGTAACCGTTACGCCAA
This sequence comes from Paenibacillus sp. JQZ6Y-1, assembly GCF_040719145.1. Taxonomy (NCBI): domain Bacteria; kingdom Bacillati; phylum Bacillota; class Bacilli; order Caryophanales; family Paenibacillaceae; genus Paenibacillus; species Paenibacillus kandeliae. Next base: position 2,063,975 of record NZ_JBFDUZ010000001.1, read on the forward strand.
GTAAATACGATGGTCTGAAACAGACTGTAACGTACACATTGAATGGTGTCTCCGTTCCAAGCGTCGACACGAGTGTTGTGGGTACGTATATCATTCATTATAATGCTTCGATTTCATCACAGTATGTCGCCAAAGAAGTGACTTGTGAAGTCACCGTTCAACCTGGACCATCACAATTGAGTGAGGTGCAAGTGAATAATGCGTTGGGACTTGCTTATTATAATGGCGATGTCTATTATGCCGATTTTGCTCTTGGCATTTCCAAAATTTCAACCAAAACATTTAAAGTTACACCAATTACCAAAACCAATAATACGATTGTAGTAGCAATTGCGTTCAATAAAAATGGCGATATGTTCTACTCGCTTGAAGGTCAAGACACGATTTACAAATTGGATCATTCTTATGTGAGCGATCCAGATAGACTGCCATTGTATGACGAAGATCTTGCAGATTACAGCAAAACGTATTACAAAGCACCATTGGACACATCCAATGATTCGTATTCAACGTCTATCAAAGGCTTGGCTTTTGATCAGAACGACCGTCTGTACTTCGCGGTGCAAATGGAAAATGAGCTACGATCCAAGTCTAACATCATGCGTTTCCCTTCCGATTCTGCAACCACTCCTGAGCTGGTAGCTACGTATCCAGCAAGAGCGTACGGTCTGACCATTAGCCCTCTGGGCAACCTGTATGTGAATGTAGGATTCACTGGTCTGTATAAAGCGGATGCTTCCTTACTGAATAATCTTCCGATATCTGCCACTCAATTCAAATCAATCGGTGATATCAAGCAATCGTACGGTGTTGTATTCCTGCCAGATCTTACAGGCTACACTAGCTTAGTAGAGACTCCAACGTTGAAAAAACTTAGCTTCTTGGACTCCCGTGCAGTCACAAGTGTTAAGCTGAATCAATCGACGCTTACGTTTACAGAAGGTGATCTCCCTGCTCTGCTCACTGCAAGCACTCTGCCAGCTAATGCGACAGATACACAGCTTGTTTGGAAAAGCAGTAATGAACAAGTAGCTACGGTTCAAAACGGTATCGTGACTCCAGTCGGCAAAGGAACGGCAGAGATCTCCGTCTATGTAGCGAACCAGCCCGATGTGTCCGATACAGCGACGATTACAGTCAATGCGAAGCCTGTGATCATAGAGCCTGTGATCGTAAAAGATGACAAAAAGAAAACGAACAGCTTAATCAAACTAGGCGTAGATGGTGGCGTAGGTAAAACGTACGTGCCTTCCACAGCTAGCGAATCCCGCTCCACTCAATTCGATGGCAGTACATTGCGTACGATCACATTTGATGCAGACACCATGCCATCTGCCATCAATTTGCTGAAAAGCATGAATGAATCGACTGTTCGCTTGAATATCCCTACCATCGACAATTTGAATTTGAATACCGATATTAACTTGCCGGTGAATGTATCCCATGCCATCAGCAACAATGACATGAACTTGAACATTAATACGAATAAGATTCAGCTTTCCATCCCATCCAGTTCCATGCTTAATGTCAATCAAGATATCAAACTCAACATCAATGTACTTGATACGTACAAAGACATGATCAACCAGAAACTACGCGCCGCAAACATGGAACTTGTAAAACAAATTGTTGGCAATGGTGATCTGTCTGCTGTTAGCCAACCAATCGACATCGTTACGAACTTCCAGAATAGACCTGTCGATGTATTGATCCCACTAGATACCGTTAAAGTACCGAGCCTTTCCGTCGTGAAAGATCTGTATGTCTATGTAGCGCATAGTGACGGTAGCCAGGAATTTATCAAGCCTATCGAAATTACTGATGATTCCGGCAATACTCTTTTGAAAATCAATACAAGCAAATTTAGTACGTTTACCGTGATGCAAGTGAGTAGCGCTTCGACTCCTACGACCACGGATACTACACCTGTAACAGGTACGAACCCTGCCAATACAAGCGGTATCGTTAAACCTGCTTATATTGAAGGCTACCCGGATGGAACATTCCGTCCAAACAACAGCCTGACTCGTGCAGAGCTCGCTTCCCTGCTCTATCGTTTGCAAGCAACAAGCAGCAATGCAGGAACCGTGAAAAGCTTCAAGGATGTATCATCTAGCTTCTGGGCAAATCAAGCGATTCAATCCATGCAGTCTGCTGGACTGATGAGCGGCTTGCCAAACGGTACGTTTGCACCATCCAAGCCCCTCACTCGCGCGGAAATGGCGATCATTTTGAGCCGCTGGCAAGGTCTTAGCGGTCAAGGCGGTACCACATTCGCAAAAGACATCAATGGTCACTGGGCAGAACGCGAGATCAAGCTCGTGCTGACAGCAGGTCTGATGCAAGGCATTAGCCCATCTAGCTTCCAGCCGAATGCACCGTTGACTCGTGCACAAGCAGTCACGATCCTCAACAAGATTTTGGAGAAAACAGCAGTACTATCTGCTCGTCCAACACCGTGGAAGGATGTACCATCCAGCCACTGGGCATATGCAGATATTATGGAAGCTTCCAACTCCTACTCGTTGAAATAAGGTAACATTGTATAAGCGAAAAGAATGGTAACAAAAACCACCTTCGAGAGAATCCAGCCTATTCACTGCTGGTACTGATCTCGTAAAGGTGGTTTTTGTGTTTTTGTATGAATTCATCTGTAAAGGGAAAATCTGCTTGAGCATGAGCTGTTCTCGCCAACTCCAGATCATCAAGATACACCAAACGGCATATGATCGCTAGAAAAGCAGCCAATATCAGTATTGAATTCTTCCTGTAATACGCATAAATATGCAGATGCTTATGTTGTGTTATTCGATATATTCTCCTTCTCCTATTCGATCTGTACATGATGATATGGCGACTGTATACAATAATATTTCCAAGACAGTCTTAACCGGGCTGTCTTTTTATATTGCTTGCCGCCTTTCTTCAAGTAGCATCATTAAAGATTTCCAGCAAATATTTTGTTTAAAATATAGTTTGCATTTTTTTAGAAGAAATCAAGCTTTGTACAGAAACATAAAAACTTGTATCAAAGATTTTCAAAAAAAAGACTTATTGAGTTAATAAAAAGTAACATACCTACCGATAATATATTTGCGGAAACAAGATTAAATATGCAATAAAGGGGACAGCATATGAAAAAATGGATGATCTTGTGTCTGGCAGCTTTGATCGCTTTGCCGGGCACAGCAGTAACGTCTGTGTATGCCGATGACAATACATCGAGCACAACGACAAGTAATACAAGTAACAACGAAACATCCAGTAACAACAGCACCGTTACATCCAACACCTACTCGACGGAAGAGTCTTCCACTTCCACCGAGAACAGCACTACCTCTACTTCTGGTGGCGGCGGGGGCACTGCTACTACGAATGCAACAACGAACAAACCGGTGATTTCCTTAATTGACGATGCGAGTGTCCGCATGAAAGTCGGCACTTCATTTGTTGATTCTGGAACGACTGTACAGGATGATGTATACAATGACCTTACCGCAAAGGTAACGTATACACTGAATAGTCAGTCGGTTGATGCAATCGATACGAACACAGTAGGTACGTATGTGATTCACTACAACGTAACTACTCCAGATGATCGTATCGCGGACGAGGTTACTCGCACAGTAAACATTGTTGCAGTAGGCGACTATGTGGATCTGTCGACGATTTCGATACCGTCTGCATACGGTATGGCTCAATATGGAGATTATGTATATGTTGCACAACGCCAAACAGGTCTTGCTAGAGTAAATCTGTATAGTGGCAAAGTAGAAACCATTGTCAGCTCGGGTAGTTCTTTTATGGCAGTGGCACTAAATACAGACGGTGACCTGTTCTACACGGTTGACAGTGACCGTAATATCTACAAGGTGAGTCACACCGATCTTCAGAATCTGCCGCTGAGTGAGAGCAGTTTTAATGCGAAGAAAACGGTCTATTACTATGCAGCCAATTACAATTACATCTATGGGTTGGCGATAGATGCGCAGAATAATATGTACTTTTCGGATTATACGACCAAATCCATTCTAAAACTGCCGCAAGGTTCGACAACGCCTGAAGTGGTATTAAGCAACTTTACCACCTACTTTGCAAGTTTTACGATTGATCCATTAGGCAATCTGTATATGAGCGGTGGCGGAGATTACAAGCTGTACCGTATCAATGCAACTACACTAAATTCCCTGCCTGTTAGCTCGTCGAATGTAACCGATATTAGTAACAATAATTACTATGGTGCATACGGAATGTTCTTTACGCCTGATGGCTCATTCTATGTAGGTGCTAAGTTTAAGAAAAACCAAGAAAACTCAGTGTCGGTAAAAGCACAACTGAGTTTGAATGGCAAAGCAGAAATGTCCGTCTATCAAGGAGAGACATTTGTAGATCCGGGTGCAAGCGTTGTGCCTGACATCGTGACTCCAACAGTAACGTACATGTTCAATGGCTCACCTACACCAAGCATTGATACAAATGTAGTAGGTACGTACACCATTCACTACGCTATACCAGCAACATCGCAGTACGATGCCCAAGAAGTGACGCGTACTCTTACCGTTCAGGCAGTACCTAGCGAACTTACCAAAGTACAAATGAATCGTCCATTTGGATTAGCATATTACAATGGCGATGTATATTACACCGATTACGATCGCGGTATATACAAAGTGTCGACTACCACATTCAAAACAGTGAAACTGTTCGATTCGTATCAAATTGTTGCGATCGCTCTTAACAAACAAGGCGATTTGTTCTATACCAAAGTATCTGACAATACAATTTATAAATTAAGTAGTAAATATGTGCGTTATAGCGCAGAAGGTACGTTGAATAAAAGCGACTTTGAAGAATATAGCCGCCAATACTACACTGTACCTGTAGATGAATCTACCAATGATGGTATTAGCATCAATGGCTTGGCATTTGACAGCCAAGATCGCCTATATTTCAATGCTGTATCGCAAAATGAGATGGAAATTTCCGGTTCCAAAATCTGGCGTCTTCCTGCTAATTCGACAGACAATGTAGAGCTGGTAGCTACTTATCCAGTATCTACGCTGGGTATGACAATTAGCCCATATGGTAACTTGTATATCAATGTGAATGGAAGAAACGGATTTGAACTGTATGAAGCAGATGCAGCATTGCTGAATAACGTTCCCGTATCTACCAATCAATTCAGAGCATTAGGCAATACAAACTATGCGTATGGCATCATGTTCCTGCCTGATCTGACAGGGTACACTAGCTCTGTTCAACCGGCTCAAAACCTGACCAAATTGAACTTCTTGGACAAAGATTATTCCATTCCAGAAGTACAAGATATTCCGGTCAGCAACGTGTCATTGGATCAGAACACCCTCAATCTCAAGAAAAATGGTTCTTCTCAAACATTGACAGTAAACATCATGCCTGACAATGCAACTCATACTGAATTGGTATGGAAAACAAGCAATCCTCAAGTTGCTACCGTCAAAGATGGTGTAGTCACACCAGTTGGCAAAGGAACAGCGACGATTCTCGTGTATGTTGCGAATCAACAGGATATGTTTGCCGAAGTCAATGTAACGGTAAAAGATTCCGACAAAACGTCTTCTTCCAGTTCGAATGACCTGAAGCTGAGCGTGGATGATGGAAAAGGCAAAAACACCGTTCCTTCGACTGCAAGCGTATCGCGTTCGGTACAATCAAACGGTCAAATGCAAGATCAGATTACATTCGATTCCGCAGCAATGCTGCAAGCGATCAATACTCTGAAAAGCGCTGCACAGCAAACGGTTCGCCTCGTTGTTCCAGATGCAGCAGATCAAGTGGCTCAAACCGATGTAACCTTGCCACTAAACGTATCGCAGGATTTGAAAAATACGGACATGAATCTTGAAATCAGCACCAACGATGTGAAGCTGTCCGTAGCACCATCTTCTCTGAAGAATGTAAACAACGATCTGTACTTCCACTTTATTCCGCTGAAAACGACAGCACAGCAAAATGCCGTAGCTGCTCGCGCGAAGCAGGAGCAAATCGTGAAAGACGCGCTGGGTAATGGTAGCATCTCGGTAGTCGGTCGTCCGATGACCATTGAAACCAACCTGCAAAATCAGCCGGTACAACTTGTTATGCCAGTTGATAACAGCGTCATTCCAACCAATGCAGCAGATCGCGAACAATGGCTGCAACAGCTGCGTATCTTTATCGAGCACAGTGATGGTGATCGCGAGCTGGTTCAACCAACGGTTGTGTCTTATGGCACGAATGAAACAGGTCTGCAATTCACTGTTAACAAATTCAGTACGTTTACGATTGTCGATATGGATAAGCTGAATGCTTCCAATACGTCAAACTCGACGACAACTGGCAATACCAATTCTGATAACGGAACAAGCGGTACAGTGAAACCAGCCTATATCCAAGGCTACCCTGACCACACGTTCCGACCAGATCAAGGCATTACGCGTGCCGAAATGGCATCCCTGCTCTACCGTCTGCAAGCAAGCGGTGGTACAGGAACAGCCGGTACAGTGAACTATAGCGATGTATCGTCCAGCTTCTGGGCAAAACAAGCCATCGACGTGATGCAATCCAGTGGTCTGATGAAAGGTCGTACAAGTACTACCTTTGCACCAGCTCAATTGATTACACGTGCCGAAATGGCTGCTATTGTTAGCCGCTGGCAAGGTCTGAGTGGTACAGGCAGCTCGTTTGCTAGTGATATTAACGGCAACTGGGCAGAAACGGATATCAAACGCGTTGTAACCGCTGGTCTGATGCAAGGTATTACACCTGCAAGCTTCCAGCCAAACCAACCATTGACCCGTGCACAAGCAGTGACAATCCTGAACAAAATTCTGGAGAAAACCGCTAATCTGTCTGCTGGTACGACTTCGTGGAAAGACGTCCCGTCCTCCCACTGGGCATATAGCGACATCATGGAAGCTTCTAATTCCTATTCGCTGAAATAAGCCACTCTACCATAGATCAGGTAAGCCAGTAAAAGGCGAGCAAGAGTCTAGATGTAGATCATAGCAATGACGAGTAAAATGATGGTGTAACCAAAAAAAGGCAGTCCTTATAATGGGGCTGCCTTTTTTGATGTGAATATTTACATTCTGCCTGTCTACTTCGTGGTTCTGTTCTACGTAGCTCATGAAATGGAGTCGCGTACCTGCAAGCTATCTTCTCCCTCACTACCATGATGCAGCTTGCGATATTGACCCGGTGTACAGCCCATTTCCTTTTTAAATTTACGGATAAAGTTAGCCGTATCCAAATACCCTACCCTCACAATAATATCCTTGAGCGGATCATCCGTTTCCGTAATCTGACGAATCACCTCATCTCGACGTAGCTGCCAAATATATTGGGAGAACGTCTGCCCTGTCTTATCCTTGAACGTCCGGCTCAAATACGAACTCGAAATGGAAAATTGCTGCGATATGGCTTCCAGACTGAGCGCATAATCGCAATACTGCTCATGCACATGCGCAACCACTCGATCCATAAGCGATACCTGTTCGGTTTCCTGCTTATGCTCGGCACATGCGCAGATACGTACAGCCAATTGCTGCAAGCGTCCTTCCAGTTTCTCTGCCGTTTCAAATGCCGACAACTGAGGCATATCACGCAGACTCCCTAACAAGCCTGCATCTGTCGCAGCACGTAGCACCGTATTGAGCAGATCAAACAATATACATCGCATCAGCGGCAATGGTAGCGACTCACTATGCACGCCTGTCGTGATCACATGAATCATATGACTCGCAACCTGAATATTCCCCTGCTTCAAGCTCTGGGACAGCTTCAGCAGCGATTCATTACTAATCCAGTATTGCCCGCTGCCTTGACGATCGTCTTCGTCATGCAATTGATTAAAATAAATGACAGTCGCATCGTCCCCACTCACCCGATATTCCATCGCAGTGGCAGCTTCGATAAACGATTGGTTGATCGCTTCCAATTGCTCATACACATTACCTACACCTACATTCGGACGCGTGCCATAATGCTTGTACACAATATCGCGCACCGCTTCCACAATCCCAGTCATACTATCGGCTGCTGTATCCTCATCCTGCGGCTGCCAGCAAACGGCAAGCGCTAATCGATTGCTGGATGAGTATTCCACGCCATACACGTGGGCAGATAATGCTTCCAGTTGCACCTCGCTCAAAATGTCCGGCAGCGTCAAATAAGGACTATATGTTTCATCCAGCAGCTCCACATTGCTCTGCTCTGACGCTGATTCGGGACGATGAGCGATCAGAGTATCACCCGACACGATCATGACAAAATAACGTTGACCCTCTTCCCGCAGTCCCAAGCCGTCGATCAATCGCGCCGTCTCTACATCATCCGGCTGTCCGTGCTTCATCAGCATCAATAGACATTGATGTCGCACATACGGCTCCTGTAAGCCGACACGATCACGGTAATCCAGCAGGGTCTGGCGAATCCATGCCCATTCGTTATTTAGCGGCTGTGTAGACGCTTTGCCACTTGAGGAGGTGGTAGAACCACTGCGACTCTGAGCGAACTCCACGAGATCGCGTAGCGGACCGTATTGGCGTCTTGCCAGCATAACCGCTACTGGAATACCAGCCAGCGCTACCAGTGCGAAGATTAGTACAATCAGCGTCTGCACATGGAAGATACGGCTAAAGAACTGATCGCTTGGCATCGTGGTGACATATGTCCAGCCGTTTTCCTCTGATTCCACGGCTACGACCGACTGCTGCTTGCCGTTCAGCTCTAGATTATGAATACCGGACTTTAGTTCTGATAGTTTGCCCAGCTCTAACGGTGTGGGCGGTGTATCATGATTATTAGTCGTCAGCACATGACCATTATTATCGAAAATATAACTGTTGCCCTTGAAGTCGCTCAATACCGAATCCATCATACCGGTCAGGCGCGATTCATTAATCAAATACACCACGGTTGCATACGGATACGCATCGGTCGGCTTGATCGGCACCATATGTACCAACATCGATGATTGGCGCGAATTGACGCTCACTTCTTCCGCAGGACGCGTGAGAGGATACTTGATTTCGTTCAGATCACGCCGGATCGCCTGCTGATCCCAACTCGTAAATCTATAGGTTTTACCGAAGACCACATTCAGCCCGCTTAATCCATCCGACGAATAAATGACTGAATCATTGTGAAAATACAGCAGCAGATCATCCACAATCGCACTATTGGCACGATATTGATCCAAGCGCCTAATCGCTTCGCTGCTATAATACGGATGCTTGACCATATAGCGAGTCAGACTGTTGTCATAGCTCATCCGAATCGCAATATCACGTAGCTCTGTCATCCGCCCATCAATTGTCATCCGCACCTGATTGAGCTGATTCACATTGGACTGCTCAATCTCAGTACGTAGACTTTTAACAGCACTTTGATAAATAAAAATAGTAATCACAATCAGCGGAATCAGAAAAATAAGCAAATATGACACCATATAACTCCGCTGCAAACGGGAACCTGAGCCTGTACGTTTAAACCTCATCCGTCTCCTCCTCACGCGCCTTTATCCGCAACAAACGGTAATGGCACCAATGAATTATGGAATACGCAACAACGTGATCGTGGTTGTTGATCGGAAATGTGGAACAAAGCTTACTGTTTCTGTAAATGATTGTGATTATTCGCAAATGACGTTCCATCCATGAAAATGTTCATAACATTACAATGATTGATTTTACAAAACGAGAACATGATTAACCCAATTGTAACTTATTTTCGCTATCTGAAAAGGCTTAACTTTAGTTGAATGCCAAATTTAGTACTTTTTGATCACCTTTTCCTAACGTAGCATTTACACAGTCTGTTGCAAAACAAAACATATAGGAAAAGTAATCCTTAGCTATATGAGCGAAATATTGTATTTGTAAGGATTGTAATACAGAAAGGAATGACTTTTTCCAATCATTCTGGTATGATGAACACGAAATCCCAACAGAAAGGATGATGATCATGAGAACCTTTACATTTTTTCGTAGCCGTCCGACGCCCTTGACCATTTCTGAATTGGGAGCCATGACCGGATAACGTATCATATGCTCCCTTACATCCAAAGGAGCTAATCGAATTGAATACAAATACGAATACCAATAGAACTACAAATACCCACGCCATCATGCACGACTATGGATACAATGATCATTTTGCCCGCGCGTTTCACGAACTAGAGCAAGGTACACCACTGATTCCGGCGCGAGTAACGGCTGTATTTAAGCATGTGCTGCGCGTAGTCTCCGCAGATGGCGAGCAATTGGCACGTCCGAAAAGCTCTGCCTTTCGTGATGCGCTACGTACCGAACGTCCGGCAATTGGCGATTTTGTCGCATTGGAGAGTCATCCGGGCGATACGTCGCTGATCCATGCTGTTCTACCGCGTCAGACGCTGTTCTTACGTGATGATCCAGACCCGGATGAGCAGCAGCAGGTGGTTGCAGCGAATTTTGATTATTGTTTTCTCGTCAATTCAGCCAATAATGACTTCAACATTAATCGATTGGAGCGCTATTTAACCATCGCTTGGAACAGCGGTGCCAATCCAGTCGTTGTGCTAACCAAAGCAGATCTAGCGGACAATCTGTCTACTTATCTGGATGAGCTAGAAGCCGCGGCGCTTGGCGTACCGATCTTCGCTGTAGATAGTCTGAGCGGCAACGGATTTCCAGAGCTGCGCGCTCTGCTCTCCCCTGGTCAAACGATTGTGCTACTTGGCTCGTCAGGTGTCGGTAAATCGTCACTGGTCAACGCTTTAGCTGGCGAGGAAAAAATGAAAACGAGCGGTATTCGCGAAGATGATGCGCGTGGTCGTCATACAACGACGCACCGCGAGTTGCATCTGCTGTCTAGTGGTGTCATTGTCATTGATACACCGGGTATGAGAGGGCTTGGCGTAGGTCAAGCTTCAGAGGGGTTAGAAGAAACCTTTAGCGATATTGAAGCGCTGGGCGAGCATTGTCGATTCGCCGATTGCTCGCACGAAAACGAACCCGGCTGTGCCGTACAACAGGCATTAACCGACGGAACGCTTTCCTCCAAGCATTATATTAACTGGCAAAAGCTCAAACGTGAGATCGCCTTTAATGAGCGTAAACAAAACAGCCAGCAAATGCGTCAGGATAAGCAAAAGTGGAAAGCAATCACCAAAGCCCATAAAGCGAACAAAAACAGTCCCAAAAAAAGCCTAAGATAGCATCTGCTTGGACATATTGTTGGAATGTAGTCATGCAAAAAGCTTCACTTTCTCTACGCGGTTCTCAGAACCAGTGGAAGAAAGTGAAGCTTTTTAGGTATCGTACGCTATGAACGGTTTTATCATATTTGAACCGTTATATGGTATGTTAACGGTTATACTGCCTGTTATTGAAAACTTACAAAATGACAACTTCCGGCTCCGGTACAAAACCAAATCGTGCATCTACCTTTTCCTGCACCAGATGAATCAGATACAGAATATCGCTAGCCGTTGCGCCGCCAGTATTTTGAATAAAATTACCGTGATGCGGTGAAATACGCGCCTGTCCATGCTGTGTACCGCGCAATCCCAGCTCGTCCACCAGCTTACCAGTCGGTTGACCGAAATCGTAATTATTTTTGAATACCGACCCACAGCACGCATGATCAAAGTGGTGCTTACCGCCGCGATCTTCGATCACATCATGAAATGCTTGCGGAACGGTATAGCCTGCTGCTTCTAGACGTGGAATCCAATTTTTGTAATAGGCAAAATATTCTGGTAAGATCGATGACGCGATGCTCGACTCTCTCATCTCGCGCATAATCTCATCCCACTGCTCCTTTTCAGGCAGCGTGTAATCCCCGATATGCAGATCCGCACCAACAATGATCCACGGATTTTGCTGAAAAATGGACTGCTTGTACGCATACTGACATTGCTCTACACCAATCTGCTGCATGCCCTTTTCCGGGTGCATCACATCAATATAATACACACGCTCCAGCAGACCACTAATATCGTGTTTAAAATATTTGGCATTCATATAAATGCCCGCCCCCATCGTACCCGGTAGCAAATACGTAAAATCCATTCCTTGTATACCGGTCATCACACCAATCAGTGCTAGCCAAGTCATCGGCACCCCTGCCGAGACGAATAGCCGATTTGTAGAGAATTCGAGTTCTACATGGCGCTTGAGCGACAGGAACAGCATATCGTCCTGTGGCTGATCTGGGAACAGTATATTAGAGCCCATACCGAACCATTTTACACCCAGTCCTTTTTGATGACTGCCTTCCAGCAGTGTGACCAGTTCGGCAGTCGTTGCAGGCTGTCCCAGATGCCGTGCAGTGCCACCAATTTCATAGGTCGAATAAGGAGCCAGACTGGCATTCAGCTGGCATAATTGATCAAATTGCAATGTGTTCACATTCATCGTAACCCCTCTGTTCATACCCCAAATGTTTGCTTCTCTCTTTTACGTATTGTTCACATGTATATTCCAATTGCCAACAATCGGCATCTTACCTATTATAGATAAGCTCGACTGAAAACCCAAGCATAAAAAAATAATAATTTTCTCATTTTCATGACTTTTTCAACATATTCATTGACTATGCCTGTGAACAGGCGTAAAATTTTAAATTGCGATTATATAAGATTCACGTGTATGCTCTACCCATTTTTGAATAAAAGGTGATAATTATGTCTACAAGTCCATACCGGATTTTGTTGTTCTATAAATTCGTCAACATTGATGATCCGGAAACATTAACCGCTGAGCATTTGCAATATTGCAAAGACCTCGGCATCAAAGGTCGCATCCTGATTGCGCCTGAAGGCATTAACGGTACGCTGTCCGGCACATGGGAGCAAACCGAGAAGTACATGCAGGATATGCGCGCAGATGCACGCTTTGCCGATATGGTGTTCAAGATCGACGAATCCGAAGTTCATGCCTTCAAAAAGATCTTCGTGCGTCACAAGCAAGAATTAGTAACTTTCCGTCTGGAAGAGGATGTGAACCCGAACGATCTAACCGGTACACATCTGTCGCCAAAAGAATTCTACGAGCAGCTGCAACGCGATGATGTCATCGTGATCGACGGTCGCAATGATTATGAATACGATATTGGTCACTTCCGTGGTGCCATTCGTCCGGGCGTCGAATCGTCCCGCGAATTCCCAGAATGGATTCGTGAGAATCTGAGCGAGTTTAAAGATAAAAAGATTCTGACGTATTGCACAGGCGGCGTACGTTGTGAGAAACTGTCTGGCTTCCTGCTAAAAGAAGGCTTCAACGATGTAGCCCAGCTGGATGGCGGTATCGTAACGTATAGTAAAGACCCGGAAGTGCAAGGTCGTCTGTTCGACGGCAAATGCTATGTGTTCGATGAGCGCATCTCCGTTACAATTAACCATACCGACGAGGATGTAATCGTTGGAAAATGCTTCCACTGCGAAGATTCGACTGATCATTATGTGAACTGCCCCGTTTGTAACTTGCAGCATATTGTTTGCGATAGCTGTGAGGACGAGCATGAGCACTATTGTTCAGATGCTTGTCGGGAGAAAGCGCTGGTAACGGCGCAGAAATAAAAGTAAGATTTTGATGGAACGATGAAGAGTGTACGATTGCTGCGGTGCAGTGATCGTACACTCTTTTTGGTTTGTGGGTAGCGCGTTCGGTTGCAACAACTACTCTAGAAAGAAATAAGAAAACGGAACTCCGGTGAAGCCGCGGGAATCTTTGCAATTGGAAAAGAATAAAGATTCCCGCCGCTCTAAAGTCGTTCCTTTTTCCTTATTTCCTTTCCTACGTTGCGTATATTCAGCTATGCTATATATTCAGCATGCTTTTCCACCAAAACAATAACACCTTGAGCTTTATATTCGCTCAAGGTGTTATTATTTTATACTGAATTTACATCATACGATTGGAATGGAAGTATTGGCTTGGTCCGCCGTGATCCAGTTCGAGCTGTTCGCGGTAGTTGTCATTGGTGTATTCGCCAATGATACGGCGCCAGAACGTTTGGGCGGGGATATTGGTACTGACTTGAGTAACTTTCCAGCGACCGGGATAATGGTCAAACAGTTGGTTTGCTGCCCATTTCCCAACACCGGCGCGTCTGTATTTGTGTAGGACGAAAAATTCAGTCATATAATAGTCAGCGGCTTCACCGGCTCCGAGTCGGTCAACAAGTGCAAAACCAGCGATATGATCGTCGGAATAGATGAGATATGGAAATTTGCGTCCGGGGCGGCTCCAGAATTCGTCAAGATCGGGGTATTCGGGAAAGCGTCCTTTTTCATTTAATTCGATATTCAAATAATATGTAAAATCATATAGATAGAGTTGCATCATTTCACGAATAACTTTCTTTTTGCTTCTTGGTACCAATTCCAGCGATAGCGTCATGATCGCCCCTCCGTTGTATGTCAGTCGGTGTGTGTACACATCCAGCACATGAAAATTTTGGAATTTATATGATGCTTTCCCTCTACTATATAACGGAGATGCGCAAGGAAGCAAATCATTATGGTACAATCGAATTATGAGGTGAGACAACCATATGACTATACAGAAAATCACGGATCGCCGCAAGCTGGATGAGAAGCTACCGTCCATGCCTTGGTATGTAGAGCAGTTTATTAGCTACAAGCTGCCTGACCTATCGCCATCCACATTGCTGGAATACATACGGGATTATGAATCCTTTTTTGGCTGGCTGATTGCGGAAGGATTATCTGCGGCGACGTCGTTCAAGGATATTCAATTGCAGGAGCTGGAAACGCTACGAATGGATGATGTGACAGGTTATCGTCTGCATTTGACGACTCGTGTGGAGGGTGCGAATGCGCGTGTAACCGTATCACGTAAGCTCTCAGCTCTCCGCTCGCTATTTCATTATTTAAGTCAGATTGCCGAGGACGATGACTTTTACCCTCTGTTAAAACGCAATATCATGGCAAAAATCGAACTCAAACGGCTACAAAAGCCCAAGGATACTGCTGCCAAGCTAAAAGGCAAAATTCTGGAGGATGAGGAGCTGCTAGAGTTTGTCGGCTATATTCTCGAAGGACACCGCGAAACCATTGCCAACAATAAGCAAGCTTTGTATTCGTATGAACTCAACCGAGAACGCGATGCCTGTATTGCTAGTCTAATTCTGAACACTGGACTGCGCGTATCCGAGGTCGTGAATTTGAACATGAATGATCTGGACCTGAATCAGAAAATGCTATATGTATCGCGCAAAGGTAATAATGACGAGACATTCAAAACGCCAGTTTATTTCCGTGAGCAGGCGCGCGATGAACTGCATACGTATTTGCAGCTGCGTGAGACGCGTTATCGTACGCCGCGCAATGAATCGGCATTATTTGTTGCCAAGCCGAATGGGCACTCATCCGGCAAACGCATGACCAAACGCGCGATTCAGGCGATGATTATCAAATATGCCACGCATTTTGGTAAGCCGTATCTGACCGTACACAAGCTCCGACACTCCTTTGCTACCGATTATTATTTGCAAAATGATATTTATAAGACAAAGGAACAGCTAGGTCATGCTTCGACTGAAACGACGGAGATTTATGCGCATCTGACGGATAAAACGATGTCGGAAGCGATTGAACGTCGCAGCGATCAGTAAGGCAGTTCAACTAATCAGCATGCAGATATGCAAACAACAGATCAACAAAAATAGATCAATAAAAATACCGTCCTGCGTTTCCTTAGGAAAGCATAGGACGGTATTTTGCTTATAGCCGTAATACAACTTGGGAACGATTATCGTTCGGTTGATGATGCTAAATTATGCTTCTTTTGCGTTCGTCAATTTCACTGCCAGATCGATAAATGAAGCAACTGCCGTACGAATCCGCAGCTCCACACCCTCATCTGCTGGATTGCCGTCCTGATCGAATTCGCGCTGTGCGCCACCGATGGAGATCCATTCTGGGCAGTTGATTCCGTGCAGATTGCGCACGATGGTTTGCAGATGAAGCAGCGAAGCAGTACCGACTTGACCACCTGCAGAATTGGCTGCCAGAACGACTTTGTTGTTAAAGGATTCGCTATTGAGGAAATCAAGCGCATTTTTCAGTACGCCGGACAGAGAACCGTGATACTCCGGTGTTGCCAGTACAAGCGCATCTGCACCTTTGGCAGCAGCGGACAGCTTCAGTACTTCCTCATGACCGTACGCTTCACCCGGACCGTATAATGGCAATGGATGCTGTTGTAGATCGAATACTTCCGCTTCATGCCCCTGCTCTTTTAGCAAACGAGCGATATATTCACACAACCGAGTTGTTGATGCTTCCGGGCGCGTGCTTCCTGCGATCAGTGTTACTTTTACCATGTCAATCTCCTCCTGCGTTGTATAATTTCTATTTGTTCACATGCGCTTGATCATCCTTCTATAGTACGGAAAATCAGGATTCTATGTAAGCATTCAATAACGTGAACAACTCCATAATACCATCTTTTCCAGATGGAATAATAGGTATTTGCTTCATATTTAAAAAATGGGTGGCGATGTTCTCTGATTGCAAACGTGCATAAATCCAGTGCAATGCCGTTACCTGCTCCAACAATTCTAGCCCCGAATCATCCGCCACAATAACGACCTTCGGATAGGGTTCCCTTTTAAATCCTTCCACAAGAATCAGATCATACGGAGGATTGCCAGTCTGCGCTAGCTGCTGAATTAGCTCATCCAGTGATGTCGATTGCTGCGACAGAATGGCAGTACGAGACGGCGAGGTGATAGCCACCGCTGCCGCACCTGCTTCAGTGTGAGCAAATGTATCGGTGCCTTCGTGATCCATTTGAAACTGATGAGCATCATGCTTGATCACGGCGACCCGCTTGCCCGCTGCTGCCCATAATGGAAGCAGCGAGGTTACAAGTGTCGTTTTGCCAGCATTTTTGTAGCCTACGATCTGGATGACAGGAATAGAGGGCTTCTCCTGATGACTACTCATTAGCGCGCCAGCCTTAATACTTGGACATTCGTACCGGCAGGCAAGGTTTCGCTCGTCGGTGGAATGATGATCAGGCAATCGCTATCCTTGATCGTTACCATCACATTCGATTCATCCAGCAGTGCCGGATAAGCAACCAGCTTGCCATGATGTGCTTCCAGCCGTCCACGCACAAAACGGGTAAAGCTGTTAATTTTCACATAATCTCGTCCCAGCTCTGCTTGCCACTCTGGTAAATAGCTATCCTGACTGCCCATCATCTGACGAATAGTTGGACGTACTAACAGCTCGCAACCAACAAAGCAGGCGCCCGGATTGCCAGATAAAGCGAATAACAGCTTACCATCCTTAACAGCACAAGTCGTTACGCTGCCTGGACGCATCGATATTTTGTTAAACAGCATCTCAACCTCATCGCTACGAACAAGGTCGCCCATAATATCATAGTCTCCTACGGATACTCCTCCGCTGGATACGACTAGATCATATGTTTCCAGTGCACTCAGCATCACGCCACGTGCTAGTTCCAGATTGTCCTCAACGGCTCCCAATAGATGCGGTTCACCGCCTGCCGCTCTAATTTGCTCCGCTAGCATTAGCGAGTTACTGTTACGAATTTTGCCCGGCTCGATCTCGTCCTCCACATTCAGCAGCTCAGTACCCGTAGAAAATACGGCTACTTGCGGGCGACGATATACCGTTACCGTATGTACGCCAAAGGTTGCAAGTACACTCATCTCCCCTGCTCCGATTACATTGCCTTGCTCCAGCAGCACATCGCCTTGTTGAACCTCAAGTCCAATCGGCGTAATGTTGCGTCCACGCTCCACCTGACGCTTAATACCGACAAAGACTTCTCCCTGCTCGGTACGCTGTTCCGTCATTTCTAGCATCACGACAACATCTGCACCGTCCGGCACCATCGCCCCCGTCATAATACGCGCTGCATGACCGGATGTAATATCTACAGATGGCGTATAACCACACGGAATATTATCGACCACCTTCAACCAGATCATCTGATCGCTAGACGCATGCTCCAAATCCGCTGCCACCAACGCATAGCCGTCCATACCGGAACGACGAAAATGAGGATAGGGGTGCGGTGCCGTTACCGTTTGCGCTAAAAAGCGTCCGCCTGCTGTATGTAACGGAATCTGTTCTGTCGCCGCTGGTTTCACATAGGCAGCAATTTGCTGCTGTGCGGCAGCTGGTGTAATCGGTTTGCGCTGAAATTTGGCGCTATCTAGTGATGCTGGCGTCATGCCAGTTGGTTCTGATTCGGATTGTGCTGTCATGGTTCTATTCCCTCCAAATGGGTGTGTAAAATGTCGTTTTTTTATCGTTTACTAACAGATAAACATGCCGAGTGCATCAGTCTGACTCGGTATCGTATTTTTCATTTATAACGCAACTAGGGTACACATGCAAGTAAACAGACAAGGAATGGATAGAGAATGGTTGGTATGATGGTATATGTAGGAGATTTGCTGATAGGATTCGTGTCATTTTTATTATTGACTAAGAGGTGGATAGTTTAAGATGAGATGGTTGACCTTTACTACATATGTTCAGTGAGTTAGACGTAGGTAGGTTGAATGTGATCTAAATGTGCATAGTACGAATCACTTATTATTGTGAATTATTCATGTATTGAATTTTTAATTTTCGTACTGATCTATTAAAAATAATCAGATCGATCAAACATATGGTTGGTTGGTTGGTTGGTTGGTTGGTTGGTAACATACTTCTATTTTTATAAAATAAAAAACAGGCATCTACAGCTTCTTCCTGTAGATGCCTGTCTATTCATGTTCATTTAACTCTCTTGACACTCCACATTCCAGCCACTCACCTTCAACGTATCCCAAAGAATTGGCTTGCCATGCGGATGCTCTATGTGAACGATCTTGCGCTCACCTGGTAGCAGATCAAAATAATTATCGCTCCATCGCAGCCTACCCTGTTGCAGCTCGACCGTTACCATACGCGCGATAACAGCTCCGTTATTAATCACAACCTGCCCCTGCTCTGCATCAACCTCAACGCTCAACCTCGCTGCAGGAAGCTGTAATTCCTTTGGTGAACGGAGATAATATCGATTTTCTGGTACATTCGGATGATTGGACTTCAGGATTACAATAACCTCATTGGCACTGACACCACTCGAACTGTCTGATGGTTGCAAAATCTGTTCTTCCGATACGCTCCCTAGCTGCAAGGCTTCGTTAGCTGGCACATTTCCCTGAAATGACCGGGAATATATCACTTCACCCTTCCATGTCATCACGTCCAATGTGACCGTCATATCCAGTATAGACAACGTATCATTCACAGCCCAGATATGCAGCGGCTGTCCCGGCTCATGATCCAGCGATAACAGCAATGGATGATAAAAGCGCTTCGCATAATAATACGCTGCTTTGGGCAGTAATTCATAGTCGATAATCGACCAACTTGTGCCAGGCCAGCTATCGTTCAGTTGCCAGATCAGGCTGCCGCTGTTCCGATGCTTATGACGGCGATAGTGCTCAATGCCATACTTTAAACCTTCCGCCTGCGTGAGCATGGAATAGCGAATATACTGCTCCATATTTTGCGGAATGCCAGTATATCCCTCCATCAGCAAAATGCCTTTGCGATGATTCGTATCCTTGTTCCGATATGCCATCTCCTGACTGCCCCAGTAATATTCATCCTCTGGCACATAACGAGATAAAGTATACGGATTGGCAGCTGCGTGCATGCCAAACTCGCTGCTGAACAACGCCATATCCTCCTTATAATGCGCAAAGCTCACTCCCTCGATGCTATAATCCAGCAGCGGCGCTTCTCCATAGCTGCGCGGATACACCGAGCCATGCCACACCTGCCAATTGTGTCGATCACCGACATTTGGATCGTTGACGTCATTCCCTCCATACGGCGAAGAAGGCCAGTACGGACGATACGGGTCCAATTGCTCCAATATATCTGGAATCCATTCGTGATAAATAACTTCGCCATAAAATGGACTTTGAATGTCTCCACCCGCTGTTTTCATATCGTATAACCAATCGATCTCATTGTTACCACACCATAACGCCAGCGATGGACGATTGCGCAATCGGCGCACATTATCCTGCACCTCTGCTTGCACATTGTTCATAAAATCATGATTGAAATCTGGGAATAACGCATTCGCAAACGCAAAATCCTGCCATACGAGAATGCCCAGTCGATCACAATAGTCATAAAAAATATCCTTCTCATAAATACCACCAGCCCATACACGCATCATATTCATATGTGCCTGCACTGATAATTCTAGCAAATCACCATATCGCTGCGATGGAATAGAACCGATCAGATTGTCCGCCGGAATCCAGTTGGTTCCCTTAGCGTACAGTCGAACCCCATTCAATACAAACGCAAACAATGGCTGTCCTTGCCCATCATCCAGCTGCAATTCTAGCGTACGGATACCAATTTGCTGTACAGATCGATCTATCTCTTGTCCGTCCTGCGTAGACAACCTCATGTCCAATTCATATAAATAAGGATCGCCCAGATCATGCGTCCACCATAGCTGGGGCGAAGGAACACACAATTGCGAATGGAGCGGAAGTTCATATGCCTTCTGTCCTCTCGTGGAATGCTCTTGTTGCGAAATGGTCACTTCCTCGCGTGCAATCTGCTGATGATCGCGGTCATATAGAGTAACGGTCCATTGCAATGCTTCTTCATCCTCATGAGCATGCCCATGTGCAGTTGTTGCATTGGTCTGAGTTGACGAGAATGTCGTTTCTGTGCCTTGGGATACAGAGGAGTTCATTCTCTGCTCATTGAAACTCGTATATCGCAGCGGACGCACCATTTCACATGTCGCTTGTATATCCACAACTGCCTGCTTGTCGTTCACTTCAGCCGTATGTACATATACATCCTGTAAACGGGCAATGTGTTGCCGCTGGATGTATACCTCACCCCAAATGCCTGCCGTGATGATACGTGGTCCCCAATCCCAGCCAAAATTCATCGCTGCTTTGCGAATCCACGGTCGCTCCTTCGTGTAAGAGGACCAATCGAACTTCTCCTTGTGGCGATGATGATCATGCAACGGGTCAAAACGTACCGCAATACTGTTCCACCCATGACGCAATAGACGCGATACATCAAACGCATACCGACGGTGCATATTGGCAGCCTGCCCAATCTCATGCCCATTCACATACACTGTCGCAAACGTATCCAATCCTTCAAACACCAATTCATGGCGCTCCCGCCGATCCGTGATCAGCTCATAATCAAATGTCGTCCGATACCACCATTCCTCCTGCTCCACCCAGCGACTCAGCTGATCCTGATGACCAAAGTACGGATCAGGAATCAGTCGATGTTGAATCAACGTACTATGTATGTCTCCGGGTACCGTCGTACTCAGCCAATATCGATCATCCAAGTTGGCAGCCGCCACTTCCAGCGGATTCATCTCTCCCTGCCGAAAATGCTGCAATCGCCACTGCCGATCTAACGTCAACTTATTTTTGTTATCTGCCTGCATTTGCCCAGCATCCAAACCCATCACCAAAAGCCCCCTCTTATGATCTGTATATCGATCTATCACCAGCAAGAAAGCGGATACATATTCTTGGTTCTTACCATAGCATATGTAGGGTACCGTTCCAAATGAAAACTTAACTTTATATACAAATAAAACCGTTACTTTACTCTACGATTCGTCTGAACGAACAGTAGGATCAAGTAACGGTTTGAATAAGACATAGCATTAGGTTTTGTATTTGGCTTAGGCTTGTATTGTGTAGCATTCAATCCATTGCATTCTGCTTACCGTTTTATCTTCGTCCACGCTTGCGTATTTTCCCTGAGCCAAAGCTCGATTTGGGTGAACTGCTGCGTGATGAGAAGAAACCGCCACTGTTATTGGATGAGCTACTACCACGGTTAATCGTTCCGCTAGACGATGGCGACCCACGATTAGAAACGTTATCTCCGTACGTAGAGCGTTTCGATCCCGACGTATTCCCTCGTTTGAAAATAGAACCGGATTTATCCACAGTTAGCGGCGGAGCTTGCTTCATATCCTGTGAGGTTGGCTTATTGTATTGTGTTTTGGGCGGGTACGTGCTCTGACTCGTATATCCTCGGTATGTACCACCGCCATATCCACCGTAACCACCATAACTGCTACCGCCGAACAATTGCTGCAATAGCGATGCCGTCAAATATCCTTGCAAAAAGCTGGAATTGTAATTTTGACGTACATACTCGGTCGAATCAACCTCAATGAGCGTATCTTGCGTTTTTGCAGGGTCACGCTGTACTTGAATTAATTCGTCCTTATATACAAGGAACATGCGCTCTGGGTCCTGCACCGACATATTTTCCGGTGTTCGCTGATCGGACAATTGTTCTGCCACCACTGGCACCGTCTGATTCGCAGCACGGTACACATAGGAGGTCGAATTGCCATTACGGCTGACCGATTCCAGTGGATAGTTGATCTTCGAGCTGCCAAATCCACAGCCCGATAGCAGCGAAGCGACCAGACTGACGATCAGAATCAGCTTAATTGTAAAAGATGAACGTTGTTTCATATGTCTTCGCTCCTAGTTAGCCCGGATGACCGAAACATCGCCATTCAGTACATATTCGCCTTCATACAGGGTAAAGCGTCCCCCCTGCCATTCAATCCGCAGCAGCTTACGATCATCCGATTGATGCATCCATACATGCTGATCGCCATTGGCTGCTCCGGGCAATACGGGCGTACGTCCTGTAGACAGTACAGATCCACTGTACTGCTCATCCAGATAATAGTCGGTGCCATCCATTTCAATATGAGTCGGTACTTCATTTGGATTTTCCAATCCACCGTCGATTGGAGCATACAGCGCATAACGCAGTTGCTCACGCGATTCCACATGCAGATACACGATGTTGGCGCCATCTTGCAGCGTCAGCATCACTGCATTGCGTGCCGTATTTCGCGCAGTGCCGACCACTTCATATGTAATCAGCGATACTTCACATATATCGCCAGCCTTCAAATCCAGCGGTCCTTTTTGCGGACGCGGTGCTTCCGGCTTGGAGATCAGGTTGCTAATTCGTTTCCACAGTCCCATGAGTGTGCCTCCCTTTCTGTACTTGTGATCATCTATTTACATTCTTTGTATCGTTCATGTATCCATGATTTACAGCGAAGCGGAAATAATAAATGCGCCAACCAATTGCAGCGCGCCACCAAGTAATCCATGTCCGATCAAGCCTTGGCGTGTGCCTTCATCCAGATCCAATCCAGCGATCTGTTTGAGCAGTAAACGCGCCAGCTGTTCCAACACCAGCAAAATGACAAACGATACGATCGATACAAGTACTGCTTCCCACAGACTCCACGATGTATTAATCGATACCGACAAAATGTATCCCTGTGCGAATAGCTTCATCACCAGTCGAATCGCTACCGCCGTATTGCCCGCCTTGATCTCGGCAATGTCTTTGTATTTGGTAAAAAAGGAATCCAGATACATTAGCACACATAACAGCACAGCGCCTACACCGGTCCATACGAGAATTTGCAATATAATATCCCAGTTCATGTCGTTTCCAGCCTCCAACAATTCGTAATCCATTCTTGTTTGTATCATTTCTTACTTGTTATGATCGATTGAATCAAAATAGCCAAACAAAAACGAAGGAAGAACCGTTATCGTTCTTGCCTTCGTTCATTATCCGTATCGTGCTGCGTATTAGGTAACGTCCATCTATACAGCGTAGCTATACGTTGACTTCACCAATGTGGATGAGGATAAAATTATTGCTTTTCGTATTGCTTCATCAGTGCAGACAGCTCGTCTTCCACTTCTTTGTTTGTACCCAATGCTTCGATTTCGTCATCGAGCGATTTGCCTTTGGCATTCATCTCGTTGCTGGCTTCGGCGCGTGCTTCCATTTGCAGCATTTTGTCTTCCATGCGCTTCATACCGGAAGCTGCCGAATCGGCACTGAAGCCGTTCATAGTTTTGTTGATCTCGGTTTGCGCTTTGGCTGCATTGTAGCGAGCTACCAGCGTTTCGCGCTTGTTCTTCATTTCGGTCAGCTGCTTGCGCATCTCTTCCAGCTTGCCGCGCAGATTGTCAGCCGCCGCTTTGTTCTGGTCAAAATTGGCTTTATATTCGTCACGCTTCGCTTCAGCGCTTTTCTTCTCTTCCAGCGCACGACGAGCGAGATCAACATTTTGAGCTTGAGCTGCAATATGAGCTTGCTCTTCGCGTTTTTTCACCAGTGCGTCTTGTTCTTCGTACAGCTGCTTAAAGCGTTTCTCAATGGCAATTTGGGAAGCGACTGCTTTTTCTGCATCCTCTAGATCAGCTGCCATATCACGGATATACTGATCCGTCATTTTGATTGGGTCTTCTGCTTTCTCGATCAGGGCATACACATTGGACAGCGTAAGATCACGCAAACGTTTAAAAATAGACATAACTTTGTTCCCTCCACTTAAGTAATTAAAATGCGTAATGCCAAACACAAAACCCCGGTACTGCACATCCGGTTGATTGCTATGCAGGGTAATACGGAGAAACATACATATGGTTTCAGCTTCATGTACCGTATAAAAAAAACGTACCCGCATCCTGTCTACCAGAAGATCTGTATATGGAATATGTACAATCCTATTCGTCAAGATCCATACCCCTTCAACAGGATAACGTATGCAATGAAGCTTTGGGCTGCAACATGATATTCTCTTCTTAATGGATGATTTCCAGTAAGAGGTAATAACCATTTACCCAAACAGATATGGCTTTGATTCTCAACAGTTTCATTTTAACGGATATTAGGACTATAGTCTATATTCGTACAGTGGAAAAGCAATATTTGCATAAGTGCGAAAGACTCAATTGTTTATCGGATAAATGAATGCTATGTATGCAAAAATCCCCATTGACGGTTGGGGAGCCGTCAATGGGGATTTCTTTGCATTCAGAAGGGGTTGGATGGTTTGATGCAATGACTTTGCCCCGGACAAAGGGCGAGTCATTGTGATGCTTGTTTCTATCTAGCTGGTTTGTCTTCAAACATGTGGATCGGTCGTTTTAGCGGACAATCTGAACCGAAATGATTGATTGATCTGATGATGTGTTTGTATAACTGATTGTTGTTTATTGCCTGTTGCTGGTAAATGACCTGATTACATCGATTTGGTCAGGGTGATGGAGCTATTGTTGTCGCTCCATTTTACGTCCCAGCCCAGCAGTTCCGTAATCGAACGCAGTGGCACTACGGTACGACCATCACTGTTCACCATTGCTGCTGCGGACAGCTTTTTGTTTTGACCATTTACAACAACTGTATTTTTGCCAATCCAGAATTTCATTGTATCGGAACCAGCCATTACTGTTACTTCATTAGCAGCTTTGTTCCATGTTACTTTCGCACCGATTCCCTCGCCCAGATAACGCAGTGGGATATACGTAGTGCCGTTCATTACCATGGGAGCCGTATCCATCATGGTTGTTTTGCCATCAATTTTCAGGGTTTTGCTGTTCAGCTTCATCCAGATCATCATATCGCTAGCATTCGAAGTCGATGGTGTAGATGTGCTTGGCGTTGTTGGCATTGGTGCTGGTGTTGTTGTTTGCGGTTGTTCTGCTGGTGCAGAAGCTGTTGCAAATTTGTCAGGGTATTGTTTTACAATCGCGCCACCCAGAGCTTCACCGATACCGAACATTGTTTTGTAGCCTTCACGGTCGGATGTATAAGAACCCGCATAGTCTTTGCTTGCATATTTGTCGATGACAGCTTGTACTTGATCTTCGTGTGTCATCAGTGCATTTTGTGCAGCGCTAGCTGGCAGGTTGTTGGCTGTAGCCGTACCCAAGAAGCTAGCAAAATCTTTAGTGAATGTCGTAATGCGATCTTTAACAGCAGTCAGTGCTGCTTGGTCATTCTTTTTCAAGGCATCCACATAGTCACTTTGTGCTTTGATATGGTTGGTTACCCAGATTTGTTCAAATTGGTCAGCGCCTGCATTACCATAGATGGATGCAATCGCGGCTTTGAAATCATTCGTGTTACCTGCTTCAGCAGCGATCAGTGCATCAGAAGCAGCGGATTTGCCATCATACTGTTCTTTCATTTGCAGTGTAGACAGTGCAAAGTGTTCAGCTGCCAGATGATTCAGTGCAGAACGCAGATCAGCGGCTGGTGTATCCACGCTGCTATTATCAAACATCGCTGGTTTTTGTGCCACAATAGCGCCAGACAGTGCTTTACTGATGGTGAACATGGTATTCAGACCTTCACGATATTCAGTATATGCACCGCTGTAATCGCCAGCTACATATTTTTCAAATACATCTTGTACTTCGTCTTCATGCAGGCGAATTGCTTTTGCTGCTGCATCTTCAGGCAGTTTATTTTCAGTTGCCGTTGCCAGGAAAGCGGCGAATTCATCGACAAAGCTTTGAACTTTCGCTTCGGCTGCTTTCACAGCTGCCTGGTCATTGGCTTTGGTTGCTTTTACAAGGTCATCGGTGTATTGATTATGAGCACGGAAGATCCGCTCGAACTCGTCAGCTCCTTGTTTGCCGTATATAGATTCGATGGCAGGTCCCATATCAACCGCATTCTGGTCGAGTGCTTTGTATGCTTCGGCTGCATCAGGTGCGCCTTCGTAGGCTTTGGTCATCGCTTCCACAGCAAGCTTGAAGTGCTCAGATAACAGGTAATCCAGTCCAGCACGCAATTCCGCTGCTTTAGTGCTTACTGTTGGTGCTGTTGAGGTAGTCGAACTCATGTCTGCCGCAAAAGCACCGGTGGTCGGTACAAGCAGGGATAATGTTAAAACAGGTGCGATCATTTTTTTCATCTTCATCATTAAAAACTCCTTTGCAAAAATGATTGTTGTTGACTGTTCCTATCCCTATCAACGCGGATGGTTTTATTTTGGATCACTTCTTCACAAAAAAATATTTCAAAATCGTTAACCGCTGCTGCACTATTTTGCCGAAAAGTCGATAACCATGCGGGTTGGCAGCTTCAATCATACGCTTGCAATTCTTTCAATTTTGTCATCTTCTATATAGCAAAAACGTTGTTTTTTATGGATCGATGCGACTCAAATAGCTCCATTGTATGCTGATTCTGTTCGATTGTATGGTGGATTCGATGTATTTATTTCACATAGTAGCTTATGAATAATCTGTACAATCAGTTCATCTCATACCAAGCGGTAATATACAAAACCAAATCACAATATGCAAAAAGGCAGCTCTTTGGAAGGGCTGCCTTTACGCTGATGGATGAATCGCGGTATGGAATATACAGTATCGCTTCATCTACTTATACTATTTTAATAGCTATGATATTTACGATTTCGTTTAGTATTGCATTCATTAAGACTTCATTCATTCGTATTGTTCATTCATCCTCTTGGTGTATCGCAAAATTAATGACGATATCCGCGCAGATATGGAACAGGTACATCTGCTTCAGCGTGCAATGCTTTGGCAGCATGAACTGGCCAATACGGATCACGCAGCATCGCACGTCCAATTGCCACTAAATCTGCTTGATCTTGCTCTAGCACACGCTCTGCATCCTCATATTCATCCAGCAGACCCACAGCGATAACAGGAATATTGAGTGAACGCTTAAGCTGAGCTGCCATTTCTGCTTGATATGCTGGACCAACCTTCATGCCGCCTGCTCCAACCGGACCTTCGCCACCAGAAGATACATGCAGCATATCAACACCAGCATCACGATAACGACGACACGTTTCCTCAATCTCGTCCACGCTGTAGCCATGATCGACATATTCGCGTGCAGATACACGCATCAGCACTGCCATATCGTCCGGTACTGCTTGGCGAACTGCCTGCACGACTCTTTCGCCAAACAGTGGTAAATCTTTGCCGTATTCATCATCACGCTTGTTCACAAGCGGCGAATGGAATTGGTGAACGAGATAACCATGTGCACCATGAATCTCTACTGTATCAAAGCCAGCTTCGACAGCGCGTCGCGCTGCATCACCATACGCTTGGATCAATTCCTCTACCTCTGCTGTAGACAGCGCGTGTGGCTCCTTATAGCCTTCGCCATTGTAAGCAATAGCAGATGGAGCTACTGGCGGGTTCGCGTCCTCAGCCTTACGTCCAGCGTGACCGAGTTGAATACCAATCTTGCTGCCATAGCTATGAACCTGATCAACGATGTGACGCCAAGCCGGAATAAACTCATCTGACCAGATGCCTGTATCTTCATCGGTAATACGTCCGTCTGGATGTACCGCCGTCATCTCCACGATGATCAGACCAGTTCCGCCAACTGCACGGCTAATATAGTGAACGTTATGCCATTCATTCGGCATTCCGTCTTTTGTATGCACGGAGTACTGACACATCGGCGGCAAAACGACACGATTTTTCAGCTCCAGGTTTTTTAGTTTATACGGTGTAAACAACTTTGCCACAGTACATTCCTCCAATAAGTAAAATAGAAATAGCCTATTTGAAATGATGATCCTATTTCGTCATGATCAATGAATATGGATCTATACATAAAGTAACTCATTCAAATCGGCATGATCGGTAATGATTATATACTATATTACTAATAATAACAATTAATCAGCTGATCTTATGATATGCCAGGTTTCGGCAAGAACATATTAGTTTACTCTGCTCTGCTCTGCTCTGCTCTGCTCTGCTCTGCTCTGCTCTGCTCTGCTCTGCTCTGCTCTGCTCTGCTCTGCTCTGCTCTGCTCTGCTCTGCTCTGCTCTGCTCTGCTCTGCTCTGCTCTGCTAAGTGTAATATCCTTTTATTGCTAGGTCATATGTTTTATTTCACAAAAAAAGCATACGATCCAGTATCCGAGTTAGGATAAGGTATCGTATGCTTTACAGTTATTTCATCAATCCATCGCCATATAAGGCCTTGTTTTACATTATAGTACTTTACTCAGGAAATCCTGTGTACGTGGATGCGAAGGTGCGCCGAAGACTTGCTCCGGTGTGCCTTGCTCTACAATTTGACCGCCATCCATAAAGATGATGCGATCGCCAACTTCACGAGCGAAGCCCATTTCATGCGTTACGATGACCATGGTCATTCCCTGTTGAGCAAGTTTCTTCATAACTTCCAGCACTTCGCCGACCATTTCTGGGTCAAGTGCAGACGTTGGCTCGTCAAACAGCATCACATGCGGCTGCATAGCCAATGCACGAGCAATCGCGATACGCTGTTTCTGACCGCCGGACAGTTGGCTTGGATAACTGTCCTTTTTGTCGGACAGACCAACCGTTTGCAGCAGATCGAGAGCGATTTTGTCGGCTGCTGCCTTGTCCAACTTTTTCACCTTGATCGGTGCAATCGTCAGATTTTGCAGAACCGTTTTGTGCGGAAACAGATTGAAGTGTTGGAATACCATGCCCATGTTTTTACGAGCACTATCAATATCATACTTGCGAGCGGTAATCAGTTCATTTTCAAAATAAATCTCGCCACCTGTCGGCTGCTCCAGCAGATTCAGACAACGCAAAAATGTACTTTTCCCCGAACCACTCGGTCCGATCACAACAACAACCTCGCCCTGTGCAATTTCGATATCGATGCCAGTGAGTACCTGATTTTTGCCAAAAGACTTTTGTAGACCTTTAACGTCGATCACTTACACTCCATCTCCTTTCCACGATGCCCAGCAATTTGGACAATACAAATGTCATTACAAAGTAAATCGCTGCCGCAATCAGCAGCGGATACAGCGCAGAATACGTAATACTACGTACGGCTTGTGCTTGGAACATCAGATCGGCGACCCCAATAAACGAAACGATCGACGATTCCTTGATAATAACAATAAACTCGTTACCGATTGCCGGCAATACACTTTTCACTGCTTGTGGAATGATAATGTGGCGCAGTGTTGCACCATATGACATACCGAGTGAACGCGCTGCTTCGGATTGTCCACGATCGACACCTTGGATACCGGCACGGAAGATCTCCGCCAGATATGCCGAGCTATTGATCGATAGCGTGATAATACCGGATTGCAGAACGCTAAATTCGATGTGGAACGTTTGCGCGATACCGTAGTGAATGATGAGCAATTGCACCAGCATTGGTGTTCCGCGCAAAATTTCGATATACGTCATCGCGATCCAGCGCAGAATGCCCAGATTGGACAAACGCAGCAGCGCCACGATCAAACCAATCACAAAGCCGAACAATACGCCCAGTGCGGAAAGCAGCAGCGTGTATTGTACGCCTTTTGCGTAGTAGTGACGATAATCCCAGAAGATGCTAAATATATTGTCTGGGGCTTTTTGTTCATCCGAGTTCAGTGCGGTTGCTTCCTGCACGAATTTGGAAACTTCGTCTGTTTTCTTCAACTTGGCAAGTGTACCGTTGATCTGATTCAATAGTTCCGTGTTGCCTTTTTCCACTGCGATTGCCATCTCGGTATCGCTATCTGGAATGGTAGCGGCTGTAATGGCAAGATCGCCACTGTTGGCAACCTGACCTTCGGCAACTGGTCCTTCCATAACTGCTGCATCGACACGACCAGACTGCAATTGCAGCACAATATCCGAAATGCGGTCAACGGAAGTCAGCTTCGCACCTTCGATATCTTTGGCGATGCCTTCTTGGATAGAGCCTTTTTGTACACCGATTGCGACACCCTTGAGGCTATCCAGCGTCGCATATTTGTCTTTATCTTCCGCACGAGTCATGATGACTTGACGCGAAATATAGTAGGAATCTGAGAAATCGACATTTTTACGGCGTTCTGCGGTTGGCGTCATGCCGGAAATGATCATATCAATCCGTCCACTATCCAGTGCCGGAAGCAGACTGTCAAATGGAATGTCCTGAATTTCTAGCTGTGCTCCCATATCCGCTGCGATCTGCTTAGCGATCTCTACATCCGAACCGACGATCTGACCTTCACCGTCGATATTTTTACGAAACTCATACGGCGCAAAATCTGCACTCAGCCCGACAACAATCTTTTTGCCAGAGCCTTGTGAGGCAGACGCCAAAGGTACAATCATAAAAAATAGCATGAGCATGCTTAATGTACATGCTAGCCATGGTTTTAGTGCTTTCAACCTTCTATCTCCTTTACGTCCTATGATGTGGATGGTGCCTTGTTCCTAATGTGACTTTAAAGTCAACCGGTTTATTATAAATGCAATTGTATGATTATTCAATGGTTTTATATACATATGTGTGAATAAATTGTCACACTGGAGTAATGGTAATGGTATTAGTGCATCCGCGGCGGGAAAGGAATTGGGGAACGTCCTTAGGTGGAGGTACGAGAATCTTTTGGATTAGATGGTAACGAAGATTCTTGTACCTCCAAAACAGTAAGATATTTCGCTTCGCAAAAATCACTTTTGATTGAAACACGTGTTTGAAAACCATAAACACTAGAAGTCGTCCTTTTCCCCAATTCCTTTCCCTCCGCTACGATAACTTAGTATCTGTAGCTTGATCTAGACTATTTAGTTTCTTTTTGAAGATTATAGTTACATTCTTTTTTTAGATGTATATGGCTTATTAATGATATGAACATATTTGATATGGGCATATCAGCGACTAGTATCTTTGTCTGTAAGGGTCATCTTTTAACTCTAAACTTTCGATCCGAATTCTATTCAGCCCCATCAAGCAATGGCAAACAGATCATATTAAATCCCATATTTCTTTTCGTCAATTGTCCCCCTTACAAGCGGCTGTTGAATGGTTTCGTTATTAGGAATAGTGGATAAACTGCACTAGCGGAAGAAAGGGGATAAGGGATAAGGGCGACTTTGGAGGGGCGGGAATCTTCATTCACTGCTAATCCAAAAGATTCCCGCGGCTCCACTGGAGTCCCATTCCCTTATCCCTTTCTGTAGCGCCTGCTGCCCCACCTCAAAAGAAATTCAACCCACACATACAGCACACTTGATTTCACCAGCATGCTATACTGGTAACATATCCCCTTCTACATATTTGATCAAAGGAGAATCACATCATGAATCATGAACAGCTAAAACAGCAAATTCGAGTAACGATTGAGCAGCATGCAGAAGCGTTTAAAGCCGTATCAACGTATATTGGACAAAATCCAGAGTTAGGCAATGAAGAGTTTAAAGCTTCGGCGGCGTTGAAAACGTTGCTAGCAGAGCATGGGTTTGAGGTTCAAGGACCTGTGCTTGGGATTGAGACGGCGTTTTTGGCGACCTATTCGGCGGCGAAGCCGGGTCCTGTTGTTGGGTTGATGTGTGAGTATGATGCGTTGCCAGAGATTGGTCATGCGTGCGGGCATCATCTGATTTGTATGATGAGCGTCAGTGCCGCGATTGGGCTGAAACGCGTACTGGATGAGATTGGCGGTACGATTCGTGTATATGGCACACCTGCTGAGGAAACGCGCGGTGCGAAGGTGCCGATGGCGGCAGAGGGCTGGTTTGATGATTGCGATTTTGCGATGATGGCACATCCATATTATGCGTATGAAGAATCCGGTATTTCGCTGGCAATGGATGCGTTACAATTTGAGTATTTTGGCAAATCAGCACATGCGGCTGCCAGTCCGCAGCATGGAATCAATGCGCTGGATGCGGTGTTGCAGTTGTTTAACGGAATCAATGCGATGCGTCAGCAAACTCGCAGCGATACGCGGATTCATGGCATTATCAATCATGGCGGTGTGGCTGCTAACGTGATTCCCGATTATGCATCCGCGCAATTTTATGTGCGCTCTGGTAGTCGGGTCTATACGAACGAATTGGTAGAACGTGTGAAACAAGTCGCGCATGGTGCGGCTTTGCAAACGGGTTGTCGATTAGAGATTTCCAATTATGAGTATTCCTACGATGAGCTGATTACGAATCAAACGTTATCAGCTACATTTAATCGCAATTTGATAGCGAATGGTATTGCTCCAGAAGAGATTCATTCCGGTAAAGATGCTGGCTCACTGGATCTGGGCAATGTCTCGGTTCGCTGCCCAGCCATTCATCCGTATATGAAGGTCACGGATGAAAAGCATGAGCTACACAGCATCGGTTTCCGTGATCGTGCGCAGGAGCCGCAAGCGCTGGATGCTATGATTTTCACAGGAATTGTGTTGGCAGAAACGGCGTTTGATGTCATGACGAATGCGGAGCTGTTACAAGAGATTCGTCGTGAATTTGAACAGCGTGTGCAAAAAGAAGCGGTATTGTAAGAAGCAAGTGTATATGAGGGATATGTATATGAATGGAGGTTTTTCGTTATGTCCACGTCATTTACAGTCATTATTCTGATCTTTGCTTTTATTATGATTGTGATCAATCTATCGAAACGAAAATCGCAGCAGCAGGGTCGTCGTGCAGCGCAGGATGAGCGATTTTTTCGCAAACATGCTCCACCGCCCTCTCATCTAGTCCCACCCGGTCATCCGTGCGAACCGTTAGCACATAAGTTGCTGCAATCGCTACCT
This sequence comes from Paenibacillus sp. JQZ6Y-1, assembly GCF_040719145.1. Lineage (NCBI taxonomy): Bacteria > Bacillati > Bacillota > Bacilli > Caryophanales > Paenibacillaceae > Paenibacillus > Paenibacillus kandeliae. The sequence continues at coordinate 2,097,442 of NZ_JBFDUZ010000001.1, forward strand.
GATCATTATGAGCAGCAACTTCGCCAACGCATATTGACCGAGCACCCAGAATTAAGTCGGGACGAATACGAGTGGCGTTGGTTTGAAATGAAGCGGTACTTGCTCCTCTGCGCCCTCTTTCGGGAAATGCCGATGTTCAGTGACCGTGTCGATGAAGTATGGCATGAGATGCTGATGTTCACACGCGATTACCAGCAATTTTGCGAACGGTTTTACGGATATATGCTGCATCATTCGCCACATGGTGGCAAGGTGTCGTTGCCAGATCAACGCGCGCTATTTGATTGGGCATATGCCGAGCTGTTTCCGATTGAGCGTGCCAATTCGTATGTGTGGGGTAGCTTCTTCCGGTTTCCGCTATCCAAATCTATGATTAACGAGATGCTTATGTTCCACCCGCATCAGCAAGGAAGCTGGGTATACAATCGAGCAACATTTGAAAAGATACCGGAAGCGCAGCAGGGCATTTTATATTTGGATCAGCGTTTCCAAAAGCATAGTCAAGCCGCATTGAATGGCAATGCGCCTAATAATGAATCAGATCGAACATCGAATCGCAATAGTAGTACGGATTCCAGCTATACCTATACATCGAGTTATTACAGTGATAACAATTATGGACTAGGTACGGCGGCAGCGGCATGTGTGTATTATTCCAATCTGCCACCAGCAGACTTCTGTTCGGCGATTAACTCACATTTGCCACAGGATGTACAGCAGCAACATTCGCAATCCACTTCGCATTCCAGTTCGGCATGCGGTACAGGTTCTTCCGGTTCAGATCATCACTCTAATCATTCGGGCGGACATCATCATTCGCATGATTCCGGTAGTTCGTGTAGCAGCAGTTCCTGTAGCAGTAGCTCTTGTAGCAGCGGAAGTTCTTGCAGCTCATGCAGTAGCAGTTCCTGATGTTTCGCTTGCATTGCATATGATCCTTTGCTTGCATTGCATTCTATAAAGGAATCATCAGGCAAAGCATAATCCATCGTTACACATACAAGAAGGCAGCATGTATCGCTGTCTTCTTTTTTTATTAGACTGAACCTGCACATTGCTTCGTGCAAATAGTCTTTGTTTTTTAAAATAGACATAGCTGCATTTTTGCTATTGACCCAGAGTTTACTCCGGGGTGTAGTATCGACTATATCCAGTAGAGAAAGCGGTGATGACATGAACAAAATGTATCCACTGAAACAAACAGCAGATCGAAGTGGACTAAGCAAAGATACCATACTGTTTTACGAAAAAACTGGATTGATTCCGCCTATCGCTCGAAATGAGATTGGTCATCGAATCTATAGCCAAGAGAATGTGGATACCCTTCAACTCATTGCTTGTCTCAAAAAGATGGGTATGTCGCTGGAAGATATTAAGCACTACCTTCACCTCAACATATCCGAGGAACGGTATGACATGCTAGAACATCACAAACAGAAACTGGCTCAACAAATGATTGAATTACAAAATGTGATCAACATCAAACTCACCAAATTAAAAAATAAAAAAGGCAAGGAGCATGAACACTATGACATCTAAAACAATTGCACTAGTTACAGGAGCCAATCAAGGCATCGGGAAGGCAATCGTTAAAGGGCTTGCTAATCAAGGCATCATCGTATATTTGGGAAGTCGCAATGCTGAACGAGGTATTGCGGCTGCAAACGATCTACAACATGAAGGGGAAGTTCACTTTATACAGATGGATGTTACGGATCCATCCTCCATTGAACAATCCTATGACACCATCCAAAAGCAATATGGACGTTTGGATATTTTAATCAACAATGCAGGTGTTGCTGCTTCCCGAAACAAACCCAGAGATGCCGATGCAACGGAATTCCGACACGTTTATGAAACAAACGTATTCGGCGTCGTTTCAATCATTAATCAGATGCTGCCCCTGTTACGAAAATCTGCCGCTGGGCGCATCGTGAACATCTCCAGTCTGCGAGGATCGCTGGGAGATGAAGGCGCATTTGTGGGACAGCCCTCTATCTCCTACTCTTCCTCCAAAACAGCACTGAACGCTCTAACCGTCCATTATGCAAGAGAATTGGCCAAAAACAACATCAAAGTAAACTCCGCTGCACCAGGGCATGTGGCTACTGAATTTAATAACTTTAGTGGAACCCGTACACCGGAACAAGGGGCTGCAATCGCTATTCATTTGGCAACGCTGGATGAACAAGGCCCTACAGGCAGTTTCTTTGACGACACCAAACGTATTCCATGGTAAATATTAGAAGTTGGAAATAGTAGTGCTCTTTAATCACGCTTCCCCTAAATGCGCAATAGCTCGAAAGAGTTATTGTGCATTTTTTCACAAAATTGACGCAAAGCTTTGTTATTTGTTTGAAAAGTGTAACAAAAGTCACATCATTCATCAAAAAATTGATACGCTAAGCCCCATCAGGAACATCATCTTACAGTAATCAAAGAAAGGATACCTATCATGATGATCGACACAGTACTTTGGAGCCGACTGGTGACCGGGCTGACGCTATCTTTCCATGTTATTTTTGCAACGATTGGTGTTGCGATCCCGCTTATGATTTCGATTGCAGAGCTGGTAGGCATTCGTAAAAAAGACAAGCACTATACGCTCATGGCAAAACGCTGGACGCGTGGATTTATTATTTCTGTTGCCGTAGGTGTGGTGACAGGAACTGCGATTTCGTTGCAATTGGCGCTGGTATGGCCTAATTTTATGCAGCTTGCCGGAAATGTAATTGCACTTCCCCTGTTCTTGGAAGTATTCGCCTTTTTCTTTGAAGCTATTTTTCTAGGCATTTACCTGTACACTTGGGAGCGATTCCGCAACCCTTATCTTCATTGGCTGCTAACGATTCCGATTGTATTGGGCGCTTCCATGTCCGCTTTTTTCATCACGACAGTCAACGGTTTTATGAATCAGCCAAGCGGATTTGTACTAGAAGGTGGACAATTTACAGCGGTTTATCCACTGCAAGCAATGTTCAACGAAGCCACACCCTCTAAAGTATTCCACGTACTAACATCCGCCTATATGACTGGCGCTGCTCTGTTGGCGGGTATTGCTGCCTTTTCCATTTTGAAAAAAGGAGCTACCGTTTACAGCAAAAAAGCGCTCAAGTTAATGATGGGCGTGCTGCTGATCTTCAGCTTTCTCACAGCATTTGCAGGCGATACGTCTGCCAAATTCCTCGCAGAGCATCAACCGGAAAAGCTCGCTGCCGCCGAATGGCATTTTGAGACTGAAAAAGGAGCAGATCTGATCTTCCTTGGCTGGCTCAATGCAGAACGTGAAGTGATCGGTGCGCTACATCTACCGAAGGCGCTTAGCTTTTTGGCATTTAGTGATTTCAATGCTGAGGTTACAGGCTTGAATGAATTTCCTGCTGATCAACAGCCGCCGCTGATGATCCATTATTTGTTCGATTTCATGGTCAGTATCGGCTTTATTCTGCTCGCTGTATCTGCCTTGTTTTTTGTACTGTTATTCTGGAAAAAGCGCAACGAGCATCATCGTTGGATGCTGCGTACGATTGTGCTCGGAGCACCACTTGCTTTTCTCGCGGTGGAGCTGGGCTGGTTTTATGCCGAAGTCGGACGGCAGCCGTGGATCATTCGCGGTTATATGCGTGTGCAAGAAGCCGCTACCACTTCTCCTAGCATCATGCCGCTCTTTTTCGTCTTTTTGTTGCTGTATATCATTCTCGGAACACTCTGTATTATCGTGCTGCGCCGACTATTCTTGAACAATCCTGCGGAAGCGGAACTAGAAAAAGCCGCCCATGCACATACGGCGATGCCTAAGGAAGCAGGTGACCTTCCATCATGAGCTATGAAATGATTGGTATTTCGGTATTATGGATATTTTTATACGGATATTTGATTATTGCATCCATCGACTTTGGCGCAGGCTTCTTTGCCTTCTATGCAAGAGCAACCGGTAAGGATCATTTGATCAATCGCCTGATTGCTCGCTATCTGTCGCCGGTTTGGGAAATCACGAATGTGTTCTTTGTATTTTTCTTTATCGGTTTAATTGGATTCTTCCCCGATGCTGCGCATTATTATGGAGCCGCTCTACTGGTGCCAGGTAGTATCGCAATTATTTTGCTAGCGGTTCGCGGTGCTTTTTACGCGTTTGAAAATTACGGTTCTAAGAAAAATATCGTCTTTTTGTTTCTGTATGGCGCAACCGGGCTGCTGATTCCAGCCTCGTTGTCGGTAGCATTGGTGCTGTCCGAAGGTGGATTTATTATAGAGCAAAATGGATCGGTGCATCTCGAATATATCAAACTGCTGACCAGCCCGCTTGCTTGGAGCATTGTCGCTTTGGCACTAACCTCGGTATTGTTTATTAGCGCTTGCTTCCTATCCTTTTATGCACATCGGGCAGATGATAAGCCAGCATTGGAATTACTGCGCAGCTATGCACTGTTCTGGAGTACGCCGACGATTATTGCGGCGTTTACAGCATTTTTGTATTTAAGCCAGCACAATGAACGTCATTTTCAAAATATGATGAATCTGTGGTGGCTGCTCGGTTTATCCGTTCTCTGTTTCTTGATTGTATTGTGGCTTCTTTATAAAGGACGTCATTACGGCTGGGCATTCATTGCGGTGATGCTGCAATTTGGTTGTGCCTTTTTCGCTTATGGGATTGGGCATTATCCGTACATTCTGGACCCTTATATTACCGTACAGGGTAGTGCTACAGGAGAAGCGATGGGCATTGCTCTAGTTTCCGTTTTTATCGGCGGGCTGCTGCTGTTGATTCCATCCCTTGCCCTCGTATTCCGACTGTTTCTATTTGATGCCGATTATGTCAAAGGGAAACGTTAAGGAGGTTTCCATCTATGAAAAAGAACGCTGGGCTTTTAAAAGAGCTTATGTACACTCAGCGCAAACGGAAGTTACTGCTTCGGCTGCTCTCCTTCGCGCTCGGTGTCATGACCATTATGCAGGCTGTGCTGCTAGCTGAAGCGGTGCAGCAGATTTTCGTAGAATCTGCTTCGCTGCGTTCATGGCTCTGGGTTGCTATCGCATTACTTGTAGTTATGATCATGCGCACATGGATTTCCTATATCAATGGCTCTATTGGGCTGAATATTGCCGCAGATGCGAAGCGCGCCTTGCGTTTGCGATTACTGCGCCTGCTGGCTTCGCATCCACTGATGTCTGCACGACAAGGGCAAACAGGCAGTAAAATCAGTCTAGCACTGGATACTGTCGATGAAGCTGATGCTTATTTTAGCCAGTATGTACCTAAAATGATCGAAGCGTCCATCATGCCGCTGATGATTTTGATCGTTGTCTTCAGTCTGCATATTCCGTCAGGACTGATTCTGCTATTTACAGCACCATTTATTCCGCTGTTTATGGCATTGATCGGTATACAAACGAAGCAAAAGTCCGAAGAAAAGTTTCAACAGCTAGCTTTGTTTTCCGGTACCTTTCTGGACTCGCTGCAAGGACTACTCACTCTCAAGCTGTTTGGACGTACCAAAGAACAGCAGCAGAAGATTGAGCAGCGTAGCTTGGGCTATCGGGATTCTACCATGAGCATATTAAAGGTGGCTTTTACGAATACCTTTGCACTCGAAACGATTGTTATGCTCGGTATTGGTATTGTGGCGTTGGAGCTGGCATTGCAGCTCGTTGTGTTCAAGACGCTACACTTTCATGTGGCATTTCTGATTCTACTGCTTGTACCTGAGTTCTATAATATGCTTAAAAATATGGGTACTGCCTTTCATGGCGGGCGTACAAGTATGGGGGCTATTCGCAATATTGAAGTGCTGCTGAACGAGGCAAATGTGCAGCAGAACGGTAGCAAAGAGCAGGCACAGACGGACATGGTAAGCCATATGCCTACGTACTCCTCTAGGATTCTGCCATTCATCCAATCGCAGGCACCCGTGATCGAGATACAAAATGTCGCTTTCGATTACGGTGCGGGAGATTTCCAGCTTACGATCGATTCGTTATGTATTGAACCGGGACAGAATATCGCTATCGTTGGCAAAAGTGGTGCTGGCAAAACGACGCTGCTCCATCTGATTGCTGGTCTGCTCCCTCCTTCGGTCGGCGATGTTCGTATAAATAATCAGCCGCTGTCTCTTAGCAATGAGCAGGCGTGGTTTGCACAAATCGGTTATATTACGCAGCATCCTTATATATTTGCAGGTACCTTTGCCGACAATATTGCCATTGCGGTGGATGGAGAAGTATCCAGAGCAGACATTGCTGCGGCAGCCGAGTTGGCTGGATTGACGGAATTGGTTGCACAGTTAGAACACGGCTATGACACACTGGTCGGTGAAGGTGGACGTGGATTGTCTGGTGGCGAAAAGCAGCGGCTCGCTCTGGCGCGTGCCTTTTTGAAAAAGCCCTCTGTGCTGCTATTCGATGAACCGACAACGGGTTTAGACCTGCATACCGAACGTGTCCTTATGCGTTCGATTCGCCTACTGTCTCAGCATGCAACTGTTATTACAATTGCCCATCGACTGCATACGATTCGCGATGCCGATCGGATTCTGTTTATGGAACAAGGCAAGCTTCAATCTAGCGGAACGCATGAGCAGCTACTGCATACTGCTCCATTGTATGCAGAAATGATTTATAACCGTCGTCAGGAGGTGGTCGGATGAGCGAATGGTCCATTTTTGCCAAAGCAATGCTTCAGGAACGCAAAGATATTCTGCTTTCGATCGGTGCAGGATTTGTAGCGGGGATCGCTGGGGTGGCTTTATTTTCGATGAGTGGGTATCTGATCGCAAAAACGGTCTTCCTCCCTCCTCTCTACACATTGATCCTACTGGCATCCTTGGTGAAACTGCTCGGTCTGACGCGCGCAGCTAGCCGTTATGGCGAGCGGCTGTATTCGCACCGTGCTACCTTCTCGCTACTCAGTCGGCTGCGGACGACTTTTTTCGCCAGATTGATTCCGCTGGCACCGGATATGTTGAGTCGTCAGCGTAGCGGGGATTTGCTTGCTCGGATCGTAGGCGATGTGGAGAGTTTGCAATTTTACTTTTTACGGGTCGCTTACCCACCGATGATCGTCATATCTGTATTTTTGGCTACGGTAATTTTCACTTCGTTTTTCTCAATATGGATTGCACTACTATTCGTACTCGGTATGCTTCTCATCGCCTTTGTCGTACCAGCAGTTGTTAGAAAAGGACAGTATAAGCAGCAGGGCGCTGTGCGCAAGCTACGCGCGACATTTTCAACAGAGGCAGCAGAAATGATGTATGGCTTTATGGATCTAAAAGTATACGGGCGGCTATACGAACGCGAGCAACAGTTGGAACAGGTCTCCCGCGAGCTGACCACCATGCAGCAAAAAGACGCTGTTCGTTTACTGCGCGGACAATCGCTACACGCCTTGACCACATTTGTCATGTCGTGGGGTGTACTCGCCTTAGGAGCATGGTTGATTGTTAACGGTTCGATGGAAGGCATATTTCTAGCGATGCTGATTATGACATCTATGACCGTATTCGACGAGTCCGCTGCGATGGCAACACTTCCTGCTTACAAACAAGACAGCGAATTTGCTGCGAAGCGCCTGAATGAAGTCGTCCCACAAACTCCGCCGAGCGAAGAGCCTACTGGATCACTGCAATTACAGGATGATATGCAGGTAAGCATCAATATGGAGAATGTCTGGTTTCGCTATGCGGATGATTGGCGCTGGACGCTGCAAGATATCTCGTTATCTCTGCCTGCTGGGTCCAAAACTGCTATCGTGGGAGCGAGTGGTTCGGGTAAAACTAGCTTATTAGAGCTACTGCTCAAGCTGCATACCGCAGACCGTGGGCAGGTTATGTTGAATGGGATGCCAATCGGTGAGCTGAATGCCGACAGCATCTGGAAGCAAAGCCGTGTGGTGCTACAGCAAGGTCACTTTTTCCGTGGTACATTACGTGAAAATTTGCTGCTAGAACGTGACGACTTGTCCGATGACCGATTGATGAATGTACTGCAACAAGTCGAACTGGGTCATAAGAATCTGGATGATCTCATGCTGGAAAAAGGAGAGAATTGGTCAGATGGCGAAAAACAGCGTCTGGCGCTGGTACGAGCATTTCTCAAACCTGGACAGTTGTGGCTGCTGGATGAGCCGACTTCTTCGCTGGATTATGTGACTGAGCATCGCATTCTTGATCTGCTGGTAGAACGCACCGAAAAATCTACCTTGGTCATGGTCAGTCACAGATTGACCGGATTGGAGCGAATGGATCAGATCGTGGTGATGGATCAAGGGAAGATTGTCGAAGTGGGAACGTATGATGAGTTGATGAGACAACAAGGTTACTTTTACGAACTGAAACAGGTGGAATTAGAGCTTATCGGCTGATGTTGTAGTTAGAGTTATGAGAGCCAATTCGTTGGTTTGCTTATCGTATGAAGTAGCTGATTATTTAGCATCTCGCATATTTCATTGAGAGATGCGTTATTATACAAGCAACCAGCAAGGATCAATATATTCCATGCTGGTTGCTTTATTGTTTGAAGGTTTTGAACATTTACCCTTTCATACGGCACATCCCAATTTTAATGTCAGCCTATTTCGCCTTTACTAATAAAGCGCTACTTCCCAACCTTCTAATGCTGGTTCCATCTGATAGTTGTCGTCAACATAACTGCGGATAAACTGAGCTGCTCGCATTTCTGCATATTTGGCATTCAGGACTGTACCCTCCTCATCCATCTCAATCACATTGGCAAAAATGGCATACGCTTGCTCCAATGCACTGGGTTCTTCAAAAATACAAGAATAATCAATACCTTCAAGTAGTGGCAGACCAACCGTACCATTTGCCATCCAAAACGAGAAGGTTCGAAGGGCTCCGCTGAAGGAGTGGCTTAATTTTTTCATTGTTTTCTTCCTTTCATCTCATTATAAAATGTACCTTAGTGATCATCTTATATTATCAGATGATTATTTATTATGTAGCATTCGCTTTCTATCGACTCTTCTGAACCATGATGAAGCAAGCTAAAATTTCTATTCCGTTTTCCCGATATACTGTGTATGGATAATACATATAAATAAAAAGGAGAACATATGAATATTATTTTTTTTATCTTTGCGAGTATAGGTTTTTTTGCTGGAATAGGCTTACTCATAGCTTCTATAATTCTTTATACAACAAAGAACTACGAAGCGAAAAAATTCTTTTTTTTCACCGGCAGCGCCTTTGCATTTTGTTTTTTGACACTGCTTATCGGTATAACAATCACTATCATTCCAAAAGAGACTGAGAGCGCTCAATCTTCTATTCGTGAGCAAATCACATCTAATCTCGAAAAAACGGAAGTATCATTAACACCAAAACAGGATAAACCCTCGGTTGTAGATGAAAAAGTCAATACGATAACTAAGGGTATTACAATTGATGCTAATGGTATTTTTGCTGTTAATAATGAAGTTCATCCAGGTTTGTACAGAAATGCAAATGGAAATCTATATTGGGCGCGTCTATCTGGATTTACAGGAGATGTGAACGAAATCATTGCAAATAGAAGTGCGGACGAGCTTGGACCTACCATTGTTGAGATAGATGAAACGGATGAAGGATTTGAAACAAACGGGACTGGAACATGGGTGCTCATAGATTCTTCCTATCAAGCAAATCCTCAAAGTACATTTAAAAGTGGAACATATATCGTAGGTAAAGATATCAAACCAGGTAAATATAAAAGTGATGGTTCCATGGTTTATTGGGAAAGACTGAGCAGTTTTAAAGGTGATATTGACAGTGTGATTGCCAATGGTACACCTGAAGGCCCTTCGATCGTGGAAATAAAAAGTACAGATAAAGGATTTGCTACTTCTGGAAGTGGTTCTTGGGTAAAGATCGATTAAGTAATCAGAAAACCGATTTCAGCAACCAGCAAAATCACTCTGTACTATTGTCTAATAAAAACATACGAACTCCCAAGCACATGACACGTGATGGGGTTCGTATTTTTTCGCATAATTATTTATACAATAGAGAAACTGTGTTCCCATCATATACAATGTGCTTAAATAGGCACTAAACAAATGGTTTTTATGCCTGGAAGGCAACAGCCACGGCTGTCTCGCCTTTAAGCATTTTTTTCTATAATCATATCTAGCAACATAGTTCCCATTTCACTTACATATGTTGCATACCCTTTTTTGGCTACTGCCTTAGAATAACTTTCACCCACAAACTCTTTCACGTATCTAATACCTTATCTTTTGAGATATAAGAAACTTCTAATTCGGCAATACTTCTATAAGTTTTTCTCATAGTAAAAAGAGTTGCTACACTTAAACTAGATGGTTCAGTATTATGAATTCGAATTCCAAGGTCATTCACAAAGTACGTATGGAACTCATCAACCGTCATGTTATAAACCGTTACTTGCTCATATTCCAGTCCGATGCTCTCAAACTTGAGTGTATTTCCATCACTATATACAAGCAAATCACCGACTTTACGATTTTTGACATACGTCCATCCTTTGCCTCCCCCATAGAATGTATGGTTGAAGGTCAATTTCATTGTATTGGAGGAATATTATAAGGGGATGATGAGGGTTAAGTTCTTTTGAACGTAGCCGCCCTCTCATTCGGCACTATGTGGGAGTAAAAGAAAGACCTTGAGGTTTATATTCTCAAGGTCTTTCGCAAACTTAAACTTCTATCACTACTTCGTCAATCCTTGTACCATCAGCAAGGTTCTCATTCCAAAACTTCCTTTGTTCTGCCCCTCCGATGTTTATACCATAATAAAAAGATGGGTCAATAAACAATTCTTGTCCATTATCCAGATTTAATTGAAGGCTGTTGCAGATCATTTGATGATTGTCACTAGACTCCATACCGTTAATAACGAAACTCTTCACCGTATTTTTGGCAGACATCGAGTCAGTTAATATGATTTGACTGACCGACGTCTTGCACGGCAACATATCCTCGTCAATTTCAAATTGATATCGAATCGCATCAACTATCCTTACACTTAGGTTTGAATATTGGTTAATTGATTCAAGTTCAATATACTTCTCACCTACTTCGAAATAATAGTAACGCATATCTGGATAAAAATCCGCTACTCCGTCTTCAATATCTACAAAACCAAGCAAGTAAATATCTTGAATTGAGCCACTCTTGAAGATATCAACAAGTTCTTCGATCATATAATCTCTCCTTCATTAAGGGACTGAAGTTCTTGCCTGCGGTAATAATAGTACAATGATGTACCCAAATCTCAAGGTTAGATACAAAGTTAGATATAAAATAAGAATGATACCCGTCGACCATGAAATTGTAAACTGCTATCGCATTCTTTAGCTACTTTGGCAATAGCAGTATATGTATACTGTTGTACTATCCCCTATATGGTAGTCATAACGTCATGATCATCCGTATGCATGGAAGCCACGTTGCCCTGACCGTCTTAGGTCAAACTCATACCACCAGTATACGCAGGCTGCATGTTGCTATCAATGTACGTGCGGTCTGTTGAACGATCGGTCCGAGCAGATTAAATCTTATCCTTTTATACCTATATAAAATACTTATACATGACTGCCCCTTCGTTTATTTTGCCCTTCACAACACTCGTAAAAAAGAGACTATAATTTGTACCTGCTATACATTGATAATCTCCGCTATCGTGCTAAAATTAAGCACAATAGTTCTGAATATAGGAGGTGTCTGGCTCACTCCATCGTAATGAAAAAGGATGATTGTATCGCCAGTTAAAGCAGGGCGAAAATAACAAGCTACATAGTTATCGACGATGAAAATCACTAAAAACAGAAGAAAGTGAATGTCCCTGTATTACCGATTACACTTGTTAGTATTTTGATCGGCACGAAATCGGCATGCTGCCCAAATGATCCCTTTTCACTACTTTGCGAGAGGATAATCATTCATCTATTCACCAACGACATGATTCTTATCTTACACACCATGAATCATCGACAATCCATTGTCCGCTCTACCATCCCACTACCTAACGGAGGATAATACACACTATGGCACGCACCTGGTTCCCCCGACTTCAAGGCAATAGCCGCGGCTGTCTTGCCTTTGAACCTTTTTTTCTAATCCCTTACAGCATGGTTATGACATATGCCACGCTGTATATGTACGAACTGGGCGTTACGGAAACGGCGATTGGTTGGATTACAACACTCAGTTTGATCGTGCAGGTATTCTCTTCTTTCATCAGCGGTTATTTGACCGACCGGATGGGTCGTAAGCGAGCGGTACTGTATTTTGACCTGCTCAGTTGGACGCTGGCGGCGATAATCTGGGCAGTTTCGCAAAATGTCTGGTTTTTTGTTGCTGCCGCGTTGGTTAACGGGTTTCAACGGGTACCTTCTACCGCATTTTACTGTCTGGTCGTTGAGGATACGAAGCCTGCGGATCGGACGTATGTCTTTACCCTGCTACAAATTATTAGTGTCATTGGCGGACTCTTTGCTCCGCTAGGCGGCTTGCTCGTGTATGCTTATGGGCTTGTACCCGGTACACGGATTATGTACATACTCGCGGCTATCCTGATGACGTTTCAGTTCGTCGGTCGGCATCTGACGACACGGGAAACGGAAATGGGTTATCGCAAAATGAAGGAAACGCGCGATCTCGGCTTACGCAAAAGTCTGATCGACTATGCAGGTGCGATACGCGAAATTACGGACAGTCGTGCGCTACTATTGATCTTTAGCGTCTATGTGCTATTTAATTTTCAGACGACGCTCAAAACGACATATCTATCGCTGTATATGGCTGACTATCTACATATCGACAGCGATCTTATCTCATTCGTGCCAGCGGTGTCATCGGTCGTCATGCTGATTGTATTATGGCTGCTAACGCCGCGCATTCCTGAACAACGCATCTACCATTCCATGATGGCGGGCTTTGGCTTATCCGTCCTGTCCAATCTGATGCTGATTGTCGGACCGATTACGCAGCTCAGTTGGATTGCGCTCAGTACAGTTATTTCTGCCGTCGGCTTGATGATTAGTTCCCCGTACTTAGAAGCAGCAGTTGCCAATGCGATTGATGACGAGAAACGTGCCAAAATCTTCTCCATGCTGTCAGTACTCATTTTGCTCATTACTTCACCAGCAGGAATTATTGGCGGTTGGGCGTATACGTTCGATCCGCGCATTCCAATCTGGCTGATGATCGTTGCTTTCGCACTGGCTTATCTGTTGATTGTCGTGTATCAGCGCAAGCAGGTTCAACAGAAGAATGGAATATAGCTTAGTATAAAAAGGAGACCCCTTCTGCCATCGCAGGAAAGGGGTCTCCTTTTTTGATCGTATATCCCGATTGGTTTCCCATCTGTTCATCGGATTGCCGATTGACATAGACAGAGAATGGGAATAGTAGAGAATTACTTGCCGTTGAGGAAATTCAGCGCATCCTGTCCAATCTTCTCGGCAGGTGTAATGCCGCGGAAGCGAGTCCACATATCGCGGTCAACCATGTATACGTGGTTATTTTTCACAGCTTTCAGGTTTTGCCATACCGGCAGCTTCTTCCACTCGTTGGTGATCGCTTCTGAATCATCGGTAGCGATAAAAATAATATCTGGATCAATCGAAGTGATCGTTTCCAGATTCACATCTTTATACGGCTCCTCTTGTGTGCCTTGCACTACATTGTCAAAGCCGATGTCTTGCAGCACTTCACCCGCATAGGATGCTGTGGTATGAGCATTAAAGCCGTCCTTACGCGCTACGCCAATCAGCACTTTTTTGTCGCTAATGCTATCAACCTGCTTTTTCAGATCAGCCATGATTTGATCATGCTGCTGAATGCGTGCTTTGGCTTCGGTTTCTTTACCAACTGCCTTCGCAATAGTTTCAAAATCCTTCAGACTTTCGTCATATGAGCCTTTGCGGCTGTTCAGTACAATCGTCGGTGCAATCTGATCTAGCTGCTCTTTGATTTTGGAATGACGATCCGTATCGGCGATGATCAGATCCGGCGCGGCAGCAGCGATTTTCTCCAAATCTGGTGTTTCGCGCTTGCCGAGTGGCATATATTCAATCGGCTTGCCCGCCAGCTTCTCCATCACTTGATCCTTATCATCATCGGCAATGCCGACCGGTGTAACACCGACGGCAAGCAGATCATCAACAAACGACCATTCCAGCGCAACCACATGCTGTGCCGGTTGTTTCAGTTCAGTCGTACCCATATCATGCTGTATGGAAATACTGCTCGTCGTGGCTGCTGTATCTGCTATGCTATTGGCAGAGGATGAACTACTTCCACCTGCATTGCCGCAGCCTGCCAGCATTGCTACACATGCGCCTCCGATCAGTATATGCTTTGCCCATTGTTGCCATTTCATATTCCTGTCCCCTTTATATGTATTACTCGCTGATAATGATAATTATTATCAACCTTGTCAGTATAACGCGTTCATGTGATGCTGTAAACCACCAATTTAATTGTATACAACAAGTATATTATTTCCAACTTATCCAAATGGAAAAGGACAAGCCATCTCGCAATAGATGCAAGCGCTTGTCCTTTGTGCTTTTTATATCGTCACTTTCTATTTTTCCATTGAAATGATCGTCACGCAAAAAGGGTATCTTACTTCTACTGTTTCCTTATAGCCTTTTACATAGGCTCTCTTCCCGATGCACTTTGATGATACGCATGAATAATACTCGACCATTTATCCAATTGCTGCTCTACATCCTGCACATGCAGCGGCTTGGATATGAAATCCTGCATCCCACTTTGCAAACAAAGCTCCTTCTCCTCTGCTCGCGCAAACGCGGTAACTGCCACAATAACGGGCAGAGCCGGATTAGCACCAGTCTCTCGAATCTGACGAGTAGCTTCCATTCCGTCCAATAAAGGCATATTTACATCCATAAAGATAAGGTCATAATCATGCAAAGCTGCCTGCTTTACAGCTTCGTCTCCATTATGCGCAATATCCGCTTCATATCCACGGCGTTTGAGAATTGCCAGCAGCAGTTTGCGGTTAATGTCGTGATCCTCTGCGACTAGAATACGCAGTGGTCCATATTTGGCTTCTTGAGACGAATATTCTTTTTCCGGCGATAGGATATTCGATTGAATCTCTGGATAATCGCTCGCATTGAGAACGACAGTGAAGAAAAAGACCGATCCCTCGCCCGGCTCACTTTGTACCTCAATCGTACCACCCATCAGTTCCACAATTTTTTTACAGATGGATAGACCAAGCCCAGTACCGCCGTAACGCTGACGTGATTGGTTACGAATTTGGGAAAATGGTTGGAATAGCCGCGACTGCTCACCCTCAGCGATTCCTAGACCCGTATCTTTTACTTTGAATCCAATCACTAGCTTCTCTGGATCAGGTGAAGGCATCTGTCGAGCAGAGATATGCACACTGCCTTTTTCTGTGAATTTGACTGCATTGCCGACCAAATTGACGAGTACCTGCCGCAGTCGACTACCGTCGCTAATAATCGCTTGTGGTAAATGGCGATCCAGCTCAGTAATGAGTATGATTTTCTTTTCGACAGCGACAGGCTCAAACAGCTCGGCAACCTGCGTCAGCAGATCACCCAGATGCACGGCTTCATATTCCAGCTCCATTCGCCCTGCTTCGATTTTGCTAAAATCAAGCAGTTCGTTGACGATCTTGAGCAGTTCATTGCTGCTATTCATGATGATACCAGCGTATTCCTTCTGTACATCCTGCTCCAGCGTCTCTGCCAGCAGCTCCATCATACCAATCATGCCGTTCATCGGTGTACGCAGCTCATGACTGATAATCGCCAGAAATTCAGACTTGGCGCGGTCCGCCTGCTCAGCAATTTCACGTGCTTGAATAATCTTATGCTCTTCGGTACGGTCGCGGAATACGATAACCATTCCCACACGTACACCATGATCCATAATCGGTGTTACACGATACGATGCGAGAAAGCTCGTATGATCTTTGCGCCATAATACAGCCTCATCGCGTTGCAACGTACAGCCCTCCTGCAATGTTTGCCAGATAGGCGTTCCTCCAGACATAATGGGACTTCCGTCTGGACCGCTCTGCTCAAATGCCAACAGCTGCTTTTGACCGACCATTTCACTAATATCATAACCAAGCATCCGAGCCGCAGATGGATTGGCAAAGATCGTATGCCCTTCCAGATCCACACCAACAATGCCTTCCGATACGGAATTCAGAATAAGCTCCTGTTGATTGCTTAGCTTGTAAATCTGGTTAATCTGCTCATTGCGTTCCGTGACATCCTGTACAATCGCATACACGCCAACTAGATCGTTCTCTATATAAATAGGCACATTGGTCACATCTACATCTACAATATGACCATCTTTGTGAATGGTCTGGATTTCATATGACTGCGGACGACCCTGTTTTGCCTGTTCAAATCGTTCCACGGTATACTCCAGATCATGTGGAGCAACCAGTGCATGGAATTTCCCGCGCACTAGCTCTTCCTCGCTATAACCGAGAATTTGTTCAAAGCTAGCATTCGCGGACAAGTACGCTCCATCCAATCCAAGTGCATGAATCCCCAATGGATTGAATGCAAATAGCGATTTATAACGGCTTTCGCTCTCCTTCAACAGCCGTCCCTGCTCAATACGCTCGCTAATATCCCGTGTAATGGCTAATACTTCTACAGCATTTCCTTCATCATCTGTAACGAGACGACAAATCGATTCTGCCCAGAAATACGAGCCGTCTTTTCTTAAATTGCGAAAGGTAAGCGTGACAGCTATATTAGGCTTTAATCCATCACTCAATTTCGCAATAAGCGTATCCCGATCTTCTGGATGAACATAGTCAAAGCCTGCTGTACCGATCATATCTTCCGCACGATACCCCATCAATTTCTCACAGGCTGGCGAAATGGCAGTATACGTAGAACCGGTATCTAATCGATGATGGCTAATAATATCATCTGTGTAATTCAGCACATTTTGATAATTATATTTGAGTCGGATTAAATCCTCATACTCCTGTTTACTGATGATAATGTCGTTCATATGTGTATTGGCTCCTTATAAGTAAAGGCTGGTCTTTTTACTATACTGGACAGCAGCCATTCTAACCATACTTTTGATCTATACTAGCAAAGCACTTGAGCAACCAATTCCATTGCCGTCTAGTCATTTGGTTACTATATTCTTTTCACCGTATATACAGCTATACAAACAGAAAAGGGCGAATTCGCCTAATGATAGCTGCATGCACCATTCCTTTTCCTCATACCTATCACTATATAAGTATGAAAAAACGGATCAACCCAAAGAATGGATTGATCCGTTTTCTTATATTAATAATTCGTTTTCTACTATTATATATACTCGTCTATTGTATGCCGCTTATAAACGGGCTTCGCGATACACATCCAAATATTCTCGCGCTGATGTCTGCCAACTGTAATCACCGCTCATAGCATTTTTCATAATCTGCTTCCATTGCTTAGGCTCTTCATAGAAGGAGAGCGCTCGGCGGATTGTATACAGCATATCGTGCGCGTTGTAGGAATGGAACGTAAAGCCGTTGCCTTCGCCAGTAAACTCGTTATACGAATGAACTGTATCGTTTAGACCACCCGTTTCGCGTACAATTGGAATGCTACCGTAGCGCAATGCGAGCAATTGACTAATGCCGCATGGCTCGAATTGCGATGGCATCAGGAACATATCGCTGCCCGCATACATCCGGCGCGCTACCCCTTCGCTAAAACGAATCTCGGCTGCAAGGCGCTCTGGATGGCGATACGCTGCGCCGCGGAACCAATCCTCATACTGCTGTTCCCCTGTGCCAAGCAGGACGAATTGTACATTGTTATAGTACAGCAATTCATCCAGCACACGGGTCACGAGATCCAATCCTTTCGATTCTGCTAGCCGTGTAACCATAGCGATCACTGGAATACTAGCATCCACCGGCAGGCCAAGCTCTTCCTGCAAGGCTGCTTTATTTTCCAAACGCTTGTTGGTGGCGCTGCGATAATGAGCGTTCAAGTACGGATCAGTTGCTGGGTTATAGCTCTTCGTATCCACGCCATTAACGATACCGCGCAGACGTCCCCCCAGCGAAGTGAGCAAACCATCGAGACCATACCCGTAGTACGGCATCTTGATCTCTTCGGCATATGTAGGACTAACCGTCGTTACACGATCCGCAAATACGATACCCGCTTTTAAGTAGTTTACATTGCCATAGTATTCCACACCCTCTGCCTGAAAGAATCGATCATCCAGACCGAACAACGTGCCTAATACTTCGTATGGAAATATCCCCTGATAGAGCAGATTGTGAATAGTGAATACACTGCGGATGTTAGCATAGAACGGAAGTGACTGATACTGTGCTTTGAGCAACAGTGGAATCATACCCGTATGCCAATCATGTGTATGAATAATGTCAGGCTGAAAATCAATCACTGGCAAAATATCCAGCACAGCGCGATTGAAGAAGGCAAAGCGTTCGGCATCGTCTCCATATCCATAGATACCTTCGCGACCAAAGTAGTATTCATTATCCAGCAGGTAGAAAATAATACCATCCTGCTTGAACTGCTTGATTCCGCAGTACTGGCTGCGCCAGCCTACCTGAACCTGAATCACATCAACCAGCGTCGCCTGATTGCGAACTGCCTCGTTAATGTTGGAATAATGTGGAATAACAACACGCACATCGCATTTTTCTTTTTTCAATGCGGTAGGCAGTGCGCCGATGACATCCGCCAACCCGCCTGTTTTAATAAAAGGGTTCGCTTCTGCTGCTGCAAATAAAATATTCATGCAAACTTCCTCCTTTTGAATGTAACGGTATCACCTTGAGGCGCCCGGTTGGTTATCAAATGCTACTACGTTTTGGCGATTTGCCAGTATGCCGTTTTAATATGATGACACTGAGCGGCGGGATAGTGAGCAGTACACTGTTTTCCTGACGATCCCACGGAGTTTTCTCGGAAAATAAGAACGATTCTGTGCGTCCGCCAGTACCGCCGAATCGCGGCTCATCGCTATTCCATACCTCGCGGTACGTACCAGCCTTCGGTACACCGATACGATAATTCACTCGCGGCACTGGCTGAAAGTTGATAATGACTAGCAACGTATCAGCAGGCTTTTTCCCTTTACGCATATAGGTGATCAGACTGTTCTGAGCATCATCAGCATTTAGCCACTCATAGCCTTCCCAATCATGATCCTTTTCCCATAAGGCAGGTGAAGCCAAATACAACTGATTCAGCTCACGGGTATAGTCCTGCACTTTGCGGTGCATTTCGTAATCAAGCAGTAGCCAATCCAGCTGATCCTGATCCTTCCACTCGATAAACTGCCCAAACTCACCGCCCATGAACAGCAGCTTTTTCCCCGGATGTGTCATTTGGTAAGCAAGCAGCAAACGTAGGCCAGCAAATTTCTGTTCATACGTACCCGGCATTTTATCCAGCAAGGACTTTTTGCCATGCACCACCTCGTCGTGAGACAGCGGCAATGTAAAATTCTCAGAATACGCATATACAAGCGGGAAGGTGAGCAAGTTATGATGCGCTGGACGTTGATCAAATGGCGTCTCCACATAATCAAGCGTATCATTCATCCAGCCCATGCTCCACTTATAGTTGAAGCCCAATCCATTTTCATGAGCAGGCTTGGTCACTCCCGGCCAAGCACTGGATTCCTCCGCCATCATTAATGTATGCGGGAAATAATGAAAGACCGTTTTGTTCAACTGTTGTAGGAATGAGATAGCTTCCAGATTCTCTACGCCACCATGTTGATTTGGGCGCCAGCCGCCGCCCTCGCGCTCAAAATCGAGTCGGATCATGCTTGTCACTGCATCTACACGCAATCCGTCAAAATGATACACATCCAGCCAGTACAATGCACTGGAGATTAGGAAGGAACGGACTTCCGGTTTGCCAAAATCAAAGGACAACGTTCCCCAGCCATGCTTCTCTGCACGATCAGGAGCCGAATATTCGTACAACGGTGTACCATCAAACTGACGAAGCCCATGTGCATCCTTAGTAAAATGTCCAGGCACCCAGTCCAGCAGAACACCAATATTATGCTGATGACACTGGTCCACAAAATACATCAGATCCTGCGGTGTTCCATAACGACTGGTTGGTGCAAAATATCCGGTTGCTTGATACCCCCATGACAGATCGTATGGATGCTCCGTTAACGGCATCAGCTCCACATGCGTATAGTTCATATCTACCAGATATGGAATCAGCAGCTCTGCCATCTCACGATAGCTATATAGACTGCCGTCTTCTTTCTGTTTCCATGTGCCAAAGTGCATTTCATAAATGTTCACAGGTCGCTGATACAATGGACGACGCTTGCGTCTCCATGCAGCATCCTGCCATTTATATCCGCCTAGCGAGGTCACGATAGAGGCAGTAGCCGGGCGAACCTCCGCATGGAACGCATATGGGTCCGCCTTGAAGATCGCTTCCCCCTGCTGCGGGGTAATATGGTATTTGTATACATTGCCCTCGGATACATCGTCAAAAAATCCGGTCCAGATGCCCGTGTGGTCCAGTTTATGTAATAAATGATGTTCCCCGTTCCAGTTATTCCAATCGCCAGCCACACTTACCTGTAAGGCATGCGGCGCCCAGACAGTAAACCGAACTCCGTTTTTTCCATTTTCGGAAGATGGATGTGAGCCAAACTGACGGTAAGCATGATAATTGGTTCCTTCATGAAACAGATAAATGTCCTCAGAACCGGGCAAATGAGATTGTGAATGTGGTTGTCTCAAAAAATCACCTCCAAAATGGATGCCGAACTGCTGGAAAACGCTGAGGAAAATAATTCCTTTCCGCTATATATGTTCCCCTTTTTTGCAGTTACTTTTTACATATTCCAGATGATCCTTACGATATTATTTCATTAGATCGTAAGCGAAATCTGTACTCAACTCCATGTATTACCCTTTTCAGTTCCTGTTGAATAGAAAAAAGTTCGTATTTTACATAGTGATTCGTCATCACCGCCGTAATCCCTGCTGCTATCGCATTCTTCTTTATTGTAGCGGCAACGGAATAGAAATACCATGGATGGAAGAAAGAAACGAATTTTGTCTCTGCGCGTGTGTATTTCGTTCTAATTTTGCAGAGTGCAAAAGCCCGACATGACTGGTGTTTCAGCACATTCGACATATTTTATAAATTTTTACAATTATAATTGTTTCAACAGGGATGGCATGCGTTTATAACACTAATACATTGTCAACTGTGCGTTGTCATGAAAATGGGAGGGAAAACAACATGAAACAGACAAATAAAGATTGCATCGCGATGTTGCTAGCTGGCGGAGAAGGACGCAGACTGGCTCCTTTGACTTCCATCATTGCCAAACCGGCAGTACCGTTTGGCGGCGACTACAAGATTATTGACTTTCCTCTTAGCAACTGTGTGAATTCCGGGATCGATACAGTCGGGGTATTGACCCAGTATGAAGCACAATCACTGCATGACCATATCGGTCAAGGCAACGCGTGGTCTACGGCAGACCAATCTATGAACATTACGCTGCTGTCGTCCGAACGGACAGGTGAATACACCGGTACAGCAGATGCTATTTATAAAAATATTGAATACATTGATGCACTGAAACCAAAAGATGTGCTGATCCTGTCAGGAGATCACATCTATCATATGGATTACACCGAAATGCTGCAATACCACAACGAAAATAAAGCACAAGCGACCATCGCTGTAGTGGAAGTACCGTGGGATGAAGCAAGTCGTTTCGGTGTGATGAGCACAGATGACGATATGAACATCACCAAATTCTCTGAAAAACCAGCTCAACCGGAAAGTAATCTTGCTTCCATGGGTATTTATGTATTTGACTGGCAGTATCTGAGACAACATCTGGTTGCTGATGCGGCACAAGCTAATTCCAGCCATGACTTTGGTAAAAACATCATTCCGCAAATGCTAGCAGATGGCGAGAAAGTCGTTGCTTACGAATTCCTCGGCTACTGGAGAGATGTAGGTACAATCAACAGTCTGTGGGAAGCTCATATGGACATCCTGCAGCACAATCGCCAATTTGAATTAAAAAATTCCGAATGGCCAATGTTCTCCGCTGATTTTAATCCGCTGGAAAACAATAATCATGCAACAGCACCGGATTGCTCTATGGTGAGCAGCAAAGCGGTATTGGATGGCGCAGTTGAACAATCCGTTGTCTTCAACGGTTCCACCATCGGCAAACAAGCGGAAGTGAAAAACAGCGTCATTATGCCGGGCGCATCTATCGGTAAGCACGCACGCATTCAGTATGCTATTATAGCGGAAGGCGCAACTGTCAAAGACGGCGCTAGCGTGATTGGTACACCGGACGAGATTGCTGTCGTTGCACCACACGATACTGTATATGCGAAACCATCCGTACGTACGCAACCAGCACGTTTGTTGCAAGAAGTGTACGACAAATCGGGTCGCGTTCACGCAGGCGGTATGTCCTCCTAATCTAGTTTCTATATGATCTACCAACCGTCTATATGATGGAATAATATAAAAAGAAGCTGTTCTCCCAAGCATCACATGATGCCGAGTAGACAGCTTCTTTTTTTGGATTTGCCTGATCATGGATACATTTGCTTGATAAAATAAGCCATTAGTATGCGCCATCTACCATCTATGCGCCATGCAAATCTAAGCTTCTGATCCAAAGTATCTACTGCATGCACGGAAGCACTCTATTTCTATTATCAATGTGAATGCAATTGCGCACGCCATTCGTCTTCCAGAATAGCCATTTCATAGACGCTGTAGTACTTGCCCTCGATCAGCGCCGTATCGCGCAGCAATCCTTCTTTGCGAAAGCCACATGACTCATACAAGCCCGCAGCCTGCTCATTATAATCAAAGACAGCTAACGTAATCCGATGCAGCCCCAATGCTTCAAAGCCAATGCGTAGCCCTTCCATCACCATCTGTCGCCCATAGCCTTTGCCGCGAGCATGCGGATCGCCAACAAGTACACGAGATAGACGCGCGGATTTATTTTTGCGATCGATTCTGCCTAATGCCATATGACCGACCGTTTGACCGCTTTTGCGATTCACTACTGCATAGATCAGCCAATCTGAGTAAGCAGGATGGTTGGCATCTGCGATATAAGCTTCCAGATCTGAGCGCTGTAACGGATAGTCCCATAATGGACCCGCCCACTGCATCAACATCTGAGCATCTTGCTGCTCTGTCCAGCCCAGTACCGTATAAAAATCACGTTCGCCAAAATATTGCAGACGCAGTTCATGTTCAACCGCAGGCGGCAGTTTTTCATAGAGATTGGCGAGCTTGCCTTTGACCTCATGAGTGCCCATATATCGAAAATCCTGCTGCTGATAAAAACGATTCAGCGGTACCAGCTCTGCTAGACAATCAAGACGCAGCCCCTTTTTCCCCTGTTGAGCAGTTCGTTCTACCGCCCAATCAAGCATCGCCGCTCCCAGATGGTGACCACGGAATTTGCGTAACACAGTCAGACGATGCAAATAGTAGTAGGATTCGTCATTTTTATCCTGCCAGTACTCCATATCGCCCTGCTGTAGCGTAAACATACCCGCAGGCTCGCCTTGATACTCTGCTACATACACTTCACGCTCGATAAAATAACTGCGGATCAGTTCCGGTGTGAACAACACTCGGCGCCACTGTCCGATGCCTTTCTCCTCCATCCAATCCGCCGCTTCAACCAGAAAATCGGTAATTAGCTGCTCTTCTCCCTCCACCGCTGGACGGATCTGCAATCCTTCGATCGAAGTCGGTTGCTGTTCTAATGGCATCTCATCTACTCCTCTCTAGCACTTATGTATGTATTCACTATACTCAAATTATATTATATTGACTACCAGCTTGGTGAAGAAGCTCAGCAAAGGATACAAAAAAAGCGAGCTGCCTCTACCTGATTTTACTATCACTCTACAGCTAATTACGCATACACTACAGCTGATACATATAACAAAAAATCCCTGTCCAGCGTCTGCCGGATACAGGGATTTTGGTTCTACCTATTCCATCAAGGTTTGATTTTACAATCCATTCTGCTTTAGCCTCGCATCATCATAGCTTGATACTACATCCATGATGGATACAACTGTACGTCTGGAATCAAGTCACTTCTTCGTCTGGCCAATCATTTGCAGATTGCTTCTCCTGCAAAGGCAGCTCGACAATAACCGTTGTCCCTTGATCCAATTCACTTTCGATATTCATTTCACCCTTATGCAGTTGAACAATCTGCTGGGTAATAGCAAGCCCCAGTCCGGTACCGCCCTGATTCGGATTGACTTGGAAAAAGCGGTCTTTGACCTTTTCCAAAAACTCTGCACTGATCCCAATCCCCGCATCCTTGACGAGTATGCGTACACGCTGCGGACCTGTTTCTACAATACTAAGTTGAATCGTTGAATCGTTAGGCGAGAATTTGATCGCATTATCAACCAGATTCAGAAATACCTGCTTCAAGCGATTGCCATCCGCATGCACAATATAGGCGGCATTGCCGGGGTCCAGCGTCAGCTTAATCTGCTTTTGCTCGGCTTTTGCCCAGACGTTGAGCATTGTCTCTTGCAGTACCTCTTTCAGATTCACCTCACCCATAACAAGCTTCATCTGATTTTGCTGCAATTTGGAAAAGTCCAACATCTCTTCAACCAATCCGATCAGACGCTCGGTTTCCTTAGAAATGATGCTCATTCCTAGCTTCGTTTCCTCTGGATCAAATCCACCGGAAACCAGCGTCTCACTCCAGCCTTTAATACCAGTCAATGGCGTACGCAGCTCATGTGAGATAGAGGAGATAAAATCGTCCTTGATCTGATTACTACGCACAATCTCATCTGCCATATAATTCAGCGTCGAGGCGAGATCACCAATTTCATACGGATAGTTGCCCTTGATCCTGACGTTAAAATCACCCTTCGCCATCATCGTGGATACGCCAATGATATTGTTAATCGGCTTAACGATGGAGTTCGCAAGACCAATACTAACCATCAATACGATGACTAGAATGATTACGCCAATCCCTGCCGAAACCAATGTAATATAAAATAGCTTCTGATTCACCAGCTCCAACGAGGTGACATACCGAACCAAGTATTCCTTGTCCCCGTTCACCTTGATCAGATGCGTAACCGCCATGACATCCTCACCGGTTCCCGATTGCTTGCCAATCCAACGCCCGGTTGAACCGGATAATGCCTGCTGAATATCACCCGTTTGTACGGGTTTATCCACGATAAAGGCGGTCGAGTTTTGCAGTACATTGCCCTCTGTATCGAGTACCTGCACTTCAGCTTTGTCCAGACTGTAATTGGATATGATATCCCGGTAATTTGCCGGAACGCGTGTATTGTCAAATGACGACTGCAAATAATTCGAGATGCCGTCATAATAATACGTCCGGATGGCGAATAAAAACACCAGTTCCACCAGCAATATCGTCAAAAAGACAACGATAAAGTAATGCAGAACAATCTGTCGGGTCATCCCCTTTTTGATCATTATGAATCCCGGCCTCTCCATTTATACCCATGGCCCCATACCGTTTGCAGGAATTCCGGCTCGGATGGGTTATTTTCGATTTTTTGACGCAGACGACGGATATTCACATCGACAATCTTCGGATCGCCCATGTACTCCTTGCCCCATACATGATCAAGCAACAGATCGCGGCTGAGCGGTGTGTTTTCCTTTTCCAAGAAAAATTGAACCAGTGAGAATTCGGTTGGTGTCAATTCGATCAGCTTGCCGCTTTTTTTGAATTGCTTGGAGATCAGATCCAGTGTGAATGGACCGGATTCAAACGAAACCTTTGTATTCGATTCACGCTGCACATTCACACGACGCAGCAGCGATTGAATACGTGCAATCAACTCAGTTGGGCTGAATGGCTTGCTCACATGATCATCAGCGCCTACGGACAGCGCATATACTTTATCCTGCTCCTGTACTTTGGCAGTCAGGAAAATAATGCCGATACGCTCGTTCTTCTCACGGATGCGGCGGCATACTTCAAAGCCGTCGATGCCCGGCACCATCACGTCAAGTAGCGCAATATCAATATCAGGTACAGTTTCCAGCATATGCAGCGCCTGCTCACCGTTTTCCGTTTCCAATACTTCAAAGCCGTTGCGCTTCAAGTTAATAATAATAAAACTGCGGATTGATTCTTCATCTTCCATGATCAGCACTTTGCTCACGAATGATCCCCTCCAAGATACCTGGTTAATGGATGTTGCTTGTTTATTTTAGTTTTGTACGACATTGATTTTGTTATTTTCCCAGAGAGCGATAATTTGTCCGCGGTTCTCGGTAATAACTCGCCAATCGCCATTGTGGTTATTCCAATCGCTTTCGCTAAAGAAACGAACCTCGGCGACTTTCTCCCCTGTATCCTTGAGTATAAAACGGATATCCTGGTTTTTGTTCGATTTGGTATCGATCGTCAGCTTGTCATTCCAATCTGGTGCGATGCGGATAACGAATCTGCCCTGATCATCACGGTATTGCTGGCTGACCAGCTTGGTTAATTGCTCGCCGCCCGTCCATTGGAAATAGTTTGTAAAGAATGGAATTTCCGTTCTGGCAATATTCTCCCAACCTTCTGGTACTTCCAGCATTCCAATTTCCAAAATACCATCATTATTAATGTCTTCACTGGCGATCAAGCTATCCTTAAATGTCGGTTGTCTGGATATTGGGAATACATCTTCTAGCTTCCCATTTTCCATCACAATCAAATGGGATAAGCCCGACAGTCCGACTGCTTCATCCAGAATGATGCCGTTCTGATTTGGTGTAACCTTACCGGCTATCGTATTGTAAAAACGCTCAATACTGCTCACTAGATCAATCGAATCGATTTCTTGGAAGCCGTTTTTGTAGCGATACGCTGTGATTTTGACATAACCGCCACTATCTACCGTAACAATCGTCAATTCATTTACGCCATCGCCGTCCAGATCGGTAATAAAGTAATACGAATACGTCGTCTCGTATTCATTTTTCACTTTGCCTTTGTCATAGCTGTAAATGACCAGCGTTTTGACACTGCTATCTGAGCTAGACGCGTTGCTAGAATAACCGACAATAATATCGCGTTTGCCATCATGGGTTACGTCTGTAATTTCTACACTTTCCAGTGTGAAGCCGGCGCCATCGATTTTGTCTTTTTTCACCCATGTATCGCCAGACTTCTCAAAGATCAAGCCGTTGATCCGACCATCAAAGGTCTGGTAAAACACAATCGTCTCACTTGTGCCGTCTCCATCCAGATCAACGGTCTGAATTTTGCTGGAATTGCCGTTTTTCGGGCTTTGGATACTTGCGCCCTCTGGCAATTCTGAACTGATCAGGCTGCTCAACGTCTGCTTATCCGAAGGAAGCTCCGGTGTCTGGATCAATGTTTTCGGATCAGCTAACGGATTAAAGCTGCAACCGCTCAAAATAAACAGCAGCCCGGCGATTGCCAGCAATTTGATCCAGATGATTTTGTTCATAATATCACTCTCTCATAAAAAGGAGCGGTATACCGCTCCATTGTTCAAATTGCCACCGTGTATCTTGCTTTGCATACCCAGCCGGTTCTGTCCGGTCTGTTGTCTGTTCTGTAACGACATTCTAGCTCACGGATATGCTATCCATGATATCGATCGCTGCTGCATTCTATAACAAGCGGCGTTCGGCGCTGGTCAATCGTCTGCCCTTAATATCAAAGGAGATATGACCATCCTGCATGCCGATAATGCGCGTTGCATAGCGCTCAGCCAGCTCCAGCGGAATAACGGAAATTACGGTCAGTCGCTCACTGCTGCATAGTCCGCGCAGCGTCTTGATGACCTCTTCGCCAGAACGCGGATCAAGACCGGTAATCGGCTCATCTGCCAGAATGACTTTAGCTCCATGAGCCAGCGCACGCGCAATGGCAACACGCTGTCTTTCGCCACCGCTCAAAGTACCGGCTTTCTGATGCGCTTTATCCAGCAAGCCTAGCGTTTCTAGAACATCCATCGCTCCCATATAATCATCCGAACGTACCATGCCAGTCACCATACGCCAAAGTGGCGTCTGCCCAGGTTGACCGATCAACACTGTTTTCAATGCTGTACGCTCTGGATGCAGCTGTGGGCTTTGCTCCAGAAAGGACCATTCTCGGCTGATTTTGCGCTTACCGCTAAATCCCGATTTTAAAATATCTGTATCGCCGACACGGAAACTGCCTTCCGTCCAGCTCTCTTTCATGGCCAGACATTTGAGCAGCATACTTTTGCCACTGCCGCTCGGTCCGACCAGTGCGATCATTTCGCCATGTTGAATTTCTAAGCTAATATGATCCAGCACACTGGTTTTATTCTCGCCGACCGTTTTGGTCAGATGTTCAATTTGAATCATCGACATCTACTGCTGACCGCCTTTCTGCGCTGTTGCTTCAACCATAACATCCTACTCTATAGTTTAGGGGAAAAAGCGAAGAAATGCCATCCGCAGACCTATTTTATTTTGATTTCCCTGAAAATGACCATCCGAATAAGGCAAACAGCACATAACAACCGCCCAGCACCCAGAACAGACTAGATGGCGAGCCAATCTCAATGCCTTTACCACCGATCGCAGGACCGATAATACTACCAAAGTTAAAATGGAACGAAGCGAGCACATTGGCAGCTGGCAAATAGGTGCGTGGCAAAATATCCGCTGCATAGGCAAGACCAAGTGAAAAGAACGAGCCGACCAGTCCGCCAGCGAGGGCAAAGATGATCGCGAGTATAATCTCCTTAGTGCCAACAAACGGCACTAGCATAAAGAGCAGCCCACCTAGACCGCCTGCAAGCATCAGTACTTTTTTCCGTCCCCAGCGGTCGCTTAGCATCCCTAGCGGAAGCTGCAAAACAAGCCCGCCAATACCGATAAAAGGTAAAAGGAAAGCAATATTGTCCGTGGAAAATCCGATCCGCAATCCATAGACAGGGAAATTACTATTCATTGCCGCCTCCATATAGCCGTACAGTAACGCCGGGATTAAGGCATACCAGGCAAGTCGGTAACTGCGGCCAAAGCGTCCTTTTTCTGGTGTCGTGCTCTCGCCCTTCGCAGGCGCGCCATTGGGCAGCTTCCACCAGACCAGCACAGCAACGATAATAAAGATCGCTGCCATGATCACAAAGGGAACCATCATGCCCCAGTCCAGCAGCGAAATACCCAGCGGCCCGATACTGAAGCCAATGCCATATGACATGCCGTAAATGGATAGATTGCGTCCACGATTGGCTGCTGGTGTAACCATCAGCACCCAAAGCTGAGCCACATAATGGATCGCACTATCGCCGATACCGACAAGCAGTCGCAATACAAACCAAAACGCGATGCCCGGAACAAGTGGGAATAGTGGCAAGGCAATAATGACGAGTAATAGACCGCATAACAACAGTTTCTTGAAACCGAGCTTGCCTAGCAGTCGCTCTGCCACCAAGGTCATGGAAAAAGAACCGACATACAATGCAGCCGCATTGAGTCCGTTCATTGTAGAGGATACGCCCATTTGCTCCAAAAAGATGGCGAGTACCGGCAGCAACATGCCTTGACTTAGCCCTGCGACAATGATGGCGAGAATAAGAATCACGAAATGCAGAGTCTGATTGGAGTCAGCTCCAGTTGATGGTTGTGCAGTGTTGTTAAGCACGGAAGATTCCTCCATTTTTGCTATGTAGATGTGTATTTCATTTTACAAACTGCCGGATTTATGCTGTAATTTAATGATGGTTCTTTTGTAAAAATCCTATGATATGAGCATTTCCGGCCATCACAATATTATAGTAGACAATTGGCCTGCAAACAAGCCATAATAAGCACAACAGGGTTTTAGGAATCAGCCTGTTTTTCAGCATTTTCCGCGGTTGAATATGCGGCTACCGACTATATTTGGGGGGCTTGGTTTCATGAGCTATCAGGTGAAAATCGACATTTCCCCGGTCTATGATCTGCTCGGCAGTTTTATGGTCTATGTGACCAAAAAATGGATTCGTGACATTGATCTGGGCCCGGAATGGATCAGGGAAATTGATAATAGGTTAAGCAATGGAGTACGCATGGCTATTTTGGAAGCTTCCTCGTGGCCATTTGACGACTATGATGCACTGTATGCTTGGGCCAGCTGCCGAACCCGCGAAGGCTCGGTTAGCGACTTTCTAGATCATTTAGAAAGTATGCCAGAAACGGATATGTGGAATGAGATTCATCCGCTGATGCCTGCACTCACACTGAGCGAAGCGATTCGTATTCAGAAAAGCTATGCTCCGCTGCTCAAGCTGTGGTACGAGAATTATTTTAACGAGATTGAGAATGAAATTTTGCCGCTGATCGCTGAAGATGGCGAGGAAAAATTGCGGTTACTTGATAAAATGGACCCTGCCGCGCTGATCGAATATGCGTCTGGCGGTTTGGTCGTTCCAGAGATGCCCGGTCTGAACACCGTTATTCTGTTCCCCACCGTGCATAACCGACCGATCAACACGTATTGTTTTTATGAAGGCTTTTTGCTGATTCAATATCCCGTGGATGTGCATGAAGAAGGCGAAGAGGACCCGCCAAACGTATTGCTGCGCATGACTAGAGCGCTATCTGATCCAGAGCGCTTACGTATGCTACGTTATATTGGCGGCGATGAGCCAAAATCATTGCAGGACATGTCCCATGATCTGCTTCAGCCACAGGAGACGCTCATGCATCATCTGATGATGCTGCGCGTAGCCGGTCTGCTGCGTATTCATTTGGGCAGAGAGGATATTGATAGATTCAGTCTGCGTCAGGACGGTGCGTCCGAGCTGCAGCTGTTTCTTGAATCGTATATCCGTATTTAAGGAGTGAACGTCATGAACAACATTCGGCACCAGCATCTGATCTTCGATATGGATGATACGCTGATTTATTGCAACAAATATTTCAATCTCATTTTGGATGAGTTTATTACCCTGCTATCCGGCTGGTTTAGCGAATACGATCTGCCAATGGATGATATTCGGCAAAAGCAAATCGAAATCGACGTAGCTGGCGTACATGTGGTCGGCTTTGCCAGTGAGCACTTCCCTGCTTCCTTAGTAGAAACATACCGTCATTTCAGCCGTCTATACGGTCGTCCGCTGAATGACAATGAAGAACGCCAGCTGAAGCTGCTCGGCAGCAGTGTGTATGAAAAAGAAGTTGAGCCGTACCCAGGGATGGTCAATACATTGGATTCGCTGCGTCAAGCTGGTCATACACTGTATCTGTATACTGGCGGCGAAACTGCCATTCAACAACGAAAAATCGATCAAATGAAGCTGAGTTCCTTTTTCGGAGAGCGCATCTTCATTCGTCAGCACAAAAATATTACGGCACTGGAAGAAATCATCACCACCCAGCTGCTGCCCCGTCAGGATACATGGATGATCGGCAACTCGCTGCGTTCCGACGTACAGCCTGCGCTGCAAGCGTCGCTGAATACGATCTATATCAAACAGGAGCAGGAATGGGCGTATGATATTGTACAGCTGCAAACAGGCACAGAGCAATCGTTCCATACCGTTTCTCATCTCACCGATGTACCGGATACGATTCATCAGCACTTGAATATCTACGATAACGAACAAAAACGGACCTGGGGTTAAACCCGGTCCGTTTTTTGTTTTTTGTCACATGCTTTATGGCATGGTAGCCGCTTGGATACAGATAAAGAACATTATGAGTCCACCGCTTCTACCGCTAGCTTACCAGTCTGACGATCTACCAGCTTGATCCGTGCTTTAAAATCATGCCCGCCCTTTTTAAAGGACAGTACCTGACTTTCACCTTTCAATAGCAACGCCTTCAACATCTGCACCGATACGCTTTTACCAGAATATTCTTTCCAAATGACAAAGCCGCAGCCCTGTTTAAAATGAGAGCAACCATAGCCTTTACGACCTTCGATAATCGTTCCTCCGCAGCCCTGACGCGGACAGCTGCCTAGTGCCGTGTGAGACGGCGCAGATGCTCCTTTAGAGCGATGAGCGGCGGCACTAGTAGAGTGGGCAGAATCACGCGAATGCGTGGTAGCACTTCGTACAGCACCAGATGCTGATGATGTCGAAGTTTTTACGTTAGCTGAACGATGATCCTCTGCTCTATCGCTACGGGCAGTGCTTGCTTGGGAGCGTGGAGACGATTCATAGCTTGCAGATGCGTATGGCTGTGTATAGTGCATATCCTCCGGCGGCGCTTCTGGCATAGGATGATCCACGACAACGGATGCCGATGACTTTTTGCGACTGCCAGCTTTACTACGTGTCGCTCGCGTGCTGCCTGCTCCATCAGAGGAACTAGCCGAACGGGAACGCGAAGATGTTGCACTGCCTGAACGACTGCTGCTAGTCGTACGGGTGCTGCTGCGTTTGCCTTTTCCTTTGGAGCGTGAAGATTCATCTCCAAATAGTCCCGCAGCGGCAGGTGTCTGTGTTCTTACCTTATCAATGACAGATACAGCGAACTTTTTGACACTTTCCAGAAAACGATCGGAATCCGCCTCGCCGCGCGAAATCTGATTCAACCGTCGTTCCCATTGTCCGGTCATTTCCGGCGAAGTGAGCAGCTCTACACCAGCGGCACGAATCAGCTCGATGGCGGCTCTTCCTTTGAGAGTCAATTCAATCTTTTTGCCCTTGGCGGTGACATAGCCCACCTGCTTGAGACGCTCAATCGTCGCAGCGCGCGTTGCCGGTGTACCCAGACCGGATTCCTTCATCGCATCGCGCAATTCCTCATTCTCAATCTGCTTGCCCGCACTTTCCATCGCTTTGAGCAACGTGCCTTCCGTATACGGCTTCGGCGGCTGGGTTTCCTTTTCCTTCACATCCGCTTTGCGACATTGTACCGGCAGCTTGCTATCAATCGTAAACGGCTTATCCGTTTCCTGCTCCTGCTGCTCCTCACCGTCTCCATCGCGTTTGGTTGATTTGTTCCCCGGCTTGCCTTTATCCTTATCTGGCAATGTAACCTTCCAGCCCGGTGATAGTAATTCCTTGATCGCTGTTTTGAACGTTTCCTGCTCAACAACAGTCAGTACCGTATGATGCTTGTACTCCGCTGGTGGATAGAATTGTGCGAGAAAGCGGCGAATGATCAGATCATATAGCTGCTGCTCTTCCTTGCTAAGCGTACCGGGTTTTTTCAATGTCGGCAAAATAGCATGGTGATCTTCAACCCGTGCTGGATTGCAGACGGATTTATTATTGACATGTACACGTTTGCTGTCCGCTTCACCTGCAAGCTGCGCATAATCGCCGCTTTGCAGCATATTCAGCACCTTGTGCATGCCATCGATATTTTCCTTGGTAACATAGTTGGAGTTGGTACGCGGATACGAAATGATCTTGTGACGCTCATACAATGCCTGCGCCACATCCAGCGTTTTTTTGGCAGAAAAGCCGAATTTGGCATTGGCATCGCGTTGCAGAAGTGTCAGATCATACAGCTTGTACGGATACTCCTTGCTTTCCTTGATGTCGTACTTGCTAATCTTACCTTCCTTGCCTCGTACCTTTTCGGCGATGGCTTCCCCTTTGGCTTTATCGGTCAAACGATCTTCGCCCTGCCATACGCCTTCATACGTTTTGTCCTTTTGCTTGAACGAAGCCTTCACTTCATAAAAGGTTTGGGATTGGAAGCTTTCGATTTCCTTTTGCCGATCATAAATAATTGCCAGTACAGGGGTCTGCACACGACCGACGGATAGCAGATTGTTATGCTTGGTTGTAAATGCTCGTGACGCATTCATCCCGATCAGCCAGTCCGCTTCACTACGCGCCCGTGCAGCACGCGTCAGATTCTCAAACTCACTGCTATCCCGCAGCTGGTCGAATCCACGCCGAATACTCTCGGCGGTCAAGTCCGAGATCCATAGCCGCTTTACCGGCTGCTTCAGCTTGAGTTGACGCTGAATCAGTGCAAAGATATGCTGTCCTTCCCGCCCCGCATCGCAAGCATTGACGATACGGTCGCATTGCTTCGCCAAATCACCGATCACCTTGAGCTGATCCTTGGTACGTGGATTCGGCACGAGCTTGAATTGCTCTGGAATAATTGGCAAATCGCCAAAGTTCCAGCGCTTGTATTTACTATCGTATGCTTCCGGCTCTGCCAGTCCGATCAGATGACCGATCGCCCAAGTGATAATATAACGTTCACCTTCAATATACGTGCGTTGATTGCGTGCGCCCGGTTCGATCACCGCCGCAATATTGCGCCCCATATCCGGTTTTTCGGCAATAACGAGAATTTTCATGCTTTCATTCCTTTCAGGGAATGGTGATGTATACCATAACGGTATGATTATCATCATTTTAACGGATTTTCGGCAAAAAAAGGAGCCACACTCTGGAGTGCAGCCCCCTTTATACCACGTTCGTATAACTCTGTTTTATTATAGCACAATGGCGTTTGTAAATCGAACCGAATCCATTGATGGTATGAATGTCGCGCAACCTGTTTACTGTACCTTTGTGCAAGTTCTGTATTAAACGAGTACCGTTGCGCCCATCAGATATTTATCCACTTCACGCGCCGCTTCACGACCTTCGTTGATTGCCCAAACGACCAGACTTTGTCCACGACGCATATCGCCCGCTGCGAATACTTTGTCTACGTTTGTGTTGTATTTCCCGTAACGTGCTTTGACATTGGTCCAGCGGTCGGTTTCTAGTCCTAGCTGCTGTGCCAGTGTTTGCTCTGGTCCGTCAAAACCGATTGCGATCAATGCCAGTTCAGCTGGGAATACGCGCTCCGTACCCGGAATCGGCTGGTAGATTTTGCGTCCAGTTTCGTCCACAATACGCTGAATCTGAATGGTGTGCAGCTCTTTCAGATTACCATTTTCATCACCGACAAATTTGGTGGTCATGATCGAGAACTCACGCGGATCACTTCCGAAGATTGCTTTCGCTTCTTCCTGTGCGTAATCCAGTGTGTACACATTCGGGAATTGCGGCCAAGGGTTAGCAATAGGATCGCGTTCCAGTGGTGCTTTATCATGTGTACCGAATTGAGTAACGCTACGACAGCCGTGACGCAGGGACGTTGCGACACAGTCAGAGCCTGTATCCCCGCCGCCGATTACAATCACGTCTTTGTCCTGCGAGGACAGGTAGTTACCGTCTTCGAGATTGCTATCCAAAAAGCTCTTGATCGTACCATTCAGATAATCCATCGCGTATACAACACCATTCAGCTTACTGCCTTCGATATTGAATTCACGCGGTTTCGTTGCACCGCCGCAAAGCACGACTGCATCGTAATCATCTACCAGCTGTTGTGCAGGGATGTCTTTGCCAATCTCCGTGCTTGTAATGAACTCAATCCCTTCCTGCTTGAGCAGGTTTACACGACGCTCCACGATTTGCTTATCCAGCTTCATGCTTGGAATACCATACGTCAGCAATCCACCCACACGGTCGGAACGCTCGTATACGGTTACACTGTGACCCGCTTTGTTCAGCTGTGCTGCGCATGCCAATCCGGCAGGACCAGAACCGATAACAGCTACACGGCGACCTGTACGCTTCTCTGGCGGCTCAGGTACAACCCAACCTTCCGCAAAGCCTTTTTCAATAATTGCTTCTTCAATCGTCTTGATCGTAACGGGCTGACCGATTAGACCAACTGTACATGAACCTTCACATGGAGCTGGGCAGATACGACCAGTAAATTCCGGGAAATTATTAGTCTTATGCAGACGCTCTAGCGCTTCTCTCCACAGACCGCGATATACGAGGTTGTTCCATTCTGGAATCAGGTTATGAACGGGACAGCCAAAGGTGGACCCTGCCATGTTCATTCCTGTGTGACAATAAGGCGTTCCGCAATCCATACAACGTGCGCCCTGCGTACGCAGCTCGTCTTCGGACATATGCTTGTGGAACTCTTCCCAGTCTTTTACACGCTCAAGCGGATTACGATCCGCAGGAATTTGTCTTTTATATTCCATAAATCCAGTAGGTGTAGACATGTTAAATTTCCCCCATCCGTTCTATACGCTGCCGACCTTCTGCAATAACCAGCCTGCCGATAAGTTTATTTTCAAGAGTAGCATTATGACCAAGACTGGCAAAATGGATTAAGCGCATAATTATTTGTACTTTTTACATAGAGATTACACCGTCATGAAAGATCTTGCAATAACATTCGCATGATTTTCATCAAATTTTGCATATTTTTATTTTTCAAATCGTATGGATAGTACTCTTTTCCCCTACAGCTGCAAGGGTTTCCGGCTTCTTATCCATCAAAATATACATTTATGCAAAATTCAAAGATTCTCCCATATCTAGACGTGTATCCAGCCATTATACAAAATCCCCAGACTGTTATACAGTTATTATAAGATTTTGTTAATAATTATACATTTTAGTTGAAAGCAATATGCCGATTTAACGACGCACATACTTTTCAAAACGGTAATCATACACATTCTTCTCATCGCGAACGCCTGGCGTGCTTTGCTCCAATTGCCATGCCGACCAATCCACCTTAGGGAAAAATGTGTTTCCATCAAATTCATGCTCAATCTGCGTCACGAGCAACACATCCGCCTGTGGTAAAAACAACTCATAAATTTGCGAGCCGCCGATGATCATTAGCTCGTCACCACCAACAAGCTGTAATGCCTGCTCAACTGTATGCACCACTTCAGCGCCTTCTACCACCAACTCCTGATCGCGCGTTAGTACAATATTGCGGCGATTAGGCAGTGGCTTACTACCAAACGATTCCCAGGTTTTGCGCCCCATGACAATTGTTTTGTGCTGTGTCTGTTGTTTAAAATAAGCCATATCGGCAGGCAGCTTCCACGGCATATCATTATTTTTGCCGATGACACCGTGTTTGCCTTGCGCCCAGATCAATGTCATTGTCATTGTGGCCAAACCTCCTGTCTTCCCATATGTGCCCGGTTGATGTGTCTGAACACAAACCGGATAAGTTTATTCTATATCATATCATTAAAACCTATCATTCTGCATCAACTTCTTGTAATCTTTTACGAATGATTTGTAAGCGTACATAATGGATAATTCGTGAAAAAGCAAGTTATCAAAAGTTTTAAATGGGGAGATTGATAAATTTGATCAGCTTACTGGAAATGGAAGGTGGAGTGGTGCTCTGCTTTTCCTTCTCACTTTTCACTACTCGTTACTCATTGCTACAATTCATTACTCTCTACTCATTTTGCTTACTGCTTACTTCATTTATTTTTGCCTAGCTGCTTGGCATTCTTGTATATTTTTTGATGGTTACTTCTCTGCTGACGTGACCTGTAGGATTATGAGATGTGTGTCTTATGCTTTTGTAGATGTCCAAATGGCTGAAAATATAAAAAGACACTCTCGAGCAGAAGAGTGTCTTTTTGGTATTTAGCTTTATTCATACAGCTCAATTGAAACTTATATACATGGAGCAGTACAAAGTACAAGAGATCTTTTGATTGAATGATAATTGCGTAGTACAGGTTCATCTGCTCACAACATAATTAGTAGATCGGATGATCAGATTGCGATTGGTGCTTTGATGGTTGGATGGTATTCGTAATTTTCGAATTGGAAGTCTTCGAATGTGTAGTCGAAGATGGATTCTGGTTTGCGCTGGATGTTTAAAGTCGGCAGTGCATGAGGCTCGCGCGTCAATTGCAGTTTGACTTGCTCCAGATGGTTATTGTAAATGTGTACATCACCGCCGGTCCAGACGAGATCCCCGACTTGTAGGTCGCATTGTTGAGCGACCATATGGGTCAGCAGTGCATAGGAAGCCAGATTGAATGGCAGACCTAGGAATGTATCGACGGAACGCATCTGGAACATACAGGATAGCTTACCATCGGCCACGTAAAATTGGAAAGCATAATGACACGGTGGCAGTGCCATATGATCAACTTCAGCAGCATTCCAAGCGTTGACGATATGACGACGGGAATCTGGGTTGGTTTTGATTTGATTGATTACAGATGTAATCTGATCGACTTGCTCACCGCCTGGACCACGCCAGTCGCGCCATTGAGAACCGTAGACACGACCCAGATTGCCATCCTCGTCTGCCCATTCATCCCAGATCGTTACGCCGTTTTCACGCAGGTAGTTGATGTTCGTATCACCACTGAGAAACCACAGCAATTCGTGAATGATGGAGCG
Source organism: Paenibacillus sp. JQZ6Y-1 (assembly GCF_040719145.1). Lineage (NCBI taxonomy): Bacteria > Bacillati > Bacillota > Bacilli > Caryophanales > Paenibacillaceae > Paenibacillus > Paenibacillus kandeliae. Next base: position 2,135,667 of record NZ_JBFDUZ010000001.1, read on the forward strand.
TGTATGCATACGCTTCGTGGTCAGTAGTGGAAAGCCCTCCTGCAAGTTGATTCGCATCTGACGACCGAATACAGAAATGGTCCCTGTGCCAGTACGATCTCCTTTTTCCACTCCGTTATCCAAAATATCCTGTAGCAGTTCCAAATATGCTTTCATTTCTATGCACCTCATCATTAAGACTTTTGTTCAAAAGAAGCAGCAGCTTCTCAGTTACCTGTAGTACAGGTTCTCCTCTGTCATACTGCTCTTGTTATGCAACATCGTATGCTGCATACGGTCGCTATTTTTACACACAAAATCTAGTGTACCATTCTTCATGATTTTCTGTACAGCTTAATCCAGCTTGCTATTCATTATGTTCTATTATAATCAGTGGATCCAAAAATACCTATAGTTATTCCTGCATAATCGACTGCCATGTATGTATCATGCACATATCCTGTTCTCTCGTTCACAAATGAAAACTTTTGCTAATTATCCTCCTCCCAACAGCAATTAAGACAAAATAAAAACCCCTGACTGCCATAGCAGCCAAGGGTCTTATTACACATTCAAGCGAAAATTAACGAGTTTCGCGGTGAAGCGTGTATTTTTTCAGACGTGGGCAATATTTTTTCAGCTCAAGACGCTCCGGATGGTTCCGTTTGTTCTTGGTTGTTGTGTAGTTACGATCGCCAGTCTCTGTGCATGCCAAAGTTACGATAACGCGCATGTGAATTCACCTCACTTCATTGGTAATCAGGAATGATTAAATTAACTCTTCCGTAAAATCAATTGAAACACCTTGTCCATTTTAGCATACATTGTTTTAAAAACCAACATATTTTTACGAACATGTATTCACTTGAATTCCAGCATATGAAAAACCGCCAGGAGCTCTCTGGCGGCTTTTCTCTGCCTTTACCAGTTCGTGAATCTAGTACCACATTCCGGCGAGCCGGTGATGTGTGTCTCTCTTCACAACGGTATGAAGGCTGCAGGATTGCATACTTCTGCCATAAGCGATAAAGATGAAATTAGGAGTACGAATAAGCAACAAATATGGAATCATGGCAGAGTTTAAAAAGTAATGGGAAAGCAGCAGCGACATCCTATCACACCGCTGAATGCGATAGGATAACGCTCGCCACCTTCTTTCCTACTTCCTGTATGCAACACGGAAGGATCAAGATATATTCATCTATACGATGAACATTTGTCGTCCCTGTTCAAAGAAATTACTTTTTACGTGGAGCAATAACGTGGATCGGATGACCCATAACCAGCTCAGCTGCTTCCATTACGATCTCACCCAGTGTTGGATGCGCATGGATTGTCAGAGCCAGATCTTCCAGTGTAGCGCCCATTTCGATAGCCAGACCCATTTCTGCAATCATGTTCGAAGATTCCAAACCTACGATTTGGCTACCCAGTACAACGCCTGTTTCTTCGTCGGCAACGATTTTCACGAAGCCTTCAGTGTTACCCAGGGAAGTTGCACGACCGTTACCGGCATAAGGGAATTTACCTGCGGATACTTTGTATCCATTTGCTTTTGCTTCAGTCTCTGTCAGACCTACGCTTGCGCATTCAGGATCAGTAAACGCTACAGCAGGTACACATTTGTAATCGATCACGGAAGGCATACCGGAGATCACTTCAGCTACAACTTTCGCTTCGTAGGAAGCTTTGTGTGCCAGTGCTGGACCTTCAACGATGTCGCCGATTGCAAAGATGTGTGGGATGCTTGTACGTCCTTGATGGTCGATTTTCACCAGACCACGATCAGTCATATCTAGTTCAATCAGATCCAGACCCAGCTCGCCGTCTGTGTTTGGACGACGACCAACGGTAACAAGCAGGTAGTCAGCAGTCAGTTCTTGCTCTTTGCCGTCAACTGAGAATTTCACAGTAACATCTTTGTCGGTTTGAGTTGCACTTTCCGCTTTCGCGTTTGTGAAGATCTCTGCACCGGATTTTTTCATGTTTTTCGCTACGAGCGAAGTCATATCTTTATCGAAGCCTGGCAGGATAGTATCCAGACCTTCAATGATTGTAATTTTCGTACCGAATTTAGCATACATTTGGCTCAGTTCGGCACCGATGTATCCACCACCGATAACGATCATCGATTTTGGAATCTCAGGCAGGTTCAGCGCTTCTGTCGAAGACAGGATGCGACCACCGAACGGGAATGCTTTCAGTTCGATTGGACGGGAACCTGTTGCGATGATGCAGTTTTTGAAACGGTAGCGCGGGGACTCGTGGTCGTTGAACAGACGCGCTTCGTTTTCGTTGATGAACATGCACTCACCTTGGAAAACTTCAACTTTGTTGCCTTTGAGCAGACCGCTTACGCCGCCAGTCATTTTTTTCACAACGCCGTTTTTGAATTCTTGGGTTTTGCCGAAGTCAACTTTTACGTCGCCTACAGTGATACCGAATTGTTCGCCGTGCTGTGCAGCTTCAAACTGGTGAGCAGCTGCGATCAGTGCTTTGGAAGGAATACAACCACGGTTCAAACATACGCCACCAAGCTCGGACTTGTCGACGATCAGAACTTTTTGACCCAGTTGTGCAGCGCGGATGGCGGCTACATAGCCACCAGGTCCCGCACCAATTACTAACGTTTCAATATCGATAGAAGCATCTCCTACTACCATTGAATTACACCTCCATAGTTAACAGCTCAGGGTTACCAAGCAGTGATTTGATATGGTTCATAAAGTGTTGTGCAGTTGCGCCGTCAATAATACGATGGTCAAAGCTCAGGGACAGTGCCATTACTGGTGCTGCTACCACTTCGCCGTTTTTGATTACTGCTTTTTCGCTGATGCGGCCTGTACCCAGAATCGCAACTTCAGGGAAGTTGATGATTGGAGTAAAGAACATACCGCCTGCGGAACCGATGTTGGAGATCGAGATCGTACTGCCTCTCATTTCGTTAGCAGCCAGTTTACCGTCACGTCCACGAACAGCCAGATCGTTGATTGTATCAGCGATCATGAAGATGCTCTTACGGTCAGCGTCTTTAACAACTGGTACGATCAGACCGTTAGGCGTATCTGTTGCAATACCGATGTCGTAGTGTTTTTTGTATACAATTTCTTCTGTTTTTTCGTCGATGGAAGCGTTCAGTGCTGGGAATTGACGAGCCGCGGACACGAGTGCTTTTACGATGAATGGCAGGTAAGTGACTTTTGTACCGCGTTTTTCAGCCAGTGGTTTCATGCGTGTACGGAAAGCAACCAGTTCAGTAACGTCAACTTCGTCCATGATCGTTACGTGTGGAGCTGTGTACGCGGATTTCACCATAGCGTTAGCGATAACTTTGCGGATACCTTTGAATGGTACGCGCTCTTCGTCGCCAGCTGCGGATGCTGCTGGTGCGGAAGAAGGTGCTGCTGCAGAAGCTACTGGTGCTGCTGCTTTTTCTTCTGCTGCAACTTCGGAAGTTGCGCTAGAAGCTACTTGACCGCCACCTTGTTTGAACGATTCCACATCTTCGCGAGTGATTTTGCCGTTGCTGCCTGTGCCACTTACTTGACCCAGATCAACGCCTTGCTCACGCGCAAATTTGCGAACGCTTGGTGTAGCCAGTACATCTTTGTTTGGTGCTGCTGGAGCGGAAGCATTTGTTGCTTGACCGTCTTTCGCATCAGCTGGGCTGGAAGCCGCTGGAGAAGTGCTAGTATCAGCGCTACCTTGAGCTGCGTCGATTTCTTGACCGCTCTTCTGTTCTGGTGCAGATTGCTCAGCTGGTTCTTCTTCGTCTTGATCAGGGATATCGCCTGTTGCATCGATGATCGCTACTGTTTCGCCAACGTGGCAAACTTGACCATCTTTTGTCAGTACTTCGAGTACTGTACCTTCAACGGGACAAGGAACTTCAACAACCGCTTTATCATTTTGTACTTCCATGATGATGCTGTCGTCTGTTACTTTGTCACCTGGTTTAATATGCATCTTGATGATTTCGCCTTCGTGCAGTCCTTCACCAAGCTCTGGAAATTTATATACGAATCTTGCCACTTGCAAAACCTCCCTGATTACAATTGTTGAACAGCACATAATGCCGATATTTCAACAATCGTTGATAAGTAAATAATGTGTACCGTACAGCATATTGCGACAGTATGCCGCTTATGGGCAAAGCCAAAAGGCGCCTGTAGAAAGGTATCCGCCGGTCTCCACCTTCCCGGGATGGATGGTTGACCGGACGAATGCCATCTTGCAAACCGCCTCTGGTTTCATTGCACCTTTCATTCATCAAGTCGTGAACCGTAGGTCCAAATGAGCCGAAAGGCTGCTTGAATCCTGAATTAGAAGTTCATTACTTTATTTACAGCGTCGATAATGCGTTGTGGTGTAGGCAACCAAGCATCCTCAACTTGTGCAAACGGATAGATTGTATCCGGCGGGCAAACACGCAGTACTGGAGCTTCCAGATGCAGGATTGCTTTTTCGTTGATTTGTGCGATAACTTCTGCTGCTACGCCAGCGCTCTTTTGAGCTTCTTGCACTACAATCGCGCGGTTTGTTTTTTGTACGGAAGCAATAATAGTGTCGATATCGATTGGGCTCAGTGTGCGCAGATCGATAATTTCAGCATTAATGCCTTGTTCTGCCAGTTGATCAGCAGCTTTGGTTGCTGTGTGAACCGTCATACCGTAACCGATCAGAGTTACGTCGGAACCTTCACGTACAACATTCGCTTTGCCGATTTCGACAGTGTAAGCTTCTTCAGGTACATCAGCACGGAATGCATGGTACAGGTTCAAGTGCTCCATGAAGAATACAGGGTCGTTTTCGCGAATTGCCGCGATCATCAGACCTTTTGCATCGTAAGGGTTCGAAGGGATAACCACTTTAATACCCGGAGTTTGTGCCAGCAGACCGGACAGATCGTCAGTGTGCAGCTCAGCCGCTTTTACACCGCCGCCGAAAGGTGTACGGAACACGATTGGTGCATTGTAGCGACCACCGGAGCGGTAACGCAGACGTGCTGCTTGTACTGCCATTTGGTCAAGAGCTTCAAAGATAAAACCTACGAACTGGATTTCAGCGATTGGACGGAAGCCTTGGATACCCAGACCGAACGCCAGACCGCCGATCGCGGACTCAGCCAGCGGCGTATCGAATACGCGCTCCTCGCCAAACTCGTCTTGCAGACCTTCTGTCGCACGGAATACACCGCCGACTTTACCAACGTCCTCACCAAAGATGAGCACGTTAGGATCGTTTTTCATCTCAACGCGAATCGCGTCACGAATCGCTTCTTTCATATTCATTTGTGCCATTTGCTTCATTTCCTCCTTAAACATTTCACTGTTCATGTTCACGCATCAAGGATGTGCTACGGTACTATAGATAAACCTCAAACGTCACAAAGGACGGATGATCTTATTGGAAATCAGCTTTTTGCTCTTCCAGATCGTGAGGTGTTGTTTCGAACATGCTATCGATCAGGCCAGCAACAGTCATTTTCTCTGTTTTCTCGGCTTTTTTGATCTCTTCATTTACTTTTGCTTTTGCTTCTTCTCTTACGCGCTCTGTATCTTCATCAGACCACAGACCTTTTTCACCCAGATATTTCGCAAGGCGAGCGATAGGATCTTTTTCGCTCCAGATACCTTCCTCGTCTTTTGTACGATATTTGCTCGTATCATCGGACATGGAGTGTGGACGGAAACGATAAGTGACAGCTTCGATCAGAGTAGCGCCTTCGCCGTTACGTGCGCGTTCAGCAGCTTCACGAACAGCCGTGATTACTGCGAATACGTCCATACCGTCGATTTTTACACCTTTGATACCAGCAGCAACCGCTTTGTGAGCGATCGACAGTGCAGCGGTTTGTTTTGCAAATGGAGTTGTGATGGCATAGCCATTGTTTTGTACGAAGAAGATCGCAGGCAGTTTGTATGCACCAGCAAAGTTCAGACCTTCGTAGAAGTCACCTTCGGAAGAACCGCCGTCACCTGTGTAGGCGATAACGACTTGTTTTTGTTTTTTCAGTTTGTAGCCCATTGCGATACCCATCGCATGCACGATTTGTGCACCGATGATGATTTGTGGCATCAGAACGTTAACGCCTTCTGGAATGCGTCCACCTTCTTGGTGACCACGGGAGTACAGGAATGCTTGATGCAGCGGCAGACCGTGCCATACCAGCTGTGGCATATCGCGGTAACCCGGACATACGAAATCTTCTTTATCTAGCGCATATACGCTACCAACCATTGTTGCTTCTTGACCGGAAACCGGTGCATAGAAACCAAGACGACCTTGGCGGCCGAGGTTAACGGCACGATCATCCCAAGTACGTGTAAATACCATACGGTACATAATTTCTTTCAATTGATCATCAGTCAGATCAGGTACTTTGTCAGGATTGACAATTTTACCTTCTGGGGAGAGAACGGAAAGTGCTTCCACTTCTTCCGTGTAAACTTCATAAGGAACCTTGCTCATTTTATTCACCTCAATAAAAAATTTGAATATCATGTTCCGCTGTTATAGAATTATTATACACCTGTTCTACTCGGTTCGTCAAAGCATACATTGAAATTCATAAGCAGCAGCGATTGTTGTATGTATAACAGGTATATTCAATTGATATAACAGTTGATACAAATTTTGATATATTTCTTGAAAAGCAGACTAGTCAATCTTAACGCATTCTGTACTGCAATGCAAAATACGAATACAACAATTACGATGAAAAAGGTGATCACCATGACAGATTCCCGTTACCTCAAACGTACGATTCTAAAAGAAGAAATTCAAAGTCGCCATCTAGGCGAATCGCGTACCCTGCGCATTTACCTGCCACCCGGCTATAATGAACTGCTCAGTTATCCGGTCGTGTATTGCCAAGATGGCGAGGAGTTCTTCAACTTCGGACGGATTGCCACTTACGCCAATCAGTTGATTCTTGATGATAATATCGAACCATTTATTGTAGTAGGCGTTGAAGTAAACACGAAAATCCGTACTCAAGAATATGCACCATTCGGTAGCCGCTTTGATGCCTACACCACTTGCTTTGCCGAGGAGATCATTCCTTATATTGAAGGAAAGTATCCAGTGCGCGCATCGGCTGATGAGCGCATTCTCGCTGGCGACTCGCTTGGCGGCAGTGTATCCATGCATCTTGCCCTTCGCTATCCACAGCTGTTCCAACGCATTATCAGCCTGTCTGGTGCTTATTACGAGCAAAGCCAACAGTTGATTGCTGCTGAAAGCAACCTATCCGCTCTCGACGTATACATGATCGTCGGTTTGCAGGAAACGGATTTTGAAAGTGATACAGGTATATACGACTTTGTACAGCTCAATCGTGATACACGTGATTTGCTGCTAGAGCGCGGTGCCACCGTACGCTACGCCGAAAAAGATGGCAAGCATTTGTGGGGCTTCTGGCAAAAAGAATTACCGGATGCGCTCAAATATTTCCTCAAGGAAGTGTAACAGAGTGGCACATTCCATACTCCCTTTTGCATGAATACATCTAACCATGACTGGTTTTCGTGTCAGGTAGAGATATACATCCATAGACATGGCGATGCCCTTTCTGCGCACCATCATCCAGCCGCAGCGTTTCTGTCGCTGCGGCTTTTCGCTACACACTAGGCAACTGAGCTTGATACGTCTGCTTAAAAAATAGTCAGTCACTATAGATCTCCAGCTTGAGGTGCATGGAGCAGCAGATCACGCTACCTTCTTACAATTATAGGAACTGTCTCTTGCACTCATTGGGACTGTCATGGACAACTCTTAACTTATTACATTTAAAATTGGGAATTCAAACGGCATTTCTCAATGTTTACGCTTACATTTCAAATCGTGAAATGATTCTATCTGTTTACCTTGCTAGACAATAGACGCAGTAAACAGGCAATCTCCCCAAACTCTATTGTATCGGTGCATGTAAAAGTTGCGCAACTGTAATTTTCAATTTAGAGTTACATATATAGGAACGGGATTGCCGTAAACTGCCGCTGTTCTATCGTCGGCACATCATTATGTATAGAAAGAGGGAGATTTCATGGCTGCAACACGCGCTCTTATTTTCTCAGGCGGTCTGTTACACCCTGATTTTTTGAAGGAAATCCGTGAAGATGATTTTGTGATCGGAGCTGATCGGGGAGCCTTATTTCTTGTAGAACACGGGATTCGACCGCATCTAGCGATTGGTGATTTTGATTCTTTGCAAGATCCGCATATTCAGCTGGAGCAAATTCGTGAACATTCCGACGAGGTGATCGTATTCGATCCCATCGACAAAAACTGGTCGGATACCGAAGCCGCGTTCGAAGCCGCCATGCAGCGTCATATTTCAAATATGGTGATCTTTGGCGCACTTGGTACACGTTTTGACCATACGATGGCTAACATACAGTTATTGGTACGGGCTTTGCAGCATCAGGTGCATTGCGTGATTCAGGATATGAACAACTACATATCGTTGACGTCCACCTCCTCCATCGTGCACAAGCTGGAATACCCGTATGTATCGCTGCTACCGATTACTTCTGAGGTAACGGGTATTTATCTAGAAGGATTTCAGTATCCGTTGGAAAATGCTACGCTACGCATGGGACAATCGCTGGGGATCAGCAATCATCTGGCAGCCGAGCAAGGTAAGGTGACCATCGAAGGTGGTCTGTTGATGATCATTCAAAGCCGAGATTAAACGAAGGTAACGCTTCGCTATTGTTATACGTAAGTACAATAAATCGCAACTATTCTTCTATGAAAAAGAGATGTAAGTCATTGTGACTTACATCTCTTTTTTCGCTATTATTCCACTGTTTTTCAAAATAGCCGAATAACCTGCTCAAATTATCATTAAAATTTTAGCTGCTGTTGATGGAAAATGTAGCCGATTCGCTCCATATCTACCTGCTCAGCGACAAATATCATTCGTATTTAACCAAAATAACGGTGATATATCGTTCGTGCTTCGGCAATATCTTTTGTACCATGCACCATCACCCTACCATCCTGAAAGACGACCATTCGTCTCCCCTCATGCAGTGTCATCGACAACAGAAATGGATTTACGGTCACGTCATGCTCTGACTGCCCTCTCAAGCGACGAGCCGTCTGTGGGAGATCAAGCTGTTGTCGCTGTGCGGGACGAATCTGTACCGTATCGCGTCCGCATAACACTTCACTTTTACTCTGTCCTTCATGACTTAAATGCGGATAGGTCGGATGCTCTCCACATGATGGACAGCCGGTACGACGAGCACTATTCATTTTGATCGAAACCTGCTCATTGCGCCACAAATCAAATGACAATAGTGTTCCCCGCAACTGCTCGCTATGCCCACTGAGCAGCTTTAACGCTTCGGTGGTTTGATGGGCAACAACCATTTGCACAGCTGGTGGAATAATACCCGACGTATCACAAGTATCCCCGCCAAGCGGTGCCGATTCCATCAAGCATTGTAGACACGGCGTTACACCAGGAACAATGGTAAAGGTAATTCCGTAACTTCCCACACAACCGCCATAAATCCACGGAATACGGTGCTTTTGCGAAATGTCATTGATCAGCAGACGAGTCTCAAAATTGTCGGTCGCATCCATAATCAGATCAACGCCGTCCACCCATTCCTCGATCTCATCCGCTGTCACATCAGCGATATGTGCTTCAATCTGTACCGTGGAGTTGATCTGTCGAAGACGATCACGAGCCGCAATCGCTTTAGGGACACGATGTGCAGCATCCTGCTCGGTAAATAGCTGCTGACGCTGCAAATTGCTCCACTCCACATAATCGCGGTCAGCAATGATCACGCGTCCTACACCCGCACGTACCAATGTCTCGGCAGAGCTGGAACCCAGTGCGCCAGCACCAATAATGAGCACGGTTGATTGCAGCAATTGCTGCTGACCTTCCCGTCCAAGTGGTGTAAACAACTCCTGCCGTGAGTAACGTTGATGTGTATCAGCCACAGGTGAGGATACTGGCGGCTCGATATCCTGTTCTTGTTCCTGTTGTCTTTGTTCATCGGATTCTGCCTGATAGAGGGCTGCGGCAGCCTTTTGCTGCTCGTCCTCTACTGTATGCTCCAGTAGATCGTGAGCAACTTCCTGCTTGTCTTCCACTATGCGCTCCGATAGATCCGATGCAGCTTGCGGATTGTCCTTCGCTATATGCTGTGGTAGATCGGATTCAGCTTGTTGACGCTCATCCTGTTGATCCAATGAAGCAGCAGACTGCTGCATATTTCGTTTATCGTCTCGACTCAAGTCGTAATCATCCCTTCTGCAGGGCTGCTTGCCACTGCGTACTGCCGTACCGGAATCATGCCTGCTTCTCTGCCCAATCGACCAGCTTCCACAGCCAATCGCATGGCATTTGCCATACGTACCGGATCAGTTGCACCAGATACCGCTGTATTGAGCAGTACGGCATCAGCACCCAGCTCCATCGCACGCGCTGCATCGCCAGGGGAACGAATACCCGCATCCACGATCACAGGCACAGTCGCATCGCCAATAATCCATTCCAACGAAGACGGATTGAGAATCCCGCGTCCAGAGCCAATCGGTGATGCTCCTGGCATGACAGCATGTACACCGAGCTGTTGCAGCCTTTTTGCCAGCATATAATCATCAGAAATGTATGGCAGTACCGTAAACCCATCCGCCAGCAAGATTTCGCAGGCTTTAAACGTTTCCAACGGGTCTGGTAAAATCAATGCGTCATTGCCGATGACTTCAACCTTTATCATATCACACAATCCAGATGCTCTGGCGAGACGGGCGATACGCACCGCTTCTTCCGCTGTGTGAGCACCCGCAGTATTGGGCAGTAGCTTGTACCTTTTCAAATCTAACCGTTCCAAAATATTCGGTTCATCTGGTCGTTCCAAATTCAAACGTCGGACGGCAAAGGTTAATACTTCTGTGCCTGAAGCTTCTACTGCCTGCGTCTGTATATCCAGATTGCTAAATTTACCAGTGCCTAGCAATAGGCGGGATGAGAATTGATGCTGTCCAATATTCAACATATTAGCCACCTCCTACAAAATGTACAATCTCCAGCTTATCGCCTGCTTCTAACTGAGCCTGCCCATGATCCTGCTTTTGCAAAATCTGTTCATTATGCTCGACAATGACCATCTTCTCCTGCAATTGTAGAATGGTTAGCAATTGCTGTACGGTGCCTGGCGATTCGGTAAATGTTCGTGTATTCCCATTAATAATCAACTCCATAGCCATGTCTTCCTTTCGTTGGCGATTTTTAGTTTGCCCTATATTTGTTCATGATGTAGCAATAGGAACAGATGGAGTGTTCATGTCTTTTAAAGAATGCAAGGCACGCTCGGGATGGAAGCAGCTTGGAATGGCAGCATTGCCACGTCCAGCTATACCATCTGCCATCCATTTCGCTGTTCCAGCAGCGAGCAGAATTCCATTGCGATAATGTCCAGAGGCGATCCATAATCTGGGCATCTGCGGAACAGCACCGAGATATGGCAATTCGTCCGGTGTTCCGGGTCGTACACCCGCCCAGCAGCGTAATAATTCACCCTCGGCAAGTCGTGGGATATAACGCTGACCTTTCATCAACAACTCCATCACTGCTCCCGCTGTAAAGGTTGTATCTCGCTGCCCCGGTTTGCTGGTAGCTCCAACCCAAATGCGATGACCATGCTTTGGAATCAAGTACACCTGCTCACCATAAACCGTATGGTGCAGCCAAGGTGTAGGTGTACGCAGTTCAATCAGTTCCCCTTTAACTGGGATAAAAGGTAAACGCCAGTGTTCCGCCGTTAATAGTCGCGCTGTACCTAGACCAGAAGCCAATACTACATGCTCGCCATATAATACAGCGTCATCGGTCACTACACCACGCACCATACCTTGGTGTCCCGGTTCACGCAGCAACCGAATCACATCATGATCCCGATACATTGCTACTCCTGTAGAAATGGCGGCTCCGACCAGCGCTTCTGTCAGTAGTCGCGGAATAAGCTGCATCTCATGACGGTTATACATCATGCCTCGATCTGCCCGTATATACGGCTCGACTACAGCCAAACGTTGAGAATCCCACCATTCCAATTCTTGCTGCTGACTGGTTTCACTGTATACATCACTCTCTGAATAGGCGCTACTTATATGCTCAGAATTGGATGAAGTAGTGGCTGCATGTTCAATTGGTAAAAGAAATCCTTCACTGCGAAGCCCAATATCGATTCCGGTGCAATCATGCAACCGCTGTGCCAATGCTGGATAGAGTGAACGACTGCTTAATGCAAGCCGCTGTAAATCAGGATGGGCAAAATGCTCAGATGATGCTGCCAGCATTCCTCCCGCCGCACCAGAAGCTCCTGCTGCTGGATGTTGCTTTTCTACTATGGCGACGCTTGCTCCACGACTTTGGCATTCCAGTGCAATGGCTGCACCAATGGCACCTGCACCAACAACGATCACATCGTACTTCCCTTTATTTCGCATGGATGTCACTCCCTCCGCTGGTATGGGTATCGAATGAAACAGGTGGCTGTATAAGTTCGGCTTGTACAGTCCCTATATGTTGAATAGCAGCTACATATTGCTGAACGCTCTCCAACGGAGAGTGAGCAGTAAATATAGAGGACATCACTGCTATACCAGCCACTCCGGCGCTACGTAGCTCGGCAATATGCTGTGGCTGAATGCCGCCAATGGCAATAACCGGAATATGCAATGCTGAGCAGACCTGTGCCAGTTCCTCTATACCGCGCGGCTCCATCCCCAATTTGGAGTTAGTAGCGTAAATATGACCGAATATGGCGTAATGACAGCCTTCCTGCTCAGCTTCTACTGCACGTTGAGCACTGTGGACAGAACGACCGATGATCATTGACGATGGTTCATTAGGACCCGCTGATAACGCACCAACGCTCAGGACGCGATCACTACGATCACTGGAATTATTATAGGTCGGCATGGGTGCAAACTCTGGCATATGTACACCTTTGATACCCAATTCCACAACCAACTCTGGATGATTGTTCACCATGATCTTAGACGCAGGTATTCCTCGTAGCAACATCTGCTGCACGGTCTGCCGAATGTGCTGCTGTGTCCAGCTTTTTTCACGAATATGGATAGCTGTAACATGAGGATGAATAAGCGAGCTGATATGGATGATATCTTGCTGCGATAATGTTCCGGGTGTAACTACATGCAGCTGCATTGTGTCACCTTCTTTGTATCATTCGTTTGTATGAGTAATGGATCGTAGGCGCTGAGTAAGACAAATGTTACGCAAAAAAGCCACTTTCCTATTGGAAAGTGGCTGTTTATTTTATCATTATATAATAAACAGGGTCTACATAGAGATACACCTACACATTCAGTGATCTGTCTGCTGCCCAGAGCAATACCAGATGAATGAGGTGAAATAGAAAAAGTCATTCCATGTAGCAGCTTCTCTACACATCATTTGTATGATTGAATGGAATCATCGTGATCATCATTTGATACACTCATGATCTGGTACATCCATGATCTAATACATGATAACAACGCACCATATAATAGATGATAATGCACTCTATTCCTACCATACTTGATGCTATATAAAGCACGGAATACTTATTTATTTTTCTCATATCGTGTATGCTCTTCCACTTCCCTACGCTGGTATGATCCAGATCAGGTCCAAAGGGTTCGTCAGCAGTTCGCTGTCATCTCAGCCTCTATAGGCTCCCCTAGTGCATATGGATATGCAATTGTCGTTTCAAACATTTTCATCTTAGCAAACCTATTTCAATAAAGCAAATATAAATATAACATCTACCTTTATCAATCGGCTTGCGGCTTAGTTCATGTCATATAGTTGCTTATTTATGTAAATGCACCATCGGTGCATTTTATATTCTGTACTTATGCTTTATCGGCGTACACTTGGCGTGCGGATCACACAATATCGGCTATCATTCCATCAGACGGGAGAATATACAAGAGAGGGCATCTTCAATGCTAGATGACGAATTCGATGAATCGTGGAACGCTCGCCTGCCAGTACTGCTTGCTGCGGCAAAGCTGCATTTTCCTGCTGTTCCAATTGTTCCAACATACCAGAGGTCAGCAAAAAGGATTGTCTGAAAAATTGACCTAGCTGTTGCTCCGGCCAATCCAGAACCAAACGATTACGCATAAAGGATAACAAACGCTGCACATTCCAAGCATCCTGTAGCGGCTGGCAATGATTTAGTGTATACAACTGACGCTGCAATCCAAAGCGACGGCTGATTTCGGTCTCCGTCAGCTTGCCTTTCGGCTGATAGGCACCAATGACTGGCATCCACGATGAGCGCCATTCCCAGTCCGCGTACAACGGATTGGCAAAGAAGTTATGCAGAGATTCCCGATTCTGTCCCAAATTCACTACAACTAGATCCGCCAGTTGCAGCAAGGGAAGCTTATCTGCACCACAACCAGCATCCATCAGCACCAGATCATAATGCTGACTTGCCGCCTGAAATAGATTTTTCCAAAATACCGGATTGCGATTGGCATCATGATGTCCGTACTTGGTTCCTGCTAACAAATGAAGACGATCACGTACAAGTGGAACCATATTATCCGTTACATTGCTTGCATTTAAAATGCCCGATTGCTGTAAATAATGTAGACGATCAATGCCCGGTCCGTTCTTCCAGATGTCTGCTGCTGTCTGGCTCAAATCGGCACTTAATCCATATTCCACACCTTGTCCACGTTCATCGTTATGGCAGAGAAGCAGACGTGCTCTGTATTGCAATGCAGCTGTAATAGCTGTAATAACTGTATGCGCAGACGTTTTGCCTTGTCCATTGTCTGGACTCCAAAACATAACCGTCGTCATATTCACTCCCCCTTATCTCCCTGGCTATCCGTGGGATCATAAGCAGTCGGTTTATGATCCTGTTTGTGCGTTCGTGTGTATACAGGCAGCAGACTGACAGCACATCAGGGCGCAACCGACAACAATATGCCGGTGCAAATGTTCCTTGTAACATGGCGATTCATAATCGCAGCCCTGAAACGGTGGCTGTACAATGTTTGCGGATGGCCCGTATCCATTAACCTTTGCTACGAATAGAGAGTGAACAGGTGTGGTTGAGGTCGCAGATAGCCGTTTAGTACAGCTTATAATATATTACTATTGCTTCAAAGTGATAAAAGAACGAGTCTGGAGTAATCATATGTACCCTATCTGCTCTATAAGCATCTGCGACTTTATACATTCTAATTTGGCAAAACCGAATTTAAAACAGGGAAAGACTGAATCGGAAACGCTTTTTACGCGGAACAGACGGTAAGTAATTGCGCAAAAGAGCAGCTAATAATTCATCGGTGTCTTGCTGCCGATCAAACGGATCAGACTGACATGGCAAGCTATATACATGATCAGTTCCTAGTTCTCTCTGCAATCGTTGTACGGCTTCATCCTGTGCGAGTGGCAGACAATATTGCCACTTCTCCTGTGTATACCGCCGCAAATCCTGAACCATATTCAGTATGTCCTGATACCTCCATTCCGCTCCAGAACCGACTACAAGCGGCAAGTCGGCACGTAAAAACTCCTCTAACCGATCATTGCGCCGATATCCGCCCAGATCTAGCACAAGAAAATGATAGCTACCACTAAGCAGCGACACCACTTCCGCTCGCGCCGCTTCACGCCAGTAATCTACCCCTTCTAGCTCAAACCGTCGCGATTCGCCTAGCCTATCTTGTTCAGCCATTCCCTGCAATGCCACCTGCTGAATGCGGGCAAATGCGCCAGGATAGCTGTTCATTTCGACCAATGCGACTTTATGCCCAATCCGGGCAAGATAATGAGCAATACTGACCGCTGTATGAGTCGTTCCTGTTCCTGATGTCGCTCCGATCAGTGCAATGACCTGTGTCGTCTTGTTCCATTGCAGTATGGTGGAAGAAGATTCATCGTTATGACGAGCATTCACATGCCCAATAGCAAGATGCAGCGCAGTTCTTGCTTCTTGCGCCGACTGAAAACGGTTGGCAGGACTATATTGCAATAGGCGACGCAATATTTGTACAACAGCTGGTTTTATATCATGTCGAATTGCAGCTTCTACCTCACTATGCCACTCACTGTATTTGCCCCCAGTAGACAAGTACAACAGCAATGCTCCCAAACCATACAGATCAGAGCGGTGATCGGTCTGTCCACTACCATACTGCTCGGGTGCAGCAAAACCAACCGTGCCTAACTTTACTGTATCCTGATTTTCTTCTGGCTTAAATGTACGAGCAATGCCAAAATCAATCAAACGAATCTCACCCTGAGTCGTAATCATTACATTGGATGGCTTCATATCGCGAAATACGATAGGGGGATTATGCTGATGCAAATATTCTAGTACATTCAGCAGTTGATCACCGCAGCGCGTAATAAAATCGCCATTTACCGTATCCGGCTCCATGTGGAACCGATGCTCTAATGTATC
The DNA here is from genome assembly GCF_040719145.1 of Paenibacillus sp. JQZ6Y-1. Classification (NCBI taxonomy): domain Bacteria; kingdom Bacillati; phylum Bacillota; class Bacilli; order Caryophanales; family Paenibacillaceae; genus Paenibacillus; species Paenibacillus kandeliae. Next base: position 2,152,118 of record NZ_JBFDUZ010000001.1, read on the forward strand.
GCCATCAATATAATCCATCACCAGATAAGTATAGCCATCTGGATCACTTTGAATATAATCTACAATGCGCGGTAAAAAAGGATGCACCAGCGTGGTCAGCATCCGTGCTTCAGCTGCCGCTTCGCGATACTTGGACGGTAGCGATATCGTCTCCTTGATCGCCCACTGCTTGCCGGGCAGCTTCAAATCGTGTGCCAAATATACATGACTCATCCCACCGCTACCAATCCGTTGTTCAATACGATACCGCTGCTCCACAATCATTCCTTGTTGCAGTCGTGTCGGAAAAACCATTTCTACCTACATCTCCCCTCCTATAAAAAGCTATAGTATAGCTCCTTACAGTTCGTCTATAGTTATGGCAGCGAACAGTGATGATCTCCTCAAGCGGGTATAAAAAAAGAAAAGCATCCCGCCGAATAAACGCCATTATGGCATTCACTCAAACGGGATGCTTTCCCTGTCCGCTGCATATTTAATGTACCTGAATTATAAATGATGTCATGATCAAAGTAAAGATAGCTATGGTGATCCTCATTACTTCGCTGCCGCAAAAGCATCGCAGTTGCGCTGTACTTGTTTGACATGCGTCTCTAAATGCGTGACACATAGCTTATCAATAACCATACGTGCCGTAATCTCACCATCCTCGGTATGAATACCAATCCGATGCTGATCTTCTTCAGTAATCGTTTCTAGCACTGGTACAAACGCTCTGCGCATTGCGAGCAATGCCTGCAAATGATGCTCCAGATCCAAACTAGCGTAATTGAGACGCTGCGCCCAACGATCCTGATCAAACGCCACCAATGTTGGCGGCTCTGCCTCACACAGAATCAATTTCAAACGGTTTTGTAGAGTAATTTCTACATCAAACAGATGAACAACAATCTCGCGAATACTCCACGCTTCTGGTGCAGGCTTATAATCCAGCTCCGCCTCGGGAATATTCCGTATTGATTCGACAAAGCGTTCCATATCAGGCCAATAACGATAAATGGTATTTTGCATCACGCACATCCTTCTTACAAGATATACAGCAACTACATATTAATATTTTACCATATACAACGTAATTTCATCACGGTTGTGAAACAATTGCTTCGCACGCTGCACCTGAAGTCGCGCATCCTCAAAGGATTGAATCACCTCGCGGATCACAGCTAGTGGCTTTTTGTGCATTAGCTTAACAGTCACAATCACAGTACCACCAGGTGATACCGCATCCAGCAGATCAATAACAAGACGCGCCGTCAGCTTCGGACTCCAGCTCATATCGCATACCAGCAGATCAAATTCGCCGGGGCTGAATTTGACATCTGCCGCATTGCGACGAACGCTTTTCAGCTGTGGATGGTTTTGGAGCGATGGGTGCATTTTGGCAGGATCAACCGCCGTAACGTGCATACCACGTTCCAACAAAAAGGATGTCCAGCCGCCCGGTGCTGCGCCGACATCCAACCCGCGTCGGAACGCGGTAAAGTCGATACCGAACACTGCTTCTGCTTCCAGTAGCTTGAATTTGGCACGCGAAATCTGACCTTCCTCACGTTGAAAACGAATAGCTCCTCCGTTCCAATCGGACAGATTGTCCTCTGGTCGGGAAATGCCTGCGTATAGGCGTTCCGCCGTCCAGAATACCGAGACAACCAGCGTCGGTTGCTGCACGGTAAATTCCGCATGAAGCGATTCCAGCTTTTCCTCCAAACGATGACGCAGCTCCGACGCATTGCCACCATCTGTTTGTGCATCGCCTGTTTTGCGAACCTGAAGCGACAGTGGGATGCCATACAGTTCCTCGCGCTTGAGCAGCAGTTCTGCCAGTGTATCCAGCGGATCAACGGTATCTTCCAGCTGTTCTAGCACGATATCATAACGCACCGGCTGAATATGTCGCAAAAACATTAGCGGTTGGCGCTGCAATTGTTCCAATACCTCCTGCTCATCAGCAGGCAGCGTAAGTAACAATACCTCGCTATGCACCAGTACCGAACTTTTGACCGAACCAAATGCACGTTTTAATTCTTCCTGCGCATACGCAGCAAAGCCGTGATTAGCTGTACCGATCCAGCGCGATTCCGCCTGTTGCTCGGACGGATGTTGTTTATCCTGATCATTCATGAAATATTCTATAGCCTCCAATAGATTATACGGTTGTACCACGCACATGCTCAAGAATACGCTGTACCGATTGTAGCCGGTACAACATACGCGGCTTCCGTTCGCGCCATGCCTCAAATACGATCAGACATGGAACGCTAGTCAATTGCAGCTCCTGCACAAGGCGGGGTGCAAAATTGATGTTGAGCGCATATACCTGTTGTCCGGGCAATAGTGGAAGCGATGCGTCCAGCATCTTTCTGCCTAGCTTGCACGTACCACAGAACGGCGTATACGCATAAATAATCGCCATTTCGCCGGATTGTGATGCCAGTTCCAGCGCTTGCTGTTCATTTATTTCCTGAATCACGACATCACCTCCTGTCGACGTTTTATACTTACCCTTTGACAATACAGTCACGTAATAATGCGTTCTATTCTTGCCCTCAGACCCGACCGGCAGCAATCTGCTCCAATCGTTCTGCCGGAATCGGACCATTATGCAAAATCACATGCTCTGGCTTGGCTTGATACAGCAATTCGTACATGCTTTTCTTACCGGACATGCTTGATGTATGCAGATAAATCTCGCGTGCATATAATCCCTCTTGGATCATCGTCTTGACCACATCGGTGCCATCCATCTGACCCCAGCCCAGCTCATGATCCAGCGATAAAATATCTACCTCGCACTCGCGCAGCATCGTCAGACATTCGCCGCCATCTCTTGCTAACGCAAAGCCTGTTGGACACGGGCGGCAGTCATCCAAATACAGATGAATCATCAGCTGTCCCTCCCGTTCCATCATTAATTGGCAAATTGCGATGCCGGACAATAATACGTCTTTTTGCCAGCAACTTCGGTTTTGACAACGGTGTCGTTGGACGAACGTACAGAAGGCTCACCCTCACGCTCATATACGCGACGCAGCGCATGGAAGCCGCCAGTTAACGCATCATTCGCAGTCATTGGCTGCCCTTCCATATGACCACCTGCTTCAATTGCTTCCTGTAGCACGATATGCATTGCATCATACAGCTTGCCAAGCGCTTCTTCATCCAGTTCCTGCACTTTAGCAGTTGGCAGCAAACCGGCTGTAAAAGCGATCTCGTCCGCATAGTAGCTGCCGATTCCTGCGATAACGGATTGATTGAGCAGTGCCGTTTTCAATGCACCGCGACGACTTTTGATCAAACTTGCAAATTGCTCACGTGTCAGCTTGCGGTCAGTAGCTTCGGGACCAAGATCAGCAAAATAAGCTTGTGCTTCTTTTGCTGAGCAAAAGTGGAAAATGCCCTGACGACCAGCGGTGTAATACAGCGAAGTACCGTCCTCAAACTGCAACTCCACATCGGACTTGCGGTTCGCATTTTGCTCGCGTACACCATAATAGAGCGAGCTGCCCAGTACGATGCTGATAACGATGCGGTGTCCGCTGTGCAGGTGCAGATTCAGATATTTGCCGCGACGTTCGATAAAAGCAACCCGGTTGCCGCTCAGCAGCATATTGGTCGGATCTGCTTCCACATTTGATACACGGGCAAGTCCAAGTACCATTTTCTCGATAGATGTATTCAAAATGTAACGAGTCAATTGAATCTTGTAATTTTCCAGTTCAGGCAATTCAGGCATAATATTGTCCCTCTCTCTCTGATAATGAAACTGCGATGTCATCTATATTCATGCTCAGTATACGTTTATTCTGCGGTCGGATGAATCTCCGCCAGCGACGCACAGATGCGATCTGCCTTCACGCCGCTACGTGCTTCGTGGGCAGATAGATTATCCGCCGTTGTCACACCAGTCGTAACGAGAATGGTATGGCATCCAGCGGCAGCTCCCGCTGCAATATCGGTCAGCATATTATCGCCAACAACAATCGTATCAGATGCAGGCAAACCGATACGATCCAACGCGTACTGCATCAAAATGGAAGAAGGCTTACCGATAATAATCGGCTCCACTGCGGCGGCGGCTGAAATAGCTGCGCCCAGTGTTCCTGCTCCTGGCAGCAATCCGTCATGAGACGGCAATTGCAGATCAGGATTGGTCAGTACAAAGCGTGCCCCCTGCCCAATTAATCGAAGCGCCATCGTCAGCTTATCATAATCAAACTGACGGTCAATCCCTTGCAGCACATAATCCGGCTGCTTGTCTGTAACGATTAATCCTGCTTCCTGTACCGCCTCAATCAATCCTGGTTCACCGATCACGTAGACACGTGCGCCGGGCTGTTCATCCGCGATGTAAGCAGCAGCAGCAAGCGCTGACGTGCACACCTGCTCTGGCGTTGCTTCAATACCCAGTTCGGTAAGATGTGCAGCTACACCGGCAGCTGTACGCGAAGAATTATTCGTCACATACAGATACGGCGTCTTGGCTTGCTCCAGCTGCTTGATCCACGATGCCGCACCAGGAATGACACGGTTGCCATGATACAGCGTTCCATCTAGATCAATCAGCATTCCTTTCGTATGCGCCATCCTATAGCCATCCTCTCTGTTACTCACAATCCCCATTGTAAAAAAAGTTGCGGCATAAGGCAAACGATTTGCTCACCTGACCGCAACCTGTTTTGTATTTTGTTATGCGTTTACCGGAAATAGTACATGCTCGACTGCCAATTCTGTATGCTCAAATACCGTTTTGGCTTCCAGCAGCAGCTCCTGAAGCTGATCTTCATCCTTATAGCGCGAGCTAAAATGAGTCAAAATCAGTTCCTGCGCGCCTGCTTCACGCGCTGCTTCGGCTGCCTCAATCGCAGTACTGTGATAATACTTGCGCGCTGTCTCTTGTAGATCCTGCGAAAAGGTCGCTTCGTGTACGAGCAGATTCGCATCTTTTGCCAGTACCAATACATTATCGCATGGACGAGTATCGCCAAGAATCGTGATAATCTTGCCTTTTTTCGGCTCACCCACTACCTGATGCGAATGAAGCGTTTCGCCATTGTCCAGTGTAATGCTACCGCCATTTTTTAGCTTGCCATAAATCGGTCCCGGTTGAATGCCGTGTTGCTTCAGCAATTCAAAATTCAATTGCCCCGGACGATCTTTTTCAATGATACGATAGCCATAGCTGTCGATCCGATGCTCCAGCAATGCCGCCTCTACGCGGAACGTCTCATCTTCAAATACAACGCCGCCCTCGTGCTCATATACATTTAGCTCATACTCGACACGGGATTGACTTAATCCCATCGCTGTATCGACGAACTGTTTTAGTCCCGGCGGACCGTATACATCTAGCGGTGTCACCCCGCCCTGATTGCCACGGCTTGATAACAATCCCGGCAGACCGAACAAATGATCACCATGCAGATGGGTAATGAAGATCTTTTCTAGCTTACTCAGCTTCAAATGAGAACGCAGCACCTGATGCTGTGTACCCTCGCCACAGTCAAACATCCAGAGCGCCTTACGCTCCTCATACAGTCGCAATCCAATCGAGGTCACATTGCGCTGAAGTGTCGGCACACCAGCATTGGTGCCCAAAAAATAAAGTTCCATACGTCAAACCTTCTCTCTATAGAACAGCCTATTCATAGTCGGCTCTGTCTCTGCACATCGCATCATAAACTTATCCAATCAAAACAATGATCTATTCACCCTACCATCCCAAACGAAGAAGTGATCGTCTCAAGCATCACAAGCGAAAAGTGATCCTTAACAATCTGTGCTGTAGTGCAGAAGATTAGAATAGATGCAAGAAAACAGTGCGGTGCAGAACCCTACTATAAATCATGCTTGTTTATGCAAAATGATAATATCCTTTATCATATCATGTTATGCGTGCAGTAAAAAGCCGTCCGGCGAATAAGCCTGTACTTCCTACCTGTATGGCTGATATGTACCATGCTCCAACTCAGTCATCTTCTTGACCTGTACTTCTGTGATTCATACAACATTTCCTATTCCTAACACCCAAATCAAGGAATACAAACTTTGTCATAATCCTATGCTTCATTTACCCTAACCTCTATTACGATAAGCAGCGTGAATATGTTGCTATTTACATCGAAAATGAACCGTTATAAAAATGGACCGTTATGTAATAGGCTTGCTGATTATACCATTTGGGCATACCTGCCTGTCTCTGTAATATCCCCTTTGCTGCTGACCTTTTCTTCTCCCACGCTATATTTTCTTGCCCGCCCCTATAAATGAGGGTTGAACCGAACAAGAAGCTACTATATCATCAAACATAATACATGCATAAACTTGCACTTTTCAGATTAAACCTGCATATTTCAACATTCATCCTACTTCGACTTCAATCGTCATACTCATGCTTACATTTCCCTACTTATATTCATAATGAGTTTTTAATGAAACTATCGACAAGGTTCAACATATCTTTTATAATACTTTAAAAACCAAGGAAAGAAGGGTAATCCGATGGCTGAAATCAGAATTAGAAATACGAATGAAAGAATTTCTGGTGATGACAACGTACTGGCGTTTTTGAATCAGCATGAAGTTGTATATGAAAAGTGGGATGTGTCCAAGCTGGCTCCTGAGCTGAGCGAGAATTTCTCCCTGACTGATGAGCAGAAGCAAGATGTCCTGCATACCTTTGAATCGGAAATCAAAGATCTCGCTGCACGCCGCGGCTATCGCACATGGGACGTGATTACCCTGTCTGAAGCAACACCGGACCTAGAAGCGAAACTTGCCAAATTTGAGGAAATCCATACACATACGGAAGATGAAATTCGTGCGATTGTATCGGGTAACGGTATCTTCATTATTAAAAGCCCAGAACACGGTTACTTTGATGTCGAGCTGGAACCGGGCGATGTGATCTCTGTACCGGAAAATACACCGCACTTCTTTACACTGGTGGAAAATCGCAAAATCGTCGCTGTGCGCCTGTTTGTAGAAACGGACGGTTGGGTTGCCCATCCATTCGAAGATGCTTCATTCCAAAAAGCATAATCCATGTATCGTTTTTGGATTCTCTAGGTATACGAAGACGTAACAAAATGAATCGCTGGAATTACAAAACCGCTCCTATGGCAGAATGCCGTTCAGGAGCGGTTTTGTATTTTATAAAGTATTGCTATCTCATTGCTCGATTATGCTAGCTGTTCAGCGATTTGATGAAGCTCGCTCAGATGCTTGATTTCATAATTCGGCTTAATATCACTGTCATTGGTTTTGGCGTTGCGATTTACCCATACGGTATGAATACCCGCAGCCAATCCACCTTTAATATCGGTTGTCAGCTTATCGCCTACCATAAGTGCTTGCTCTGGCTGAACGTGCAGCAACTCCAGCGCATGACGGAAGATCGACGGATCGGGTTTGCCTTTGCCATATGCACCAGATACAAGAATCTGATCAAAAAATGGTGCCAACTCCGGCACACCATCCAGCTTCTCTTGTTGCAATGCAGGGCAACCGTTGGTCAACAGCAGCAGCTTTACCTTGCCCTTTAATTCACTCAGAATTTGCAGCGTCTCTTCATACATATGCGGGCGATTGCGACGCTCCTGTACAAAGCGGTCTGCCAGCAATTGAGCCAACTCTTCGTTATCTACGCCCACTGCACTCAAGCCTCTAAGCCATGCTTCGTTGCGATAAATCGGTGCAAGGCGTTCCAGTTCACGGAATTCCGGTTGATCGCCAGCGCTAAACTGCGCCCATAGACCTTCAAACGGGTTGATGCCGATCATCTGTGTAAAAGGAAAGGTCTCATACGATTCATACAATGTGCGTGCTTCGCGGCGTACCGCAGCTTCCAGCTCTGTCGGCTCTACGCCTGCCTGTTCCGCAGCAAACAAACACGTTTGTTCAAATGCTTCTTCAATACTGCGTTCATCCCACAACAATGTATCATCCAAATCAAACAAAACAGCTTCAATACTCAAGTCCAAACCCTCCCGGCAATGTTCAAGCGTATTTATATAGCAAAACAGGTCATCTAGAAAACGGGATAGGATGGTATACCCTTCATTCCTATCCGCTGTATGTCTGATCTACCTGCTGCTGTAAGTTCACTCATGTATTATATAACATATTGTTGCTATATTCGGTTTACACCTTGTCTTCAATTGTAATGTGATGCTGTGCAGCAAATGTGCGCAGATGCTCTGCCATAGCTGCTGTATCATAGCGATTCAGCGTACGTGCGAATACCCAAGCACCACCTTTGGTGTTGTGCTCAATCACTACATAACCTTTTTGCAGACGAATCTTCTTCACTTTATCAGCTGTGATGATGCGGTCGCGGTTGAATTTGGTTGTGATCAAAGAATCTCTGCCGATCTTCAAATAAGGACGGCGGAAATACAAGACAACTCCCAAGAATACATACAACAGCACAGTTACCACAAACAAAATCGTACTGCTATTGGTCGCTGGATACATGATACCCATGATACCGTATACAATACCGAGCAGAACGAGCGTTGCCGGGAACACAAAATTGCGTCCTTTGTACGTGGTAAATTCGGATGCGGTACTGCTGGTGCCATTGCTGCCGATGCGATCTTGACCGGCTTTTTTACGGCGATCGTTCACTTGCTTGGTATTGCGTTTGACTTGCCTTTCCCAGGAACGGGACATCGCATTTCCCCCTAAATAAAATTAATAAATAATGCTTCTATTCAGACATGCAGAATCCTTCTAGGCTTCTGCACGCTCAATACAGACAAACGCCGCAAATAAAAGAAGATGCCGGGGCTTGATCATGGATCAGCTGCGACATCCCTGTATGGTTATTGCGTCGATGATCATAACCGGATTGGACGGGTCAAACCGTCATTCATTTGCCCTTTTCTTCCGTTTCGCTGTCCTCGACCCATTCAATGGTGTCAAGCTGCTGACGGAAATTGCGGCGGATATTACCAAGGTAAACGGCACGAAGCTCGTCGCGTTCCACTGTTTCTTCAGCGGTCAGACCAGATTCCTTCTTTTTGCGTGCCAATTCGTTAATGCGTGTAATGATTCCATCGATGTCCATAACTACCCTCCCAAAACTATCTTTTCTAACTTTGACATGTAAAAAAAAGCTTGTCAAGGTTATTCACACCATGACAAGCCACCAATAAGGTGTATATGTAAAACCGGAGGAGAACCGGTTCGTTGACTGTTGAATACCGCATATAAAAACTTTCATATAAAAGGAGAATCATCATTGCGGCTTGATAGGAGTATCAGCTCAGATTTACTAGAAACCGAATCCACAAGAGGCAAGATTGAATAGATAAAATATATATATGAGAACAACACACGATATAATTAATGATTCGGAATGACCAGTATATCGCCACTTTGAATTTCGCTGGTGGACAGATTGTTCTCATCACGAATCTCAGCGATATAATCACGAATATCTGCATCAGGGGCTTTGTACTGAGAAGCGATTGCCCACAAACTGTCACCATCCGATACGATCACATGCTGCTTCATAGATGGCGATTCGTCGGCAACGACGAAGTGCTGAACGCCACCATACAGTAATACACTAGCAAATAACAAGCATATCAGCATACGTCCGGTCGAGTTCCACTTGGACTTGCGAGATGGGCGCTTGCGTTTCTTTTTGCTTGCCAGCGATTTGCGTGCAGTCATCTGGATCAGCTCTAGCGTTTTCTGACGGAATGTACGGCTGGATTTGCGCGTGCCGGATGATTTGCCTTTGTTCTCACCTGATACGTACATCCATTCTGTTACAGCCGGCTCTTTAGACGTTACCGGATTGCGTACTGCTGAAGATTGACGCACATTGCCTGAACGAGTTGTCTTCATAGAAGAGGAAGAAATGTTGGGTTTGCCGGAAGAAGATGTATGGGAAGAACCGTCAGCTGATTCTTTGCTATGCAAGTCAGTCACTTGAGGTTCTTGTTCCTGTTGGTGGATACTTTTATATGTAGTATATTTTAGCATGTGCTTCACGCTCCAAACGTTTGTTCTTGTTTTCCTGAAAAGAATATAGCACGAACATATGTTTTGATCAAGAGTTTTTTCGAACCTTTGTTCGCTTTTTATTTTTATGTATTTCGAATACCTGTTCCCTTCATTGAACAGAGTCTATCGTACTAAAATCATCAACATATAGAAGCTTCTGTTCCCTCAAAAATATATTCTTGCTAAATTTTAGAACTTATGTTTGTGCGAACGGTAGTTCTGTGTTATACTTTTCCCAAACGTTACTAGTATTGGGGTTGATACGGTATGTCCAAGATTTCAAGCCGCCAACAGGCAATTCTGGAATTTATCCGGAATGAAGTAAAACTGAAAGGCTATCCGCCATCCGTTCGTGAGATCGGCGAAGCGGTCGGTCTTGCCTCTAGCTCCACTGTACACGGTCACCTCGATCGTCTGGAGAAAAAAGGCTTGATCCGTCGCGACCCGACTAAACCACGTGCGATTGAACTGCTCGGTCAGGAAGAATCCGAGAATAATCTGTTATTTGCGCAATCTGTATCCCGCGTACCGATTATCGGTAAAGTAACTGCCGGTGTACCGATTACTGCGACAGAGCATATCGAAGATTATTTCCCACTGCCACAGCAGTTTACCGGTGATAACCAGATTTTCATGCTTTCCGTTATTGGCGACAGTATGATCGAAGCCGGTATTCATAACGGTGACTATGTTATCGTTCGCCAGCAACAAACCGCGGACAATGGCGATATCGTCGTTGCGATGACCGAAGATGACGAAGCAACTGTCAAAACCTTTTACAAGGAAAAAGACCATATTCGTCTTCAACCGGAAAACCCTACGTACGAGCCGTTGCGACTGACACGCGTTACCATCCTTGGTAAAGTGGTCGGATTATTCCGTAACTTGCACTGATTCTGCCCGGTATCAGCTGCATCACAAAAAGGCTCCTGATGATCACATCAGGAGTCTTTTTTATGCTCATTTGCATTATCCTTGCCTCGCCGCAGCCTGCTGTTCGCCCACATCGCCTTTTTTCAATCGTGCTAGCTCGACTCGGAACATCTGCATGAGTGCGTTAATATTCGTGATCTCAGCGTGATGCTGACGTTCCAGTTCTTCAATCTTAGCACTAAATACATCTTTTGCCTTGCTAGCGTGAAACATATACGAGCTATAATCTTCATACGTCTGACCTTGCGGCACACCGGTACGCTCTACCACGCTGTAGACTTCCTCCAGCCTGCGGCATACTTCATATTCGTGCCGAACATCGATCACTTCATCACCAGATACATTGTTTTCGTGTAGCGGATTATCAATCGTATACAGCTGCTTCAAACGGGTAGTCAGGTTTTTTAGATGCTGTTCATACACAAGCGTCAATCGTTCCCTTACGTCTTCGTCCATAGCTGTTCCTCCTTGATGATGCAGGCGTAGCCGTTCATACATGCTTCATTCTGCCAGTGGATGCCTGTCCTGCTGAAATTATATTACCCATGAGACAGATATTCCTATCTTCGGAATAATGAGGCGGATGTATTAGGATACAGCATTACTTTTATACATATAGACGTAGTCAAAAATACAGCAGGTATAGCAACTCCCAAAACAACCATAACAAACAGCCGATGAGGAATCCTGCACCGACTGCTTTAAATGTAATAATATGGAGTTTCATTCTTTTAAAATAGTTTCGTTTCCAGCACCTTAGCCATCAATGCCTTAAAGTCCTGTTTCTCCGCCTTTTCTGCTAGCTGATCTTCCATCGCATTAAATGTTTCTGCTAGAAAGTAAGCATTCAAATAGAGTGCCAGATGATCCTTCGCTATTGCTTCTGCATGTGCCTTATCAGATACATAGCCTGTAATGACCTGTCCTGCAAATGTGGCAGGATGAATATTTACTTTGTTTCGCATCGTTACTCCTCCTTTGTATTCCTGTACTTAGGCTTTATGAAGCCATACCTGCATCTCGCCAGACGTGCGGTTCGCCCAGCTGTAATAAGGAATGAGGGTCAATCGATGCGGCTGAAACGTAGCTTGGACAGAGGAACGATACAATTCGCCCTCCCACTCCTGTGTAATTTGTTGTCGCTGTGCCTGCACCTCAATCGTACCAACACCGCCTAGTAGCTCCGCTCTAAACTGATACGTATACTGCGCTTCTGGCGATACACGAATGAGATGCAGATGCTCACCGTTATCCTCTTGCTCTGCGCAATAGATCAGCGGTCCACGTCCAACCGCCAGTTTGTCCTGATCACTACGTACAAGTGGATGCGCTGCATACTGACGAATATCCATCGGTAATAGCAATTCCAGTCGATCCCCATCCTGCCACACTCTATCCAGTGCTATATATCCATCCTGTAATTCTCCCTCTACCGATTCACCATTAAGCTGAAAAGTGTATCCATCCGACCAGTATGGAATGCGCAAGCTAAGTGTAAAGGCTATGGGCTGATCCGTACGAATAGTCATCTGCACCTCACCTTCCCATGGGAGCTGACTATGCTGCTCCAACTGCACCTGCTGACCATTTAACTCTACATTCGCTACACCTGTTACATACAGATGGGTGTGAATACTCTGTTGCTCCGCATTTACGGTATACACATAGTTATGCAGCGACGTGAGCAATCGTGCCAGATTGGGTGGACAGCACGCACATCCGAACCAAGCAGGACGTGTAAATTTGACATGACTTTTGCCGGGATCATGGATACTGTTCTCTGGACGCACCTCCAACGGATTCACATAATAAAAGTGCTTGCCATCCAGCGCCATACCGCCAATCGCCGTATTATAGAGCGCGCGCTCCAATACATCGGCATACTGCGACTTAACTTCATTTTTTAGCATATGAAAGGCGAAAAAGATCAGTCCGATCGAAGCGCATGTCTCGCAATACATCGTATCGTTCGGCAAATCATAATCCATCGTAAAAGCTTCCCCATCGACGGTGGAGCCAATTCCGCCCGTAATATACATACGCTTGCTCACCAGATTACTCCACAATCGACGGCAGGCTGCTAGCATCCGTTCATCACCTGCCAGATATGCAGCATCCGCCATCCCTGCACATAGATAGACAAGCCGCACGGCATGTCCCTCCGCTGTTTCCTGCTCCAAAATAGGCTGATGTGCCTGATAATAGGCAAGTGGACGATGCTGCATCCCTTCGATCACGGGACGAACACCAGAATCTGCCGCCTGCTGTCTGGCGAAAAAGGTTGGATCAGTGCCACGTTCATATAGAAAATAACGGCTCAATGCCAAATAACGCGGCTCGTTGGTGACGGTATATAGTCGTGTCAATGCCAATTCAATCTCTTCATGTCCGTCATAGCCTTGAATTTTGCCCTCTTCCTTACCAAAATGATGATCAATACAATCGGCAAGGCGGCAGGCGATGGACAATGCCTTTTCACTGCCAGTCGATTCATAATATGCAACCGCTGCTTCGATAAAATGCCCTGCACAGTACAATTCATGACTTTCAGCAAGCTTTTTGAATCGACGTTCTGGCTCCTCAATCGAGAAATACGTATGAAGATACCCATCCTCCTCCTGTGCCAGCGCGATCAGATCGATCACACCATCTGCCAGCTCCTGCAAATGCTCATCTGGGTGAAAGGATAAAGAATACGCAACAGCTTCCAGCCATTTGTACACATCGCTATCCTGAAATACCCATCCGTAATGTTTTCCTTGCTTTAGCCCCGCAGCGATTTTGAAGTTTTCGATGGCATGGCTTTTCTCCGATGGAATGGTATGATCATTGCGCTCTTTTTCGATCACAATATTGGCATCATCATTCAGCACACTCCATTGATAGGGGATCATTTCCGTGCGAACCAGTTCACGATAATGAGACCAGAAGGGATCGGTAATAGTAACCTTTTTCAGTTGTAAAGACATATGGGATGTCTCCTCTCCAAATTGCTTTTTATATACATACTGTTACGTTTGCTGTACAGACTCTTCCTTTTTGATCAGCTGTTTACGAATAAAGCTCTCCTTGCGCTCAAAGCGTCGGTAGAAGATCATTGGAACAATACCAAGCGCGAACACAATCGCAGGCAACCAAATAAAAACAAATTGAATGCCAGACAGCGATTGCGCACTTTGTGTCACATTCGGCACATACCCAAACGCCGACATAAATTGCGTCGGAATAAAGCCGCCTAGACCTGAACCTGCTTTGATACAAAATGCACTGCCAATTGCAGTCAGAATCCCGCTTGCGCGTAGCCCTGTTTTCCACTCGCCATAATCGACCGTATCCGACAACATTGCAAATGGCATGGAACAGGCAATACCCGAACCGATACAAGCAATCATCCATCCAACAATTAACGTGGAGATATGCCCATGAGCGATAAACAAAATCAATTGCCCACCCGCTGCAAGCACAAAGCCCAAAATCATTGTCAGCTGCTTGTTCGTGTATTTTACGATAAACGGAATCGACACCATACCAAGCACCTGAATAATCGAAATTCCATTGATCAGCGGCACTAGATTTTTCTGACCGATATTGTATTCAAAATAATAAACTAGCGTCGACGTGCGAATTGTTAGTGCGATCCAGAATAGCAAATTGGCAGCAACGAGCAGCATCCACGGCCAATTGCCACGAAGTGCTTTTAAGCTAGAACGTAACGGAATCGTTTTGATCTTCTCGGTATTGATCTCGCGCAGATTGCCAAAAGCGATCAGAAACATCACAATCGAGACGACACCAAACAAACATAACGTCCAGAAAAATCCTTTCTGATCATTGCCGCCACCGAGAAATGCCACTAACGGGAGCGTGAAAGTTACCGCTGCGAAGTTACCGATATTGCCGCCAACCATACGAAACGAATTCAATACGACCCGTTCATTGGGATCTCTACTCAAATTCGGCAGAATGGATGTGATCGGCGTGGAGATTCCTGTATACGCAATGCCTGCCAAAATATAGGTCACACTGGCGTATACAATTTTCCATGTCCCATCCAGATTCGGGGTCGTAAATGTTAGAATGGTAAATACAGCAAACGGAAAACAAAGCCATAGAAAATACGGTCGACTTTGCCCATATTTCGATTTGGTATGATCGACAATAATGCCCCATAACGGCGCATCAATCGCATCAACCAGCCGAGTAATAAGTAGTAGCGCTCCTGCGACACCCACCGATAGACCGAACACATCGGTATAAAAGTACAACAGATACCCGCCAATAATGCTGTACAGCAAATTACCCCCAGTGTCTGTAAGCGCATAACTAATTCTGCGGTGAAACGGCACCTTGTCTGTACGCAAGGACGGATGCTGTTCTGGTGAAGCATTGGATACTTGTTCCATAGGGATACCCTCCTGTTTCCTGATCAATACATGTCAGATGGATATTGCAGCGGTGTATGTATATCATTGCTATCATCTGGCTCTTTTATCGTAAGCGCTTTCCGATTGGCAATAAACTTAGGATTTCGTAGGAAAGGTGTATATTTGCGACTATTTGAATTCTAGATTTATTGCGCGAAACCGTATACATTCATGTTATAATAACTGGTAACAACGTAATTTTATAAATGTTTGATCTAAATAGTGTATAAATCCGACTTTTCATGTCCAAAACTGATATTCAGGTAAGGAGTGATCTTGATTTACAATGAAACCCGTATGGAAAATGAATATTGAACGTCCGCTTGCGTATTATAAGTGCGGGCAATTTGTCAGCGATGAAGGCTGGAAACACAAAAAAATGAATATGGAAAAGGATTATGAGCTGATCATCGGCTTGAAGGAAACCATCTATGTTCAGGTAGGCGAGCAGCGTTATGAGATTCAGCATGGTGATGTACTGCTTATTCAGCCACAGGTGGAATATTTCGGTTATGCTCCGTCGATCGCTGGCGCCAGCTTTTTTTGGCTGCATTTTATTCCACGTGGGGGGATTGTCACGGAAGCGGGTGATGTATTTGCCAATCGACTGTTGGGCAGTACATTGACCGAGCAACGGGATGAGACGAATGCGTATGTATGCTTGCCTGACTTCTTTTCCCTCACCTATTTGGATAAGCCATTGATGCTGATGAAGCAAATTCTGGATATTTCCAATACGTCGTATTACAGCACCTATGCCGTCGATTATTTGGTAACCGCACTGATGATTGAATTGACGGACAAATATATGGAGCCGCTGCTGCATCATCAGCTGTTGAACAAGGAGCATAATCAGAAATTCATGCAGATTTTGGAATGGATTCGAGTCAATATGTATCATGATCTCACGGTACAAAAGGTGGCGGATACATTCTGTTTTAACTCCGATCATCTCACGCGTTTATTTAAGAAAAATCTCGGCATGAGCACCATCCGTTATATCAACACGCTCAAGCTCAGTCTGGTTAAGGAGTTACTGTGTACCACGAACCAATCTATCAAGGAAATTGCATACGAGCTGCATTTTCGTGATGAAAAGTATTTGATGAAACTATTCAAAAACTATGTCGGCATGACTCCAACGCAATTCCGTGATACGTACACTAATACGTATATCAACACTGTTACCGTTGACCCGGATATTCCACTACCGCCTCATTTACGGGAGGATTCATCCTTGGTCAAGTAGAGTAGTAAAGGGCTTTTTCTAAAGATTGGGGATTTCTCAAGTAGAGGGAAATGGCGATTGGGAATGAAGTTCATTTCGCTACTAAATAATATATACGGAGCGGTAGCATTGCATCTTATTGTGCTCCATTTTTGCCTTTCATTTTAGAACGAAACAGCCCAGCGTATCCTGTGTAGAAGGAGGAAACGTTGGGCTGTTTTTTTGATGAATCTTATGATTATGAAAAGCATTTTTGCCGAGTACCTACAAATATGCAAATATAAAATACACCAAACTTCATGTTCAACGATTGAAGTTCATGTTAACGAATTTGAATATAATCCAACTCGGCATACCCGTTGCCTTTGCTAAATACAAGCGTATTATCGCCCTGCTTCAGCGTCACAGGTACGGTCAATACTTTGCGTGTACCAGCATTCGGTACATCCGAGATCCAACCACCACTCACTGGATACGATATTGCAGCCTGTGCTTGCCCATTTACGGTCAGTGCATGTGTTGAGGTTGCGCTTGTACCATTGCCATACCCAACATCCATGCTGTATGTTCCACTCGCCGGAGCATACACAGAGAAGGTTACGGAGCTATCTGGATGATCGATATTGCCAACAAACAGACGATTGGATGCAAACGAGCTGCCGACTACTTTGGCATCTTGTACCTTAGCATCTTCCGCCTCCACTCTGACATCAAAATCGCCAACAGGCTGTAGCTGAATATAATCCAGCTCGGCATAACCCGTACTGCCTTTGCCCAGTCGAATAGTATTTTGTCCCTGCTGTAAGGATACGGTTTGTTCCACACTAGCTTGATTGCCCTGTGCCAGCCATCCACCAGTAGTCGGATACGGAACATTAGCGTAAGCTTGGTCATTGACAGCCAACGTATGATTGGCATCTGCCGAATCGCCATTGGCATAACCAATAGTGAGTTTATAATCGCCAGCTGATGGCGCTTGAACCGCAAATTGCACATAGCTGTCTTCATGATCAATCGTGCCAATATAACCGCCATCCGACGCCTGAATACTCGACAACACATCAGCATCATGAACCTCTGCTTGTTCCGCTTCATAGCGACTTACGTCATTGGACTCCACTGGCGTTACGATGATGCGGTATCCGGTAGATGCTTTCATATCCGTCACCGGAATGGTAATCTGTCCGTTTTTGATATGGAAGTTGCCGCTAAACTCATTGGTGGTATTGGGGACCGCGGTATCCACCCCATACCACGGTGTACGTTCAAGCTTCACATGTGCCGTACCGGAAAAAGAAGATAGCGCGTCCAGCCCTTTCACCACGATATTATGGTTACCTGTACCACCGCCAAACACAACATCCACCTGCTGCTTGCTATCATTTACACTGGCGATGCCATCCAGATCAGCAGCCTGAGGATCAGCTGGAGTGGTCATCACCATTTGTCCCGACATGTCGCCATACCATTTATACAGCCACCATGCACCATTTTTCTGTCCAGTATTTGTTACCAAATTGCTCAGGCGTCCCGGACGGAACCAGAAGGCAATATTGGCAGTATCCACACCAGAGCGTTCAAATTCAGCAATATAGCGTACCATACTGCCCGGCACCGCTTGCTCTGAAACTACACCATATTCGTTAATGCTGATCGGTCTTGGACTGATCCCAAGCTCCTTTTCCAAGGCGCGATAAGCCGCAATATGATCGGAGATGTAGCCGGGGGCTGGTCCATTGAGATAGTTTCCTTCTGGAGCACCAAGTTCATGCCAAGAGATGATGTCTGGCAGTACATGATTATCGCGTGCATAGGTCAGGAAGTTTCTCAGCCAAGCTTCATTGTAATGAGTAATGCTAGGTCCAATGGTTTTGGTAGTCGAATCGAGCTGCTTGATGCGCAAATAGGTTTTTTTCCAGCCTTCATTGAATGGACCGGCTGCTTGTGTATTCCAAGTGCCATCTGGTTCATTCCACAACTCATATCCATATATATTATCTGCTCCCGATTGGAGTCTTGCCTGTACAATACCATCTACTTTGTTATACCAATCTTGCCAATCAACCCATTGATAGGGGAAGTTTGGGTATATGTCCGGCATCCGAATGGTCACTTCCGCACCATTTCGTTTGGCAATTGGTGCTACCTTCAGCGCATCACCAATCGGTGTATTTTCTCCATTAGGCAATTGTCCGCCATTCGGCGCCATTTGTGTAAACATCTTTGGCTTCGTTGGTCCGATCAGATCGTCCGTCGGTCGACCTTCCTCTGCTAATCCATACAATGAACCAGAAGCAACATGTGTGACAGGCCTATAGGATTCTGATACATCTACTGTAAACGTCGTCGGAACCGCTGCCGACACAGGTTGCGCAGCAATTGGCAACACACTCATTAGTAATGCCCCACTTAACAAACACGCCATCTTTTTCATTCGTCATCACCTTTCAAAATATCGTACTGTTTCTGGTCAAACGATAAATATAGCGCTTTCAATAGACGTTGGCCGACGTCCATCCACTGGTGTAAAAGTTATAACTTCACACTAATAGGTTATTGGTTTTCCAAGTGGCGGTAAACTTAATAAATCGTAGGATGGGTGCATATTACCGACTTGTAAGGTAAGAGGGATGGGAGGTAGCGATAGATAATGATGAGCCTCGTAAGCGAGTTGTAGAGCCATTTACAAGCTCCTATTCGTTCATTATGTAAAGGCACTTCCCCAATTGACCGGAGAAGTGCTTTGGTATTCCAAGCTATTTTGATAATTATCGCCAAACAAATTTCTCCAATCCTCATTTATACCGTTATGAAATTACACAGTTATGCAGTTATTTTAATCAATTTGCTGTCTAGAAGTATAAACCAAACTTCCACCTAACAATAACAACATAGTGGGGACAATGATCCATACCAATCCTACATTCAAAATATCGTATGTAAACGCGCCTCCATTGATCTGCGACGATTGAGCTGCCCCTTCCAAGCCTGCAAGTATAAACCCTGTGCATAACAGCATAACCGAAGCTAAAATCAATGTGCAGCCTACTACCAATTTGATCATAACGTCTCCCCCCATTCCCATAGACTCAATTTTCCTTTTGCCGGAATTGGTGTTTTCAATTGCTCTATCACTTCCATATCCCACGCATATCGTCCTATCGTAAAATCTCCAAATGTCCATTCTGGATCAGTAATATGCTGCCCATTTTCTAGTATGCAGCCAGACGGTAACGCTTCTATAGCTTGCCAACAATTCATCACCTTTGCTATCGCTATCACGGAGCTGGTAGGCAAGTCTGCCATTGTCAGATAACCATGCCGCTCCAGCGCCTCTCGTACATACACATTTTGAAAAGCGTCCTTATCAACTGTTTTCCCAGCATGAATAGCTAGCTGACCACGCCATGTCGTTTTCCAGCTTCGTGTTTCGTATTGCTTTTCGCCCAGTGAGACGAGTGTTGCCCACGGTTGCCTAATCGTGATTGCTTTCATCAATTATGATCCTCCACTGTCATACTTTCCCCGATCGGAGCACACACTACTATCATATCAAAAAACATATAGAAAAACCTCGGCGCTTGGAGCACCGAGGTTTTAGGTTTGGCTTTTAGTACAGCGTCATATATTGGTCGCGTTCCCATTGATGCACTTGGGTGCGATACATATCCCATTCAATCTCTTTCAGCTCGTAAAAGTGAGCTGTAGCATGCTCGCCCAATGCTGTGATCATCACATCATCACGCAACAGGTCATGCAATGCTTCTTTCAGATCGCCCGGCAAACTAGGAATGCCTTCGTCGATCCGCTCATCCTCCGTCATTATGTAGATGTTGCGGTCGATTGGTTTTGGCAGATTCAGTTTACGATCAATACCGTCCAAACCTGCTCTCAGCATAACAGCCAATGCCAGATACGGGTTCGCTGTCGGGTCTGGGTTGCGCAGCTCGATGCGCGTGCTCAAACCACGGGATGCTGGAATACGTACCATTGGGCTACGGTTACTTGCTGACCATGCCACATAAACAGGAGCCTCATAACCAGGAACCAGACGTTTGTACGAGTTCACGGTAGGATTTGTTACAGCTGCCATAGAACGGGCATGTTTCAGGATACCTGCCATATAGTGACGGGCAATCTCGCTCAGACCGATCTCATCGCTCTCATCGTAGAATGCATTCTCTCCATCGCGGAACAGCGATTGGTGACAGTGCATACCGGAACCGTTCATACCAAACAATGGTTTTGGCATAAATGTCGCGTGCAGACCATGCTGACGGGCAATCGTACGTACAACAAGCTTGAACGTTTGAATTTGGTCAGCTGCTAGCAATGCAGGTGCATATTTGAAATCGATCTCATGCTGTCCCGGTGCTACTTCGTGGTGGGACGCTTCGATTTCAAAGCCCATTTCTTCCAGCGTAATAACGATATCACGGCGACAGTTTTCACCCAGATCAGTTGGAGCTAAATCAAAATAACCGCCTTGGTCATTCAGCTCCTCTGTCGGATTACCATTTGCATCCGTACGGAACAAGAAGAATTCCGGCTCTGGACCGACCATCATATCGGTAAAGCCCATTGCTTCGGCTTCTTTCAGATTGCGTTTCAGTACGCCGCGCGGATCACCAGCGAATGGTGTGCCATCCGGCATGTACACATCACAAATCAGACGTGCCACACGATTGTCTGTTACCCATGGGAAAATAACCCATGTGTCCAGATCCGGGTACAGATACATATCGGATTCTTCAATACGTACATAGCCTTCGATTGAAGATCCATCAAACATCATTTTATTGTCCAGCGCTTTGGTCAGCTGGCTTACCGGGATTTCCACGTTTTTGATCGCGCCCAGCAAGTCGGTGAACTGCAATCGAATAAAACGTACATTTTCTTCTTTGGCAATTCGCAGAATATCTTCCTTCGTGAAACTCACGTTACCCTCTCCTCTGTGCTCTGTTTATTTTTTGTTGAAGAATCGGGATAATTCCCCTTGGATAAGAGACACCTGACCCGGACGCTTGCCGGTAACCAGTTGCTGTTTAAGCATACGATGAAGTTGGGAATCTGACAATTCCCTGCGACGCTCTTCTGTATCCGGTGTGATCACCGTTGCTTCTTCCGATTCTTTGGAAACAGGGTTCATCACTTGTTTGATACCAGCGATATTTACCCCTTTCTCGATCAGTGCTTTGATTTCGAGCAAACGCTCTACATCGTTAAATGAGAACAAACGCTGATTTCCCGATGTACGAGCAGGTACGATCAAATTGTGTTGTTCATAGTAGCGAATCTGACGTGCAGACAGATCCGTCAGTTTCATGACGATCCCGATTGGGAAAAGCGCCATATTTCTCCGAATTTCATCACCCATGTATTCATCAACCTTCCAATTCGCATTTTAGCTTTATATTCTCTTGCTACTATTGTACATATCCTGATATCGAGCGTCAATAACATGTTAAGTTAACTCACAATAATTTTATATTGCTTTAACATGCGCATAACAAACGAACAGATAGAAAGTTTCTATATATGCGCAAGCTCTCTTTTTCACAGACTTATTATAACATGAGATGCCTGTCAAATGCACGTCAGGTCGCTAATCTGTCTGTCAATATTACTATATGATGTGAAGTCGACGAGAAGCCCATGTAGAGGTGTGACTTTCCAATGCTGACTAGCTAATTTGTAATATCCTAGTTTATTGCGCAATGATAGGAAAATGACCTTCGTTTAGTCATTTCCGCAGCAAACATTACAATACGCGCGATTTATATTGTAATTCGCTTGCATTAGAATAGGAATTTGCTGTCTTTGGTAGCTTTTCTGCCCGTTAACAAATATCTCATCAACTGAAGATACGAATGCCTTTGTATGAATAGCACATCTATACTGTTTATCAAAAGAGAGTTACCACGTATAATCATAACTTTGTGACAGAGTGAACATAGTATAACGTATTCAATATCTTCCTATAGAACGAGATCACGTAGATAAAATGCAGCAGTTATTGCGTATGACAATAAACTTATATTCACAACCTATAAGTAAGAGAGCAAGCTGCCTTATTTATCCATATTGATCATAACAGTAACTCATATCTATCAAGGATTTCTATTGACCTTTTATCAACTATCGCGTTCAAAAAAAGAAAGAAAAATGATTTCCGCAACAGATCCTTTCAAATAACCTATTCAAATAGGTTGCGGAAATCAGGCTGCTATATGCTAATTACAACAACATGTAGCAGCATGATATTCTTTTTCTTTATAACAATTGACGCTCTAGCATCGTTTGCAATGCCATCAGTACACCAAGCTTCACATGGGAAAACGTTAATCCACCCTGCATGTAGCCGATATACGGCTCACGGATCGGCGCATCCGCAGACAATTCCAAGCTGCCCCCTTGAATAAAGGTACCAGCTGCCATAATAACAGGATGCTCATAGCCCGGCATATCCCACGGTTCAGGTACAACATGGCTGTCCACTGCTGCTGCGCGCTGAATTCCTTGTACAAAGGCAATCAGCTGCTGTTCCTGCTGGAATGAAACGGCTTGAATAAGATCGGTACGCGGTTCGTTCCAACCCGGTTTGCTGTTGAAGCCTGCCAGCTCAAACATCGCGGCAGCGTAAATACTGCCTTTGAGCGCCTGACCAACGATGGTTGGTGCCATATACAAGCCTTGATAGATACCGCGTGTCGTTCCGAGCATCGCGCCTACCTCGCCACCAATTCCTGGTGCAGTCATTCGGTACGATGCCAGCTCTACGTATTCTCGTTTACCGCAAATATAACCGCCCGTTTCGGCAATACCGCCACCCGGATTTTTGATCAATGAGCCTGCCATCAAATCTACACCAACTTGAGTCGGCTCTAGCGTTTCGCTAAATTCTCCATAACAATTATCTACGAAGATGACAACATCCGAGCGATATTCACGAATCTTACGTACCATCTGCTCAATGTCAGCAATCGTGAAGGATGAACGCCAATCGTATCCACGGGAACGCTGAATGCCGATCACTTTGGTGCGCTCATTCATTTTCCCTTCTACTGCCTGCCAATCCACTTGTCCTTGCTCATCCAGCGCAGCTTCGCTGTACGTAATGCCAAAGTCCGCCAGCGATCCTTTACCATCGCCCGGTTTCCCAATAACCTTGTGCAGAGTATCGTAAGGGCGACCAGTAATGTAAAGCAGTTCATCGCCCGGACGCAGCACACCGAACAGAGCCGTTGCAATCGTATGCGTACCAGAAGCGAAATGCGGACGTACCAATGCCGCTTCACAACCAAACACTTCTGCATATACCTCTTCCAGCACTTCACGTCCGCGATCATTGTATGCGTATCCGGTTGAACCAGCAAAATGATAATCGCTCACTTTATGCTTTTGAAACGCTTCAATCACTTTCCACTGATTGGCATCGACTACTCGGTCCAACTTACGAACCGCCTCGTCAATGATCTGATCTGCCTGAGCAGACCATGCCATAATTGTATCGTCAAAAACCGGCATTTCTTTATCTCCCCGCAATGATAGCCCGCCCCGGTCATGCGGGCGGGCTATATCGTATTCATGTTTGGCTGTCTGCCACGCCTGTTATTTCCGGTGTCAACAAAACGAAATCATGTATCCCGTTCTGTCATGGCGTGTCAAAATGTAAACTTTCGCGATTCATATTTTACACGAAACGACAGCTGAAAGAAATGTCATTGTGAAAATTGTCGCAATTTTGTCACTTTACTTCATACTCTTGCAGCTTGTAGCCAAACTTCTCATAGTCGACCTTATTGATTTCGACGGTGAAAATAGCTTCATTTTCCTCATACTCTTGATCCAAAATACTGCTAAACGTATACAGTTGCGAGATCAGATCACCGCGTTCAGCTGGAATGCGATAAATGCGTTTGCCACCTGCCAGTTGATCCTGAATTAACAGGCTGACCTTTTCCAGATCCGCCTCGTTATAGGCACTAATACGCAGATGTGTACTGTCAGACGGTAACATTTCCAGTTGAGATGGTGTGCACAAATCGGATTTGTTATAAAGGACTACCATCTCCTTCCCACCTGCGCCCAATTCCTGCAAAATGTCATCGACCACCTGCATTTGCTCATCTCGTCGCTCAGAGGATGCGTCTACCACATGCAAAATCAGATCCGCTTCGTTAACTTCCTCCAATGTAGCACGGAAGGCAGCTACCAGATCATGCGGCAAATTTTGAATAAATCCAACGGTATCGGTCAATACAATTTCTTTGCCGCCTGGTAGCTCTAGTGTGCGTGATGTCGGATCAAGGGTCGCAAACAGCTGATCCTGCACATACACATCAGCAGCAGTCAACTGCTTGAGCAATGTTGATTTACCAGCATTGGTATAACCAACAAGTGCTACTTGTACGACGCCGGACTTTTTACGACGTTCCCGATAGAGTACGCGATGACGCATAATTTCTTCGAGTTGTCGTTTGAGATCGGTTACCCGCGTGCGGATATGACGACGGTCGGTTTCCAGCTTGCTCTCACCCGGACCGCGCGTACCGATTCCGCCGCCCAGCCGAGACAGGTTTTTGCCCTGACCGGATAGACGTGGCAGTAGATACGTATACTGCGCCAGCTCGACCTGTAAAATACCTTCGCGTGTTTTGGCACGCTGAGCGAAAATATCCAAAATCAGCTGCGTACGGTCAATAATTTTCGCATCCAGATGCTCCTCCAGATTACGCACCTGTGCACCGGACAGCTCCTGATCGAAAATGACTGTATTGGCGCCAAGCGCTTCAAGCAAAATGCGCAGCTCCTCAACTTTCCCTTTCCCGATAAACCAGCGTACATCCGGCATCTCGCGATTCTGCGTCATCTGCTCCAGTACCTCTACGCCTGCGGTTTCCGCCAGACTGACAAGTTCTTGAATCGAGCCTTCAGCATTGACATTGTTACGCTTGTCCATCTGTGTATAGAGACTAACCAGTACGGCTCTTGCTTGCTGCTCGGTCTGTGTATCATGTGTTCCTTGTTTCATGGTATACCCCTTGTGTATGTTATGACATCATTAATAAAGCGGTTGCTCAGGAGTGATGATCCCGTCCAAACAGACTGCGCCGATGCTTGAGTGATAATGGGAACAGCGGAAAAGCATGCGCATCAATCTGCTTGAGCAGCCGTTTAGCCGTTGCATGAGCCAATTCGTAATCCTGCTTTGTAATGACTCGACGACGTAATGCATCATCTAGCTCATCCTCATCTAGCAGGAAAATCTGCCCATCCTTCATGACTACAATATCCAGATACAGATCATCAAACCACGGAACGCCTTGATCGGTAATCCCCTGTGTTTTGCAGATGTCGATGTACCACTCGATAATCTCTAGCTTGTCATCGAACATAGCGGTTACAACATAGTTGGCGTTATCCGGGTAATACTGCATCCATGAATATTCGGCAGCAGCGATGCAAAACCTCCGGCCTCCGTAAATTTTGTATAATGGTTCGCGCAAACGGTTCATATGGTAGAGCGTCACATATCCTGTAAAAATATTGTTGTTTACATAGCGACGTGTATAACTGCGTTGTATGACACGCCGCCAGTTCGCTCGATCTGCAAATTTACGTTTCATGGAAGCGTCCCTTTCCTACAAAGTAACTTCAGAATAGCATATTTGCGCCCATCGCTCAAAAAAAGCCTCCAATCTTTCCGATTGGAGGCTTGATTCGTGCCATTTCTTACGTACCAGGCGGTGTGGCTGTCGGGTTGTCGGTATTGTTTGTACCGGCATCGCCTGGACCCGCTGGCGGTGTATTATTGCCTGGATTAGGATTGGTCGTGCCCGGCGTTGTTGTACCGTCGGTTGTTCCACTTCCATCCGTACCATTTTGGCCGTTATCCGGCGGGGTGGTGCCTCCATTATTGGTTGAACCATCGGTTGGACCCGTATTGTTTCCAGTATCGCCTGTTCCACCGGTACCGTCACCAGCTCCAGGGCCGGTATCTGTACCTGGTGTTTCTTCACCAGTTGGTGGAGTTGGTGTTTCGCCTTCTGGCGGTACGACTCCATCTGGATTCTCGGCTGGCGGCTGTTCGGTTTGAGCCTGATCAATGGTCACTTGAACCGTGTTCGAGGCATCCGATTGCGAGCCATCCGCAGTCGTTGCGGTTACGTAATAATCATACGTTTGTCCCGCAGTTACTGCACCATCCGATGCAACGGGATCCGCTCCACCGCTAGAAATCGCACTAAACTGGGTGGCTCCACTCTCTTTACGATAGACGGTGTAGCTGGATGCTCCTTCCACTGGATTCCATGCCAGTGCTACGGATTGGCTATCCTGATCAAACGAAGCACTCAGACCTGTTACTGCCGAAGGAGTAACCGGTTGTTCTTCCTCTTCCGGTTCTTCTACCACAGGCGGTGGAACAGAAGCTGTATCAAAGTTCTGTACAGGATATCCTTCTAATGCAGGACCCATTACCGCTGCAAACAATGCTGCTGCCCGTCCACTGCCATCTTTTAGCAGATGAGTACGGTCTGGTTTGTCATAGCCCATCCAGACGGCTGCTGTCCATTCTTTGGTGTAACCAGCAAACCAGATGTCACGGTTGGCACTGCTGCTCAAACCGGAGATTCCATGCTGTGTCGTTCCTGTTTTACCTGCAACTGGACGATTGATCTGCGCCCGTTTACCTGTACCATTTTGAACGACATTTTGCAGCATTTGGGTCATTTCATCGGTTGCATCTTTGCTTAACACTTCGGTCGATTTAGCACTATTTTTGTATACTTCATCGCCTGTGCTGTCGGTAATACTTTTTACAGCATAAGCTGGTGTGTAATTTCCGCCGTCAGCGAATACACGATAGGCTTGCGCCATTTCTAGCGTATTGGTACCTTTGCTCAGACCACCCAGCGCAATGGCTAGGTTGCGATCATCGCCAGTCAGATCGAAACCGACCGATTTGGCATAATTAATACCAGTATCAATGCCAATCTGATTCAGCAGCCATACCGCTGGAATGTTGACGGAATCTTCCATCGCTGCGGTCATGCTAATCGTATTTGAGTAGCCACCGTGCAAGTTATTCGGGCAATACGTACCAAAACATTGCTTCTCATTGCTAAGCATGGAATTGGAATGGTAATTGCCACTTTGCAATGCCGGTGCATACGTGATGATCGGCTTAAAGGAGGAGCCTGGTTGACGATGACTTGTCACACGGCTGAAGTTGCCGCTCACGTAGTCGCGTCCACCCAGCAGTGCGACCAGACCACCGGTATCATTGTTGACGATAACCATGGAGCCTTGCACTTTGACATTGTCGGCGCTCTTTTCAAATAAATCGTCGTTTTTGAACGCATCCTCTAGCGTCTGCTGAGCCTTAGAATCCATCGTGGTGTAAATGTTATACCCACCGCGGTTCAGATCATCCGCGCTTAGACCGGTTTCATCCTCAGCTTCCTGCATCGCATAGTCGATAAATGCCTGAAACTTCGTATTTTTGCTTTCCGGTGATTTGTAGTTGTATGTTACATCTTCTGCTTCTTTTTCCTCTGCTGCTGTAATGTAGCCTTGCTGCTGCATGAGCTGCAATACAACGCCACGGCGTTCCTGCGATAGCTCGGGATTGCTTTGTGGGCTATAGCGTGAAGGTGCCTTTGGCAAACCAGCCAGTGTGGCAATCTGCCATGTTTTTAATTTGCTCAGGTCGCTGACTCCGAAATACGTTTCAGATGCTTCCTTGATGCCATACGCACCAGAGCCGAAATAAATACGGTTTAGATACGTGGTGATGATTTGTTCCTTTGTCATATTGCGTTCAATCGCAAGTGCGATCGAAACTTCGGTTGCTTTACGGAAAAACGTTTTGTCGTTGGTTAGGAAGACGTTTTTAGCAAGCTGCTGAGTGATGGTACTACCACCCTCTACAGCGGAGCGTGCTACGACGTCGCGTACTGCCGCACGACCGATCGACCATAAATCGACACCTTGGTGATCAAAAAACCGCCTGTCTTCGGTTGCCACAAAGGCATTGATGACTTCCTTCGGAATCTCTTCATATTTGACCGGATCGCCTGTGCGAATACTGCGCTGTAAAATCAGCGTTCCATTGCGGTCGTATACTTTGGTCGGCTCGGTGACCGCGAGTTTGTTGATGTTTGCCTGATAAATTTTTTCCCCGCTTACCATAATGAAGAGGTAGCCGGCAAGCGCACAAAATATACCCAGTGCTGTGACGGCAAATAATGTCCAGAATACGCGTTTGCCTGTAATTTTTTTGGTCTTTTTCTTTTTGGCACCCGAGTTGCCCGATCCTCCTGAACCTGATCCAGATGAGCTGGTCCGATTCGGACGGCTTGGTCGGTTGGTATTCTGACCCTTGTCACTACGGGATAGCTGCTGTCTTGGCATTGTTTATTCTGACTCCCTTTCAGTAAACCATGTAGTGCAATTCATGACTTGTATGCAGGACAGGAATGCGAAAGAAAAGAACAACCCTTATAGAGGGGTTGTCCGATTCCTTCTCTGTATAAGACGATATATGAAGCACAAAAGTTTCATTCTTGTAGTTCTGCTCCGAACGGTTCACCCGCCCCGAGGCATTGCCTGCGGAATATTTACTCTGTCTCTTCCACAGATGAATCTATCATCCCTACCGATTCAATCGGCGTTATTGAAGATATATTCCTTAGCTTTCGCTTTGGTTGTCCTGTTGCATTAAGGACACATTGCGCGAAGGTGTAAAGGTAGATACGGCATGCTTGTAGATCATTTGTTGGCGACCATCGCTATCTACCATGATGGTAAAGTTATCGAAGGCTTTGATTGTGCCGCGAATCTGGAAGCCGTTCACGAGGTATACTGTGACCGGGATATTTTCCTTACGCAATTGATTTAAAAAAGTATCCTGAATATTAATAGACTTGTTCATTAACCGTACCCCCAAGTGATTATTAATTCAGCATTGGCTCAATGCTCAATTGGAATAAAGAAGTTGCTGCCTGATGGTGCACACATGCGATTTAAGTTGTTGAAGTATATTCCCTATCCTGGTACAAAGTTCCTGCTACGATGTCATACACTTTCTCGATGTGCTGTTCTTTATTTTCCACATCCGTCACATCGACCCAGTGTATATCACGCATATGGCGGAACCAGGATAGTTGGCGTTTGGCAAAGCGCCGCGTATCGCGCTTCAACAGTACGACCGCTTCCTGCAGATTCATGCCGCCTGACAGATAAGCGGCAATCTCTTTGTAACCCAACCCCTGCATCGCCACCATTCCGGGGGTGTATCCCTGATTCAGCAGATGCTGAACTTCGTTCAGCAAGCCTTCTTCCAGCATCTGATCAATCCGTGCTTCAATACGTTTATATAGCATTTCCCTATCCATTGTCAAACCTACGATACACAATTCGTACGGTGACGTTCTGCTCTGACCGGATAGCTGATCCGACAGCTTGATCCCTGTCAAATGGTGAACCTCCAAGGCACGGATAATCCGGCGCTGGTCGTTGGGATGCAGACGTGCTGCGGATTCCGGGTCAACGGCAGCGAGCCGGTCATGCAGTGCCTGCGCACCTTGACTCTCGGCATATTCCGCTTGCTCGCGGCGAAAATCCTCGTCCGCTCCGCTGTCGCTGAACTGGAACTCATAGCTCACCGATTCCACATAGAGACCGGTACCACCGACGATAAATGGCAGCTTGCCGCGGCTGCTAATATCAGGAATCAGCTCCCGGCAGCGTTGCTGAAATTCAGCAACTGAAAACGGCTCATGCGGATCATGAATGTCGATCAAATGGTGGGGAATTCCTTGCATTTCTTCACGTTTGATTTTTGCTGTACCGATATTCATACCACGGTATACCTGCATAGAATCACCGGAGATAATTTCGGCGCCAAAACGCTTGGCGATTTCGATACTGATGGCGGTTTTGCCGACAGCCGTCGGCCCGATCAGCACGAGCAGCTTCGGTTTATCCGCTGTGTGGTCTGGCCGGATATTCATACATAAATCACTCCGTATTCTATTTTGGATTTTTTGCGCCGGATGCGTTCAAATCCAAGGCGTTCATATTCGGGACTATCCCATTTTTCCTTGAGCATGACCGTTTTGCGTGCAACACGCATGGCATGCTCAATGCACTGTTTATCCAATGCATCATTGTTGGCAAATCCTCGTAATGGTGCAATAGCCGATGATTCATGCAGCGCTTCTCGGAACATGGGATCAAAATAAACAATATCGACGCTTTTGTCTGGCAAAGCGCTTAAATAGGACTTATGATCCTGCGGAATGACGCGAATACGCCGCAAAGCTTCATCTACAGGTGCTAGACCACTTTCGTAAATGCGTAATCCTTCCGTTAACAGTGCTGCTAGCGGCTTGGAATACTCCAAGGCAGTAACTGCGCCCGAAGACCCAGTTGCTAGCGAGAAGACAAGCGAATCCGAGCCTAGACCAGCGGTGCAATCCAGCACCGAATCACCCGCTTCTAGACGAGACGTACTGATCATGACATCCTCTTCGCCTTTAAGCAGTCGCTTCGCACGCACAAACGCCATACTGGGATGGAAAAACATCGCAGACTCACCAGGACGGGCAAGACGCGCTTCTTTCTCCACCAGCACGATAATATCAGGATCATTATATTGAGCCGCCATACGGGCGACAGAGCGCCCTTTACGCGGAATATAGGAAACGGCGAATTCCTCTGCCAGCTGCCGAGCACGTGCCTCGGTTGCGACAGATGGCTCATCGCCAGTTGTAATCAACATACATTCATTCTCCATTCTTTCAGCTTTACATTACGCGTCTTTGAGCTTTACATTACGCGCTTGAACAGTTTTTCCAGATCATAGCTGGAAAAGGATACAACGATTGGTCGTCCATGTGGGCATGTATACGGCTGCTGACAGGCAGCAAGCCGATGTAGCAACGCCTGTGCTTCCGCTTCCGTCAAGCGCTGATTCGCTTTGATCGATGCCTTGCAGGAACAAAGGGTAGATGCTTGTTCGCGCAGCTTGGACAGATCGATTTTGCGCTCGCTTAGCACCCATTCCGTCATTTCTTGAATGACGCGTTGTTCCTCGCCTTTGGGGAACCAGTACGGATACGCACAGACGCGGAAGGTTTGCCCGCCAAAATGCTCCAGATACACACCCACACGTTCAAACCAGTGCAGTCGATCCTTCAGCTTATCTGCTTCGGCACGGGTAAATTCCAGCGTAATCGGCAGCAATAGCTCCTGTGACGCTTCTTCTGGCTGACCGAATTTGTTGTAATAAAATTCGTAATTGACACGCTCATGTGCAGCATGCTGGTCGATCAGAAACAGACCTTCTTCATTTTGTGCGATTAGATACGTACCGTGGTGCTGTCCAATCAGCGTCATTTCTGGAAACTCTGGCTGCTGTGGATCTTCAGCAGTTCCGTAGATCATTTCCGCTGGAATGCCTCGATTGGCATTGCTGGGACGCTGTGGCGGACGTGCAGATGAGCCTGAACCGGACGAGCGTTTGTAATCTGGCTGATATGCACGTTCACGCTCACGAATACCGGATGACTGATCCGCTGTCGTAGCGGCTGAAAAATGATCATATCCTGTTGCTGAATGATCTGCTTGAGCGGATGGTGCTGCCAGATCGGCATTTGGTACAGGTAGTGTATTCGCGCTTGACGTCAGTGTCTCGTTAGAGCTTGCACTATTCCCATTCCCATCATGACTAGGAACCATAGCATTTCCTTGGGATTCAGCTACCGCTTGATCATGAGGATGCTGTGAACCATTATGACGACGCACATGCTTGCCATCTGGTTCTTGCGAACGATCCGATTGGGTTGTATCAGCTGCCTGCTCCTTCGTATGACCAGCAACGGAAGCATTTGATTTCATCTGCTCCTCTTCCTTAACATACTGAGGATGTGGAAGTTGCTCACGTATCGTTGGAGACGCTGCTTGACTACTGCCATTGACTGTTGCACTACTATTATTTAAAGACGAATGTCGTGCAGCAGCTGCTTGCTCTCCCTCCATTTGTCCATTCCATTGTGGGTTCGACTGTTCCTGCTCTGGTGGTAAATCTTGATCACCCAATGGCGGTACATATGGAGCATCCAGTTCGCCAATATCTTCGCGTGCTGCCTGATGCCGTGGCATATTAGCACCGTTCGTGCTATCAGACGTTGGAGACGATACAGGCGCCGTAAACAGATCATTCCCAGCATACGCATCATTAGATACCGATGGACGTGGGAAGCTAAACTGCTCCTGAATAACGGATTCACTATTGCCGCGCTTCACGGTTTGTTTGGTCACATGTGGAATTAGAATCTCGCGACGAAGCGCCTGACGCACCGATTCCTCGACAAACATCATCAGCTCCGGTTCTTTGCTAAAACGCACTTCCATTTTGGCAGGATGCACATTGACATCCACCAGCGATGGGTGCATTTCCAGACGCAGCACGGTCAGCGGATAGCGATTGATCGGCAGTAACGTATGATACGCACGCAAAATCGCCTGATTGACAACATAGCTTTTAATATAACGTCCATTAACAATAACGGACATCGCATTACGATTGGCACGCGCAATCTCTGGTCGTCCAATATAACCGTTAATGCTGTAATCCAAATTATCATTGTTGAGCGGTAATACCATCTTGGCAGCCGATGTACCATACACGGCAGCAATGACCTGTAGCATATCGCCGTTGCCAGGGGTCTGAAGCAGCAGATTGTTATTATGTCGCAGTGTGAATGCAATTTCTGGATGCGCTAGCGACATGCGGTACATAATATCAGAAATATGCCCTAGCTCCGTCTGTACAGTTTTCATATATTTCAATCGTGCTGGCGTATTGTAAAAGAGCGAATTGACCCGAAAATCGGTGCCGCGCGGTGCGGCTTCATCTTCATTGCTTTTCAGTGTACCGCCTTCAATTAGGAGACGACGTCCAGCGCCATCATCGGTGGCACTGGTCAACAGATCGACTTTGGACACGGCGGCAATACTCGGCAGTGCCTCCCCGCGAAAACCAAGACTGGTAATCTGAAATAGATCACGATCATCCGCTAGCTTGCTGGTTGCATGACGGTAAAAGGCAGTTTCGCAATCATCCGCTGCGATTCCCGTTCCATTATCCTGCACACGAATGGACTCCAGTCCACCTTCGCCGATATGAACATCAATCCGAGTCGCACGCGCGTCAATCGCATTTTCCACCAGCTCCTTGACGACGGATGCGGGACGCTCCACTACTTCACCGGCAGCAATCTGGTTGGCAATATGTTCATCTAGTACACGAATATGTCCCAACTTGATCCTCCTCCTTTCCAATTCAGCCTGCAACAAGTAGCTTGATTGCTACCCTCTGGCACTTTGATCATCATGATCTTTGCATTCTATTTACTCGGTATTTCGATTTATTTGGTACTTCCATTTATTCTATATGCAATTGGATGACTCTCATCCTAGTGTTTGATATTTACACATGCGTTAAACCATCATTAGCGAATCGTCTTCATCTTCAATTCGTTTAGCAATTGCATCGCTTGCAGCGGCGTCATATTCATCAGATCGGCATTTTGCAGCTGGCTGATAATTTGCTTGGCAAGCGGATCTTCTTTTACCTTCGTGGGCTGAACCTCTTCCTCACCAAAGATAGACAGCTGTACAATTTCCTGCTGCTTGGTTGCAGCGGTCTGAGAGGAGTGAGTCGTTTGCAGCTCTGTTTGCGCTTCTGCTACCTCTTGTTGCAGCACCTCATCCGGCTGATGCTCCGTTTCCATAACTGCGATCGCAGGAGAAGCTGGAGATGCCGTCGGCTGCTGACCATATAGTGGTGATACTTCGCGAATAGTAGAACGCTGCTCTATCCCTTGGTCGGAATGCGTCGAAGGCACATGCGTCGTTTCATTGGAACGCTGTTCACCGTGCATTCCCGCTTCCTCATGAGATACAACGGTTGTGGTTGCCGCCTGCTCCATCCGATCCAGCAAAATATTGGCACGGTCGATAATACTGCCTGGCAAGCCTGCTAGCTGCGCACAGTATATACCATAACTGCTGCTAGCTGCACCCGGAACGAGTTTACGCAGAAAATGAACCTTATCTCCACTCTCTCGCACCGCCATCGAGAAGTTGCGCAGATGCTCTAGCGTTTCCTCTAGATGTGCCAATTCATGAAAATGCGTCGAGACAAGGGCTTTACAGCCAATCTCATGATGCACATATTCGATGACTGCCTGTGCAATCGCCATGCCTTCACTGGTGGACGTTCCGCGTCCCAGCTCATCAATAATAATCAAGCTGCGACGAGTCGCACGCTCGGTCATCACCTGAATATCCGCCATCTCTACCATAAAGGTACTTTGACCGCCAATCAGATCATCCGCCGCGCCAATCCGCGTAAAGATACGGTCAACCATCGGAATCTCAGCCTGCCCTGCTGGTACAAAGCAGCCAATCTGTGCCATGATCGACAGCAACGCCACTTGACGCATATACGTACTTTTACCCGCCATATTCGGACCAGTGATGAGCAGAATATTCGCTTCATCCTCGGTAATATCTGTACTATTCGAAATAAAATGACTATTGTTCATTACTGCTTCTACAACGGGATGACGACCATCGCGAATACGCAGATTATACTGTTCAGACAGCTCCGGCTTAACGAATCCACGCTCTGCGCTGACGGTTGCAAATGACTGATACACGTCAATGCCTGCTACCTGCTCCGCAAGCTGCTTGAGCCGCGTTACTTCATTAGAAATGCGTGTACGCAGCGCTGTGAATAGGTCATACTCAATATCGACCATTTTCTCCTGCGCTTCTAGAATGAGCGCTTCTTTCTCTTTGAGCTCTGGTGTGACAAAGCGCTCTGCGTTCGCCAGCGTCTGCTTACGCTCATATCGTCCTTCTGGCAATTGAGCCAGATTCGAGCGTGTTATTTCTATATAATAGCCAAATACTTTGTTATATCCAATTTTGAGTGAGCGGATGCCGGTTGCTTCACGCTCTGCCGCTTCTAGCTCGGCGATCCAGCGTTTCCCGTTGACATTCGCTTCCCGCAATTCATCCAGACGCTCATGATACCCTTTACGGATCAGACCGCCTTCACGTACAGAAATTGGCGGATCATCCACCACTGCATTGCCAATATCTTCTGCCAAATCAGCACACTCGTCCATGCGAGCGGCAATCTGCTGCAATGTAGTGGACGGCGATGTTGCGCACAGTTCGCGCAGATCCGGGATGCGCAGCAAGGAATCGCGTAATGCCAACATATCGCGTCCATTCGCTGTTCCGAACGCCATACGACCTACCAGACGCTCCAGATCATAAATGCCTTTCAATTGACTACGCAGGTCCTCCCGCAAAATCAGTCCCTGATGCAGCTTATCCACTGCTTCCAGCCGTTCCTCTACCAATCGCTTCGATAGAAGCGGCTTGTCAATCCAGCGACGTAGCATGCGACCGCCCATTGGCGTTTCCGTGCGGTCTAGTAGCCATAATAGCGTGCCTTTGCGCGAGCGTTCACGTACCGTTTCCACCAGTTCCAGATTGCGGCGGGTAAACGGATCAAGAATCATATAGTTTTCTGGCTCATACGCGCTAATATGTGTCAGTTGACCAAGAGAACGCTTCTGCGTTTCGCTCAGGTACGAGATCAATAAGGCAATACAAGCCTGCCGTTCCTCGTCGAGACGCACCCATGCGGCTTCGCCAAACTGCTGACGCGCCAGTTCCTCACGCTGCTTTTCCCAAGGTGTATACAGAATTTTGCGACCAAACTGTGCAGCTTGGCGATACGCATCGTCGATCAGTTCGATCTTACCAATGATCTCGGACGGCTCATACAAGCCCAGTTCGTCGCGCAGCCATTCCTGCGATGCTGGCGAAGAGGTAACATGCAACTCACCGGTAGACAGATCACAGGCAGCAAGTGCCATTTTGCCATCATGCTCGGTTACGCAGATCATATAGTTGTTGTCTTTGTCGCTCAATGCCTTGCTCTCCATCATCGTACCCGGTGTAACGACACGAATGATTTCGCGCTTTACAATGCCTTTGGCAGTGGCTGGGTCTTCGACCTGTTCACAGATAGCGACTTTGTAGCCTTTTTCAATCAAACGGTGAACATAGTTATCCGCCGAATGATATGGCACACCGCACATAGGAATGCGTTCCGGCGGTCCGCCATTTTTGCCCGTCAACGTAATTTCCAGCTCCTTGGCAGCTAGAACCGCATCGTCAAAAAACAGCTCGTAAAAATCCCCCAGTCGGAAAAATAAAAATGCGTCCTGCGCTTGTTCCTTTATATCAAGATACTGCTGCATCATCGGTGTATACTGACTCATGATTCCCCTCCATGTAAACCTGTATTTCTGTATCAGGATGTAATCCAATTGCTTTGCTTCTGCATCAGAGGAATGGTACCAATCTAATCTGCGGATTGCTATTCATCCTGCTTACGATATAAAAATAATCAGCCACTTGAGTTCCGTGCCGCTGATCATATGCAAATGCTTGTTCGTCTATCCATTATACCGAAAGAACGCAAAAACTTCTATGCTTCTCAGGACTCGCCAACGGCTGCATCTGGATATCGCAACGATTATCAAATATTGTTCACGAATATCATTTATATTTATTCCTATCATGATCGCACGACACGTAAGCAAAAAAACAGGACCGGAAAGCTTCTGCTTCCCGATCCTGTTGATCTTCTGTATACAGTTAACGATCATCAAGTATATCACACTCTTCATACTCATACTGCCGTTGATCACTTGATGATGTTGTTACATTATTGTGTAACTGGTTTGTCCGCAGTCAACTCGATACCTGCCAGTGCGTCAG
The DNA here is from genome assembly GCF_040719145.1 of Paenibacillus sp. JQZ6Y-1. Taxonomy (NCBI): domain Bacteria; kingdom Bacillati; phylum Bacillota; class Bacilli; order Caryophanales; family Paenibacillaceae; genus Paenibacillus; species Paenibacillus kandeliae. The sequence goes on from NZ_JBFDUZ010000001.1 coordinate 2,189,597, forward strand.
CGCCGTAGCCACTGCCATACGTGATATCGTAGTTTTTCACGCGTTTGTTCATCGCTACCAGTTCATAACGGTACAGAGTCGGGATAACCGGTGCATCTGCAACCATCAGTTCCTGCCATTGTTTGTATACATCTTTGCGGTACGAATCATCAAATGCTTTTTCAGATGCGCCTTCTTTCAGCAGTTTATCATTCTCTTCGCTTGTATAACGGGAGTAGTTAAACTGTGCATCGCGACCGTACAGACCCGCAGGGTTTACATCCGTACCTGTACCCCATGCTGCTGCATACACATCAACTTCAGGATCGTCTTTTTCAATACGATCATAGAAGGAGTTGAACTCTTGCAGACGACCATCCAGCAGTTGTACATCCAGACCGATGTCTTTCCAGTTTTGGATATAGAATTGTGCCAGTGGCTCAGCAACACTATCACCGCTCATTGCAGAGAAGTTGATTGTCAGCTTGTTGCCTTTTGGATCTTCACGCATACCATCGCCATCTTTGTCTACATAACCAGCTGCATCCAGCAGTTGCTTTGCTTTTTCTGGATCATAATTGTAGCCTTTGATGTCAGCATCATAGTAATCAGCAAATGCAGGAATAATCAGGGAGCTTGCGGCAGTACGCAGACCGTGATACAGCTGCTCACCTACTTGTGCATTGTTCATTGCATAGCCCATTGCTTGACGCAGCGATTTGTTCGCCATTTTTGCATCAGGGTCCATCACGTTCTCGCCTTTGGATTTGTCCCATTTACCCAGTTTGAAGCCTACATACGAGTAAGCCAGATCTTGGTTACCCAGCAGCTCGATGTTGGTAGGCAGTGTTTTCTCATCATATTGGCTCGTTGGCAGACTCACCATATCGACTTGACCAGAACGGATCGATTCAACAACTACGTTCGGGTTGATGACTTTCAGGTTTACGCCATCCAGTTTTGGTGCGCCGTGGAAATAATCTTTATTCGCTTCAAATTCAACGGATTCACCTGTAACCATTGATTTGATTTTGTAAGGACCGTAACCAACCGGAGTTTTACGAACTGGATCGGAGGAAGACATTTTCGCAACTGGAATGTCGCCGAATACTTTTTTCTCCAGTGGGTAAGACCACAGACCAGCTTTGATACTTGGGTCTGGATTAATAAATGTGATTTGCAGTTCTTTATCATTTACGACTTTAATACCGGAAATGGAATCTGCTTTTTTGGCATGATACTCTGTCATACCTGCAATATTCGTAAAGGTGGAGTCGTAACGCACACCATCATAGTCAGGGTCACCGATGACTTCAAAAGCAAATGCATAATCTTCTGCTGTAACCGGATTTCCATCTGTCCAGTTCAGCTTATCATCGATTTTTACAGTAGCTGTTTTGTTGTCTTCGGAAAAGCTCAATGTTGCCGCACCGCCATCTTTTACGTTAAAGCTTGCATCCGTATTGAACAGCGACGGGTAGAAGAATTGGATAACCTCAAAGTCAGGGTTACCGCTGTAGAAAACAGGATTCAGAATACCTTCAAACGGTGTATCCGATACGAGACCATACGTCAACGTACCACCTTGAATGGCAGGGTCCTGATTAGATAAGGACTTTGGAAACTTACCTGTGTCTTTTGTACTTTCGCTCGTTTGCGGCGTTGTTGTCGCCGTATCTGTCGATGTGTTACTTTTCGTGCAGGCAGACAGCACCAGAACCAGTGCAATCAACAAAATGGATATCGTGCTCAGTTTTCTCTTTTTACTTCCCAACATAAACCTTCCTCCTCTTTTGATATGCATGCCTTACATTTATTATCCCAATCGCTGTCTGGCATCTGTCGCGCGCTTCAACGCTTGACCGATAAAGTTGATTGCCAGAATTAACACCAAAATCAGCAGCGATGCTGGTAACCACATCCACCAGTAATTCTGTAAAATATTCGGGTCTGTCGCATTACTGACGATCGTACCCAAACTCGGTGTTCCTTCTGGCAAACCAAAGCCCAGATAGGAAAGACCGGTCTCAATACCGATATTACCGGCAAGATTAAGCGTCATATTTACGATGACGATGGAGCTTAGATTGGGAAGAATGCCAAACGCGATAATTTTCCAGTTTGGCGTACCGAGCGTTTTGGAAGCCTGAACATAATCCAGTTCCCGCTCGGCCAGTACTTTGGCACGGATCAGCCTTGCTTTGCCGACCCACAGGAAGGCGGTCATAATCCAGATAAAAGCCCATATATCATACTTAGGTACAATCGTAACGAACACGATAACCAGCATCAGAAACGGCAGTACCAGAATGAAATCGATAAAACGCATAATCACGTTGTCGATCAAACCGCCGAAGAATCCGGCAATTAGACCGATGCTCAAACCAATCGCAGCAGCTAGCACCGTAATCATAAAGCCAATCGTAAATGAGTTACGCGCGCCGAGTACAACCTGACCAAAAATATCACGACCAGCAAGGTCAGTACCCAGCCAATGATCCGCGCTCGGTGCCGCTTTGATCGACATCAGATCGACTTTGGTCACTGTCGCCTGATCAATAAAGAAAGTAGATCCATAAATAAAGACCAAAAACAGAGCCAAAAATACTAATGAAATTAAAGCCAGCTTATCCTTGATCAATTCTCGTGCAAGGATTGACCAGCTGGACGGTGACTTTTGAATCGTTTCAGCAGGAGCAAATGTTTCTGCACGCATTCCCATACTCAGTCTCTTCCTCCGTTCATATTCAGATACCGGAACCGAAGGTCCGGGTACGGCGATCTTCGCGTTTTAGCTAATCCGAATACGCGGATCGACCCAGCTCAGAATAATATCCGACAACAATGTACCGACAAGTGCCAGCAAACCGGAGATCATAACGAGTGCCGTAACGACAGAGAAGTCACGCTGTGTAATGGATTGTAGGAATAGTTGTCCCAGCCCCGGATAACCGAAGATGGATTCGATAAACAGGTTACCAGCAAGTACTGCTGTCAGATCATAGCCCAAAAATGCAGCAATCGGCAGCAGGGAGTTACGCAGGATGTGGCGGGAATAGACTTTGGATTCCGGCACCCCTTTGGAACGTGCGGTTTTTACAAAATCTTTGAGTCGAGTATCAATAACTTCATTGCGCAAATATTGAATCGTTGCGGTTGTACTGACAAAGGCACCGGCAAACGCAGGTAGAATCATATGATAGATTCGGTTAGCGAAATAATCCCATGTGCCTGGCTGCATCCCCGGATCAATACTACCACTGGTCGGGAACCAGCCTAACTGGAAGCCGAAGACAAACACGACAACGAGCGCAAAGATAAATAATGGTGTGGCAAAGCTTAAATACGTATAGCCGGTAATCGTCTTATCCAGCAGACTGTTCTGATAACGTCCACTGAGAATACCGAGCGGAATCGAAATAATATAAGTAAGGATAAGAATAGCTACTCCGAGATAAAAGGTATTCGCAAGACGGCTGCCGATCAAATATGTCACATCGACTTTGTGCACATACGATACACCCAGATCTCCTTTGAACAAATTGCCGATCCAGCGTGCATACTGCACCGTTGCCGGATCATTGAGCCCAAGCCGTTCGCGCTGCTCGGCGATCATTTGCGGACTCAGGTTTGGATTGTTTTGAATCAATCCGGTCAATGCGTCCCCCGGCATCGCTTTTGCCAGAAAAAATACCAGTACACTGAGCACGAACAACTGGGGAATCATGATCAGAATACGGCGAAGCGTAAATTTCCACATTACTTATGTCCCCCTTACGTTACGGTAGTGCTACCTTGTGTGATGAACTGATAGTTTTCAGTGCAAGCGGTTTGCCTTCCGCATCAAGCAGCTGTTTGAGATCTTCCTGATAGGACGACATAATATTCTGGCGCAGTCTGGCACTTTCCTGACGCTGCTCTGGGTCAATATTCGGAATCGCCGAGATCAAGCGTTTCGTATAAATATGCTGCGGATTTTCGTAAATATCTTCAGTATTGCCCTGTTCGACCAATCGACCGCGATACATAATACCGATCTCGTCACACATATGACGAACGATACCGAGATCATGACTGATAAATAGGTAGGTGAGCTTGAATTCTTTTTGAATTTCCTTCATAAAGTTCAGCACCTGTGCCTGTACGGACACATCAAGCGCAGACACCGGCTCATCGGCAATGATTAGCTTCGGATTCAGCGTTAGAGCTCTGGCAATTCCAATCCGTTGGCGCTGACCACCGGAAAATTCATGCGGATACTTGAATGCTGCTTCCGGGTTCAAACCAACACGCTCTAGCAAATCCTGAATACGGCGACGCTCTTCGTCAGGCGTCAGCTTTTCAAAGTTACGCAGCGGTTCAGCGACAATATCCAGCACGCGTTTTCTGCCATTTAGCGAGGAATACGGATCTTGGAAAATCATCTGAATATCACGGCGCAGCGGATGCTGATTTTTGTGAGCGATGCTGGTCAAATCCTGACCTTCAAAGGAAACGGTACCGTCTGTAATTTTGTTTAAACCAATAATGGCGCGACCCGTCGTGGTCTTGCCGCAGCCGGATTCACCGACCAGTCCATATGTAGTGCCCGGTTCGATACTGATGGACAATCCGTCCACCGCCTTGACTTGGCTTACCACACGTTGGAAAAAGCCGCCTCTGATCGGGTAATGCACTTTCAAATTATTGAGTTCCAGCAATGCCATCCAGTACGTGCTCCTTTCCTTCATCTTCAAAATGAAAATGCTGATAGCAAGTGCAGCGCACCCAATGCTGTGGACTAACCTCATTCAAGGTCGGATTGTCAGCATGCGCTGTCTGCGGAATCCACGGAATGCGCTCAGAGAAGCGGCATGTACCACGCGGAATATTTTGCAGTGAAGGAACGCGTCCCTGAATGACGTGTAGGCTTTCCTGTCCGGCGTTAGCGCCAGGCATAGATGCCAGTAGGGAACGGGTATACGGATGAAGCGGATTACGAAATAGGTCGTTTACATTGGCAATTTCTACGATTTCTCCTGCATACATAACAACAACACGATCTGCCATCTCTGCCACAACACCAAGGTCATGGGTGATGAGCACGATACCAGCTTCTGTCTCTGCCTGCAATTGCTTCAGCAGGTCCAGAATTTGCGACTGGATCGTTACATCCAGCGCCGTTGTTGGCTCATCCGCGATAATTAGCGATGGACGACATGCGATCGCAATAGCGATCATAATGCGCTGTCTCATCCCGCCGGACAGTTCATGCGGATATTGATTGTACACACGCTGCGGGTCAACAATATTGACATGTTCAAGCAGCTCAATCACGAGTTTGGTCTTTTCCTTTTTTGATAACGAAGTGTGATAATCCAGATTCTCTTCAATCTGTTTACCAATCGTCATCAGCGGATTAAGCGCAGTGAGCGGGTCCTGAAAAATCATCCCGATCTCCGAACCGCGAATTTTGTTCATCTGTCCAGGTGACAGCTTGTTCAGGTCTTGTCCCTTAAATTGAAGTTCACCTTGGATACGCGTATTTTTGCTATCGTGCAACCGTGTCAGAGAAAGTGCCAACGCACTTTTTCCGCAACCGGATTCCCCGACAATAGCCAAAACCTCGTTCTTGTTAATCGTCAAATCAAGCTGGTCGACAGCGGGATAATGATGATCCCTGATCCGAAAAGACACCGTCAGACCCTTGATTTCCAATACCGGTTCTGTGTTCAAAATTCTGGTTGCCCCCTCATCTCAAACTTTAACGCAATGTAAACAAACCTCGTAAGATTGTTATCATTTTATATTCATAATCTTCCACAGGTCAATAAAATTTATCTTTTTTCCAATTTGGTTGAAAGATTTTAGCAAAAAAGCTATCACCTGCTGTTATAAAGGTGATAGCTTCTGCCTATAGTCTTATCCTTATTTTACCTTATTATCCTGAGTTAGCAAGGGGTTTCTGCCTTTATCCCGCTTTGAAATTTTCAAATATTGATCCAGCTCGCGGCAAAGCTGCAATGTAGCGGAATGAACTTCAAAATCTTCACGCGTATCTGGCAGATCCAGCTTCACAAATGTCTGCTGAAACGCAATCAGCATCTTTTCTGTTTTGCCAGTGTAATAGGGAGCCTTTACATCTTCAGCCAACTGCTCGAAGATCGCTCCCATCTGCTCGGCATTCGGCATTTTACAATATAGCTGCGAAACCAGCTGCATCATCGTTTGAATAGAATCCAAATGCTGCCTGCGCATATGGAAGTAAACAACCCATGATTCGTCGGGATGCCAAAACTGATTTTCCAGCTCACGGCGGGCAACGACCAGCCCTTGCTCCGCTTTACGCGTCGCTTCGATCACTTCGTTACCATCCCACACATACGCCGGATGTTCCAGCGTACGTCCGATCTGGGCAAACATCGCTGACATTAACTCATGGATCTCCATACGAATCGTATTCAGCTTTGAATGCGGATTCGGCATATAGACGAGGTTAACAATCGCCGCAGCGCCAAGACCGATTAACAGCAACTCTACCTCTACCAGCAGCGCGTGCATCGTCAGCAGTCCACCGTTGTAAATGTGTACCACCACAACGGAGCTGGTCACAATCCCGCCGCTGAAGCGCGCCTTTGTAATCAACGGAAAAGCAATCAGAATATACAATGCGAATACCCAATGTTCAAACCCGAACACGGAAAATAGCACAAACGCACAAGTCATACCAATCAGCGAAGCAAAAAAACGCGCCGAAATCGTCATCAGACTGCGTTTGCGCGTCACATCTACCCCCAGTATAGCGAGCAGTGCCGCCGACATTGCGCTGGGCACTCCCAGTGCGCTGGCTACCACAACAGCCAGCAATGCAGCAATGGCGGTCTTGATCACGCGAAAACCCATTTGTTGTTCTCTCCTTACCCTATCGCTCTCTTTATCTATCTCTTTGTTATATGAATGTTTTTATCCTACTCCATTTTGCCCAGCAGGACAACGTGAAAATATGGACAACTTCAATTTTCAGCAGCTTTTCGACAGAAATTCAGCAAATAACGAACGGGGATCGCATCGTTCGCTTTTAAACCTTGAAAAATCGATATACAATCAGCCAATTTCACCTTTATTTTAATGCCTAAATCGTGTCCCACCCATAGACATTGAATTCACTTTCTACTATTAATAATAGACTAGCAATTTTTCCAGTAACCATTTCTTTTATGCTAATAATTCCATATTTCTGTTTGAGATCCGTTATCATAGCTGCATAACAATAAAAAATCAGACATAACAATTAAAAAAGAGTGATTATCCTCATACTAATCGGGGACAATCACTCTTCTTCACTTATCTTCATCTAACTGTTGTCTCCAATGATAACTAGGAAAGAAAACAGCCTCTTTCATCATCCGCCGCATATTCCTGCTTTTCATGAAGGAATACCCAACCGTACGTTTTACTATGTCATAATCTCATGCTATATCGTAATTACAGGCTATAAATATCTGTATACTTCTGTTCCAGATAATCTGCCAGATAATCCGGGTTCAGTTCTTCGCCCGTAATATCGCGAATCAATTCAAACGGCGTTCTGCTTTTTCCAAAGCGATAGATTTTGTCAGTCAGCCATTCTTTGATCGGCAATAGATTGCCAGCTGCGATCCACTCTTCAAACTGAGGCAGTTCTTGGCGCATTGTATTCGTGATCTGGGCTGCATACATATTCCCCAGCGAATAGGAAGCAAAATAACCAAAGTCTCCGCCTGACCAGTGCACATCCTGCAATACGCCAAGTGCATTCGTTGGCGGTGTAATATTGAGATATTCCTCATACTTGCCATTCCAGACCTTCGGCAGATCAGCTACCGCTAGGTCTTCGTTGAACAGCATTTTCTCAATCTCATAACGAATAATAATATGCAGATTATACGTCAATTCATCCGCCTCAATACGAATCAGCGAATTCTCCACCCGATTCGCGGCACGGTAAAATTGCTCCTGATCCACATCGGCAAGCTGCTCTGGGAACAACTTCTGTAACTTGTCATAATACTGATCCCAGAATACACGACTACGACCAACAACATTCTCCCAAAAACGGGATTGCGATTCATGAATCCCCATGGATGTACCCGTAGCAAGTGGTGTACCGACCAGATCGGTAGAAATGTTCTGCTCATACAGCGCATGTCCACCCTCATGCAGTGAACTAAAAATCGCGCTGAGCAGATCATCCCCGTAATAGTGCGTCGTAATACGTACATCGCCGGGATTCAGCCCAGTCGCAAACGGATGCTCGCTCTCATCCAGACGACCAGCATCAAAGTCATAACCCATTTCTTTGAGCAAAAAGTGACTGATCTCTTCTTGCTTTTGCAGATCATAATGTTGCTTGAGGAAATCATGTTCCGGCGTATAACCAGACTGCTGAATCTTTTGCAGCAAAGGCACCAGACGTGACTTCAAACGATCAAATACTGCATCTAGCTTGGATACTGCCATATCTGGCTCAAACATATCCAGCAGGGTATCATACCGCGTATCTTTGGCACCCCAATAACCGATAAATTCACGCTTCATATCCACGATCTCAGTTAGCAGTGGTGCAAAGCCTTCGAAATCATTATTATGCTTGGCGTCTTCCCACACTGTTTGCGCATGCGTCGTTAGACTAGCATACTTTTGAAAACGTTCTGGTGGAATTTGGCGATTGCGATCATACTCATCCTTGCATTCCTTGACCGAACGACGATCATTATCGCTCAGCTGCTCGGATATTTCGGTACGGGACAAAAATTCCACATATTCGCCCATCTCATCTGAGATCGACAGCTTAAATGCTTCCGTAGCAAGCACGCCGATCGTATTCGCACGCATCTCAGCGCCTTTACGCGGCGCACCAGTACGCAAATCCCAGCCTAGTAGAGCGAGAGCTTCATTGTAACTACTGATTTTGCGGACAAGCTGCTGGAACGATTCTAGTACCTGTTGTACATTTTGATCCATAACCAAGGTCTCCTTTTGTAGATGGGATAGGATGCAACGTAATCCTGCTGCACATTCATTATGCTCAACTCTTACACAAACAACAAGATTTTGAGCAGCAAATCATGGTTCCTGCTTGATGATCTGTTTGGCGCACATTATAATCAATGTTACATACACTATTCTTTAGCCGTCAAGATGGAGCTGTCGGTTTCATGACTATGCAGAAGAATATTAGATTTTACATGTTCACTTTGGGTATTTATTCATTCTTCTGACTACTGTGAATAAATATCAACAAAAGTGAATATAAATACAATTAGATTCGCATTGTTTAGGAGGAGATCACATGGATTCATTGTCAAAAATCATGCAGTTTAACGAAGAGTTTGTATCCAGCAAACAATACGAGGAGTACAGTTCTAGTCCGTTTCCAGATAAAAAGCTTGTCATCGTTACGTGTATGGATACCCGTCTCACCGAGCTGCTGCCACGCGCGATGAATATTCGTAACGGCGATGCTAAAATCATCAAAAATGCCGGTGCAGTTATTTCCCACCCGTACGGTAGTGTTATGCGTAGCGTACTGGTTGCATTGTATGAACTGCAAGCGGAAGAAGTTATCGTATGCGGTCACTATGGTTGTGGCATGGCTGCACTGAATGCTGATCATATGATTAATGAGATCAAAGAGCGCGGCGTTTCTCCAACTGTACTGTCAACTTTAGAACATTCTGGAATTGATTTAAAAAGTTGGTTGCAAGGGTTTGGTAACGAAAAGAACGGGGTAATCAATAGCGTGGATATCATTAAGAATCATCCATTACTTCCCCCCCATGTACCAGTGCACGGCATGATCATTGATCCCTCGACAGGTCAATTGGAATTGCTTGTGAACGGGTACGCCCAGCAAGAAACTTCCATTTAGCGGACGGATTTAACGGCTTCCTACATAATCTTCATTACGGAAGAAGCCGCCCATACCGCCAGGACACGAAGCATGCTTCGTGTCCTTTTTATTTTATCTGCGAACTAGGCTGTTCGGTCTTTATAAAAAAATACATAAAAACCATACACATTTTTGAATCTTTTTAAGAATGTTTACGTATTATATATTGTGTATCGTTTATTTACTCTCAGCAGCCGTTTTATAGATATGTGGCTGTCAGCTGAAGCATAACGCCCGTAACAACCATGCAGCGGATTGGCCGATCCTTTTACCTGCTGGAGTTTATTTCTGTACGGGTGCACAGTTGAACAGCTTACATTCGTTGTGACTTTTGATCTGTAATTATGAAAATTGTTTGTCTATTTCCCTTTATTTTTGTGTACTTTCCCGTATTTTGTCGGCACCTTTCTTGCGAAAGCATACAGTTGTAGTGTACACTTTATCTTAAATCGGCCGATTTGTTGCTTGATAGATAGGAGAGACTGCCTTATGAATACGCTATCGTATGGTTTACTTGCATTGCTTGCCCGCAAGCGTTCTTCCGGTTATGACCTGATGCTCAGAATCCAGCCTTTCTGGCAGGCTAAGCATAGTCAAATTTACCCACTGTTGTCCCGTATGGAGGAGCAAGAATTGCTCACTGCCGAATGGGTCAAACAAACGGATAAGCCGGACAAAAAGATTTATGCTATCACCCCGACAGGTGAACAAAAGCTTCAGGAATGGATTCAACTGCCCGCCGGAGAACCGGTTACACGCGATGAACTTGTACTGAAAGCATTCTGTCTGTGGATCACGGATCGCGATACCGCTATCTCGCTATTCCGTAAGCGTTCCATTTTCTATCAGGAACAAATTCACTATTTTGAGCAGGCGATTCACAAAATGGCGGACGAGAGCCATCATTTCGGTTCTCCTGATTTTGGACTGTACATTCTTCGTCAAAAAGCGCTTGGTACAGCCCGTTCGAACATGGAATGGACAACCTGGGTTATTGATACGCTCAAACATTCAACTCCATCCGAAGCAACAACGGAACCTCAACACCATTAATTGGCTTTATTTATAAGAAAAGATTGAAACGCCTAGGCTTCCTGTTCGTATACCATTAGAAGCACCAAAAATTCAACTTACCAGAGGGAGCATACAGATAATGAAAAAAGTGCTTATGGTCTTCATGGCATTTACGTTATTTTTCGCTTCGCTTGGCGTTGCCAGTGATGCGGATGCAAGACGCGGTGGCGGCGGATTCAAATCTCAGCCTAAATCGTACACAACCACACCGAACCGTGCGGACAATAACAGCGGCAGCGTGAACAGTACAAACCGTTCCGGTGCTAACAACAGCTCGACAGCCGGAACTACTGGCAAACGTGGATTTTTCAGTGGCGGTAGCTTCTTTACCGGTCTGATGGTCGGCGGTCTGGCAGGCATGCTGTTTGGCGGCATGTTTGCAAATATGGGCTTTATGGGCGATTTCCTTGGTCTGCTCGTAAACCTGGCAGCTATTTATGTACTCTTTATTGCAGCTCGCGGCATTTATCGTATGATTCGTCAGCGTAAAAAACCAGCTGACCCTTACGACAGACGATAATGGCAATGACGCTGAGCATGGACGAGATTATTAATGCAGTATGCTTGAACATCGCTGAACGTAAAGGCATCAAGCCTACGGACGTGACGGTTCAACTGGCATGGGAAGAAGATACCGGCTATACTGCGGAAGTCTGGTCACTGGGACGCAGCCAGTACCTGATCGAAAGTAATCTCTACGAAGCCATTCTGCGTTACATGTTTTCCGAATACAATGCGAGAGTATTTCGTGAACAGGTGGAATTGATTTTGAATGAAGATGCCGAGGAGATTCAGGCAATCATTCGTGATTGATGCACGATCCGTCCTGATTATGGATCGATACCTGTGCAGACTATTAGATCCTGCTTGTATCGTATCCGTTATCTAATCACTGGACGTACTAACGACTGAAAACAAACCCTGTCCTATTGCAGACACCTGCGATGGAGACAGGGTTTTTGGTGTTTATGTATTCTTGTTGACAAGACACTCGTCGCTTGTTAGAGTTTTAGTGACAAATACATTCACTTTAGGGATGTTACCTGCGGGGCATAACCTGAACAAAATCGGCAGCCAATGAGCTATCATGCGCCGATCTTGTTCAGGTTTTCTTTTTTTCTCCCCCTCCTCCCTTCGACTCTCACTCATTCACTACGGAAGGAGATTTACCATGTCCAATTTTACATTTCCCGAAAACTTTTTGTGGGGTGGCGCCATTGCCGCGAATCAGGCAGAAGGTGCTTACCTTGACGGTGGCAAAGGCTTAACACTCGTTGATCTGCTTCCTACGGGTGACAAGCGCCGCGATATTATGAAAGGCTATGTGCCGGGCTTGACTCCGCTGGAAGGTGAATTTTATCCATCACACGAGGCGATTGATTTCTACCACCGTTACAAAGAAGATATTGCCCTGTTTGCGGAAATGGGCTTCAAATCACTTCGGATCTCCATCTCTTGGGCACGGATCTATCCAACAGGTGAGGATGCACAACCGAATGAGCAAGGATTGCAATTTTACGATGATCTGTTTGACGAATTGCTGCGCAATGGCATTGAGCCGATTGTTACGCTAGCGCATTTTGATGTTCCGGTAGCATTGATCGAGAAATATGGCAGCTGGCGCAGTCGTGAGCTGGTAGGTCTGTTTGAAACGTATTCTCGTACGGTGTTGGAACGCTATAAAGACAAGGTTAAATACTGGATGACCTTTAACGAGATCAATATGCTGCTGCATCTGCCGTTTCTCGGTGCAGGCTTGACATTCGGTGAAGGCGATAATGTAAAACAGATTCAGTATCAGGCGGCGCATCATCAGCTGGTTGCTAGCGCACTGGCAGTCAAAGCATGTCATGAGCTGATTCCAAACGGTCAGATCGGCTGTATGCTGGCAGCGGGTAGCTTTTACCCGTATACCTGTAATCCAGAGGATATTTATCAAGGTATGGAAAAGGACCGCGAATCGTACTTCTTTATCGATGTGCAGTCACGCGGGGAATATCCAGGTTATGCACATCGCTTCTTCCGCGATCATAATCTGCATATTGAGATGCAGGATGGCGATGCTGAATTGCTCAAACAGCATACAGTCGATTATATTGGCTTTAGCTATTATTCCAGTCGCACAACAAGTACAGATCCAGAAGTGATCAAAAACATGACCTCTGGCAATGTATTTGGCTCGGTTGCTAACCCTTATTTAGAAAAATCGGAATGGGGCTGGACAATCGATCCGAAAGGCTTCCGCATTACTGCCAACCAGCTGCATGATCGGTATCAAAAACCGTTGTTTGTAGTGGAAAATGGTCTAGGGGCAGCCGATCAGCCGGAACAAGACGGCGATGTAAACGACGATTATCGAATTGATTATTTACAGCGTCATATTGCCGAAATGGGCGAAGCAATACAAGATGGTGTTCCAATTATCGGCTATACGAGCTGGGGACCGATTGATATTGTCAGCGCATCGTCGGGTGAGATGCGTAAACGTTATGGTTATATTTATGTGGATCGCGACAACGAAGGCAACGGAACACTCGCACGTAGCAAAAAGAAAAGCTTTGACTGGTACAAAAAAGTGATTGCTAGTCGTGGTAGCGATCTGGGACTGTAAGTATTCCTATAGGCAACAAAGTCGAATCAGAATGTGCGAACAGTCTATAGGGCTGTAAGCGCATATTCTGATTCTTTTTTACGTCATGGAAGCGTTGACAGGAGAAGACGTTGCGGCTACACTAAACCTAACATTATAAATAACATCATTGTTCATACTGGATTAGGATTGTTACTGGTCTGCAGGCAAAACCTAAGCCGCCAAATAAAGGAAGACTATTCCGTCTCTCCTATTTTGTCGTGCTTCGGTTTTTTTGTATTGGAACAAGGAACAGATGAACGATGCGACGCAATCGCGTAAAACGCAGGTTATATTGTGCATGATAGGTTTTGTTGTGCATAATAAGCTTGTCAGGTATGTAGATCGGGGGATCGATATGAAAATTGCAAAGGTGATCAACAATAACGTAATCAGCGTCTTTCAAGCAGATGGCACAGAGTTGGTTGTGATGGGTCGGGGCATCGCTTTTAAAAAAAAGCCCGGCGATGAGGTGGAACAACGTAATATCCAGAAAGTATTTGCCCTGAAAAATAAAAAGGCTTCCGATAACTTCAAAATGCTGCTGCGTGAAGTTCCGATTGAGCTGATTGTTATCGTGGAGGAGATCATTTCCTACAGTCGTCAGATCCTCGGCAAGACGCTCAATGAGAATATCTATGTCTCGCTCACTGATCATATGAATTTTGCCATTGAACGGCATCAGCAAGGTCTAGAGATTAGAAATGTGCTGCTATGGGAGATCAAGCAGCTGTATCGTGAGGAGTTTGGCATCGGTTTGCGAATGTTGGAGCAGATCAAGGACAAAATGCAGATTGAGCTGCCAGAAGATGAAGCGGCATTTATTGCTATACATATCATCAATGCCGAGATGAATGAGGATGTTCGCACGACAATGAATATTACACGCTTTATGCATAGCATCATCAATATCGTCAAATACCATTTTAAAACAGAGTTTGAAGAGGATTCATTGAATTATTTTCGCTTTATCACCCATCTCAAGTTTTTCGCTCAACGGATTATGCATAAGACGCATTATGACAATAACTACGATCATTTGTATGGGATGATCAAGGAACAGCATCGAGATGCAGCAGCATGTACAGAAAAGATTCGACTATTCGTGCAAAAGGAATATGAGCACGAGCTGACGAATGAGGAAATGCTCTATCTGACCGTGCATATTCAGCGCATTGTTAGCCGTAATTAACGGTCAATTAATCTTCTACCCTATACTAGATCACCATTGCTGGCATTCATCATATGTATACAAGAACATAAGAGAATACAAGCAGTATACTTTAAACGTGGATTTTAAAATGTATGCGTTGACAAAAGCATGAAAGCGTTATATCTTAAAAGTATAAATCACATATAACCCGACTCGGATTGTTACTGGTTGAGCAGGCAAAACCTGGGTCATGCTAAACGGCAAGGACGTTATTTCGTTACGTTGTCCTCCGTTTGTCATGGCTCAGGTTTTTTATTGCCAAAAAATGGAGGTATGGAGTATGAATTACGAAAATCTGGCAAAAGAAATACTGAAAGGCGTCGGCGGAGAGCGCAATGTATCGTCGCTCGTTCACTGTGCAACACGGCTTCGTTTTACACTCAAGGATCAGTCCAAAGCAGACAAAGTCGGCTTGGAGAAAACCGATGGTGTCATCACAGTCAAGGAAAGCGGGGGTCAATTTCAGGTCGTGATCGGCAATACAGTCCCAGAGGTATACGAGGCGATTGGTCGTGTATCGGGAATTCTGAATGATGACAAAAAAGAAGATAAAACCGCAACTGCCAAAAAAGGCTTCGGCAGCATTGTGGATGTGATCTCCAGTATCTTCGCCCCACTGCTTGGTGTGATGGCAGGTGCAGGTATTCTGAAAGGGCTACTGCTTATTGCTAGCAATGCTGGATGGCTGGACACGAAGGAAACCACGTACATCATCTTGATGGCGACCGCAGACAGTTTGTTTTATTTCCTGCCACTGCTGCTGGCAGTAACAACGGCTCGCAAATTTGGCGGCAATACGTTTACTGCACTGACGGTAGCCGGAGCGCTCGTCTATCCGTCCATTATTGAATTGAAGACAGCAGGCACAGAGACAAGCTTTTTCGGAATTCCGGTTATTATGATGAGCTACTCCTCCACTGTCATTCCAATCATCTTGGCAGTCATTGTTATGAGCAAGCTTGAGAAGTTCTGTAACCGTCATATTCATGAAAGTGTCAAAAACTTCGTCACTCCACTCATCTCGCTCGTAGTGATGGTGCCGCTGACGTTGATCGTATTTGGTCCATTTGGCGTGTATGTTGGTAACGTGATTGCCACCTCGCTGGTTGCTGCCTTCGGCTTTAGCCCTTTGATCGCTGGAGCCATTATGGGTGCTTGCTGGCAGCTGTTCGTGATCTTCGGTGTACACTGGGGTCTGGTGCCGATCTTTATCAACAATATCGCGGTACACGGTCGCGACGGCATCAAGCCTGCGGCAGCAGCTTCTGTATTTGCCCAGACTGGTGCAGCCTTCGGCGTTATGCTGAAAACGAAAAATAAAAAACTCAAAACACTCGCTGGCTCTGCCACTCTCTCCGCTTTGTTCGGTATTACCGAGCCAGCGGTATACGGAGTAACATTGCCGCTCAAGCGTCCATTTATTGCTGGTATTATCGGCGGTGCAGTCGGCGGTGCGATTATCGGTCAGGCTGGTACGCAAGCCTTTGCTTCCGGCGCACCCGGATTGCTGACGCTGCCTATCTTTTACGGACCAGGTGGTCAAGGCTTCCCTGGCTTGATTATGGGGATTATCGCTTCGTTCCTTATTTCCGCAACCTTGACGTATGTGATGGGCTTCAAAGATCCGGTTGAAGAAACGCCAGTCGAAGCAACACCTGCTTCAACTCCAAACACAACGGCTAAAGTGAACGAAAAAGTTCTGAACCCGGTTGCTGGTCATGTGATTCCACTAACGGAAGTACCTGATCCTGCATTTGCTTCGGAAGCGATGGGTAAAGGTATTGCGATTGAGCCTTCTAATGGACGGGTCGTGTCTCCCTTCAACGGT
The DNA here is from genome assembly GCF_040719145.1 of Paenibacillus sp. JQZ6Y-1. NCBI lineage: Bacteria > Bacillati > Bacillota > Bacilli > Caryophanales > Paenibacillaceae > Paenibacillus > Paenibacillus kandeliae. The sequence goes on from NZ_JBFDUZ010000001.1 coordinate 2,206,230, forward strand.
ACAATCACGGTCGCTTTTAAAAAGAAACATGCACTGGCGATCGTGTCTGATCACGGGGTAGAGATTCTGGTTCACGTTGGTATTGATACAGTTCGTTTGGAAGGCAAGCCATTCACACTGCATGTGCAGGAGGGTGATGTCGTTAAAGCGGGTCAACTGCTATTGGAAATGGATTTGCAGCAAATTCGAGATGCCGGGTGTCCAACGGTTACGCCGATTATTGTAACGAACACATTTGATTATGCGGATGTGCTGCCATTGCAGCAGGGTGTAGTAGAGGAACAGGTGGAACTGCTTAGCGTGATAGCACCACAGCCCGATTCACAGCCGAATGCAGCCGTTCCAGTGGGTCAAGCTAAAGAGGTGCTTTTGTAATATGCTATGTGGTTGGGATTGGGTTGAATGTTTCAGATACCACTAACCAAAATGACAATGATCAAGACAGGTACAGAGATATGGTGTTCTGTACAAATCTACCTCTACTCATAACAAAACGACGGTATGGTGCAAATTCGCTCCATCCCGTCGTTTTATTTATCTAGTCTACAGGTTCGTTCACTTATTGAGCCGAGTCACTCGGCAGCTGCTGCAAGTTGACCGACACAATACATACATCCTCCTGCTGACGATGCAAGCGGGTCAGTTTGGCAAGAAATGCTTCATTGTCCTGATACAGCAGACTTTGCGCGTATTGTTCCAATTCGTCAATGACCGACTTCGGATTTGTACCTGGACGAGTAATCAGACCGTTCGTATATAGTACGATGCGTGCAGCGTCCTCATATTCTACAACATGCGTATCGGTGCTCATATCATGCTTCATACCGATCGGCTCCGTTGTTACTGTCAGACGTACCGGATCTTTGCCCTCAGCTAGTAGCAAGCCTTGCGCATGACCAGCGTTGAAGTATTCAATCTGCTTCTGCTCTAGATCGACCATCATATAGATGGCGGTAAAATAAACGGCACGACGCATTTTGCCAAACAATGTGCGCATTTGCCGATTCAACTCAGCGCAGACTTCCTTCGGACGACGATAAATGCCAACGATGCCATCGAGCAAGGAACGAATCGACATGCTAATCAGTGCCGCCGAGATGCCGCTACCGGATACGTCGATCAGCAGCACACCATATTGCTTCTCGTTAAAGTTTTTCCAGTAAAACATATCGCCAGATACATCAGACGATTGAATATAGCTACTACGGATATTGATACCAGGTTCTGTCAATGATGGAGTAAGCACGCTGTTTTGCAAGTGACGGGCGAGCTGAAGATCCTTTTGCATACGGGACTCCCACTCTTTACGTGCATCGGTTTCCTTTTTCAAACGAAGCGCAGATTGTACGCGTGCCAGCAGCTCGTATTCTGGACCGCCCTTTTCGATAAAGTCCATGCCACCTGCATTAAAGGCTTCTTTAAAATGCACTCGATCCGCAGTCAGGAAAATAATCGGCAAATCCTGATACACGGGCATCGACTTAATCAGCTTACATGCTGCAATGCCATCGACTTCGGGCATAACGATATCGAGCAAAATCAGATCAATCGAAGCTGGCTTACGCGGTGCTTGACCGTCATACACACCTAGCAATTGATATGCTTCCTGTGCCGAGCCAGCAGTAATCACATCTTCATAACCAGCTGTTTTCAGTATATTTTCAATAAAAGCAAGGTTTAACTTGGAATCATCCACTATCAGTATGCTGCTCATCGGGTATTCCTCCTGAAAATGAAAAGGTATACCTCTTTTTCGTCAAAATGTGCAAAAGATGTAATAGCGATTCAGTTAGCCGTTAAGATATTTTAGGAATATCGCAAAAAAAAGGACAAGGTTGGTATGCCTTGTCCTTTTGCTATACGTATGCAGATGAGTGGATTGGTGATCAGTAGAAATGGATCGGTTACACTCTTTTATAGAAAGTTGATAAAAAAGTTACTTATAGCTCCATTACACCGCGCAGCGATACGACAGCAGAGCCTGCCATACGCACAATTGCGGATGCTCCGGTAGGCTCAACCGTCGCATACAATGTACCGCCGCGACCGATCATATCACCTTGGCGAATTTCGATCAACGATGGTTGCTGCTGATCAATCAAGCCATTCAGATATAAATACGCCATCAATGCTCCATTGGCTGAACCAGTCACAGGGTCCTCTGCAATACCAATCGCTGGTGCAAAGTCACGCGTATAGATCTGGCTGTGCTGCTCTGCTGTACCTGTAAACAGATGCGTCGTAATGACGCCCAATTCGCGGTTATATTGCGCCAAGTCATTCAGATCGGGCTTTGCTTCATCAATGGCTGCACGATGGATAACAGGTACAAGCAAATGCCAGTTACCAGTATAGCCTAATTGAATCGGATAGGTCGTATCTAGCTGTTGAACCGGAATACCAATGCCGCGACTCAGTCGTTCTACATCAATCTCTGGCTGGCGGATCGCAGGTGCTGCCTGTGTCATTTCTACCTGTGTAACTTGTCCATCCTGCTTGATCCAGCGCACCGGAATGATTCCAATATTCGTTTGCAGCTTGACGCCATCGTCCAATTGCGCTACTCCAGGCTCTGTCGCCAGAATCCATGAAATCCCTACAGTCGCATGACCGCAAAAATCCACCTCATTGCTCGGCGTAAAATAACGGACCCGATAATCTGCCGCTGCATCTTCTGCTGGCAGCAAAAATACCGTTTCCGACAAATTCAATTCATTAGCAATCTGTTGCATCTGTTGTTCATCTAAATGTGCGCCATCCAGTACAACTCCGGCTGGATTACCACCAAATTTGGTTGTTGTAAAGGCATCCACATGATATACGCGTATCGATTTCATCTCTGTCTCTCCTTGGTATTCCATAAACATTGCTATCTGTTAGCGATCATTTGTTGTACTTTAACATTTATACATCATTACGCAGCAACCGTAAAACAGATAAAACCGATAACCGTCATCGGAAAATCTGAAATTCCGTTCTCTAAGGAGAATAGGTTGACTGCTCCTAAACAGCAAATGGTTATTATCTCACCAAAAAAGCCGACCGCCTGCCATCATGACAGTCAGCCAGCTTCTTCAGCACTTAAATAAAATTCCAACAAAATCGCCGTACCTTCTGGACTTGTATGCAGCATCACTCGATCAGCCGACACATACATCAAGGCAAAGCCTTTACCTAACGAGCTTTTACTGCTGTACCCAGAAACAAGAATGGTTTTCGGCAATTCATGCAGCGGAATGCCAGAGCCATGGTCGGTGATATAAATTTGCAAACTACCCGACTTGCGGAATACCTCGATCTTCCCCTGCTGCGCATGTTTGATCAGATTGGTAACTCCTTCGGAAACGGCAAGCTTGATACTCATCAGCTTTTTGGGAAATTGCTGTCGGAGTAGATCGGGAACCTGTTCCACTACTAGCGTGCGGCTAGTCGATACATCTGCCCGTGTACGAATGTCCATGCCTGCTACTCGCTCACCAAGCTGACTCTCAATCTCCTGCTGTTGCAGGCAGATATCCATTTTGCTCTGAGACAGTGTACGAATGACATCACGGTACGAACTTAGCGTATTGTAATGCAATTCTTCCCGATATTGCAGAGCTGGTGTAATGTCAGTCAGCACGACCATCACCCGGGTATGCTCTGGATAAAAGTATGCTTCAAACGTATAGTCTTCTCCGGTGAGCACTTCATAAAAGCTCTCTGCCATCAGCAGCGCACGTTCCGCCAATCCCTCTGCCGCATGTACAATAACTTCGGGAATATCCTGTAATCCAGCACCAGATAGCTTGCCGTTTTCATCATACTTGAGCAGCCGCGTTCCCCCAGTAATGCTGGTCAGCTCCGGGCGCATCGTTTCATCTGGACGAATCACATACTCCAACTCCGCCGACATTTCGGCTTGTTTGTACAAGGTATGCTGTCGTAGCTCAGCAATCGTATCTCGATGTACGAGACGAACGAGCTGCGGGTCCAACTCCTTCCCCGCCATCTTTTCCAGCTGATGGAGCACATCTTCATCACTGGCATATTGACGAAGCAGATATTCCAGCTGGCTGCACAGATAGATAATCCGCGACTCATACGGAATATTCGCGCCCTGTAGCCCATCGGGGAAGCCTTTGCCATCGTACCGTTCATGATGATGCAAAATCCAAGTCGCTGCTTTTTTGTCACCTGTAATATTGCCGACGATTTCGGCACCTTTGAGTGGATGAGATTCGTATTCCTGCTGCTCGCTAAGTGATAATGCCCCGCGCTTGGTCAAAATATCAAGCGGCAACAGCATTTTACCTATATCATGTAGGGCGGCAATATTCGCTAGCTCTGGACGTTTCTTTTTCGGATAACCAAACTGCTCTAGAATCTGCTCGCAAATCATACCTACATTGCGACCATGCCCTTCTGCCTGATTCATAATCCGTAGTTCGCCAATACGGATAAATTCCTCTGTCCCTCGCCGACGCAGCTGAACCTGCTGAATATACCCATAGGAGAAAAAAACGATTAACAGCAAAAACAATAAAATATATACCGTCTCATACACCATATACCCCAGCGACAGATGGTGCAGGAAGTGCGGCACAATCACCGTACACAGTACAACCGGTACAGCCAATTCTTTGAGCTTGATCATGAGATTGTTACGCAGTGGAATGCCGCTAATCGTACGCGAGACACCTGCTGCCAGCGCAATATATAGAAGGCTGAAAACGAGCGTACCTACCGCCACCTGTGTATACAGCAATACATGACTGCCACTATCATTGTCCATCCACTCCATCACACGATGAGCAGCGTATAAACAGATGGTTAACTTCCCCTGCGCAGACAGTACGCGGAATCCGTTAATGTTCCGCCAGTGGAAATTCGCTTTGCGCCAGTGACTAACGATAGTACTCAGTGCAACACCCGCCAGTGCTGTGGTAGGACCGTATGCTAGCAGCAAAATCAGATACCCTGCCAGACTGCCGCTGTATTCCTCACCGCTTAATAAGCGAACAGGGAACAGATCCAGAATCACAATGAGCAGCAAAATTGGCAGTGTACTGGATAATAGCAAGCCGTCCATATCCCAGATCATATAAACAAAACTGCATATACCAATAATACTGAGCGGGAGGGTATATAGATTTTTCTCTTTCACGTTAGCGGAAAGCTTGCTTTCCTAGAATCTCGTCTAGCTGCAATAGTTCAAATACTTCCATCACTTCCGGCTGAATATGCTCCAGCCATACCACCCGCTCTTGCTCCTGCAAATCCTGCACCAGCTTAATCAGCAAACCAATCCCCGATGAATCAACAAACTGTACCTGTGCCAAATCCAGCACAACCGTCCCATAAGATTGCAACGCAGGTTCTAGTTGCTCCTCGATCAATTCCCCAGCATCAATATCAATATCGCCTTCGCAATATATGGTAATCTGCCCGTTCTTCTCTTCCAGTTGATAGGTGAACATGTCCAATCACTCCTCATGCCATACAAAATGTTGATTCCGATCCACACGCGCAAATATATGCTCCCGATCTTCGGTAAACTGATGAATCCGCTCACCGATCCGCAACGTTGTTCCGGCAAGTATACGTTTCACACGTACATAGCCGCCTTCTGCTACATGCAGCAGTGTCGTACCTGTTCCCGGTGAACCGGCTTCGTCGACCGTTATACTTTGTCCTGCGTAATACGTACCGCCACGCAATGAACCGCCAGATTGCAGCTGACCTTCACAATACAGATGGCTGTTATAGCAGCCTTTTTCTACGATAATATCACCGCCACAGCGGATCGTCGTATTTTGCACAAAATGAAACCGTGAGAAAATCTGTTCCATTGCAGGCAACACGACAACCGAATACAAATACCGAGTGCGTCGATTGAAACCTTCCAGATCATCCGCATTGCGGAAGTGACTCGATCCCTCGCTCAAAAAGCCGCGCTGCATTTCTTTGAAATAACGACCCCAGTCTTCACTCAATACCGATTTATACTGATCAGCGATCTTCTGCATCCGATTCATATGATCACGCATCCAGCGGAATCGTCCTTGAAATAGGACTTGAAACAGTGGAGCCAGACCTACATTCTCCACATCACTCAGCTTGAAGGCTGTTGCACTGCTCACCTGACGCACCGCCGCCTTCAGCAGCTCGGTCTGCTCTTCCATATACGTTAGCATCGGAGCAATCTGTCCATAAAATAGATACATTTGTCCGATCACAATGCGACTGCTGATCACATTGGCATTCACAATCAGTGATTGTCCAGCGATAATCTGTGCCATATTGACATTACTGCGGATATGAATATTGCCTTCGGCTTCCACCTGCATCGTATCCTGAACCGCACCGCTAATCTCTACATCACCGAGAAAATGAATATTGCCTGTGCTCAGATTCACATCGCCGCTATGCATCAGCTTCGGTACAATCGACAGCTTAATATTGTATCCTTGCTTGGTCTGACTCGGCATCCCCGGTCGCATTGCAATGGCACTCATTCGGTCAGTGGATAGCTCTACATCTTTGCCCGGAATAATTTGCACATTGCGCACAGGTGGAGCAGCAACGTTACGTCCATAAATATCCATGCCGTCTGTACCCGGTATAGCAGGCAATACGATACCAATAACCTCACCTTCATCCACTGCCGGAAATTCACGTGTTTCCCGATAATCAATCGTTCCATCATCACGCACCTTCGGCTGAACCTTGCGCGCCTCCGTATCAGTCTTAAACTCAAAAGAACCGTCTATCCCCGGAATCGGCAAACGTCCACTGGCAATCACAAACGTACCCGCTTCCGCTGTTTCACAAGCTAGTTGCAGCGCTTGAGCATTCACGCCATAGCTGATGTCTAGCTTGTTCAGCTGCTCTTGTACAGCCGTCACCTCAATCGGAATCAGCCGCTTATGATTTGTCACACGCAGCATCAAGCGAGCTTCTGGCGGGCTATCCAGCAGATTGCGCTGAATATGGCTCCCCGGCTCCACTTGAAGTCTGGCTGTCATCGCATCAGGATCAACCTGAATTTCCCAGACCGGCTCACGCAACTCCTCGGTCAGTATAACCTCGATATGATCCTGCTCGCTCACCTGTGCCGTCTGTCCAGCGAGTAAAGGTTGTCCATTGATCAGAATATCACCTGACTTAAAAGCATCCAGACGAGGAAGCACACCGCCGGGGAAGGTTTGAATCTGAATCTGATTGTTCGCGATCCAGATTTTGCCTTGCAGATCGGTGGTATTGGTGGCAAATGCTTTGAGATCATCATTCTGCTTGTTGGCAAACGAAGCAGCTGTCGCTTTTGCATCGTCTATTGCAGTTCCCACCTTGTTCCTACCCTCTTCTATTGGTACAGTTGGTTCCGATGACGGCATACTTGTCTGGAGCTGAGATATCTGTAGCGCAGAACCCGAAATATGTTCAGACACACGATCCATGCCCGGCAGTGACAGTGGACGTTCTAGCACTTCTGTTCCGGCAATCGTACGATGATCTGCACCTGTATAATTCGGATGGTTGTTAGTAGTAGTAGAGGCTTCGTTATCGTCGCGTACGAGTGTTACCTTCACAATAGCCGGACGAGCATGAAATCCGAGTACTCCTTTATTTTCTTCATCAATAATCTCAATACTGACATCCTGCTTGCTCACTTCCAACAATGCCAGTGCACGGTTTACAGCCTGTTCTACCGTTTTCCCTTTGGAGATTACGCTTCGTTCCATTCGTGTCTCCTCCATTCCCCTGCTATCCTATCCATCCAATTCGATTGATACGATACAGATATCATCATCCCGCTGACGGTTGAGCCGTTCTAGCTTGCCGACAAAATGTTCATTATCCAAATAATCCAGACTTTGCGCATATTGTTCTAGCTTATCAATCCCAAAATGAATCGAGGTTCCCGGTTGCTCCACCAATCCATCCGTATATAGAATAATTCGGCATGGTCCGTCGTAGCTCATATGAGCGGTCTCTATCTTCATATCCTGCTTGATGCCGACCGGAACCGTCGTTCCAACCAATTTGATCGGCGATTGATCCTTTGTTAGCAGCAAGCCGGGGGGATGTCCCGCATTGACGTATTCTAGTTCATGCTTATCTAGATCAATTAGTAGATAGATCGCTGTAAAATAAGCGGACCGCCGATTTTTCCCAAACAACAAACGCATTTGCCGATTCAGCTCCATACACACATCACGTGGTTGGCGGTATATCCCGACAATGCCGTCTAGTAGCGAACGGATCGACATGCTGATCAGCGCTGCCGGAATCCCGTGACCGGATACATCGATCAGCAGCACTCCGCATTTGCGATTCGCAAACATTTTCCAATAAAACATATCGCCAGATACTTCGGCGGACTGGATATAGCGACTGTGGATAGAGATGCCCGGTTCCAACAGCGGCGCGCTGAGTACGCTGCGCTGTAGATGCTTGGCGAGCTGTAGATCCTTTTGCAGCTTTTCCTCCCAGTCCTTACGTTCATCTATTTCTTTTTTTAATCGTAACGCGGATTGTACACGTGCGAGCAGTTCATAGTCTGGACCGCCCTTTTCAATAAAATCCATGCCACCTGCGCTGAACGCTTCCTTAAAATGCGCCCGGTCGGCAGTCAGAAAAATAATCGGTATATCCTGATATAACTCCATGCTTTTGAGTACGGTACAGACTTCGATTCCATCAATCTCCGGCATGACAATATCCAGCAAAATCAAATCCATGGAAGCCCTTTTTCGTGACGGTTGTCCATCAACAATGCCCAGCTCCCGGTAAGCCTCCTGCGCTGAATATGCAGCGCGTACATCCTCATACCCTGCCTCATGCAAAGTATTTTGCAGGTACGCCACATTGAGCTTGGAGTCGTCTATAATCAGTATGCTGCTCATCTAGCTTCTCCTCCGCCAATGTCCCGTTTCGTCGTGGACAGCGTATAGTGATACCATATTTTTCGACATCTTATAGAGGTTATGTAATAGAAATTTAGGGATGTTTGGAAATAAAAGTGCTTTTATTGATAAAAGCAGAATGGAACGGCAAAAAACCGGAATTCTTATCAATGATGCAGCTCTGGATCAGAGCATACATAAACGATAAAACATCCGGTTTCGACCATAAACCATCATTGTATACATTACAAATCACATGCTACAACTACATTTCCAGCACTTGGCGGATTTCTAATCGACGGGCAGCCAGCTTGGGATCATTCGCAAAAAATTGCAGCTTTTTATCTACCGTGCTTTGCGCTTTGCCAGTCGGAAGTGGATTGATCACAAAGGTCATCCATGTCTCTGCCATATCCTCAGCTATATTCGTCGCTGCATAGGAGGTCACGAACGTGTTGGCACCACCTTTGTTACGGTAAAAATTGGCGACTTCCTGCTCATTGGCACCTTCATTTTCGGGAGCATCCTTGCCGTATTTTTGCCAGAATTGCTTATAGTATTTGTAATAATCTGAATTCGGGTTAGCACATGAATATGGGTCTAATTTTACCGTTTTGCAAGGAGAGGTAGAGCTGTTCAGCGGCTTATACGAGGATAGGGTGAGAATATGCCCATATTCATGTACCATCGTATCCGTCGTCCAATCGGCGTCAGTCAGCCCAATCAGATTGATGCCCAGAATCCATTGATTCGGATTATCTGTCGGCTGCACATAAGCAGAGAAGGACTCATTCAGATTGTTGTACACTCGCAATTGCACAATCTTATTCACATCCGAACCCGCGATCTCGGAAAACTGATCCCAGATATTCGTCATCTGCACACTTGGCGTCCCATAATAGCGGGACGGATACAGCTTACCCTGATGAACGGGGAACATGATATTTTTGCCAATATCCTTGTCGACCTTATCAACAGCCTCTGCATCCGATGTTGCCGATGCGGCAGACGCTGGGATTGCGGCTCCGAATAGAATGGATACCGTGATCAATGCCATTAGGCAATAACGCATCGGCAAACTGATGATCTGGTGAGACGAAGGGAATATACGGGATGTAGATTGGGATGTAGATTGGGATGTAGATCGGATTCTAGCTTGAACATTTGGCTGAAGCGGTTGATGACTTGTTTTCATAAATGGCTGCTCCTATACTGTGTAATCGTCAACTTTATTATAGGTGGTCTGTGTGCTGTTGATGTGTCCTTGTATGCTGCTTATGTTCATATTCCATTCTTACCTGCTCCAATCGAGATGCGGACGGAGCCGTAATATGTTCATGCTGTGGTGATGGATATCCCATGGGCTAGCTGAGCTATATGGGTTATCTGGATGGATTACATGGGTTACCTACGTTGCTTGGGCTACATGTGGACTCCATGGGTTAGCTGGACTACAAAGAGTAATGTTTCTTTCTATTAATATGAAGTTCTATTGCGTTACTGCTCTTTACTGTCATGTTTGCCCTATACTGCTTACAACCTTAAATATGTAAAATCTCTCAGTCCTCCCTCTTGTATTCTAGCACGGCGAAATACGTTTGTTAATTGCTTCATTGGGCGAATTCTATCTACGCCCTTCTTTCTTCTTTCTTCTTTCTTCTTTCTTCCACTTCTTTTTCCGATCATCAACTACTCTCAGCAATTTATGCAGTAGCAACGATCTATCGCCATCAAGAAAAAAGGACATCTTCCATTTAGAAGATGTCCTCGTAGGATCATATATTATATCTTACCTCATAAACTTCAAAAGAAGTCTGCATATTGTCCGCTATGCTCTGTATATCATCATTTGTTCTTGTGGGATGTAGCAGATAGCTTTTATAATCATACCTGCTTCCATATCATCATGGATCACCAATGTTTCCATATCTCTAGAATGATCCCGACAATGCTCATTTTCACCTTATCTACATGGCTTGTATATCCATCAATCGCTACCTATCTCAAGCCATTACGACGGTCGCCGTCCAGCAACCAGTTGTTCACGCAGTGCTTCCAGCGTAGTCAACGGCTCATGACAGACAAAGCCTTCGCAAATATACGCAGTCGCTCCATCCTTCATGCCCATGTCCTGTATATGGGGTAACAGCTTCCGTAGAGATTCGCCCGCTTCCCCATGACTGTTAAATAATAAGGAAGCAAATGGACGATACGTCTTCTGCGCTTCCGTAATCATATGCTGGTAATCGATATCTTCGATTTTACCAGCCAGCACAATCTCTTCAGTGCCATTCAGCAGCTGCATCCCTGCCAATAATAACATCGAATACCCTGCCGGATACTGCTCGACCGTGCCTGTAAACGCATCTAGAATCTGCTCTGCATACCCGCGCAGCTGCTCATCTCCCGTTACCGCAGATAGACGCGCAAGGGTCCAAGCTGCCACCGCATTACCAGATGGAATGGCGCCATCATAGATTTCTTTAGTGCGACTTAGCAATTGCTCGCCTTCGCTGCCGGAGAAATAGAAGCCATGCTGCTCTTCATCCCAGAACAGTTCCAGCAGCTGTTCCTTGAGCGTAATCGCACGCTCCAAATGGATGGCTTCCCCTGTCGCTTCATACAACTCCTGCAAGCCCCAGATTAGATACACATAATCATCCAAATACGCTTGGTATGCAACATGCCCATCGCGGTAGCGGGACATCAAACGTCCATCTTCACGGAACATATTTTGCCAGATAAAGTCCACAGCACGCCGAGCAGCATTCGCGTATTCTGGTTTTTGCAGTGTTTTGCTGGCACGAGATAACGCGGCGATCATCATGCCATTCCACGAAACAAGCACTTTGTCATCCTTGAATGGATGTACGCGCTGCTCGCGGTAATCAAATAACTTTTGCCGCGCTTCCTCTAAATCCGTACGCAGCGCCAGCTCATTCAGATCGCGCTGCTCCGCAATCTCCTCCGCAGAATAAGGAATCAGATTGGGGATGCTGGCACCTTCAAAATTGCCTTCTGGCGTAATATCATACACATTGCAATACATGTGCATAGCTTCCAAACCAAGCACTTCCTCGATTTCTTCCCGATCGAACACATAAAACTTGCCCTCTATGCCTTCCGAATCAGCATCCTCTGCCGAATAAAATGCGCCTTCTGGCGACGTCATATCGCGTAACACATACGTAAAGACCGATTCCGCGATACGTGCATACTCTGTTTCCCCCGTCAGCCGATACGCATCCAGATAAGCGATGGATAATAGCGCGTTGTCATACAGCATTTTCTCAAAATGCGGTACCAGCCACTTTTCATCCGTCGAATAGCGGGAAAATCCAAAACCGATATGGTCATATATACCGCCGCGATACATGCTATCCAGCGTCTTCCTAACCATCTCCAACGCCTGCGGCTGCTTGTACGTGTGTGCATAGGCACTAAGAAACATAAAATGATGCGGCGTCGGGAACTTCGGCGCTCCACCAAACCCGCCGTATACATCGTCAAACGAACTCACAAACGTCTGATACCCACGATGAATCAATTCTTCGCTAAACTCACCCGGCTGCGCTTCGCTCTTATGCTCTGCCATTCGCTCGACGATCGCATTGCCCGCTTCTAGAATGCGCTCGTTCTCATTCTCCCATTTATCATGAATCTGATTGAGCATGTCGATCATACCGATGCGACCGTATTTGGTCTGTTTGGGGAAATACGTGCCTGCATAAAATGGCTTTTGGTCCGGCGTCAGCAGCACTGTGAGCGGCCAACCGCCTTGTCCGGTCAGTGCTTGGCAGTAGGACATATATAGATTGTCGATATCCGGTCGTTCCTCACGGTCTACCTTGACCGAAATATAATGTTCGTTCAGCAGCGCAGCAACTTCCTCATCCTCAAAGCTCTCGCGCTCCATAACGTGACACCAATGGCAAGTGGATGTAATCCTCCGCTAGGAATAGCCGACAGACAGGAATACTGGCTTGCCCTCGCGTTTGGCTTTGGTGAATGCTTCGGTTCCCCATGCCATCCAGTTGACTGGGTTATGGGCGTGTTGCAGGAGATACGGGGATTTTTCATGGATCAGGTTGTTGGTATGTTTGTGGTTGCCTTCGATGAATTCGCGCATGTGTGATTCCTCCTTGGGGTTGTTGTTAATAATATAACCCAATGTGGGAGGAAAGAAAAAAGACCTTCATGGATGGGATATCTATCCTACCAGTTATATGTATTAGCTTTCGAACCTATCTCAGTTTTACCAACATATTTTAAATTATGCACCTGAATTTTATCTTCATAATATTAAATTTAAAAATACTATCAACTTAACTTTCAAATTCTTTAATTATACTAGTAGATTTATTCATACCACTATTTTAAAAAGGCTACCCAATCAAATTAGGTAGCTCTCTTTTATAATTTTGTTAATTAGATATGAGAATGAATTTTGCTAAACATATAAATTCAATTCAAAAAAAAGTATCAAATGGTAAATCAAACATTTCTAATTCATTCTCTACAACCTTCATTATACTCGCCACTATAATATAACGACAATTTTTAGAAATAATAATTCGAATACTTTCAGGTAATATATGATCTCCTAGTTTCTGTTGTATATAACTAATATCTTTTTCCTGAGCTTTTTCGAATTTTACATCTGAAAGATAACGAGGTAATTCTATATAATCTACATCTAAAAACATGATATCAATATTAGTTGTATTGTTGTCATCTTTGATACTTCTTAGTAGAAGTTGTCCATGACTAATAGTGTAATACCATAATTTGAATTTTCTATCGCCAAAAGATTTCACTATTGCTAATCCTCCTCTTTTTAATCAAATGGATTTGAAGTAACTCTCAATCGGTTGTGTCTCCACCGCCTCTAGCTGCTCGCGTAACAGCAGACCATAGATTATCTATACCAGTAAGATTGAATTTAATTTCTACATTTGTATCATTCAACTTATTTGTTACTGTAGATTTCCAATTCTCGTCGGGGAAATTTCTCCATGTTTTAGCTTGTTGATTTACTGCAAAACCGTCCAAATGTTCTGAGAGTCCTAAAGCAAATTTTTCAGAACTGTTTACACCTTTTGAACTACAGAAGCCACACCTTTAGTAACAGCTTTACTACCAATTCCTACTCTACCTGTTACTACAGAGCCAAACACAAATCCATTCCATGTATTGTCTACATGAGTTCAACCATCCCCAGTGCTATATGGAATCGACTTTCCTGAAGTATAGTTCATTTATTCACAACTTCATAATCGCCACTTAAAAAACGTATTTCTACAGCCTTATTGTGTGCTGCTTACATTCCAGCAACGTCGCCATGACTTCAAGTTTGACTTTGGTTATTACTTCGGTACCTCATGCTATACAAGTGATTTAGTTACGGGGTGTTGTAGAGATACGAGGACTTTTCGTAGAGCAGGTTGTTAATATGTTTGTGGTCGCCTTCGATGAATTCGCGCATGCATAATTTTTTTTGGATTTGTTATTGTTAATAATACAACCGAATGTAAGGGGAAAGAAAAAAGGACCTTCGCGAATGAATGTGAAAGGTCGATTGTTGAGTGGTTACATATCGATATAAGACCTTGATCATTTTCATTTTCAAAGTCTTATTCTAGTAATTATTCATGAGATGTAAATAGAATTTTACAGTAAAAAGCTAAATTATCATCCTGTTGTGATAACAATAAATATTCTGTATTATGCTCAGTATCCCGCCTTATATAAAAAGTGGAATTATATTGAATAAATTGTAATAAGGAAGAAAATACACTTTTAGCATTAGATAAAGTATATTCATGTAACTTAACATGCAAATGGTATACTTTATCTTTCGAAGTAGCAATTTGAAAGTCCAAAACCTTGTCTTCATAAGCTAGACAATCTCGCATTTCAGATGATAAACCTGGAATGAGATCATAATCTACCTTTTCAATTAATTCCGTAAAAAAATTCTGCATATATACACTCCTCTGTTGATACCTTTATTCAGCTTTATGTCCTGTGCTATTTTTTACTTTATTCTCTCTACTATTAAGCGATTCATCTCACAACCTACCTTCATTCTACTTTGCAGCTACATGCTTTTAGTTTAGATACCGATTATTTTTAGAATATTTAAAAGAAAACCTTGAGGATATATGATCCTCAAGGTTTTTATTCATCAATACTTTTCAACGAATAGACCTAATTGTTCGATGGACGTAATTAATGTATCTATTGATTTTGAAACATGAATTCCCATTAGATAGTCGTATCCAATAAAAACCTTCATTCTTCTAGGGTAAAAGACATCCGAACCAACATCTTCACATAATAATAATCTACAAAAAGAGTCTACTTGCGCTAAATCTAGTTTATAGCCGTCTTTAATACTATTGTACATTTCCATTATATATTGAGAATAAAGTTCACAATCTCTTCTCAAGTCCCTAAATTTTTCGTATGAGAAACTCCATACAACGTGATTGACTGACAAGAAAGGGATTTGTAAATACTCCATTACCATAATTATGGCTTTAATATAACAGTCTTCAATTTGCTTATAGCTGTCAATCGTTAGTAGTTTACCTTCAAATGACTTGCCGATATCACTGATTGCAGTCCAATCCTCTTTAAAACATCTTCTTTTTTCATCGCGTAAATTTGGATCATATTTTGTAATTTCGTACTTATGCAAATTAATCACCCATTGGTTTCAAGTTGATATCTGATTTCTCATTCTAGTATCGTTATTGTTATAATATTTTATACGCGTTATTCTGATTCAATAAATCACTATGTAACCATTCCAAGTCTATCAACGAGTCAATGTAATAAAGATTTTTAATAAACTGGGAATATATATTTCCGTATTTTTAAGTAGTATCACAGTACATAAATTATCTTTCTACTTCAAAATAGATCAATCTATTATTAATATCAAAATAAAAATCCCCAACATAATCAGATGATTTTATATATTCATTAAACTCTTTACTGAATACCCAAGTACGATTAGTCTCATTATTATCTAACTGTATAGAAGGACTGATATCCACTTTATTCCAATTGTATATTTCCACAAATCTTTTAGCTACATCTTTATCAAGATAGACATATCCTTTCAGGCTATACGAAGAGGGTCCAAAGTTTGTATTACCAATCATCTCTGATTTCCAGTACACCTTATTTACTTTTTTTAATTTTGGAAACCGATCTATGATTGGTTTAATTTCTGTTCTATTCTGAGTAGTAGAATCTTCTCTATTGGAACTATCCCATCCATAAAGTAGTGTGATCTGTTTTAAATGCTCCGGGTAACTTTCTCATAAGCAAATCGATTCTAGAAACCATATAATTTAGATCATTGTTCTGTAAATTAGATTCTGCCCAATGTCTCAATTTTTCTAATTCATTAAGAATAGGTTGCAGTTGCTCTTTTTTTAGCTCTGTTCCATTTTTTATGTGTATAATTCCCAATTCATTCATTGCAGGTTGCCAGAACTTTGTAAAAAACTCTTCTCGTGCGACTGGTATTCCAAAATCTAACTCAAACGAATCATCTTCTTTATTTATTCTAAATACACTGACTGACATCAAGAACCTCCAAACTGAGCAGAAAAATGATAGCTCGGATACTTAATTTTAAGTTAATTAATCTGGTTTTGTACTACTCTTAACGTCGAATTATTTGCGTTTATTCTAAATACATAGTTATTGATACTTTGAATATCACCAACACAATGTATATTAGTTATAACACATTAGCCTTCATTCATTTCTTTCCAATCAATATCGTTTGATACAATGCTTACCTTACCAATATCGTCGATACCCGTTAAAATAAATTCCAATTTTTTGTTCTCGTTATTAAGTTTTATCTCAAGAATCTCATTACTATTTATCTGAAAGGAAGAGGGTTCGATCTTGAATAACTCTACCTGTGTAAAAAGTAATGCTCCTTCTTTCATTTCAGGTTTAGATTCATCGTAATTGGTTTGCTTCCACTGACATAGCTCCATTCTAATCAAAACTTCGTTTCTGTCTGATACATACCTGATATCTTCTCTAACACTGTCATGCAAATTATAAGTTGTTAATAGCTCATTCGGTTTCATATCAATCTCCTCCTATAGTTTGATATGAGATGCTTTTGAACTTTTTGCAACAGGGTTACCATTAGCATCAAGATCATTTGCACCGGTTTCTCAAGATCAAACCTCATTCTCATTTTATTTTAGGATTGATATAATCTCCATAATTTTCATTCTATGTAGAGCAATATCTTTTCACCCTTTATCAATTAATTTTACGAAGCTTTTGGAAGATTACTTGTAGAGAATTTCTTCATATCCTTGGTTCTATTTGCCTTTCAGATCAGTATAGCTTAGGATGCTGCCTGCCAATCGTAAGTGTAAATTTCTTGAATCAGTTCATTGTGATGGGTAACTATTTTTGAAAGCGACCATACTTGTAAAAGATTTGCTTGATGTTGTTTAGACGGATAGTGCGATTGTCTGTATTGGTATTTTGGTAATGCAGTCTCCTGTTCTACGTATCATACGTTTCACCAGCATATTTAAACTTATTGGCTATCATTTTCTTCTGCCTCGTCAGATTTTTCCACTGATCGTATCGGTAATTATTAGCGATAGTACCATCTACACTGATGACCTGTATAACATCACCCTGACTTCACATTCGACTTTGGTTAATCCTTCGTTCGCTACCTCATGCCATACAGTTGACTGAGTTATGGGCGTATTATAGGGATACGAGGACTTTTGGTGAATCAGATTATTAGTGTATTTGTAATTACCTTGTATGAATTCGTACTTGTGTGATTTTTCTTGGTGTTGTTATTGGTAATATACCGAATATAGACAAAAAAAGAATCTTCGCAAATTAGAGTGAAAGTTAAATAAAAGAAATAGAACAAATTATCATATTAAAATTTCATTTTCTGAATGGATATGCTAGCAATTCAGCATTGATTATATTATAAAGGATCTTAGCATTATTGCTTGTACAAGGTTCTTTTTAATACAGTTCAGACTAATTTGAAGTTTATTGGCATCATTCAATTATAATTGATTTCCCATTATCAAACTTTATGCAAATACGATTATCTTTTTCTATAAAATTCAATTCTTTTAGTAATGATTGAAGTTTTCCCATTAAAATTTTTAATGAAGGCTGCTCAGAAACGAATAAAACTAGATTTTGAATATACTTTGTTTTTTTATCTAATATTAATTTTACTTTTCTCAACTTATGAATATTATCTTGGTCAATTTCTCCTTCAACTATGATATTTTTGTTATCCATTGTTGTATGATAATCCAATCTTAATATTTCCTTTAGTTCTAAATAATCTAACTCTATACTCCACATCATCTCCACAAATTCCACAATCAAATCTTCAATCGTTCCTTTGTTCATTTCATCACGAGCTTTTTTATAACGTTCGTCATCCATCCATTTCAAAACATCTTCAGTTTTGACATCATCAATAATCAATCCAGAAGTATACTCTAATGTTTTAGCAAAGTCCCATTTATACTCTAATTCTTTTTTGTTTTTCAATATGCTATTTCCCTCCTACTATTTTAATTAGACGTTCTATTCACATAACCATACTTTATCAACATTTCCTGCTTTTTATATTGTATAGCTTCCAAATCGACCTTCAATTCTGCTGTACTATTTTAATTACATTTTTTATTTGTCCTCCTGTAACTTTCTATATATCTCCTATATGTGTAACAATTAAATTATTACCTTCAGGCAAAACAGCTCTCATTTCAGCATATGAAACTTAACAGCAATGGCAATCTTCTTTTTAATATTCACTTGTACTTTAATCGAAGAAAAACATATAGAGAATACAATTAAACTTCCCTATATTAAACGGCAAACAATTTTGCTTTTTATACAACAGCATATCCTTATTCCAATCACTACCCTAGGGTAGCGCATTCAAATAGCAAGGTTATTTTTATTCAATCTGTACTAAAATTATTTTCAGGTAGTTCTTCTTTTAACGGAGCCCTAACTAAATGCTTACGTTGAGGCTTGCTAACACTAAATCTCTTGTAATTCTCAATAGCTTGATTTAATGATATTTTATTAGCACCACTTTCTTGGTCAGGTTTCAAATGAGCTGTAAAATCAAATTGCCAAAAACACACATCACAAATATCTACAATAACTTCATCATCACTTTCAATGGTGAAATATTTACAACAAGGGCATTGGATTCTTCTCATAGGTTAATTTCCTCCCTCATTTAGGCATATGTATTGATTTCGTTTTGCCAATAATTTAATACTTTTGGCTTAAAATAAGTTCCTTCATTTGACACAAATGATTGAGTAGTTGAAGTAGGAACCTTCTCAAAAAAATTTCTTGCACCATTTAAATATTCTGTTTTACTAGGGTAACCAAAATCACTCGCATGATCATCAAAATATTTTTTAAGGTGCTTTTACCATTTCCTCTAGTAAAGTCCGATTTCATATTTCGTATTCCGTTATAAGCTTTACCCTTATAAAATTTGGCTTCATTTTAATTTTCGATTTTTAACTTATCTTCTTTATTATTTTGCATTTCAATCAAGAAACATTTGATATTTATCTCTCAAAAGGAGTAAAGATTAATCTACTTAGTGGTATCTTCTTGCATTTTTTAGCCAATTGTATAATCTCGTCAATATGATCTATTTTCTCAAAATCAGTTAAGCGTTCTTTTAACATTTCAAGTTCAGATATGAGGTTATTCATATTTGAACTTCCAAATACATCGTAAGTACAAGTTGCTAAATCCCCTAGCATTTTAAATTCTTGCTGATCATCCTGTGGTAAATAGTTCTCATTCCCTTCTCTTTCTATACTATCTAATCGCTTAGAATCGACAGACTCCAAAATAATTGTGAACATACATTCATCCTCCACATGCTTTTTTATCAAACATCATATACCTTCTTATACATATTCATCAGCTGTAATTCGCTTCCAACTACGATATGAACTATAATAGACACCAACTCAAACCATACGTTGGAAAGGAGTTGTGCTAATTGATCATTTATATCGTCATGGCATTGATGATGATTTCCGTAGCATTTATTGCATATCGCGCTTCTTCTCAGGGTCCAGAACATCATTTGGTTCAACATGCAACCATCATTATTGTGATTATTGCTGCTGCTTGGTTTTTGGTAAACGGTAATGACTGGATTGAGTGGGTACGAATCCGTTATACCTATACAGCGTTAGGCATTGTTTTCATTCTGTATGGCGCTTATGCAAAATATAAAGGCAATACAGATGGATATGGGCAGTAAAATTATATTCTTTTTCTACTTCGACAAAATAGCTAGGGGGAATGCAATTTCCTTCTAGCTATTTTCATTTCACGCTAAATCTTTATGTATACTCACGCCTAGCTATCTTTTGTAGATGATTCTTTCGAATTTTCCTAATTATCTACAGCTGTTAAGGATTGTTCTGGCAATCTGTAAGCAAGTCATTTCACTAGCTGTAAATATGTTGCCGAATCTTGTGCGAAACACATGAACGATTTCACGAGCTATATGATCTTCATTAAGCTTGTCATGACTACAAAGATAATTCTCAATCAATTTTATTTCTACTTCATACTCATCATCTGGTGCATAGGGAAACAGTTCAATAGGGTCCCAATCATCAATGATTTGCTTTATATTCATGATTCTATCTCCTCTACAAGCTATCTATCGACCATTTCAAGGATTCGGAATCGTCTGCATGGCTATGTCGTCATCATTGTTTTCCTCTCTTTTTTACATAACTCACTACAAAGTCTCCTATTTCATACTATATCCTCTTTTCCAATCATGTACAGCTAATAACTTTTTCAATAAAAATTAATCACTCGCTCTTCTCCTTATTTCTCTTATCTCCTCCATTACCATTATCTATTTCCCATTCTTATTACCAACGAACTCATATTTATTCCGAAATTGCACATCGTGCTTCATACAACCAACCGTCCAGCCATTTGAACACCTAAATCACTAAATTACAAATTACATATCTCGTGTTAAAATAGGAACAAATGTTCTTACAGGAGTGATCATCATGCAGATCGACTATTCTAAGCTTCCCCACTACAAGATTCTCTGCGTAGATCTGAAATCATTTTATGCCTCTGTCGAAGCCGTCGAAATGGGGCTTGATCCACTTCACGATATGGTTGCCGTAGTTGGTGACATTACTAGGCGCGGCGGCGTGGTATTGGCAGCTTCCCCTGCGCTAAAGGAACGCTATGGGATTCAAACTGGAAGCCGACTGTATCAAATCCCTCCAGATGACCGCATACATATTGCCAAAGCGCGAATGGGCTTATATCTCGAAAAGTCCATGCAGGTGACTCATATCTACCATCGCTTTGCTCCACTTGAAGCTATCCAAATCTATTCCATTGACGAAGCTTGGATCAATGTAACCGGAGCCGAAAATCTATTCGGGCAACAAGGAATTCCAGCCACCGCACGGGATATTGCCATGATGATCAAGCGCGCCATTTACAAAGAGCTGGGCTTACTCGCCGCAGTAGGCATTGGTCCCAATAAGTTTCTGGCAAAGGTGGTATTGGATAACTACGCCAAGAAAACCGGGCTTGCCGCCATTCATTATCCACAGATCAAAACATATCTCTGGCCGCTACCCGTACAACAGATCTGGGGCATCGGTCGACGGATGCAGCTCCATCTAAATCGCATGGCGATCTTCACACTCGGCGACATTGCTAAAGCGCCGCTACGCATCTTGAGTAAACGATTTGGTGTGATCGGTGAGCAGCTATATTACCATGCTTGGGGCATCGACCATTCGCCCGTCATCGTCGACCCGCTCGCAGAAGCGCGGAAAGGCTTCAGTCACGGTATTACGCTTATGCGTGATTACCGACATGAAGAAGCAGCCGTTGTTATTTACGAGTTGACGGATATGCTCGCTCGTAAGCTGCGACAGGTCCATGCAGCGGCGTTTACGATATCACTCTCGCTACGCTTCAGCCGCCGACATGACGTGCCTTCATTTAGCAAATCCACCTCTCTCTATTCGGCGACCAATCTCTCTCAACCACTCTATCTTGCCTGTATGGAATTACTGCTTCAAGACCAGACGTGTGCGCCGATTCGTCATATTAGCGTAAGCGTAAGTCATATGGTACATCAGGATGCAATTCAGGTAGATCTATTCGACGGTCTTCATCATAACAAGCTGTACCAGCTAGGGCTGACGACGGATCGTATTATTAACGAATATGGAATGCGCGCCATTATGCGGGCGGTGTCGTTGACACAAGCGGGTACATGGATGGATCGTTCGTTTAAATTAGGAGGGCATGATGAATAACGAGTATCAAGATCGCGGAAACAAAAAATGGAGTGCGATGCTATTGCCTGAGCATCGGGATCGTCTGCGGCAGATGGCTCTGAATGAGCACAACATCAATCGTCCCACCTTGGATGCAGATCAGCAGGAAGAATTGAATCACCAGTTGCACACCTGCCTTGCAGAGCAGAGCCAAGTTCGGATTGTCTATTTTCAAAAGCAGGCATGGGCAGAGGTGATGGGGATCATTCAGAAGTGTGATATGCTACAGCGAATGCTCTATGTCATCGACTCTGATCTACAAATCACTAAAGTTAGATTGCATGACATTCGAATGATCGAAACACTGTATTAGACAATGGTATCCTAGATAGAAGATGATGGGTGCATCGATAAACCAAGGCGTCACATGCTGAGATGTAGCGCCTTGGTTTATCGTTAAAACTATTCTATATGTTATAGAATCAGGAGAGAAAATGCTTATACATTTTGATATTCCATCATAGGTGTTTCTACGCCAACGACTTAATGAATGTATAATAAAAAAGACTGCCGAAATTTCTCGACAGCCTCATTCTATGATCTTTTACAGATAATCATCTTGCTTCTTTGCTTATACCTGTATTGGTTCGTAGCTATCAATCATCGAAACATTCAAATCCAATGACAAAGCACCATACCTTACATTCTAGTGATCCAAAAACACCAACTGAATCAAGAACAACACCGCAAATACATAAAAGATCGGATGTACTTCTTTCCCTTTACCACGTAGCAGCTTTAGTACCGGATAGAAAATAAATCCAAAACCAATCCCCGTTGCAATGCTATGCGTCAGTGGCATCAGGATAATAATTAGAAAAGCTGGAAATGCTTCTTCAAGGTCTTTCCAATTGATCTTGCTCACGACACTGATCATAAAGTAACCAACAATGATCAGCGCAGGTGACGTGATCGCTGGAATACCGGAGATCACGCTGACGATTGGGGCAAAGAACAAGGTGATTGCCAGCAGCACACTCACCGTAAGTGCGGTCAATCCGGTTCTACCGCCTGCAGCAACCCCAGTGCTGGACTCGATATACGCAGACGTTGGGCTGGTTCCGAGCAGGGAACCAGTCGTTGTTCCTACCGCATCCGCAAGCAATGCGCCACGGGAGCGTGGGAATTTGCCGTCTTTGAGCAGCCCTGCTTGCTCTGCTACACCAAGCATCGTACCAGTGGTATCAAACAAGGTGATCAGCAGGAACGTAAAGATAATCGTATACAGCCCATTGGAGAATACACCCGCCAGATCCAATTGGAAAGCGGTCGTTGCCAATCCGTGTGGCATGGACACAATCGATGCTGGTAACTGGAATAGACCGAGAATCCATGCTAGCACCGCCGTTACGACCATACCGATAAACAGATAGCCTTTGACGTTATACGCCATCAGCACTACGGTAATCAGCAGACCGATAATCGTCAGATAGGTCATCGGTTGTGCCAGATTGCCGATGGTGATCAGATTGGATTCCGAAGCGATAATAATGCCGGAATTCTGCAATCCAACT
The DNA here is from genome assembly GCF_040719145.1 of Paenibacillus sp. JQZ6Y-1. NCBI lineage: Bacteria > Bacillati > Bacillota > Bacilli > Caryophanales > Paenibacillaceae > Paenibacillus > Paenibacillus kandeliae. The sequence continues at coordinate 2,230,059 of NZ_JBFDUZ010000001.1, forward strand.
GTTGTGATAAACAGTCCAATTCCCGCTGTAATGGCGTGCTTCAGACTTGCCGGAATCGCATCCAGCAGCATATATCGAAACGAAGTAACAGACAGAATAATAAACAAAATACCAGCAATGAATACCGCGCCCAAAGCAACCTGCCACGATACCCCATATCCACCGACAACACTATAGGCGAAGAAAGCATTCAGCCCCATCCCTGGTGCCAGTACAATGGGATAGTTCGACCACAATCCCATAATGAGCGTAGCTACAATGCTAGCTAGAATTGTCGCAATGAACACACCATTAAAATCCATTCCTGTACTGCTCAGAATGCCGGGATTCACAATGACGATATAGACCATCGTAAAAAATGTCGTCAGCCCCGCAATAATTTCAGTTGAAACGGTCGTGCCTCTTTCCTTGAGCTTAAACCAGTTGTCCATGTAAAGCAGCCTCCACGCCATCATTGATTCATGTCATTCCATAACCCTGAATCATCTATATCACTGCAATGCTGAAGCACTATGATTGTCGGCAGGATTCTGTTATGAAGGGTATGAATACAATCAAGGCATTCTATTGTAGAATTATTCGTTCTTTTGCACCTTACGAATTTTAATGAAATTGACACGCCTTGTCAATGAATATTCGACTTTTTTCGCGTTATTCACGAATGATTAAGGAATGATGTTCACTTTTTATTCGTTTTATTCGCTTAGAATAACAAAAACCGGTAAAAAGTAGACGATATACAAACGTCTTTTTTACCGGTGATTGTGTGTTTTATTCTTCCTGATCAGGTGCTATAGCGATAACAGCTCTACGATCATCATAAAAGTTTTGTAGATAGACGAATATTGTATCTGATTCCTGTAATTTTGAGTCGATTCTACTTTTAATTGAATGCTGCTTTTAAGTCGATTTTAATTTTTAGTTCATTCTAGTTTTCATTCTATTCTACTGTTGATTGTATGCTGCTTTTGAGTGTATGTTGCTTTGCATCCCGTTCTGTTCTGTCTTAATCCAGCTCTATTTTGAATACAACGGGAACGGCGCTTGTCATGGAGCTGGATCGAATGATCAATGCTTCCTCTGTTTGCTCCCATTGTACCGCTTCGTCCAATCCCAGCACATGTATCGTTTGAATGATACCAGCGAAGTGGGGAGACTTTGCTCGCAGCGATTCTATGCGAACCTCGCCATGATCTGGATAGACCAGCACCGTAGCATACAGAGTAGCCCCTTTACACGTAAAACGAATATCCTGCGACGTATACGGCTTCGGCTCGCTGTCGGTAAAATGTCCCTCCGTAATCGTCGTTGGTCCTTCGCCAGAAATGCGCCAATGTGTTGTATCATAGATCGCCTCGCCATTGATACGCAGCCAGTCACCAATCTCTAGCAAAATTTGCCGATCTTCTTCTGGAATGCTACCGTCGGCTTTGGGGCCGATATTGAGCAACAGATTTCCGTTTTTACTCACAATATCTACTAGATCGCGAATAATATCGACCGATGCCTTGTACTCATTATGCTCGGTATAGCACCATGAGTTTTTGGCGACAGCGGTATCCGTTTGCCAGTAGTATGGCTTGAGATCGGCAAACTGTCCCCGCTCCACATCCGGTATAGCAGTGCCAAACATAAAGGCATCGAACTTATAGTTAATCGCTACTGGTATGCCCCATTGTTGTGCTTTGTTGTAATAATAAGCGGCAAATGTACGCAGATACGGCTTGAAGGCAGTATGTTGAATCCACCAGTCAAAATACAGCACTTTAGGCTGGTATGTATCTACAATTTCACAGGTGCGAAGCAGCCAATCTTCCAGAAACTCAGTGCTCGGTGCAGAAGCAAACAGATCATGATGATCTGGTTCCGGCTCAGCTGGCCAGTAAAAGTCGCCTAGCGCCAGCGGCTCATGGATATCCGATTCAAATTCCTTACCATGTGACATGAAAAACCAATGCTCCGCTCGATGTGAAGACGCGCACAGAACCAGCTCCTGCTGCTCAAATGCCTGCTTCATCTCACCCAACAAATCGCGGTGCGGTCCCATATTGTAGGCATTGTAGGCGGAAAGCTCGCTTTTGTACATTTGAAATCCATCATGATGCTCAGCAACTGGCATGACATACTTCGCCCCTGCTGCCTTGAACAGCTCTGCCCATTCCTGCGCATCAAATCGCTCGGCAGTGAACAATGGAATAAAGTCCTTATATCCAAATTCGGTATGCTTCCCATATACCTCCACATGATGCTCATACGCTTTGGAACCCTGCATATACATATTGCGCGAATACCATTCACTTTCAAACGCCGGAACGGAATACAAGCCCCAATGAATGAAAATGCCGAATTTTGCCTGCTTGTACCATGATGGAACCTCAAATTGACTCAATGATGCCCATTCCTCTTTAAACGTACCGCTGGCAATGGTATCCTTGATTTGTTGTATATACGCATTACGATCCATTGGATTATGCACATCCTTCCTGTCCTGTCATTGCTCTCAGTATAGCGGAGCTAGGTAGGCGTTTGAATGTAGATTAATAGCTGACTGATGTACAAAAATAGCATGGAGAGCAGGTTATGGGAGATGGAACATCGCGCATTGCTGTCAAACTATTTGTCCAATCTAAAGGTAGAACTGATCACTGCTAATCATAGTCTATGCGCACCCGATTGGCGGGAGCTGGATTACATACCGGATTACAGTAAGTTTTATTTCATCTGTGAAGGAGAGGGCTGGCTGAAGATTGGCGATCAGGAATACTATCCGCAGCCGGGAGAGCTATTTTTGATGCCCGAAGGTGTGAAGCAATCGTATTCATTCATTAATGAGCGTCCATTTCGGAAATATTGGTGCCATTTTACGGCGTATGCGGGTGGTATTAATTTGTTCAAGCTGCTCAATGTAAATCCGCAATGCCGTCCCCAACAGCCTGAGATAGTACAGCATATATTCAGCGAAATGGTTCAGTATGCGCATTCGCAGGAGGTGTATGCCCGCCTGCTTGCCAAAAGTAAAGTAACCGAGCTGATCAGTCACTATATGATGAACCTGACAAGGAATGCCGACACCGTATCGCTCAAAAATGAGGCAGTTTTCCACAAGCTGACTATGGTGCTGGCTTATATCGACGAGCATATTATGCAAAACATGACGATTGAGGAGCTATCGAGCATTCTCTATATGCACCCCAATTCGTTTATCCGCATGTTCAAGCAATATGTGGGGATGCCCCCCATTCAATATATTACTCGGCAGAAAATTGAAAATGCCAAGCAGATGCTCACCATGACCACGATGCCTATCGCCGAAATCGCGCATCAGCTGGGGTTTAACGATACGTTTTATTTCTCAAAGCAGTTTAAGAAGTATACTGGGCTAGCACCGAGCGATTATCGAAAATATGTGCAGGAGCAGTCATGGGTCATGGAATGATTGACACCAACAATATCAGGGAAGCTTGTGCATGGTTCCTACTAAATAATGAATAAAACCCGTTTGCTTGTCACTTTGGGAACTGATCCCTCGTGCAGCAGACGGGTTTTTATTCATTACAAGCTTATATATCGCCTATCATGTATCTATACGCGCAATCCTATCATCTTGAGGACTGCGTGACGTTTATTTGCCTATTCGACCTACACTCTTCCATTCCAACCTTCTTCCAGTCCCATGCTATTCTACGCAATCTGAACTCAAAAGAATCTGTTTTTGCAATTCATCATGTATTTCATCAAACACCTCATCCAGCGTGGATTCCATTACAATATCCTGCTGTTTGAGAAAAGACAGTACACGATCCGCACTTTTTCTAAATTCCACCGCAATTTTATCGTCTTCTGGACACTTCTCCATGATCGTATCCACAAAAATAGTGTAACTTTCGCAAAGAACATCCTGTGTAATCTCATCTTGTGGCAACAGCGGCAACCAAAAGCGCGCTCCACCTTCAATCACATCTGTTGATCCTTCAAGGTATTGTAGATTGGAAACTTTTAAAATGAATTCTTTCATCTGAAGTTGATAATCAATAAAGGTTGTCACTAGATCTTCCAACTTGCTCATATAGTATGCGCACTCTCCAAATTAAGTTATAAACTTAATTGTACACAATTTAACTTAGGAATCAATAAAAATATAATACTTATCCGTTGTCATTTTATCAATTGACAACTTGTATATACAGGTATACAATCAACAAGGCAAGCTATCCTGTATATACAAGTTAACAGTAAGAAACATATCCATTCGCCTAACCTACATAGAACGACGAATGATAGTTCATTTGCTGAAGCATCGCTAGATTGGGGAGGAATCATACGTATGAGTGTTAGCATGACCGAATGGTGGCGCCGATCCACTGTGTATCAAGTGTATCCGCGCAGCTTTAAGGACACGACTGGCAATGGTATCGGAGATATTCGAGGGTTGACGGAGAAGCTAGATTATTTGCAAGAGTTAGGTGTGGATATTATTTGGTTACAGCCGGTATACGTTTCGCCACAAAATGATAACGGTTACGACGTGGCAGATTATCGCTCTATTGATCCGGTGTACGGCACGATGGACGATTTTGACGAGCTGATGAACGGGCTACGCCAGCGTAACATGCGACTCATGCTGGACATCGTTGTGAACCACTCGTCAACTGAGCATGTTTGGTTTCAACAGGCTCGCCGCTCCAAAGATAATCCGTATCGTGATTATTACATTTGGCGTGATCCTGCACCGGATGGTGGATTGCCGAACAACTGGCAGTCCAAATTTGGCGGCTCAGCATGGCAGTACGACGAATTAACAGGGCAATACTATCTGGCGCTGTTCGATCGCACGCAAGCCGATCTGAACTGGGAAAATGAGAACGTACGTCAGGAAGCGGCAGACCTGATGCGCTTTTGGACAGACAAAGGTGTTGATGGCTTCCGCTTGGATGTGATCAATCTGATCTCCAAGGATCAGAATTTTCCGAATGATACGAACAGCGATCTACTCATTAGTGACGGTCGCAAATTTTATACGGATGGACCGCGAGTGCACGAGTACATTAAGGAATTGTATGAGAAGGTATTCGGTCCGCATGAACTGGTGACTGTTGGGGAGATGTCCTCTACTACGCTGGCGCACTGTATCCGTTATTCCAATCCCAATGAACGCGAGTTCTCGATGACTTTTAACTTTCATCATCTCAAGGTCGATTATCCGCAGGGACGCAAATGGGAATTGATGCCGTATGATTTTGAGGCGCTCAAGCAGCTGTTATCTGAGTGGCAAACGGGAATGTACCGAGGTGGCGGCTGGAATGCGTTATTTTGGAACAATCATGATCAGCCACGTTCGTTGTCACGCTTTGCAGATGACGGACGTTACCGAGTGGCAAGTGCCAAAATGCTGGCGACTACACTACATGGATTGCAAGGAACACCGTACATTTTTCAAGGGGAAGAAATCGGTATGCCTAACCCAAATTGGAACGATATGACGGAATTTCGTGATATTGAATCCAAAAATATGTATCGGATCATGATCGAAATGGGTAAGACACCAGAAGAGGCATTTACTATCATCGCCCGCCGTTCTCGCGATAATGCTCGAACACCGATGCAATGGACTCACGGTGCTAACGCTGGCTTCACGGATGGAACACCGTGGATCAAGGTGGATGAGCGTTATCCAGAGATTAATGCGGAACTACAACAGCATGATCCAGACTCGGTGTTCAGTCATTACAAACGACTGATTCACCTGCGCAAAACGGAAGATGTGCTGACCGACGGAGAATACATTCGGCTGGATCAGCAGCATCCTCAGGTGTATGCGTATGCTCGTCGCAATGAGGTCGATACGCTGATCGTTGTATCCAATTTTACGGATCAACCGGCGACATTCGCACCGCCCGCAGCTTACATAGATGGCAATGGCAACGCCGTTATGGAGCTGTTAGTAAGCAATACGGAACAGGCTCCCATCTGGGGAACTGCCGTCAATCTTGAACCGTATGGTTCGTACATGTGGGTCATCCGGGGGTAACGCCCCCGGTATTTTAAGAGAAAGAATGGAGATGAAGAAATGTCGGTAAACAGAGAAGATGTTGAGAAAATCGTCGCCGCGATTGGCGGCAAAGAGAATATCGAGGTTGCTACGCATTGCGTCACCCGTCTGCGCTTCTCACTGCTGGATGAAAGCAAGATAGATAAGCAAGCCTTGGACGATAACGAGCTTGCCAAAGGTTACTTTTCCACACAGGGACAATTTCAGGTTATTATCGGACCCGGTATTGTCGACAAAGCTTACGAGCAATTGATAGCGATTACAGGCGGTCAGCGTGCCAGTAAGGAAGATGTGAAAGCCGCTGCCATCAAACATAAGAGTCCGATTCAGCAATTTATTAAAACGTTATCCGACATTTTCATCCCTCTTCTCCCCGCGCTGGTTACCGCAGGTCTGCTGCTCGGCATTAACAACCTGCTGACTGGTTCGGATATTTTCTTCAAAGGACAATCGCTGGTCGAGGTATACCCGCAATGGGCGGACTTTGCCGCTATCGTAAATACGATTGCTAGTACCGCCTTTACCTTCTTGCCTGCGCTGGTCGGATGGTCAGCAGCTACAAGGTTCGGCGGCAGCCCACTACTTGGTGTTGTACTCGGCTTGATTCTGGTCAATCCTTCCCTGCTCAGTGCGTATGACTACGCTGCCGCGTACAATGAAGGAACCGTGCCGACGTGGAATCTGTTCGGTCTGCATATCAATGCGGTCGGTTATCAAGGACAGGTACTGCCGATGCTCGTCGCCGCTTATGTGCTGGTGACGATTGAGAAATGGTTGAACCGCACCGTACCTGACTCCTTCAAGCTGCTGGTCGTTGCACCGGTTGCGCTGCTCGTGACTGGCTTTCTCGCTTTTGTCGTTATCGGGCCAGTTACCTTTACACTCGGCAACTGGCTGACTGCTGGTGTCGTCTGGGTATTCTCCACCGTGCCTTGGCTGGGTGGTCTGCTGTATGGCGGACTGTATGCACCGCTCGTTATTACAGGGATGCACCATACATTCCTTGCGGTCGATCTGCAATTGATTAACTCCACTGGCGGTACGTTCCTGTGGCCAATGCTGGCGCTGTCCAACATCGCGCAAGGTGCTGCTGCTCTCGCTATGATGTTCGTCATTCGTACGCAAAAAATGAAAAGTCTCTCCGCTACGACATCCATCACTGCCTTTCTGGGTGTTACTGAACCAGCGGTGTTCGGCGTGAACGTACGTTTTAAATATCCACTGTTTATGGGGATGCTCGGTTCAGCGATTGGTGGCATATTGCTGACGATGAACAATGTACGCGCCTTCGCAGTCGGGGTCGGCGGATTACCTGGTTTTCTGGCAATCAATGTCGGCAACTGGGGCATCTTCTTTATCGGTATGGCAATTTGTCTCGTGATTCCTTTTGTCGGTACGCTGATCTGGGGTAAACTCGCAACACGCAAACAGACTACCTCTGAGGAGGATAGCGAGCAGGATCTTGCCGATCGCGCGGTAGATAAAGTAGAGCATGGACACAGTCCGCTCCCAGCTTCCGACAAAGCGGTTGCTTCCGATTCCACCTCCGTGGATGGTGTGAATACACTGGATCTGCCATCTCCCATTTCCGGTCAAGCCGTATCGCTAGATCAGGTTCCCGATCCTGCATTTGCCGAGAAGCAAATGGGCGAGGGCATCGCGATTGAACCGACAGATGGCAAAGTATATGCTCCGTTCGATGGGAATGTGGCTCATGTGATTGATAAAAGTAAACATGCGCTTATTCTGGAGCATACCAGCGGCGTACAGATTCTAATTCATATCGGTATCGATACGGTAGGTCTCAAAGGGGAAGGCTTCAAGGCTCATGTAGCTACTGGCGACACTGTAAGTAAAGGACAACTGCTGTTAGAATTCGATATGGATATGATTACATCCGCCGGTTATGCAACGATCTCTCCGATCATTGTGCCTGTCGGTCAAGAGATGATTCAGCAGATTGAAGAGTTGCCAGGACCTGTAGAGGCTGGAGAAACGCCAGTACTGCGTATTCATCTGAATGGAACGAATGCCTAATCATTGGATGGATGGTTGGCTTATTCCTTCGAATACTGGTTTGACCGATTGACCGATCATATAAGCATCTCATGATTGTAGAATAGTCTTCGTATCGCCCGCTGTACGGTTCAGAGCCGACAGCGGGCGATTTTTGATTTTGCATATTGTATGTATATGGAATACATAGAAAGTTGCATATTGGTTGAACGCTCACTAAATTCCACATGTAGAACCGTCATCTTACAAGCTAGGACTTTTGCTTTTTTATCGTATAATTCGTACAATAGATGGCGGTGATGTAGAATGAACAAAAATATTTTCTCGCAAATTTACAGTGATTATACACAGCATATTGAAGCGGGTACGCTAAAGCCGGGTGTGAAGCTACCGTCGGAACATGAACTGGCAGAGCAGTATGCCACCTCCAGAGAAACGGTGCGTAAGGCGCTGCATTTGCTATCACAGAACGGATATATTCACAAAATGAAAGGCAAAGGCTCCTTCGTGCTGGATATGAACCGGATGGAATTTCCCATTGCAGGGCTGGTCAGCTTCAAGGAGTTGTCTGAACGACTGGGACGCAATGTGCGTACATTGGTTCACGATACCTCTCTGATTCCCTGCCCACAGCATATCGCCCGACAGCTGAATATTCAGGAAAAAGAGCCGGTATGGAAAGTCGTGCGTGCGCGCGAAATCGAAGATGAGAAAATCATTCTGGATAAGGATTACTTTCTCGCTTCCATTATTCCATCGCTCACGCGTGAAATTGCTAGCCAGTCCATCTATGCGTATCTGGAAGGTGAATTGTCGCTGAAGATCGCCTATGCCAAAAAGGAAATCTCAGTCGAGCAGGTCACAGCAGAGGATAAGCTACTGCTGGACTTGAAGCGCGATACGCATATCGTCGTCGTCCGCAACTATGTGCATCTGGAGGATACGACGCTGTTCCAGTATACGGAATCTAGGCATCGACTGGATAAATTTCAATTCGTGGAATTTGCACGCCGGATGCCATTGGAAGAGTAAGTTCATGCGCCAGCTGCCTTCTGTTCATTCCCACGATACGGGATGTGGAATGCTACAGAGCTTATGTACGATGAATATGGAATAACAGCGAACAGCGGTACATGGCAGATTGCGCCTGTACCGCTGCTCGCTGTTATTTCTCTGACGGAGCAATATGGATCTATCCTATATGCTTGCGGAACATGGCATATAGAATGCAATATAAAACACAGCGTTACCTTCCTACCAAGCAACTCCACTTGCATCTCATCTTGGCGGGTTCCCACCAATCTATCTCATTAAACGGTATCCTCTATCCGCGTTATCTACTCTACCCAAATTCTTTCCACACCATACCCTCACTTAAACTAGCGCTGCCGCTGGACCGAAAAATTCATAATGACGACGTTCTACTGGTACCCCCCACTGCTCCAATATATGATGCATTTCCTTCATAAAACCAAGCGGTCCGCAAAAATAAAATTCTGCTTCTGTTGGATGCGACAATATACGTTGCAGCCATTCCATCTCCATATACCCTTCTCTGTGAAACCTCTGCTCTGACCGATCTTGCTCATTCGGTGCAGTATAACAATAATACACAGACAGCAAAGGCTCCTGCTGCTCCCACTGCGCAATCTCTTCTCGCAGGGCATGATGCTCTCCGTCATGGGTCGCATGGATGAAAACAACCGGTTGCTGCAATGGTTTTTCCAGCAACGCATGCAGCATACTGGTAATCGGCGTCAAGCCCACCCCGCCGCTTAATAAAACGATAGGTCGTTCCTGCTGCCGCTGCAATGCAAAATCCCCCGCAGGTGCTGACAGCCAAAGCACATCTCCTTCCTGCACTTGCCGATGCAGATACATAGATACTTTACCCGCAGGATAAATCCCATTTCCATCTGCTCGTCTGACAGAAATGCGGTAATAGTCATGCTGCGGTCCAGCAGATAAACTATATTGACGAATCTGCTCAAATTCCTCACCCGGTATATGCACCTTCACACTGACATATTGACCCGGTTGAAATGCTGCTAGCGCTCCTCCATCCTCTGGAACCAGATAAAACGAAGTGATGACCGAGCTTTCAATCTCCTTGCGCTGCACAGTAAATGCTCGGAATCCGCTCCAACCGCCCCACAGATGATCCGCCTGTGCATACAGCTCCTGCTCTACACCGATAAATGCTCCCGCAATGACGTCATACGCACGCCCCCACGCGTCCAAAATATCCGGTGTTGCCGCATCGCCTAACACATCACGAATCGCTTGCAACAGATAGCGCCCGACAATAGGATAATGCTCCGGCAGAACGCCGAGACTACGATGCTTATGAGCAATCTGAGTTACAACTGGCAAAATCTCTTCCAACCGATCCATATGCTGTGCCGCCAGATAGGCTGCATTGGCAAGCGCCGTTTGCTGCCGTCCCTGCTTCTGGTTCGCATGGTTGAATAGATTCAGCAGTTCTGGATGATCCCTGAACATCGTTTTGTAGAAATGACTTGTAATCTTCACTCCTTCCGTTTTGAGAACGGGGATGGTGGATTGAATGATTTGTATCGTTTTGGTGTCGAGCATGAATAGTCCCTCTTTTCGCTAATTTCATTTTTATATTAAATTGCATATATGAAATTCTAGCGCTTTTATACTGAGGTGATGTGTGATTGCAATCACAAAATGTATAAGATGTTCTAATTCTATTATTGTCTATTTCGTGAACAATAATCCATATATTGTAATTAAAAGGATTATTATGTTAAAGTGGACTTGGTTGTAAATCTAACAAAAGGAGTAATGTCTATGAAAACACGAAACATTGCATTTCTTTCTGCTTTAACGCTCACAGCCGCTTTTATCACAGCACCATTCGGGACTTCTAGTACAGTCTCCGCAGCCGCTCCTCCAGAAAACACTACATCTGCCATTTCGGTTACCGCAGCAAGCGATTTTCCTGACCATGCAGGTCCTGTTCAAATCGTATCCAACCCTAATAATGGCGGAAAAACTGGCTTATTATTTTTGCACGGCAATCTTGAAATTGAAATTAATCCATCTCGTTACGGAACTTATAATGTCACTATATTTGATAATCAGAATAATCCTATTTCCAATCTTGTATATAGCGGCAGTAGTCCGTATACGCTTTTCAAATCCGATTTTAACATAAGAGGTTATCATTATGTTCAGGTGACTTCCAGTACAGGCGCAGGAAGCTTCACAGTACACTATTGATTTTGAGTCTATTCCTAAAGCTGAACAATAAAAATCCATAATTCCAACCCTGCCTCCTCTTCTGCAACCAAAGAGAGGGCAGGGTTAATCTATTTTCTCCATCTGACCCACTCCTACCTAAGCGCAAAAATCCAGCCTGTTCTACTAATAGACAGGCTGGATTTTTGATCATTACGCTATTCATTTATAGTTGCCTTAGATCCGATTCGCTACCTTCTCCGCCTGCATATTCAACTCATGCGCCGAAGTAAAGATCGCGTTGAAGGATTCCATAGCTGTCTGTACCTGCTCCTGACCGCGCTTGAGACTTTGCTCAACTTCGCCTGTACTGCCAGAGATTTTGCGTACTTCTTGGCTCATGGACTCTACGCTACGTTTGATCTGAGCGATGGAATCCTGCACCATGTTGGATAGCTTGCTCACCTCACGCGCGACCACGTTAAATCCGCGACCGAATTCACCCGCATGCGTTGCCTCAATAGCTGCGTTGAGAGCCAGCATTTGTGTTTGAGCAGCAATTTTACGGATTGTCTGCACAACATCCTGAATCTCGTACGCCTGCTCCTGCAATGTATACACCGTCTCTGCATTGGCACCAGACACATGAACAATCTGCTCCATACTGCGTAACAGATGCTCACTATGCTGAATGCCTGCCGACGAATGCTGATTAAGCTGCTGCGCGGTTTGCTGTAGCTCACTAACGACCAGAGACAGATCATGATGACGATCTGTAATATTGGCGGCAACCTTAGTTACGCCAATGACACGGCGCCGTTGTTGATCCCAAACTGGCATATACGTCGCTTCCAGCCAAACCGCATTGCCGCGTGCATCACGACGCATAATTTTATCGTGAAAGGTTTTGCCAGAAAACAGCTGGTCCCAGAACTGCACATATTCTTTGCTATTATATAATTCAGGAAAACATAGATTTTTATGATACATCCCAATCATTTGTTCAGGAGTATACCCCAGCACCGCTGCAAAAATCGGGTTAACATAAGCGACACGGTGATCCGTATCAAAACGGATGATCGCCAGATTTTCCTGCAATGTGCGTACGACGAGTTCATCTGTAACCTGCTGATTTACATGTTCCATAACCATCCACCCTCTGCATCGGTTTTCGTTTCTTGTTTGCTTTTATATCCTATTTATTACATTTTGTATTTTTTTACTTTATTCACATTATATAGTTTCATATCAAGAATTTCATTTAATTTACTATTTATTAAACAAAAAGTGAACATCCTATTTATATATCGTCATTTACGTTTTTGTAATTAATGCCATTAAGTACCATAAAAATAAAATAAAGAAAAGTCCTGCCCATATTGGACAAGACTGAAAGGTATGCACGATATGATTTTCTATTTTCTATACGCCGTTCATGCTACATGCGATCTACGATTGCGTGATGGTTTGACAGCAAAAGATGAATGATAGGTGGATAAATATAGCTAACGCTTACGGCATACATAGATCATTTGACTAGCATTCTTTGTCAACGGAGTACCATTCCAATCCTGATAACGATGGATCACTGCTAAACCATGAGATGCCAGCAACCGCTCTAACTCCTGCGGATACGTGTATCGCAAATAAATATTGCTGCGTTCTTCGCGCTGAATAGTTCCATGTATATCTCGAAATTTGCGAATCGTAATATAGTGCTGCATTTGTTGTAACGCATCATAACTGCTAAGCGTGTACAAATCGACCGGTAATCCCGTATGCGCATCCGTTACTGTTTTCCAATAGTCTTCTCCTTCAGGTTGCATCAGTTCATCGTTGGAAGGAAAACGCATATCCATTACCATATAACCATCTGTACGCAAATGACTAGATATAGCACGCAGCAACTGATCTTGCTGTTCATTAGTATGAAAATGTTGAAACGCATTGCCATTCATAAGCAGTAAATCGGCAGAATGTGGTGTATAAAAATTGCAGCAATCCTGTTCCAGCCATTGCAGTCGTGTTTCTGGTACACCTGCAAGCTGCGCTTTATGCTTTGCTTCTTGCAGCATGCCAGCATGTAGATCAATCCCAGTCACAGTATACCCTTGCTGTGCCAGCGGTATAGCGATACGCCCTGTTCCGCAAGCCAGATCAATAATATGCTGACAATGGTCAAGCCGATTGGCAAATTGAATCAACCATTGGGTATCGACATCATATTGATTTTCTCTATCGTACTGCTGGGGGTTATCGTATTCTTCTAAATTCTCATTCATATGTATCATGCATCAATTCCTACTTTCTTCCTGTTCTATATTAGATAGCTTTGGTTGCTTTTAGTTTATCATAGAATTTTTGCGTTCACATAAACGAAATAGAATGCTTCTCTTGCTGTCTATGACCTTTTGAATATTCCAAATACAGGGTAAAATGAGAATATAGATCCAGGAAAGGTGGCTCATCTATGGAAACAAATGAAGATTACCGACTGGTGATTGTCGGGTATGGCGGAATGGGCAGTTATCATGCCAAATTGGTAGAACAGGCAGAGCGCATTCAGGTGGCTGGTGTGCTAGATATTGCCGAATACCGACAGGAGCTTGCTAAAAGTCATGGTCATACGACGTACGATGATCTGGAAGCCGTGCTGTCAGATGATACGATTGATATCGTACTGATCGCAACGCCGAATGATGTGCACAAGGAGCTAGCCATCGCCGCATTGCAAGCGGGCAAGCATGTCATTTGCGAGAAGCCTGTCACGATCCATAGTCAAGATTTGCTGGATATTTTGCAGGTGGCGAAGGAGACGGAGCGCGTATTCATGGTACATCAGAATCGGCGCTGGGATGAGGATTTCCTAATCGTTCGTCAACTGATTCAGCAGCAAACGATCGGCGATGTATTTCATGTAGAATCACGGGTACAGGGTGCTAACGGGATTCCCGGCGATTGGCGACAGCTCAAGGCATATGGCGGCGGTATGCTACTCGATTGGGGTGTGCATCTGCTGGATCAACTGCTGCTGCTCACCGATAGCAAAATTGAAAGCGTATCAGCGGAATTAAGCACCATTTTGAATACCGAGGTGGATGACGGCTTCACTGCGCGTATTACATTCAAGGACGGTCTGACCGCACTGATCGAAGTTGGCACCACCAACTATGTGAAGCTGCCACGCTGGTATGTCAAAGGCAGCGAAGGTACCGCTGTCATTCGCGATTGGGATTTGAGCGGTGAAATTGTACGCAAAAATCCTGATGTTGCGCATGTGGAGCCTAAGCCGATTCAAGCAGGACGTGGACTAACCAAAACAATGGCACCGCCTTCTGAGGAATCCACGCTTCGTAGTTCGATTGAGCGTATTCAGGATGTGCCGGAAGAGTTTTTCCATAACTTCGTAGCAGTAGTCGAAGGCACAGCCAAGCCTGCGGTGGATAATGAGCAGGTGTTGCGCGTGCTGCGTCTGATCGAAGCGCTATTTGAAGCCGCTGAGCAGAATCAGATCATCAAGCGTGAATTGTGATCGTTGCCGAGCTATTACGAGTCTTTTTACTACGATAAAAACAGCCATTTGTTCCCACTGTCTGTGCAGGTGGAGAGCAAATGGCTGTTTTGTTCAATATGAGAATGTAGATACAGATGTAGAAATAGAAGAATATCGCAACCGTTATGTTAACCGCTTACAAAATGGCGTCAATTGACCAGACGCAATTCATTGATAACCAGATTGGAAGTCGTGTTGGCATCGATCGATACGAGGATACCCTCATATGTACCAGGGGTTACCTTGATCGGATCAAGTACAGTAGCTTGCCCATTCGCGCCCGGTTCGATAGTACGAGACTCGCGTGCAATCACAGTCCATTCTTTACCTTGCAGACCATAGACCAGATATTTATGCGTCGTGGTCTTGGAAACGGTAGTCGCAATCTGAATCGCACTGAAAGATACTTGTTCGCGGAAGTACAGGCTCATCACATCACTGCTTTTCCCTGCCGTCCAAGCTGTATTGATATCACCATCAATCGCTTTGTACGGTATGTTCTTATCCGCAAAGGTATGCGTGCTCACTACCGTCTGATCTGGTACTCTGGTCGACGACAATTCACTAGCAGCACCCGCCTGCGAAAACGGAACCGCCAGCGTTGCAACACAGGTCAAGCATACAGCAGCGTACTTTAAAGACTTCATCATCAATAACCCCTCCTTTGTAATGTAGATCGTATTTATTATACCTCTTAGTTAAGTAACTTTTGTATATTTATTTATCTTTTTTTGTAAAAATTTTTATTATTTGGTTATCTAAGAGTAAGTATTACGCTCTATATCAAGGATTACGTTCTAGAACTGATTTTTGCCACTGTGCATAAATATACTCCGCCACCTGTTCTTCTGTTCGATGTTGCGTATCCACGTATTCCGAAAAATCATACTGCTCATATGCAGCCAAACAATACTCTGTCTGCTGAAACGCCCAGCTTCCTACCACCTCGCCCCGCTGACGCAAGCGTTGATGAATGGTATCTTGATCAGCAAGCAGACAAAAGTGAGCTATATCCGGCGACAGCTGTTGCAGTCCATTATGTATATATTCGTAATATTCCCGCTTATACAGTGTCATCGGTACAATCAAATGCTTGCCATATTGCCGGAGTAAATGACCCGCAATATCTACCACCAAATACTTCCAAATAACAATATCCTGAAAGTCACCCGTCTGCTCTTGCGGATGCAATATTGTAGCAGGAATTATGCGGCGCAGCAGATCACCAGGCTCCTCAGGATCATAGATCATGCTGTTAGGAATCCGCTGCTGCAACAGCTTGGCTGTCGTCGTTTTGCCTGTACCAAATGCGCCGTTGATCATAATAATCATCTGATGCCTACCCCCTTTCGATCTGATGACGTCGTCCTTGTTGATGCCACTGCTGATAGACACCTCCGATTCGGTCAAAAGCAGCATTCACCATTCCATCTAATTCCGTCATAATGTCGGGTGTCAGCTTTAAATGCGTCGTGATATTATCCACCTTGTACTTCTCCATCAGCAGAATATACGCATTGCTGAAGATCACATCCTCCAGAATCCAATAGATGACGTCATCCGTCTGTGTCGTCTGTTTGCTCATCATATTGCTGCCTCGTTCATACAGTTCAAGCAGATAATGATCGTTGTTCACTTGAATATGTGGCTGCAAATCGCCGTACCAGGATGGGTCAAAAGCTGACGCCGCCATCTCCCGCTGACGCTCGCGGTACGTATCCGTTCGTTGCAGCAGTTCGTCTATCTTATCAATTAATTGCTCGGCAGTTAAAACATTCGGTGACTGAAATGTCATGATCTATTCTCCTTTTTATATAATTGTAAGATGCTGTGTACAAACTCCGTTTTGCGGTTCGTATAGTCCAGACGATCCGATGAGGTGATAGCCAATTCCTTTTTCAACATGCCATATTGCAGGGCTGCTTCGGGATGCTGAAGGAGATGATCGCGAAAGCATAGATGATTCCGCAGTTCCGCACTATCCTGCGGGCATACATACAGATGCTGCTTCATCCATTGCTGCTGACCGGGACACCAGGGCACAGCGTTATCCAGACGATGGTACCCTTCCCTACCGGGCAACAGCTGCAACTGTTCATAGATATAGCCAAGAGTGAACAGCGCCTTCGACACTTCGGGCAATTGTGCTTCATCCTTAATCATTAGATCGATATCGAGTATAGGCTTAGCTGCTAACCCCGGCACCGAAGTACTACCTACATGCTCCACCTGCAAAATAGCAGGGCAGTTCAGCTGAAGGATCAGCTCCTTGATTTGTCGGAATTGCAATGCCCATTCTGGACGATAATCCGCTACCTCGATCAATGGTTTCATGACCTTCCCTTCCTTTCGTTGTATATCGTGTTTCATTATACGCTTCCTGCACATGACTTGCATTTCGCACCTATGATCGTTATTATGTGATTGAATTTGGATGTCATTTGACACGCTATGCTTATTTGAACTCATCATCATTCCCTAGATCGAAAGGAACCCTGTTATGCTACCATCCATTGGAGATATATACTGCGTGTATTCCGATCACATGCAGAGCTATACCGCCTGTCAAATTATTGATCTGGACATGTCTGAATCTAGTGACGAGAGCATTCTCGCTTCTGTGCTAGAGCTAGATTGGTGCGGCAAGGATCTTCCGCATGAGCATGAGTGGCAGCAAATGAAGCCGCTTATTTGCGATTTTTATTTTTGGAATCACAAGCTGGATTATAGCTATATAGACGCTCATGTTCCCTCTAACTACATCTATGTAGGCAATATGCCACCTCTCATTCATGAGAAAACGAACAGCTACAGCGGTGGCTGGAATACTGGCGATTCCTTGTACCGTCAACGTAGCTGGGAACAGATCGATCCGGCAGCCCGTCGTCGCTTCAAAGAAGCCGCCAGCGATTATACCGAAATCCAGATAGGTGGACAGACCCTTCGCCGCAATACAAACAGAGTTGACGACGCATTGCTTCAGCACTTGGAACACTGGTCTGAGCTAGAGCAACTGCCCTGTCTGACCGAAATTCAAACTTCACATTGTGATGAACAGCTGCTGGATTATTTGCACGGCAATCCATTCATTCATCGATTGAGTGTCCGCGATTGTCGTATGCCTGTGCTGGATTTGAGCGACACGGCGGTTCGTATTCTGACTTTGTTTGCACACGATATGAAGGAAGTGCGGTTGCATGATCAGGCGGATCAGCTGTATTTAAATATCATGCAAAACACTCCACTGCGTATTGAAGTCGCCGCAGATGGACGTTATCTGTCGTTATATGCAACAACGTCAGCAGACACGGGGCAGGTCGTTCCTTTCTATGGATTATCGCAGCTGCATGCACTGTATTTGCATCATGTGCGCACCTTGAATGTAGCAACGTTGATGGATCGTTTCCCCCATCTGTGCCAATTGACCGTATGGGGCGCGCCCGGCAAAGTCCAGCATATGGAGCAACTTGCACAGATGGAACGGTTACAGCATATACACATGAATGATCTATTCGACTTTACCGGTGAGCAGTTCCCGCACCCAGATCAGTTACCATCTCTTCGCTCGCTGAGTATGAACAGTCTGCCTGCCGAAGCGGCAAAAGAAATTAAAAAGAACTACAAAAAGCGCGCTGCTGCTGGTATGCAGGTGAGTATTAAGCGCCCGCGTAAACCGGAATGGCTGGCTGAGAATCTAAACAATCCATTCCGCGACTGGGACGGTCGTGAAGGAATAACAGCCACGCAGGCGAAAAAAGCAGCCAAAGCCTACAATACGCTACACGCCGCGATTCGCAAGCTGAATCATGTGGACGAGTCATCGCTGCTTCCACTGGTGGAGCAATATACTGAAGCATTCAACGCTATGCAAAATAGCCGTTCCGGTTACATCGCAACGATAGAACGCGAGGAAGTCTATACGGCACTCGTCTTACTGCTGGATCTGGCAGACGAACAGCGTCATGCGAGCGGTCATCCCCCACTACAACGAGATGCACTGTATGACGCCTTTGACAATATTCGCGATTTTTAACAAGTGGTACAGCATCACATACTACCATAGGTTTGCACATGTTATACTATGATTTGCATATCTTGTATACTGTTCATGGTACATCCCTATCCCTTTTACCGCCAGTTGACAGGCGGAAACAATGCTGTAAACCTTTACACATGGGATATAAAATATGTTTTAATGGAAGTATTATGGATAACATCTGATGTAAAGGAGTGGTCACTGTGCAAATATCGCATTTTCTATTACCCAAGGAACAGGTAACCTACATATCCTCATCCGTAACTATGCTGGAGGCATTGGAGGTGCTGGAACGGCATCCGTACTCCGCCATTCCCATTATTAACGAGCAAGGACATTATGTAGGCACCCTGTCCGAAGGCGATCTACTGTGGAAGCTGAAAAATTCATTCAATCTGGACTTTGAAGGTATGCGTCATGTGCCTATCAGCGATATTCAGCGTCGTGTTAAAAATGAAAGTGTTGTGATTACCGCCGACATGGAAGATATGCTCAGCCGAGCAGCCGACCAGAATTTTGTACCGGTAACTGACAATGATGGATTGTTTCTCGGTATTATCCGCCGGAAAGACATTATTGAATACTACAACGATACGATGACCGACTGATTGCATACGCCTAGATAGGCGTATCCATACGGTATTATCACATGATGAATTGCCCGAGCAGCCGTCAGTTATGCGGCTGCTTTCCTCATACATACAGACCAATAAGCGATATATCCAATCTATCTTGCCCCCTGAAAGGAGCTTGCCCATGTCCATCAAAGTACTCATTGCAGACGATGAAGCCGGTATCCGCAACTCCATCGCCTATGCACTAAAACGAGAGCATTTTACCGTTGAGACGGCGATTGACGGTCGTGATGCACTCAGTAAGGTGGAGCTATTTCAGCCAGATGTGCTATTACTAGATGTGATGATGCCAGAAATGGACGGCTATGAGGTCTGTCGACGGCTGGATCATCGTCGAGGGATGGGCATCGTGCTGCTTACCGCCAAGAATGATGTGATTGACCGTATTCTCGGTCTGGAAATGGGTGCCGATGATTATGTATCCAAGCCGTTTGATCTGCGTGAGTTGATTGCCCGTATTAAGGCACTCGCCCGCCGTATGGATCGTGAGAGTACACCATCACCGGATGACATTACTCGGCTTGGTCCGCTAGAGGTACAACCTGCTTCGCGTCGTGCATTGGTAGATGGTCAGGCATTGGAGTTAACCCCACGCGAATTTGATCTGTTATCGCTGCTGGTCGCTCATCCGGGTAGAGTGTACGCACGGGACGAATTGCTGGAGCTGGTATGGGGAATGGACTTTTTCGGAGAGACGCGTACGGTCGATATTCATATTCAGCGCCTTCGTAAAAAGCTTGATCCGCATCAAAATCTGCTGCAAACGGTATATGGCATCGGCTATCGGGCGGAGCCTGCCGGATGAAGCCCACTCATCCAGTTGATACAGCTTCCTCTTACCCGTCCAAGCATAGTCTGGATCAGGCGCATGATTCGGATCAGAATAACGATCAGGCTGCCTCTTATGATACATCCAACCGTCCGCGATTCAGTCTGCGCTGGAAATTCCCTTTGCTGCTAGGTGCGTTGCTCTTATTCACGGTTTGTGTGCTGAGTATGCTAGTGCTATCCGGTATCCGCAGTAACCAGCAGCAGCAAACCGAACAATTGTTGCTTCGTCAGAGTGAGCTGATGGAGATGCGTATTCGGCAAATGTACCTGACAGGTACCCGTTTGGACCCAATTCTGTTCATGCAGCGTCGAGGCAATGAATTGGCTGTCGATCTGGGATCATCCAGCAATATGCGTGTCATACTGTATGATAACAAAGGCGAGCTGCGCGGTGATTCGTTGCCGCTCGGCTGGCGCAGCGACACCAGTTCTGCGCTTCATTACGCGCTTCAAGGACAAACTGCCTATATTACCGAAGGGTCGAATGTGTTGTATTTGGCACCGGTATACGGCACCAGCAGCTTGCTTGGTGTTGTTCAGCTTCATGTATCGATTGCTGACCAGCAAGCCTTTTACCAGAATATGCTGCTCGTCTGTATATATACCGGCGGCATTGTATTGAGCGTTAGCTTTGTCATCGGCTGGCTGTATATTCGTCGGCAAACGAGAGATATTCGCACGCTAATGAAGCAGGCGCAGTTCATTTCCCGTGGTCATTATCCACAGCCCGGACAGCACCAGCCTGTACAGCGCAACGATGAACTAGGACAATTGGGCGACGGAATCGCTGAGATGGGTGGCATGATCCGGCAGAGTATGAACGAGCTAGAACGAGAAAAAGGGCAACTGGAACAAGCTGTTGCGAAGTTATCTGCCTTGGAGCAGCTACAAAAGGCATTTATCGGCAATATCAGTCATGAATTAAAAACACCCGCCACCTCCATTCAATCGTACGCCGATCTGCTGCGCATGTACGGCGATGATCCTGCACTGGTACAAGAAGCCAGCGCCAGCATTTCCTCAGAAATCCGGCGACTGATTGAACTGATTGAGGATTCGATTCGTCTATCGCTGCTGGACAAATATGATTTCGAGCTGCATCCTGAACCTGTAGAACTGAATGAATTGGTACAGGAAGCGGCAGAGCGTACACGCGGCAAGGCAACGAATCGAGCGATTGAATTAAACGTAGCACTGGATGCCTCGGCTGTGATTACCGCTGATCCTAAGCATTTGATGCACATTTTGTTGAATTTGCTAGATAATGCGGTGAAATACAATGTACCGCAGCAGGGCTGGATTACAGTGCAGACGCAGCTGGAAGAGTCGCATGCCCTGATTCGTATTGGCAGCTCCGGTCCGATCATCCCAGCATCACAATGGGAGATGGTATTTGAACCATACACTACATTAAGTCAAGATCGTTCGCGTACTGGCAGTGGTACAGGGCTTGGCTTGCCATTAGCACGTCGACTGGCAGAGCGTATGAATGGCAGCCTGTATATTATCCGTTCGGATGAGCACGGAACCTTTTTTGTATTGGATATGCCTTTGGATACGCCACCGGATAGCATCGTATAAAAAGACCTTACTCCATGAATCGGAATAAGGTCTTTTCGTTTCTTTTGCATATAGATCATACTTAGCTATACCAAGCCATAGTTTCACTCAGCATCGTCCATTAATGTCAACGACTTGCCTTGAGAAGAGTGGTACCAATCCGCTACTCCAATCGCTTGCCAAGTGCTCGTTCCTCGATCAGATCAATGCCATTTGGGGTAATGGAAAAGTGGATATAGCCCACGATGTCCTTGATCTCGATCAGACCCTTTTTGCTCAAATAATCGTAAGCAAGCCGGGTTTCCTTATCGGTTAGTGGTCCGCTGTTCTTTTTCGGTCCGGGCAAATGAAAGGAACGCTCGTCTGGTCCAAAATGATAATCATACAAATCCTGAAGCAGCTGAATCCGCAGCTGTTGCCGTTCTTCAATGGTAAATGCCATGCTTCTTCACCTCCGTCTGCCTCCGATTCACATGGGGTTGCGGAAATATACAGCGATCCGTGCCAAGCAACGAATCTACCGTCTATTCTTCACGTTGCGCGTGCATGTCACGTTTCAAACCTATCATAACACGAAGCAAACATTTGTACGATTGCCATGACATTCTTTTGTCCCGCCATGTGTACTGACATGCTTGAAGTACATGATCATCATTACTTTGTTTACAGGTTGGATACAAGTGGATATATTACGGCAATATATGGATGCTATATTGGATGTACAGCAGAAGGACACGCTACTCACTCCCATAATCAACCAAATAATAGATTCCATTTCAGTCAATGCTTTATCCCATCGTTACACAAAGGCTAAATAGTATCATGCACCAAGCATCATCTGACTATTGTGAAAAGGAGCAAACGGTATGTTATTACGAACCCATACAAAATCTAGAAGCACGAGCTCCATATGGAAGTGGCACAACGCCTCCCTCTTTTCGTTTGCCGCCATACTGACGTTTACCCTACTGCTAACCGGCTGCAACAGCACCCACACTGGTGGACAGACGCTAACCATACTGGATGAGCAGCAAACCACCCCAACAGAGGAAGCAGTTACCCTAACTTCACTCGACAAGCTGAGTAATGGATATGGGCGTACTTGGTTATCCAACGACGAGTTGATTGTAGAACGGGATGATCGATTGATTATCCATAACGCCGCTACTGGCAAGGAAAAGGAATTAACGCCCGGACGCAAAGGTTTGCAGCTATTGGCAACCGCATCACCCGATGGCAAATATGTGTATTTTACAGAGGGCGTACCGAATGACCGTTACACCATCTATGGATATATACTCACTGTCGCAACCGGCAATATTCGCAAAGTCGGACAGGTGGATATGGTAAATGAAGCAACATGGGCGGATCGTACTCATCTGATTAGCGGTAGACCCGGAACAGGGCTTCAAATAATCGATGTACAGGGGCAGACGACCAAGCTACCTTTACAGGAAGAGCATCCTACTGAACATATTCAGTGGGTACAGCAATCCGGTTCTCAGCTCTATTACTTGGGCGATGACGGCAAAGGCTACAGCGTACTCAACCGCGCAGATACGAACAAACAAGACGCTTCCACCATTCTAACCGGTACAATGAACTTCGACGTAATGCCGGGCGGCAAACAAATCGCTGTATTACAGCAAAAATGGAACAGCAATGAGCCAACCAAGCTTATCATCATTGATAATAACGGTAAAACGCTTGGTACGATCAGTGAAGGCACTTTGCTTGGACGTCCTGCATGGTCGCCAGACGGCAAACTGCTGGCATTTACCATTTATCAGGAAAGCCAGCAGGGTATGAAAGGTTTGTATATTTTTGATCAAGCTACTGGTAAAACAACACCGATCACATCTGAGTTGCAAGCATACAATACCTCAATTCGCTGGAATCCAGATGGCACAAGACTTTCCCTGTATCAGGAGGATAATGGAGTCGTTACCGCAATTGTCGGTATTGGCAAAAAGTAACGGCATGACTTTATTTTCATGGCAGCGTAATTGCAGTGCCGCACGGATCGCCATCCGTCATCTACTCAAAACAGCTTCTGTACCGAAATGCAATACTGACGATTTCGGATACAGAAGCTGTTTGATATGCTTATATAGTAGGATATTCTGCTATTCCAGATACTCCGATAATTCAATCAAATTCCCATCAGGGTCACGGATATAGACGGAGGCGATGTTGCCCATGGCACCCGTACGCTGTACAGGTCCTTCCTCTAGCTCGATGCCTAATTGATGCAGATGAGTCATCACTTCTTCCAAACTGCGATCAATAATGAAGCACAGATCAGCCGAACCGGGCTGTGGCACATTTGCTTTCGGTTCAAACTCGTGACCGACTTCATGCAAATTGATCTTTTGCTCTCCATAATGCAGCGCTTTGCGACCTTCACCAAATGTCTCCACCCGCATACCGAGCACATGTTCATAAAATTGCAGTGTCGTCTCTAGATTGCGAACCGTTAGCACGAGATGATCCAAATGACGAATCATGGATGAACCCTCCTCTACATTGTCTCTCTCTACCTTCATGCTTACACCTGAGGATGATCTCCGTATTCCTCACGCATCCGCTGCTCTAGCAGCGCTTCCTGCTCCGCCTTGCGTGCTTTGCGTTTATCCACACCACTTGCCAATACCATATATAGTGACGGTACGACAAACAGGGTTAGCACTGTGGAAAAGACCAATCCGAATACAATCGCAATCGCCAGCGGACGGAATAGTTCTTCCCCAACCGTTGCCATAGGAAGCAGTGCCACAATCGCTGCCAGCGACGTCAACAGAATCGGACGGAAACGGGCGGAAGCTGCCTGAATAATCGCTTCCTTCATCTCCATACCTTCATGCCGCGCATCTTCGATAAACTCGATCAGCACGATCCCGTTCCGCACGACAATCCCGGCGAGTGAGATCACACCCATAATCGACATGAATCCAATCGGCGTCTGACTAATAAATAGACCAAGTACGCCGCCCGCCGCTGCCAGATAGACGGTTGTCATGACGATCAGCGGAATCCACATAGAGTAGAATTGCATCGCAATCAGAATGAAGATGAGCACGATAACTACGGCAAATAATCGACCCAGATCGGCGAAAATGTCCGATTGCTTGGACGTTTCTCCGCCCGTTTCCCATGTATAGCCTTGCGGGAATTGGATCTGATTCATGCCTGCACGTACATCCTGCATCACCTCGGTAGCTGTACGTCCATTCACATCCGCTTCAATCGTGTTTACCCGTGACAGATTGTAATGGCTAATCTGCTTAATGGAAAACGACGGATTGATCGTCACCAGCTGGGATAACGGTACTTGCACATTGTCTGCACTTGTCACATTCACCTGCTGGAACAGCACGGATGGATCAACACTCGACGCATCCTTCATAAAGATTTTGATGTCCACCAGATCGCGTCCATTGTCAAAATCTCCTGCGCTCACGCCCGTACCCATCATGAGGAGAGTTCGAGTTAGACTTTCATACGTCACATTGTAGCGATCCAGCGCCGCCTTGTTCACTTCAAAATCAAGCGTATAGCTCTGGATACCCATCGTATCGCTAATGTTCCCTGTACCACTGACACCAGCAACGACATTTTTCACCTGATCGGTCAGCTTGCGCAGCTCTTCCAGATCCGTACCAGTAATACGAATCGATACTGGCTTGCCGACGGGAATCCCCAGTTCGGTTTGCTTGATCGACAGGCTCACTTGCGGAAATTTCTGCTTCAGCAAGGCAGGCCATTCATTGACTGCCTGTGTACTATTGAGCAGCGTATTATCGCCTTTGAGCAGAATCTCTGCTTTGTCGGTGCTATATGTCGCTACATTCGTAATATTGTAAAAGAGCGGCGGCGCCGAACCACCTGCCGAATATGATACGGTCTGCACACCCGACTGCTGCCGCACCCATTTTGCCATCTCACGTACCGTCTTGTCTGTATCCTCAAACGAAGAACCGGTCGGCATCGTCATATCAATCGTTAGTTCAGCGTTGGTCGATTTCGGAAACAATTGCACCGGTGTAAAAGCAACCAGTGCGTAGATCGCTGTACTAATAATCAAGCCAATCAGTCCGATCAGCAGCGGGCGTTTTAGTACACCCGGCATCATGCGATGCGCATACCAATCGGTCGCCTGTTGAATCTGCTTGCCCAGCAAACCAGCAGGCTTGTCCTGACGGCGCTTCTTACCACGCAGCAATTGACGACGCTCATACCATTCGCGGAAAATAGGAATGATCGTCAGCGACATCGCCATCGATGCTAGCATCGCCAGTGAGATAACGACCGGAATCGGTTTGATAAATGAACCCACATCCCCGGTTAGGAACATCAGCGGCGCAAAGGCAGCAATCGTCGATAGCGTTGCCGTCAAAATCGACAGTGCCACTTCTTTCGTCCCGCGAATAGAGGCATCATGCGGATTCTCTCGTAGCACGGATAATCGCCGCTCAATGTTATCATTGACGACGACCGCATCATCGACCAGAATCCCCAGTACAATAATCAGCCCGACAACGGTCACCTGATTGAGCGTAATGCCCATCGATGGCAAAATAATCATCGCCATCGCGACCGAGATCGGAATCGCCAGTGCAACGAATGACGAGGTAAGCAGATTCAATCCGAGCATACATACAATCACAACGACGGCGATTGCGATCATCGTCTCATGCAGCAGATTGCTGAAGATACGATCCGTCTCATTTTTCTGGGCAAATAACGACGTGATCTTCGCATCTGCTGGCAATGTCAGCTTCAATTGATCCATCTTTGCATTCACACTGTTATATACACTCGGCACATCGGAGCCGACTTCACTGTTAATCAGCAGCGAGATCGATGGCTGACCATTGTAATAGCTCAGATATTCTGCCTTTTCATTGGTCATCGTAACTGTGGCAACATCCTTGAGATAGACAGGTGTTCCCTGTTCCGAACGGAAGACAACCACATCCTGCAAGGTGCTGGCTTCGTGATTGGCAGGAACCGTTAGCTGATAACTACGATCCCCATAATCCAGCGTACCGGTAGGAACACGGTTATTTTCCGATTTGATTGCATTCATAACGGATTCCCACGGAATACCATACTGCTGTAGCTTCGCCATATCGGCATCGATACGCACCTGACGCTCTGGCAAGCCATTGATCGTTACATCGGTGACTCCCTCCACCGAACGCAGCTGATCACGCCAATCATCCATCAGATTCTGCATGCCCTCAAGCCCCTTGAGATCAGGGCCGTAAATGGCAAATGCCTGTACAAACGACTTGGTCAAATTATCATTAATAATCGGTGCATCTGCGCCGTCGGGTAAATCGGCTTTGGCATCTTCCACCTTTTTGCGCAGTTCACTCCATACAGTCGGTGCATCTGCGGTTGGCTGTGTCTCCACGATAATGCTGGATACACCAGCACTCGATGTAGAGGTAACCGTCTTCAGATTGGATACTTCCTTGATCTTCGATTCCAGTACCCTTGTCACCGTCGTCTCTACCAGCTCTGGTGTAGCTCCCGCATATACCGTCGTCACGGTTGCCTGCTTGACGATAATATCCGGCATCAGCTGACGCGGCAGCTGTGTCGCGCTGAATACACCAATCAGAATGAGCATGATGAAGAATAGAATCGTAATTTTGCGCTTGCGAACGATATACTTAATCATTGCTGCCATCCTTCTGCTGCGTAGCTGCCGCATCGGATGAGGCGGTGCTGTCAATCGCATCTCCCTCAAACAGTCGATCTGCTCCGGCAGTTACCACCACATCGCCGGTTTTCAGACCGCTGGTGATGACAAGCTGATTGTTATAAATGGCGCCCGTTTTGACTGATGTGCGTACAGCTTTCCCTTTTACATCCTTGAATACATATGGCTGATCATTGGTGCTTACTACCGCTTCCACCGGTACCATAATGCCCTTCTCCGCCTGCACCTGACGGGATGCCTTCACAACCTGACCGGGCTTCCAGTCGCGCTGTGGATTGGCAATCTGTACTTCGGCGCTGATCGTACCGGTATTGTCATTCGTTTGCGGATAGATGCTCGTTACCGTGCCAGTACGCTGTTGATCGTACAGACTGATGCTGACCTGCTGACCTTTTTTCCAGCTGCTAATCTCTTCGTCTGGAATCGGCAGCAGCACCTTCAGCTTCGTAATCTCTCCAATCGTAAATGCAGGATTGCCTGCGGCAACCGTCTGTCCCACCGCGATATTCTTCTCCAAGATTACGCCATTGGTTGGTGATTTGAGAATGGCTTTGGAGCGTGCCAGTTGCGCTTGATCCAGACCGACCTGCGCTTGATCGACACTTGCCTGCGCCTGTTCAATGCCCGCCTGTGCTTGCTGCAAGCCAGCACTTGCCTGCTCTACGCTCGCCTGTGCCGATTGCACACCGACCTGCGCTTGCTTGACGGCTGCCGCTGCTTTGGAACGATCCGAGCTGCTAGCGCCTTCCAGTACAAGTGACAGCTGATCCTGCGCATCCTTCAAGCTATCCTTAGCAGTAGCAAAGGTCGTCTGCGCCTGCTCATTCTCCTGCTGCGTCAACAAGCCGTTGTCAAATAGACTTTGCGCACGCTTGGCAGCCGATTCCGCCTGATTGTACGCCGTCTGTGCCTTGCTAACCGCATTGCGCGCCTGTGCCTTCTCCTGCTCACGCGCGCCATCTAGCACACCCTGCTCCTGACTGCGGGCGCTCTCCACCTGTGCATTAGCAGATGCGACACCTGCCAGAGCAGCGGAGCGAACCGCTTGCGCATTACTGAGCGATGCCTGTGCTCCTTTTAAGCCTGCCTGTGCCTGACTAACTGCTTGCTGCGCTTCACTGACCTTCAGCTCCAGATCGGCAGCATCCAGCACCGATAACGTAGTTCCTTTATTGACCGAATCGCCGACATCGACGGCAAGCGATGACACCGTACCACCTAGCTCAAAGGAAACGGGAGACTCTTCTAGTGCCTGCAATGTACCTGACAAATCATACACCGCGGTTAACGGCACCTGCTTGACCGTCGTAACCGATACTGTATTCACTGCCGCAGGTACGGTCTGTTCCGCCGAGCAGCCCGCCAATAAAACCGTAAATGCCACCGGTGCGGCGAACCAAGATGTATACTTCATTTTCATTCTCCTGCTCCTCCTGTAATCCCTATATTCCCCACAAACTCTCTCTATAGTAGATATGCCAATGATTCCGCTATTTCTGTATTGCATCTATCGTTCATATGCTTATGATTTCCACTGCATCAGCCATTAACACATCGTCATGTACATGTGGACGGGATCGTTATACCAAAAAGCGCCGAATCGTATGGAAGATCTGCTCATCGCTCAGCGGCTCAAAGTACCGCTCCCATTCGGTAGTCAACGAATGATAGAGATTGCCTAGCACGAAGGCAGTCAGTCGAATATCGTCGACCTGCACCAGCTTTTGCTCCACTGCCTTTTCCAGCAGACTCATCAATGAACGCATCGTCGCTTCATCCATTTGATCCAAGGCATTCTTCGGTGCAGGTGTGCCAAAATCTCGTGCTTCCTGTGCCAGCTTGTCCATGAGCGTATAATGACGTCGAGTCATAATCGCCGCATAGATTGCCCGATACAGTCGTTCCTCTGCTGTGCCTTCCGAACTCAATTCCGCCTCCACACGTTCGATCATATCCTTAACACAGCTATCAATGATCGCGCTCAGAATATCCTCTTTCGTCTCAAAATATAAATAGATCGATCCTTTGCTAATGCCTGCACTTTTGGCGATTCGCTCGACCGTCGTGCCTTTATACCCCAGTGTGGAAAATACCTCTCTGGACGTATTTATAATTTTGATGTATTTCTCATCCTGACGATGATTGCTCATACTTTCCATCTCTCCCATCGATATATACTCCAGCATAAATGCAACGCTGATAGATTCCTCTACTTCCAATTCCGGCATACTCTCATCTCCCTTAACGGTTGATTCCATGTTCCGCAACATCAAGCACTTATTGGATTCATTCAAAAATGACTAAAAAACTATTTTAGTTCTATGGTCAAAATATAGCATGCCGTATGCTAGATTGCAAACTCTGTTTTTGTTCGTGCATTGCGCTTGCCTGCATCTACTCCTCTCTATATGCAACACTCCCTTGTGGATGAACCAATACCTGTGTTCGTTGTAGTATGTAGAAATAAAAAAAGCGCCCGGAGGCGCTTGATCAAAATGTTCTTGTATATTCTTCTACGAGCAACTGCTGTAGTACCTCTCGCGTATCGCGGCCGTGATTATGAATAAGCCCATTCCCGTCATATACCTCTTTATTTTTGTATATGTCGTTGCCCTTGATCATAAAGTTGTTCATTCCGATCGATACGCTCCATTCCAATGGATAATGACTCGACAGATTGCACTTGGTTGGCACGCCCTTCTCTTCCAGCTGATCCAACAGTTGCTTTAATACATCGCTTACCTCTTCACCAAAATTCTTATGCTTGATATAGCGTTGGGTAATTTCTTCGATCCAATCCATGCTCGTTATATTCCTCCTTTATCCTTGAGAATAGGTATTGTCCGTCCATTACCCCTCCTCATCTTAGGAACCATACTTTGAGAATCATTCACCTTGCTATATACAGTTGAATCTGGATGCAATGTAATTATTTTACTACGTTTATTTTTATTTAAGCAAACAAGTTAAGTACACAGCAAGATTTGACAAAACCGTTCCCACTACGCATTAACGTGATAGCGGAGCCGAAAACGAAAAGCGTACTGGCACAATATGCTCATGCGGTTCATATTCGCCTTCCATCTGCGCTTGCAATAGCTGTACTGCCCACTCCGCCATACTCTGCTCATCCTGCACAATACAGCTGACCCCCGGCAAACCAGAATCGTCGAAGGAGATCATCTCCGTAACATCATTTCGCCCCAATTCATGTAATGCCGCATGGGTCAACTTCGCTGTCTCTGCCGTCAAAGCAAAGATTGCCGTCACATACGGATACTGCTGCAAAAATGTATTAATATACTGCTGCGCTCCCGCTGTCCGCAAAATATCCAGCGGCACATGACAGAGCAGATTTTTATCAATCGAAATGTGTTGATCCATATAGGCATGCTCCATCCCAAACGTACGATCCTGAATCGCCGTATTGGTATTGTCCGGCGAGATGAGCGCGATGTGCCGATGACCCTTTTCCAGCAAATAAGATACGGTGCGATAAGCACCCATGAAATTGTCCGACGTGACCCGATACGTCTCGATATTACGCAAATACCGATCCATGAAAATAAACGGAAACTTGTCTAAGGACAGGCGCAGCAACGATTCACTGTACTTCTCATCCTCTGTTGGAAACACGATCATGCCGCGCACCTGCCGTGCCACGAGCAGCCGAATCGCCTCGGTCTCGTTCACTGCTGACTCACGCGTAATATGCAAAATAAGCTGGTATCCTGCCTGATTGGCATAGTACTCCGTATAATCGACAAGCCGCTGAATGACTCTCGTTTTCATCGTGGGAATGATCAGCCCAATGACGGGTGATAGGGCCGCTGGATGGCTGAGATTCGGTACATGCCGTACGTCCGACCATAGGCTGGATGGGCGTGTTCCCGGCTCCATCGAGACGAAGGTTCCTTTGCCTTGAATCCGTTTCACCCAGCCTTCCTCGGCGAGTTCGATCATCGCATTTTTGACCGTGATTTTGCTCACCTGATATTCCTCCATCATCTCCTGCTCAGACGGAACACGGTCACGATAACGCAGCTCGCCGGATACGATTTTCTGCTGAACATGCTGCTTAATCTGCTTATAAAGCGGTAGTTTTTTCAATAGGCTCACCTCGCTTCATCCAAAATAAAAATGAAGCAACATCATTCGTAAAAACGTAATGATCCACTCCATTCTGCCTTGCTTCTGGTCAATATACTCTCATCCTATGAGATAATGCTGACATTATCTTACAAAATATGAACGCTTTCAATACAAAAATAGATACATAACAAAAAAATATATTTTTTATAAATTTATAACCAATTGATTATATAAATTGAAAAAATTGCGATTTATAATACGTGAATAAAGCGCTTACAAATTTATGATGGAGGTTTGCTTATGAAAACAACCGGACGTCTACTCACCCTTTTGCTCGCCGGCTCCCTCACGCTGGCAGGCTGCGGCAATTCTGCTTCCCAGACCAGCTCATCCACCAGTGATCCCAACGCCAACATCACCCTATCGGTCACGCATTACATGGTTGAGAAGCCCAAGGTCGATACCTTCAAAAAGCTGACCGACCGCTTCACCGAGCTGCATCCGAATATTACGTTTGATGTGCAGGTGATGCCGGTGGACAAGTACAACGACAATATCAAGATGAAGGTCGCCGCCGATGATCAGCCTGACATCATTTTCGGACGTCCACAGGGAATGGTCGACATTACGAAGTCCGGTGCGTTTCTCGATCTGACCAATGAATCATTTATGAAAAAAGTAAAAGCGGACTACCTGCCTAACGTTTCCTACGAAGGCAAAGTATACGGTCTGCCAATCGATCTGATGACCAATGCTGTCATCTACAATAAGGATCTATTCAAAAAAGCAGGCGTAGCCATTCCCAACACATACTCCGAGCTGGTGCAAGCCGCCAAAACGCTGCAATCCAAAGGCATTACGCCATTCGCAGCGTCATGGAAAGACGGCGCATCGTACATGAGCTTTATGTTCCCTGATATGTTCGGCAATCTGCTGAAGGACAATCCAGACTATCCGGGTCAAATTATGGCAGGTGAGAAGAAATTTTCCGACATTCCGGGCTACCGCGACTTCTTACAGCGGTTAAACGAATTGAGCAGCTATGCCAACACCGATGCGCGGGATATTGACTATGACCGTTCATTGCAGTACTTCGCTCAGGGCAAAACAGCAATGGACATCATGGGCAGCTTCGCGATTGGAACGATCCGCAGCTACAATCCAGAAGGCAACTTCGGGGTATTCAAATATCCGGCAACTGACAATGCGGATGAGAACGTAATGACGTACTCCACCGATGACACATGGATGATCGGCGCGCATTCAGAGCATCAGGATGCAGCCAAGCAGTTCTTTGCATTTATGGCATCCGACGAAGGCGCACAGATCTGGGCAGATGGCGTGCAGACGATCAGCACCATTTCCGACGACATCAAGCCAAAGGAGCAAGACCCTATCGCCAAGGAATTCCAAGAGATTTTCCAAACTGGCAAAGTGATCAATAACCAAGTCAAACCGCTCTGGTACGGTCAATACGATACGACATTCGGACAGGATCTGACCTTCTTCCTCGTCTCCGATCCAGCCACTCGCAGTGTAGACGAATTGCTGCAAAAGATGGACGACGACTTCTCACGCATCAACCGCATGAGATAAGGAAAGAGGCTCAGTATCTCTACTCAACTGCGACTGTACACTGGATACATGTCCATTTTACTTTCGGATTCAACACCTGTATCGCTTTACACAATCATGATCACAGAGGTGACTGTTATGACGCATCGACTGCGGGATGAATGGGTAAAATTCTCCTTTGTTGTCCCGGCGTTGCTCTTTTTCGGACTAGTCGTTGTCTTCCCGTTTGTTCGCGGTCTGAATATCGCCTTCACCAACTGGGACGGCATCGCTACTACGTACGATTACGTGGGACTACGCAATCTGCAATTGCTGTTTACCGATCCCGAACTGCTGGCACCAGTGAAAAACACACTATTCTTCACCATCGTGACTACGCTCTGCATTAATGTGTTCGGCTTGCTGCTGGCGGTTGCGCTCAATACGCGCTTCCGCGGCGTCAATCTGCTGAAAAGCTTTATCTTTATGCCCATGGTCATTAGTCTTGTGCTGGCGGCGATCATCTGGCGGTACATTTACAGCGATATTTTCCCGATTCTATTCCAGACAAGCGGCGGGTTGCTGGGCAATCCATCCACCGTTATGCTCGGTATCGCCATTATCTGTATTTGGAAAGAAATCGGTCTGGCGATGGTCATCTATTACGCTGGCTTGCAGACCATTCCGAAGGATATTTACGAATCGGCGCGCATCGACGGCGCGAGCAGCGTTAAGCAATTCAGCCGTATTACCGTGCCACTGCTGCTGCCTGCCTTCACCTACTGCATTCCGCTCTGGATTGGTACTGGGCTGCGCCAGTTCGATTACCCTATGGTCGCTACGAAAGGTGGTCCGGGTACATCCTCTCAGACGCTGGCGATGTATGTGTACAACTACGAGTTTCCATACTTCATGGCAGGCTATGGACAGATGGCGGCGCTCATGCTGTTCGTCTTTATCCTCATCGTGACCGTATTCATCACCAGCTATTTCCGCAGAAAGGAAGTGGAATATTGAACACCACCCATACCGGCGTTCCTGCTCTAACCGCAGAGGAACCTCGTCCGCGCCGTTCATGGACGCATCTACTGCGGATTGCCCTGCTGTATGTCATTGGTCTGCTATTCCTGTTCCCGTTCTACATCGCGGTCGTCTATTCGATCAAAACTCCCGTCGAAACGGCGCAAAGCCCGCTCGCGTTCCCATCGCATATCGCATGGTCGAACTATGCACAGGCGATTGAAGCGTCGAACTTCTTCCTTGCGCTGCGTAACAGCGTGCTGACCACGGTCGGTACCGTAGCGCTGACGATTGCCGTTTGCTCGATGGCGGCATATGTCATCGCACGGAATAATACGAAACTGTATAATTTCTTCTATTATCTGTTCATGTCCAGCATCATGCTGCCGTTTCAGGTGTTGATGTTCCCGCTGTACAAGACATGGAGCGAATTGAGCCTGCTCAACACCATTCCGGGTCTGATCATCGCGCTGACTGGGGTGCAGATTGGATACTTTGCCTTTCTGTATGTGGGCTTTATCAAAACCGTACCGAAGGAATTGGAAGAATCGGCGGTACTGGATGGAGCGTCGCGGTATCGGACATTTGTCAGCATTATCTTCCCGCTGCTCAAGCCGATCAACTCGACGATTCTCGTGCTGAGTGCGCTGGGGGCGTGGAACGACTTTGTGGTGTCGATGATTCTGGTGCAAAAAAAGGAAGCATCTACCTTGCCGCTGGTGCAGTTCCAGTTCTTCGGGGAGTACACGTCGCAGGTGAATATGGCATTCGCCGCGATCATTCTGTCGATGATCCCAATTATGCTGTTCTACCTATTTGCGCAGAAATGGATTATTGGCGGCGTGACGGCTGGGGCTGTGAAGGGTTGAGCTTAGACACAGTGAATGTCGAATCAATATATTACCTTATATACAATCAAAAAGAGTCGCTATGTAATATAGCGACTCTTCTTATCAATTCTTTTTGTTTTCTTTCCACTCAGCGAAAATCAAATATACGATACCGACTACTAGAGAAACGATACTCCAAGTGGTTAGTGTTCCGCCTATATCATGTAATACTTGGTCAAATGTCGTGTTGTTCAAGACGACTCCTGAGCGATAGATAGCAGCAGTCAGATAGCGAGTGCATAATAGCAGCGCGGCAATACATATACATATCACGCCAGCAGTTCTTCTAGACAAGTCAATTCACCCTTTTCCACATCTATTATTATGCAGAGCATATAGACCAATAAGATCAAGATTTGGGAACAAGGTCTTCGCCAAATGACGAACGCATCTGATGTTGTACATTCACCGCTTCATCGAAGCTCGTGGCAGGCGCTACGATATATAATGCTTTGGACGAATCGCCCTCACCCAACCATTTGTTAGATCCCCATATATTGATATTGTTAAAATCCTTGTCAAACCAGATCAAGCCCTGATCGGAGATCATATAGGGGGATTGGTTCGATTGATACGTCATATTCCCTTGGTAGATGTCGTTATTCTCGCTAGACACGACCATTTCAAGCGTATTGTCATTTTGGAAAAAGGCATGGAATCAATCACCACTGTACCTTTAAACGTCGGTTTACCGAACAGTGAACGATACAGGCGTCCATCAATGTTTACTGTTGTTTGTTTTGCAGATGCAGACTCATTCTCGGTACATTGCACAGCTGAACGAGTCACATGAATCTCTTTGGGGAACTTGTAACATGCAAAGAACAATGCCAGTGCTGCTACAGTAAAGATGGATACTATAAATGTTCTCATCATGCCCTCTTGATTGCCCCCTTATTCTACGCCCATCTTATGATCATATTCCCAAGGCTATATCGGGATACTTGTACTTATAATACCTACTTCCTTCTTTTCTCAAAAATATGTACGGCGGCTTATCAGGTGTCATATTCATCTTATACAAACGATCCTGATACACACCATCTCCATAGATAAACTGCTCCAACTCGCTATCTTCTGCCTGCACGGTATCCACATAATTCAGAGCATGTCCCCCATAGGCAGTAACAACAGGCGCACCAGCAAGCATTCGCTTCACATTGGGATATATACCGGTTTTCTCATGTCTAGATAATTCATATTCTGTACCAACATATACAACTCCCACCACCAGCACAATCAGCAAAACCTTTACCGACCTATGTATTCGCCGCATGGCATTCCCTCACTATGTACAAACACCGGATGCAGTTCTACACATCCGGCATTCGCTTGTATTTGAATATCAAAAATTCTCATTCACAATCCATTCCGCCTTCGCATCGTCTGGACGGAAATTCGTAAGCACCTGATTCATCGCATGACGAATGGCTGCTTCTGGGGTGTGCTGTCCACTCTGCTCCAACACATCTGGTGCCGACTGCTTGCCCGGCTGGTAAAAGTGGCTCACGTCATGGTAAAACAACTCGTCTCGTCCCTGCTTGATGCGGATCGCCAAGCGGGTCTTGCCCAGCTTCACATGCTGTACCCAGATCTCCCATTCCCCGATAATCGTATACCGTTCCGCTACATATTCATAATCGTCAAAAAGCTTGCCCATCTCATTCATGGTTTATACCTCCATTTACAGAAATTCATAGTTGTGGCTGATTGTTTCTGAAATCTATTGGTTCATTAACCATTTATCGCCCTGACGATTACGTATTATAGTGGGGGCTGTTATACGAAGTCAAATTTCGCGATGTCGGCAAAAGGACATTTTCACATCAACACAAAAGCGCCTGTGACGGGAATCCCGCTACAGACGCCATTTGATCCATATCCTTGTCGGCACAATCTGAGGAAACACGCGATACACTGAGATTCTACGATGCTGCTACGTTTCATTATGTTTCATACAGATGATTAGAGCGAAGAAATGAGCGAAATATTATATTTCTTTTATGGAATAGAGATGGGATGAACAAGTACTCTGCCCTATAGCCCTTTGTACTTTCGATCTGATATGCTGACTGAATGGGTTAGATCACCAAGAAAGGGAACTCACACTTATGAATGATGAGACGACATATGATGAACTGATGGAATATTTTACGATGCGGCGGAAAATTGAATTTCTGTATAAAGATATCTCGTATGCCTTTCTGTCGGTGAAAGGTGGATTTGTGCTGGTGCGCGAGAATCGTGAATGTAGCTACGCATGGTGATCTTGTTGGATTTGAAAAGGGGCTGTATTGCTCGTGCTTAGATGCTGTTGAAAACGCTGGATTTCGTTCATCGCTTGCTGCTCCTTACCGAAGAACCCGACGGTAAAGGCAGATTCGACGGTTCTGTCTCCAGCGTAGGCAGATAGGACAGTTGCATTGTCTGAGGTTTCGGCGGTGAGCGCAATGGCTTGGACACAGATTTTTTGATTTTGGCTGATGATCCACATATGTAAAATACTCCTCTCGTAAGTAGCTATGAGAGGAGTATAGAATAAAGTTAAGGTATTGGGAATATGAGGAAACAAATCGTTGCATATATTAATGTTGATGAAACGGAATGATACTATTCATTACGAATTTCTTTTAACTTGTTTAATATCGATCCAATATAACTATTAATATTTTGATTTGAGTTAACTATTATTATGCTGTGTTGATTAAGGGACTGTAATAAAATACTATATTCGGAGAATACTTTTTCTCTTATTTCTTCTCTTATCATCATTAAAGTGTAATACTTCTCTTTTTTTCTTTTAATATTTATAGCCATATCCAATTCAAATTTGCACCATTTCGATTCTAAAAAATCTTTAGTTATATAAAATAAAACAATATCAGCATCTTGTAAGCCAGAAATAATTTCGCTTTCCAAAATTTCTATATTTGCGTTTTGAGCTAATCTAAACTTATCTAGCCACGACAATTCATTAATAGCAGTAAAATAAGGAATAATTTTTTCTAGCTCTTGCTTTTGTTTAGAAGAATGGCTCAAAAAAATAGTTGTATCACCTTTTATCTTCTCAAACGCATTGTATCCTTTTTCTTTTAATCTTTGAATATGGTCAATTGATAACTTTTCTTGCTTTAATAGTACATGTCTATCATTATACCAAAATCCATATAAAGCTAACTTAGCTGTAAGTGAATCATTTATTGATATATAATCGAATCCTCTATCACCAATCCTATAAAATAGTATCTTTGATGATAAATCAGGTCTATAGATACCAATCCCTAGAAATTTTTCCTTAATTTCTTGAAGTTCATGTTGTTCATTTGTAGAGTATGACATGTGAACATATAACTCTAAATTAGACGGTATATTATTAATATATACTGCTAATTCTTTTAAAGCCGGGTATTTATATTTATCTGCCAATTTACCTAGCATCTCAAAAATTAGATTTCTATTCTCAAAGTAGTTAAACTCAATAATAAAATCTTGATCCATGTAGATACCTTCCTATCTTAATCTAATATATGAATATCAATTACTTACATATATTTTGAAGTCCTTTAAATACAAGAAATAAAGCCTCGTCTATAAAACTAGTTTCAAAAAGCTTTATATTTTCCTCATATGTTAATCCATTATTTAAAATTGAATTTGAAATTGACATAAGTACTTCTTCATCCGTTTTCACATCTATTCCTTGTTCAGAACATAAATCTAGTAACTGCTTATAACCTGGATTGTTTTGTATTTGCCATTTTTTTGTTAGTTCTTCTGATAGCGATTTATTTTTGAAAGATTCACAAATGCTTGCTGTTACTCCTCCAAATCCTCCCAAAAGATACACTGGCGTACTTTTACTATTTGCAAACAAAATTTCTTCTAATATTCCAGGTAAAATACCTTTATAACCTGTGATTCTTCCGCCAGCACAAATTCTCACATTACATTTCGTATTTATTTCTCGTCGCATTTCTGTTAAGTTTCTACTCCATACATATAAATTCGGTGTATTAACAGGAGGTAAAAATGAATCAATATTCGGTATGAATTTTAATACGTCCTTAGCTGGTTCCAATTCTATCATTGCAGCGACTGATATATAACTTGCCTTCCAGTTTTTCACGTGCTCACTATCTTTTAAATATATTGGCCATGCTATATAATTTTCTAATTGCTTCTTATTATTCATTGCTCTTGTTTGATAGGCTAGAGACTCATTAAAAATAAATTCAGTAAATCCTCCTCCTCTAAGATCTCCACCATAAACAATTCGAGCACCTCGAGAAATTAAATGTCTTGTCAAATCTTGAGATAGTTGGATCAAGTGCGCAGAAGTTTGTCCAATAATTGATAATTCTTCAGAAGAAGGTTCAGAAATAGAAATTCCAAATACTAGATTTTCCAAAGATCCATAATTCATTGTTAACGGAGTACAACATGAAATACCCAACTTACTCAAAAAATTTATTTCCTCTGAATAAACTGGAGGTTCTGGATAAAATAATCTTTTAATTCTACTTGCTATAAATCCATCTTCATTCGTCGATAGTATCTTCTCAATATCCGATACCTCAGGAGGTCGAGATAGTATTTCGTCTTCATCATTTATTACTCCAACCGATTTATATTGCTTTAGTAGCAGTTGAGCATAAAAATATCTAACAGTTTCTAATAAGGCAGCACTTAATATTTTCAACAAATCAATTTTAGTCGGTTCATTATTAAAATTAAAATGAATTGCAGGTATATTAGTAGCAAAAGGAAACCTTCTATCTTCAAACTCTTCTAAAGAATCTACAGCAATTATAGGACGATTATTGTCTTTTGCACTAATTATTTCTCTTTGACACCAATATCTTGATGAGTAAGAATCAGTATGGATAGCAATAACTGTAGAGTTCTTTATATTTTCTACAATTTCATTGTCAAATCTGTATCCTGGAGCAATATCTGTTGCATCAAAAAAATTACGCATCGCGCTGTTATCAATTAGCTTTTTCAATGCTTCTGCTATAACAACTCCACTTTCTCCATTTTTAGTATGACTTAAAAATAACTTTAGAGCAGTATCTTTACTATTCGTCATCATTTCAAAGTTTTCATTTAGTGCGTATCTATAAATCTCATGGGTAATTGAAATAAAAAAAATTTCTTTTGAATACTCCTTGTCAAATTCATAATATCTTATAAAATTTTTATCATTAATTTCATGATGTTTGAAAGCAAGATTATCCAAAGCAATAGGAATACATATTAGGTCTTTTTGTTTTAACAACCTTGATGTATAAGTCATCCATTCTTTATCTATGATTAAATCTCTGCCAACAAAAATAAAAACTATATTTTTTTGAGATAAACTTTTGATTTCTTGCGGAACTCCTTTATGCGTACTTGTTCTATAATAAACCGGAAGATTCATTGATCTTGAGAAAGGCTTTTCTACATCTCGTGATAATAAAGAAAAACAATAATCGAATATAGGTTGAACTTCTAAAGAGTTAGAGGGATACCAAACAAAGTGCACAGAAACAGGTGGATTAAATTGATTCATTTTATTTCTCCTTATCAATTCAGTATTTCATAAGTTAATTATTTTCAAAACCAAAATCCCCCAAAATTTCTAGCTTCTATTTTAGGTGTTTTTGGTAAAAGTCTTTTTTTGACATCAAAATTTTTGTTGCGCTTTTCAAAAGCTTGATTAATATAGGTTTCAGGACAAATAATAAAGGCAGAAAATTTCACAATAGCACAATATACTTCTTGATCTGTATAGTGTGCTAAGCTTCCTAAATACTCGTGATTTCTATATACCAAATCAGGTAGATAATATTTATATAAATTTGTTTGTAACCTTACTGCTCTATTACAATTACAACTTAGAGATTTACACGTATTATATTCAAATATTTTCTCGTAAATTTCGTCTCTAACTATTGCCAATAATCCGCTATAATTAGGACCCCAAAGTGAAGCTTGAATTTCTGAGTTGATGAAAGGTCGTTGTGCCGTTTCGCTTCCAACTATTACAATTGTGACTGTTGAATCCGCTAAAAAATCTCTTCTTATAATCTTCATAATAGTATCTTGTTGATTGCTAGTATTGATATCATTATCAGAAACTGATTTATCTATAAAGTTTACTTTCCCAAAATTTTTAACGATATAATCTTTAATATCTTGATCATTTTTATGATGGTAACTTAAAAATGTTTTATGCATTCTTCAATCCCCTCTATTTTCTAATTAAAGATTTTTTTATAAGGTCTAGTAATTCCCCATTTAATTCGGTTCTATTTTTTACATCGTATATTTTAAGACCTCTAGCTCTTTTAGGTATTATACGAGTACCATCACTGTTAAATATCCAAATATTCATTTTTCCTTCTTCATGCAAATTAAGTGCCAATTCTAATTCGTCAAAACACCAAGGACTACAAGCATATTCTTTACACCAAGTTGCTATAAATGTATTAGATTTAGAAACCCACTCTTGAATTTCTTTTTCTATATTTTTCCCAGTACCAAAATCTCTTTCATCTCTATAAACTTCAATATTTCGACGACGCAAAACCGTTTCAATAAAATCAGCTTCATACGGCCTTAACTTAGGATAACTAATAAAACACTTTAGATCACCGAAATCTTTATAATGATTCTCTTGAAAAACCTTGTTTAATTCGTTTATTTTTGTTTTTTTATTTAAAACATCTATATTTTTTCCTAATCGATCTTTGAGTTCAAATTGTTTACGAATAAATAACTTTTCAGCTGCTCCGCCAAAAAAACTAAATGGCAGTATGTTTTTACCCTTAGACTCTGCCAATAGCAATAACATATTCGCAGAACCTTCATATTTCCCCCCTATAGAAATTACTAAGTCGCATTCATCCAATGCCTGTAACTGACATAGAAGCCAGGAATAATTATCAGCTGCTATACAAGAGATTTTTTTTATATTCAAGTCAAAAAATTCATTGTTCAATTTATTATCTATTTCGTTTTCAACATTTTCTTTATTAGGATGATACAGTTTGACCGGGAATGAATTTATCTGTTCACTTTGTGAGAATCCTCGTAGTATCCAATAATCAGCACTATCCTCAAATAAACTACAAACATTTAACGAATAATCATTTTCTGCTAATATTTTGCCAATTTTTTTACAAGTATTTTCAAAACTTTTTTTATTGTATTGACGCAATTCTTGATTAAATTTCCCTATTATAAAGCATCTTCTCATGATATCTCCTTAATAAAACGAGTCTTTTAGTTTCTAAATCAACTTTTTATTTTAACTGCTAAAATCATCTCCACTAACTCATCCCGCGCAATCAATCGCACATTATTAGACAACGCTAAATTCTTCGCCTGCTGCGTATACTCGCTATTCGTCACAACCCATCCAGCCGATGCTTTATAATGAGCAATCGCACCATGCACCTCCTGCACAGCCTTCAATCCAACATTTTTGCTATAGCGTTTCGCCTGCACTACGATCTTCTCTCCATTCCGGCTAATCACCAGATCGGCGCCATAATCACCTTGAGCACGAGTCGCGTTTGCCTTGTATCCTTGCAATCGAAATAACTGCTCCAAATACTTTTCAAACTGAATCCCATCCATCTTGTCGATCTGTGCAATGCCGGAACGTCGTAACCGAGCAACTTTGGCTTCATGGATCAAATACGCGATTGCTGCTATTACGATCAAAGCAATCACAGCGATCACTCCTGCTGCTATCAGACTTTTTGTAAAATACAGAGTTCCTGTGCCAATCAATACGACCAGCGCCCCCATTGCGTTAAACGTTTCTTGCTGCTGTTTCTTCTTGCTTCGTCTACGTGCCATTTCTATTTCCCCTTTTATCTGTATCATCTATTGAAAATCGATCTGCTCATTTCTCCACGGTCAGATGCGCCTTCTCATCCACCCACTTCGCGAATCCTTCCACCTTGCTATAACTCAAATACAGATGCTCCATCGCCCGTGTCATCCCGATATAGAACCGCGACACCTCTTCATCCCAATCCTCTTCCTTCGCCTTCTCTCTCGGCATACCATCCACGTTCACGATGAACACCGCTCGGAAGTCCATTCCCTTCGCGCTATCGATCGTTGAGATTTTCACGCTAGGATGATTGCGGTCGAAGTTGTCTTTGGTTTTTTTGTTCTCGGTAAACCAGTTGTGCGGGATACTGTTGTTGTCCAG
Source organism: Paenibacillus sp. JQZ6Y-1 (assembly GCF_040719145.1). Classification (NCBI taxonomy): domain Bacteria; kingdom Bacillati; phylum Bacillota; class Bacilli; order Caryophanales; family Paenibacillaceae; genus Paenibacillus; species Paenibacillus kandeliae. The sequence goes on from NZ_JBFDUZ010000001.1 coordinate 2,273,445, forward strand.
CTCCTGACGGATCGCATCCACGATAAAGGCATTTTTATAGCTGCCCTTCACCCGATACAGAATAACCATATCGGTGTATTCCACTTTTTTGTCCTCATGCAGATGCTTCATCTGTTCGACCACCCATTGCATCTCTTCCTGAATGGAATGACAGCGACGCATTTGTGGTTCGGGACCTCTCCGCTTCGTTCCCTGCGGTGGGATGATCTCGGCGGGTTCATTAGCAGTGATCGTGGTTTGGAATTTGTCCTTTAGCTTGGAATGGGAACGGTAGAAATCCCATGCAAAGTTAACGATTTGCGATGTATTGCGGTAGTTGATGCTCAGTATTTTGGAGCGACCGCGGAAGTCTAGCCCGGTGTTACGCGATAGGCTGACTTTGCGTCGGAAGATCTTTTGCGCTTTGTCCTCTACGATGAGCAGAGACTGGGTATCTGGGTTCAGTACTTTGCTGATCACTTCCAGCCATTGCGGTTCGAGATCCTGTCCTTCGTCGATCAGGATGGCATCGTATTGAGGCGCAGTTACTTCGCCACTCTCCATTTGATCCAGCAGCTCGGCAATTTGGCGTTCGTTTTCCTTTTCACTTTTGGAAAATTTCAATGGAAACTGCTTGTACAACCAGTCATGGAACGTGCCAATCTCTAGCTGTCGGTTCAACGGGTCGTCTGCGTGATCATCTTCTGTCTGCGATTCCATTGCCGACCATTCAAATAAGTCTTCCGGTTCGTTCAGCTTATGCCGGATCATGCTGCGAATATTGCAGGATAGCGGGCTTCCGTAGCAGAGAACCAAGATGCGCCATTCTGGATGTTCGTGCAGCAAGGTACGGGCGCGGGTGGCAAGGATCAGCGTCTTGCCGCTGCCTGCCACGCCACGAATAAGCCGATGTCGATCACCGATCTGACGGGCGAGTGACTCCTGATGCAGATCCATCGCCTGAATGTTATGCAGCGACAGCAGCAGGTCATCCTGATAATAACCGCGTTGACGAATATCGGCAGAGATGCGGACTTCGGGAAACAAATGATACCGGATCGCCTTCAGATCCTCTTCACTCAGCCATTGCCGCTGGTGAAACGGATGCGGGAACATGCTGGTCAAGCGTTCCAGCAGATGGTCGGCATGGAATTGTTCGTCGTCGGGATCGATCTCCTCGCGGGTAAGCAACAGATTCAGGTCGATGCAGCGATGAATCTCGTTGCGGATGATCTGCGCTTCTTTCATACGGGTGAAGACGACGCCGTAACCGTAGCGGAATTTGAGACTATTGGCGTAAGCGCCTTCTTGTTGCAGCAGGTTGCGGTCTTTTTTCAGTTTGTTATGAATATGGAAGGCGTAGTTGCGTGCCTGTGTGATTGGGTTTTTGACGGTTTCCAGACTGCCGGTGCCTTTTTGTGTATGTAATTGCCACTCATCTGGGCTTAACGTGTGTAGGGTGTTCTCGGTATAATCCTTCACTTCGAGTACAAGCAGACCGAGATCGGGACCGATGATCACGTAGTCGGGTCGACGGTGATGACCGTTGTTGATATGGGGTTCGTAATAGACGATATAGTCGTCGGGAAGATGTTTGCGGAAGGTGTTGAATAGAATGCGTTCTCCATTGGTTGCCGTACTCGGAATCGTTTCCGGGATCATATAAGCCATCTGTGGTATACTCCTTGCTGCCGCCGATTCCGATCGGTCTGTTTCCAGTGCTTCTGGAATGCTGACGGGTATGAATTTTTAGTTTTTAGGTATATTGACTTGTGCCATAAGAGGTAAATAATTGAATTATTTTCCTACATCATACATCGTTTGGACTATGAATGGAATACCTATTTTTCTATTTTATGTATGATCTATCTGTATTTTAATATTTTTCAAACAAAAAGAAGCCAATCTTATATCGCTATCGATGCGATTGGATTGGCTTCTGGTGTGTCGTCTGTTATGTGTGTGAACTGCTTTTGCAGCTATGTTATTGTGGCTTCATCCATTTGCTGACGGCGTAGCAGACCGAGAAGAACACGCCCACTAATACACTGAACAGTGTGGCATTGAACAGACATTCCATTACGTATTGATCCATGGATAGTTGTATTTGTATATTCGGTTCCTCTGCCGAGAGAGGCATCGTCCGTTTGGTTAGAAATGAATAAAATAGACCTGTGACGAATCCGTATATCATATATTTCACTAGCTGCTGTTCGAACTTGCTCATCATAACCTCCCTGATCTATGTATGGCATATCACTATTGGAACTATTGGTAGAATTCCCCTCCTTTCTGTCTATTATGCAGGTTGTTGCGGTACAAACTCAAGTATGAATCCTTTGTAAATATAGCGTGCATGTTAGCGATAACAAGCTGTTTTGCGAATCATTTTGCCCATTACTCCACACACATTTTTAATAAATGGATAAATAAGGTTAAAAAGTAAAATATAAGTTGTAAAGTGAAATGGATTCGGTATAATCATGTTGAAATCCAACCCCAAAGGAGATGAAGAATTATGAAAGTATGGATATGCAGTCTGCTTGTTCTGGTATTATTGTTCAGCTCGATTCCGACTATAGAAGGTACGTCATTGGCACGTGCTGCAACCGCTCCAACTTATGCGCCGCTCTCGACTGCTTCTACGGTAACTAGCGATGCCTATGCTACCGCTCCACAGATAACGACTTCCGCTACAGGTAGTGGTGGAGAATGTTTTCCTCAACTGAATGCTCAATCATCCACCTCTGCGGTCACCGCATCATCGGATACTTACATAACTACCGCTGCTTCATCTATTACGTCCTCACCGAATTTCCCCACCAATCGCACGATGGATACGGCGATTGCACTCACGCCTAATGTTCCAGTCGAAGGCTATATTCCACCTAGTGAAGAAGATTGCGTCTATTTTAAACAAGGCGTATGGTACTCGATCACGGTCGCCAAAAAGCAAAAGGTTACGGCTTTGCTGCTCGTTCCGCCGGGTCTCGATTATAGCTTGTTTATGGGAACAACCGGTTCTTTCCGCAAAGATGGTCCGTACGATCTGCTCAGCTTCGTTGCCGAGCCGGGAACATATTACCTGCATGTAACCGAATGGAGAACAAAGGGTAGCTTGGAGCAGCCGTTCAATCTCAAAGTCATGCTCTACGACCAGTTTGACGATTATGAGCAATATTATGATGATGGACATGCGACAGATGCAGGTGTGAATGTGTACGACCCTACTCCTTTTGTACAGACGATCGACAGCGTATTTGATGAAGATTGGAAATCCTTTTTCCTTTGGGATAAAGGCAAGCTGACTGTCTCCTTGAAGAATCCTTCCCATAGTAAAGGAGTATATAAAGTGGAAGTATGGGATTGGGATAACCACTTAATTACCACCATCCAGCAAAATTCCTCCAAAACCTTTGCCGTACCAGATGGACCTTATTATACACGCGTATATTCCTCTTCCTTCCGTTATGATGCAACAGTTCCGTATTCGCTATCCATAGGATTCGCTGCTGATCCTCAACCGGTGTGTCATGAAGATGAAGAACGACCGTGGGAATGGATATGCGAGTATCCTTGATTGATGTCTTCATCCCCCTATATTGCAAACCAGCATGACATGCAAAGATAATTCTTTACATGGAAAATAAATACAACAAAACGCCTTTCTCCTGTGTGTACTACATAGGAGGGTGATCGTATGAACGTATATCAAAAGAGTCTTAGCATGTTCCCACTCGCTGTATTATTGCTATCCGTAGGCTGTTTAGAGAACAAAGCACCATTCACCGAGGGAGATTCTTCTACACCAGTCCATGCAAAAGAGCCTGTATCTGCTACAGGCTCTCCTTTGCTACAAGAATCATTGTCACCAGCGCTGCCATTTCCAACAATAGAGGAATCTGCGCTTGCAGAGCAGCTTCCGTCGTCAGAGCAAACGAAGGAATTGGAAGTAGCGCCCACTACGCAGCCACTTGCGACTGCTCAGTCGCTCATGACTTCGCAGCAGCCTCAACCGCTTCAGCAAGATGAACTACCTTCACTCGTCGTTCAATCAGGCAAAACGGACATTCCCGTTGTCCAAAGTTCGTATTGTTGGGGGAGTCTCGGTTGCGCTGACTATGTAGCCACTCCGGCGATGCTACGTGATCATAAGCTACCCACAGTATCACCCGGAGCTACGATTGATATTATGTTCCCGTATACGCCGCTTCCTAGTGAGATTCAGCTTCATTCGCTCGGTACGACCGCTTCCGATCATGCTGTCATTTCACTGCAAAACGGGACATTCCATGCACCCACGAATCTTGGGACGTATTATTATACATTTCAGGCAGGGTGGACAAGCGAAGATGGCATGTATTCGATGGGCGATACGTCGTTCGTATTCGGATTTCAGGTTGAATAAGGTCTTCGTACTGTCATGTGTGGTGTACCTCGTATCAGATTCCACTTGTTAGAACGCGGAGGTCATGGCTGGTGCAGCGAAAGGAATGGTCGCTAGTTGCACTGGCACATGCTCGCGTGCTTCGATCTCTTCTTCTTTATGCTTGTACGCATAGCTGTGATGCAGATCGATACCGTCACGCGGAGCTGCATCATATTGTGTGATCATGCCCTCATGCCGTTTGTAGTAATAACGCGCATCAGGATCGTCGGTAAAATGTACTTCCACGCCGAGCATCGGATTGATACCGAAGCTGGCTTTGACATAATCAATATCGTCGGCATTATACTGACGACTGTCCACTAAGTATGCTTCGACTTGACGTTCCATCTGAACCTCACTTGTGTATGCTCCGATCCACACGACCGCTGCGAGCAGCAAAACGGTACTGAAAAACATATTGCGTTTGTTGAACGTATCCATTGATGTACCCCTCCTTTTCAGAATGAGCATCTGTATCACAGCGATGTTGAAGTGAAACCTGTGTACATGAATCATGTGATCGCTATCCTACAGATGCGGAATATATTGATGTACAGGTGGTTCCTTACTACTGCATACGGGATGATTACAGTTACGTTTCATCTTTTTGCTCAAATTTCGTTATTTTAGACGATTTTAGGCGAAATAGGTTCATTTTCGTAAAATACATATGTAATGTTGTACATGGGCAAGAGAAGATGATAAGCGACATTTCTTTGTTGGGATTTGCTTTGCAAGCAGTCTGAAAAGTCTTGAAACGTACTCTTTTAAAAGGCAAAGCCAGCAGATAACGGCTTGTCCGCTACTGCTGGCTGTTTGGAACTCGATTGTATATGAAGTTGTCTTACTCGCGTACCATCCAATCTGTCTTTCATCCATTCCATGAGTACTGCTTGCTTAATGATCTCGTTTAACCTCTCCATCCCAAATGACTCTACCATTGTCGAATTTGTATGGACCAGAACCCGGATTGATGATTGTCATACGATTATATGTGATCGTACCAATGTGTCCACTTCCCCAAACGCCTACGCCAAACTTTGCCGCATTCGTACTGGTATTATCATTGAATGTTACATTATCGATCGGCGTGCTTCCAGCATACACCAGTAGATCGGCATGCCCTCTGCTCGTATCCTGCGCTGTACGATCTACCTTATTATTGTTAATAGTCACTGCGTTCACCGACTGTGTTTGATATGCGGATTCGGTTGCGATATAAATACCTGCCATTTGTGTCAATTGGATCTGGTTGCCTTCAATCCGCACATCATGACCGCCCACTACAGAAATCCCACGCGCTCCCGAGTTATAACCTACATCATTACTTAGAATGCTAATATCGTGTGTAGGGTCTAGATTGCCACTTCCATCCACATCGCCGCCATAGCTGACTACAGCAATGGTATCGTCTCCTACATGCTGAACCTTATTATTCTGTACGGTAATGTGACTGCTACCGTCTGTAAGATGGATGCCGTCAGCATTTGTATTTTGTACGACATTGTTCGTAATGGTGCCACCAGTAGAACGTTTTACCAGTATACCTGCCGTACTTGCTTGATCCACACGTATGCTATCGATTGTAAAATTTGTAGCATTTGTTACAGTGATGCTATTTTTCTCGTTTTCTCCATCTCCGCGAGGTACCGTTGTTTGATACACATGCGACAGATTGCGAATGGCTGGGCTGCTTCCGGTCAGATCAATCGAACCGCGCTCTGGATTGGTCGAGGTCAGAATGGATTGTTCTTTATTTTCCCCCTTCAAGGTGATCCCATCTACTGTTACAATATTGCTCAATTCAAACGTCCCTGCTGGTACGTATACATCCTTGCCCTCGGTCTTCGCCTGCTTGATCGCAGCAGCAATGGCTGCGTCATCTGCCTTGTTATCCCCTGCCACAGCGCCAAAATCCAAGATCGACAAGCTGTGATCATCCGGCACATAAGCGCCCGGTGTAAATACAATCGTTGGATTCCACAGCGTATGGTCAAAGCTAATCGAACCAACACGATTGACGACAAAATGAATCTGCGTTCCCTGCTGCACCGGAATGTTGCTGACACTGCTCGGCTGTACTTCTGAGGTGGTACGGATCGTTTGTGACCACAGGTTAGTACTGTCTTTGATAATCGATGCCGTGATGCCATCGCCGTCGGCACTGCCTTTTTGAACAGAGCCTGTAATGGTAATCTTGCCGCTGTTTGGAGCAATCCATGTGCGTACAGAATCAGCGGTATTGCCCGGATGCTGAGCATTGGATGATACCCAAGGATAGGTTCCGTTCGCATCCCAGCGACTCGATGATGGCTGGTATGTAAGATCCGTGTAGGTCGTGCCATTCTTTTGCTGGTAATGCCAGTTGTTGCCGCCTTGTGCTGAACCAAAGCCAGTCGAGGCTGTGTAGGATATGGAATCTGCTGCCTGTGCGATGCCTACTGTACTCATGCTACCGACGGTCAATACTGCGGCAAGACTCCATGCGCTCCATCTTGTATTCTTTTTCAACGAAATACCCCCTGTCATTTTATAGGTTTTTTGTTAATATTAATTATTAACTTACATCATTAACCTTCTACAACCATATCAAACCTCAATAGATGATCCTGCACAAGGATTTCTTGTATGGAGATCGATCATGGAGATTGTATTGAAATACGCGGTTGATCAGGAACAATCTGCATTTGCGCTAGTTTGCCCTGCGCTGGAAAGGAGGTATCCACATTCGGCGCAAGGATGACATGAATAGCGTCTCCGATACGAATGTCATCGGCTTGAGCTATTCCATCCGTCACAAGCCAAATCGCATGAGGGTTGGCAATATTCAAAATATCATCTACAGAATGTCCATCAACCTGCTCCCGCTGCACATCCCATACAAACAAGATCGCCGGAATCTTGTCTTCCTTCTTATCGATCACATAGCCTGTATATTGCCAACTGCTTTTGAGGGGATCAGCCTCATACGGCGATGTAGAATCGGATGATTCCGTTTTGTTATCGCTCGCGCTTGGGGTAGTATGAGACATTGATTGGTCGTCCAAGGTAACGCTATTCACACGAGTGGTCTGGGTATCCTGAGTATAGACAGAACAACCAGCAATCATCATTATACAAACCATCCCTATAATCATTCCGATACGTCTCATACTACTCATCCCCTTTGGTCTGTAATGATTGACATTCGCTATATCGAGTGTAATTTGTAAGCTTGAGCATAACGTATACAATCTCTGGTTACATGGCGGAGCAACCTTATCAACACAAGATGTATACGTATACATGTATCTGAAATGGAACAAAATGCAACTAATAAAGAATATCTTTCTTCTCACCTTTTGTACCACTATTTTACAATGATTTTAGTTTGACGTGGAAGATTAAAGAACTTATGGTAGAAGATATACTATTCATTCTACTGCATGATCCCAATTTACATACAGGAGGTACACAAGATGGCTGGAGAATCCATTCAACTGAATCAGGGGCAAAATACTAATCTGCCGCCGGGCAATACACTAGATGTTATTATTCAATGCAGCGCTGCACCGTCTACACTGGATGTGAGCTGCTTTATGGTCAATGAGGATGGCAAAGTGCCTTCGGATGACTATTTTATCTTTTACAATCAGAATGTCGATCCGCATCAATCGGTTCAGCTTACCCAAGCCGATGCGTATAGCTCGCGTTTTACATTGGATCTGCAACGATTACAGCAAGCACCGATTAGCAAATGCGTATTTACCGCTACGCTAGAAGGCACTGGTACCTTCGCGCAGGTGACCAACTGCCAAGCAGTATTGCAGATGGGCGGACAACAGATTACATATACACTATCCGAAGTAACATCCGAAACGGCAATCATCCTGATCGAAGTGTACAAGTACAAAGAAGATTTCAAAGTACGCGCCATTGGACGCGGATTCTTCGGCGGATTGCAGCCGTTGGCAGAATCGTTTGGCGTGGAGATCGAAGGTGACGATTCGGCAACGGATGAACAGGCTACGTCTGGATCAACTGCCGCTGCTGCTTCGTCTTCAAGTACGACAGGGCATTCGCCAGCTGGTGCAGACTCCTCAACACCACCTGCTCCCTCTTCTACGACGCAGCCATCTCTTACTCCACCGTCTACAGAATCGGCAGCACCAAAATTAACGGTTCCGTTAACCAAGATTGATCTACTCAAAAACAAAGTCACTTTATCGCTGGAAAAGAAACAAATTGCGCCGATCAAAGCGCGTGTCGCTGTAGTCTTCGATGCGTCTGGATCAATGTATTCGCTGTATAGAAAAGGCATCGTGCAGGAAGCATTTGAACGTGTACTCGCGATTGCAGCGGCGTTTGACGATGATGGTGAATTGGATGTATGGTTCTTTGCCAAGGAGTTTTTACGGGCGAAAAGTGTACGGGCGGAGCAGTATGAGGGGTATATAGAGCGTGCTTATAAGCTGGGCAGCAAGGGTGGAACGAACAACGAGCCACCAGTGATGGAGGATGTCATCCGCAAGTATACGAAGGAAGAACCGAATGTGCATCTGCCGACGTATATTATCTTTTTCAGTGATGGCGGGGTGAGCAGTAAGAGTAAAATCGCCAAGCTGATCATCGACAGCTCGCGTTCTAATCTATTCTGGCAGTTTGTCGGACTGGGCAATGCCAATTATGGCGTATTGCGGGAATTGGATGAGCTGAAAGGGCGCTTTGTGGATAATGCGAATTTCTTTGAGCTGGATGACATCTCGAAGGTGAGCGATGAGGAATTATATGATCGGTTGCTGAATGAGTTTCCGAGTTGGATTGAGGAAGCGAAGCGGAAGAGTATTTTGGCTTGATCATACGTCATGGGCAGGTAGAAATAAAAGGAACGTATCCATTGGAGATACGTTCCTTTTTGCATTTCTATCGTGATGTACAACCTACCGTTCACATGCCTGAGCAATATCTTCTTTCCGCTGCTCCTGCTCGGCTTCGTATTCCAAGCCCGTAATCTTCTCCGCTAGAATCTTGCCCGCGTTCGCCAGTGTCGCCATTTTCAGTGAAAATCCTGCCAGCATCTCTTCTTGCGAACCTTCTGCTTGATCGCGCAGTTGTCGTCCTTCCTGCTTTGCCATCTCCATTGTATAACGGGAGGCTTCCTCTTGCTCCTCGCAGAAATGATTGTAAATCTCGCCTAGCGTCCGCGTCTGCAATTGAGTTGCAATCATCGCCTGAATGGTACCAATCGGCAACACAGGCTTCAGGTTGCAGATCATGATCAGATAGGCAATATGCTCACGGGAATACCGTTTTTTTACCGTCGGCGGAATGATCTTCTGCTTGACGTAGTTGTTGATCATGGACGGCGTAATCAGCTTGCCTGCGGCTTCGCCGGGGAATTGGCGAAATTGATACTCTAGCCATTCGACCAGCTGATCCATATAAATGCCGATGACAGGGAGTTGTTCCCAACGCGGAAAGCGGTACGCTACTTTCCCTTCGCCCCATTCCTTCAATTGATCCAACAATGGATATTGCGATTTCATTGATCTTGCCTCCTTTGATTTACGTATGTAGGGGTGTAGATGCTTGTATGTATGTTTATCATATTCAAAAATTTGAATATAAGCCAACCTATCTTCTTTTCCATTATACCGAATAAATCGCAAAACAAAAGTTATTTAGTATTAATAATCATATATAAAGTTTGTAATTACGTCTACATCTGGTTATAATAACTACATCTTAAAGTTATGAAGTACATATGTACATTTTGCTATAAGACATTCTCCATTTCTTCATTCGGAGCATGCGGGCAAACTACGCATATGCTCACAATCTTTGAAACGTGCGATAGATAATAGCACGATTTTCAAGGCATTGTTGAATCTTACTATGGAAAGTAGTGATCTGATTATGAAAACAATCGCCTGGGTTACAGATAGCACCGCTATGATTGATGCTGATTTTGCCCGTGAGCATGATGTGTATATTGTACCGCTGTGCCTGATCGCTGGAGATGAAATCTATCGCGAAAATGTCGATATTACCGCTGAGCAATTTTATGAAAAAATGCGTCAACATGAGAAAGTGAGCAGTTCCCAACCGCCGATCGGCGAATTTGTAGAGTTATATGAGAAGCTAAAGGGCAAATACGACGATATTATCGTTATCCATTGCTCATCGTCGCTTAGCGGCACATACCATTCTTCCCTACAAGCTGCCGAGATGGCAGAGGTACAAGTGATGGGTATCGACTCACAGGTCGGTGCATTCCCACTGCGGGAGATGGTATTGCAGGGTATCCAGTATTATCAGGAAGGCTTAACCGCTTCCGAAATCTGCGAAAAGATTCAAGGAATGATCTCCGATATGTCCTTTTACATGATTCCAGCTAGTCTATCGCAGCTGCACCGTAGCGGTCGCGTTTCCGGTACCCAGCTCGTAATCAGCCAATTGCTGTCGATCCATTTGCTGCTGCGTTTTGAAGGTGGTAAGGTGATTGTCGAGGACAAGATTCGTACGATGAAAAAGGCGAAGCAAAAGCTGCTGGATATTTTGAAAAAGGATCTGGAGCATGTCCGCGATGTCTGCATCATGCACGCGAACAATATGGAAGGCGCCTTCAAGCTCAAAGAGGAAATCGCCCATCTCGCACCTCGCTTGCAGATCGAGATCGCTTCGTTTATCCCAGTAGCAGGTATCCATGCGGGTGAAGGTACGCTGGCACTGGCTTGGATTAAAAATAATCGCAGTTCCTTGGGACGTTTTGGAATGCCGGTATCGGTTTCGACGATGGCTTGAGGATTGTAGACGTAGCATGGTGTAAGCCTATAAACGATTATTACAAAACAGGAGAAGGCGATGCGCCCTCTCCTGTTTTTCATATGCAATTCAAAAAACAAAGTTCCTCCCAATTGGTGATGTTGCTCGTGTATGAATGACATGACCATAAACAAATACCAATAGGATAAAACGATTTCTTCGCCTACTCCGTCTATACTATATAAAGATCAAAAAGGAGGAACAGTTTTGAATGTATCCCGTACAGACGATACAGCATGTTCGATACACCAAGAGTATACATGTGAAGAAGAACGCTTTTATCAGCAAATATTGAAGCATCGACAGCAATTATACAATATTGCCTACAGCTATATGCGTAATCGTGACGACGCACTGGAAGCGATTCAAGAGGCTACCTATCGCGCGTGGAAAAAGCGAAGGTCATTAAAAAATAGTCAAGCCTTTCACCCTTGGATCATCCGAATCTTAATCTACATATGTATTGATGAACAGCGAAGACGCAAGCGACTTGTAGCCATGCCAGAGTCGTTACCGGAAAAGAGCGTATCGATGGATCATCGCAAATTCCAGATGCTGAGTCTATTGGAAAAGCTAAAGCCCAAATACCGTCATATTTTACTATTGCGCTATTACAACGATCTGACTGTACCCGAAATCGCTCGTATTCTTGGCAAACCAGAAGGCACGATCAAAACTTGGCAACATCAGGCATTGAAGCAGCTGCGGAAGCAAACCGACCGATTGGAGGACTGGTATGATGAACACGGAGGATAAACTGGAACAAATTCTGCGCAAGGAAGCCCATCAATGGCGTGACCAACAATCCAACGCACAGGACTGGGAAACAACACGCGCCATTCGACTTGGCTTACAGCAGAGAAGCTCGATCATCCGTCGCTCTCGTTGGCGGTACGGCTGGCGTATCGGTGTGACATCCGCCATTGTGATGACGCTGATTCTATTTGCTGGAATGCATCTATGGAGTCCCTTCTTATTAACACCAGCATCTTCTGTATCCAATGAAAAGGTGCACGAGAATTGGGGTAAGTTAGAACCATATCGTGAATTAACAGAAAAATCCATTTTGTATAATCATGTGCATACCGCCATTCAGCAGCATTATGTACAGTATCTTGGAAAAACGGTCGAACACCGCGGCATTCAGTTTACCATCGATGCGGTAATCGCAGATCAGCAAAATTTGTATTTCTTTTTCACAGTATCTACCAACCAACCACTGGGCATTATGCGACCCGATCTTGTTCGTTTTTTTAATTCAGATAATATGTCACTAATTAGCGATATGAGCTCCATCGATAGCGATTCCAATCCCGCAACTTCGCAAGATCTTCGCGGTATTGGTTCGATATTATTAGATTCGCAACAACCTTTCCCAGATGATATAACAGCTCGAATACGCATCAAAACGGTATCATTGGAGCAATGGACTACGTCTACACTCAATAATGAGGTGATAGCCAAACCCGTTCCCGCCTTTGTCATTCCTTTCCGATTGGCACCTCAATTCAGCCTGCAACAAGAACAGACTCTACCCGTCCATGCTTCATTTACATGGGGAGATGGTCAGATCACGACCAATCAATTCAGCATATTGCCATTAACGACCTCTTTGCAAATCAAATTGGATGATCAAGCAAAGCAACAGTTGGAGAAAACAGGTCCTCCTGATGTGTACCTTTTGTCTAATTCGTCAGGTTCATCTACCAAGCTCGTATCAACATCTACATGGTCTTCCACGCTGGACGATGGAACAACAATTGTGAATTATCGATTTGGAAGTACCATTCTGGAACAACCGGAAGACATGTATATTGTATTACATGATGGAACAAAGCAAGAACAAAAGTACCGTGTATCATTGTCAAAATAAATCTGTAGATAAAAAAGGAGAAGGCGATATGCCTTCTCCTTTTTTATCTACAATGTCTGCTACATCCGTACAACCACATCTTCATAATCCATCGAACTCAGCTTATAAAACTTCGCCCCATGCGGGGGAACCTTCACTTCAATATCATATCCAACCTGTCCCGATTCTCCGCGTTCCCATAGATTGCGCAGTCGGTAATATCCACCCGATAATCCAAGCTGCTCCAGACTCACACGCACCAGTGCCGGATCATCGCTGGCGTTAAACAGCGCTACATACTGATCACCAGTCGTCGCATTCTCGGATGTCCATACAATCCGGTCATACTCATCTCGATACACTTGACGCGCATATCGACCAGAGCGATTCGCTTCCAGCACTTCGTCATTCGTCAGCAGCGACATCGTCCACGCGTCATTGTCCCGCAGTTCGCCGCCGAACATAAGTGGCGAACGGAAGATTGCCCACAGGGTCATCATGGTCAACTGCTCATCCTCGGTAAAGCGTGTCCAGCGGTCGCTTCCTCCGCCATCCACCGAACGAATGCCGATATGACCAAGCGGCAGCATGTCGCAATCTGGCCAGCTCCCCTGCTCTACGAACTGTGCCCATTCCTCGCAGCGCTCGAACATCTCATACAGTAACTCCCACCGATCCCAGAAGTCATCCGTGATGCGCCACATATTGGCGTTATCACGGAATGGCTGGTTATATCCGAGTGGTGCGGGTCCCGGTGATAGGCTAAGCACCATCGGGCGACCACATTGGTCAATCGCGTTGCGGATCAATTCTATTTCCGCCAGATGGGTATCGTACAAGCGTGAAGCGGCAATGTCGTCTACTTTGATAAAATCGACACCCCACTCTGCATACAATTCAAACAGCGAATTGTAATATTCCTGCGCCCCTTCCTTCGTCGCATCCACCCCATACATATCCGTATTCCACGGACAAATGGAATTGGTGTGTGCAATCTGACGCGCAGTTACATGCGTTCCCTTAATCGGCGTATCCTGATGCACTGCCTGCCTTGGAATGCCACGCATAATATGAATACCGAAGCTTAGTCCAAGCGAATGTACATAATCCGCCAGCGGCTTGAAGCCCTGACCTTCAGCTGCCGAAGGGAAACGATTGACTGCTGGCATCAAGCGCGAGTATTCATCCATTTCCAGCGGTACAAATGGACGATATGCTGATGACACTGCCCCCGGTTCGTACCATTGTATATCCACCACTATGTATTCCCAGCCAAATATTCTCAAATGATTCGCCATATATTCGGCATTCCCGCGAATCTCCTCCTCGCGTACGGCTGCCCCATAACAATCCCAGCTGTTCCAGCCCAGCGGCGGAACATGTGCCCATTGATGATGTTGCATTTTGCACACTCCTCATCTGCTGCATATATTGGTATTGCGGTTCTCGTTCTGCTTCGATCATACCTTTTGTGAACGACAAGTTCAATCATCTGGCGATATGAAGAGCACCAGAAGTAGAATGGCTTCTAGGGTATTACTATGGAAGGTATAGGATATAGGTAGAGCAGTGAACATATCCGTTTTATCTAGGTACATCTATTGCTCGTCTTGCCGATTGTGCGCGTACACGCACATATATACGCTACCATAGCAATATAGGACTATTTTTAGGATGAAACTATCTATTTAAACCATATTAGCCGCTTTAAAACACCTTAAAACGACAAAATTCTACATTTATTTTAGTGCTTAAAATTCATAAAAATTTTTATTTTATTATTTTTATACAATATAAGTTCATATAACAATGGATTTTCGTTGCATAATGTATTGTATTGAATTCATATTTCTTGTGTACTGGGTATTTTGTATTAAATTAAGTTTTTTTTCGTGTAAATTTTCTGCTAGCCTTGTCGATATACTATACATAACACAACAAGTAACGAACATTAATTGGCTGGAGCGTGAGTTTATGAAGTATACGATTCAAATGAAGTTATTAACAGGATTTATCGCTGTCATTTTACTTTTGGCGGCAATTTCAACCCTATCGCTGGTAGGTCTCAACGGCTTGAAGGTTCAAATTAAAAACATTGATGAAAAATCCATGCCGAGCGTTTCCTTGCTGGGCATTATGAATGGCGATGTATCCGATGTGGAACGTCTCGCTCTGAATATTGCTATTGAACGTAATACGTCCGAAGTAAACAGTCTGGAAGACAGCTTGGATGCACTTCTGAAAAAAATCGAAACCGAACGTGCACAGTACGCCACTATGGCGCAAACTGATGAAACAAAGCAGCTGCTCGATTCATTCAATACCAATTATGAAACATATCTCAAAACGCTGCCTGCTATGGTAACTGCCGGAAAAAACAACGACATTGATACAATGAGCAGTCTGCATAGTGATGCTTATAAAGTATGGTATACAGCCAATGACACATTGAGCAAGCTGATTGCGTTAGAAAACGAACAATCCTCTGCTTCTACTGCTTCCGCTGTAGAATTGGGTTCCAAAACAACAACGAATATTGTTATCATTTCGATTGTTGCCATCATCCTCGGTCTGGCAATTGCATTCATTATTGCACGTCTTGTCGCTAATCCAGTCAAACGTCTACAAACTGCTGCTGAACGTATCGCCGATGGCGATCTGACTGGCGAAGATATTGTCATCAGAAATCGCGATGAAATCGGTCTGCTCGCAGGGTCCTTTAACAAAATGGCTGGCAACCTGCGCAGTCTGATCGAATCGGTAGCATCGACTTCCGAAACGATTGCTGCTTCGTCGCAACAACTGAACGCAAGCAGTGAGCAAAATACGGATGCTTCTCGTCAAATTGCCGAAACGACACAAGAAGTTGCGGAAGGCACCAACCGTCAGGTGGAACTGACACATCGTTCGTCTCAAGCAATGAAAGAAATGTCGATTGGCGTGGAACAAATCGCTGTTCGTGCACAAACGGTATCTGCCTCCGCATCCGATGCAGCTTCCCGCTCGGCTGACGGTAACGATGCGATTCGTAGCGCTGTTGCACAAATGGATTCGATTCAAGACTCTATGTCTTCGCTTGCCCACATCGTACAAGAGCTGGGTGAACGCTCGCAAACCATCGGTAATATCACAGATGTTATTACCGGCATCTCTTCTCAAACGAACCTGCTGGCGCTGAACGCTTCGATTGAAGCAGCCCGCGCAGGCGAAGCGGGACGCGGCTTTGCTGTCGTAGCCGACGAAATCCGCAAACTGGCTGAACAATCCGCTGAATCTGCACGTCAGATCACTGATCTGGTTACAACGATTCAAAAAGAAACGTACCGTGCGATTCAAGCCGTAGATGTGAACAGTCAAGAAGTCAACAAAGGGATTGCTTCTGTATCGGTTGCTGGAAATGCCTTTGAAGGTATTATGAGTGCCGTGAACCAAGTAGCAGGCGACATTGAGGATGTGTCCGCAGGTGCGGAAGAAATGTCCGCCAGCACGGAAGAATTGCTGCGCTTTGCTAGTGAGATCGCTCGTATTACGGAAGAAACGTCCGCTGGTACAATGAACGTATCTGCTGCAACCGAAGAACAACTTGCTTCTATGGAAGAAATCTCGACGTCCTCCACTGCACTTGCTCAAACTGCTGAGCAGCTGCAAGCACAAATTGGTACATTCAAAATTTAATCACGCTTCCCTTCACGCTGCGACCTATCCAATGAAACATTCAGGTAGGTCGCAGCGTTTTATTATGAGTCATGTGCATCATGTGATCATTCTATAAAATCATCACAATAAACTGGAATTTAGGAACGTGAGCAGGGTACAATAGAAGTGTATCGCTATTTCTACCGCTTCCTCTCGCTTTCTCCTCTAGCATCATGTAGCTGTATATCCGATCATCCGTCATTGGGAAGCACTCATCGACGATTGTCGATCAATCAAGAACTGTACATACCGATTCTTTCCCCATTCTGAAGCCGCCGGCACAGCCGAGAGGAGGACGGTCCACATGAATAATCAGAACAACCAAGCTTCACCCTCAAAGCAGGATTCCCAGCATACAACTCCGTCCTCTTCCACGGTCATAACTACTGCCGATACGCCAGCATTGTCAAACCAAAAAAGGACGTGGTGGAGCCGTATTCGCGACTTGCTGGATATTCGCCTGCTTGTGCTTGTCATTTCCACGGTGATCGTAATTCTAATTCTACTGCTGACCAGTTGGCTCAAGCCGAATCATACGAGCAGCAATGAGCTGAGCTGGGGCGAGCTGGAGCCGTTTCGCTTTTATCAAAGTGAACAGGTGCATAATCAGAGTCTTGTATCGGCTATTGAGCATAATTACATTCAGCATATCGACAAGTCTGCGGAGCAAAATGGATATCGACTAACCATTAACGCTGTTACCGCAGACGAGAACCGCTTGATTCTGCTCTATACCGCACATACCGATAAGGACGCGTACATTCCGGGTGTGAATAGTGTCAAGCTGCGCAATATCGCCACGGGTCAACCGCTAAGTCCCGCTTCTGCCCGTCTGAATGGCATTCAGGATGAGAACAACTCACAGCAATACTATGGCACAGCAACGATCCGACTGGATCAGAAGCAAAATTTCCCACGTGAGATTGCTGCCCAGTTTCAGATTATGTCTACCGCTAGCTCGGATTATTCCGGTGAGGCAGGCGCGCAAAGTATTCACTATTCGCCTACGCTGCTTATCCACTTCTCACTCGCTCCGCAATTTCAGCGGCAGGAAACAGAGATTATTTATCCGAACCGAGTGGTGGAATGGAGCAATCACAAGCTGATCATGTCACGAGTAGAGATTTCTCCGCTAGAGATGCGTGTCCGCTTCACCTCGGATACCTCAGTCGATGAAAAGGATGCACGTCCACTCTGGCTGAAGCCAGAACATATCATTTCCGAGAAACATGGCAATGCCGTGAATCTAGTGCCGACAGGCAGTCGCTTAATTAGCTGTGATCCGTATACGTTTGAGCATGTCTTTTATAGCAATTTGCTGAATGAGCCGGATGCGCTTCAGTTAGTCGTAGAACCGCGTGATGCTTCCGCTTATGAAGATGTACGCATTATCAAAATCAAATAATTTACAGCAATACTATACAGCAAAAAGCGCATCAGATGACAAGATGCGCTTTTTGCTGTGCAATGCTTATCGTGGCGCTTACGCCGGAATTGAATTCCAAATAGTCACTCTCTACCCCATCACTGAAAATCACTCCATCTTCTGGCATCTGAGATACGATGCGCAGCGGATCATTTTCAATACGACCAAAAACCAATTCAGTCGATGTATTGCGGCTTGGAAATGGCTCGCGCACACTGTAATACAAATATGGTGAATCCCAACCAAACGATGAAGGCACAGATGGCGGCTGTACACTGAGTCCGCCGTTTGCCGCATTCATAATGCCCGCTGCTCCGGCAAGTACACTTTTAAACCATCCGGTGGAGCCCATGCCTGTTGAGATGATGATTCCGCTGGACGACTGCTGCTCCATCACCGTGCCATAGCTAATCTGATAGCGAGCAGACACATGCGTTTTGCGCCCGATAAACAGATCATTCACTCCATATAGCATCTGCCCGTCATTCAGCTCCGCACAAGCAAGCCGTACCTCCTTCACCTGCCGTCGCCGAGCGAACACATCCGTAAGCAGCGGCTGCAATTCTTGCACTCGGAACGGCAGTAATACGCCATCCCAACGCTGTGGATCAGGATTAACACCAATCAATGGCAACCCTGTTGCGTACTTCATCGTATTCGCTACCAGCCCATCCTGTCCAAGCACGACGACCACATCGTCTGGTCCGAAAATAAAGCTGGGTACATGCTCTCGATCCAGCAGCTGCACTCTGCCCAGCTGCTGCAATTGTACCGTCGCTTGCTCCAATGCCAGCTGATATTGATGATCCTCCTGCACATAATCGCCAAAATCAGCACCCAGCCGCTCAATATAAAATTGCGCTTGCTGGACGGTATTGTAGCGCACAATCAGTTCTTGTAATCGCGTCCTCCGTTTGACCAATACGATTTTATTCTCGGTCATCCGTCGGTTCATGATGTCCGACCTCCCC
Organism: Paenibacillus sp. JQZ6Y-1; assembly: GCF_040719145.1. Classification (NCBI taxonomy): domain Bacteria; kingdom Bacillati; phylum Bacillota; class Bacilli; order Caryophanales; family Paenibacillaceae; genus Paenibacillus; species Paenibacillus kandeliae. The sequence goes on from NZ_JBFDUZ010000001.1 coordinate 2,292,602, forward strand.
GTTGACTGGTCGCTCCCTGTCCATTGTCATTCAGCAATCCTTGCAGCAGATCTGGCGAAATATTCAGCTGTCCGATCCGCCCAGCATTTTCCGCTAAGCCTTGGAATGCCATCGCAATCAATTGATCCGGCTTCATGCCCATGCTTGCCATCGCCTGCAATACATGTGGTGGAACATCTTGCAGCGATTGCATTACCGCCGACATCTCATAGGCTTTTGCATCTGCTTTGGCACGGTCGTTGGTTGTACTCAGCTGGATCAGCTGATTTTTGCGTTCTTCTAGCTCGGTATCGAAGCGAAGCTGTTCTTCCTGCATCTCGTTTTGTTTGATTTTGACCGAGCGTTCGGCTTCTAGCTGGGTTTCACGAATTTGGCGTTTTTTCGTCTCGACAGCGATCTCGGTATTCAGCTCGTTCTCACGCACTTTGCGCTCCTGCTCAATCGAAGCGTTGCGGCGTTCGTACAGCGCTTCATCTGCATTACGCAAAATATGCTCCCTCGCCTGTGCTTCTAGTGCACGCATCGTTTCCTTGTTCGGTAGAATCGCCAGAATCGACAAGCCCATGATCTCGATACCAAGCTTTTGCAGCTCCTCGTTGCTCTTTACTTCTGCTGTAATATTGCGTACGAGCAGTTCACTGGATTGAATCGCTTCACGTAGCGGTAACTGCTCGATCCGCTTTTTCATCAGTACTTTGACGATATTGATCACCCGCTGGGATAGCTTGTCAGGATCATCTGATAAGTAACGGTTCTTTTTTAGATTATAGGTGTAGTTCAAAATACGTGTCGTCTGACGGTATTCAGTAATTCGGTATGTGACCTGCCCCTGTACAGTGACGGTCTGGTAATCACTCGTAATCTCTTCAAACATAAAGGGTACATCAATCGACGAAACAGGAACGACTACGACAGATGTAGTGGGCTCGTAGTAGTAAAACGATAAACCGACGCCTTCCTTCACAATCTTGCCGTTTTTCACTTTCATTACATAATCGCTGGGTTGAAATTTGGCAAACCGCAGTCCGAACATTATAAACACATCCTTTTTATGTTAATAACAATTTGTTAATATCTTTGAGTGGTCTTATCATAGCATCATCATTAGATATAATCAATATGATATTAACAAAAAGTTTATATGATTGAAACGGAATGCTTTATGCTATGTTGAAGTTATGAAGATCATGGTTGGTATCTAGATCACGATTGGAGGTGTGACATGCGTTACTTTGTTCCAGTGCAGCCACCGATGCTAGAGTACGGGGTTTTGCACAAGCATTATCGGTATAACGAATATGCGCCTGATGAGCGTTTGCGAGATGTCGTTTGCTGTTATTGGAGTTCTGCTGCGGAGCCTCAACAGGATTGCCAATGGCATCGCATTGTACCGGATGGTTGTATTGATATTATTTTTGATCTGGATGCACGGGAGATACAGGGTGCCTTTCTATCCCCGCTGATGATGTCGTATGAAGTCATGCCGCTACAGGAGCAGATGGCATTCTTCGGGATACGGATGTATGCTAGTCAACTCCGTCGCTTGTTTGGATATGCAGGTGCCACCTTGATCGGTGATCATATTGGATTGGATGGATGGTTAGGACAGGAAGCAACGGTTATAACAGAGCAAGTCATCACTGCCAGTGATCTAGCAGAACGAATCCAGCTCGTGGATACATGGCTGCTGCATTTGTTATATCAACGGGATGATCCAACATCTTCGTTATGGCATACGGTTGTTCAGGAGATACATGATCGACGGGGAAATGTGAGTATTCGGCAGCTGGCTACAGATACATACTATAGTGAACGCACATTGCGGCGGCTCTTTCAGCAGGAGCTAGGCATTTCGCCTAAGGAGTGGGCAGATATTGTACGATTTCAAGCGGTGCTTCGATACTGGCAAATGAAGCCACAGCTACCTCTACGTGAATTGGCGACAACATTTGGTTATTATGATCAGGCGCATTTGAATTTGGCATTTCATCGGTATTATGGTCTCACACCGGGACAGCTGCGTCTGCGTCAGATGGGTGCCGATTAAATAGATGCAAGATGCAGTTGAGAAGGTTGTCCGTTTTTTCCAAGAGGTCGGAGTGGAGATGCGGTACAGTATATAGTAATAGCGCTCTTGCTTATGAGGTACTCTCTGATACGAACGACATAGTATGGCTAGAGAAGTGTACATTGTATCCGTATGTATGGCTGTGAGGGCTAGAGATGAACAGAATAGGAGTCGATAATGATGAAATTGAATCTCAAGTATATTATTTTGTATGTGAATGATCTGGAGCAATCGCTACACTTTTATCGTGATTTGCTCGGTCTGCCTATCAAAATGCAGGTGGATACCTATGTGGAGTTTGAGACGGGCGATACCACCTTGTCACTAAATACGCGGCAATCGGTGAATGAGCTGCTGAATCTTGGATTGACGGACGATGTTCCCGCAGCGAGCAGCTTTGAAGTGGGCTTTGTTGTTGAGGATGTGCCGACTGTGATTGAGCATCTACGTGATCAATGCGTGATCATCAAGCATGAACCAGTGACGAAGCCTTGGGGACAAACGGTCGCTTATGTGACAGACCCAGATGGGCATTTTGTAGAGATTTGTACGGCGATTGGCTAAATGCCCGATATGGTCAATAGATAGTATAGGCGTGTGGCTGGACGGTGTAATATTGGGCATGAGTGGTTTAAAAAAGGAATTTGCTTCAGTGATTTCATATTGGAGGGCAGAAAAAAGAGGTCTTTTGTGAGAAAGACCTCTTTTTCATATATGAAAAGAATAGCCGATACCAAGAACAGGTACTGGTTCCAACTCCGAATCTAGTTCAGATTCTCCTTCAAACTTCGGTTCTAGTTCTGGTTCTGGTTCTAGTTCTGGTTTAAGGTTAACGCCGTGAGCTATTGCGTGACGTATATAATACTTTGCTTGTGGCACGACCGCCAGTTGCAAGGGCGGGCTGCTGCTTGGGCTGTGGTGCTGGGAAAGCTTCACGAAATGTACCCAGACACTGATTGCACAGTCGTCCTCTATTGATTGGCTGCGAACAGCATTCACATGGGAATGTTAAATTGGGATGATTATACGTGAATCGTCCCTCTTGAATATAGCGATACAATTCCTGCATATCCATACCGGTTGCTGCACTCAGCTGCTCGGTTGTGCTTTTCGGATTGCGCCAGAGATGATCGAGGCAATGATTTAGTTTTTGATCCAATTCATCGCGGCAACCGTTGCACATATTGCGCATATTTTTTTGATAAATTGACCCACAACGGGGACAATAATCCACCATCAAAGTCATCGAATTCACCTCTTCCATGAGATTACGTGCCGTAGTGTACGTACAAACAATCACGCGTCCTTGCGTTTATTCATCATCATCGTTTATAAGTCTAAGGAATGAATATTATCAACTATAATTCTTTGGTTGTAGGTAAATAATACTATATAAATAGACATGTAAACAATACATATTATGCCAAAAGACTTAATAATATGTCTAATTATTGGGACGAATGTATATTTTATTTAAGCAACATCATAAAAAAGTATGAAAAAGGAAATTATCCTTTTATTAGAAAATAAGATGTTCATTCTCGCAAACAAGCTATCCTACATGTATATACACAAACACGCAAAAATTAACCATACAATAATTTCCAATTCACAAAAATATGTATTGTACAAGCGATTATTTTATTAATTAGGAGGATCTAATGGATATCATACCCAACTCTCCTGCTGGAGATAGGGCTATTTTTAGACCATCCCCATATATATGAGTAATATCGCTAATCTCTTCGATCTCCCATGCTTTTGTTTTGGCAAAATCGAACCAATGATCCAAATTCCAGTTGGCCATCTCCCCCAATTCGATACAATGTTTGTTTTTCCCATGAACATCAATATCGATTGCTATGACTTTGGCTGCTTCAACAAAAAAGCTTATATTTTCGTATACATAACAATAGACATTGGATCTTCTATTTATTTTTGCTGGCTGTATATTCGACTCGCCCAGATATAAGGACAGATCTGTTACGGACGAACCTATACCTATATTCTTTACTTTTTTTGAACTGATAATACGATCAACACTCTCGACCATCCCATATGGATCATTCGTACTCATATATGGATCTTGCTCACTCATGACGGCATCTCCTTTTCTTGAATATTGAATATGAACTCATTCCTGCTAAAAGTTTACGATATAATCAACAAAAACAGCAACGCCTTCATTACGAAGACGTTGCTGTTCACATGGTTTGTAGCTATTTTAACACTGCTGAGATCAACGCCGATTGTGGTCGTGTTATTTCACACCTGCGTTTTGCAGGGCTTTGGCGTATTCGGTGGTAATATATTCGGTCAGTTTATCGGCACCTGCCTGTTTGAACGAATCGATTGCTTTTTGTTTATTCGCTGCAAAATCCTCTTCTGTTTTGGACAGAATCATCGTTGCGGCGGTACGGGCGGCAAGTTCTTTGAGCTGTGTTTCCAGCTTGAGCAGATCATCCGTCAGTACCGGCAGAACGACGGTGTTTTGTTTGACAATTTCGTCTTGGCTCAGACTTTTCAGCGGCGTATTCTCGTCATTCAACTTGCCTTCCTGCACGAGCTTGGAGAATACTTCGCCCGGATAGGTTGCGCCGTAGTGCTTGCTAAAGTCTTTTTCCAGTGTGGTCGAGCTTGCTGCCATTGCTTCTTCAGTGGAGAACAGATTGACCGGTGTATCGTTCGACGGATCAATCACACTGCCGCCGAGCCCGATCAAGTTCTGATCAAGTGCGATACCAGTACGTTCCCATGCGTCGCCACCATTGACTTTGGCTGCGATGGTGTCTTTGTTCAGCTGTGGTTTGCCGTTTTCGATAGTCCAGTCTTTGCCTTTGATGCCGCTATACAGCGTTCTAGCACCTTCATACGAGTGGATATAGTTCAGGAATTCCATTGCTTTTTCTGGATATTTGCTGCTTTTGGAGATAGCGTAGCTTTTGTCAGACCAGCCGACAGGACGCACGCCGCCGCTCCATGCTTGTTTACCGATAGGCAGCACCATGTAGCCTTTGTTATCCTTAGCATATTTAGCATTGAAATCGCCCATTGCCCATGTTGCTGGACCGAGGATGAATTGACCAGCTGTTGCTTTTGCCATGTAATCGTTATTTTTCATAGTTAGCGCATCTGGGTCCAGCAGTCCCATACGGTACGCTTTGTTGTAGAAATCCATCGCAACCCAGTAGTTGGACGTATCGTCAGTCAGTACGTTCAGCAGTCGATTCTCACCGAGCGGTTTTGCCATCAGGTCAGAGCCGCCGCTAGCGGTCTGCTGCGTAATCCAAGTGAACGGGATGATGTATGGCCAGAGACCCCAATCCTGCCACATCGATACGCCGTATATTTTTTTGCCTTCCTCTGTTGTCGGATGCTTGGCGCTGATCTGTTGCAGTACATTCAGCAGATCGTCCGTGCTATTGATCGCCGGTGTACCGACTTCTTTGTAATAATCCCAGCGCATCGTTGGTCCAATCGTTACATTCGGATATACCGGGCTTGGGTCCGCTTGAATTTGGGGTGGAAGGAAATACAGCTTATTCTGCCCTTCACTCCAGTTCGCACGGCTGTAATCGACCACCGTCGGGATCGTTTGCTCAATGTCTTTGCCGTACTTGTCCATCATGTCATCCATCGGGATAATCAAATTCCCGTCGATCAGCTGTTTACCATACTGATTCGGATCGGCACGCACGATGTCCGGCAGATCGCCACCTGCGAGCAATACGTTCATTTTGTTAGCATCCGCTTCGACATACTCGATTTTGACGCCGATTTTGTCTGCCAGCTCTTTGGCGATTTCGCTATCGGGATACGTATTCCAGTTGGTTCCGGTCTCATTCACAAGCACACGCAGCGTGACAATTCCGTTAGCATCCTTTGTTCCTGCCTGACTGCCTGCGCCCTCTTGGGTAGTTGTAGAGCCAGAACATGCTGTAAGCGTTATCATAAATGTGAGCAAAACGCTAGTCAGCGTGCGAACCTTGAGTGCTTTTTTCATGGGTTGACCTCCCTTTATGTGTATAGATAATCAATGAGATGGGAACATGACGGTGTTTCATTTACCATGTGCCTGCCAGACTGCGAATGAAGCGATGCGTCTGACAGGTCATATGCAGTTCGTTGGCTGATATACACCTTGATACATATTCGTGCATCTCGGTATTCATTATGTGAGAGTTAGATCACCAAAATGATCTAGTGTGATTGGTTTGGCACAGCTAAATTAGCCTTTGACCGCACCCATCATAATACCTTTTACAAAGAAGCGTTGCAGCATTGGATAGACGAGTACAATTGGCAATGTAACCAGCATTGTAATCGTCATCTGAATCGATTGCGGTGTCATCGTGCGCACCTCGGCGGAATTGGTCATTTCGGCGGCGCTCATGCTGGAGATGCTGTTGGATTGATTGAGGAAATTATACAGCACCAGCTGGAGCGTTTGCAGATTCGGATTCTCTACTAAGAAGAAGTTATCGAACCACGTATTCCACTGTCCCACTGCCGAGAAGACTGCGATAGTGGCGATGATCGGCGTAGATAGTGGGAAGATAATGCGGGTAAAGGTTGTAAAATACCCTGCCCCGTCAATTTTCGCCGATTCCTCTAGCGCTGGTGGCAGCTGCTCGATAAAGGTTTTGATCAGAATGATATTGAAGCCACTTAATGCGGTCGGCAACACATACAGCAGGAAGTTATTTTGCAGACCGTATGCTTTCATGGTCAGATACCACGGAATAAACCCAGCGTTAAAATACATCGTAACGAGCACGAAGCGGTAAATCAACCGACGCATCGGCATTTCACGTTTGGTGATCAGATATGCGAAGAAGGAACAGCATAATACGGTCAAAATCGTACCGATAATCGTCCGCAATACCGAGACGATTGCCGCCTCCTGCAATCCATTCAGCTGCAAGGTTGCCTTGTAGCTTTCTAGTGAGAATCCGGCTGGCCACAGGAATACGCCGCTCTGCGCCTGAAAAGAATCACTGATGGAGTAGATGAAAATGTAGTAAAACGGATAAATGGTCACGATCAGCAGCAGACTGAGGATGGTGTAGTTCACAATGCTGAATAGCAAATCAGGTATGTTGATTGGTTTGCGGGTACGTTCACCGCGTACGCTTATTGCTCTGCCCATGGGGGTTCCTCCTTTACCTGCGTTTAGCTGGTATACTTGCTTATGATTGGCTTATTGCTTTTGTGTAGGGATCGTATTTACCATGGCTAACGAGTGGAAATGTATCTGGTACGAACATTTAGATAATGCTCTCACCACGTACTTTTTTGGATAGGCTATTGATCATAAACAGCAGGATGATACTAATCACCGATTTGAACATGCCGACTGCGGTGGAATATGGATAGTCGTTGGTGACAAGACCGAGACGGTATACATACAAATCCAGCACCTCGATTTTGTCGGCAACCATAATATTGTTGAAAACGAGATATTGTTCAAAGCCTGCGGACAGCAGATTGCTCACTGCCAGCAACAGCAAAACGATAAAGGTTGGCATGATATTCGGAATTGTAATATGCACGATACTGCGGAATCGTCCAGCTCCGTCGATCTTGGCGGCATCGTATTGCTCACCATCAATGCCGACAATAGCAGCTAGATAGATGATGGCGTTCCAGCCGATGGTTTTCCAGATCAGGAGCAAGGTTTGCACCATCCATACATGATCCGGGTTACCGAGTACGTTGAGCGGCGTATCGCTGAGTCCGAGTCTTGCAATAATCGTATTGATCGCGCCCTCCGAGCTGAACATGCTAAACGCGAGTGAGAATACGATAATCCAGCTAATATAGTTCGGCAATGTGGTGGTCGTCTGAATTAGTCTTTTGAAAAATCCGTTGCGGACTTCCGATACCATAATCGCCAGAATGAGCGGCAGCGGTGCAGCGATGATCGACAGCAGGCTAAGCGCCAGCGTATTGATCAATACACGCAACATATCGCGGTCGTGCATCATTTCACGGAAATGCTCCATGCCAACAAACGTCGTCTGACTGAGCGGAATTCCCGGACGATAATCGAAAAACGCATACACCCAACCGAATAGCGGCACATAACTGAAAGCGATTACAAAAATGATAAACGGTAACGTCATTAGTAGCAGCTTGATTCCGTCTGCATGAATGCGGCGCCGCTTGCGCGTCTGAATAGCTTCTCCTTTTTTATACGTAATGTCCACAGCGGAACCTCCTTTGGTGTACCTGCAACTTTGTCCTGAACCTAGTGTATGCTTTCGGGAATGGTCGCTGAATGAACAATATGTAAAAAAAGCTGAATTATCTACAGATGTTGCTGTGAAGCGACGGGAGATGAGTAGAAAGTTGAAGGATATACAGATAAAGTTGAACAGATCTAGAATTGTCCACGGATAAAAAAGGAATAAGAGATTGGTATATTCACAGTCAGCATAGCTCGGAGCATGGATGTAGTTCTCTATGTAACGGAAGGATCATTGTAGACATAACAAAAATCCCTGTAGCTGAGGGAAACGATACAGGGATTTTTATTGATATGATTATTCATTACTGCATCGCAATTATGACAAACTGCTTACCGATCTTCCCGCATCTGCCAGTAATTGCTCCACCGCTTCCACGTACGCGGCTTGCAGTTGCTTCACGATCGGTCCCGGTGTCCCATTTCCGACAGGCTTGCCGTCGATGGTAATGATCGGAGTCGCTTCCTGAGTCGTGCTGGTCAGGAAGGCTTCGTCTGCATCCAGCAGTTGCTCACGATGGAATGCTTGCTCCACATACGGGATACCGAGTTGATTGGCAATTCGATGCACTACCTGCTTCGTAATCCCGTCCAAAATGAGATTGCCATTCGGATGCGTATAGATCGTGCCATCCTTAACAATCAGCAGATTGGATGAGGTACATTCGGTCACCACATCATTGCTGCGAATCAGAATCGCTTCGTGTGCGCCTGCTTCCGCCGCCTCTTGCTTCGCCAATGTATTGGCCAGCAGATTCAGGGACTTGATATTACACCGCAGCCAGCGAATATCCTCCAATGTGATCGCAGCAATGCCCTTCTCTATCGTAGCAGTTGGTCGGGGCAATGGCTCGCAATAACCGAGCATGACAGCTTCGCAATGCTCGGGAAACACATGCGCCCGTTTCGCTTCCCCACGGGTAAATTGCAAATACAAAATGCCGTCTTGATCTCCAAATGTCGCCGCCAACCCGTCAATTTGTTGAGACAATTCTTCGCGGCTCCAATGCAGCGTGATTTTGATCTCATCTAGACTGCGGTATAACCGATCCAAATGCGCTTCCTTTTCAAAAATCACACCCTGATATAACCGGAACACTTCATAAATGCCATCTCCAAAATAGTATCCGCGATCCTTATACGATACACGCACATCTTCTTCCTGTACCAGCTTGCCGTTCCACAGTAACATAAGCTGACCTCCGTATGATTGCGATTTTGCAAATGGATTCCTTGTGCATGGTGACCAAGAGAATATATGCAATATACATCTGTAATGAATTTTAACACGCAGACTCATCGGAAGAAACAGTGAAGCGTGCTGCGACTGTTATGAGTATCGCTGCTACTTACTTTGCCGTCTCGTCCATTTGCAGATGTGCTGGTAACTCATCTGTCAGCTTAGGCAAACGAATGGTCACCTCTGCGCCCTGCGGCACTTGGGGAATATTCACACCATACGGCTTGCCAAAATACAGCTGAATGCGTTTGTTGATATTGTACAGTCCAACCCCGCTACCGCGTTCACTGGTAGCTTCTTCACTGCCAATATGCAGGCTGCTCGGCGGCGTTTTGATGCCACTGACGTTCGGCTTGGCTTCCTCACTCTCTTCATCAACATCGTATCCTTCTCCCGCTGCCAAGCGCGCATTTAGTTCCTCACGCAGCTCTGGGTCGAAGCCTGTTCCAGAATCAACGACCGACAGCCACAGATCCTGCTCATCCTCGTATGCCTCGATACTGATCTCAATACCTTCATGATCTTCGCGTACATACTTAATCGAATTCTCCACCACAGGCTGCAAAATAAAGCGCGGAATTCGATAATTAAGCATCTCTGGCTGAATATCAAAGGTAAATACAATCGTGCTATTGAAGCGCAGATTGATAATTTTGATATAGTTTTCCAAATAATTCAGTTCGTCGCGCAGTGTACACATGCTATCCTTACTGGCGAATACCGGACGCAAAATATTACCGAGCGCCACGACGCTAGTAACAATATTGTCCGCCCGCACCATCGTCGCCATCCAGCGAATCATATTGAGCGTATTGTACAGAAAGTGCGGATTGATCTGATATTGCAGCGCTTCGATCTCTAACTCGCGCCGCTTCTCCTGCATCTCATTATTGCGCCGCAGCAGATCGACGATGCTGAGCGACATTTCATTAAACCGCCGCATTACGGTGCCAAATTCATTATTGGGAATATTGGTAAAGGTCACACCCAGATCGCCCTGACTGACATCGCGCATTTTGTGCGCCAGTAGATGCAGCGGTCGGATTAGCTTCTTTAATGAGAAATACGAGACTCCGAAAATAGCCAGAATACTCAAACAGAACACAATGACCATAATACGCTGTACAGAGAAAATCTGCTGCGAGAACAGACCGAGCGGCACTTCACGCATCATATACCAGTCGGAATCCTGCAATTTGTAGTACACGATCTGAATCGGGTCGCCATTTTTTACCGCATCATAGCTACCAAAGGTTGTATCGCTATCAGTTGGCGGCACATACGGGCTATTCTGACCAACCTCCGCTGGGCTGCTGCCTGATACGATCACACCGCTGCTATTCACGATATACATATTGCCCTCTGCCATATTCAGTGCAGCGGAATAGGTCGATGCTAGATATTGCTCATCCAGATTGAAGATGACGGTTGCATTGGTATTCGGCTCGTATAGCGGACGCACCCCACGAATGAGGCTGATCAGCTTACTTTCATTGTCTCCCGTAATATATGGATTGTAATACGATTCGCTTGTCGCTCCGGCAATCGTCAGATTCGGAAACGACTGCTTAGCACGCTCATATCCCTCGGATTGGAAAAAGCTGTCCGTCCAACCGCGTCCTTCGTGCACAAGCGTACGAGTTGCATCGCCGCCGAGTGCACCATTTTTGTCCGTGATGATGTAGATGGAATGGATGTAGTTGTAGTTGCTGATAAAGTTGGCGATACGTCCGTAGATGTCCTTTTTCAGCTCGATATTTTCCAATTGTGTGCGCGTATCGTTACTTTGCAAATAATTCTGCACATTGTTGTCCAGCAAAAATAGCTTCGACAGCCGATCCACATCGCTCAGCAGACTGTGGATATTATGATCGGTTTGTTGAAATTGCTGATACAGCAGCTTCTCATTCTGCTCCTTGATCAGTCCCAGCATGAACGTATACAGAAAATACGTAGCCAGCGAGAATACAATGATGCTGATTGCCATAAAATAGACGATCAGCTGCGTACCCAGATGCTGAATCCGACCCGTACTGCCAGAACGACGCCAGAGGCGCATCAGCGCTTCACTCCGCCAACGTCGGCGGCACCCGCTCCACTTAGCCATTGACGCCGGTATTCATTCGGATTGAGACCAGTCACTTTTTTGAATACTTTGCTAAAATACGTATATTCCGGCGAAAATCCGACCTGCACGGCGATGTCGTATGATTTTAGATTGGTGCCGATTAACAGCTCCTTGGCACGCTCAATCCGATAGCGATTCAGATAATCGACAAAGGTAATTTGCAGTTCCTTTTTAAACAGATTGCTCAGATAGCCAAAGCTGAGCGAGACATGATCAGCAACCTGCTGCAAGCTGATATTTTGTGCATAGTTTTGCTTGATGTATTGTAGCGCCCGTGCAATCTCATTGCTCATATGCAACAGATTGCGCGAATATTCTACCAGCTCAGACAGATAATCTAGCACCTGATCCAGCATCTCCGGTAGCGTATCGCACTGCTCCAGCTGCCCTGTAATATCCGACAGCAGTGTCTTCTCATTCTGATGGTGATCATACAGACTGGTACTAACCCACTGAATAAACTGGAATAACAGATGCTGCATAGCACGATGATCCGCGCGTAGCTGACTAGACAGCATATCCATATAATCATCATATCGCTGCTGCTTGAGCGGAGATAGCAATTCTCGCACTGGCATATAATGACGGATATGCTCCAAGCGCTGTTCTAGCGGCGTTAGATTCAGCTGCTCGCCACGGGTATGCACCTTACCGCTGCCAGTCAGAAACTTGTTGCCCAACGCCTGTCGTGCTTCATGATACGAACGCGACAGATGGCGATACGTATTCTCCATCTCGCTAATGCCAAACGATACCGAGCTGCCAAAATACGTACGTATCGCTTCCTGCACACGCTGTAGCATCTGATCTAGCTCCTGACGAATGACCTGCTCCGAGCGTACATCGTCAAAGCTGAGCAGCAGTAAGTAATGTCGATGATCCAAATAAAATCCTTCGCCTCGTTGAAAGGAAGACGTCAGCTCAGTCAGCATGTTCAGCAGCGTCATCTTAATCAGATGCCCGTGTTCGTCCTTGAACTTGTCTGTTAGCCGAGCATAATGATCCAATTCAATCACGCAGGCGATCAGCCGCACGGGTGATAGACGCATCCCGCTCTGCTGCACAAATTGCTCAAATTCCTCAGCAGAGTAGATGCCATATAACAGAAAGTCTTTTAGAAACTTTTCCTTAACCAGCTCCAGATTAGCGCTTGGTACAGCACGGCTATGATGGGACACGCTGACCGTGGATTGACGTTGCTGCTCGTCCAGCTCATGCCGGACACCGCCTAATACGCTCTCAATCTCCTGCTCGGTCATCGTCAATTTTAAAATGTAACCGGATACACCAAGCGACATCGCTCGGCGTGCCAATTCGAATTCTTCGAGACAAGACAGCACCACAATACGCGTCTGCTTGTCTTGCTGACGGATACTCGATATTAACTCCATTCCATCCATGCGCGGCATGCGAATATCGGTAATGATCAGATCGGGCTTCTCCTGCTGGTACATATCCAGCGCACTCTGTCCATCTGGCAGATCGGCGATGACGTGCATGCCAAACTTGCTCCAATCGACCGAATTTTTTAGACCGATGCGTACCAGCATTTCATCCTCCACAATCATAACTTTATACATTCCGCTCACTCCCTTGTATTCAGGTCATTACGTTATGTCATCCAAGTCAGACACAGCACCCAATCGTTACCTCGTCCGCTTGAAGGCGCTTTCCATTCTACATATGATTCCCGCTGCTGCGCAGGCTCTAGCAATTCCTGAAATGTCCCACTACGCGGACAATACCAGCGCGCTTGCACCTGCTGGGGAGGTAGATGATCTGCTTTTACTTTAACATACAGTCCATGCGGACAATAGACGAATATGTAGTTTTTCCCTTTTAAAGCAACCGGATAATTGCTACCTGCGGGTGGATTATGCAAAATCTGCTGCGCTGGCTGGGCAGTCTTCCATTCCACCTGCTCCAACAGATGACGTGCATGTCGCATCTGCCATGCGCCCGGACGCTGTAATGCCTGCTGCCACGGCATAATAAAATATCCTTCATGCTCGCTGCTCCACGCCAGATCATCCGGTCCAGTATACATTGACCATACCGAATGATGACCATACGTATGACCACAGGCTCCGCTAAATACCGCATAATACGCCGCCTGCCGCACATCTGCCTCATCAAAATAACCATTTTCCGCTCGAAAATCGATAGGAATATCCTCATAACATGGCTCCGAATCAAGTGTTGGACGCGTTGGTTGCAGATCATAATCATGCTGTACCAGACGATAATTATCCCGTACGCCCGCGCCATGACTGGACTGAATCATATGAAAATCAAGCCATTTCTCATCGTGTACATACAACGAAGACGACACGCCGCCCTTCGGATGAAAGGTGATCAGTTGCGACGTACTAGGCTCTGCCTTCTCCTGTATAGCGAACTCGGTTGTGTCTGGATTGCTGCGCAAGCCTTCTGCCATCTGATGAATCACGTCAAAATGTCGTCGTGTTTGCAGCGCCCGATCACCGCCCAGCACCCAAATGAGATGCGAATGCTGTCCATATCGCTGGTGCAACCATTGCCCGTATACATATGCGAGTTCTGGGGTGAAAATCTCTGGTCCTGCTCCGCCTGCCTGATGGAATTTGTCCCCCCAAGTTGGTAGCAAGGCGACATACAATCCGTAGGATGATGCCAGCTCCAAAACGGCGTCCACATGATGCCAATAGCTATAGTCTCCATCCGTATCTGGTTGACGCACATTCGGCTCGCCGTTCTCATCCAAATGTAGGGGTAACCTGCCATACGCATTCGGTGTATGCAGTCCATCGCGCTCTGCTAGCAATACCGTCTGAATAACGTTGAATCCCTGCTCTGCGCGGGTACGCAAATACAGTTCCGTTTCCTCCCTATTCAGCCGATGCAACAATTCCCACGCCGTATCTGCCAACCAGAAAAAAGGTTGATCGTCGGCGGTAGTCAGAAAATGTCCATCCGAGCTAACGCGAAGTGATGGAAGCTTGGCGGAGCTTGGGCTAGCATCTGTTCTATTATTGATGACCATATTAGATAGTCTCCTTTCAGTGCATGTATAGATGTAGATTAGGTCATACGTAGATGCGCTCACATATAGAGATGAAGGCATGAAATCATAAATCAAGACACGAAAGACAAAGCCTTGATCTCACTGGCTTTGTCTCCCGCTCGTGCTGCATGTTTATTTTACCTATTCCCTGTATTCGTCCGTTCTACTCAGTCTATAACAATCTCCGGTGTACCTTTTAAGCCAAAGCGAACGAGGCAATACCGATCAGTGTAAATATGCTCACCGTTAAAATTACCATCTGTCCAGCTCGGTGTATCGCGGAAGCTGTCAGGACCAACCATCGTCAATTCCCCACGTACATGATGATGCGGACCAAGCAAATTGCGACAGCTGGACATCAGTTCTAGCGCAATCTCGTTATTCCCCGGCTGTAGCCAGTCCGTAATGTCCGCTTCATACGGCGCCCACATCCACGTATGCACCTCGTGTCCATTTAGCCACAGTCGCGAAAGTACCGCATCCGGTCGATTCCAGACAAACGTGGCGGTTTGCCCCTGTTCCAGCTGTGGCACTTCCAACTGCTGCGTCAGCGTCACATTCCCTGCATAAAAGTTCAAGCCCTGTGTCGTCAGATCACCCGTTTGCACCGAACGAACCGGCTCCTGCAATACAAACTGTCCGGCAGTATAGATCGCTCCACGCTCGCCCTCTTCATATCCAGCCTTTGCCTGTACAGCAAAGTCGCCCAGAAGATAGATACTTTCCAGCTCAGTATCGTAAAACATCTTGTTGCCCTCAGACTCGAATTGCTGCGCACGAGCAGCAGCTTCGTACGTTTCCTCCGAATTACGGAATGTACCGCTGATCATAATCTCATTTCGTCCCGGCTGTACCTGTCCGCACAAATCCAGTTTACGGAAGGCAATATCCCGCCACCAGCCCAATTCCTGCGACGGCAGACGCTGCCCATTGACTGTAATCTCGTAGCGCTGCGGCTGCTCCATGATCAGATACAATTCACGATCCAGATACGCTCCATCTTCCGCTTCAAAGACAAATGCCAATTCAATATTCACTGCTCTGCCAAGCTGTACCAGTTCCTCTTGAATGAAAATGACTGGCTTCGCTTCCTGCCATGCTCCACCATCCACACGTAAGCTACACAGATCCAGTGTTAGACTGTTGAGATCAGTTTGTTGAAGCTGCCACTGCTCCTGAAGCGGGATAGACACTTTTCCTGCTGAGTTCAATGCCGTACTGATGTCTGTTGCTGCATTCATTGCCGCTTGAGTGGCGGAATCATGATGAGGATTGGCAATATTCTCGTCTATCGCCTCTTGTTCATGCGTTTCTTCAACGATGATACGCAACATATACGATTCCGCTGGGGCAAATTCAAGCGTTATCGTCGTTTGGTCATGCTGATGGATAACATGATTTTTAGCCATCGACGTTAGATTGATATGCTTACCAGTTTGGAGATCGATTCGCTCTATACGAAGCGCAAGCGTGGCTTCTTCCTGATGGCTTGATGAATGAGCATCGTTCGCTTGGGCTGTGTGTGCCGATTGCGAGCCTTGTATGGATGCAGCTGCTTGCGATGCTATTAACGATCCCGATGATGGCATCGTCAACAACGGCGCATGTGGAATCACAAATTCGGCATGATACCCATGCACACGGTCGGTATTGACGAGATAGATCAGTGTTTCATCGTCCAGCGTACCGATGCGACTGAGCAGCACCGTTTGTCCAGTGTGAGCAGGAGTTTCGGTCGACTCATTGCCTGCCGCTTCCTGCTGCTGGATTGTATCCGGTTGGCTGGATAGCTCAGCGGAGTGTCCACCGTCTGCACCGATTGCGGCGGTCGTATAGCTTTCCTGCTCCTCGCCTGCGGCAGCAGGATATTGAATGAGTTGCGTCAGTTCGAGCCTTGCCGGTACATGCACTTCCAGATAATCTGCCAATGCTGAGCGTTCTAGTGGAAGACATGGGATACGGCTTTCTAGTATAGCCAGACGATCATCATGCTTGCCTTCTACTGACGATGGCAAGGTGCCGAGCGCCAATACCTGTCCACCCTGCTCCAACAGCTGCAATAGCAGGTCCAGCGTATATGAGGAGATGGTCAGCATAGGCGGCAGAATGACTGTACGGTAACTACTCTGTCCGATCACGAATTCTCCCTGCTGCACATGCCCATGACCATCGATAATACTTTCTGAGCCATAATCATGACCATAATGCAGACCACATAGCCACTCGCTCACTGCCACAAAATCGCGATTCAGCCGCTCGCCTTCCTCATACGTACGATTATTGTATACGAGCCATGCCGAACGAATCGGATGCAGCAGTAAAATATCATGCTGCGGTGTACTTTCGGACAGTAGCAACGATAAGCGACTAAAATAATCATTAAATCGGCTATAATCGCTCCACCACGGCTGCTGATAATACAGAGAAGGCGGATAATCCCGCTTGCGAATCCCGCGCATGCTATAGCCTTCCAGATGCTGACACATCAGATTGATGCCATGTACATACTGCCATTCGGCAATCCATTTTAGATCGGCAAACGATACATTCCAGCCGCTGCATCCAAATGTCTCAGATAGCACGAACTTCTGCCCTAGCTGATGCGCTACTGAGCTGGCTTGCTTCGGTGTCAGCGGATTGTCGATGAATCGTCCCAGCCAGTCAATGCCGGGCGTCTGCATATACTCATACGATGCCATCGCATCGCCGACTGAGCTTGTCTGTGCGGTCAGATGGTCTTCGCATACCACATGCCCCGTCAACCGAATCTGATGCTCCCCGCACCAGTCACCAATTTGCTTCATAAACGATTCTGCAAACAGACGCGTCGCCAGCTGCCAAAACCGATAACGCACTTCCTCATACCCTTCCAGTTCTAAAAAAATCGACGGCAGATCATCCAGCAAATTGGGCACCATATCCGCTACCTGCTCATTATTTTGCGTCTGAGCCACTGCATTGCCTTCTGTATAAATGGTGCCGTCTCTATGATCTAATTCATGCTGCACATTCTGACTTCCTCGTCCTGATTGCGCACGATAAGCAGCGGCATATTGCTGTTCCAGCGTAAACGACCACGGAATCTGATTGCGACCATACTGCGGCTCATCGGTAAATATCCCTGCAACCGCCTGCCCGAAATGACCAGCAAATCGCTCCGCATACTTCTCATATGTTGACTCGATAAATGCACGCACCACATGCGCATCCAGCGTGTCAATATAATATGGATTCACCTCGTAATAGATGCGTAGTTCGGCGCGGTGCTCCTGTCCAGACTGCACCCGTACATAGCGATCCTTTTCCTTGTAATAAAGAGCAATGGTACGCTCGTTGGACTTGAAGGCGCTTGCACTATCGTTCGCATCTAGCCACTCCATACGTAGTAGCTTCTGCTGGTACTCCAAACCGAGCTGCGGCACAACACCATCGGCAAAGCCGCTAGGCCAGCCATTTTCATCGTAGCACCATACCTGCATACCGAGACGCTCCCCCTCCTCGATCCCAGCAGCAATGCACTCCATCCACTCGTCACCCATATATGGCGTTTCCAGACCAGCGCGTGCGTGCATAATATAGCCACCCAAACCTGCCTGCTTCATCTCACGTACCTGCCGCCGAATCTCCTCAGGGTCCATGCGATCATTCCACGACCAGAACGGAATGGCGCGGTAGATCGCAGGCGGGTCCAACAAATGCTCATACAGCTGACTTGCAGATAAACGATCTGGACGCTGGATATTGGCTGTGCTCTGCTGTGCCGCCAATTGCGTCTGTGCTTGCATAGATTCATAACCTGAATTCATAGCTGTCCCCCCAGATTGCATATGATTTTGGATATATGATTTGGACATCTTCCAATCGCCATAGGAATGAAAAATGGTGAAGCCGACTGCCCTATGCCCAATCTGTCATTTTACATTCCATGCCCGTACAGACAAGGATTGCGGCGAAGCAACATGAATGATCCGACTCTCGCCACGATCCAACCAGAAGAAGTTATCTTCCGCCAGCAAAATAGACGATGCTGCTTCATTCGACTGAGCGTTGCCCTGTGAAGAACTACGAATATCGTTATATAGCTCAACAGCGACAGCCGGGAATTCACCAGTATTGGTCACTTTGACTTGATGCTTATACCGCGAAGCCCCCACTGCTTGATCTGATCTGTTTGCTTGATTTATAGGGTCTGCTGCTTGGTTTGTTGAATCTACTGGTTGGTGTCCACCCAGCGCTGAGAAAGAGAGACTCACAGCATCCACAGTAATAGCAGTCCCATCCTCCCAATCTAATGACAGCGTCGTCGATGGTAGGTTCAACAATACACCCGGTCTTGCATCAAAATTCAGCCAGTAGAAGGTTCGATACAACACCTCACCCGCCTGTACAAGCTCGGATACGATCAGTAGCGGCGCATCTTCTAGCGGTGCAGAGGTCAATGAAATCTCACCCAACTTACGTACTTGCTGCGCAGCTAGAACTGCTGGTTGATTCGTAGTGTCAAGTGATGAATCGTTGCTATGCTGTGCTGTTGAATGAAGCGTATCCGACGGGCTTGAACCTGCTTGCCAAGCTTCGGATTGTAGCAACTGCAATTGTGCATCATACACACGTACCCCTGCTGTCCAGTCTTCCTGATGCAGATCCAGCTGTCGACGTTCATCTAGTAAATATACCGGCAATGCCTGATCCACATCTGGGCTATTCAGCTTCTCGAACAGAACCACTACTGCTAATGGTGCATACGAATCCGCTGTAAAATAGTGCGACATTTTCGGTACGCCATACCAATCTATCGTCGCCCAAGATACCCCCGGATATACATCATTCAGCTTGTACGTCACCACGCCTGTTTGCAGCGGCCAGTGACAGCGGGCGCGCTCCATTTTATGACGAAGCGAGACGACCTGCGCCAATTGTGTTCCGGTGACGAACTGTTCCAGCGATTCACAAGGCACAAACGAACCAGCAAACTCGGATAGAATCCGCATCTCATCCCGCGTATTAAATGCAGGCAAATGATGATAAAAGCTGCGCCCCGGTTCCGGTGGCCATTGATGCCGTTCCTCTTCTGGCATATAACGCAGTACCGATTCCAGTACCGGCGCGGATGCAAGCCCAAATTCACTCAGCAGCATATCGTCTAAGCCCGCATAATAATCAAAGCTATATGCTGGTGTCCAGCCGTTCCAGACGATATGATCATGCGTACTGCCACCAAGCGGATCGGTACGGTGAAATGGACGCGTTCCATCCAGCTCAACACTGTACCGCCCCATCATATTCATCGACTCATGATCCAATTCGCTGCTCGTCTCATTGCCGCCGCCCCACATCACCAGCGATGGATGATTGCGCAATCGTAGTGTATTACGCTGTACCGTTTCCTCTAGCGCATCGTATGGCTGATTGGCATGACTGCCCCAGCACGTCGGCCACTCCTGTAAAATCATAATGCCCAGTCGGTCGCATAGGTCATAGAAATCATCCGTTTCTGGCATCCCACCGCCCCATGCTCTCATCATATTCACATGCTGATCTGCTGCCAGTTGAAGAAAATGCTCATAATGCTCCCGTCCAAAATCCATCAGCGCATCCAGCGTACACCATCCTGTTCCTTTGGCGAATACTGGTACTCCATTTACGGCAAAGGTCCAATCATACAGCTCCTCCTGTGTTCCTTGCGGTGAAGGCAGCATGCCAATATGACGGATACCGAATGTCGTTTCCACTACATCTCCATTTACATCTGTAGCAGCTTGTTCCCTTTCCCCGTATTGATAAGCAAGCCGTATCCGATACAAAGGCTGCTCTCCCATATCCAGCGGCCACCATAGCTGCGGTTGCGGTATATTTAGCTGAAGATGCACAGGCTCATCATCAGATGACCATTCCCCTGCCTGCGGCTCCCATGTAAATAATACTGCCTGTCCATCACCCTGCTCTGGCCTTATCACACCATGCACCACATCTCCGGGCTGCACCTGACCAGTTAAGGTAAACGATACATCCACCTGTCCCGCCAACGCCTGCTCCAAGCTAAGTGCCGCGACAAACGGATGCCGAATCTCCATCCGATTCACTGCTTCCAGCTTGACCGATTGCCAGATGCCAACGGCAGGCAGATTGACATAGTGCCAGCCATAGTTGCAGTTAAATACAACCGTCGAATGCCAAATATTCCACTCATTACCGAGAGGTGCTGGATGCACACGCACGATCAACGTATTGGATGCTTGTAGCAGCTGCCCTACTTCATGCTCCGGTCCGCCAAATGCACCGTTATGATAACCAAGCGCCTGACCATTCAGCCATACATCACACGCAGGCGATACGCCTTCAAAGACCAGTCGCGCTTGCTGCCATTGCTCAAGCTGATCCAGTTCAAAATCGACTTTATGCCACCATGTACGATGACTGTAATCCTTGGCAGCATCGGCATTTTCGCCAAAGCTTGGATCGCCCAGCACCCCGTTATCCACCAGTGCCTGATGAATACTGCCCGGCACATTCACCACATAAGCATCGTCCCACACTTGTTGCAAGCGTTGCTGTTCATCGCCCTCCTCCGCCATTTGCCATTGTCCATCTAATAATAGGTGCGGTGCTTCCATAATCGTACCAGCTTGCTGTTGCCAATTTGCCTGTGCCTGCCGCCGCTCTACCTGCTCTGTCTGAATCTCGCTAATCGGCTGATCCCACGGTGTATATTGAGCTTTGAAGCTTTGGCGATCTATTTGATCCTTACTAAGCGCCTGTCGTGTATTCAATCGTCTCACCTCTCCTTAACATTCCGGCTAGATCTTGCATTCCTTATTTGTCGCGGTATAACAACGGATTGCTGACCAGTTTGGCACACTCACTTATCAAACATACAAGTGCCATATATAAACGTAACCCTTCACCTGGCAGCGAGTGACGAAGTCTGCACCGTTGTACACAAGGGCAGCTTCGTCACTCGCAGCACATGATCAAGGGTTAACGTTTACTTGATGATTTATTGTGCGTTCAGCTTCACATCATCAATGAATGCCGTATTATCGCCTGTTGTCGACGTCGCTGCGAATCGAATCGTATGATTGCCTGCTGTTACGGTAAAAGCGTTGGTCGTATACGTGGCATACGTTCCGGTATTCGGTGCGAAGGTGCCGACTTTGTTGTTATCCACATACACATCAAAGGTTTGCGTGCCGCCTAGATTCGTACGTTTGGCTCCTTTGAAGCTGAGTGTATACGTGCCGGCAGCTAGAGTTGCCTGCTGCTGAATGCTGCCGTTCACACCGCCATCTGTTTTCAGATAAGCGGTTTGGGTTCCTTCCGGTGCATTCGCAGCAGGTGCGAATACACTACCATTGGCTTGCAGACCTGCACGGGAATCGAATACCCAGTCACTTGTAAATGGACCGACCTTCGTTTTGCTACTGCTAGTGGACGCAATCGTTGGAGCTTCAAATCCGGTGTTTTTCAGACCTGTTGTTGCCGGTGGTTCTGGCTCGGTCGTACCGGAGTCACTACGAATGACCATACTATCCAAGAAAGCGGTATGATCTCCGGTTGTCGAGGTAGCAGCGAATTTCAGCGTATGTTTGCCGCCAGTGACCGTAAAGGCATTTGTCGTCAATGTTGTAAACGAACTGGACGACGGTGCGAAGCTGCCGATTTTCTGGCTATCTACATACACATCGAACGTTTGCACGCCATAGCCGCTACGCGTTGCTGCTTGGAAGCTGAGCTTGTACGTGCCTGCTGGGAAATTCAGCTGCTGGCTGATCGTTCCGTTCACGCCGCCGTCTGTTTTCAGATACGCCGTTTGTTCACCAGACGGTGCATTCGGAGCACCGAATACGCTGCCGTTATGCTGGATACCAGCGCGGGAGTCGAATGTCCAACCGTTTGTAAATGGACCAACCTTGGTGGACGTAATTGCTGGCTTTTCAAAGTCAGTATTGAAAATCGTTACAACAGGTACTTCATTCGGAATGGTTTTTGTATAGAAACAACGTTTGTCGGAGCCTGGTGCTGGATCGCCGCCAAAGGCTTCATCCGTACATAGCGCTCCATCGGTAAATGTTTTGTATTTGAAAATACCATCTGCTCCATAAGCAACCATCGCCTGACCGCTAAAGGTACAGGTTTTGCCTTCATACATACAGAACTGGTAACCGTCCGGTCCAGCTGATTGATCCAGCGTTTTGTACAATCCCGACGTGATACCGGAATTGTTCAGTCCCGACTTGATCGCAATCGCCTTCAGCATGGTGGTCCCGCCGTTCGGTAAAATGAACGCATTGCTGTACAACGTGGAGGAAGCGGTTGGTGTGCTGCCGTCTGTTGTATAACGAATCTGTGCACCTGAGGTGCCGCTCTCGATAAATACCGCTTCTGCCGAGTTGTAAATGCCCGGTTGCAAGCTAAAGGTCGGTGCATCCACACGCGTGCTGATCGAACGTGGTGTTACTTTGATCAAGGCAATGCCGTATGCGCCTGTACCAGTGCCACTGGCTGCTTTGATCGCGACCAGCTTCTCGGTTGCTACATCTGGTGCGGTGTAGAGACCATTGGAAGTAATGGAGCCGTTGTTGCTGCCCAATACCGTCCAAGTCACATTACTCGCAGCCAGTGCATACGTATCATCCGTAGCTGTTGTCGATTCCTCCGTTGTTGCTGTAGTTGCCGATTCTTCGCTACTAGCTGACGGTTCTGCTACCGCAGTCGCTGTCGACGTACCGCTTGCAGAATCGTTGTCTACCGCGGCTGCTGCATTCAGCTTCGCTTGTTCTCCTTGAATAGAGTTGGCAGATGTAGCCGACGCTGAATCTGCTGTAGAGTCAGCTGCTTCATTTGTTGCCACTGTGGCTTGCTCATCCGCCGATGACGTGGAAGTAGTAGATTCCGAATCTTGAGCGGCTTCACCGTACACATCCTCCGCTACCGCAGTTGCACCAGTATACGTGGAGTCGATGACATTTGCGTTCAATTGCAGCGTTTGTCCACCTGTCACCGTTTTCTCCGCTGGTGTTACTTCCACCTGCGTTTGCGGCTTCGCTGTC
Organism: Paenibacillus sp. JQZ6Y-1; assembly: GCF_040719145.1. Classification (NCBI taxonomy): domain Bacteria; kingdom Bacillati; phylum Bacillota; class Bacilli; order Caryophanales; family Paenibacillaceae; genus Paenibacillus; species Paenibacillus kandeliae. Next base: position 2,316,378 of record NZ_JBFDUZ010000001.1, read on the forward strand.
GTATAAATAGAAACCTGATACCCCGTATCGGAGCTGTTATCGGTAAACGAATTGGTTGCTGCGAATGCACCTTCTACTGGTGGCAAGATAGCATTCGTATCACGCGTTACATTGTCACGATACGTCATTTTGTAAAAGGTTTTGTTGACATTCGTATTGCCAAAGTTGACGGTCAGATTTTTGGCAGTGCCTGCTTTGGATTCAACGAGCAGGGTGTAATTGCCATCCTTCCCTTTAAAAGCAGCTGCCCGCACATCGTCCGCTCCGCCCGTGCTTACTTTCAACACATCGCTATGCTCTGGAATATAACGATTCAGGAAGCCTGCGGAATAATACGTTTTACGCGGTGTACGATCCAGCGGCAGTGAATGCCACATCGTATACGTACCGTTGGTATCTCCATCTGGATCAGAACTCCACGCCCCGTTCATTTGCCACATTACAGCGCCGTGCAGACCGTCGTTAGCCGCTCGAATGACAGAGTTGGCAAAGCCTGCATCCCAGTTGCTGGAATCGTCATCTGCCCAGCCAAACTCCGTCATCACGACTGGCTTGGAGCCAGCAGCTGTTTTGCGGTCAGAGATGACTTTGCTCAAACCGTCATAGCTAGTGCCATAGACATGGAAGGTGTACACGTCAAATGCGCTATCCGCGTTATCCTTCATATACTGCATCCAGTCCAGCGCCCCTGTTTCTTCTGGTCCCCAGATTTCAATATCATCGCGCAGACCGTCGGCAGTCAGTTTGTCGCTGACCTTTTTCACCATTTGCGCGTAGTATGCTTTTTGGTCAGAAGGACCTTCAAAGTCCCAGCTGCCGTTTGGTTCATTGTAAAAGGTTAAGTATTTGATGTTGTTGTAGCCACGATTGTTCATCAGCTCACTTAACGCTCTGGAAGCGGACACCGCATAAGCATCCAAATCCTTCGGTGCGCTGACATACGGATCTTTCAGACCGGGAATGTTAAACCAGTCCTGCACCGTGCTACCTACCTTCCAGCCAAAATTCAGTTCTACTTCGGTGCCTGCACTTTTCAGCGCATCCATGTATTTGTAGAAAGCCTTCATTTTGTCGCTGTCAAAGGTATATGTACCTTTGGCTGGCTCCATCCAGTCGATCTGGAACCATACACGCGCTACCTTAGGCTGAATCTTCTCAATTCGATTCACATCCATTGCCCAGTACGCATCGTTATATCCATATTTCGTGCCAAGCGGCATGAGGTTCGTCGGGATAATATTCACACCAACACCGAGAAAATCGGATTGTACGACGTTGCTGCTATCCACTGTAATCGTACGTGCTACGGATGCGGCTTCCGCTGTCTTCACAGGTACCCCCGGTACAGCTACTGCCAGCACGGGCAACAGCAGAGACAGCAGCAGCACCGAAACCCCAAACACGCTGAATGCTGATCTGGATTTGTTATTCATTCGTTCCTCTCCTTTTCGTATGCAGAATATGGAATCCATTTACAGTTTGAATCATGTACTATCCTACATTGCTTCTCCATCATAGGTCAAAGATAGCGCTTACAAATTGAAAAATACACAGAATAAATTGAATTATATACAGAAGTTATTCCTGCTTGTTGAGTCGCTAAAGAAACATACGTTGAACAAAATTGCGATTCGCTTGAACAATTCGACTACTAGGTAAATGAAGGCAGGAATTTCTGCAATTTCGACTGTTTTCTGGTTTTCGTTCAGCTTCATCATCGGAATTCTACATTGGGAACGCCAAAAAAGCACAGCGATAGGATGACTACCTTCGCTGTGCGTCCAATGTAATCTACTACACTCATGCCAATGGCAATGTTGCCTATCCGATCGTTTATGTTGTTGCGTGTAATATTCTTACTGTGCATCCGCCTGCACATCCAGAAAAAACTGCTTCATAAACTGCTTGAATACCGCTGCATGCGTATTGCCTCGTGCTGAGCGATGCTCGACAATCCCATGATGAATGACCACTGGCTCACCTAGATCGAGCGTCTGCAATTGCCCAGACAGCAGTTCATGTTCTACCGCGCGTTTAGGCATCAACGCGATGCCTGCCCCTCCTATTACCGTCTGCTTGATCATTTCCAGACTGGCATAGGTGATATTCCGATAATCCTGTTTGCCATACTCCTTGAGTATCCGATCCGTGACACTCTGATACATGCAGTGATTGCCAAAGCCAATCACGCGTAGCTCCTTCTGCATCATCTGTTCAGGAACGAGATGATCCGCGCATACAAACACGAATTCCTCCTGCAAAATAGGCGTATATTCCAAACGTGCTATCTGCGGATCAAATGGCACGATCCCATAATCCACCTTCTGATTCATCACATCGTCCACAATATGTTGCTGAAATCCGGTCGTCAGCTCAATGTCCACATTGGGATGCTGAGCAAGAAACTGAACCAGCGGGCTGGAAAACTGAGTCACACAAAACGATTCCAGCGCCTTGACCTTCACTGTACTACGCACATTATGAATCTCGTCGCTCATCTCCTGCGCCAGCTTACTAAATTGATGAGCGTACTTGGCGAAAATCTCGCCTTGCTCTGTCGGTGTAACACCATGAATCTTGCGATCAAATAGCTTAGTACCGAGCATATGTTCAAGAATCTGAATATGATTCGTAATTGACGATTGGGAAAAGCCAAGAATAGACGATGCCTTGCTGATATTACGGTACTCATATACGTTTAGAAACGTGTGGATATATTTACCTTCCAGCTGATTCAGCATTGTATGCACAACCCATCTGTATTTTAGATAATGGTATCAGTATTATCAATTATACAGATAGCTATTTAGCATGTACAATGATCTATGCAATCTAAATTTTGAAAGACGGTGTACACAACATGACGATGCTTAAACAGTATTTCCGCAAATTCCACTCTAGCGCACGCTCTCCCCTACCCATTCATCTTCGGCAAGCATTCTGGGCTTTTATCGGTGGTACGATTGCCGTTTTGATATTGGAAAGTCTGTCTCACAGTATGGATATGACATTGCTGATCGCACCATTTGGAGCCAGCTGCGTGCTAGCATTTGCTTTTCCTGATGTCCCTTTATCGCAACCAAGAAATATTATTGGCGGACACTTTATTACGACATTATGTGGGCTAATCGTTGTTCATGTATTCGGTAATGGCATGTGGGCATTGGCGCTTGGCGTTGGTCTAGGTATCGCGGCAATGCTGTTAACGAAAACGACTCATCCCCCTGCTGGCGCTAATCCTATTATCGTCATCACTTCCGTAAGCTCATGGTCGTTTCTGTTCACTCCCGTATTGGTAGGTTCCGTCGTTATTGTCTGCGTCGCACTGCTATACAACAACTTATTCAAAGGCAAAAAGTACCCTTCCTTTTGGTTGTAACGGATGCGTATATAGGCAAAAGCAAAAAGAACGTAAATGCGTTTTTCATTTTCAACTCGTATATGTATCTATCTCTATCAAAGAATGTATCTATCTCTATCAAAAATCACGTTTATCATATGCTCTCCAACCTTCAGCGCGGAGCGGAACCTACAAAACTTTTTTTCAAACTCCCTCTTGCAATCGTAAAATTCCTGTATTACAATGAGCCTACGATTTTGACCGGTCGGATGAATCGTGATGAGAGTAAGATTCAAACCCGCACGCATCCCGATGATTCAATCATCCTTTACGTGTGTAATCATCAAGCAATGACAGCCGCATTGACGGCTACGATAAACAAATTCCATGACGGGAAAGAGTACGTTATGATTCTGTTCACCAGAGAGTTGGGTCAGGTGTAAGCCAACGTTCAGAATATAACCGAAGCCATCCCCGAGAAGCAGGCTGAACTTACAGTAGGTGCTGCCGCATTTCCAGCGTTAACGGGAACACGTATTGATAGATACGTTGCAGAGTGTCGCTTTGTGATGAAGCGGAACTAGGGTGGTAACACGGGCAAAGCTCGTCCCTTTTCAGGGGCGGGCTTTTTTTGTTTTCAGAAAATGGACATTTCAATAGATTCACTAATAGACAGATACACCCAATCGAGGAGGAACTTATGATGAGCACGATGATAACAAGCCCCGGCAGCAGTCTGATCACGCCGCTAGCACAGGAAATGCCACAATCGGGTATTCGCAAGTTTTTTGATTACATTTCTGGACGCGAGGATATTATTTCACTCGGCATCGGCGAGCCAGATTTCAAAACACCGCGTGTGATTCGCGAAGCTTGTATCGCTGCATTGGAACAAGGTCGGACAGAATATACGCCTAATGCTGGGCTGCTGGAATTACGTCAAAGGATTGCTGGATATTTGCATGATACGCACAAGGTCAGCTATGATCCGAATGATGAGATCATGGTGACAATCGGCAGCAGTGAAGCGCTCGATCTGGCACTTCGTGTATTGATCCAGACTGGTGACGAGATTCTGGTGCCATCGCCATGCTACGTCTCCTACTCCCCGATTACGGGCTTGTGCAGCGGAACAACGGTGGAAGTGCAGACAAGCGCAAGCAATGACTTCAAGCTGACCGCCGAGGAATTGGAGAAATGCATTACCCCTCGTTCCAAGTTGCTCATCTTGAGCTATCCGAGCAATCCAACCGGCGCTGTCATGAGCTATGAAGATTGGCTGCCCATTGCACGTCTGGTGGAAAAATACAATCTGTTCGTGCTGTCCGATGAAATCTATGCTGAGCTGACATATGGCAGTCAGCATGTTAGCTTTGCCGCTATGCCGGGTATGAAGGAACGGACATTGCTGATCAGCGGATTTTCCAAAGCCTTCGCTATGACTGGTTGGCGCATCGGTTATGTATGCGGTCCGTCCGAAGTGGTGAAACCAATGCTGAAAGTCCATCAGTATACGATCATGTGCGCTCCGATTCTGGGACAAATCGCTGCTATCGAAGCACTGAAGCCAGCAGGTCTGGAAGCCAAAGATATGATGATGGATTCGTACAACCAGCGTCGTCAGATGTTTGTACAAGGGTTGCGGCAAGCAGGCTTGCCATGCCATGAGCCGCACGGCGCCTTCTACGCGTTCCCATCCATCGCTCATACCGGATTAACATCCGAGCAATTCGCTGAACGACTGCTTCAGGAAATGAATGTGTTGGTCGTGCCAGGCACTGCATTTGGCGCAAGTGGTGAAGGATTTGTTCGCTGCTCGTATGCTACATCGACCGAGAAGCTGGAACAGGCTTTAGAGAAGATCGGGCAGTTTGTACGTCAGCTGTAAGTCTATATCTATAGAGGTATGTCATTCTGCAGGAACATATATGGATCATGATGTAGAGAGATCACAGTGTGCGCTTGTACTTGCGAGTGCAATAACGATTTCACTTATTCATAAATGTATCCAAAAAAACTGCTCTATCCTATTCAGGATGAGCAGCTTTTTTAATGGGAATAGACTTGGTATTCATGCACTCACTGATCTGTAAATGGATCAATGATTCATACTGGATGACATTCAACTGTCTTTTGTCATAATATATGAAATCTCATCTGCCTTCACAGACTAAATCAGCCAAACAGTTCATCTACCGTCGCACGATCCAGCTTCTGGATTACACGCGTCAGCAACGTGGCTGCATCGTCGAAATCCTTTTTCGCCATAATCGCATTGTGGGTATGAATATACCGCGTCGCAAAGCCCATCGACAGCGTCGGACAGCCTTTGCCGCTAATATGGAATTTACCGCCGTCCGTTCCACCGCCCGGTACGGTTGCAACCTGTACCGCCATGCCAATCTCTTCGGCAGTATCCATCACTAGATCACGCAGACCGTTATGCGGAATCATGGTCGCATCAAGCAGCAATAGCAGCGGACCCTCGCCTACTTTGGAAATAACATGCTCGCCTTCTAGCCCCGGCATATCGTTAGCAATGCCTACATCCAGCGCAAAAGCGATCTCCGGTTCGACCAGATTGGCAACCGTTGTCGCACCGCGCAGACCAATTTCCTCCTGCACCGTTGCACCGGCATACAGCACATTCGGATGTTGCTGCTCTTGCAGACGCTTCATCACTTCTACTGCCAGCGCACAACCGGCACGGTTATCCAGCGCTTTACCAACCCACAGTTCGCCATCGCGCATAGTAGTAAATTCAGATACCGGTACAACCCAATCACCCGGACGCACACCCATCTGCTTTGCATCTTCTGCATCACGAGCACCGATGTCGATGTACATATGTTTTAATTGAACGACTTTATCGCGCTCAGCTGCTTCCATACCATGTGGCGGCTTGGAACCGACGATACCGATATAGTCGCCCTTGCGTGTTTTCACTTTGACGCGCTGTGCCATAACGGTATGCGGCCACCAACCACCCAGCTGTTGAAAACGCAAAAATCCTTTCGGCGTAATACTTGTCACCAGAAATCCGATCTCATCAAGGTGACCGGCGATCAATACTTTCGGGCCGCTAGCATCACCGTTCTTCTTAGCGATTACGCTGCCAAGGCGATCCTTGAGAATCTCGTCGGACAGTGGCTCCAGATAATGGATCATTTCGTCGCGCACACTGCGCTCAAACCCGGATACGCCATCCGCTTCAGTCAATTGCTTCATCATTGCTGTCATTGTATCCAATACCGTGTCTCCCCTTTGCCTGAAAATACTGACCATAGGTTAATTAGTCATTAGAACGATTGTATGCCAGATGGGGAGCGTTGGCAATTGTACAGGTGCAATCTTTTACTGTTCTTCCTCAAGCTCAATGATCTCAAATGGCAAATGCCGTCGTAATCTCTCCGCAAAGGGTGTCCACTCGAACACCTGCTCAATATGCTGCACACCGCCTGGTAAAGTACCTTCCGACTCTAACAGCATCATCGCTGCCAGCGCAGTAACCTCGGCTGTTGCATGGGACTGATTATGTCCATTCAATAGATATGACCGTTGCACTGGTCTGCCATGCTTGATTCCTTTACCATCCATGCGAATCGCATAACGATCACTGCCAACATGAATACGACCCAATAGCCACACCATCACTTTTTGTAGCAACGCAAAACGCAATAGCCGCAATGCTCCCAGCTTCTGTAATCCCGCCAGCATTCGCGTCAGCAGAACCGAATCAAAGCCCAGTCGTGTTGACACGGTAGCTACATTCAACGTTTGCGCCAGAGTCTGTTGATCCGAGAACGGAAAGCGATACACATATTGCTGCACATTCAACTGGCGATATGGCATATAAACGATACGCCTATCCGTTAAGCTATTAACCGTCATTGGTTGCCCCTCCGACATTACGGTAAACGATGATGATAGTTGTTCCACCGTCCAGCTAATCGCCGCCTGCCCATGATGCTCACCGAGACCGAGCATCACAGAAATATCCAATTGTTCTGTCTGCTCCATCTCCCGATGCACCGCAGCTGCTAACAGATTCGTCAATCCCGGTGCCAGACCGATGCTGACCAGTGCAGTAGATAAAGATAAAACAGGCGTTGTAGCCGTATCGGTTGCGGTTGCGGTTGCGGTTGCGGTTGCGGTTGCGGTTGCGGTTGCGGTTGCGGTTATACCACTCCTATTCTGCTCGCTGTTAGTCGCATGAGACATCGCTGGAGAATCACCTATCGCTTGTGAGAATGGTACTTGCGTATCGATCTTCCATTGCTCCATCTGCTGCAAATAATCGCCGTTAGCGGTAATATCCATATAATGAATCCCGTGCTTCAAACAATACTCCACCAAGGTTGTATCATTCAGATCGAGACACATTATCAGCAACCGCGCAGCAGACAGATCAGGCCACATGTCCGGTGATGATTGAATATCCCATTGCAGCGGCTGAATTTGTCCATACGTACTTTCGCTAAATGCCTGCACTGCCGCAGCATTGCGCCCTGCGGCAATCACATGATACGACAACATGCCAGACGTATCGTCGGCAATATACTGTGCTAAGCGCCGCGAAATCTGCTGTCCAACTGTACCATATCCGCCCACCACTATAATCTGATCTCGTATCGTCATGTTGGCTGCTCTCCTTCCCATGCCCGTCGACCACACCATGCTCGTATAAACAGCGTCTGAAAATAACTGTCCACTTCCACCAAGCCGGCATAACTCAGCATCCGTTCGATCTGCTGTACATTGGGCGGGTAGGAGGTGACGCCGATGGAATCCACGAATCGGTGCCAATCCTCCTCTGGAATATGATGATCCTGCATATGCTCATGCCACGCCTGCATTCGCCAATTGTTTTCACCTTCTTTCGGCATATTGGACAGGCAGGCAATCACTACCGGCGCACCCGGTTTGACGCTGGCAGCCAGCTTGTTCAGCATCTCTTGCTGCTCCTGCTCACTTGGCAGAAAGTGCAAAACAAGAATGCAGGAAGCAGCGTCATATAATGAAGCATCCGAGCTACTCTGGTTCCAGTTCGGATTGAATGATGGACAGAAAGTGCCAACAGAAGGTTTAGGATTTTCTGTATATGCTGGAATGATCGTTTCCATCGAAGGATTGTCATAAGGCAAATCGTTTAGACTTCCTTGATACAACTGACAGCGATGAGCCACGCCTGCTTGTTCTATACGTTGCCGTGCCGTTTCCAGCATACGCGCAGATGTGTCCACACCGATACATTGCCAATTTTCATATCTACTTGCCCACGTTACCATCTCCTGACCTCCACCTGCTCCGATCACGGCAATCTTTCTTGCTTGTTGCTGAGATGTAGTATGAATAGGTATGCCTTGGTCGATGGACGGAGGATGTGTCCATGATTCTCTTGTATCCATTCCTGCTTCTAATAGTCTACCGCTTAATTCATACAACACTGAATAGGCTGGAATCTTGCTTGCGATTGTCTGATGATATTGTCCCGCCGCTTTGCCTTGCCAGCTCATATCTGTTCCATCCGTTAGCTGCGTCGCAACTATCGATGCACTTGAGTTGTTTGGAGAAGGTTGAATATTCGTTCCCTCTATAGAGTCGTGCATCTGCTCGAAGCTATCTCGCTTTTGCTGCATAGGTATTGCTCCTTTCATCAAGAAATGCTGGTATGCTGGTAATTGTAGAACGATTGGCGCTTTGCTATACTTTTCTTCATTAAGAACGATTCTCAATGATGCAGTTGCGCTCATCTATTCCCTCTATAGCACTTGCTTTTATTATGAAAGGAACATTCAAATCCGCCTATCCCACAAAGCTGGGATTTAGAGATACCCACTGCACGATCAACACATCTGGCAAGATTATCAAATCATTCATTGTCAGAGAAACGAGGTTTTGTATGTATTCTCACCCTCCCCCACAATCACAACGTACGACGAATATATCGCAGCATACACAGCCAGAGCTGCCTCACCATATACCATCTGCATTGGAACAGGAAATCACGTCTTCTATCCTATATCGTCAGCAGCTATTGGATTGGCTGAACGTCTGTATACCCTTGGGCGGTTCTTGCTGCACACTGGTTGATCCTGATAGCTTGTTGTCCACAGGCGCTGTAGTTGAACGTCAATTGGAAAGCATTCATACGGGGCTACTGGATTATGAGTATCAACATGCTCATGCACCGGATGCGTATGTACAGCTCATTCATGCTCAACCTCCCGTCTCGGTACTAAGTCAGCATGATCCCTCGATTTTGCTTGATCATCCGCGTTATCGTGAATGGTTGCAGCCTGCTGGCTTTGCCGATGAATTGCGTGCCGCATTGATATATAAGGGCAAATGCTGGGGCTTTCTCACCCTGTACCGTCAGCAGCAACAACCGCTATTCAGTTCGCGTGAAAAGCAATGGATTGCACATCTTGCACCATTTATTGGAGAGCGGCTTCGTTGGTTTAGTTTGCATCCATTACAGACCTCTCAATCTAACACGGAGCAACACGAGATGTCTCATAGAGAGCTTACTCATACCGCCTATTCCGATCATAAAATAGCCAAGCATGAGGCTTTCACGAGCAATGATTCTTCCGCCTCAAGCATTGCACATGTTAATGGAAGCATTGCCAACAAGGGAATTCTAATTCTGTCTTCCGATCTGACGATCTTATCCTCCAACCGCGCCGCTTCGTCGTGGCTGGATCAATTGCGTCAGCATGAAAATGAAGACAGCTCGCATCTGCCCCGTCCACTGCATACAGCAGCATTACAGCTGCTTCGCCAATCACCAGATGCACAGCCTTTTCAGGAAGTCGTACAAAGCTGTATTCCAACCACCACGCACTATATGGCGATGCGTGTACAGCTGATGTATACGATGGATCATCATCCACAACTGGTAGTAGAAATGGAGCAAGCATCGCCAGAGCAATTATTTCAACTGCGTTGCGATATGTTCAGCCTGACATCGCGTGAACAAGAACTGATCTCTTATGTAATCAAAGGACGCTCCACGCGCCAAATTGCCAACCAATTATACATTTCTTCGTTTACAGTACAGGATCATCTAAAATCAATCTTCACCAAAACGAACACATCCAGCCGCCGCGAGTTGCTAGCATTGCTGCGCCATTCTTCTATATAGCCGTTCTGCTATTGGAGTTCTTCGATCTACTCACATCCACTCCCGATACGATGCGAAGCCATATCGCAGTATTCGGGAGTTTGTTCTGTATATCACTTCTGAATCTACACTACGAACGAGCAAATTCTCACTAGCGGACTCATTTATGCGTATGTTCCCATCTCACTCCCCTGTTCCATATTCCGATATGGACACATGAAGGACAAACCCTTTCGCTATACTGGATGTATCAGAGTGTTCTCTTCACCCATTCACAAATCAGACGGCAGAAGTGAAAAACCTGACACCTGTCTGCCTTGCTGCTATGGTATGATGCAGGGGTTGTGCACCTATTTCCGGTCGATGATACCAAAGGAGACCAGATGAGAAATCGCGGGATTACATTTAAGCTATTTATTATTACGGTGATTGTCTTTGCCTGCTTTTACGGTATGGTGATGCTCTCCCAATTGCTCTTTTTCAATCAATTTTACGAAACGTATAAAATGAAACAAGTCGAGCGCAATGTTCAGCAACTGGCAGACAGCTACGTTACGGAATCACAAGACAGCCATCTGCTTGCACGCAATGCGATTCGATTCATGGAACGTAATAAAAGCCAGCTGGCGATCGTCGATCTTAATGGTAACTTTATGCTGAATGATACGTACCAATTAAGTATTAACGAAACCTATCATCTTGTGTTACAACAAGCCGATGGCAAAGAACTATTTGTACCGCTTTCCCTGATGATTAGCACATATGGCGGTGAATTACGCCGCGCAGGCATCAAGGTAGGCGATCAATTGACCATTGATGGCACAGTACAGCAACCGTCAGGGAACCAGCCCTACACATTACTAGCACCAGAGCAAATTCGCAAAACCGGCATTCCCACCATCGGTGAGAATCTGGACAGCACACTGGTTGAGCGTACGGGAAAGGTGAAGGAATTGGTTGTGCCGGATATGACCAGTTGGCGATTGAGTCAGGGATTGTTAATGCAGGCGATCTATGAGGAATTTCCACTATCCGCTTCCCAAAAAAATAGCCTGCGGCAAATGCAGGAGCTGCAATTTGGCTGGAGCGATTCATGGAGTGGTGCTAACAACCTGATCACGATGCACCCTTTGGAAAAGAACGGCAAGCTGCAAATCGTATTTGTACTCACTTCTATTCAAGAGATTAGTGATACCAATGAGGCGCTGCGCTGGTTTTATCTATATCTGGGCATCGGCGGCTTTATTCTATTGCTGATTTTGTCGCTGTTCTTTTCAAGAATGGTAACGCGTCCGCTGATCACACTTAATGAAATGGCAAAACGAATGGTTAAGCTGGACTTCCGCAATGTGGCTCCACCGCTGCGTCAGCAAGATGAGCTAGGTGGACTGGCTCGCAGCATGCACACCATGTCCCATAATCTGGATCAGGCGCTACAGGAATTGCAGGGCGCGAATCAGCAATTGCAGCAGGATATGGAACGCAAGCAGCGGCTAGAACAAATGCAGCAGAGCTTTTTTGCCAATGCTTCCCATGAATTGAAGACGCCGCTCAGTATTATTAAAAGCTTTGCCGAAGGATTGCAGGACGGTGTCAATGTTAGCAAAACTGGGCATTACGTCAATGTGATCGTCGAAGAAGCCGATAAGATGGAGATGCTGATCAAGGATATGCTAGATCTGGCACGACTGGAATCGGGAACGATTCAGCTACATCATCGCTCCTTTATGCTGAGTGAGCTGTCCGAAAAGGTCGCCGACAAGCTGATCTATTCCTTACAGGAGCGCGGGCTGAATATGATGATTACGCCGATCAATGAACGTCCGGTATATGCTGATCCTGAATGGATTGAACAGGTGCTTCGCAATCTGATCGTGAATGCGATTCGTCATGCAGAGGAGCAGAGTTTGATTCGGATTGAAATTGAAAGTAATCTGCAATCCACCATCCTCCATGTCGATAATAAAGGCATACGCTTGACGGATGAACAGCTCCATCAAATTTGGGAGCGATTTTACCGAGGCGATACCGCATCGCGTAGCCGCAATCATGGCGGTACTGGGCTTGGGCTGCCGATTGCAAGCCAGATTCTTGATCTGCACGGCTGTCGGTATACAGTAAGTAATCTGGAAGACGGTGTACGCTTTTCGATCATGTTTGACGATCGATCTACACAGACAGCCGAAATGATAGAAGGAGCATGACGATGGCAGGAACTGTACTATTAGTTGAGGATGAATTGCGTATCCGCGAAGTCATTGCCGATTATTTTGCCGGAGATGGCTGGAATATTGTCGAGGCAGAGCATGGCGAGGAAGCACTGGATTTGTTCGATACGGTTCATCCCGATCTAATCATTCTGGATATTATGATGCCGCACATGGACGGCTTTGAAGTATGTCGCCGCATTCGGGCGTGTTCTGGTGTACCGATCATTCTACTGACCGCACGTTCTGCGGATCATGACAAAGTATTGGGCTTTGAACTGGGTGCAGATGACTATGTCACAAAACCATTCAGCCCGAAAGTACTGCTAGCGCGGGCTAATTCTCTCATGAAACGGGTAATGGATAATTATGAACCTCAAGGCTACCGCCTTTCCTTTGGCAAAGCAGCGCTCAATACGTTAACCCGTCGGCTGGAACTGGATGGCTTGCCGATTGAATTGACACCGAAGGAGTATGAGCTGCTGCTTCTGCTGATCCGCAACAAAAATCGCGTCATTTCACGCGATCTGATTCTGGATCGGGTCTGGGGAGCGGAGTTTGAAGGTGAGTCGCGGGTCGTCGATTCTCATATCAAAAAGCTTCGTGCTAAGCTGGGAACGCAATCCGGTCATATTCGCACCATGATCGGTGTCGGCTATCAATTTGAACTGTAATGGATAGTTGCCCCGTATAACCAAGTATATAGACAACATTCACATCATGGATCTGCGACTTCAACGTCGGGAAAGGATATTCATTATGATAAAATGGAGCTTTATTCCTTCTTTATTTACCGTTCTGAATCTGGCAGCTGGTGCAACCTCACTGCTGCTAACGATTCAAGGACATTATAGGATCGCGTTATTAATGATCCTGTCTGCTGCTATTTTCGATGTATTGGACGGTCTAATTGCTCGTCTACTCAATTGTCCGAGCGAATTCGGCAAACAGCTGGATTCACTGGCGGATTTGATTTCATTCGGTGCAGCGCCTGCGTTTCTGGTACTGTTCGATCAGTTGGACGGTTCGCACGGACCTGCTTCGGTAGCAGCAGTGCTATTTATTATCTGCGGTGCGCTGCGTTTGGCACGATTTAATATTTCCGGCTCGAACGATGGCTTTACCGGTATGCCGATTACCGCTGCGGGTACGCTGTTATCGCTCGTTTCGCTAACAGACAATACGCTGCGTCCGGTATTTATCGTGATTCTGATGATCGTGCTATCCCTGTTGATGATCAGCCGGGTTCCATTTCCCTCCTTCAAAAATCGCATGGTCAGGAAGTGATTGACCTTGGAATATGCTGTTGAATATATTGGTCGTTACGGGTATATCGCCATCTCTGCCCTGCTTGCGCTCGGCATTGTGGGACTGCCTGTACCGGACGAGATGCTGATGATTCTAGTCGGCTACCTCGCGTCTACCAAAGTACTTCATTTTCCACTTGTTTTAATTTTCAGCTTTATCGGTTCGGTAGGCGGCATGACGATCAGCTATTGGGTCGGACGTAAGCTCGGTTTGGCAATCCTGCTCCGATATGGCAAATGGATCGGACTCACGCCCAAGCGTTATGATCGGGTGAGGCACTGGTTTCAGCGATACGGTCGCTGGACGGTGCTATTCTCGTATTTTATCCCCGGTGTGCGTCATGCTGCCGGTTATATTTCCGGTATTAGCGCTATGCCGTTTCGCCAATATGTATTGATCTGTATGGCAGGTGCTGTAATCTGGACGGTTGTCTTCGTCTCGATTGGCTATTTTGCCGGTGCCCATTTTTTGCATCATCCTCCACGCATATAAAAATACCGCCGGACAGCGTGCATTAATGCCAGCTGCCGACGGTATATTTTTTTTTGCGACGTAAATGACGTTTGAAGGTGTTTTCTGCTTTGCGCTGGGCAAGCGTGCGACGAATGCCCTGCATCATCAGTTTATAGCGCCATTCATCATTACGATGAATCATGTGTAATTCTTGTAAAAAATAGGCGTCCATAGGGATCACTCCAGTTCTCATGATCAGTGTAATCCCAGTATAGACCGTTAATATGAACAACAGATGTAATCCATCTGAAAGCAAGCTTAAAACGCATTACCTTTGGCATCGATATTTGGCTTCATCTTGCATAACTACTGTGTCTGCATCGTATGTGGAACAGCCTACCATAACTACATGCGTCTTCGCTATCTGTACTATACTTGCCAATCCAATCTATCCAAAAAGTCGGCAATATCTGCAAACACCTGCTCCTGCTCCACATCCATCGGCAAAATATGCCCAGAGCGCGGATACCATTTTAGCTCCTTGTGCGCCGAACCGATCTTCTCGTAAATCTCCTTCGCACTCTGCTGGTACAGCTCGTCATCCTGCTCTCCCTGCATAATCAACGCTGGTACGCTAATCCGTGCCAGTCGTGCCGCTGTCGAGCTGATCAATTGACGCAGCTGCTCCAAATGCGTTAGCGGCTCGGCTGCCAGCTGCTCCAGACGCGCAGCAATAACGCTCTCATCCTTCGTTTGCAGCGATTCATACCAGCGCGCATAATCCAGTACTCTTTTTAAAATATCTGCTGTGTCCTTCTCCTGTACTGGTGCACTCATGGACACCACAGCTTTCACCGGAAATAAGGTGCCAGTGCGCAAAGTGAACACACCGCCCAACGATACGCCAGCGACTGCAATTTCCTCATAACCCTGACTGGTGAGCAGATCGTAGCCGTCCACAACACTTTGCCACCACGCGGCAGGGCGTGTGTGCAGCAACTGCTCCGGTGCGCCGCCATGCCCAGCAAATAAGGGCGCATGGCAGGTATATCCTTTTTCATGCAAATAACGACCGAGTCGGCGTACGTGCATCGTGCTGCCGGTATATCCATGCAGCAGCAGCACCGCTCGCTGATCGCCAATATACGTAAATGACTCAGGTGCAACCATCTTCATCTCTAATCTCTCCACTTCCGGTTTGCAAATTGCTGTCCATCCTTGCTCCCAAGACCATCAGTGGAGAATCATCGTCATTTCATGACTCAATCACAACCTGATCATCTCTGCAATCGACAACAGCATCCATGATCAAGAATATCACAATCTTATCCATCCATATAGGCAAACTCATATCGTTCGTGCTGAAGTGATCGGTTGCTCGGCAACGATTGCTTCTCCATATTCCAATACATAGACGGCATCCTTAATCCATACCCCATTGGCAAAATCGCGTCCGCGTAAAACCAGACGATCTGTATACAGATCGATATACCAGCCCTGACTGCCTTCCCTATACGTATCGTCATCTGTCCACAGGTAAGCGACCGATGCGGCATTGAATAGTACCGGACCGCCTTGCTCCAATACATGAACGGTATGCGGTGCTTGCAGATGCCAGTGCGTATGTCCGGTGAACAGCAGCACCTGCGGATAACGGCGCAGGATTTCTTTGCATGCGTCATCCTGCTCGACACCGTACCAGCCCTGCGCTTCCAATGAACCTGCGACTGTATTCAGTAATGGCTGATGGAGGAACAGAAATATCGGCTTGCCCGGCGATGCTGCTGTGATAATATCCAGTCGTTGCGCTAACCAATCCAGTTGCATATGGGATAGATAGCAATCCTTAGACAATGGACGCTCCGTACCAAGAAAGAGAAAATTATACCCGCCTATACGCCGATGGGTATACACGCCTTCCGTGAAGGTGGAACGGTTAAACATGCCCAGCCGATATTGCCATAGACGATACATACTCTCGTCCATACCGGCTTCTTCCTCTCCATCTGACTGTCCATCAGCCTCCACATGATTAGCCAGCGACATGGAATCATCTTGTTTAAGTGGACGCTGCTGTAAATAGTCGTCTCGCAATGTGAGCAGCTCTTGATCATCCTTACCGACAAGTGAGGACAATTCCGTTTGCCAGCTTAGATCGCTTACATCGTGATTCCCCAGTGCAAAATGAATGGCTGGTAATTCATCCCGATACTGCTCCCAGATGCGATGCAACTCTTGGTATTCTGTACTTAGCCCATGATCGGTCACATCGCCTACATGGATAATGCCCAGACTATCCTTCGCATGTGTGGCAAGATCAGCAAGTGCTAGATCCCAGTGGCGATTATACATATGATCGCTATCCGCCGTCAGATGCGTATCCGTAATCACCTGAAATCCACCCAGTCGCTCGCCCCATGTGTCGCTCGATGTCAGTCCCGCCTGTTGATCCTCTGTCAGCGTCCGTACCTGATAAAACGGTTGTCTGTTCAATGCGCATCACTCCATTTCAATCCGATAATACCGATGACGATCACTGCCATCCAGCAAACCGAAGCTATTTTCAATCGTTCACCGAATAGATAATATCCGGCGATACTGATCAGCGTAATGCCTACACCCGACCAGATCGCATACGCAATACTGATCGGCATATAGCGCACCGCATAATTAAGCAGTGTAAAGCTAGCTCCATAGCAGACAAACATCAATAACGAAGGTCCGAATCGTGTGAATCCGTCCGAAAACTTCATCATCAGCGTTCCGCTTAATTCCAGCGCAATCGCTCCACCCAGCAGTAACCATCCAGTATACACGTTCATGTGCCACCTCCGGGCAATCCAATCAACGGTACAAATGATGGCACGATATAATGCGCCAAGGGAAGCTGTTCTGCCGTGCCAATTCCGATCACTAGCGGGCAGCCTGCGGATAAACCCATATCCATATCTCCATTGGTATCTCCAATAACAGCCGCATGTGATGGATCAACGCCTAGCTTTTGACAAGCCAGCTCTACCATATCGGGAAAAGGCTTGCCGCGCTCTACCTGATCGCTGCCGATGATCACCTCCATGTGCTGCTTCAAGCCCAGCCAATCGAGATGCTTGAGCGCATTGGACGTATCATCAGCGGTCACAACCGCCAAACGAATATGATGCAAAGCGCATTGCGCAACGAATTCTCGAACACCAGACAATGCGCGGGCTGGACGCCACTGCTCCAGCTGTTCATCCGCCGCTTGCGCGCATTGCCGTACCAATCGACTGGCATCGCCCCATGATAAGCCTGCCCGGTAGCCATGCCATGACAGAACCGCGTATACATCATCCATCGTGCCCATGGCAAGCGGTCCGGCAGTGTCATAATCAATAATACGACCCTCGGCATCATGCACCGTACCCCAGATATGCGGAATCTGTTCCTGTGGCAGATGCAGCTGGCGCTTCTCTAATCCTTGTCTAAAATGACTCAACAACGCCTCTGACCATCTCCCCCACATGGATAGAAAATCAAGCAGCGTCCCGTCCTTGTCCAGTAGCACCGCTTGGATCTGGTGCTTTGCAAACAGCGATACCGGAACAGAAAACCTCTGATCAGCTATATCCTTTGGTTCAAGTACATCCTTTGCTTCGGATACATGTATGATATTGTCCAGCATCTCTCATTCCTTTCCTATGGCTAAACGAAACAGCAGTGCACAGCGCCCACTGTACGCTGTGCCTGTCTGCATCGTATCATCACTTCAACTGTTATTTTGAGACTGTATTCGCTAAGCTTCTGTATTCATTACGCTTGGTTTGTTCACATGCTCGTCTACATATCAGATACAGCTATCCAACTTGCTGTATCAGCGGTTGGCACGATCCAGCTCCTGTTGTGCTTTTTGCTGTGCTTCCTGCAATGCCTGAGCGGCTGGCACGTTGTTAATCTGTACCTGATCTGCCGCTACCTTCAGCGCATCGGTAATTTTGCCACCTGTTGGATCTTGGAATGGCGCGGAAGCGTGAGATGCTTGTTTTAACGGTACTTCGATTTGTGGATTTTTGGCGCTAAATGCTTTGAATGCCGCATCATCCAGTGCAGACTGGCGGACTGCGATATATCCCGTATTCATCGACCATTTTGCCGTATTGGAGGCTTTGGAGAAGTAGGTTAGCCATTTAAAAGCAGCCTGCTGCTGCTCTGGGCTTGCTTGCGCAGGAATGCCCGCCATAATCGCATTTGCGACTGGTTTACCTTCACCCACGCCTTGCCAGCCCGGTTGCTCCATGGCACCGACGATTTTGAAGTTCAGATCGCCCTGATCCCCGCTCGAACCGGTATAACCAGCAGCTTTATTTTTCATCACATCATCAATCGTTTTGTACCAGTATTCCCAGCCTTGCCCGCCAGAGTGAATCGTCATAATCTGATCTTCGTGAATCCACTTGCGGAACATCTCCCATGTATCGATCCATTCCGGCGTGTTGATTGTTACCGTCTTGCCATCGGCACTCAGTACGCTGCCGCCCTTACTCAGTACGGCATCCATCATATTGTCCGCCCCCCACATCGGCTCCCAGCCGTAGAAGGTCGTTTTGCCGTTTTCCTTTTTGGTCATTTTGGCAGCCGCAGCCGATAAAGCTTCCCATGTAGTCAGACTTGCCGGATCGATGCCTGCTTGTTTCAGTGCATCCTTGCGGTAGTACATGACCTGCGTGGTACCATACATCGGTAGGAAATATTGCTTGCCGTCTACCTGCCCTTGATTGAGGAAAGTTTGCACGAAGTCGTCTTTGTTAAAATCAGAATCAGCAGCAATCAGCTCGTCCATTGGCGCGTAATAGCCTTTTTTCGCCCATTCTACGTTGGAGCTGAGAACAGCAGCGGGTACCTGACCCGAAGCGATAGCAGCTTGCAGCTTTTGCGAGGTTTCATCATAATCTGCCTGCACGACGCCTTTGACAATCACGTCCTTCTGGGATGCGTTAAAGTCGTCGATCATCTTTTTCATATTGTCGCCCAGCTTGCCGCCCAATCCGTACCAGAACTCGATTTCAACTGGACCTGTGGACGCGGTTTCCGCACTGCTGGACTTGCTATCCGCGGCAGCTGGTGTACTACCAGAAGAACCACAAGCTGTCGTCAGCAGAAACGTCGATAACAGGAGCAGCGAGCAACCCGATTTCCAGCTTGGCAGACGTAGACGTTTGGAAGAATGTTTGATGGATGGCGTTGATATAGAAGGTTTAGATATTGCGGGTTTGGATAGTGCTGCATTCCATGCGATCTCTTTCATTCCTCTCATTTCTTTCATCTCTTTCATTTCGTTGATCGCTTTATTATTATCAACTCGTTGTTTCATGATTTTATTTCCTAATCTTTTCAAAAGATTCACGTATAATCAGCTCCCAATCTCATTTGAATGAATGATGGATCAAAGCATTTCTCACTGCCTGCCGCTTATCGGTGCATTCGCCGTATGCTCAGCTTTTGTTCACACCTGCGGACATATTGACGCTCTCCATAATTGTCTTCTGGGTAAATAGAAACAGCAGCAGTAGTGGTGCAATCGTAAATGCGCTTGCTGCCATAATTTGCGGCCATTTCAGTCCATACGCTCCCCCTTCCACAAAGAAGCTGCGTAGTCCAGCAGATACGAGTTGCAGATCGGGGCTCTTCGTAATCAGCATCGGCCAGAAATAGTTATTATACTGCTCGATAAACGTAATCAGCATCATCACGGCAAAGGTCGGTTTTGCCAGCGGTACGATCATCGTCCACAAAATACGAAAGTGGGACGCACCATCCAACTGCCCGGCTTCTACCAGTTCATGTGAAATCTGCATAAACGCTTGTCGAATCAGAAAAATCGAGAATACACTCACACAGTTGGACAGAATCAATCCGCTGTAGCTGTCCAGCAAATGCAGCTTACTCAGCACCAGATAACTCGGTAAATACACCGCTGTGCTTGGGATCATATAGCCAAGCAGCACCATGCCGGTAAACAGCCCTTTTAACCGAAATTGCATATGAGTGAGCGCATACGACATCATCGCCGAATTGATCACCTGCAGTAGCGCAATCGACGCGCCAACGAACATACTATTGAACATATAGCGGGCAAATGGAGCCGCATGCCACGCATCCGTATAATTGCGCCAAATCATCTGCTCTGGCCAAAAGGTTGGTGGGAAGCGGAAGATTTCGTCATTCGTCTTCAAGCCACTCATCACCATCCAGTAAAACGGAAACGCCATCGTCAATGCCACAACTGTGAGCAGCGCATAACGAACCCACGTAGAAAATGAGAATGCTGCACGCTTTTCACTCATCCGCTTGCGCTCCCTGCCGCTGTCTTGATCCGATGGAGCAGCATGATTGGTAAAAGAAGAAGAGCTGTTAGTAGATACCATATCCACTGTACTGACAGTCGGCTGTAGCAGCAGGTCGCGTTGTGGTGATGACCCGCTAGCATTGTGTTCGGTTTGGTAACGCTGTTTAGTCGTATTCATTGGTAATGCACCATCCTCCGTCCAAGCAAAAAGGATACTAGCGATAGCAGCACGCAGATCAGAATGATAATGACGGCTACTGCCGATGCCTGCCCTACGTCAAAGGCTTCAAAAGCCGCCTGATAATACATATACAGCAACGTCCGCGTCGATCCCGCTGGTCCTCCCTGCGTCATCACATTAATCTGGTCATACGCCTGCAAGGATTGAATAATTAGAATGACCGCTAAGAAAAAAGTCGTTGGCGAGATGAGCGGCAGTGTCAAATATCGAAACCGCGTCCATGCCCCCGCACCATCCATCGAGGCAGCTTCCAACAGATCGTTTGGCAAATTACGCAGTGCCACTAGATAAAAGATCATCGCCCACCCAATCGACTTCCACAGCGTCACGATCAGCACAGCAATGAGCGCCCAATGTGAATCCTGCAACCAGCCAATACCTGCAATGCCAAACCAGCTTAGTACATGGTTCGCATATCCAACATCCGGCTGAAAAATCCACGACCAGACAATCGAAACCGCTACCGTCGGCGTAACCCACGGCGAGAAGATCAGCGCCCGATAGATACCGGAACCGCGCAGCTTGCTGTTCATGAGTAGCGCCAGCAATAATCCGCCAATCATAATCGGTAGCACACTGCCCAGACCGAATAGCAGCGTCACCTTGAGCGCTTGGTAAAAGTCAGGATTGCCAAGCAAGTAGCTGTAATTGCCCAAGCCGACAAATTCCTTGTCTGGGCTCATAAAGTCCCAATCCGTGAAGCTTAAATACAATATGTATCCGAGCGGACCTAGCCAGAAGATAAGCAATGGTATGACCGCTGGCATCGTAAACAGCAGTGCCTCGCCCTCCCGCATCCATTTCAATTTCACTCTCTCCACTCCCGTGTTCAAATTTCATTGAATCCTTTTGTCTTTGACAGCTTTCCACTTCGTTTTGATCTTCCGTACAAAAATTATTGTACACTCCATTACACGACAATGAGTCAAAACAGTGTTAAACTATCGGTGAATATTGTAAAATGTATACTCAATTTCTGGCATATTCAGATCATATACGAGGTGTTATGGTGGAAAAGGAAAAAAATGTACAGGATACGAAGGAAACGAATATGGCTCATTCATCCAAGCATCAACAGTTACGTGCGGAAATCATCGACTCTATTGCGCAGACGATGGATTTGTACGGTGTGAATCATTCATTTGGCGAGCTGTACGGTATTATGTATTTTGAAGATCGACCGATGACGCTGGAAGAGATGAAGGATAGCATGAATATGAGCAAAAGCAATATGAGCTATGCCGTGCGCTCTCTCGTGCAGTCGCGCATGATTACCAAGCTGGACGACAAGCGCGATCGCCGCGATCAGTATCAAGCGGAAACCGATTATTTTAAAACCTTTCAAAACTTCTTCGGTAGCCGGTTACAGCGTGAGATTGATGTGATGACCTCCAGTCTAGAGCAGGTCATTCCGCAATTATCGCAACTGATTCTCGCTCACGATACATCTGCCGAAGAACGCGAAACCGGTCTGCGCGATCTACATAAGCTGCAACATGCACAGCAATATTATGAATGGTTACAGCATTTTGTAGATCAATTGCAGGCTGGGGCGTACTTTCCATCGAAGCCTGAGCAGGAATAGTCCTGTCCAACCATTGACGAAACCAATATTTTGGCGGATGATGGCTAAGGTGGCTTTTGTACCATTTTGTACCATACGCCACCTTATCTATCTACATATTAGGGAGTGTGAGTAGGAATGAAATACCGTAATCTAGGAAACACTGGTTTGAAGGTTAGTGAAATCTCACTGGGCAGCTGGTTAACGTACGGCACAGCCGCTGAACAACAGGCAGCCGATCTGTGCATCCGCACCGCCTTTGAAGCAGGGATTAATTTTTTCGATACGGCAAACGCTTACAATCGTGGTGAAGGCGAAAAAGCAATTGGTGCGGCGCTGGCAAGCTATGAGCGCTCTAGCTATGTACTAAGCACAAAGGTCTTTTTCCCTATGGGCGATGGACCCAATGATCGTGGTCTGTCACGCAAGCATATTATGGAGCAATGCGAAGCCAGTCTGAAGCGACTGGGTACGGATTATATTGATATTTATTTCTGTCACCGCTTTGATCAGGAGACACCAACCGAAGAAACACTGCGCGCACTCGACGATCTAACAGCACAAGGGAAAATTCTGTATGCTGCGGTTAGTGAATGGTCAGCTACTCAGATTACCGAGGCTGCTGCAATCGGTGAGCGGTTGCGTCTGCGTCCACTCGCGGCGAATCAGCCAATCTACAATCTGTTTGAACGTTATATCGAGCAGGAAGTATTGCCAGTATCCCAGCAATATGGGCTTGGTCAAGTTGTCTTCTCCCCGCTGGCGCAAGGCGTATTGACTGGCAAATACAAGCCGGGGCAAGCACCAGCATCCGGTACGCGTGCAGCTGACGATTCGGTCAATCAGGTAATCCGCAGCTATTTCCGTGACGATGTGCTAAGTGTAGTCGCTGAGCTGAACGATCTAGCTGCAAGCATGGACGTCACCTTATCGCAATTGGCATTGGCTTGGGTACTGCGTCAACCGGGCGTAAGCTCTGCGATTATCGGTGCGAGCAAGCCGCAGCAGATTCATGAAAATGTAGAAGCGGTAAATATAACATTGAACACCGAAACGCTAGAACAGATCGACAGTATTATGGAGAAAATCAGCGATTTCGCACCGATGCGCTAACCGTTGTTGCAAAAACGGCGATGTGTGGATCAATGAAGGATGAATGTTCATAGGTTGAGCATAAGAACTGTTGATAGCAGAAGGCTGCGATGTTACTAGCGGAAAGGAGATCCTATGAAGAAGCTTGTCATTAATGGGGTTACCATTGAAGCAGTACAAGGAGACATTACGCGTGAACAGGTCGATGCTATCGTCAATGCTGCCAACTCTAGTCTACTGGGCGGAGGCGGTGTGGATGGAGCGATTCATCGTGCAGGCGGTTCAGCGATTCTAGAGGATTGCTACCGCATCCGCGACCGTCAGGGCGGCTGTCCAACAGGCGAAGCGGTGATTACCACGGCGGGGCATATGCCAGCAAAGCATGTCATTCATACCGTCGGTCCCGTATGGAACGGCGGCGATCAGCTAGAACCGGATTTGCTGCGTAATTGCTATGTCCACTCTCTACAGCTGGCGGATGAGCATCAATTGAAAAGTATTTCGTTTCCTAATATCAGTACAGGCATCTACGGCTATCCGAAGTCGGAAGCTGCGAAGATTGCCGTACACGTTGTTCAGCAATATGCGGAAACTGGCAATGGCAGTGTGACGCATATCCGCTTCGTTTGCTTTGACAATGATAATCTGACGCTGATTGAACAGCAGCTGGATGCATTGAGTCATGGCGCGAGAGAGGAATGAGTACTGCTCAATATGGATCAGAGCAGAAGCATGGAGAAGCATACGTATTCAGCTCTATGACCAGAGCAGCGACTACAAGCGAGTCTGAACATAAAAAAGGATGGCATCCTACTTATCGGATGCCATCCTTTTTGTTATATCTCATTTTCGTTATATGGAATGATACTCGCTTACCCTTCCAGCAGATCGTTCAGACAGAACGCGCCATGCTCACGCACACGTACACGGAAAATGGAAGTACCCAGCGTGTCCTTAATGGTCTGCTCATAGGCAGCAGCATGTTCATTTGGCACTGCTGCCAGAATGACACCAGCGAATCCGCCGCCATGCAGACGACATGCGCCGTCACCGATACGTTGCAGGAATACCTCAGTAATCGCCAGCGCTACCGCTACACTCTGATCATGATGATCCGAATCGCGATAGCAGTTTTGCAGCCATTTCCACGACGAGTTACCGGACGCGGTCAGCAGCTTCAGGAAACCCTCTACATCATCGCGACGTAGTGCATCCACCTGTTGATCTACACGCCCATTCTCCTCCAAGAAGTGCATCGCACGCAGAACTGCACGATCTCCCGCCTGCTCACGCAACGCTGGCAGATTCGCATATACCTGCTCCAACGTAATATCGCGGCATACCTCTGCGCCCAGCTGTTTGGCTACGGCGAACATTTCGTTTGGCACGCTTGCATAATCCTCCGTCAGATCGGCATGGTTTCCGCCTGTGCTGACGATCAGCAGTGAATAGCCTTTTTCATAAAAGTCATACGGCACCGCTTCGATGACGGGTTGTTGTGGATCGGCAAAATCAATCGACACCAGTCCACCATACGCACAAGACATTTGATCCAGCAAGCCAGATGGCTTGTTCCAATAGCGATTTTCCGCATAACGCCCAATCTTCGATAATGCTACCGCATCCAATTGTCCTTCATTGTACAATGTGTTAAGAATAGCCCCGATCAGCATTTCAAAAGAAGCAGACGAGCTTAGACCGGATGCAGACAGCACATTCGTCGTGATATACGCATGGAATCCGCCTACTTTGTAACCCTGCTGCACAAATCCGTCAACGATGCCTTTCACGAGCAAGATTGTAGCGTTTTCATTTTGACCAGAACTCAAATCATCTAGATTCACACGAAATTCGCCTTCATATCCCTCGGATACAAATACGATCTCCTGCTGCTCGGTCGATG
This sequence comes from Paenibacillus sp. JQZ6Y-1, assembly GCF_040719145.1. Lineage (NCBI taxonomy): Bacteria > Bacillati > Bacillota > Bacilli > Caryophanales > Paenibacillaceae > Paenibacillus > Paenibacillus kandeliae. Next base: position 2,341,934 of record NZ_JBFDUZ010000001.1, read on the forward strand.
CCGCGGCTGCGATCGTATCCAGATGGATACTGCCTGCCAGTACTTTACCGTGGTTATGGTCGGTATGATTGCCGCCAATCTCCACACGTCCTGATGCGCTGAACAGGTGAACCTGCTGCTCTCCAAAATGCTGTCCAAACTGCTCTAACAGCTGTTCGTAGCGCTTCGTCTGCTCCGAACGTTCCTCTTCCCCATATAATTTCACCAGCAAATCCTGTACCGGCTGCTGCTGTACATAATCTGCCGCTTTGGATGTCAAAATACTCATCTTCATTTCCCCCTACCCGCGTGTATGTATACGCTTCAATAATTGCATTCACATCTTCTATCATAGCGCGACTTGCTTCATACGGAAAGGATAAAATACGAATATTTACGGCAGGATTCTAACTGCTTGCCTATCACGCCACCATATCCTATAGCAAAAAAGCAGAAGCGCCTTGATGGCAGCTTCTGCTTTGTTCATGCTTCTTATTTGCTTGCGTTGGTTTCCTTGCGGCTCAATTCGATGAAACGCTTGAGCAGCTGACGAATATTGCGGAACGATTTTAGGCGGTAGTTAGCATTGGTATTGCCTGCACCCACCTTGATCGAGAACGAATCCTTTGGCATTGCGGTGAACAGGTCTTCATCCGTATGATCATCACCGACACCGAAGATAAAGTCGTAATCTTTTCCTTGCAGCATCTGATGCGCACCGTGACCTTTGTTCATACGCGTATCCTTGATCTCCAGTACCTTGTTGCCTTCCAAAATACCAAGGCTCATGGACTGGGTGATCGAAATGAGCGCTTCGCGCAATTCATTACGCTTCAGTTCTGCCATTTCTGGCTCACTTTGTCTATAATGCCATGCGAGCGAGTATTCTTTTTCCTCAATCAGAGAACCCGGTGTACGGTCAGTGTACATTTCGAGTACGTGACGCACCGATTCTTTCCAATCGTTGTCCACGCTCATCGTCATCTTCCAGTCGCCACCCGGTTCACGCAACCACAGACCATGAGAAGCGATAATGTACAGATTCAGATCGCCTAGCCAGTTCTGCATGACATCGCGGTCACGACCAGTAATAATAACGACTGTGTTGTTCGGATCTTCGCACAATTCAGTCAGAATGGTACGCAGCTCCTCATCCGGCTTCGCCTGATCTGGCGTTGGCTTGAAGCCAACCAGTGTGCCATCGTAATCAAGGAACAGCACGCGTTTTTGCGATTCATTGTATGCTTTTTCCACATTGGACGGCTCGGAACGAATATCGACCACGTCTTTCGTTTCGACTTGGGATTCCGCTGTAGCTTTGAGTGCTTCAAGGAATTCGTCCGCCCAGAATTTCACGTTATAACGCGAAATGCGGCGATGCAGCATTTTGTTGCGTTCAATTTTCTCGTGATCCGGCATATCCAGCGCGGTTTTGATACCAGCTGCAATCGCGCCGTAGTCGTTAGCATTGACGATTACTGCTTCGCCCAGTTCACTAGCAGCACCGGCGGTTTCACTCATAACCAGCATGCCTTTGTAATCGCTACGTGCAGCGATGTATTCTTTGGCAACGAGGTTCATACCGTCGCGCAGCGGCGTAACGAGCAGCACATCGCTGTTCCGGTAAAAGGCGATCAGGTCTTCCTGACTGAATGTACGGAAGAAGAACCAAACTGGCATCCAGCTCAATGTACCAAATTCACCATTAACCGAGCTGACCAGACCTTCGATCTCATTTTTTAGCTCATCGTACGCTTCTACACCAACGCGAGATGGAGCGACGATGAGATTGAGACGTACTTTTTCATGGTATTCTGGATATTTTTGCAGGAATTGACGGAACGCTTTGATACGCTCAGGCAACCCTTTCGTATAATCCAGACGGTCGACGGAAATGATGTTTTGTACCGTTTTGGTGCTTTCGATAAAGTCGCGTGCCTCGTTGGACAGATTGTCTGTACCAGACGATTTGGCGAAGAAGTCGTAGTCAATGCCCATTGGGAATGCTTCGACTTGTACGGAATACGTTTCGTAATTGATTTTGTACAGGTTATGTTCTTTACCTAGCAGTCGACGTACACTGCTCAGGAAGTGACGCACGTAATCATAAGTATGGAAGCCGATTAGATTCGCACCGAGCAGACCGCGCAGAATCTCTTCACGCCAGATCAGCAGGCGATAGATTTCAAAGGAAGGAAACGGAATATGCAGGAAGAAGCCGATCTGCGTATCCGGGTATTTTTCACGAATCAATTGTGGCAGCAGCATCAGCTGATAGTCATGAATCCAGATCGTATCATTCGGCTCGATAATATCGTCAATCGAATCGAAGAACTTCTGGTTCACACGCTTGTATGCTTCCCACGTTTCTTCGTTATATTCAGTCATATTCGTAAAGTAGTGGAACAGCGGCCAGATCGTTTCGTTACAAAAGCCTTCATAATACTGTTCAATCTCATCGTCCGACAGGAAGATTGGCAAACAGTTGTATTCATCTTGAAGCTCCTGGTTGATCTGTTTCTGTTCGTCTTCATTCAGATTGTCGCTTGCAATACCCGGCCAGCCCGCCCAAACGGTGTCACCCTGCTCATGGTAGCTTTTCAAACCGGTAGCGAGACCACCGATACTTTTGCTGTATTGAAGTTCGGACTCGTTTTTTTTCACAGTCACAGGTAAACGGTTAGATACAAAAATAATTTTACTCATTGAATCCCCTCTCCTAATCAACAAAGTATAAATCGCATGTGTATGAGAACATGAATGAAACATGCTGCAAATCAGCTTGATTTTAAATAACCGATGCGCTGATGGGTCATACGGCAATTACCCTTTTTTTTGGATTTCGACACATTTACTGTGTAGTAACCTTGCTGTATATACAACAGGAATCCTTTCATAGCAAGGGATTTCATCTTAGTTAACGACCAGGCAAATATGAATTTTGAGAGGGTATGGTGCTGATGTTTTGACTATGAAAATTTGAGAATAGGAATGAATCATTTCATAAGAGTTCCATATAAAAGCATAGATTTACTAGATGTATAGCATTTAGTGCTGATTGTATAATCGCTGTCCATTGATGCTATACATTTCGATCCGATCCAGCACTCTACCTGAATATTTAGAACCTGTTCTGTTGAACTCGACTATGGCATTCATATAATATAGTTGTCCTTGCTCAAGTGGAATAATCGCTACCGTTCCATCGGTAAACTTTAAACGTACCTGTCGGATATTAGGATCATGAACATATCCATAAAAGGCATCGTACATAACTTTGCGTGAATGAGGAAAAGGTAAACTTAGTACACCCCCAGAGTTGCTAGGCTGAACTCTCACATCACCATACTGTTTTTGCGTAAAATTGCTCAATTTAAACCATTTATTTTGATGAAGACCAGCTAGCATTATGCCCATATAATTCACGCTATGATGACGAAATGTGTACAACAATATAGTTGCCCCTGCATTATCGTTTTGCTGTTCAATATGTATTGTCTGCGTATCAATATCCGTTTGATACTCCATTTGAATAGAATGACTAATCAATTCAGAAAGGGAGTCTGATCCTGTTTCAGAAACGTCCCTACTATAGCTTGCCAATTGTGTCGTAATATCTTCTAAATGGTTTTGGTTTAAGCGCATCGCATTCGCATCAGATACATTTGTCATTAATAGAATCAGAATACTTGCTGTTATTGCATATCTTTTCAATCCATTCCCTCCTTTAATATAGAAATCTTAAAATTCCAATTCATTCCATTATACAAAAAAATCTGCTCAACTAAAAAAGCCGGACAACGACAGGCTCGTTATCCGGCTTTCTTCTATGAGGTTACATCAAATATGTTGAAGGATATTCCATTCTCTCTGACATATCTTATTTTTTATCCAGTACCAATTCCAGCTGAACATTGATGTCGTTCTCTGTGCTCAGTACAACGGAGTGAGGGTTCGTCATGCCGAAGTCGGCGAAGGTAACTTTTGTTGTACCAGACAGTAGCAATTGACCATCTTGGTATACACTTTTCATATCAAAGGTTGCTTCTTTTTCTACACCTTTTACTGTCAACGTACCTGTCATTTTAAATTCATTGGTTGCACCGGATGCCCATTCGGTCGGTACATTTTCAAATGAAGTCGCTTTGAAGGTTGCATTCGGGAATTGGCTTACATCGAAGAAGTCCGCTTCTTTGACGTGACCGTCACGTTGCGAGTTGCCGGAATCGATGGCGCTCATGTCGATTTGACCTTCACTCGTCATTTGGGATGGATCGTCTACATTCACATTCCATGTACCACTAACTTTGTTATCGACAAAGTTAACCGTTTCCTGCGAAGTCGTTACAGAGAAGTATACTTTGGACGTAGATTCATTGATTGCCCAATTGCCGTTCAGTTCACTTCCCGTTACACTCTGACCAGTCGTTGTCGATGTTGTGCCTTCTGCGGACGCACTTTCAGTTGGTACAACACTTTCGATAGCTACATTGTTACCCATATAGCTTTTCAGAAAAGTGTAGCCTCCGATTCCTACAATCACAACAATTGCTACAATGGCGATTAACCAGTTCCTTGTCTTTTTGTTCATCATGTACTCTCCTTTGCTTTCTTTGATATGCACAGTATACGAAGCCAATATGTCGAGAATATGTCCAACTAGAAGATAGATTTATTTTTTTTGCAAATTTAAAAGAGTATGTGAAATATCTAAGTTTATATATAGATTGTTTTGTTTCCCTGCTATATAATGCAATCAATCCACGGTTTATATTGCCGCTGGATTTGCTGTGCCTGTACAATGGAAGGAAGTAGACGGGTGAAATACTGATTACAATGTACCCTCTGCTAACACAGGTTATATTACCGGAGTGTTGTTATCTGCTTCGGCAAGGAGTCGCTGAATAGATGAATTTGATTTTGATTGTAGAAGACGAACCGGGGATTGCCCGCGTCTTATCCGCTTATTTAAAAAAGGCAGGGTTTGAGGTAGTTCATGCTGCGGATGGCATCACTGCATTGGAGTTGTTCAAGCAGCATAGTCCTGCACTCGTTTTACTGGATGTGATGCTGCCGGGTATGGATGGCTGGGAATTGTTGCAGCTGATCCGTGAACAAGGCGCCTGCCCTGTCATTATGCTAACGGCACGCGATGGAATTGAGGATCGACTGAGTGGTCTAGACGGCGGTGCTGATGATTATATGACCAAGCCGTTTATGCCCGAAGAAGTAGTTGCGCGCGTCAATGCCGTGCTGCGTCGCCGACCGTATATGAACGACCGTAATAGCAAGCGTCACTTTGGCAATCTAGTGATTGATTATGCTGCCAAATGCGCTTATTTGAACGGTGCGGAGGTTGGTCTTAGTCCGCGGGATCTGTCGCTGCTCCTCTTCCTGTCGGAATATCCGAACCGCACCTTTACACGCGATCATCTGATCGAACAAGTCTGGGGCATGGATTACGAAGGCAGTGACCGTGCAGTCGATCTGTCGGTCAAACGGCTACGCCAGCTACTGTCCAACTGGTCGTCCGATGTGGGCGAGATTCGCACTTTACGAGGAATGGGGTATCAATTTTGGATCAACGAGTGAAGCCGACGCGTACCGTCTCGCTGTTGTCCTATTGGACGATACGCTATTTTATTATTCTCTGTATCGGGTTTGTCATTATCGCATTGGCAGCCATCTATTGGGTGCGCGATACAACAATGGATAACCGGATTCGGACGGCGGGCTTGCTCGGTCAGGAGGTTGCTGACCGGGTTACCACATCGTCTGGGCAGATCAGCATTCCGCCCAATCTGGATTACATTATCAAAAATCGCTTGCGCTTCTTCAACATCGACGATGGGACCTGCCTGATTATTACGGATAAGCAGGGAAATCTGATGTTCTCGCGTCCAGCAATTACCGAAAAACAAATGTACAACAAGCTGTCCGACGATCTTAGCCAAGCGCGCGATGAGCGCTTTATGTCGATCAACACGCCTATCGACAATAGCAGCAATCAGCAGATTGGTCAGGTCAGCATTTTACAATCCAAAAAATCACTGACCTACAGCCCGAAAGAACTGATGTTTATCTTCGTTCTGCTCGGTATGCTCATTCTAGCAGGCTGGCTGACAATCTACCTGCTCTCCCGCAAGCTGTCCCGTCCACTTGGCGGCGTAGCAGAAGCCGCGCAGCAGATTTGCGCTGGTAATTACGACGTCAAGCTGAATATTCATACGAGAGAAACGGAGATTCAAGAACTGGTCTCCTCTTTTGAGGAAATGGCACAGCGACTCAAGCATTTGGAAGAATGGCGCGCCCTCTCTCTTGCTGGTGTCACTCATGAGTTGAAAACACCAGTGACATCGATCAAGGGTCTGATGATGGCGGTACGCGATGATGTCGTATCCGGCGATGAAGCACATGAGTTTCTCGATATTGCGCTCAAGGAATCTGACCGGATGGAGCGTATGGTCGCCGATCTGCTCGATTACAACGCCTTCGCCTCTGGCAGTGTAGAAGTGCGCCGTGATAAGCTGGATTTGCAGCTGTTAATTCGCGAAGTCGCACACCAGTGGAAATTAACACATGAGATGAATGAGATTGATATTCAGCTGGACTTACCCGCAGAGCCAATGTATACGACGGGCGATTCACTGCGTATCCAGCAAATCATCGTCAATCTGCTGAATAACGGCTTTCAGGCTGCTGATCATTCAAGTTGCATTCGTTTTACGATTCGCATGTTTGCCGATAATGATAGGCTGCATGTGGAAGTGACAGATAATGGTTCTGGTGTAGCGCCGGAAGATCAGTATCATATTTTCGAGCGTTTTTACCGTGGTGAAAAGAAAAAACGCAGCGTTCGCGGTCTGGGTCTCGGCTTGACTTACAGTCAGCTGCTCGCCCGCGCGCAAGGCGGCGACTTGCTGCTACGACGTAGCTCGTCGACAGGCAGTACCTTTGCTCTAGAGTTACCGCGATAATTGGATGTAGCTTAGATATACCAATAGAAAAAGCTCCAGCAGACAGGAATTTCACCTGATCTGCTGGAGCTTTTGTTATTTTGATATTTATTCGCAAGCGATGCCGTCTTTGTCGCGATCCAGCTTCAGACGGTATCCGGGTTCGCCTTTGTACAGTGGCGCTTTGCCTGCCTTACGAACAGCCGTGCAGTTTTTGTAAAAGACACCTTTTACATTGGTAAAGCCAGATACCTGCTGCGAAGATTTAGCTTGAACCGGAGAAGATACAGCTACGCCTGTACCTGCGATCAGTGCTGCTGTAACAATGCCTGCGAACATTTTTTTCATCGTATTCATTTGTGTGAACCCCTTTGTCTGTATGATGGTTTTGTAACGGTATGTCTTTTTGTTTAGGTTAATCAGTTAGTTATGTGTTCCAGTGTATTCTATCACATAATTATGTTTTATTTTACCTTTTTTTCAAAATAAAATTGCATGGATAGAATATCGGTTTCGACGCGCATACAATGAATAGGTTTAAGAGAATATACTCATGCTGCGGATGGTAGTGGTGGATAGGTGCGTAGATTTATTTTCTCTATTATGAATTTTTCATGCATTGAAATAATTTTATTAGTATACACTTTAAAAATGGGAGGTCGTTTCCATGTTCTTCCCTCCACTTCATGAACGGGTGAACGGGTGAACGGGTGAACGGGTGAACGGGTGAACGGGTGAACGGGTGAACGGGTGAACGGGTGAACGGCTTGATTGTGTATCAAAAAGTAATATGTCCAGCAAAAACTCCATGTTTCGTTCAGCAATATGTTCGCCGGAAACATGGAGCCTTCATTATATTGATACGGTTTCTGCGTTTACATGCCTACCTTTTGCATCAATTGATCCATACTACTGCCCTACATCTGAATAGTTCCTTTCTCCTCCAATGTACTGCTATATCTGTCTTTATTCGAGCATGATCACAATGCTATAGACAGCTACACCTAGCGATACCAATGAAAAGCCTGCACAAATATAATTCATTTTCACCGTCGGCTTCTTGCGTAGCATGTTCCATAGCTGGTATCCCGCCTGTAGGATGCTAGCAATGGAAATGATCCAGATCGCTCCCATCACAATCTCCATCCACGGGATTGCACTACTCATCGGATAACCACCGTTATCGCTCATGGAGCTATGATCCATCCCCTGCATACTACTGCTTCCATTCACCCTCATGCCACTCCCACTCATGTCCATACTTCCATGTCCCATCATCACCATCGACGATGCCAAAGCAGGCAAAATCAGCATATGAATGGCATGCAGCACCACGATAACCAGAGCAGGTAGTAACGAAGATACCAGTTGTAGCGGAGACATCCCTTTCCTGCGTATTCCACCGGATATAGTACTGTCATGCACAGACCATGCACTCGTTTTCTCCATTCGGTATCCCCTCCTTTATCCATGATGATGCTGACAATGACCATGTGCCTTCGATGGCGACGGCGGTACATCTAGTGCTGGGCTGCGGTCAAAGAATCCGGTTGGCTTCAGCATAAAGCTGATATACGCTGTCGGCATCACGGGCCAGTCCTCTGGACGTGTAATATGATGATGCCCCATGTTGTACCAGACCACCACATCGGTATTCTCAATCTCACGATCCGCTGCTGCCCAATGCTCTAGACCATCGCCACCTGCATGCTGATTCGGATAGCTGCCAGACGCATACCGTTCGTCTGGGTCAAATGGAGTGACATACAGATGATGCTTGAGGAAACCCGCCCGTTTCATCAGCGGTGAATCGTCATGCGCATACGGATACGCATTTTCCCCAGCAAACAGCTTGTAGCCCACCGGATCACCCAGCGCATTTTTTGCATTTGGATTGATGAATTTCCAATAGCGCGCTGTTCGCAAATCCAGATCACGAATTGCTTCGGACTCCTTACGGAAGGTAGTCGTCACCGGATAAAAGCCATTGCTGTACGGATTATCCGGTCCTTTTTCCATCGACACGGTGTTGACCTCGCACACAGAATTGTTAATACCGTCAATCATCAGATCCATACGTACATTGAAGAAATGCTGATGATGCGCAGCAAACAGCTGTGGCGCAATCAGATTGCCATAAGGATAACGTGTATCCGGTTGAATCGCTTCGGTATGCAGAATACCCGTCAACTTCACTTCAAACTGGATCGACCCATCCTGATAAAAGTACCAGAAAAATCCGTACTCATAATTGCCTACTGTGGAGATGCTGGACAGTACCAACCGACGTGAACGACGTACCTCTACATGACCAGTACGCCAGTCTGTATGCTTCCAGCCAATCCCAAAGTCCTCTTCATGCAAACAAATTGCATTATTAATCTGAATAATATTGCCCTGACTATCTGAGAAATGAGCGTCAAAATACTGAATCTCTCCCAAGCAGTCACAGCCCAGCTCTAGCGGGTTGGCAAGCATACCGATACCATATTCGCCCGCATCAAAAGCATTGTTACGGTTCACCGGCTCCGTCGGATCGCCGTATGGCACTACCATTTCCGATAAGGAAGCACGATACAGAATCGGACGTTCTCGTCCCTGATCGTTATAGCTAACCGTATGCAGCACCAGACCCTCGCGTGAAGTGAAGCCGAAGCGCACCTTCCATTTTTGCCAGTCAATCTCATGCCCTTGCACGGTAAAGCTAGGTCCCTGCGGCTGAATAATATCAAGCGGACGTATATCACTGCGCAGTGGTCCAACTGCATCTGCTGTATAATTCCCATCCAGTGGGGGCAGCGGTACAATCTCCCGATCCACTACCTTCATCACTTCCATATGATTCAGATCTACCAGCGCATACAGTCCAGAGATTGGACGAGCATACAGATTATCAAACTCCGACGTCCGATAGTAACTGAGCGCCCGCACAATCCGTCTTCCTTCCTCTTCTTCATGTCCAAAATGTCCAGCTGACCACGGATCAACCATAATTTTATCCATATCAGTCAATCCGCGACGCTCTAACGCAGCGATCATATCAGGATTGGTCTTCACTACGTTCTGACACTCCATAAACTCATCCGCCATGATGGAAGGTTGTACGCCGGGGATATGCTCCCACGAAACGATATGCCCGCCTGTTACCGATACGACAGCTTCATACGTTTGTCCATCGCGATTGTTCAATAGAATGCAAAACGCTTCGCGCTCTAGCACATCTCCCTGCTTGTATTGCAGTACCTGTGCTTTGGGCGGCTCATATAGATTGACACTAGCGAAGCGATAATGCTCATCCAATTCCTTTTCCTTTCTCAAAATCGCAATCGTGTGCTCCAATTCAAGCGCCGTCAATGGTTCCAGTGGATGTGTAACAGCTTCAAGTTTAATCGACATGTTTCGTTCCTCCTCATATATAAAGTCATGTTTTCTGACTTCTTGTGTTGAAATCATATCGAATATCTGAGGTTTATGTATTGTAAAAATGGGATCAACTCAAAAAAATATCGCTTTTACGTTAACTAAACTAACATATATTCCGTTTTTTACAATCTTGGATCACAAGGGATGTACATAATAAAACAAGGAAGACATGCAGTACATTGAAGGGGGAATGAAGATGGAACAAACAACCACGAATGTACAACAAGATAATCGGCAGCAAACATCACTGATGCCGGACGCGTTGGGAGTACCGGGACTGGTTTTTTTCGTAATTTCGGCAGCTGCACCGTTGATGGCGTTGATGGGTACTCTTACGTTTTCTATGGGATTGGGGAATGGCATTGGCGCACCCGGCATTTATGTGTTGGCACTGATTTTATGGATGTTATTCGCGGTCGGGTATACATCAATGAGTCGTCACGTACGTAATACAGGTGCTTTTTACGCGTATGTATCGAAAGGGCTGGGCAAAATTTCTGGCATCAGCGCCAGTCTGCTAGCAATCGTCTCTTATTGTGCATTACTGCTGGCGTTATACGGACTAGTGGGCAATGCGTTCAACTCATTATTGATGGAAGTTGGGATTCATCTACATTGGTGGGTGTACTCGATCCTCTGCTGCGCGATCGTTGGTATTCTTGGGTATCGCCGAGTAGATGTGGGCGCCAAGTTACTTGGGGTGTGCATGATCATGGAAGTGATTATCCTGCTCATTATCGCCGTTGCTGCGCTCACAACTGGTACATCCGAAGGCTATACAGCCGCACCATTCCGAATGGATGTCATCTTTGGCGGTTCACCGGGCATTGCGATTATGTATTGTATGGGTGCTTTTATTGGGTTTGAAGCTACTGTAATTTATGGAGAAGAAGCCAAACATCCGAATCGAACCATCCCCGTCGCTACATATACAGCGGTCGGTATTCTTGGATTGCTGTATGCGTTTATCAGCTATAGCATCGTGATCGGCTGGGGTGAAACAGGGGTTATGACCAAAGTGAATACGATTCTCACCCAAGGTCTTGATCCTGCCAGTCTGTTTACCGATCTGGCGGCTAATCATCTGGGTATCTGGTCGGTATGGGTGCTTCGCTCGCTATTTGTAACTAGCGCTTTCGCTGGGCTGATTGCCTATCATAATGTCATTGCCCGTTATCTATTCTCGATGGGACGCTCTGGTGTATTGCCCGTCGCCCTTGCTCGGCTACACACCCATCATCGTTCCCCGCATGTTGCCGGATTGCTGCTTAGTGTGCTGTCGTTGATCTTTATTGGACTAACGATTGCAGCCGGATGGGACCCGTTTCTACAAACCTTTGCATACTTATCAGCGATGGCATGTCTCGGTCTGCTCTGTCTATATACGGTGGTCGGATTTGCGATTGTATCGTTCTTTATCCGTACAGGCAAGGATCGTCGTCTCTGGCATAGCAAAATCGCTCCGCTCCTGTCCGCCTTCGGTCTGCTTGCCGCTACTCTGATTACGATTATCAACTTCCCCTCACTTGTAGGTACGAGCGCCTCATCTGTGCCGCTACTTATGGAATTCACGCTGGCTCTTGTAGCTGTTATCGGTGTCTGCATCGGAATCTGGCTCAAACTGTATCGTCCATCCGTTTATGCATATGCTGGCGAATCTATTGCCGAAGCAGAAACGGAAGCTACTGCTCCATAATGCAATCATCCACTACGCTGCATCTGTGCGTCTCCTTGTCCATGCTCTTTACCGATCTATTATGATGCTGTGCATATAATATGTCTCTCCAAATCACACCAAAAAAGCCCGGAATGATTGTTCATTAGCATTCTGAACAACCATGCCGGGCTTTATCGCTAAGCCAGCGCGATTTCACTACAAAGGTTATCTTCCACTTTTCCAATACAATACATCGGCTGACCCCAAACTTCGTCTGTTGATCAATCATACCATCAAAGTAACCGTTGTTTGCAGATGTTGATCATATGATTTTAGTATACGATTTGTACATCCATCCACAGCGGATTACATGTTTTACAGCAACTCTAGCTCAGTGATTAATTTGCGCTGGCTCCATTCCAATCGCAGCTGATGCGGTGATAGATGACTGAATTTTTTGAAATTATTCACAAAATGCGAATGATCATAATATCCCTGCTCATGCACAATATCCAGCAGATCCACATCGTTACTCATGATCATATGCAGTGCATGCTGAAACCGAACCGTCTGGGCAAACAGCTTCGGTGAAAAGCCCACACAATCCTCAAACTTTTTACGCAAATAGCGAGTCGAATAACCGGTATACATGGACAGATCGTTGACGGTCACATTGCCACGACATGCGGTCATCTCATTCAGACAAAACTGCACCAGTTCTGGCAATGGCTTCGACATCATCAGCGGCAGAAACAGCGTGGCAAACCACTGTACTCGCTCCTGAAAATGCTGTGCTTCAAATATTCGCTGCATGTACTCATCCGGCAACGCAAATACATCCTGCAAAGCAACTCGCTGCTCCACCCATGCCTTCAGCGGAATGACACCAATCCCATGCCCCGGCAAAAAACGTACGCCAAAATAGCGTGTTCCCGGCTGAAATCGCATCACTCTTGCCGCCAACACACTTCCGCAAATCTCTGCCTTTGGCTGAGCAGCATCGCATAGAAATAACACATCCACACACCCATCCGGTACGACATGAATGACTTCTGTCTGCTCACCGTTCGTAAATTCATAATACAGTACCGGCTGATCAGGCTTTCGCGTCACATTATCTTCCATATAAAATTTAGTTTCTAACTGGAAACCAAATTGAATTGGCATGATATGAGATGGATGAACGACCGATGTACCAACCATTGACACAACCTCCTTTATACGCAGCCTAAATCTAAGAAAAACAATATCTCTTGTTATTATATTTATCACATATATTACGTATATTATAATTAAAATTTGAAGAGGTTCAAGTTCCGATTTTTACAATGAAGTTTCCAAAGATTGATATGCAGCTCTCCTCCATCCTCCATCCCAATACAAAAAAACTCTGAAACAAACAATCATACCGCTGTATGATCAGCGATACTCTTGTCTGTCCCAGAGCAATAGAAGTACAATCTTCAACCAACATAGTCATTCAAGATGACCATACTTTGCGAAACTCGCGAATGACATCACCATTGCGTGAGCGATCCAATACAGCGAATGTAATATGCTCAAATAGAACTGCATATTGCTCATCCACCAAAATGTCACGGAACCAGCGCGCCACGTCGGATGGATCATTCCGAAATACGCCACAACCGAATGCACCCAATACTAGATGACGCTCACCCTGCTCTGCAGCAACTGCCAAAATATAACGGATGCGCTCCTTCATTACGGTTTCAATCCGAGCCACATTGTTTTTTTCGCGTTCCTGTACAATTCCTGCATTCACCGCCGGCGACGTGATCATGGATACAGTATACGGATGGTTGTGCAGCTGACCATCATCCTCGCGGAATACCACCACATCTGGCGAATAGATCATATAATGCGAATAGAGACAGCTTTTTTCACGGCGATTATGGGTGTACATCTCTTCCATTTGTACAATCGAAGGATAGAGAGATGAAGAACGTGCCAGACTTTCTTCCTGTGCCTGACTTCCGCCAAGGAATCCGCCACCCGGATTGCGTGCTGAAGCAAAGTTCAACGCCAGTACATGCTGCTTATGCTCGTCATTGACTAACCTTGCAGCCGCCTGCAAAGTCGATTCATTCGTGCATTCCATCGTTGCAAATCCGTTGCCTGACGTAAGTGCTGCTTGGGTTTCGGCAATTTGCTGTTGCGCCATTTGCTCTACTTCAGGAAGACGGTTGGGACGATATAAGACGGCATCCTGTACCGAATGGGCGATGTCCTCAGCAATATGATGCTGTTGCCCGTCAGGCGAAGTGTATTGCCCTTTATCTAAAATATCCAATGTTTCCTGTGCCCATTGCAAACGGATGTTGCGTGCATTGCCTCCCTTTCCGCCATTGGAGCGTTGCATGGAATGGTTGGACTGCGTTTGCTTATGGTCTGGAGTTTGTTTATTGAGACGTGCTTGTATTTTATCATGATTGGATCGTTCCCATTTGGACATGGACGAAGATGAATCATTCTTGCTACTCATGTTACTTCCTCATTTCTGTATACATTATAAATGTAGCATGCTGCTTTTCATTTCAATAAACATGCTATTCTTACTGCTACTGCTATAGTGTTCCTATCATATTGCGAACTGCATATACCGATGCTGAATTGTTATTATCACTCTTTTGTTACTGTTCTTGTTGTTGCTGCAATAGATGATCGCGCAGCGAAGTGAGTACCTCACCAAGCCAGTTCGTGCCTTCCCAAGTATTGCGGCTGCGAATAAGTGGATTGTCTTCATCCAACCCCACACCCCAGATCGTATCGGTTGGGCTTGCTTCGACCAGCGTTGTGCCTGCTGTAGCCAGCAGCATCTCTAATAAATCAGGATTTTGTGTAAACTTGGCTTGGTTGCCTTGGTATACAATGTCCTTTGCATGCTGTTGCCACTGTTTCTTGTCAAAGTGCTGTACTTCGCGCCCCAATTGCTTTTGCTCACGAGGATGCTTGGCTTGCAAAATGCGCTGCGCTGTTTGCTCATCGTGAAATAGCATTGCCTTGCCGTACATCATATACTGCTCAGCATTTTGAAAAGAATGACCATCTATTGTAAATGCAGCCGGATGCCATTGCGAAAATGGTGACTCTGTACGATAAAAGAATGTAAATTTCTCTTTCGATTTGGAACTCATGTTCAAGCTCCTTTCTTCGTTGGTGTTATGATTGCGATACGATACGCTTGGATGTTATAAGAATTCCTTTTGATGTTAATAATTGGTGCATAACAACACTCAAGCATCTTCCCACTCTGGACGAAAACGGTATAGCTGCGAGGGACGATGACCCGCATCCTTTGTATATTCATTGGTAGCTATAACACGTGCCGCCATTTTCCGCCGAAAAGCCGGTGCGAGTAGCTCACGATCCAAAATGATTTCATATACCTGCTGGAGTGCCGACAAGGTGAATAGCGGTGGCATCAGATTAAACGCAATATCGGTATATTCAATCTTGCTACGCAGTCGTTCCAGCCCATAAGCAATCATTTTCAAATGGTCAAATGCGATACCGCCACTATCCAGCACGTCCCATTCCACAGCTGCCACTGGACCGTGATACGTCCGAGTCACACGTACTGTTCCGCTTAGTTGCAGTTGCTGATGCGATAAGGTGACTTGCATGTCTTTTTCTAAACGACAGCCATCTTCCAAATGAACCTTCTTCTCTTGCGTAATTCGGTAATCCAGCTTAAACCAGCGGGCATCACTAGCATCCTCGCCTGCACGGATCTGCTGACTGGAAGAATCCACAAGCGCCATGTATGAAGCACTGATTACACGAGTCCGCGGATCACGATTCACATCGCCCCATGTATACAGCTGCTCCATATAAATGCGCTCTAGCCCAGTCTCACTATGCAGCTCACGCGCCGCCGCTTCATCCAGACTTTCATCCATACCGACAAATCCGCCCGGCAGCGCCCATTGCCCGAGAAACGGATGTTCTCCGCGCTGAATTAATAGCAAATGCAGCGACTTTTCCGGCAGCTTGCGATAATTATCCTGCTCCTGATCCAGAATCGTAAAAATCAGCATATCCGCAGTCGCCGAAGGTCGCTCAAATTGCGAAACATCGTACCTTTCCAAATATTCATGCTCTGTCAGCCCCTGTGCGTCCACTGGCTGCTCCGGTGTACCATGGCTCATCCTGTTCCCTCCATCTAGATCTTGTTCAATCGCTATCCATATTGAGTACCATTCATCACTGCTTTGGCTTGCTATAAATCTTGCTATGGATCGTGAAGCTATTACAAATCTATTATTATAAAAAGCCAGATCATGCGCGCATATCTGTTACAGCTTGTTTATACTGGTTACATAATGAGTGTTGAGCTTTATTTTATCATTGCTACTATACATCCCAGTGATATGGGATAGCTAGTTCAAGCTATCTTGGTCGTTCTATACCTACTACACATGTCTACTCATTCTCGGTTATACATTTCATGATTATACGTGGTCTACATCTACATCTACATCTACATCTACATCTACATCTACATCTACATCTACATCTACATCTACATCTACATCTACATCTACATCTACATCTACATCTACATCTTATCAAGTATAATTAAGCTTTCTCATATCGCTACATCTTCTTATCAATTATTACTTTTTTAATATTATCTAAATGTTAATAACATAATGTTATTATATATACTCATCTCCTTGTCGTCAACCCAATCGCCACTATCCACCATACGACACCTTACATTCCTACGGAAATATTCTTCTTAAAACGAAACTATTAAGCTGCTGTTGCGTATAATTCATGATGCGGATCTTTGGCTTTACCTATATATCATTGAAATTTTTAATGAATGATCAGTAATATCATCGCTGTTATAACCGATATATAAGGTATACTATGTTTAACATATACGCGCGCCGGGCATTACCGAAGATGACCCGATCCAGCAAACAGCTATGCAGGCTGTGAATCTACCCGGATAATGTTCTATGCTGATCCGGTAAAGGAGTGAACCCATGAGAATCAATCCCATTGACGCCGTACGTAAAATCACTGCTGATTTTGCTGCTTATACACGCCAGATTTTTGAGAAACGCGTTGGCGAACAAACGGAACGAACTCGTCAAGAAACAACCAAAACGACCAATGATACGAATGTGCAATTTGATCAACTGCTAGAGAAAATTCCGGCAAATCATACCGTATTGCCTGTTGCAGCCCCTGCGGTTGCCTCGTATCAGGAGCTAGCTGCCCTTAAGCTACAAAATGGCATTTATGAACACACGCTTCCAGTTAGCCAACGAATCTCGGTTGCCCAGAAGGCATACGAAGGCTCGATGGTCGATCAAGGACATGTAACGATTGAACCGTTTGACTCGCGTGCTTGATAACAAGGTGATGCAATACAGCAAAAAACCTTCCTCTGTAATGGAGGAAGGTTTTTTATGTTTATTGTTTAGGGTATATCAGGTAACATGCCATCCTGCTTGAGTTCATCTACCAGATCATAGCTGATTCCATGTGTATCCTATCCCCAAACACGGCATATCACTATATAAGCAACATTAAGCGTTAGTAGCACCCGCTGCTGTTTTCACAGCTTTGACTTCATATTTTGCATGGCTGACATTCAACATATACTCCGGTTTCGGTCGACCTGCCTTATTGCGATGACCTTGAACATGGGCGTCGCTTTTCTCCCAATTTTTCCAGTCCTGTTCAGATTCCCAACGGAACATAATCACAACCTCTTCTTCACCACGGCGTACTTGTTTGACCAGCACCTGCATATCGACAAAACCCGGCTGTTGCTCTACAACGGTTCCCGGTTGGCTAAAACGTTCAACAACTTGCTCGGCATACCCTTCACTGACAGTAATCGTGCGTAAAATAACGAACATGATTATCCCTCCTCACACCGATTGATTCCGGCGATTACGATTATTATAATTGATAATCATTATCATTGTCAAAACAAAAGATTCTATACCAATCTATTATAAAAGATATTCAATACACACTCTCATGCAGAATCTCGCCTGTGCGCGATAAGTCGTATCCACCAATCGCTTTTAATTCATTTTTAAATTCAGTAGATTGCAAAATACGCTTCAGTGACGCAATCCATTCGGCATTTTCCGGTTTGTTCAACACGACCAGATCGTAACGCTCCAGCGTCAGCGGCACAAACTCCACACCAACTAATGCAGCCGCCTTTTCACTGCCGATCCCTACATCAGCTTCACCGGCAGCAATACGAGCCGCAACTGCAATATGCGAAGTCTCTTCATGCGTATATCCACGTAAGCTAGACGGGCGAATATTGTGTAAACGCAACTGTTCATCCAGCAGCACTCTTGCGCCTGCTCCGCGCTCACGATTCACAATACGGATGCCATTTTGCCCTAATTGCTGCCAATCCGTAATGCGTTTTGGATTGCCGCGCTGCACATACAAGCCCGCGCGCCGTGAAGCCAGATTGATTAGTGTAAATGAATGAGACACCATCAGCTTGCTTACATAGGGTAGATTGTATTCGCCCGTTTCGCCATCGAACAGATGAGTACTTACAATATCGGAATTGCCCATATACATCGATACCAGACTGTCCATGCTACCTGCAAAAGAACGCAGCGGACGATAACGCTGTTCTTTTTCCATATAACGTGCCAGCAGATCCAGACTGGTATCCTGACCTGTAATTACGATCGTTTTTAGATTACTCGGTGGCATGATCGGTTCCTCAGTAATCGGCTGCACGGTGCCTACATTGCGTAGAATCTCTTCTGGTCTAGCATAAGCCGCATGGACAAATGCTGGTGAAACGCCGGTTTCTTCATAATTGCGTTGTTCTGGCGGTAGATGATTTGCTGCATCCGGTGCCAGCCCTGCTTCGGGAATATGTGCCAGTCCGCCATTTTGCAGCTCCTGTAACTGCAATTGACCAGCATTCTCGCGCATCATTCCGTCTTTGGAGCGCTGCTTGTATTGCTCTAGATCGTCATGGTCGATCCGCATCTGCTTGCCGACACGATAGGCAGGCAAGTCGCCTTTCTTGATCAGATCGTATACCGTCAGCTTGGAGACTTTTAGCAGACGGGCGATTTCTTCGGTTGTATAGGATATCTGCTCGCTCATACGCCGTCCCTTCCTTTATCTCAAATTTTATATCAAAATCACGTATCGTAGAATCCTCATAGCAAATCACTCATAGCATCCTATCATGATCCTTATAAGCTATGTTCATCTTACCTGCGTATGTATCTTATTTCAATTCACAAAAATGATAATCAATCCACTTTAAATATAACTAGATATAATTAGTATTATCCTGTATGATTTAGTACGTATATTTTGCACGATACGGCGAAATAACATACCTTAGCTAAGGAGGATTTTACATGAATATACCATCTCACTCATCCCCTTCATCCCGTCGTCCAGCTGCGCGTCTGCGCATGACAGTGTTGATCATGCTGACCGCTCTGGCTGTAATACTCAGTGCCTGTTCTTCGATAGGCGGCACAAGCACAGATTCGTCATCGAAGGCAACAGGTACATCAAGCAGTTCAGCAGCGACAACCGAACTGACGATCTCCGCAGCAGCAAGCTTGACAGACAGCCTACAAGATATTCAAAAGGTATACGAATCCAAATATCCCAATGTAAAATTGACCTTTAACTTTGCCGCTTCCGGCACCCTGCAAAAGCAGATTGAACAAGGGGCTCCAGCTGACTTGTTTATCTCCGCAGGCAGCAAACAAATGCAAGCTCTAATCGACGAGAAGCTAGTGGACAAGGATCACGAGATCAATCTGCTCACCAATGCACTCGTTCTTGTCGTACCGAAGGACAGCACTACAACACCAGCAACGATCGAAGACTTGAGCGGCGATAGTATCAAGCGTTTGGCAATCGGTACGCCGGAATCCGTACCAGCTGGCATGTATGCCAAACAAGCACTAGAACAAGCCAAGCTGTGGGATAGCCTACAATCCAAACTTGTACAAACCAAAGACGTGAAACAAGTTCTTTCCTATGTCGAAACAGGCAATGCCGATGCAGGCTTTGTATACAAAACGGATGCGATGGAATCGGATGGTGTGAAAGTTGCTTTCACAGCGAGCGAGGATAGTCACGATCCTATCGTTTATCCAGCAGCCGTTCTGTCCGCTACTACGCACCGCGAAGATGCAGCGCAATTCTACGCTTATCTGCAAACCCAAGAAGCTCAGGCGATCTTTGCCAAATATGGCTTTACTAAGGCTGCTGCCACCTCATGAGTGAAGCATGGTCCTGGGAAAGCATCGGCTTCCCAGTCACACTTTCGCTGCAAATCGCCTGCTTTTCCAGTATCGCAGTATTCATTCTTTCGATTGCTGTCGCTATGCTCATGAGCAAATATTCGTTTCCCGGTAAAATTATTGTGGAAACGATCTTCATGCTACCGCTCGTATTACCCCCATCTGTCGTTGGTCTCCTGCTGCTTACCATCCTTGGACGGCGCAGTTGGATTGGACAAGCGGCAGAATGGCTAACTCATCAGCCAATCGTTTTTAGCGTAACTGGTGCGGTGATTGCAGCAACCGTTGTCGCCTTCCCGCTAGTGTACCAGACGCTCAAAACTGGCTTTGCCCTCGTCAATCGCGATGTGCTAGAGTCGGCACGTTCTCAAGGTGCTAGTGAACTGCAAGTGCTTCTGTATATGATTCTGCCGCTTGCTTGGCGTTCGCTAATCACTGGCTTTGTGCTCGGATTCGCGCGAGCGCTAGGTGAATTTGGCGCTACCCTAATGGTAGCAGGCAATATTCCCGGCAAAACGCAAACGCTGCCGACAGCGATTTATTTCGCTGTCGATGCAGGCAATATGCAGCTCGCTTGGAGCATGACAATCATTACGATTCTTATCTCCTTTATCCTACTATTACTAACCAGCAAAATTCGCGGCTCTGATTAAGGAGTCGCTTTTTGTTTGCCATGACTTGGATGTTCAAATATTTGGCAGTCAAACATTATTTTGAAAAATTTAATTGAGAATGCTATCATAAAGTATCACCTGTACTTCGTTTGTTCTTTTCCATCCCAATATCCATTTCGATTAGCTATGCAGTGTTACTTTCCTTCTTTTACATAGGCAATTCCATATTCCTAACATCGCTGTATTGTTCTACCCGTCCAATTTCAATAGATTTTACTATTCCTTTATACGTGCAGTTATCCATCGAAAAGAGGTTGTATATTCATGCTCAAGCTTCATCAGCTTTCCGATATTTCTGAATTGCAAACTATATGTGAAAAACACGATCATATTATGCTCAAGCTCAACTGGGATATGTTGAAAAATCGCGTTCCCAGCAGCCAAGAAGACTTTTTTGATTATGAAGATGGCGAATTGCGTTCCTTTTTGGCATTGTATCAATTTGGTGCCAAAATCGAAATCTGTGGCATGACACACCCAGATTACCGTCTTCAAGGTCGATTCAGTCGCTTATGGAAACAAGCCGTCGATAGCGGCTTGCTGGCAAATAAGGAGAAAGTACTGTTCAATGTACCGCAATCGTCTAAGGGCGGACAGCAGTGGGTAGCTTCAAGGCATACAGGTCTAAACAGTGTAGAATATACACTCAAGCTGGGCGATGATGTGAGCGGTCTAGGTATTGGCAGCACGGAAATCGTATCGCTGCGCCCGCTTACTCAGGAGGACGCGGAATTTTGGGCAAAGCTGGATGCGGAGGCATTTGGCATTTCGGAATTTCATACACTTGCTGCATTAGCTGGTCCACACCGCCCGTTATCACGCGCGATGCATGTGATTGAATATCAAGGTCTGGCTGCTGGCAAAATTGAAGTGGATCGCCAAGGTGAGCATAGCTGGATTTACGGCTTTGTGGTCGATCCGGCGCTACGGGGGCATGGGATTGGACGCAGTGCGCTGCGTCAGGTTGCATTGGATGAAAAGGGAAAAGGCAAGCAGGTATGGTTAGATGTAGTATCTGAAAATTCACGCGCACTGCATTTGTATGAATCGTGTGGATTTGTGCAACAGGATATTCAGGATTATTATGAATACGCATATGCAGCAACCCAAACAAATCGGTAATGCAACGACCGATCATGAAGGTCACTATACTAAGATAGGAACACAAAAAGCGTTTATCACAGCGATGGAGGTCCGGTCCACCGCTGGATAAACGCTTTTTGCAGAACTGCTGAACTTTCTGTACATGACTGGGACAGACGGTTCAACAGTCCTGTTTCCCTGTAACAGGGAAGGCCGTATGTTCTTGTATTGCGTATATATGTGAAAAGGCAAGTGGCATCAAAATGATGGGGGATTTTGATACCGTCCTCTTTCACCTAAGTGAGGCTCCATTTCGGAGCAAGGTATGCCGTACCGGCGTTACTTCTGCAATGTGTGCAGATCGTATGTCCGCCCGGCACGGCATGGCGGAGCAATTCCAGATAATCAATCGAACGACCATACTGTTCCGCTGACGGAATATGGTGGCTGACTGTACCTGCCGAAATGTTGAAGATCTCGATACGCTCCGGCATGCTGCCAAAGGCTGTCTGGCAAAACACAGTAGACAGATGAATAAACGCTTCTTCCAGATGGGGCTCATGCTCCCAGAAAAATTTCTGGACAATCAGGCTCTTGTGTCCGAATGGTACAACATCCGGTTGCGCTGTTGCCCAGGGAGTCTGCCATGCCGCCTGAAAAATCAACGATAATTCCGTACCCAGCTCAGGCACGATGACTTTTTGCTGTTCATACAGCATGACCGGATGCGGAGAATGCTGATGTTCGGCAAGCAATGTACCCAGATGGGCGATTACCGTGTCCTTGACCTCCCAGTAGTGGGCTTCACTTTCAAACCCGACTGGGCGGCGAGGCCAGCGAAAATCGACCAGCTTGCCGATATTGCTCACTTCTCGCATATCCGGGGAAAGGCTGTAATAGGCGTTAATTGCATGACCAATCGCGTACAGAACACGCTGCTTCCACGTCGGTTGCGAGGACGGGGAAGTCGGCTTTTGTCCGCCATAGGTTTGACGCAGCCAATCCTCCAGCTTGTAATCATGGAGCACGGGTGGCTCCGAATCTATCGTTTGTATACTCATTCTGTCGTTCACCTGCTTCCAGACAAGACTTTGCCGATTGATTAGACAACGCTGGCAACCGCGTTTACGAACTGTTTGCCGAAATTACGGCAGAGATCTTTGTCGTCCGCAGAAGGATTCAGTTCGATCTTCAGGTTATCCTGTACCAGCTCGGCACCGCGTTCTTTCAGTTTCTCTGACAGCAGATCAACCGCTGCGGCAAACTGGTCATACGCTGTGTCGCCACTGCCGAATACGGCAGCTTTTTTGCCAGACAGGTCCAGCTCGTCCATATCTTCGTAGAAATCGAGGAATTCATCCGGCAATTCGCCGTCGCCCCAGGTGTAGGCACCGAGGATCACTGCATCGTAGTCCAGCAAAATATCTGCGTCTACGTCCATCGATTGTTTTACATCCACTTCCGCGCCTGCGGATTGAACGCCTTCCACGATCAGGTCAGCCATCTCTTCGGTATTCCCGGTCAAGCTGGCAAACACAATTAAAAATTTCGGCATAGCCATCCTCCTGTATGCTTGTTTCTCTCGTCGGTTTCTCTGTGAACATCATAGTTGATAATGATTCTCATTGTCAACATTTAATTTGAATTTTTTATTTTCAGATTGATGTTGTGTATTTCTGCGAGTAGGTGAAATCCTTATAGCTAAGCGGTTTGTAGGCATTTTCATGTTGTGGAATTTATCTTTTATTTTATTGGTTTTCATTGAGAATAGGAGTGAGATTACGCTTGTATTTGTATAGCGATTCTCAGTATGGTGCTGTATTTCTTTGCTTGATCTCCATGCTCATTTTCCATTTTCACATCGTTAATCTTGAACTTATTATTGATCTTTATATACAAAAATACAAAAATACAAAATACAAAAAAAATGGAGCGATCCTCTATTGTGAAGATCGCTCCATTTATATTCTGGTAGTCTTTCGTTATTGTAGTGAATATCTATTGGTAGATCAGATGGTTGAATGATGAGAATGAACATTTAGAATGGCTCTGCCATCGACTTTTGCTCGGGTGACAATAAATCTTTGAACTCGTATACAAATTCGCCATGCTCGGCTATCAGCAGCCGCAATAAGCCCTTGCGCCGCATCTCTTCCAACACATAGCCAGCCTGCGCTAGCGTCAGTGGTGTAAGTAGACTCACATCTGCTGCTGTAAAGCGGTTGTCGCGTCCTGCGGCGATGCGTAATACTTGCCTCTCCATCCAATCCTGCTGCTTGCGCTTGGACGAATGCCAGAGTACATAACCGATTGCAGCTGGTATGATGCCCCACCATAATACGCCGATATGCTCCAGCGGGTCTGGCAATAACGTTTGCAAAAAGAGCAATGCCACAAAGCCCCCCACTCCCATCAACAGTAACGCAATCCGGCGATCTCCCTGTTGCATAATCCTCTCTCCTTTCGGATATCCAGATATGATAAAGGTTTGAATGAACGGCTATCAGTATGTGATGAGTACTGGTGTATGTGTAAACAAGTATACCGCTACTGAGCAATCACTTCCAGTTTTTACAGCCTTTGATTGCCTGAATCCTTTTGTCACACTTTTTACATAAAGGATACAAGCATGACTGTACATCAATTGGCTGCATCTGATCGATATGGGCACTTATAGTAGCATTCTTAGCAAAGTATCGTCATGATGGTAGCTTGTCACTCTTGTTTTACCTCAAAACAAAGCCGTTTTAACAACAACGACTATAGCGTGTGTGATGCGGTTGTTGTACAATGGAATGCGGTGAACCATGAAGGAACATTTGCGGCTTATGCTTGCACGTATACCCTATACTATGTATACCAATGATCCAATCGGTGAAAATTAAATATAAGGATGGTTAGACAATGTATATTGCAGATCAATGGAAAGATTATGAACTGATTGACACAGGTGACGGTGAGCGTCTGGAACGCTGGGGCGACATTTTGCTGCGTCGTCCTGATCCACAGATCATTTGGCCAAAAACAGGCAATGATCCGCGCTGGAGTCAAGTACACGGACATTACCACCGCAGCTCGTCAGGCGGCGGTGAATGGGAATGGAAACGCAAAATCCCAGAGCGCTGGGAGATGGCTTTTCAGGACTTGAAATTTCATATTAAACCGACGAACTTCAAGCATACTGGTCTGTTCCCAGAGCAGGCAGCCAACTGGGCATGGATGATGGACAAAATCCGCAATGCGGGACGTCCCATCTCCGTCCTGAATTTGTTTGCTTATACAGGTGGTGCAACGGTAGCCGCTTCATCCGCTGGCGCTGAAGTCGTTCACGTCGATGCTGCCAAAGGTATGGTTCAGTGGGCAAAGGAAAATCATCAGCTGTCCGGTATCGGCGATCGTCCGGTTCGTTTTATTACAGATGATGTGTTCAAATTCGTGCAACGCGAGCAGCGTCGTGGCAACAAATACGATGCGATCATTATGGACCCTCCATCGTACGGACGCGGTCCTGGCGGCGAAATGTGGAAGCTGGAGCAAAGTTTGTATCCATTCCTCGAATCGTGCATGAGCATCATGTCAGATGAGCCACTCTTCCTGCTGATTAACTCGTACACGACTGGACTAGCACCAACAGTATTGTCGAATATTTTGAATATGACATTGAAGCAGCGCTTTGGTGGACATATCTCTTCTGGTGAAATCGGACTGCCGATCACAAACTCGAATATGGTTCTGCCGTGCGGCATTCTCGGACGCTGGGAAAGCTGATTGCTATGAAATCACGCTCTTCTAGCTCCAAGCAAGGCTCCGGCTCTCGCAGCAAGCAGAACAAGCCGCATTCTAAAGCATCGTCCTTTGCGTCCATGAATGGCCGCAAGGGCAATGCAGCTGATAAAAAAGGAAACACTGCTTCGGAATCATCGTACAATGCACGTAAATCCGGCAGCGAATCAAAAATAGAATCGAGCGGGTCCCATACAGTCGGATCAAAACGTCATGGTATGGCGGGTAAAAAGCAACCGACTCGTCGCAGAAACGATGATGCTGCGCAGATTTCCGGTCCTCATTCCGCATCTACACCAAATCGGTATGCTGGGTCAAAAGGTAAGACAAAAAAATCCGTTCAGCCTTCACAGACGGATCGATCCACTGAGCGGCAGGATAATCTTCGAGAACTTCCAAACGGTTCTTTTCCACAACATGCTGAGCATGATGATCATATCGAAGCATCGGAGAGTACTTCTTCCCATGCCATATCCCGCTCAGTCAGCGTTCCTGTGCTGTATGAGGATAATCATGTGATCGGTGTTGTTAAACCCGTGAATATCCCTTCACAGGCGGACGATACGGGCGATGAAGATATGCTGACTCTGATCAAGCAGGATCTCAAAGAACGGCATCAAAAGGCTGGCAATGTATTCCTTGGGCTGGTGCATCGTCTGGATCGTCCGGTTGGCGGTGCTATGCTGTTCGCCAAAACCTCTAAAGGTGCTTCACGCCTGTCGGATTCAGTACGCAATGGACAGCTACTGAAGCGTTATGTAGCGGTACTGCGTGGTATTCCATCACGTCCCAAAGCAACACTACGGGATACACTGCTCAAAAATGCACGCACCAACACATCTGCTGTTGTCTCACCCGGTACATTAGGCGGCAAAGATGCGGTGCTGGATTACGAGGTATTGGCAACGCACACGCAATCTAATCTGTCGCTTGTGCTGATTACACTGCATACCGGTCGCTCCCATCAGATTCGGGTACAAATGTCGCATGCTGGTTATCCGCTATATGGCGACCAACGCTATGGGGTAAACGTGAACCGTCCGGGGGAACAGCTCGCACTCTGGTCAGTGCTAGCAGGTGCGCCACATCCAGTCAAAGACGAGATGATTCGCATTCTGTCTCTACCACCACGCGTGCGTCCTTGGAATAGCTGGGCGGACAGCTTGTATAAGCAACTGTCAGGGCGTTTGGAGCGCGAGCAGGATTGAGTGTATGGCTTTAACTTATAGGAAGTAGTTGTTGTTAAGGCGTTCTATGGATGATTATAAAAAGCTTTTCTCTTGTACTGAACTACCATTCGTATCTTGGATGTATCTGTCTGCTATCTTTTTAAAACAGATCAGGTATACCAAGATAGGATTGCGAGAGAGCACGGAGAAAAGCTTTTTTTGTTGGATTGGGCGTATGCGTTGGTGTGTATAGAAAAAGCCGTCTGAATTACATCTCAGACGGCTTTTTCGGTATGACTTGGGCTGCTTTATGCAGTTTTTATTGCTCTAGTGTATAGATTGCTTACAACATTTCAATATAGTGATGATAAGGCTCAGCTTGATTCTACAATCGGCAGAACATCCATTATTCACATGATACAGCTCAAGATACAGTTTACGAAATAGAATTAAGCTTGCCCTTTATCAGTTGCTGCCGATAAGTCTTCCAGTACGGCGATGATTACATCGTTTTTATCTAGCGTCACGATGGATTTACCGATATGGCGACGTTCGTCGGTTTGCAGTGCTTGTTTGCTGTTAAATGGAATCGTACGATTCGGCGGTGTAATGGCGATAAAGGAACGATTGTCGCGGCATACATAAGCAGCGATAATGGCATTGCCATTCGGTTTCACGCGTTTGCCTTCTTTCAATTCAAAGGTCGATACGCCTTTGCCACCACGGCTTTGGGTCTGGTATTGCAGCATGGACGTGCGTTTCGCATAACCGAGATCGGTCATTACGAGCAGCTGTCCATCCTCTTCTCCATCAATCCACAGCGCTTGAACCACAGCATCATCATCCACCAATTGAATCCCGCGAACACCAGTAGATACGCGTCCCATCAAACTGACTTCTTCTACACGGAAACGAATACTCATCCCGTTGCGAGTAATCAGCATCAGATCGCGCGCCTGTTCGCCGCGACTGACCGAGATCACTTCGTCACCTTCACCCAGCTTGCAGGCAGCAACCGCGCCGGAGCGCTTAGTAGCGTACTCCTTCAATTCGGTTCGTTTCACCTGACCTCGCTTGGTGACAAATACAAGACTGCCCTGCTCCTGATCCAGACTACGCACAGGAATAATATCGACGATCCGGTCTTCGCGAGTCATGGAAATGACGTTTACGATAGCCGTTCCGTTTTCTTTCCATTTGAAGTCTGGAATCTGGTGAACCGGCAGCAGGAAGTATTGACCGCGCTGCGTGAATACGAGCAGATTATCCAGCGTATTCACATCCATTACTTTGCGGATATAGTCATCTTCCTTCGCACCGGAGCCACCGCGTTCGCCGCCAGAGCGGGTAAACGAAAGCATGCTGGTACGCTTGATATAACCGTCGTTGGACAACGTAACCAGTACATCCTCAGAATTGACCATAACTTCCAGATTGACCTTCAGCTCTTCCACTTCATCGCGAATTTCGGAGCGACGGTTGATACCAAAGCGCTCATGGCTTTCCATCAATTCTTTTTTGATGACGCCAATCAGCTTTTTGTCGCTGTCAAGAATGGCTTGCAGCACCTTGATCTTTTTCTGAATATCGCTCAGTTCCTTCTCGACCTGATTGATCTCTAGATTCGTCAAACGGTACAGTTGCAGATTCAGAATCGCATCGGATTGGCGCTCGGTCAGACCGAACATCCATTGCAGATTTTGATGAGCATCCTGACGGTTTTTCGATGCTTTGATAGCAGCGATCACTTCGTCGAGAATATTCAGTGCTTTGGCGAGGCCTTCCAGTACATGCGCACGATTTTCCAGTTTGTCCAAATCGTAACGAGTACGGCGAGTGACCACTTCACGTTGATGGGCAATATATGCTTGCAAAATGCCTTTCAAGCCGAGTTGCTGCGGTGCTTTGTTGACGATAGCAACCATATTAAAGTTGTAGTTCACTTGCAAATCAGTCTTTTTGAGCAGGTAAGCTAAAATGCCTTCGGCATCAGCGTCCTTTTTCAATTCGACTACGATGCGCAGACCGTCGCGACCACTCTCGTCGCGCACTTCGGCGATGCCTTCTACTTTTTTCTCCAAACGGATATTTTCCATAGCGGTAACGAGACGCACTTTGACCACTTGATATGGAATCTCGGTGATTACAATTTGCTGCTTGCCGCCGCGCAGCGTTTCAATTTCGGTTTTGGAACGGACGTAAATACGACCTCTCCCAGTTTCATATGCTTCACGGATACCGCTTCCGCCCATAATAATACCACCCGTTGGGAAGTCCGGTCCTTTTACATAATTCATCAGCTCGTCTAGCTCCATCGCCGGATTCTCCATCAGGGCGACACAAGCGTCGATAACCTCACGCAAGCTATGCGGTGGAATCTCTGTTGCAAAACCAGATGAGATCCCGCTGACACCATTGACGAGTAGATTCGGATAACGTGCAGGCAGTACCATCGGCTCCTGCGTAGTGTTATCAAAATTATCCTTGAATTGCACAGTATTACGATCAATATCGCGTAAAATCTCCATCGCAATCGAGGACAGACGAGCTTCTGTATAACGCATCGCTGCTGCGGGATCATCATCTGGGGAACCCCAGTTGCCATGTCCATCCACCAGTGTATGCCCCATTTTCCAAGGCTGTGCCATCCGCACCATACCATCATAAATGGACGAATCACCGTGCGGGTGATAGTTACCCATCACGTCACCGACGGTTTTGGCGGATTTGCGATAGCCTTTTTCCGGTGTATTGCCGGATTCGTACATCGCGTACAAAATACGACGTTGTACGGGCTTCAGACCGTCGCGTACATCGGGAATTGCACGATCCTGAATAATGTATTTGGAATAACGACCGAAACGGTCACCGACGACTTCTTCTAGAAACGCCGGCATGTATTTTTCATTTGTAGACATTCACTCACCTTACCTTACCCTCCGATTACATCGGATTGTGATCAAATGCTCCGCCATGCAAAAAGGAATGAAAACCATCCACACAGGTGTCTCATTCCCAGTTGCAGCCGGCAGCTTTGTAGTTTGCCTATAGCTTATATTGAACATACCGCTCGTGGCGATTGTACGATTATTCGACGTATTCGGTAAAATCAACATTTTCGACGATCCAACGCTTACGTGGATCGACCTTATCGCCCATCAATGTGGATACGCGACGTTCCGCCTTAGCAGCATCCTCAATCTGAACTTGCAGCAATGTACGACTTTCTGGGTTCATCGTGGTTTCCCACAGTTGCTCTGGATTCATCTCGCCCAGTCCTTTGTACCGTTGCAATTCGACATTTTTGCCGAACTTTTTGAGCGATTTCTCCAGCTCTTCATCGGTCCAAACGTATTGCTCCTCGGTCTTTTTACCAGAACGCTGTGTAATTTTGTACAGCGGCGGCTGGGCGATATAGATACGCCCTTGATCGATCAGCGGCTTCATATAACGATAGAAGAACGTGAGCAGCAGCACTTGAATATGCGCTCCATCAGTATCGGCATCGGTCATGATAATGATTTTGGCATAATTGCTATCTTCAAAAGCAAATTCGGTGCCAATGCCAGCGCCGATTGCTGCGGTAATGGCACGATATTCCTCGTTTTTCATTACATCTGCCAGCTTCGCTTTTTCTGGATTCATCGGCTTCCCTTTTAGCGGCAAAATTGCCTGCGTTTTGGAATCGCGACCTTGCTTAGCAGAACCGCCCGCGGAATCACCCTCGACGATGAACAATTCGTTTTTGGAAAAGTCCTTCGATTGTGCTGGGCTAAGCTTGCCGTTCAGATTCGAGCTTTCGCTGCGTTTGCGACCGGTACGCATATCATCGCGCGCTTTGCGAGCCGCTTCACGTGCACGGGATGCCTGAACTGCCTTTTTGATCAGCTTTTGACCAACCTGCGGGTTTTCCTCCAGAAAACGCTGCATGTTCTCAGCTACCACTGCATCCACCGCGCCACGCGCGGACGAGCTTCCTAGCTGATCCTTCGTCTGACCGACAAATTCAACTTCCGCCATCTTGACGCTGATGACTGCCATCATACCTTCGCGCAGATCGCCGCCCTCAAGGTTTTTATCCTTTTCCTTAATCATGGCATTCTTACGAGCATAATCGTTCAGTACACGCGTATAGGCTGTTTTGAAGCCTGTTTCGTGTGTACCGCCGCCGCGTGTCGGAATTGAGTTTACAAAGGAAGCAATTGTCTCGGTATAGCCAGCATTGTACTGCATGGCAATCTCTACCTCGATATCATCACGCTCTGCATTGAAGTGAATCACATCATGCAGCACGTCCTTGCCTTCGTTCAAATACTCAACAAACTGACTGGCGCCGCCTTCGTAGTAAAAGCGATCTTCCTTATCATTCCGATCATCCTTGAGCAGAATCTCCAAACCAGAGTTCAGAAACGCGATCTCCTGCAAGCGCTCAGACAGTGTATCATAGTTCAGCGCAATACCGTTCTGGAATACACGAATATCTGGTTTAAAGGTAACTTTAGTACCAGTCACTTTGGTTTTACCAATGACTTCAAGTCCGCTCGTTGGCTCGCCTACATGCTCTTTGCCCTTTTTGTCCGTCCAGTATTCAAAGCGCTGACGGTGAATACTGCCGTCGCGATAAATCTCTACTTCCAGCCATTCGGACAAGGCATTCGTTACCGAAGCACCTACGCCGTGCAAACCGCCGGATTTCTTATATCCGCCGCCGCCGAATTTACCGCCAGCGTGCAAAATCGTAAAGACGACCTGCGGTGTCGGGATGCCACTTTTGTGCATGCCAGTCGGAATACCGCGGCCGTTATCGTATACGGTTACCGAACCGTCTTTATTGAGGCTAATTTCAATTTTGTTGCAATGTTTAGCAAGATGCTCGTCGACTGCATTGTCTACAATCTCCCAGACAAGGTGATGCAGTCCGGACGAACTTGTACTACCGATATACATCCCCGGACGCTTCCGTACGGCGACAAGCCCTTCGAGCACCTGAATGTCGTCAGCATCATACCCGGACGACTGCGGGTTCACGCCACGGGATGAAGTTGTTCTGGAATCGATCTCGACCATTCAAGGTCCCCCTTTGTTTATTTCAATATTGCTACGTGCTGTTTGACCTACGCTTTAGTAGTATACTGTTTCATCCGTAATTACGCCATACTAGCCGTATAATAAAGCCGCTATCTCATAATCACGGAACGCGTATCCGACAGAATGAACATCGGTTAAGCATATCATATCTACAATCCAAGCGCTCCATTTCATTTTATTTACAGAAAATGTAATATAGCCAAACGACGAATCCAATATGCAAACACGTGTTTGCATTTTCTTTATTTATTGTAATCTAAGCACTCGCTTTCGTAAAGCAAATATTACAATTCTTTACCGACAGAATCATTTGTCTGCCTATTCCACAACAAAATCGCCATCATGACTTTACGTGCTGCTGATATAAGCGTTCTCCTTTACAGCAAGCGCTGATATACATATACACTGTTTATGGGATCGTGATATCTCTTTTCTCGGCAAGTCTGTAAAAAATATAAATCGTTTTCATGCTATCTTCGTATATTCGTATGAACATTTGGTGTCCTCCTGATACATGCCGCTGCTTAATTAACGATTTTAGCTGCTTCAGGGAATCTATTGCCATACAACAAGCCTGTTTGCTGACACGTTGCATGTGCCAACAAACAGGCTAATGATCATTCCTACTATAAATTTAGTTCAATACATCCCGTTTTGTAAATACGGTAAAGGAGATTACCAATGAAACGGCCGCCCAAATGCCGAGTACAGCAAGCGAAAATGGTAAGGTCATTCCTTCAATAGGAGCTGGGCTACCGGATAGATAATCCGTCAATCCGAGATTGACCATAAACAAATATTTGGCACTGCTCCACGATGCTGCCATATTGGTTAGGATCGTCCCCGCAATCAATGCTGCCATCATAATGACAATACTCGCCGCCGTACTACGGACCAGCACAGACACCATAAATGCTAGCAAGCCAACCGTCAGACCGACAAACCAGATCAATCCCAGCTGCATCAGAATGAATTGCCATTGATCTACCGCATGTACTGTATCCATATTCACTCCGGTATCGCTCGGCTGGAATCCCGTAAATACTGGTATCGTAAACCCAGAATAACCGAACGCCAGCCCCGATATCCCATAACAAATAATAAATGTAGATACCACAATTAGCGATGTAAACATAACGAGTGTAATGATCTTGCTGAGCAGAATTTTCCACCTGCGTACAGGTCTGGTCAGCAGCATCTTGATCGTGCCGCCGGTTCGCTCACCAGATACTAGATCGGATGCGATGGTCATGATTAGCAGCGGTATAAACAAGCTGCTAGAGTTATCGAGAAACTCACGGGTAAAGGTTACGCCGCCCGGTTCATTCGGATTGACGTCATTTTGTAAATAATACTGCATCTGCTGGATAAAGATTCGACGATACTTTTTCCATTCTTCCGGCACACGGTCGCTGCCAAGTGAATTCTGATTATCGGTAATCGCCTGTTGTAGCTCTGTGCGCCAATCGTCACCGAATTTCTGTCGGTTCTCCTGAGCTTCGCGCATGGACGCGTAGGTGAACATCGGTACCAGAACGAGCAGCACAAGCAGTACAACATAGAATCTTTTTTTCTTAATAATCTTGATCGTTTCGTTCTGTACGAGCGGCCAGATGCTATTCAATCGTCTCACCTTCCGTTATGCCGAGGAACAGCTGCTCCAGGGTGGGATTTAGTTTGCGTACATTGTTCACGGCAATACCGGCTTGTACCAGCGCTTGAATGGTCGGCGCGATACGTTCTTCGGGGGTACGGGTAATGATGCTACCGGATGTGAGCGAAGCGGCGGTATCGTTATCCAGATGTGCTTCGTTGGGATCAAGAACGGTAATATCAGGCAGCGATTGCAGCAATGCTGTTGCCTGTTCCGTTGGTTCCAGCTCCCAGATCACCAGATGCTCCTTGTCCTCAACCAATTCGCTGACACTGCCGACAGCAATAACGCGTCCACTGCCGACGATGGCGACGCGGTCGCACAGCAATTGAATCTCGCTCAGCAGATGACTGGACACGAAAACTGCCATCCCTTGCGCCGCTAGCTCGCGGATAAACAAACGCATATCCCGAATCCCTTTCGGATCAAGCCCGTTCGTCGGCTCATCCAAAATCAGCAACCGCGGACGTCCAAGCAATGCCTGCGCGATTCCGAGTCGCTGACGCATCCCTAGCGAGTATTTGCTTACTTTATCGTGAATACGCTCGTCCAAGCGTACAATTTGCGTCACTTCCATAATGCGTGCTTCATCTACACCGGGCTGCATGCGGGCAAAATGCTGCAAATTTTCCCACCCGGTCAGATACGGATACATTTCTGGATTCTCTACAATAGAGCCGACATAGGCAAGCGCCTTTTCCGGTTCACGGGTGACATCGTAGCCGCAGATTGTAATTTTCCCTTCGGTCGGTCGGATCAGGTTGACCAGCATACGGATGGTAGTCGTTTTGCCTGCACCGTTCGGTCCGAGAAAGCCAAAGATTTCACCGGCTCGCACGTTGAAGGTAACATCCTTGATGATCATGCGCTTGCCGATTTTCTTTTTGACATGTTCAGCTGCGAGCACAATGTCTGGTTCTTTTGGCAATGTGGAGGTAACGATATTCAATGTACTGGAAGAGTAATTGGATCGCTTGTTGTTCATGCAATACGGCTCCTTTCTATGACAAAAATGAGAGTGGGATTACTATTGCAGACTTTGAACGATCCGGGTGGCAATCTGCTCATATCCGTCTCCGTTCGGGTGAAAATGGTCGGATGACAGGTAGCGCGACAGATTATTTTGGAACAGATCAAACGTTGGAATTAGCATCATGTGCGGCTGTTCATTTATTATGCCCATCACGGACGTATTCCAAGCCGTTACCGCTTCATTGGCAGGTACGCGAAGTTCTTTGAGATCGCCAAATGGATTGTACAATCCGAGATATATAATTTGCGCGTCTGGATTGATCTCGGCGATTTTATTCAAGATTTTCTGCAAACGGGCTGCCGTTTCTGGTTCTGCCTTCAGTAGCTGTGTGGCACTAGGCGCTTGCTGCTCCAGATTGCCAAGCGCTTCGCCGCCGTTGAACAGATCGTTGGCACCAATTGATAGCATGATCAGATTCGCCTGCTTCAGCGTATGCTGCACACCCGCTTGATTCAATGAGGATAAAATAGCAGTTGTTTTTTGCCCATTGATGCCTAGATTAGCAACTAGCTTGGCTTCGGTTCCCTGCTGCTGAAGCAGGCTAACCGTACGACGAACAAAGCCGCTACCGGCATCATCGCCCGTACCTTTTGCTAGCGAATCTCCTAGCGCCACAATGCGTACGCCTTCTGATAAGGAAGGAACCGTTGTTTGAGCAGTATCGGTTGCTTGAGAGTCAGCGGTACTATCCTGTCCGCTGCCGGATGTATACGTGCTGCCAACCGGATGCACCACATCGTTGATCGCATACACAAATCCGCCGATCAGCAACAATGTGGCAAGAATGGAGGCAATGCTCGTGATCCTCCAGATGGATGCAGATGAAGAATTGGGCTTCATAGACGAACCTCCAGCTAGTCATTTGAAAATAAGAATGGTACACGACAGTCTGTAATGGTTGCATATGCAACCGTGTGTCTTCTTCATTATATACAAGGATACATGCAACTTCCAAATATGCAGACACTATCTTTTATATACGACAAACATGCTTTCCCCGTAGCAAAAGCGGCATAGTGCCTGCCGTTATCTTTTACCCGGAGAAAGCATGTCGGTATCAGTGTATGAAAAATGCCTGTATAACGATTACCCGCCTACACAAACTGAGTATTCCAATTCTTACATGCTCACTTAGCGATTGAAATAATGCCCTTCTTCCAGATCCTCTAGCAATCCTTGATGCACTGGTTTCCAATGTAGCCATTGTTGCGTTAGATCGCTAGAGATTGGTGTATCCGCCGATGCCGCAAAGTTGATCCAGCCAAAATGCTCCTTCGCTTGTTCCGCCGTAATACTTTTCACTGGCACATTCAGATGACGACCGATTACTCCGGCAATTATTTTGAACTCGATACTACTTTCGCCAACTCCATGAAATGTAGAACCGGCTGCTGCCTGCTCAATCGCTTTGCGGAATAAGACCGCTGCATCCTGACGATGCACTGCTGGCCAGCGATTACTGCCGTCGCCCACATAAGCAGAAAAACCTTTTTCGCGTGCAAGCTGTATCAGCGTATACATGAAGCCAAAATCGTCTTCTCCATGCACGGTCGGTGCCAGACGTACAACGGAAGCATGAACACCACGCTGGAACAATTCTTCGGCTGCGGCTTCGGAATGACGCGTGGAATGCTCTGAAGAACGATCTTCCTCGGTTCCTACTTTACCTGATGCCAACATCAGTGTGCCTGATGTCGACAAGATGCGTTTATCGGTACCTTCCAGTTCGCTACCCATCGCGAGAATCGCCTGACGATCCACTTCTGCCGATGCCACAAAATTAGAAAAATCATGAATAAAGCCGAGATGGATAATGCCATCTGCTGCCCTTGCTGCTTCTCGCAAGCTGTCAGTATCCTCCAATGAACCGCGATGTACGTGTACGCCTGCGTCTTTTAACTTTTGTTCCGCTGCGTCTGACCGTGCCAATCCGGTGACATGATGTCCTGCTTGTAGCAACTCCTGTATCACTGCTGTACCAACAAATCCAGTTGCTCCTGTTACAAATACTTTCATATAAAAGCCCTCCCTGAAGTGATCTGAATACTTACAAACACAGCATAAAGTATAGAGTTCACTCTATAGCAATAGGGGAATTGAGCGTTTATAATAAAAGTATGAAAACTACATTCTCAAGTAAAGAAGTCGCTGCCGAAACTGGTTTGAGTGTACATACATTGCGCTATTACGAACAGCTGGGATTGATTCAAGGTGTCCAGCGCGATGATAACGGCTATCGTCAATACACCGAATCGGATATCAAATGGTTTCAAGTCATTCGTTATTTCCGCGATATGGGATTACCGATCAAGGAAATGCAGGAATTCCAGTCTATGCCCAAAAACATCCCCGGCTCCGCTACTGCCCGTCGCGAATTTATGGAAGCTTACCGGATCAAGGTCATTGAGCAAATGGCAGAACTACAAGACACACTGGAAAGAGTCGATGGTAAAATCGAATTTTTCAAAAATCTAGAAAGGAAAGAACAACAGCAACCTTCTTCTTCATCTATCCGCTAATTGTATGAAGAAACTAGACACTAAGCGGCACCATGTATTTGTATGTGATGCTACTCACTCATGCGAATGGAGCTAGCATGCACAATGTATAATCATAGTTTGATTGCTCGCAAACCTGATCACAGTCTAGCTTTTCAATGACTACTGCCATAGATACACTCTCGCTTCATACGGTTCCAGCTGCAAGGAACGGAGATCATGCTCTTTTGCTTCTTCAGCGCGCTCGCGTCCATGATCTCCGCCATAATTGCTGATTAATAGCTCCGGTTCACTATAGGATACAGTCTCATCCAATGTAAAGGACTGTGCCTGAGCGGTAAAATTCAGTACGACCAGTAGCTTCTTGCCTTCATACGAGCGAATATAAGCAAACAACTGCTCATCCTCCGGCTGTAGCACGGTATAAACGCCATACACGATAATATCATGCTGTCCACGCAGCTCAATCAAGCGACGATAATAATGGAAAATGGAATCAGGATCAGCCAATGCCTCCTCCACATGAATCTCGCGATGATTCGGATTGATCGCCAGCCACGGCGTACCCGTTGTAAAACCAGCGTTTTCCGTGTCGTTCCACTGCATCGGTGTGCGAGCATTATCACGACTTTTTACATAAATCGATTCCATAATCTTCTGATGATCCACCCCGGCGGCGCTGTATTCCTTGTACATATTCAAGGTTTCGATGTCCTTGTAATCATTAATCGATGGCAGCTTCACATTGGTCATACCGATCTCTTCGCCTTGGTAAATGTAAGGTGTGCCTTGAAGCGTATGCAGCAGAGTACCCAGCATTTTGGCAGATGGTTTACGATACGTTGTATCATTGCCAAAGCGTGATACCATACGCGCCTGATCATGATTGTTTAAATAATTACTATTCCAGCCTTTGCCATGCAGCAGCGTCTGCCATTCGGTAATAATGCGTTTGATCTCACTAAGCTGCCACGGACGCAAATCCCATTTGCCCCCCGGTCCTGCATCGACGCGCATCAATTCAAAATGGAACACCATGTTTAGCTCATGCCGATCCTCCTGCACATACAGCGCGCCATCCTGCGGCGTTACATTTACCGTTTCCCCTACAGTCATAATGTCGTATTTGGATAATACCTTCTCGTTCATCTCCTGCAAATACTCATGCACTCGCGGTCCATTGACGAAATGCTGCCCGCCAAAATGATATTGCGATGGTCCATCCGGTTCGCTGGTGCCCATTTCCGCGATACCGTCACGTGCATTCGGCAATCGTGGGTCTTTGGAGATCAGATTAATGACGTCCATACGGAAGCCGTCGATGCCTTTATCCAGCCACCACGTCATCATTTTGTATACTTCCTCGCGTACCGTCGGATTCTCCCAATTGAGATCTGGCTGTTTTTCAGAAAATAAGTGCAAATAATACTCATCTGTTGCTTCATCGTGCTTCCATGCCGAACCGCTAAAAAAGGACGCCCAGTCATTCGGTTCGCGCCCATCCTTACCCGGTCGCCATATGTAATAATCCCGATAATGATTGTCTTTGGACTGACGCGATTCCGCGAACCAAGCATGCTCATCCGAGCTGTGATTGACCACCAGATCCATAATCAACTTCATTCCACGCTGATGTAACCCTTCCAGCAGCTGCTCCCAATCATTCATCGTGCCGAATTCGTCCATAATATCCTGATAATTGCTAATATCATATCCATTATCGTCATTTGGCGATTGATACACTGGGCAGAGCCAGATGACATGCACACCCAGCTGGTGTAAATAGTCGAGCTTGCTAATAATCCCCGGAATATCACCAATCCCATCCCCATTGCTATCCATAAAGCTACGCGGATAAATCTGGTACACAACGCTTTCTTTCCACCATGTCTTATTCAACGAACATCCACCCTTTCTGTTTGGAAATAGCTTTCTTATTATTTCCCCAACGATCCGAGCATGAAGCACATAAACAAATTGGAATACTGCACAGCTAGTACACTCTATATGTTCTATATCTAGGCGCTCTATGTTCTTTTGATGACATTGGTTAGCATGATGGACTACACATCGCTATGCAAAACGGACATATAAAAAGCCAGCTCCATATATAGAACATAGAGCTGACTTGGATCAAAACTGATTTCTTTTTTGTTGTGAAGTACTGATCTTAATACTTTGAAATAGTTATCTTACTATCGAATGTAGGTGAAATTGCGCAATGTATAAGCTATATACTGCCCATGGTGGGTTAGCGATAGGACGAAGAATGGAATTGCAAATGAGGCTCCAATCGTTCCACCAAATGAAGCGGAAGATTCAACTCCTGTGCAAAGTGCTGCATAGAGTCAAACTGCCCAATCTCATTGCGTTTCGCTATAATTGTCTGTGCTAGAATCGTCCCAATCTGTGGCATAGCTGCCAATTGTGCTTCTGTTGCCGTATTGATATGCAGACGTGTATCTTTGTACAAATGAATACCACCTGCTGGAGCAGCGTACGCAGGACTATTCGCTTCTGAACTCCACGTTTTATTTATAGGCTGCTGAAGATCACGATAGGGGTCATAGGGATCGTTTGGCTGACTATCTTGCGTATTGGAATACGTAGGCGAAGGATATTGCTGCTGCAACTGGTAGCGTCGTTCATCCTCCCGAATCGCTAGTAATCTTAGAAAAACAGGGCGAATTCGTGCTGCACCGATGATAGATACAATCCACATCACCATATCAGTAACCATGATGATATTGATATAAGTGTCACTCTGTCCACTCATGTTAAATGGAAAGAACAGACAAACAAAAAAATAAAACACAGCATATATAACCCATTTAAACTTTCTAACTTTTAATCCTGCGTATAGAAATGCGATAAATGATACAAAACCGAATGGAACGAATACAAAAATCATCCACCAGCTTTGCAGTATTTCCCATTTCAATGAGCGATTCGTATACTGGATCACCGTGCGGCGCCTCCTCTATGTATGAAATTGTGTTGTTGCTATATTCCTTACTATCGTCCAAATGGAAGATTGTGTTTAGCCTTGAGTCGATTCGCATGTTTTCATATGGAGAGCATATCGCACCAGAGCAAACAAAAAGCTCACCGCACCTATCGGTTTGGCAAGCCTTTATTATAATCATGTAACAACTGTGTAGCAATGATAAAATGAGCTATCCAGCAAGCTTATTACGCTTTTTGTCTTTGATCTTGTTCTTTTGTTTTTCTTTATTCTTTGGTTTAGTGTTCTTATCTTTTTTATTCTTTTTTGCCTTCTTGTCTGCTTTGTTCTTCTTTTTGGTAGTATGCGATGTATCCTCGTTTTTGGATGGTTCGTCCTGTTTACGAATGAGCAGACTCAGCTGCTCATATAGCTGTTCCGGTGTGTCGGCGCAAATCAGCTTTTTGCCAACTTTGACAAATGGCTGACGGCGGCAGATTTTGCATTCTTTTAGACATCCTTTACGTTGCTGCTTCACATCGGGATACTCACGCGCAATATCGGCATGAACCTGTTTGGTACCGAGCTTGTCGTTTTTAGGACAGTATTGGATTGTTTTCATAAGTATGCTCCCCCATCGGGCATATGGTGTATAGCTGTAAATGTATCTTCATGGTAGGGAGCAGCGTGTACAATGTCAAGCGAAGCCTGTAGAAAGACACAAATAAGCAGGGCGCAATCCATATCCCATGATACGGATTGCGCCCTGCTGACGACGTGATTACAGTCTATGTTGTGTAACGACTGCTATTCGTATTTCGACTTACCTGTATCTCAACTTGCCTCTATTTTGATGATCCTTTTATTTACGGATAAATTCCTGTACCCATACGCCATTTTTCAGACCGACACCGATCTGGGTATAGTTTTTATTCAAAATATTCGCTTTATGCCCGGGGCTGTTCATCCAATCGTTCATCACTTCCGCAGCCGATGATTGACCTTTGGCAATATTCTCGCCTGCATACGTATACGTAATCCCATAGGTTTTCATCATTTTGAATGGTGTACCGTACGTAGGTGAAGTATGGTCAAAATAACCGTTTTTCGCCATATCGTTCGCTTTCACCTGCGCTACCTTTTGCAGATTGGCATTTACACTAAGCGGCTTTAAGCCAGCATTGGAACGCTGTTGATTGACCAGCTTGATCACTTTGAGAATAGCGGCGTCATTCGTACTGTCGGCAGATGCCATTTGAATGGTAGCCAGATTCGTATTGGATATTGCAGCAGTGGCTGCAGCATTCGCGGAAGGTTGAATAGCAAATGTAGCTGTACCTGCCAAGACGGCAGCAGCGGTTGTTGTCATCATCATACGTTTGATAGCAAGCTTGATGGATACCATAATTGGGTACACTCCTCCTGTGCGCAAGGGATTATTTTCGATTGCGCCCTGTATTTTATCATCGGCGCGAGAGCGTTATCAAATGTAGAGGAAGATGGTCCCATTCTGGTATGAACAACGACTTATTTAGCTAGTCACCATATATTCCCTGACTGGTTAGCGAGAAATAGTTACAATTTTGTAAAGAGTATATTCTACTGGGTCCTTGTCATCATACTGTTCCATATAAAAAAGGCGATTCCCCTTGAATCGGGAAACCGCCTTTGATTGATGTACAGCCGTGTTTACATGGATTTGATAAAATTGCAGCCAATCTTCTCATAGCCCATATGCTGGTAAAACGAGCAGGAGGACAAACGCTCATCGCGATTCATACCCGTTACGAATACCGAACGGTCGCCTGCTTCACGAGCCTGCTGTTCCGCTGCGGTAATCAGTTCGCGACCGATTCCGCGTCCGCGATGCGATTCCGCAATCACCAGACCGGTAATCTGCGACGTCTGTTGTCCTGTATCATACGATGTTTTGCGATACAGGGCGATCATGCCCACCACTTGATCATTCCGTTCTGCTACCAGCGTCAAAAACTGGGATTTGCCTTCCAACGCTTCCATCCGGTCGCGCAGTACACTTTCCGTCATCGGGTAACGAAGTTCGCGCATCAGTGAAGTGAGCGCCTGAACATCCTTACTTTCAAACTTACGGACCTTTGCAACTGGCAATAAAACATTAGTCGACATGTACATACTCCTCTTTTAGCAGAGCCGCCGCCTGCACGGCGCGCTTCCGCGCGATTTCCACACTTTCGTCAGCACTGAGCGCTACCGCCATTCGACGTCCCGGCTTGGTGTCCGGTTTGCCGAATACTCGGACCTGCGTACGCGGCAGCTTCAATGCCTCTTCCAGTCCGCCAACAACATAATCGGTTGATGCCTGTGTTGCTTTCAGTGTTGCCGATGCGCCCGGTGTGAGCAGATGAACCCCCGGAATCTCGAAGCCGAGAATTGCTCTAACATGCAGAGCAAATTCGGACAGATCCTGAGTAACCATCGTGACCATACCAGTATCATGCGGACGCGGCGAAACTTCGCTGAAAATCACGCCCTCCTTGGACAAAAACAGCTCCACTCCGAACAATCCGTACCCACTCAGATGTTCCGTAATGGTGCCGGCAATATGCTGTGCCTGCTCCAGCTGCTCCGCAGTCATGTGATGCGGCTGCCAAGATTCCACATAATCACCGTCACGCTGAATGTGTCCAATTGGTGGACAGAACAACGTGCCGGATGCTGAACGCACCGTCAGCAGTGTAATTTCACTTTCAAAATGAACGAAAGCCTCGACGATAACCCGCACGGACTTGCCGCGCGCGCCCTCTAGCGCAATATTCCAGCAGGATTCTGCATCTTCTGGTGTACGGCAGACGCTCTGCCCTTTGCCAGAGGAACTCATCAATGGCTTCACCACGCAGGGAGTGCCTAGTACAGCAACCGCTTCTTGCAGCTGCTCCAGATTGTCCGCAAACCGGTACGCAGCGGTTGGCAATCCCAATGTCTCGGATGCCAGACGGCGTATCCCCTCACGGTCCATGGTCAGTCTAGCGGCAGTCGCGGTAGGAATCACATGATAGCCTTCCTGTTCCAGTTCTACCAGTACGTCTGTGGCAATAGCTTCAATTTCAGGTACGATATAATCCGGTTGCTCCAATTCGATCACCCGGCGCAGTTCTTGCCCATCGAGCATGTCAATCACATGATAACGATGCGCCACCTGCATAGCCGGTGCTTCCGGGTAGCGGTCGAC
This sequence comes from Paenibacillus sp. JQZ6Y-1, assembly GCF_040719145.1. Lineage (NCBI taxonomy): Bacteria > Bacillati > Bacillota > Bacilli > Caryophanales > Paenibacillaceae > Paenibacillus > Paenibacillus kandeliae. The sequence goes on from NZ_JBFDUZ010000001.1 coordinate 2,385,386, forward strand.
AGCGATACATTCCACTCCGAGCCGCTGTGCTTCGATAACAACTTCCTTGCCAAGTTCTCCACTACCAAGCATCAGAATCTTTTTGGCATGGCGAGAATTTGGTGCCCCCCACATGATAAACAGCACTCCCTTGTTCCGTTTTTTACACTGCTACAGATTGTGCTTTTCTCCTGTCGACGAACACATTGTAAAATTTCCGACGAAAAGATTTATAAACTTTACAATATGTTGACACTCTTATTTTCTTACCTTCCAAGTTAGATTGCAACCCAAAACCTTTAAATTTTTTGACAAAAATCGAATTTCTTTAGTTGGGAACGGTTACAATTGCGAAATTTGTCAAAAGTTGCGGATGAAGGGGATGGTGCGGATTGGCAACATCCACTTCGGAAAGGAATAAGGGAACGGCTCCGGTGGAGATGGAAGAATCTATCGAATGGGAGGTACTTGTAGATTCTCCCATCTCCAAAGTCGCCTTTTCCCTTATTTCCTTTCCTCCGTTCCGTGCGTATTGCAACAGTACCGCATCCTTAGGGAAGTAGTAAGAAAAAGATTTAAAGATATAATCTTAAGAGATTGCTAGTTTTGGTTTTTGAATAGCTGGATTCAACAAGTGAAGGTTTTAGAATATATCGTAGGTTTGAGTTGTATGTATTCATGATAAAAAGCCACTATATTTTAGCTTGTTGGGCTGTAACCCTAAGCTATGAATATAGTGGCGAAGTTAATAAGTATAGTTATATTTTGTGTAAGGTAGGAGGGATTATATAGGTGAATTTTTCTTTGTATAGATGGTGCAAGGGATTATTGGACATTTCATTAAGCGTTGCTTTGCCACGCCGATTACAGGAAACGGAATTGGGCTTCGATTAAGCCGTTGTAGACGCCTTGGTGTTGGATGAGTTCGGTATGGCTGCCTTCTTCTTTGATCTCGCCGTGATCCAGCACGACGATGTGGTCGGCGTGGCGGATGGTGGATAGGCGGTGAGCGACGATGAAGGATGTGCGGTCTTGCAGCAGTACTTTTAGTGCTTCTTGAATGCGCAGTTCGGTTTCGGTGTCGATGCTGGCGGTAGCTTCATCTAGAATGAGAATTCGTGGGTCTGCCAGCAAGGCGCGGGCGAAGGACAGTAGCTGACGTTGTCCCATGGACAGCACGTTGCCGCGTTCTTCCACTTCGGTGTCGTAACCCTTTGGTAGCTTTTCGATAAAGGTATGAGCATGGACAGCTTGGGCAGCGGCTTCGACCTCTTCGTCGGTGGCATCCAGGCGACCGAAACGGATATTGTCGCGAATGGTGCCAGAGAAGATGAAAGTGTCCTGTAGTACGATGCTGATTTGGCTGCGCAAGCTTTCTAATGTCACATCGCGAATATCGTAGCCGTCGATAGTGATTTTGCCGCTTTTGATGTCATAGAAACGACTGATCAAATTGATAATGGTCGATTTGCCGGAGCCGGTATGACCAACCAGTGCAATGGATTGTCCAGCCTTGACGTTCAAGTCGATGCCTTTTAGCGCCTGACGACCCGGCTCATATTCGAAAATGACTTTTTCAAATACAATATCACCTCGGATGCGCGGCAATACTTGGGCATCTGGTTTGTCGGCGACGGACGGCTTTTCATCCATAAATTCAAAAATGCGTTCCGATGATGCCATCGCTACCAGCAGCTGATTATACATATTTCCTAGACGGTTGATCGGGTCCCAGAAGTTGCTGACATAGTTGGCGAACGCAACCAGAATACCGATCTCGATCTCGCCACTGGCGATGAGCGTTGCACCGAAGCCAAACAGGATCATGGAGCCAAGTCCACCGGTGACTTCAATCAACGGTCCGAAGGTTTGGTTCAGAGCGGAGGCTTTGTCCCATGACTGCTTGCTGGACATGTTCATGTTGTCGAAGTATTTCATGTTTTGCTTTTCCTGTGTATATGCCTGCGTGACACGAATACCCTGAATCGATTCGTTCAAATGGGAGTTGATACGCGAGTTCTTCATCCGTACCTCCTGCCACGAACGGCGAATCACTTTGCGCAGCTTGGTCGATACGAAGAACATAATCGGCACCGTCAAAATGACAGCAAGCCCCAGCTTCCAGTTGATCAGCATCAGAATCACAACGATACCAATCAGCTGTACACAGTCGATCATGACGTTAACCGCACCATTGGTAAACAGATCTTGAAGCGAGTTCACATCATTGGTGACCCGTACAAGCACAGAACCGGCAGGTCGTTTATCGAAAAAGGAAAACGATAGCCGCTGAATATGCGTGAACAGATCGTTACGCAGATCATAGATCACACGCTGACCGATGATATTGGTATATTTGATCCGATACGCATTGGCGACCCACTGAATGAGATACAATCCAAGCGCCAGCGCGGTCAAGCCGTACAGCAGACCGAGACTTGGTTGACCATTCGCGGGCTGAATCGCCCGATCAATCGCCGCTCCCGTGATCAGCGGAACCGACAGCTTGGTAATCGTTCCAAGTACCATCATCAGTAGAATAAATGGTAGGATTTGACGCGCATATGGCTTCATGTATCCGAACAGGCGGCTGAATTGCTTCCAGTTAAACGCTTTGTCGATCAGTTCATCATCCTGATAGACGAACCGATCCTCTACGCGTACGGACGAGGTATCGTTTACCTTTTGGCGGCTATCAATGGATGTATTGTTCATGGACGGATTACTCATGCGGTCTCACCTGCTCCCTATCTGTCGATGGCTGATTATGTTTCCATGTGGTTTCTTCCTCTTCAGTCGATGCAGGAGTGGTTTCGTCGTGTTGAGCCTGTTGATGACGTTCTCTCTGCACCGCATCGACGGTCGATTGATCCAATGTGGCATTGGATCTATTCGCTTGCTCCTGCATACGCTGGATATGATCGGCATACTGTACCTTATACGTATCCTGATACAACCCTTCCACTGCGATCAATTCATCATGCTTACCACGCTGAATGACACGTCCTTCTTGCAGTACGAGAATTTCATCCGCATGTCGTAGCGACGAGATGCGGTGAGCGATGATAAAGGTTGTGCGTCCCCTCATAACCTCTTGGAAACCAGACTGAATCTCGTGCTCGGTCTCCATATCGACCGCACTGGTTGCATCGTCAAGAATGAGAATACGTGGATTTTTCAGTAGCGCACGAGCGATGGCGAGACGCTGCTTTTGTCCGCCGGACAACCCAAGTCCACGCTCCCCAACAATCGTATCGTAGCCATTCGGCATTTCCATAATAAAATCATGCGCTTTGGCAAGCTTGGCAACACGGACAACCTCATCCATACTCACCTCATTAATGCCATACGCAATATTGTTCTTAATCGTGGATGAGAACAGAAAGGTTTCCTGAAAAACAGACGATATACTAGCGCGCAAATCCTCAATACGGATATTGCCAATTTCGATGCCGTCGATTAAAATCCGTCCTTCATTGACGTTATACGCTCTCATCAGCAGCTGGATAATCGTCGATTTACCAGAGCCCGTACCGCCGAGCAAACCGATCACTGAGCCCGGTGGCGCATCCAAATTGATGTCTACCACGGCTGCCATTTTGTTGCCGTACGCGAATGTTACATGCTCAAACTGCACATGCCCCTTCATTTCGCTCGGTTGCAGTGGCTTGGCGCTCTCTGCATCGCTAACCTCGATATGTTGATTCAGGATTTCTAAAATACGCTCCGTCGATGCCTTGGACTGCGTATAGTTGTTAATATGAAAGCCAAGCCCCCACATCGGTCCGATAATGTACCAGATCAAGGTGAAAAAAGCTACCAGTTCCCCTAGCGTCATCGCCCCGTTAATTACGAGCGTTCCGCCGAAGCCGAGTAATATAACGATACATACCGAAGCCAATAGTTCCATTACCGGAAAATACCGACTCCACAGTGTCGATGTAAACACCTGATTCGTGCGATACCGTTCATTGCGCAGCGAGAATTTGTCTACCTCATGCGGTTCGCGGGCAAATGCTTTGACCGTGCGTACACCCGTTATATTTTCCTGCACCGCTGTTGTAAGTGAGCTAAGCGCCAGTCGCATCTCCTGAAATGCCGGATGAATGCGCGATTCAAACCGCAGCGCAACATAGACTAGAAATGGAATGGAAATAAGCGTGACCAACGTTAACTGCCAATTGAGTGAGAACATGACAATCGAGCCGAAGATGACCATGAGGAACACATTCAACAGCTGCGCAAATCCAAAGCCGATAAAGTTGCGAATCGCCTCCAGATCACCGGTCAGCCGTGACATCAGATCTCCTGTTTTGGCGGTGTCGTAGTAACGGAAGGATAAAAACTGAAGCTTTTCGTAGCAAGCGTTACGCAGTCGATACGCGAGGTAATTGCCCAACCGACCTCCAAAAAATCCGTGCATGAATTGCATGAATGCCTTTAACAATGTAACGGCAAACAGGGCTATGACGAGCATAGGCACCTGATCAAATCGCCTGAGCCTGATAATATCGTCAATCAGGTATCTAAGCAGATTCGGGTACACCAGTCCGAGAGCGGTAGCGGTTGCAAGACAGAAAATGGAGAGATACAAATAACTCCTTTTTTCCTTGTAAAAGGCTTGCAGTTGCCTGAGAACGTCCATGTTGCGCCTCCTTCAATCACCTGTCAGGTTATTTAGCATAATGAAGCTTACCACCGCGTCAAGCCTGCCGCAAAGACGATACAGGTCGGTTTACAGCCCTTGCTACCAGCTTAGTCCCATAATCAATATGTAATAGGTGAATTATAATGAAATCATGCCAAATTCTCGCAATCCCACCCATTTAATCGAGTGCCATGATTTTTGTAAACTTTAGAGTCCAAATGCAAAGTAAAAGCGTTGTAATTTCAAATTTAAATAACGTTTTTAAGTTATTATTTTATAAACAAATGAACCGATTATATATAATAATAAGGAACTATATGATATATAAAAAAAGAAGGTTCTTTCCGCTTCGGGAAACAACCTTCTATCATTATATGGTGATTATCTCATTTACAAGCTTCTGCTTACGATCTCGTTCCTTACGGCTTAACGTCCTGCTGTGGGTTGACTGGTAGGGACATGCAATTGCTCCAATCGGGTTGCCAGCTGCTGCCAGCGCTCCGGTCCATCTGCCATTTGCAGCGAAGCTTCCGTACCCTCTGCCCATTCGGAAATCTGGCGTTGTAACTCCTCTGCCGTCTGCTGTAGTCGTCCACCTAAACCATCAATATAATACGTAGCCAGTCGGTCACGCTGCCCATCCAGCAGCTTGCCGATCAATTGATCCAGTTCGGTACTGAGCTGATTACGAACCTTATCCCGTCCGCCCTGCTCGAAGAAATAACGCGGATTGCGGAACAGGGGCCAGAACGATTTCCAGTTGAGCGTTTCGCCTGCTAGCAGTGGCGGTAATTCTGGCGTCTGCCAATCAGTCGGTTCAAATGGCGATAAACGTAAGCCCGGTGCTTGCTTCTCTGCTTCTCGTCCATACGTCTGCATCCGGTCCATAATAAGGCGGCGTGCCGCCTTTTCCATCCGTAATGTTGTAGCTAGCACTTCCTGCTCTAGCTCAATGCCAAGACGGCGCTGCAATTCACGTCCACAGGCGGCAAAGTCAGCCTTCAAATCTGCGGATTCCTGATTAAGCTGTGCCGGGTTAAAAATTTCGGGAATCCAATCCAGCGTCTTGAGCTTCAGACGTTGCCGCACATGGAATAACAGTTCTGCACTTTCCTCCTGAATGCGGCGATCCGGCTCAGCTTCAGCAATCGCAGAAATGGTGCGATTCGCTTCCGCCTGCTCCATAATTAGCTGCTGACGGCGTTCGGCGCGATAAGCTTCCCCGCGCTGCGCGGCTTCCTGCCACGAAATAATCACCTCATGAATCCGATGCAGCTCCTCATCAGCAGCATGCACCGCCAATCCCGCCAACGTTTCATCAGCAAAGGACATGAAGTGATGGTGGAAGGCACGGAATCCTTCATCCTGCCCCTGTAGTGCGCGACGGCTCGACAACGAATAAATATGCGGCTCGCGAATGCCGGCACCATTCAGCTCCTGCTGAATACGCCCGACGACCTGCTGCTTCTCCTCTTCTGATGAAGCCAGATCGGACGCGTTGACGATGAAAAACATATTATCTAGTGCCAGACTTCCTTTGACCCGTCCAAGCTGTTCCAGCAACTGACGATCACCAGCGGTGAAGGCATGATTGTAATACGTCACAAATACAAGCGCATCCGCGGATTTCATATATTCAAATGTAACGCCCGTATGGCGCGCATTGACCGAATCCGCTCCGGGCGTATCAACTAGCACCATGCCCTGCAACGTCAGCGGGCAATCATAATACAGATCGACTCGGCGTACAAAGCACGACTGCTGCTCATCCGATACATACCCCCGAAATTGCTGCATATCAACCGTCAGTGCTTGACCTAGCTCATGACGCGCTTTGTCCCAGCCTGCCGCAGCAGCCAACACAAAGTTATAATGCGCCCGTGCCGACGGGTGAATGCGCGCAGGGTTCAATCCTGATACCCCGCGACTCCAATCCTGATCCAGTGTACGATCCGGCAAACCGAGCAGTCGTAGCGCTCCACTAATATCCTCTTGCAGCTCCTGAGCGGACTTCATATAAATAACTGCTGTCGCATGAGGGTGCTGTTCATCCGAGGACATAATCTGCGTAATCGCCGCCGTCATCGGATGCGGTGATACCGGTAGTACTGGACCGCCCAACAGCGCATTGGCAAAGGACGACTTGCCCGCACTAAAGGCACCAAACAATGCCAATGTGAATTTACCATTTTCCATCACTTCCGCCCGGCGACGCAATTCGGCTGCCTGCGAAGTTAGACCGGGAATATCATGAATCCAACCCGCAGCAGTACGAAGCTGCTCTGCCTTACTAAGCAGACGCTGCATCCGGTCGGATGAGCTGCTTACAGTATGCTCAGTGTCTAGCGATACGTTCCCTTTGATATCCGTTAAAGCCGCATGGTGCGAAGCAGTATGATTCTTATGTTGAGCAGCAGATGTATGATCCGCTACTACCGCATCACTGGTAGATGCTCGCAAGTCAGCCATTTGTTTGTCATCCGCATCCATAGCGACCGCTTCCGTCTGCTGTCCGGTCATTGTGGCATCAGTTGCATGTTCTGATTTTGCAGCGTCAGCATGAATGGCTGGCAACCATGACGGCATACCTTGTTCACGTTCTGGTAATATAGCGCGTACGGTTTGTTCCTGTTCTTGCTGCCTGCGCTCTCGTTCCAGTTCAGCAGAACGTACCGCAATGAGCTGCTCCACATGCTGCACTTGCTGACGGATGCCAGCCAATTGCTGTTCATTGGCAGGACGAAGCTGGTCTAGCAAACGATCGGTCGCATCTAGCGCCGCCCGTCGGTAGCGCGCTGCGGTCTGCTCACGCAGAGCACGTGTATAGTTCAATACATATTCGCCCGATACCGGCATGTCTTTGCCAGCACCAGTCGCAATATCCTGCTCGCTAATTTGTGGTAGCGATGATGTTAGCTCTGATTCCTGCTGTTCATTCCACAGCTCATGCTCCCTGCTCCAGCCGCGTAATAGTCCACGTACATGCACATCCAGATTGGCAGTGACCTGCTTGCGGAATGCTTCGAGAAAAGCTTCTGTACGCTGCTGCCGCTCCTGTAATGTTTTTTCCTTGGAGGCAAACAATCCTTTTTTAAAACCGGGACGCTCGCCCTCCAAATACAGCTGTGCCAAATCGCGCAGCTCAGAAGGTGTCAGATTTGCCTGCTCCACGAGTCGTCCAATCTCCCAAGCCCATTTATCCTTGAGCGAGGTCAATTGCCCAGCCGTCTCTTGCTCTTGCTGCTGCAAGATAGTCAGCTTCTGCTGCAAAGCTGGCAGATCATCGTTATACTCTTCCTGATCCCCGTCCTGTTCTTCGTCTTCCTCGGAAAAGAACGTCGAATCGTCACCCGACATAACCGCATTTGACGATTGAGACGGAGAATCATCCAGAGAAGTTGTGAAGGTGTGCGTATCGGCACTGTCATTTACCATATTACGATTCATACTATTATTGGCTGGCTCATTGACATCTCCTTGCGTATCCGTAGAGTGAACAGACAAGGATTCAGCCTGCACCTTATCCTGATCGCCCTGTTGACGCAGCCATTTGCCATGCTCCTCCGCCAATTCCCATGCCGCCTGCAAGACGCTATAATGCACCAGTGGACGATGATCCACTAGCAGCTCACCGATCAAGGAGCGTAGACGTTCCAGCTTACCATACTCGTGCTCCGGTGCCATTCGTGATACATACAGCACACCTGCTGGCTCAATACCGCGTCGAGCAAATGCCTGCTCTACCGCACGGCTATATTCTGTAAACGGCAATTCCTGATCCTCATGCTTGTCAATCTGGTTGACGATCAGATACAGCGGCTTCCCGCGCTCATACAGCGTACGCGCAAACGACAGATTCGTCTCGGACTGCACATGATTGTAATCCATTACGTAAAAGACAACGTCCGCACGGTGCAGCGCTGAATACGTTGCCGCTTCATGCGCATCATCGGTGGAATCGACACCCGGCGTATCCAGCAGCACGCCATGCTTGCCCAGCAGCGGCACATGATCCCAGAGCTCTACCGCTTCGTAATCACCGCCGTTTTTGCAATATTCGTCCAGCTCCTGCAAATCAATATCCAGCGTGCCGCCATCATGCGTATGCACAATCGCACGCGGATCGCCATCGCGGATCGAAGCGATATTCGCTGTCGTTGGCACAGGGCTAGTTGGCAGCACCTGATGACCACACAGCCAGTTCATTAGACTTGATTTCCCTGCCGAAAAATGACCGCAAAAAGCCAGCACCAGTTCATGCGAACGGTACTTGGTTAACAGTTCATCCGCCTTGCGGGCAGCATTGGTATTGCCCTGAAGGCGCAACTCTGCCTCCAGCTTTTCCAGCACAAGCTCAAAAGATTGTTCGTTGTCCGTTGTAATCGCTTGCATCAGTATGTCCCTCCGTGCTTTCTGTCTCGTCTTTGTATGCTGTCTGAATGATACGTTTCATCAGACGCCATTTGATCTGTAATGGTTTGGATCAGGATGCGGCTTTGTCTGTTATCAGCATCCCGTGAATCGTTAAGATGTAATCTTTATCCATTGTATCACTGTATCCGCCGGATCGGAAACACAAAAAAGCCTTTCATTCTTGCCATTCTCCCGTAGGAAAATGAGCAAGCATGAAAGGCTTTGCGGATGCCTCGTAATTAGATTACGCTCGCTTCCGTTTCAGCAACTGGCACCAGAATTTCAAACAGTTTGCCGTGCTGCAGAATGGTGATGCCTCTGCCTTTGTCCTTCATAACAACGACATCACGTTTTTGTGCCATACGCTCGATGTAATGCTCCGGTACGTCGCCGGAATAGTTGACTGTGATACCTTCAACTACCTTCTCTTCATTTTCAGCCAACTCTTCGGATACGATTTGCTCGAAAATATCCGAGAATTGTTCAAAATTGTCAGTGTAGACGGAAATGCATTTCATAACGTTCGACCTCTTTTATGTTGTAGTATTGGTTTCGTTCCCCTGCAGACCGATGGCCGATGACGCGGACTTTCTCGGCTTGGTTGCCTTTTTGTCTTTGATCACCAGGGACGTTTTCATTCGTTTTTTGCCTTCACGGCAAACGTCGAGCAACGGGCAAATCTGGCAGGCGGGATTTTGTGCCTTGCAATGATACCTGCCAAAAAAGATAAACTGATGATGCGACTGCGTCCAATCCTCACGCGGCACCTTTTTCATCAGCTTGCGCTCCACTTCCATTACATTGTCTTTCCAATTCGCGAGACCCAGTCGTTTGGACACCCGTTCCACATGGGTATCCACAGCAAAAGCAGGCACACCAAAAGCGTTGGACACCACCACATTGGCGGTCTTGCGTCCGACACCGGGTAACTGAACGAGCAGATCATGCTCACCCGGAACATCCCCGCCGTATTTTTCGATCAAAATATGGCACAGGTTTTGAATATGCTTCGCTTTGCTTCGGTACAGACCGATGCGCCGTATATCCTGTTCCAGTTCCTCCAGCGGTACACTCAGGTAATCCTGCGGTGTCCGGTACTTCTGAAACAAATCAACGGTTACCTTGTTGACGGTTGCGTCGGTACACTGTGCGGAGAGCAGTACCGCAATAGTCAGTTCAAAGGCGTTACTATGATTAAGTTCGCAGTGTGCATCAGGAAACATGCCGGCGATCGTATCCAGAATATGTCTTACCGTAGCGGCATTCATTTTCATTCCTCCTGCAAAAAACCGTCTGCTCGCGATGTATAATCACGACTCAGACGGTATCGTCTCGCGGTACCTGATGATGGGAATGCTGGGTTATGTTTCAGACTCTCGTGCTCCATCTTCAATGACAATACAATTCGTATCTTAACATGTTCCGGCTGTAATTGCACGCAAACTTTACATGAAATTTCAGCAATTTTATTGTCATTTAAAACAAACATTTAGCCTGCTATACGACTCCCGCACCCGATCACAACCAGATCTCGTCAGAGTGTGATTAATTTTCCACTTTACACCTGCAACGCCATGTCGCAGAAACGCAATCTACGCTTATGTTCCATGCACAACATAAAAACCGGCGTTGCTCCGGTAGAGGAACAGACGCCGGTGAAACTACAATCTTTTGCGGCAAGCCGCAGACATAAGGTATACGCAAAAATGATTACGATACGCCCATGTACTCCTTGATCCCTTTGACAATGGATGCAGCTACTTGATCCTGCTTGCTCGTATCCATCATTTTGGATTCTTCGGTTTTGTTACTGATAAAGCCTACTTCCAGAAGCACGGCTGGCATAGTTGTTTCGCGGATAACATGGAAATTGCCGTATTGCACGCCACGATCCTTGAAGCCGGTCGCTGCCACAAAATACTTATGAATCGTTTGAGCCAGTTTCTTACTGCTAGCACGTTGATAATAGGTTTCCGTACCAGAAGCTGCTGAGGAGCCGCTACTGTTGGCATGAATAGAAACGAATACGTCTGCACCCAACTTCTCGGCAATCTTCACGCGTTCCTTCAATTCAAGGAAGGTGTCATCCGAGCGAGTCAGAATCACATCAATATTCGGGTCCTGCTTGAGCAGAGCTTCCACTTTCAGAGCAAGCGCTAGATTCAGCTTTTTCTCTGTCGTTTGTGACCCAATAGCACCCGGGTCCTGATCACCGTGTCCTGCATCAATGACAACTACCTTTTTACCAGAGCCACCTACGCCTGTACCCGGCTGAGTTGGACCAGTTGTTGTTGTCGGATCGGTCGTTTTCCCTGTGTCTGGTGTCAGATCGACAATCAGCAGACTATCTTCGGTAAAGACCTCATAGTTTTGTTTGTTCTTCAGATCAATGACAACACGTACGCTGGATGGGTCCGTGCTGTATTGCGAATAACGAATTTGAGATACATTGTTGTTGTTTGGCACGGCGATTGTTGCAATCTGTCCTGCACTTGCGTCCGGTCCTTGAGCAGCAAAGCCATCACCGAAGTTTGTGTTAGGCAGATCGACCACAATGCGATCCGGCGAATCCATTTTGGACACTTTTGGCGTTACGCTCTTGTCGAGCGTCACCAGCAACCGACTTTCGCTGAAGCTGATGCCATTCACCAGTGCAAGACCATTTTCGGCGCTACCTGTTCCCGAGCCCGAATTCGTTCCTCCGCCGGTGTCATCACCCGAAGTTGTCAATGTTACGATTTTGTCGCTGTTGTTCCAGCTGAGACCGATACCCATCTGCTCGCTCACGAGACGGATCGGAACCAGTGTTGTACCGTTCTGAACGACAGGTGCCGTGTTCAGATTGTACGTTGTGTTGCCAACCGCAGCGGATTTTTTACCGATAAACAGTTGAATTGACTTACTGTCGCTATCAATCGTTACTCGACCTTCCGATTGATTCCACTGTACCTTGTAGCCTAGATTTTCCGAAACGACGCGGATCGGTATCATGACCGAGCCATCAATATTTTGTACATCCTCCGGAATGCTAAGCTCCTGGCCGTTCAGTACAACTTTTGTGCTAGTGGCGGCTTCGCCAATATGGGGAAAGGACCACAAAAACACAAACAAAAACATCAAAAAACCCAATTTCTTCATTCTTCACCCCTACCATTCCCAGTTTGATTACCGAACTCCCAGCACGGCTGTACCGGCAAATTATTACCAGACGACTAATTAGACGCTTATGCCTATCAAAAGTTGCGAAGGAATTTGCAAATCCATATGTATTTTTATAGGAAGCTTGCATAAACACGCAAAATAAAAATAGACCAATACAATACATTGTATCGGTCTATTTTGAATTATTTTATAGATTGACTTGGCAAAAACTTATGTGCGTAATCTAATAATTGCTCTGTGAATGCGTTCATACGCAACAACATATCTGCATTTTGAATCACATACTTATCATTATCTAATACAAAATCATTATTACACGCTGAAACTTGAGCAGGAATAGCTAAGCCCAGCAAGCCACGTACCACAATTCTAAGATGATCCAGTGGCTGAGTGCTTCTTATTCCGCCTCCATTAGCCAGTAACCCAAAAATCTTATTGCGACATAGATCCATATTCATCCAATCTATCGCATTTTTAAGAACGCCTGAATATGAATTATGGTAATTCGGAGAACCTACCACAATCACATCAGCTTTTTGCAAAATCCCAATAAACTCCTGTACTGCTGGATCGGGAGAAAGATGTGGTTCATGATGATAGGTCGGATCTGTCATAGGCAACGGTTTTTGTTTCAAATCCCAAAGATGGGTGGTACAGCCTTCCTCTTTCAAACGTTGCTCCGTATATTCAAGCAATGCAAGGGTATGAGCGTTTTTAGCAAGGCTACCGCAAATTAATAATACTTCTGGCATACATCTCACTCCTTTTAAAAATAGATACATTTATATGTTGGCTGTTGTATTGATAACAGGATTATTGGTATCGCAGCTTCGCTTCCACCATATATACAGTAAGATAGCCGAGAGAAAAGAGTAGATTGCTGCAATGATTAGAGATACCGCTAAACTAAATATAGATAAAAGACCACCAATAAACAAATAAGCAAACGCATCTGCTACATTGCCAATACTAGAACGAACTGCCATGACTTTACCAAGCATGCTGGAAGGAGACTGAAGTTGCAGCACTGTTGTCATAGTGGTTCCAGATACTGTACTTCCTAATCCAAGTACACAAGCTGCGATTAAAACCATTTCTATATTATTAGCATAGGCTAGAATGACATACGCTGCGCACCGAATAGTATAACCAAAAAACACCCATTTAATCGGTTGCTTCAATTTGAAGTTAGCCAGCGCTAGAGACGATATCATGGCGGAAAATGCAATAGCCGACATCACAAAGCCAAGATTTTGCTCTCCGCCTACTCCGATAAACTGAAGAAGTTCTGGAATTCCTAATTGTAATATCCCTACACCTACTAATAGTTGAAGAGCAAATGCCAGCATCATAATAAAGATGGTACGATTTCCTTTAAACATAAATCCAAAAATCGACCAGCTGTCATATAGCACATTGCTTTTAGAGAAAAGAAGACCCCAATTCAATTTACTGTACTGCATAGCTGGATATTTAATACATACAATCAGTATCGCTGAAATAAAATAAGTCAAACTATCGACATATAATAATTGTGTAGCATCAAAATGAAATAGCAGTAACAATCCTCCCAATGAAGGACCTAACATAAGACTTAAATTTTCGGTCGACCCAATATAGGCATTCACTTTATTCAATTCATTTTTATCATTTGCCAATTCAGGTATACTCGCTTGATTCGCAGGATGAAAAAATGCTCTTAGACTTGTAATTAAAAAGCTTACCACAACAATTTGTGAAATGTTTAAAATACCCAAGCTATGTGCAATGGGAATCCATAGCGTAATAACACCCCTTGCAACATCACAAACTATCATTACATGTTTACGGTTAACACGATCACTTACTGCTCCTCCAATAATTCCAATAAACAGGTATGGAATGACGGAAGCGAATAATACCGCCCCTGCTCCGAGCGCATTATGAGTATACTCAAGAGAAAGTAAGGTCAGAGCCAGTGTATAGATCGATGTTCCAAATATAGATGTAGTATTCGCCAACCATAATAAAACAATATTACGATTCATCCTCTCTCCCCCTGCTCCAAAGGTCCGAATCGAATAATCTTTGGATGTGTTGCGAGCATTTCTTGTACATATTCAAACAACGTATAGGAATCTTTCGATTGCTCCAATCCTTTATTCAAAAAGTATTTTCGCTCTAACGCTTTATAGTAAACGAAACGATCCGTTGATCGTAAACACTGTCCTACTGAATCATATTCGTTTGCTTCCCTATTGCTCCATCTTTGATTCGCCCATTGTTCAATAGTCGACACTCTCTCCACCAAATATTGTATCCATTCTTTTACTAGCTGGATTATATCTAACACATTCGTCATACTACATTGAACACCGAAGTAGTGGTACTGACGATCTGCGGCAATAATGCTTTGTACGATTCGATAGGCAAA